>NZ_BOPA01000020.1 GCF_016863515.1 Micromonospora gifhornensis
TGGGGGGGGTGGTTAGGGGAGGGGGTGGGAGATGTTGTGGGCGTGGTCGGTCAGGGCGGCGGAGGCGATTGTGGCTTCCAGGGGGAGGACTTCGAGGCAGCGGCGGACGGCGGCGGCCATCAGGGTGTTCGGCACGCGCATCGACAGGGTGCAGTGCGGGATCCAGCGGCCCGGGTGGTAGTGCTCGTGCAGGGCGATGCCGGCGGCGGCGAGCCGGTCGTACACCCGTCGATGGTGTGCCAGCAGCTCCGCGGTGGGCGCCGGGCCCAGCCAGAGCACCCGGCCGACGAACTGCCCGGCGTGCTGGAAGGACAGCCGCAGCGGTGCGGCCACCGTGAAACCGGCCAACGCCGCCGCCACCTGCTCCGGGTCGAACCGGGGCGCGACCGCGAGCGAGACGTGCGGTCGGTGCCGTTGCTCCAACAGCGACCGCAGGCTCTGCACCCCCTCGGCCTCCAGGGCATCCCAGAGCACCCGGATCCGGCGGGTGGCGACCGGGTCCAGGTAGAGCTCCAGCGCGGCGACCACATGATCATCCTAGAGGGCGCGGGAACCGGTGGTCAGGGCACGATCACGGCGCGGCCTTCGAGGGTGCCGTCCTGCATCTGCCGGTACGCGCTCATCGCGTCGTCCAGGGAGAACGTGGTGGTCTTCGGCGCAAGCAGCCCACGGGAGCCCAGGTCCAGCACCTCGATCAGCTCCGGTCGGCTGCCCCAGTAGGTGGTCTGGATGCTCACCTCGTACGGCACGGAGAAGAAGCTCACCGGCAGCGATCCGCCGCCGATGCCGACGATGGTCAGGTCGCCCACGGTACGCGCGGCGGCGGCACCCATCTTCATGGTGGCGTCCGCGCCGACGAAGTCCAGCACGACGTCCGCGCCCCGGCCGCCGGTGGCCGAGCGGATCTCCTCGACGGTCCCCTCACCCGACCGCAGCGTCTGGTCGGCGCCGCACTCCTCGGCCAGCCGCAACGCCTCGTCCCGGGTGTCCACGGCGATGATCCGGGCAGCGGTGGTGGCCTTGAGGATCTGCACCCCGACATGACCGAGCCCACCCACGCCGATCACCACGGCCGTGCTGCCGGGCGGCAGCTTCGGCCACGAGCGGCGGATCGCGTGGTACGGGGTCAGGCCCGCGTCGGTCAGCGGCGCCGCCAGCACCGGATCCAGCCCCTCGGGCAGCGGCACCACCAGCCGGGCGTCCGGCACCAACTCGTACTCGGCCATTCCGCCGTCCAGGCCGAGACCGCCTCCGCCCCCGGGGATGGGTGCGGCGGCCGGGTTCTCGCAGTAGTTCTCGGCACCGACCCGGCAGCGGGCGCAGGCGCCGCAGCCCCACGGCCCGTAGACGGCGACCGGTTGGCCGATCTCCAGTCCGGTCACACCGGCGCCGAGGGCGTGCACCCAACCGGCGTTCTCGTGACCGAGCGTGAACGGCGGATTCCAGGGCAGGGAACCGGCCTCGAAGTCGTGCATCAGGTGCAGGTCGGAGTGGCATGCGCCGGCGCCGCCGATCTTCACCACCACCTCGCCCGGGCCGGGTGTCGGCTCGTCGACCTCGACCAGTTCCGGTTCGCTCTTCCACGCAGGCAGCCGTAGCGCACGCATCCTTACCTCCAGTAAACCGCTGTAGCCAACTGGTGGGCTCCCCGGTTGCGGCCGATCCAAACCCACTGGCGCCGCCACCGGTTGCCGATCCCCGCCGGTGGCGGTGCACTGAATTACATGACTGTCATCAAGGTGGGCACGTCCTCGTGGGCCGACCGGACGCTTGTGCGCTCCGGCTGGTATCCGCGCGAGGCGAACACCCCGGCCGGCCGGTTGCGCCACTACGCGGGCAGGTTCGCACTGGTCGAGGTGGACACGTCGTACTACGCCGTGCCGGCACCGGAGACGACCCAGGGCTGGGTCGACGCCACCGGCGACGACTTCACCTTCAACGTCAAGGCGTACCGCCTCTTCACCGGCCATCCGACCCCGGTCGCCACCCTCCCCGCCGACCTGCGCCCGGTCGGCGGGCCGGCCCAGATCCGTCGGCGTGACCTGCCGCCGACGGCGTACGACGAGTTGTGGTGGCGGTTCCGCGCGGCGCTGGACCCGATCGCGGCGGCCGACCGGCTCGGCGCGGTGCTGTTGCAGTTCCCGCCGTGGCTGGCCCGCGGCGACGCGGCCCGACGGCGGATCGCGGAACTGGCCGACCGCTGCCGGCCGTGGCGGGTCGCCGTCGAGCTGCGACACGGGTCCTGGTTCGACGGTCGGGCGGCGCTGGAGACCCTGGCCTTCCTCCGCGACCAGGGGCTCACGTTCTGCTGCGTGGACATGCCGCAGGGCCACCCCGAGTCGGTGCCACCGATCCTGCACGCCACCGCCGAGCTGGCGATGGTGCGGATGCACGGGCACAGCACCGCCTGGGACGGCGGAGACAAGGAGGACCGCTTCCGGTACGCCTACGGCGACCGGGAGCTGCGCATCTGGTCGGACCTGCTGACCGAGTTCGCCGAGCAGGCCGACGAGCTGCACGTGCTGTTCAACAACTGCTGTGCCGGGCAGGCCCAGCGCGACGCCGAACGGCTCACCGGCCTGCTCGCCGCCGGGCGGGTGCCCGCCGGCCGATCGGCGCGCCAATCCGCCGGGCGGGTATCCGCCGGCCGATCGGCGCGCCACTGAGCGGGTCGTCCCGAGGCCGTGTTCAACCGCGCCGGGAGATCCCTTCCGGCCGCATGCCGGTCGCCTCCTCCAACGCGTTGTCCGGCAGATCCTCACCGGCCACCTCCGCCGGGAACGAGCGGCGCGGCGGCGCCGGATCCGGCGGTGCGCCCGGCCCGGCCGCCGGCGTCCGGGTCGGCTCCACCGACCCGAACCCGTGCCGGCCGGCGGGCGGATGCTCCCGCGGCGTCTCACCCGCCCGCCGTTCACCACGCCGACCCTCCGCCACGGCGGTCGGCTCACTGCCCTCGTCCATCGGTGAGTCCTCGCCGACGCCCCACGGCGGGTCGGCATCGAAGCCGTCAGTGGTCCCCCAGGGCTCGACGCCCTCGGGGCCCTGGTCCTGCCTGTCCCTGTCCGTCATGGCCACCTCGCTGATCGGCGCCGGTTGCCGGCCGGCGGTCCGGATGCTGCTGCCGGGCCTCAGCGGCGCGACCTCACCCGATGCCGCCGGACCGCCCGCGTCACCGCCATGTCAGTGGCCGTTGCGGCTCATCGCCTTCGACATCTGCATCAGGCCGCCGCCCTTGGCCATCGTCTTCGGTGTCTGCATCAGGCCGTTGGCCCGGCCGAGCATGCCGCGCAGCACCTGCCCGGGCTTCTGCTGCTCACCCATGTACGCGGTGACCACGATCAGCGCGCCGGTGAGCGCCGGGATGGCCCACTGGAGCAGCTTGAGCTGCCGTTGACAGGCGGCCACGTTCTGCGGCGTCTGCTGGTTCGGCTCGGTGACGCCGGCCACGCTGGTGCCGCCGGCCCTGGACAGCCGATTGCCGAGCATCCGGCTGTAACCGGTCGCCGCGAGGGCGCCGACGGTCAGGGCGGTCTTCAGCGTGCTCGCCCGACCGACGCCGCGCTGGGCGGCCATCCGCGGGCTCTCGGTGACCAGTTCACCGACGGCGCCCGCGAGGTGGGCGCCGATGGCGGCGGCGTTGACCGGCGTCCACTTGGACCAGCCGGCCGAAGCCACCGGAATTCGCTGGGTCGAGTCGCCGACCCGTGCCGCGGCGCCGTTGACGCCGAACGCCCCCATCAGGGAGCCGCCGAACCAGGCCGCCAGGCCCAGGTCGTGCATGGATCGCAGGGTGGTGTGCGTGTCCGACATGATGTGTCCCCCTCAGCCGTTTCGAGCGCTGCGGCTTACCCCCGATGCGGGGCACTAATCGTGGGGTCGGGGACAGCCTGGATCAGCGTGCGGGGAGGGCGGCGGCGAACGCGGCGACCCGCGCGGCCAGCGGCTCGGCGGCGTGCCGTACCCAGGTGAAGTGGTCGAGCGCGACGCCGTCCGGGCCGCCGTGCCGCTCGCGGACGACGGGAGCCGCGGCGAGCTTGGCGCAGAGCCGGTCCAGCGTCGAATGGGGGGTGTACTGGTCGTCGTCGACGCTGACCGCCAGCACCGGGGTGCGGATCTGCCGCACCGCCGCCTCGGTGTCGACGCCGTCCAGGTGCGGGAAACGGCCGGTCCGCGCGGTGTGCGCCCAGTCGCGGATCACCCCGCGCGCCTGGCGGCCACCGAATCCCCAGCCGGGCCAGACCCCGAGCAGCCGGGCCGTGGCGGCGATGCCCTGGGTGTACGGCAGCACGCCGTACCGCCGTGGGCCGGTGAAGTCCCGCCAGTACGGGATGCCGACGGCCACCAGCACCAACCCGTCGACCTCCTGCTCGCCGTGCAGGGCCAGGTGCAGCACGGCGGCCTGCCCACCGAGGGAGTGCCCGAGCAGCAGCGTGCGTCGACCGTCGAAGCGGGCCTTGAGCGCTGTGCGTACCGCACCGATGTCGGCGGCCAGTTCGGTGTAGCCGTACCGGCAGGCCCGGCTCGGCCGGGGCGTGCTCTCGCCGGTGCCGCGCAGGTCGGCCACGACCACGGCCAGCCCGGCGGCGCGCAGGGCGGTGGCGAACGGCCGGTAGTACCGGGCCCGAACCCCCATGGCCGGCACGACAAGCACCACCGGTGCCTCCGCCGGGCCGGTGGGCTCCGGGTAGACCTGGATGCCCAGGCGGGCGCCGTCGACCTGGACGAAATCCTGCACGTATTCCACAGTCGCGCTCACCCGTACAGGTTACCCGCGAGTAGGGTGCGGTGGGGGCGGCCCCCGGCGGGGTCGCTCGACCCGCCGGGGGCGGCGCACTAGCCGCGCAGCATGCCCGGACCGAACACCTCGTAGGCGATCCGCTCCACCGGTACGCCCCGGCGCAACAGTCCACCCCGGACGATGTTCATGAACGGCAGTGGCCCGCAGAGGTGCACGTGGGCGTCGGGGGAGAGCGGGATCGACTCGGGGTCCACCCGGCCGCCGGTCACCTCGACGGCTACCCCGGGCAGTGCGACGTCGCTGGTGTCCTCGTACCACAGCCTGGTGCGCAGGTTCGGCAGCGCGGCGTGCAGGCGCGGCAGATCGCCGCGCAGCGCGTGGGCGGCGCCGGCCCGGTCGGCGTGCACCAGCACCACCGGGCGCTGCGGCGCGGTGACCGCCAGATGTTCCAGCGCGGCCATCGCCGGGGTCAGCCCGATACCGGCGCTGACCAGCAGCAGCGGGCCGTCGCCCGCGACGGCGTTGACCTCGCCGAAGGGTGGGCTGAGCCGCAGCGTCGTACCGACCGTCACGTGTTCGTGCAGGAAGGTCGAGACCTGGCCGTCCGGTGCGCCGTCGATCCCGCGCAGCCGCTTGACGGCGATCCGCCAGTGCGCGGCACCCGGGCGTCCGGCGAGGCTGTACTGGCGGATCTGCCGGCCGCGGCCGCCGCCGAGGTCGACCGCGACCGAGGTGTACTGGCCCGGCACGAAGGTGGGCACCTCGCCGGAGTCGTCGGGCGTCACGGTGAACGAGACCACGTCGGGGGTCTCCTGCCGGCGCGCCGTCACCCGCCACGGGCGCCACACCGGCTCGCCCTCGGTCAGCCCGGCGGCGGCGTAGAGCCGGGCCTCCCGGGCGACCAGTTCGACGGCGAGCAGCCAGTAGACCTCGTCCCAGGCGAGGGCAACGGACGGGGTGACCGCCTCGCCGAGCACCTCGCCGACGGCGGCGAGCAGGTGCCGGCCCACGACGGTGTACTGGGCCGGAGTGATCCCCAGGGAGGCGTGCTTGTGTGCGATGCGGTCCAGCACCGGACCCCACGGCGTGGCGCCCGCGCCGATGAGGTGCTCGGCGTACGCGACCACGGCGGCGGCCAGGGCCGCCTGTTGGCTGCCGCTGGCCTGGTTGCCCCGGTTGAACAGGTCGAGCAGCTCGGGATGCGCGGCGAACATCCGCTGGTAGAACCGGCGTGTGATGGCTTCGCCGTGCGCCCGTACGGCGGGCAGGGTCGCCGTAACCACCTCTGCTGAGGACTGGGTGAGCACGATGTTCTCCTTCGGGACGAACCTTACGGACGCGCCCACAAAAACAGGTATTGCAGGTACCTCTTTAGGGTCGAAGGTCCCGGATCACCGGTCGCGCGGATCACACCGGCGGCCGGTGCGGCCCGCGGCCACCGTAAGGTCGAAAGGTGAAGCTCAACCGGTCCACCGACATGGCGATGCGGATCGCCATGCTGACCGCCGCCTCCGGCCGCAGGACCACTGTGGACGAGTTGGCGCAGCGACTGGCGCTGCCCCGCAACCACGTGGCCAAGGTGGTGCAGCGGTTGCAGCACCTCGGCGTGCTGGTGACCATCCGCGGCCGTTCCGGCGGGGTGGCGTTCGCCGCGGACGGCGCGACCTACACCGTCGGGCAGGTGGTCCGGGCGTTCGAGGGCGACGGTGAGGTGGTCGACTGCGAGGCGCCGGCCTGCCCGCTGCGGGCGGCCTGCCGGTTGCGGATCGAGCTGCGCCGGGCGCAGGAGGCGTTCCTCGCCGTGCTCGACCGGGTCAGCCTGGCGGATCTCGTCGACTCACCGACCGGCCCGGTGCTGCTCGCACTCGGTGCCCCGCCTGCGCCCTGAGCGGTGACGGCGACCGGCCCGCACCTCGGGATGCGGGCCGGTCCCGGATGGTCAGGAGACGCTGATCGTGCCGTTCGAGGCCCGTACGCAGGCCACTGAGCGGGCCGTGGTGGTGGCCGCTCCGGCCAGGCACTGGCCGAGCACCTGGTGCCCGGCGGCGTTCGGGTGCCACGACTCCTGGCAGGTCTGGAAGTAGGTCACGCAGGTGTTCGCGATCCGCTGGATGGCGATCTTGTCCTTGCCGGAGAGGCTGGTGACGAAGGTGCCGTTGGGCGGGTTGTCCATCAACCGGATCGGGGTGGCCAGCGTGCCGGTCGGGCTGTTCGAGGTCTCGCAGAGCCGGGCGCCGTCGAAGGCCCGCTGGACGTTGAGGTAGACCAGGTCGGTGCCGGGGAACTCGGCGGCCAGGGTGTCCCGGGTGGAGCGCACGATGGTGCCGAGTCCCTGGGAGAAGCGGTGGCCGGGGGCGAGGCTGGCCCGGTGGATCGGGCAGCCGGCGGCGTACCGCTCGGCACCGAGGGCGCGGAACTTGTCCCGGGTGTCGTCCCGGCTGTCCTCCGAGTGGTACGGCGAGGCCAGGTCCAGCGGCAGCGGGTTCGTGTAGTCCTGCAGCACCACCCGGTGCTGACCGTCGGCGTCCACCTCGCGCAGGGTGGTCAGGATCTGGCGTACCGCGGCGGTGGTCTCGGCGGTCGCGGCGCTGATCTGCGCGGCGGTGGCCAGGTCCGCGTCGGTGCAGGGCTTCTGCTCCACCGGGCCGTTGAGGTACGCCCAGAACTCCCACCAGCCGGTCCAGGCGTCGGCGATGAACCGGTTGGCGCACTTCTCGGCGACCCCGCCGAAGGTGAACGAGCTGTTGTTGGAGCCCAGCCCGATCAGCACCAGGTCGATGTCGTGGGTGCGGGCGACGGTGCGAAGCTGGTCGAGTTGGGCGGCCACCTGACGGCCGTTGGCGCGCGCCGACGAGGCGGCGGCGATGTCGCGCGGCTGGCCGCCGGAGCAGGCCAGGTTGAACCGGTCCTGGATGCCGGGCAGCGACGCCTTGTGCAGCGAGGCGTTGCCGGACCGGTGGCAGAAGAAGGCGTTGCTGTTCGACGCTGTCCAGCCCGGGAAGCTGCGTGCGACCCCGGTCGAGTCGACCACCGGCTGGTACGCCCCGGCACCCTCGCCGCTGATGAAGCTGTCGCCGAGGGCGACCGCAGCGGTGGGCAGCGCCGCGGCCGCGGGAGCGGCGGTGGTCACGGCTGTGGAAAGGGTCGCCGCGGCGACGGCCAGAGCCATCGCGGCGGCGGTACGACGCAACCCGGACATGGCATCCCCATCCATTCATGGAAATATGAAAGATCCTCTGGTGCGTGATGGAATCACGCAGGTGTGACGTACGTCAACAACGGGAAACAGATGTGACATCTGGGTCAGGCGGGAGTTAAATCCCAGCCCACACCGGAGGCGGCACCGGGCATAAGGCGCGACGCCGGGGCGTTGACCGCGGCAGGTACCACCAGCGGCGGCCTCCTGCGGCGCGCCGCGCGGGTGTCCGCATCAGCTGTCGGGGCGTACGGCTACGCTCGCTGCGGCCGTCCCACGCTGGGCCAACCACCGACGGTGCGGGGCAGCGCATCGCCGAGACCGGGGAGTACGACGGAGTTGACCGCAGAGCCAGAGACCCTGTACGGGGCCGACGACCTCACGCACCTTGAGGGGCTGGACGCCGTCCGCAAACGGCCCGGCATGTACATCGGCTCCACCGACAGCCGTGGCGTGGGTCACCTCGTCAACGAGATCCTCGACAACTCCACCGACGAGGGCGTCGCCGGCCACGCCACCACCATCGAGGTCACCCTGCACGCCGACGGCTCGGTGCAGGTCGACGACGACGGCCGGGGCATCCCCACCGACGTGCACGCCCGCTCCGGCATCTCCGGCGTCGAGCTGGTGCTCACCCGGCTGCACGCCGGCGGCAAGTTCGGCGGCTCCGGCTACAAGACCTCCGGCGGTCTGCACGGCGTGGGCGCCTCGGCGGTCAACGCGCTGTCCCGCCGCTTCGACGTCACCGTGCGCCGCAGCGGCAAGGTGCACACCATGTCGTTCCGCCACGGCGTGCCCGGCATCTTCGACGGCGACGGCCCGGACGCGCCGTTCACCCCCGGCCCGGGCCTGCAGGTCGTCGGCGCCATGAAGCGCGGCCAGCGCACCGGCACCTCGATCCGCTACTGGTACGACGCCCGCTACTTCGAGACCGGCGCCACCCTCGACCACGACGCCGTGCGCGCCAAGCTGCGCCACACCGCCTTCCTGGTGCCCGGGGTCAGCTACACCCTGCGCGACCTCACGGTCGAGGAGCCGACCAGGGAGCAGTTCCACTACCCCAACGGGCTCACCGACATGGTGGACTTCCTCGCCCCGGCCGGCGACCGGCCGGTCTCCGGCACCCTGCTGGTCACCGGCGAGGGCACCTACCGGGAGAACGCCGCCGACGCCAACGGCGTCATGCAGTCGAACGTCCAGCGGCGCGCCGAGATCGAGGTGGCGTTCCGCTGGGGCACCGGCTACGAGCGCACCGTCGAGTGCTTCACCAACACCATCCGCAACGCGCACGGCGGGACTCACCGCAAGGGCTTCGAGCGAGCTCTGGCGCGTACCCTCGCCGACGCCGTACGCAACACCCGTGGCCTGCTCAAGGCCAAGGAGGACGCGCCCACCCTGGACGACGTGCTGGAGGGCATGACCGCGGTGGTGCACGTGCGGGTGCCCGAGCCGCAGTTCACCTCGCAGACCAAGGACGAGCTCTCCACCGCCGGGGTCACCAAGGTGGTGCAGGGCCTGGTCGAGCAGCACCTCAAGTCCTGGCTGGACGACCGTAAGACCAAGACCGAGGCGCGTACGGTCCTGCAGAAGATCGTCGACGCCGCGCGGGTACGCCTGACCCAGAAGCAGCAGAAGGACGCCGCCCGCCGCAAGACCGCCCTCGAAGGCGCCGCCATGCCGGCCAAACTGGTCGACTGCCGCGCCTCAGGGATCGATAGAAGTGAATTGTTCATCGTGGAAGGGGACAGCGCCCTGGGCACAGGGCGACTTGCCCGTTCCGCCGAATATCAGGCGCTTCTGCCGATTCGGGGCAAGATCCTCAACGTGCAGAAGGCCAACCTCCAGCAGGTGCTGGACAATGCCGAGTGCGCGGCGATCGTGCAGGTGCTCGGCGCCGGCTCCGGGCGTACCTTCGACCTGTCCGCGATGCGGTACGGCCGGGTGCTCATCATGGCCGACGCGGACGTCGACGGCGCCCACATCCGGACCCTGCTGATCACCCTGTTCGCCCGGTACATGCGACCGCTGATCGAAGCGGGTCGGCTCTACGCCGCGATGCCGCCCCTGCACAAGATCACCACCAAGGGGCGTAACCCGGAGACCGTCTACACCTACACCCAGGCGGAGATGGAGGCGACCGTCCGCAAGCTGGAGCAGGCCGGCAAGCAGATCGTCACCCCCATCCCCCGGTTCAAGGGTCTCGGTGAGATGGACGCCGACGAGTTGTGGGAGACCACGATGAACCCGGCCACCCGCTCGGTGCGCCGGATCACCCTGGACGACGTCGACGCCGCCGAGCGCATCCTCGAACTGCTGATGGGGGAGAAGGTCGAGCCGCGCCGCAACTGGCTGATCGACTCCGCCGACCGCGTCGACCGCGACGCCATCGACGCCTGACCAACGGGTTCTTCGGAAGGAAAGCTGAACCATGGCACGCCGCAAGGAAACGAAGGTCGACCACTCCGCGTTCGACCGGGCCGGCGCGCGGGTCTTCGACAACCCGCTGGTCACCGAGGTCTCCGACTCCTACCTGGAGTACGCCTTCTCGGTCATCCACTCCCGCGCCCTGCCGGACGCCCGCGACGGCCTCAAGCCGGTGCACCGGCGCATCCTCTACGCCATGTACGAGTCGGGCTTCCGGCCCGACCGGGCGCACGTCAAGTCGGCCCGCGTGGTCGGTGACGTGATGGGCCGCTACCACCCGCACGGCGACACCGCGATCTACGACGCCATGGTTCGGATGGCGCAGGACTTCTCCCTCAACGTCCCACTCATCGACGGGCATGGAAATTTTGGGAGTCCAGACGATGGACCGGCGGCGGCGCGTTACACCGAAGCGCGGATGTCGCGGGAGGCGATGCTGCTCGTCGGCGAGCTGGGTGAGGAGACCGTCGACGTCGAGCCCAACTACGACGGCTCGCTGACCCAGCCCACCGTGCTGCCGGCCGCCTTCCCGAACCTGCTGGTCAACGGCACTTCCGGGATCGCGGTCGGGATGGCGACCAACATGATCCCGCACAACCTGGGCGAGGTCGTGTCGGCGGCGCGCTGGCTGATCCGGCACCCGAACGCCACCCTCGACAAGCTGATGGAGTTCGTGCCCGGCCCCGACCTGCCCACCGGTGGTCTGCTGCTCGGCCTCGACGAGGTGCGCCGTGCCTACGAGACCGGCCGGGGCGTGGTGCGGATGCGCGGCAAGGTGGAGATCGGTCCGCTGGAGGGCAGCCGGGGTCGGCAGGCGATCACCGTGGTCGAGTTGCCGTACGGGGTGGGCGCGGAGAAGGTCATCGCGGCCATCACCAACGAGGTCACCAAGACCAAGCGGCTGACCGGGATCGCCGACGTCAAGGACCTGACCGACCGGGAGAACGGCACCCGCCTGGTCATCGAGTGCAAGGTGGGGGTCAACCCGCAGGCGTTGCTGGCCGACCTGTACCGCCTCACCCCGCTGGAGCAGTCCTTCGGCGTGAACAACCTGGTGCTTGTCGACGGGCAGCCGCGCACCCTCGGGCTGAAGGCGCTGCTGGAGGTGTTCCTGGCGCACCGCTACGAGGTGGTGACCCGGCGCAGCGCGTACCGCAGGCGTAAGCGCGAGGAGCGGCTGCACCTGGTCGACGGTCTGCTGATCGCCCTGCTGGACATCGACAAGGTGGTCAAGCTGATCCGGGCCAGTGAGGACGCCCAGGAGGCCAAGGACGGCCTGATGCGCCGGTTCAAGCTCTCCGAGATCCAGGCCAGTTACATCCTGGACACCCCGTTGCGTCGGCTGACCAAGTACGACCGGCTGGAGTTGGAGGCCGAGCAGGAGAAGCTGCGCGCCGAGATCGCCGAGCTGTCCACCATCCTGGACGACGAGAACGTGCTGAAGAAGCTCGTCTCCGACGAGTTGGCTGCGGTGGTCAAGCAGTTCGCCGCACCGCGTCGGACCACGCTTGTCGACGGTGACCTGAAGGAGGTGCTCGCCGCCTCCGCCCCGGCCGGGCCGCTGGAGGTGGCCGACGACCCGTGTCAGGTGATCCTGTCCGCTACCGGTCTGGTGGCGCGGACCGCGGCCGAGTCGGAGGAGGCCGCCGAGGGGCGCCGCCGGCACGGCCGGGTCAAGCACGACGCGGTACGCGCGGTGGTGCACTCCACCGCCCGGGGTCGGGTGCTGCTGGTGACAAGCGCCGGTCGCGCGTTCAAGGTGGACGTGTTGCCGTTGCCGGTGTTGCCGGAGCAGGCGGGCACGGTGTCGTTGCGTGGTGGGATGTCCGCGGCCGAGTTGGTGCCGTTGGAGCCGGGGGAGAGCGTGGTCGGTCTGGCGCCGCTCGGCCCGACGGCCGAGGGTTCTCCCGGTTTGGCGTTGGGCACCCGGCAGGGGGTGGTCAAGGTGTGTGCCCCGGACTGGCCGGTCCGCTCCGACGAGTTCGAGGTGATCGGGCTGCGGGACGGCGACGAGGTGGTCGGGGCGACCTGGTTGACCGACGGTGCGGAATCTCTGGCCTTCCTGACCAGCGCGGCGTCGCTGTTGCGTTTTCCCGCCGGCACGGTTCGCCCGCAGGGGCTCAAGGGTGGCGGCATGGCCGGCATCGCCCTGCCGGCCGGGACGCAGGTGGTGTACTTCGGTGCGGTGCGTACCGACGATCCGCAGCACGGTGAGCCGATGGTGGTCACCTCCACCGGCGGCACTGTCAAGGTGACGCCGTTCGCGGCGTACCCGGCGAAGGGGCGGGCGACCGGCGGGGTGCGTGCGCAGCGGTTCCTCAAGGGTGAGACCGACGTGGTCGTCGCTTGGATCGGTCCTCGCCCGGTGGGCTCGACGGCGAATGGCGAGCCGGTCGAGCTTCCGACCGCCGATCCCCGTCGGGACGGCTCCGGTTTCGCCGTGATGCTCGGCCCCACCGTGATCGGTCATCAGATCGATCGCCAGTAACTGGAGGTCCCGGTCTGGCCTGGACGTGTGAATCGGGCAGGTCGGAGACGTATCGATGCTCGTCATTGACGTAAGACGTATGACGACGCTACGTTGAGGCTGTCCGCAGGGGCAGCCTTGACGTGTTTGCACCACCACCCGGACGTCGGCGCCTGCGGCAACGTGCGCCTGTCCTGAGCGCGCGTGGTCCCAGTCGAAGGAGTCAGTAATGACCGGTGAGGTACGTCCCGCCTCTCCTGAAAGACGTCGACGGTCCTCCGCAGTGGCTGCGGCCGGTGCGGCACTCCTGGTGGCCAGCACACTCGTCGCAATCGATGCGGCCCCCGCTGCTGCCGCGACGCCGGACACCAATGCCTGGTACGTGCTCGTCAACCGCAACAGCGGCAAGGCGCTGGACGTGTACGGGCTGGCCACCAACGACGGCGCGCGGATCAGCCAGTGGTCGCGCAACGACGGGGCCAACCAGCAGTGGCAGTTCGTGGACTCCGGTGGTGGCTACTACCGGCTGAAGTCGCGGCATTCCGGCAAGGTCCTGGACGTGTCGGGGGCGTCGACCGCCGACGGTGGCGCCATCGTGCAGTGGGCGGACCACAACGGGACGAACCAGCAGTTCCGGCTGGCCGACTCCGACTCCGGCCACGTCCGGCTGATCACCCGGCACAGCAACAAGGTGGTGGAGGTGCAGGGCGCCTCGACCGCCGACGGGGCGAACATCGTCCAGTACGCCGACCACAACGGCGCCAACCAGCAGTGGCAGTTGGTGGCGGTCGGTGGCGGGTCCACGCCACCGCCCACGGGTGAACCGGGGGCCGGGTGCGGCAGGGCACCGACGTTGAGCAGTGGCTCGCACACGATCCAGAGCGGTGGCAAGAGTCGCAGCTTCATCCTGCGGATTCCCGCCAACTACAACAACAACACCCGCTACCGGTTGATGTTCGCGTTCCACTGGTTGGGTGGCACCTCCGGTGATGTCGCCTACGGTGGCGCCGACGGGGCCGCCTGGGCCTACTACGGGCAGCAGGAGCAGTCGAACAACAGCGCGATCCTGGTCGCGCCCCAGGGCATCGGCAACGGCTGGCCCAATTCCGGCGGCGAGGACGTCACCTTCGTCGACGACATGATCCGGCGGATCGAGAGCGACCTCTGCGTGAACACGACGCAACGCTTCGCCCTCGGTTTCAGCTATGGCGGTGCCATGAGTTACGCGCTCGCCTGCGCCCGACCGAACATCTTCCGGGCCGTCGCGGTGTACGGCGCGCCGCGAGAGCTGAGCGGGTGCAGCGGTGGCACCCAGCCGGTGGCGTACTTCGGTATCCACGGCATCTCCGACAACATCGCCAGCGGGCGGGCGTTGCGCGACAGGTTCGTCCGCAACAACGGCTGCAACCAGCAGAATGCGCCGGAACCGGCGCCGGGTAGCCGGACGCACATCACCACCGTCTACTCGGGGTGCCGTGCCGGGTATCCGGTGCAGTGGGGCGCGTTCGACGGCGGTCACACCCCCGGCCACGTCGACGGTGGCGGTGACAGCGGCGCCAGGACGTGGACCAAGGGCGAGGTCTGGCGGTTCTTCTCGCAGTTCTGATCCGGACGTGTCGAAGTCCCCGGCGCTGGCCGGGGACTTCGACATCCGGTTCGGCCTCGACGCTGCCGGCGAGCCGAGCGGTGAATCTGCTCAGAGTTCCGGCTCGGGGCCCTGGCGGGAGGTCGGGGTGGTGTTGCGGAGGCGGGCGATCAGGCGCATGCCGTGGTACGCGATCAGGGCGGCGGCGGTGCCCAGGGCGATGCCGTTGAAGGAGAGGTCGCCGGCGGTGAGGGTGTAGTCGGCGGCACCGATGATCACCGCGACGGCGGCGGTGAGCAGGTTCACCGGGTCCTGGAAGTCGACCCGGTTGTCCAGCCAGATGCGGGCGCCGAGGATGGCGATCAGACCGTAGAGGGCGGTGGTGGCGCCGCCGAGCACGCCGGCCGGCACGGTGAGGATCAGCGCGCCGACCTTCGGGCTGAGCCCGAGCAGCACCGCGGCCAGCCCGGCTACCCAGTACGCGGCGGTCGAGTAGACGCGGGTCGCCGCCATCACACCGATGTTCTCCGCGTACGTGGTGGTGCCGGAGCCGCCGCCGGAGCCGGCGAGCACGGTGGCCAGGCCGTCACCCATGAACGCCCTGCCCATGTCGCGGTCCATGTTCCGGCCGGTGGTGGCGGCCACCGCCTTCACGTGGCCGGCGTTCTCCGCGATCAGCACCAGCACCACCGGGATGATCAGCACCACCGCACGCAGGCTGAAGCTGGGCGAGTGGAACTCGGGCAGCCCGATCCAGGCGGCCTCCCGTAGCCCGGTGACCGTCGTCGGGTCCAGCCCGCCGGTGAGCGCGGCGAGCAGCCACCCGACGAGCACCCCGAGCAGGATCGACAGCCGGGCCAGGAAGCCCCGGAACAGCACCGTGAACAGCAGGATCGACACGAGCGTGACGACCGCGACCAGTGGTTGGGCCTTGACCCCGCCGTCGCCGCCGCCGTCCCAGGCCACCGGGGCGAGGTTCAATCCGATCAGCATCACGATGGCGCCGGTGACCAGGGGCGGCATCAGCCGGCTGATCCAGCCCGCGCCGGCGATCTGCACGACCAGGCCGACCAGGGCCACCGCGACGCCGGCCACCACGATGCCGCCGAGGGCCGGGCCGATGTCACCGCCGGCCTTGGCCGCCAGCACCGGGGCGATGAAGGCGAACGACGAGCCGAGGTACGACGGCAGCCGGTTGCCGGTGATGAGCAGGAACAGCAGGGTGCCCAGCCCGGAGAAGAAGAGCGTGGTGGCGGGCGGGAAGCCGGTGATCAGCGGCACCGTGAAGGTGGCGCCGAACATCGCCACCACGTGCTGCACGCCGATGCCCAGGGTGCGGGGCCAGGAGAGCCGCTCGTCGGGCTGCACCACGTCGCCGGGGCGTACGGTGCGGCCGTCGCCGTGCAGGGACCAGGGCGACCAGCGGGAACGCGGTTCGGTGGGGGACTGGGTCATGGTGGCCCTTCACGTCGAAGTGCTGACGGGGGCGATCGACCCTGGAGGTAATTTCTAGCACGGCCGGTCGCGGGGCCTGCGGAGGCTGCGGGTGGCGGCGGGCGGCTGCGGTTGGCTGCGGCGTTAAGAAGGGGCCCTTCCTCTACCCGAGGCGTTAACAAGGTGCCCTTCCTTACCGTCAGGCGACGCCGGCGGGGCGGAACTGGACGCTGACGCGGGGGCCGACCGGGCGGGTGGTCTTGGGCACCGCGTGCTCCCAGGTGCGTTGGCAGGAGCCGCCCATCACGACCAGGTCGCCGTGACCGAGGGGGAAGCGCAGGCTGGCGCCGCCGCCGCGTGGGCGCAGCAGCAGGTGGCGGGGGGAGCCGAACGAGACGATGGCGACCAGGGTGTCGGTGTGTGCGGAGCGGCCCTGGGTGTCGCCGTGCCAGGCCACGCTGTCGCGGCCGTCGCGGTAGAGGCACATGCCGGCGGTGACGAACGGCTCGCCCAACTCGTCGGCGTAGTGCCGGGTCAGCGTGGTGCGGGCGACCGAGAGCACCGGGTGCGGCAGCGGCCGGCCCGCGCCGTACCAGCAGAGCAGGCGGGGGACGTCGACCTCGGTGTCGTACATGGTGCGTCGCTCGGCCCGCCAGGGCACCTCCCGCAGCAGGACGTCGAGCACCTGGTCGGAGCCGTGCACCCAGCCCGGCAGGTGGTCCACCCAGGCGCCCCGACTCAACGGATGCCGGCGCAGTCGTCCCGGCAGCGGCCCGAGCGTCGGCTCCGCGTCGGTGACGTCCAGCATCGACGGCTGGTAGGCGGCCTGCGACATAGGGGCACCCTAGCAGGCGATTAGCACAAGCGTTCTACCGAACGGCGAAGCGTGTCGAGCACGGCGTCGACCACTCGGGCCCGGCCCCGCCCGTCGACCGCCGACCAGGCCCGCTGCGACAGCGCCGCCCGGTGTTGCGCACTGCCCAGCAGCGCGTCCAGGGTCCGCGCGGCGGCGGCCCGGGCGGTCGGGTCGGCGACCAGGGTCGGCAGGTCGCCGAGCCCGGCGGCCAGCCCGGCGGCGACCACCCGGTGGTACGACTCACGCTGGTTGTCCACCACGCAGACCAGCGCCGACGGCGCACCCAGACAGCACAGCTCCCAGGTCGACGTGCCGGCCGCGCTGACCACCAGGTCGGCGGCGGCGATCAGGTCCGGCAACCGGCCGGTCGGCGGCAGCACCGTCAGCGTCTGCCCCGGCGCCGGGACGAGCCGGGCCAGCCGGTCGGCCAGGTCGGGACGGCCGGCGACGACGGTGAGCGCCATCGGCCGGCCGGTGGACAGCAGCACCTCGGTCAGCAGCGGCGCCGCGCCGGCCGCGTCGGTGCCCCCGAAGAAGGCAAGCACCGTCGGACGGTCCACCGGCACCGCCGGGCGGGCCGCTGCCGGCCGGGCGGCCAGCACCTCACCCCGCAGCAGGGCGTACGCGCTGCCGGCCAGCAGCCGTCCCGCCGGCACCACCAGGTCGGTGTCGAAGTTCTGGTCGAGGTAGAGGTCGGCGTCCTGCCCCCGGGTGTCGCCGTCGACGATCGCCAGGGTCACCACGGCCGCCGCACGCACCGCACCGGCCGCGGCCGGATCCAACTCGTACGAGTCGAGCACCAGCACGTCCACCTCGTGTCGGCGTACCGTCTCGACCAGTTCCTCAGGCGTCTCCGGGCCCGGATGCCGTGGGATGCCTCGGGCGGCGAGTTGGTCGGCCGCCCAGTCGACGCCGGCCACCGTGCCGAACATCTGGACCCGAGCACCCCGGCTCAGGAACTCCTCACCGAGGGCGAGGCAGCGGACCAGGTGCCCGACCCCGCGCTGCGGCCCGGCGTCGCACCGCAGACCGACCCGTGGCGTGTTCAGCTCTCCTCCAACCGCTTCTGCCGGACGTCGGCGTTGAGGGCCCGCAACTGCGGCTGCCCGTCGAGCCAGTCGGCGAGCTTGGCCAACGGCACGCTGACGTCGCCGAACTGCTCCACCACCGCCCGCACCAGCTGCCAGTCCGGCTCGGTGTCCAGGGTGAGCCGCAGCGCGGAACGATCCGGGGTCAGCGTCACGCCGAGCACCCGGAACAACTCCGGATGACGGTACGCGTACGAGGTGACGTGCACCCGGTGGTGCGCGGTGGCGAGCCGGTCCACGGCCCGCAACGCGTCGGCCCGGATGATCTCGACGTCCAGCCCGCGGGGCAGCGTACGGGCGATCGACGTGCTGACGTAGTCCAGCCCCGACGCGCCCCGGTACACCCCGGCGACCAGGGCGACGATCTCCGGGTCGAGCAGCGGACAGTCGGCGGTGAACCGCATGACGGCGTCGGCGGGATACGCGTCGAGCGCACCGACGAACCGGGTCAACACATCGTCGACGGGCCCCCGGTGCCAGGCCACCCCGAGCCGGTCACACTCGGCGACCACCGCGTCGTCGGAGCCGTCGGTGCTGGTCGCCACCACCAGGTCGGCGAGCACCCCGCTGTCCTGAGCAGCCCGCACCACCCGACCGAGCACACTGCGACCGGCCAGCGGGCGCAGCACCTTGCCCGGTAGCCGGGACGAACCCATCCGGGCCTGGACGATGCCCACTATCCGGTCACTCACGGTTGCCGTCCTTCCGGGTGATGGCCGCACGGGCCCGTCGTTTCACGGCCCGTGCCCCTCGACGGGCGATGCGGGCCGGGGTGACGGCCAGCCGGGCGAGCTGGTAACTGACAGTTCCGCTGAGCAGGTCGAGCTTCGCCTCGGCCCGGCGCAGCGCCTTCTCCCGCGAGGCGAGCAGGTCCTCGGTCCAACTCAGCGCCGCAGCCAGCCGGGTGTTCTCGTCCCGCTGCCGCAGCCAGGCGTCGCGCAGCTGCTGGTAGCTGTGCCGTCCGGGCGGCAGGTCGGTGGACGTGACCGTCCGCAGCCCGGCCTCGGGGCCGCCGCGTCGATCGGCGCCCCGACTGTCCCGGTGTTCTGCCTCTCGGATGCGTCGGACCGCGGCGTCGACGTCCAGCGCGGCTTCGACGTCCAGCGCGGCGTCGACAACGGCCCGGTCGAAGTCCCGCCCGGCCACGCCACCGAGGACCACGGTCAGACCGATCGCATCCAGTGTGGAGGTCCACGGGTGGGCGTAGCCGCCGGTGAGTAGTTCGGTGGCGAAGCGCCACAGGGCCCGGGCCAGCACCACGTCGACAGGTAACGGGTCGTCGACCCGCCAGCTCGGATCGAGCACCGCGAACCGGTCACCGGCGACGACCAGGTTGTCCACCCCGGCCAACGCCACCGCACCGGTGAGCGGGTCGGCGGCGGCCTGGTGGGTGAGCCAGTCGGCGTAGCCGCGTAGCAGTCGACGCAGCAGGGCCGTGTCGCGGCGCAGGCAGCCGTCCAGCAGCAGGTTGTGCAGCAGACGGCCGTCGGGCACCGGCCCGTCCGGCGCCGCCGGATCGAGGTGGGCGATCTCCCGACTGGCGTACGGCGCGGGCGTCGCCGCAGCCGCCACCGGCCCCGGTCGATGCCAGTGCCAGCCGTGCGGACCGTCGACGACCTCGACGATCCGGGTATCCGAGCCGCCGCCCCACAGCAACACCGGTAGTCGCCCGTCGTCGGCCGTGGGCGTGGCGGTGGGCAGGCCGGCTGCCGACATCGCCGGTTCGGGACCGAAGGCGGGCGGGCGGTGGGCGACGGCCAGCCAGGACGGGGCGAGGTCGCCCGCCCGGCCAGCGAACAGCGCGTCGACCGCCAGCCGGGCCGGGTCGGCGAGCACGAACCGGCCGGTGTAACCGTGGGTGCAGCTCTCCTGCAGGACCGCCTCGAACAGCCCGGAGGTGGTCCGCCGGGCCAGCTCGTCGGTCGCCAGCAACGCGGTGGTCGACTCCGGGCGGGGATAGCCGGCGTAGCTTCCCGCCACCCGCAGCCCCACCGCGTCGAGCCGTAGCCGCAACTGGTCCAGGTTCGCCGGACGGCTCTGGTCGAGCACCCCGCCGAGGGTCCACTCGGCGTCGTCACGGCCGACGTACCAGCCGCAGGACGCCACCAACCGGTGGACACCGAGCGGGTTGTCCAGCCGCAGCAGCAGGACGCCGCCGGGGCGTACCGCCGCCGCCAACCGGGCCAGCACCCCGTCCCAGCCCAGCCGGGGGCCCTCCACCGACTCCACGGTGTCCAGCCCGGCGGCGGCGATCACCACGTCGTACGCCTCGTCGGCCGGTAGGCATGTTGCTCCGGCGGCCACCACCCGGTCGACCCGGCCGGCCAGCGCCGCCGCGTCCGGATAGCCGCGCAGCAGAGCGGTGACCCGGGCCCCGCCCAGCGCGTCGAGCACGGCCGGATCGACCGGCCCGGCCAGCAGCACGTCGGCACCGGGCGGCACCAGCCGCGCGACCAACGCGGCAAGCGGCCGGTTGCCGGCGTCGGCACGCTGGTCGGACCAGGTCAACATCTCGCCGCCGGGCAGCGTCACCGCCGTCTCGGTCGTCACGCTTCCTCCTTGTGCACAGCAGCCGTCCAACCGAGCAGTTCGCGCAACGCGGCCGGTGGGTAGCGGTGGTCGACGCCCAGCTCGGCGCGGGCGATCTCCACGGCGGTCGGCAGGTGCACCTGTTCGCCGTGCAACTCGGGCCACTGCCGCCGGATCCGGGCGGTACCGCCGAAGGTCGGATCCTCGTCGGCCAGCACCATCGGGTTGCCGTACACCGCAGGTTCGCAACCGGCCGCGATGCCGTAGAAGACGGCGCTGGTCAGCCGGTTGGAGGCGACCCGGGCGTGCCGGCGCAGTTCGGTGAGCTGGCGGTCCAGGAAATCCGGGTCGGTGCCGGACCACCAGTGCCCGCGGTAGCCGTGGCAGATGACCCGGAAACCCGCGTTCTCGTACCGGCGACGGACCCGGCGCATCCGGTGCTCGTGCCAGTAGAGGCAGACCGTGACCGGCCCGGGTTCGGTGTCCCGGATCTGGGCGATCAGCCGGTCGTGGTCGCCCTCGACGTGCTGGCCCTCCCAGCCGTGGAACGGGTACCAGATGGTGCCGGCCCGCTGCGGCGGCGACTGCGGTTCGGGGCGCATCGCCAGCAGGTAGCCGAACGGTGCCCCGATCACGGTGACGTTGCGCCGCCCGACCGACCAGGCCCGCCGCCGGGTCTGCTCCGACCACAGCAGACTCGGGGTGCCCTCGGCGTACGGGTGTCCGGGGGCCAGGCCGTCACCGATGTTCCAGCCGTGCTGGACGTACCCGTTGATCCGCGGTGGATGCCCGTCGCCGAGGCCCGCGTACCGGGCCAGCACGTGGGCGTGGCCGTAGAAGTGGTTCGCGTGGTGCATCGGCGTCCCTCAGGTGACGGGGCGGACCGGGACGCCAGCCGGTCGTGGAGGTCCAGGCCAAACTGGTCGCCGCAGGGCCGCGGCGAGCGCGTCGACGACACGCTCCTGGTCGCTGTCGCGCAGCCCCGGAAACAGCGGCAGCGACAACTGCTGGGCGTAGAACCCCTCGGCCACCGGGCAGCTGCCCCGCCGGTAACCGAGGTCGGCGAACGCCGGATGCCAGTGCACGGGAAGGTAGTTGACCTGTACTCCGATGCCGGCGGCGCGCATCGCGTCGTACACCTCGCGGCGTCGACCGTCGAGCACCCGGATCGGGTACAGGTGCCAGGCCGGGCTCGCCCAGTCCCGTCGCCCCGGCGTCAGCACGCCCGGCAGGTCGGCGAGGGCTTCGTCGTAGCGGGCCACCAGTTCGGCGCGGCGGCGCAGGAAGGCATCCAGGCGGCGCAGCTGGCTGCGGCCCAGCGCGCAGAGCACGTCCGGCAGCCGGTAGTTCAGCCCGAAGGCGTGCACCTCCTGGTGCCAGCCGCCCTCGTCGGGCCACCGCAACTCGTCGCGTTCCCGGACCAGGCCGACGGTGCGGAACCGGCGAGCCCGGGTGAGCAGCTCGGGGTCGCCGGTGGCGACCGCGCCGCCCTCGGCGGTGGTCAGGTTCTTGGTGGGGAAGAAGGAGAACGTGGTCAGGTCGGCGAGCGAGCCGACCGGACGGCCCCGGTAGGTCGCGCCGATGGAGTGGGCGGCGTCGGCGAGCAGCAGCGCGTCGCTGCCGGCGACAGCGGCCCGCAGCGCGTCGTAGTCGGCCGGGTGACCGGCGTAGTCCACCGCGGCGACGACAGCCGTCCGCCCGGTGGTCGCCGCAGCCACCGCCGCCGGGTCGAGGGTGAACGTCTCCTCCTCGACGTCGGCAAAGACCACCCGCGCGCCCAACGCGACCGCGCTGCTCGCGGTGGCGACGAACGTCATCGGCGGCACGATCACCTCGTCGCCGGGGCCGACCCCGGCCGCCGCGTACGCCACGTGCAACGCGGCCGTGCCGTTGGAGACCACGGCCACCCCGGCCCCGCCGGCCCACCGGGACAGCTCCGCCTCGAAGGCGGCGACCTCGGGGCCGGTGGTGAGCCAGTCGCTGCGCAGCGCCGCGACCACTGCCGCGACGTCGTCGTCGGTCACCGACTGCCGGCCGTACGGCAGGAGAGACGTCATGCTTCGCCACCGGCTGGCAGGCTCGCCGCCGTGATGCCGAGCATGTCGCGCAACTGCGGCACGCTGAGCCACTCGTCGTTGGTGTCCGACTGGTACGCGAAGCCGTCCGGCACCGGCGCACACTCCACCGGCGGCTGATAGCCCCAGGTCGCGATGGTCGGCTGGACGATGAACCGGTCCTTGGCGATCAGCGTCCGCCGGCTGTCGTCCGGGGCGATCATCTCCTCGTGCAGCTTCTCGCCGGGGCGGATGCCGATCTCGTGGGTGGTGGCGTCCGGGGCGACCGCCTCGACCAGGTCGAGGATGCGCATGCTCGGGATACGCGGCACGAACAGTTCGCCGCCCTGCATCTGGTCGAACGAGTCCATGACGAACTGCACGGCCTGGTCGAGCGTGATCCAGAAGCGGGTCATCCGCTTGTCCGTGATCGGCAGGCTTTTGCCCTCGGCGGCGAGCCGCCGGAACAGCGGCACCACCGAACCCCGGCTGCCCACCACGTTGCCGTAGCGCACCACGGCGAACCGGGTCGGGTGGTGCGCGGCGTAGTGGTTGGCGGAGATGAACAGCTTGTCGCCGACCAGCTTGGTGGCGCCGTACAGGTTGATCGGGCTGGACGCCTTGTCGGTGGAGAGCGCGATGACCTTGCGCACTCCGGCTTCGATCGCGGCGTCCACGACGTGCTGGGAACCGGTGATGTTCGTGGCGATGAACTCCGACGGGTTGTACTCGGCCGTGTCGACCTGCTTGAGGGCGGCGGCGTGCACCACGTGGTCGACGCCGTGCATGGCGCGGGTCAGCCGGTGCCGGTCCCGGATGTCGCCGATGAACCAGCGCAGCCGGGGGTCGTCACCGAGTTGCTGGCGCAGCTCGTACTGCTTGAGCTCGTCGCGGGAGAAGACCACCACCCGCGCCGGGTCGGCCTCGGCGAGGAGATGCCGCAGGAAGGTCCTGCCGAAGGAACCCGTACCCCCGGTGACGAGGATGGACGATCCACTCAGCTCGCTCAATGTGGTGCTCCCGTGTTCGTCGTGATGCGGTTGACCGGATCCACTCAACCGGTGAATGGCCGGCCGGCGGAAAACGTCTCGTGAACAGTTGATGGACGGTACGATAAATCAGCGCCTACGGCGGGCCGCACGATCGAGAGAAATGGGAATGACAGTGATTTCCCGACCGTCGTGAACCTCTGCTCGTCCGGTGCCTTCGACGAATCGAAACCGTCGGTTCATCTGGCGTACGGCGGTGTTGTGCGCGAGCACCTCGCCGTCGAGCCGGTCCAGATTCAGCACATCGAAGGCGTGGTCCACCGCTGCGCGCATGACGTCGATCCAGGCGGGCAGCGTCTCGCCCCGCTCGGCCAGCGCGTCGGCATCCAGGTAGAAGCCCCAGGAGCCGGTACGCGGAGCGTCGAACCGCAGGTCGAAGAAGGTCACCACCCCGCAGGGCAGCCCGTCGCGCAGGTAGATCAGCACCCGCCGGGCGGGGTCGACCCGGACGGCCGCCCACCAGTGGGCGTGCTCGTCGGCGCTTATGACATGGTGCGTCCTGCTGGCCATTCGGTTGATTTCCTGATTACGCCAGGACAACATCAGGTTAACGTCTTCCTCGGTGGCGTCACGCAGCATGTCCCGCTCGCTTTCTGCTCCATCTCCGGGCCCCCGGGAACCCTAGTCACCAACAATCTGGCTGTACACTCCGCCGCATGACGGAATTGACTCGTGCGCGAATTCGCGACCTCATGGGACAGGTGCTGGCCAATCAGGGCAAGGTGCTTCCCGATGACGACGACGCGGATCTGCGGGAGATCGGCTTCCGGTCGTTGGACTTCTCCGAGTTGGCCCTGCGGGTGGAGGACGAGACCGACGAGGAGTTGAACTTCGACGCGGCGGGACTGCGCCGGATCGCCACCGTCGGCGATGTCCTGGACTTCCTCGCCGACCTCCAACGGCCGTGAGCGTCGACACCGCGCGCCCGGCCGCACCCCGCCCGGCCGGCCTGGACAACCGGGTCGTGGTCGACGGCACCGCGTTGTCCTGGCGGGACCTGCCGGAGCTGCGCCTGCCCGCCCCGGTGGCGCTGCTCGCGCACCGTGCCCGGTACGCCCTCGCCGCCGCCCGCCACCACGCGGTGCACGGCACCGAACTGCTGCTCACCACGGCCGGCCGGGCCGACAGCGTGCTGCGCGCCGAACTGTCCGAGGCCGGCTTCACCGTCATCGACACCGGCGGCGCCGACCTCCCGCCGTCGCGGCCGCGTGCTGGCGAACCCGGCCGACTGTGGCTGCTCACCTCCGGCACCACCGGCCGCCCCAAGCGGGTCGGGCACACCCTGGCGTCACTGACCACCGTCCGTGGCCGCCAACCCGGCCGCACCTGGCTGTGCCCGTACGCGCCAGGCAGCTACGCCTGGTGGCAGGTGGTGACCCTGTCGCTGACCCAGCCGGGTCAGCATCTGGTGGTGGTGGAGCCGGAGCAGCTCGACGACTGGCCGACGCTGGCCGCGACGCACGGGGTGGACGCGGCCTCCGGCACCCCGACCTTCTGGCGTCGGGCCCTGCACCGCGACCCCGCCGCCCTCGCCCGGGTGCCGCTGCGCCAGCTCACTCTCGGTGGTGAACCGGTCGACCAGACGATCCTGGACCGGCTCCGCGAGGTCTACCCCACCACCCGCATCTCCTGGATCTACGCCTCCTCCGAGGTCGGTGCGGCGATCGTGGTGCACGACGGCCGGGCCGGGTTCCCGGTCGAGTGGCTGGACCGCCCGGCACCGGGACGCCCCACCCTCGGCGTACGCGACGGGGAACTGGTGGTCACCTCGCCGTACCACGGCGTCGGCCTGGCCGGCCCGATCCGTACCGGCGATCGGGTGCAGGTCGTCGACGGCCGGGTCCTGATCACCGGTCGACTCGACTCCGACGAGATCAACGTGGGCGGCAGCAAGGTCTCCGCCAGCGCGGTGCGGGACGTGCTGACCGCTCATCCGCAGGTGGCCTGGGCCCGGGTGGGTGCCCGGCGCGCGCCACTGCTCGGCCACCTGGTCGTCGCCGAGGTGGTACCCACCGGCACTGTCGGGCCGCCCGACGAGGCGGCGCTGGCGCGCTGGTGCGCCGACCGGCTGCCCGAGTACGCGGTGCCCCGCCGGATCCGTCTGTTGCCCGAGATCCCCGTCAAGGAGACCCTGAAAAGCGATGTCTGACCCCACCATGTCTGACCCCACCACGTCCGCCCCGCCGGTTTCGCCCTCCACAGTGGTGCTCGTCTCCGGTGGTTCGCGCGGGCTCGGCCTCGCCATCGTCACCGACCTGCTCGATGCCGGCCTGCGGGTCGCGGCCTTCGCCCGCACCGTCACCCCGGAGTTGGCGAAGCTCGCCGCCAACCACCCGGACCGCTCGCATGTCGGCCCGGTCGACGTCACCGACCTCGCCGCCGTGCAGGCGTTCGTCCGGGCCGCCGAGCAACACCTCGGCCCGATCGACGGTCTGGTCAACAATGCCGCCGTCGGGCAGGACTCGCTGCACGTGCACACCGCCACCGCCGACCTGGCGGGGATCGTCGAGACGAACCTGACCGCGCCGCTACAACTGACCCGCCTGGTCGTACGCCGAATGCTGGCCCAGGGCCGACGCGGCCGGATCGTCAACATCACCTCGATCTGCGGGCAGCGCGGCTTCCCCGGCCTGGTCGCGTACTCGGCCACCAAGGGCGGCATGGACGCGGCCACCCGCTCCCTGGCCCGGGAGCTGGGCGGGCGGGTCCTGGTCAACGCCGTCGCGCCCGGCTTCTTCGCCTCGGAGATGTCGGCGGTGCTGGGCCAGACCCAACTGGACCAGATCGTCCGCCGCACCCCGACCGGTCACCTGACCGAGCCGGACGAGGTGCTCCCGGTGGTACGGATGCTGCTGCGCGAGCAGACCAACATCAACGGCCAGGTCCTCGTGGTCGACGGTGCTGCCTCGATCTGACCCCGCCCCGCCATCGGACGGGTCCGGGGCACCGTCGGTGGTCTCGCTGCTCGCGGTCGCCCACCGGCACCTGCGGCTCGCCGCTCCGGCCGAGTCGGTCGACGCGACCACCCGCAGCTATCTGGACGACGGCCGCTGCCTCGGCTGGTACGCACCGCCGGTGCCACGATGGCGGGCGGCGATCGACGCCGAGCGAGTCGGCGCAGCAGTACCGACGGCGCTGGCCCGGCGCTTCGGCACCGGTGATTTCTGGGCCCGCTGGACCCGCGCCGAATGCCTGGCCAAGCTCACCGACGTCCCGATGGCCATCTGGTGGCAGCGGCACGGACTGGAGGTGCCGCCCCGCATCGACTGGCTGTGGCGCACGCTGACCCTCGCCGACCTGGTCGTCACCGTCGCCTTCGTCGCCACCGACCGACCCCGCAACGCCACTGACGGCACCCCTACCTGACGGCGTGACCCTGACGGAACCGCCCGGGTGGTGACGTCCGGGTAGCGATGCTCGGGTGACGGCGCGGACCACCGCAGCCGCAGCCACTACTGTAAGTAACAATCGGCGTCCTCCATCATGGTCACCGACCGTGACGGCGTCCTGTCGCCCCCTCATGTTCTCTTCTGGCCCTTTGCTCTGCTTCAACCCACGCAATAGCGTCCGACCAGGGAAGTTGTGGTGGTGAGGCTGCATGCCGCCTTGGTGGCTGCTCACCGAGGGTCACTGTTGCGTATGTTGAAGCAGAGCAAAGGGCCAACGGGCACATGGCGGCCGGGCGAGGTGAGACACCGACAGTGACGCCGTGGTCGAGCTGCCCCCGGGACGGCCGGTCAGATCAGGTCCCAGCTGAGGGGGGTGCCGCGTGTGACGTCGACGGTGAAGTGGCGGCCCAGCACGCGGTCGATCTCCACTGGGGACAGTCCGCCGGCCGGTCGGATCGAGCGGACGTTGGCGGCGGTGACCTCGTCGCCGGCGCGGACGTCCGCCACCACGTAGAGCGAGCGGCGGAAGCGTAGCCCTTCCCGTTCGGCCGGGGTCGGGCCGATGGTGGTGCCGCCGAGTGCCGCGTGGGCGCGTTCCGCCTCGACCACCAGGGCCGACAGTTCCGCCGGGTTCAGGGAGAAGTCGGAGTCCACGCCACCGTCGGCCCGGTCCAGCGTGATGTGCTTCTCGATGAAGCAGGCGCCGAGGGCCACCGACGCGACGGGCACGCCGATGCCGGGAGTGTGGTCGGAGAGGCCTACCGGTACGCCGAACGCCTCGGCGAGCACCGGGATGCGGCGCAGGTTGCTGTCGGCGGGTGGGGCCGGGTAGGCGGCTGTGCAGGCCAGCAGCACGATCCCGCCCGTACCGGCGGACCGGGCCGTACGGACCGCCGCGTCGATCTCGGCCAGGGTGGCCATCCCGGTGGAGATGATCAGGGGTTTGCCGGTGGCGGCGACGAGCCGGATCAACGGCAGGTCGACAAGTTCCGAGGAGGCGATCTTGTACGCGGGCGCGTCCAAGCCCTCCAGCAACTCGACCGCCGTGGCGTCGAAGGGGGAGGAGAAGACCGTCAGGCCCCGATCGCGGGCCCGTTCGAAGATCGGACCGTGCCACTCGTACGGGGTGTGGGCCCGCTCGTAGAGCCGGTACAGGTTCTGCCCGCCCCACAGTTCGTGGCCGCCGGAAATGCGGAAGGCCGGGGCGTCGACGTCGATGGTGATGGTGTCCGGCCGGTACGTCTGGAGCTTCAACGCGTGCGCACCGCTCTCGGCCACGGCGTCCACGATGGCCAGTGCCCGGTCCAGGTCACCGTTGTGGTTGCCGGACATCTCCGCCACCACGAAGGGACGTTCGCCGGTGCCGATCAGATGCGGCCCGATGGTGAGCGTGGTCATCGCGTTCCGTTTCCGTGTGTCCGCACCAGTGTGCGAGGTTGCGTGAGGTCGGGACCGGCGTCGGGGCCGGTCGTCGCGGGCGGTGGGGCCGACGGGCTGCGTAGCCTGCCGGCCAGCCGGTGGGCGCGGCGCAGTGCCACGTACGCCAGGTAGTTGTTCCGGTCGACCAGCCGGTGCTTGAGCCCGGCCACCCCGCCCGGCCGGGGGTAGCCGCCGCCGGGTAGGTGTCGGCGGTAGTGGGCGGCGACCCGGCGGAAGAAGCGCCGCCGCAGGTGCGGGTGCAGCCGGTCGTCGTTGCCGACCACCACCAGGAAGTGGTTCACCATCAGGTCGAACAGTTCCGCGTGCCAACGCCCGTCGGGGTGGTGCTGTCGCAGCCAGGCGAACAGCCGGTCGTACTGGTCGAAGGCGTCGAAGTGCCGGCCGCTGCGGGTCGAGGTGATCGCGCCCTGGCGGCCCTGCCGGTACAGGTAACAGACCCGGTTCAGCACCGAGATCCGATTCGCGCCGATCAGCAGCGGATGGCTGAACGGGATGTCCTCGTACCAGCCGGGGTGGAAGCGCAGCCCCAGCTCAGCCATGAACGCCCGGCGTACCACCTTGTTCCAGGCGGTGTGTTGCACCCGCAACAGCTGCGGCCGGTCGACCAGCCGCACCACACCGGGTGTCCCGCGCAGCAGGTGACTGCTGGCGTCGGTGTCGCGACGCCCGCACTCGTGTACCCGGAGATGATCGATCATCATCACGTCGGGCCGGTCCGCACGCAGCCTGTCGAGTATGGCCGCGATGCTGCCCGGTGGCAGCCAGTCGTCACTGTCGACGAACCAGACGTAGTCGCCGGTGGCCACGTCCAGGCCCGCGTTGCGCGCCGGCCCGAGACCGACGTTCGTGTCCAGGTGCAGCACCCGCACGCCGGAGTGGTCGGCGGCATACTCGCGCAGCAGGTGTCCACAGCCGTCCGGTGAGGCGTCGTCGACCGCGATCAACTCCACCGTCGCCGTCTCGTCCGCGGGCACATCGCCGCGAATCGAGTCGAGGCACTGACGCAGGTAAGCCTCGACGCCGTAGACCGGCACGACGATGCTCAGCAACGGCGCTCGCGTCGGCTGATTGACCACGCCGACACCCTCGACCGCCAGGGTGGACGGGACGGGAACCAGACATGGCCGACAGCGGTGAAGCGATTGAACAGCGTGACAGCGTACGGTCACCGATCACCCGGCGAGTGGATCGATCACCGAGCGGGTAGGGTGCCCGACGGCGACGCCGGGTGGCCCCGGCAGCCGATCGGACGGGCCAACCGGCCCTGGGGAGGGGAGACGCGTGCCGCCGACGCCGGAGGTGCCCGTATGACCAGCGCACCGGTGGCGGCACCGCCGGGCTCCGCGACCGACCGGGCCCTGGCCAGCCGGCTACCGTCGTTGACCGGGCTGCGGTGGATAGCCGCGCTGCTGGTCTTCGGCTTCCACGCCGGCACCATGCGGATCATCGCCGAGCCGGACTACCAGGCGGTCGTCGGCAAGGTCTTCACCCTGGGCCTCTCCGGGGTGCAGTTCTTCTTCATCCTCAGCGGCTTCGTGCTGGTCTGGTCGGCCCGACCTGAGGACTCCCGGCGGCGGTTCTGGCGGCGTCGGTTCGCCAAGATCTATCCGAACCACGTCCTGCTCTGGGCGTTGGCCATAGGGGCCGCCGTCTGGTTCGCCGATCCGATCAACCCCGTCGCGGCGCTGGAGAACCTGTTCCTGCTCCAGGCCTGGGATCCCCGTCCCGGGTACTTCTACAGCGTCAACAACGTGAGCTGGTCGCTCTCCTGCGAGCTGTTCTTCTACCTGTGCCTGCCGCTGGTCCTGCCACTGGTGCGCCGGGCCCGGCCCTGGCACCTGTGGGCCGTGGTGATCGCCGTGCCGCTGCTGATCCTGGCGTTGTGGCCTGCCCAGACCCTGGTGCCGGAGCAGAGCCGATGGTGGTTCACCCAGGTGTTCCCCCTGGTCCGCTCGCTGGAGTTCTGGATGGGCGTGGCCGCGGCCGAGCTGATGCTGCGCGGGCGGTGGCGGGGTCCCGGCCTGCCCCTGGCGAGCCTGATCTTCGTGGGCACCTGGGTGGTCGCCGCCGAGTGGATCCGGGCCGAGTTCTGGGCGGCGCTGCTGGCGGCGGCGTACATCCTGGTCATCGCCGCGGCGGCGGACGCCGACGTGCGGGGGCGTCGCTCCCCGCTGCGGTCGCGCCCGATGGTCTGGCTCGGCGAGGTCTCGTTCGCCTTCTACCTGGTGCACGTATTCGTGATCATGACGATTCTCCGGGTCACCGGGGACTGGGGGACCGGCCTGCCCGGCTGGTGGGGCCCGGCCGCGGTGATCGGCTTCCTGGCCCTCACGCTGGGGCTCGCCGCACTTGTGCACCGCTTCGTCGAACAGCCGATGATGCGTCGCCTGGCACCGCGCCGATCGCCCCCTGCCGTCCAGCCTGGACGGTGACTCCACCCCCGCTGACCTGCGGCCCTCCGGTCAACCCGAATCAGGTTCTTCGCTGCGACACGCCGGGCGGCAGTGCGGCCCGCGGAACCTGGCGGTAGCGTGGCAGCGTGTTCCCGGTCGTCCCCACTCGTCCTCCTCTGTGGTGGTTGGCGCGTCGGGTGACACGGCTGCTGACCGGGTTCGCCGTCGCCGCCGCGTTCGCCGTCGGCGCCTGGACGATGCCCGCACACCCCGGCCACCCCGGTGATCTCGGACCGGCGGCGGGCCCTGCCGGGCAGCCCAGCATGGTCAGCTTCGCCCCGTCGACCGAGACGTCGGCATCCGACAGGTGCGCCGCGATCCCGCCGACAGTCGATGGACTGACCAGCGGCAGCGACGACCGCCCCGCCGCAGGCGCCGCGACGACACCCGCGTCCCCGGCGCGGCCCGACCAGAGCGCCGACCCGACTGGCGTGGCTGTCGATGATCAGCCGCCTGCGGTGGACACCTCGGGTCTGCGGTGCGTCCGCGCCCCGCCCGGCGCCTGACTCCCGCCCGTACCGTCGGCTGACCCGGACGGCCCTCGCACGGCTGTCCCGGTGTGCCTTCCGCCTCCCGCGCTCCACCACCTTGACGATCCGGGATCCGTCGCTACGCGGCGACCCGCCACCGGCGGCACCCCAGGCCGCCACATCGCTCCCGCGAGGTATCGACATGGAGAAGACCGTTCTCTACCAGTTCCTGATCGACGCGCCTCGGGCCGCCGCCATCTGGTCGGTGTTGCTGGTGCTCGCGCTGGGCGTACTCACCGCGCTTGTCGCCCGGCCCGAGCCGGGCCCGCCGACCGACCGGACCCCGGACCTCCCGGACCACGACGATGTCGCGGACCAGCGTCGCTACGCCGGTGAGGTCGCCGTCGCCGCGGCGGGCGCCACGCAGAACGCCGGACGTCGCCGCGACGCATGGCAACGCGCGCAGACGGAACTCGACCGCGCCTGGGCCGCGTACGCCGAGGCGGAGACCGCCGCCCGACGGCTCGCCGCCGCCACCGCCTGGCCCAGCCCCGGTACGCCCCGGACCCCCGCCGAGTACGCGGCTCGGGAGCGCTGGCTGCACCACGCCGCGATGACCGCATACTGGCGCGGCGACCTGACGGGACGGCAGCTCGCCGACGCGCTGGCCCACCGGGCCGGCTGGGATCCCCGACGGCATCCCGCGGAGCAGGAGGTCTTCCTGGCCCGGGTGGTGCGTGACGGCCGCCTGGCGGCCTACCAGGCGGCCGCGCAGCGGGAACGCGACGCCTGGCGGGCCGCGGAACTGGCCGCCGACGCCGCCCGCGCCCTCTCCACCGAGGCGTACGCCGCAGCTCAGCGGCTGCGGCCGAACCCGCTGCCGGTGCCTCGTCGGGTGGTCGCCGGTCGGCCCGCAACAGCCCTGCGCTGGCGGCCGGCACGGGTGGGATGAGCGTCGCCTCCCCGTCCGTTCAGCGGCAGGTGGCCGAAATTCGGTGACCCCGGTCACAGCAATTGCCGAATCGGTCAACGTGGGTCAGACGTCGAAGACGGGCCACAATGTGCGGGAACATTGTCAACGTCCGGTCCGGTTACCGCCCCGACAGGAATGTCCGCGAGCGCTGTCCCATTGAGCGACGACAGTTCCGCGATACCCGAAAAAAATCGCACCGGACCAGGTTTAGGCAGGTCAGGGCAGGCTTGGCAGGAGCGATACCGGACAGTAGTGTCGGCCTGTCCGGTGCGGTAAATGATCGCAAGTGGCGACGCCGCGCCGACCCGCTCAATCGTGATCACACGAACCGGGGAACCACTGCACCACTTGGGGTGAATCCGCGAGCCACGGCTCGCGGTAGGGCGATCTTCCCGCCCGAATCCGTCAGCTAACCCGGTCGGCGGTGTCGGAAGGAGTTCCTGTACTCGTGCAGCACAATTCAACACCCCCGATATTCCCCCGCCTCCACGGCACCGTGGTGCCTGCGCTCGCCGGTCCGCTCTCCGCAGCCTGAGCCAGGCCCCACCCGTCCACCCCTCAGCCCGTGGAGGCTCTCGTGAAGCACACCCTCAAGCGTCAGCTCCGTAAGCTGGCCACCGAACGCCCCTACCAGCTCTTCGCCACGTCGGCGGTGGCCCTCGTGCTGGCCACCGGTGCCGGTGCCCTGGTCGCCCGGAGCGACGACAACCTGGTCGACGCGCCCACCGCCACCGCCGTGGCCGAGCTGCGCGACGACAGTGCGGCCTCGCGTTCCCTCGCGCGGGTCGCTACCGCCCCCAGCAGCGACGCGCCCAGCAGTGCCGACCCGAGCAGCACCCCGCGCAGCGCCGTCCCCAGCAGTGCCGCGCCGAGCAGCGCCGCCGCCTCGCCGTCGGCGCGGGCCACCACGGCCGACCCGGACGTGGCCAGTAAGAAGGCCGCGCCGAAGCCGCCGGCGGAGAAGGTGCTGTCGTACGACTACCAGGCCCAGATCAACGGTTACTACTGCGGCCCGGCAGCGGTGCGCAACGCGCTCAGCGCCGCCGGCATCGAGCGCGGCCAGGAGACCCTCGCCGCCCAGATGGGCACCACCTTCGCCGGCACCAACTCGGCGTACGACACCACGCGGGCGCTCAACGCCGCGGTCAAGGGTGAGCCGTACAAGACCACGATGATTCCCGGTGGCGCGGCGACCCCGGCCCAGATGGACCAGCTTCAGGCCGATGTCGTGGCGGCCATCTCCGACGGGCGCGGCGTCGTGGTGAACGTCGCCGGCAGCGTCGTGGACACCGCCGGTGGCTGGCACTCCTTCCCCGGCGGCCACTACGTCGCCGTGGTCGGCTACGAGGACGAGGGTCGGATGGTGAAGATCGCCGACTCGGCCGACGCGTCGTACTACTCGTACTGGTTGAGCACGATCGACCTGGCCAACTGGGCTGCCACCCGGGGCTATTCGTCCTGACTCATGCTGTTCGTGCCGGGCGTCGACCCTTCGGGGTCGGCGCCCGGTGTCGTATCCCGGTCGCGGCTCTCGCCGACCGGACCGGGCGGTGGCAAACTGCCCGACATGATCACGGAGTCGGGTGAGCGGGGCGGCTCGCCGGTGTTGTTGCTGTTGCACGGGATGGGCGCCACCGGCGACGTGTGGCTGCCCTGCGCGCCGCTGCTGCACCAGCGGTGGCCGGGACGGTGGATGGCCCCCGATCTGGCCGGCCACGGCGCGTCAACCCCGCTGCCGGCGTACTCGTTCGCCGCACTCGCCGATCAGGTCGCCGCGAGCCTGCACCCCGGCGACCGGGTGATCGTGCTGGGCCACTCGCTCGGCGGGGTGGTCGGTCTGGCGCTCGCCGCCGTGAGCCGAGCGGTCACCGTCGACGCGGTGGTCGGGCTCGGCATCAAGGCGGTGTGGTCCCCGGCGGAACTGGCCCGCGCCGGTGATCTGGCGGCCCGCCCGGTCACCTGGTTCGACAGCCGTGACGAGGCGGCCCGACGGTATCTGCGGGTAGCCGGCCTGGCCGATCTGCTCAGCCCCGACGATCCGGCCGTGGCGGCCGGGCTACGGCAGGTGGACGGCCGGTGGCGACTGGCGATGGATCCGGCCGCCTTCGGCGTCGGCGAGCCCGACCTGACCACCCTGCTGGCCGGGATCGACGCGCCGGTGCTGCTGGCCCGTGGCGAGCACGATCTGATGGTCTCCGAGACACAGCTCAAGCAGTACGGCGTACCGGTGGTGACCCTGCCCGGGCTCGGTCACAACGCCCACGTCGAGGATCCGGCGGCCGTGCTGGCGCTGCTCGACGCCGTCGGGTGACCGGTCCCGGTCAGGAGCGTTCGCCGTCGCCGGCCTGCTCGGGGGAGACCTGGTCGGGGGACTTGCGTAACCACAGGACCACCCCGAGCACTCCTGCCACTGCGCTGCTGATCGCGATCGCCGTCTCCGCCAGTTCGGGCCAGTCGTCCATGAACGGGTACATGCGCGAGAGGACCATCCCGACGAAGCAGTACAGCAGCAGAACGACGGCGACGACGCGCTGGAGAATCATGGCATTCATTGGAGCACAGTGTCGCGAGCGACCGTCGGGCACCATCCACAGTGTCCACTGAGCCAGCCGCCGGGCCGGTACCCGGCGGCGGCATCGCTCAGGTGGCGGGGGAGAACGGGGCGTCGCTGGCGGACCGGGGGGCCGGGGCGGCCCAGTGCGGGTCCAGTTCGCGCCGGGCGGCGGTCAGGAACCCCTCGGCGTACGTCTCGGTCGGGAAGTCCCCCAGGTACCGGCGGCGGGTGGCCCACCGGGCCTCGGCCAGGGGGTCGGTGTCCAGCAGTCGGGTCAGCACCTCGTCCACCTCGGCCAGGTCCCGACGCAGGACGTAGCCGGAGGCGGCCAGCGGGAACCGTTCCAGGAACCGGTCGCCGTCGACCCCGGTGTCGGTGACCGCGTACGGCTTGCCGGAGTGCAGCCAGTCGGACACCACCCCGGAGACGTCGGAGATCAGGGCGTCCGCGCGGTTCACCGACTCGGCCAGGGTCAGCGCGCCGGCGGCGGCACCGAACAGGTGCGGGCGACCGGTGCGGGCCCGGTCGGCGGCCAGCAGGTCGTGCAGCCGCCCCAACTGGCGGGCCGAGGCCGGGTTGTGGGCGGTGTACGGGTGGGGCCGCACGATCACCGTGGCCCCCCGGTCGAGCAGCCGGGTCAGCAGGGCCTCGGCGAACGGCAGGGAACAGTAGTCGGCGTCGGCGTGGTGCCCGGTCCAGGTGGGGGTGTAGAGCACGGTGGGGTTCGGCAGGCGACGGACCGGGCCGGTGCGCACCTCGATCGCCTCGACCTGGGGCCGGCCGACCACCACGAACTTGTCGGCCGGGATGTCCACCCCGGCCCGGGCGTACCTGTCGATGGCCGCCTCACCCGCGACGAAGATCCGGTCGAAGATCGCCGACACCGGGTTGGCGCTGGAGGCCTTGTCGCTGTCGCCGTGATGCAACTGGATGTGGGTGAGCTGGGTGAAGCGCAGGCAGTGGCTGTTCTTGGCGCCGTGGTTGACGTAGAACGCCGCGCGCAGGCTCGGCACCAGCACCTCGTCCATGCTGCGCAGGGTGGGGCAGTAGAGCACCGGAGCGGTGGTCGCCGCCGCGATGACCGGCAGCGCGTCCGGCTCCCGCAGCATCACCACGAACGGCCGTCCGATCCGCTCCAGGTACGGCAGCCACATGGTGACCTGGTACTCGGACCCGGGCGGGGCGGAGAAGTAGAGCAGGAACTCCGGCTGGTGCCGGCGTAGCTCCCGGGTCACCGGGGAGCCACCGGAGGCGGGACGCAACCGCCGCTGGACCAGTTTGACGGCGACCGCGCCGACGGCCCCACCGGCCAGCAGGCTCGCCGCCAGGGCGACGACAGCGGGCAGCGCCGCCAGTGCGGCAAGCGCCAACACCGCGAGCAGGGCGGCGACCAGGTCACCGAGGCGGGCGGTGACCTGCGGCACCCAGGTGCGTACCGGCAGGTTGGCGGCGCGGAGCTCCAGGTTCCCCGCGTCGCGCAGCGGGCCGGTGAGCGCCATCAGCCCCAGCAGGATCAACGCGGTACCGGCCAGGGCCGGGTCGAAGCCGGCGTCGAGCTGCCGGGCGTAACCGACAAGCACCCCGGCCGCGATCAGTGTGGTTTCCGCACCGCTGTCCGCCCCGGGGCGCACCCGACGTTCCCAGACCGTGGCGGCGAGGGCGAGCACCGAGAGCGCGAGCCCCCAGGTGGTCGCGCCGGTGAGCGCGACCACGATGAACGCCAGGACTGCCGCACCGGTGGCCAGGCCCCGGGCGGCCAGTTTCCTGACCAGGTCACCACGCATCTCGGTGCTGCCTTCCGCGGTCGTCGTGCGTCGGTCAGCCGACGGGGGTGGTGCTGGTCGACCGGCTGCCCTGGGCCGGCACGACAGGGGTCGGCGCCTCGCCCGGGGAGCGGCGCACGTCGATCACCTGGCCGGTGAGCTCCGAGACGAGCACGTCCAACGAGGCCTGGGCGACGATCTCGGCGGCGAGCAGCGTGTGCTCGGGCTCGGTGCCGAACGCCTTGGTCCGCATCGGGGTGGCGGTCCGCTCGGGGTTGATGACGTTGACCCGTACGCCCAGCTCGGCCCACTCGTCCGACAGCGCCTGGGTGAGGTTGACCAGGGCCGCCTTGGTCGCCGAGTAGAGCGCGTAGTCCGCCCGACCCCGGGTGTACGAGCTGGAGGTGTACAGCAGCAGCTGGCCCTTCGTGTGCTGAAGGTAGGGCAGCGACTGCCGCGCGACCGTGACCGGGCCGACGAAGTTGACCTGGAGCACCCGGTCGATGGTCTCCTGGTCCATCTCGGCCAGCGCGCCCTTCTCCAGGATGCCGGCGGTGACCACCACGTAGTCGATCCGCCCGGTGGCCTCGAAGGCCGTCTTCAGGGCGGCCTCGACGTCGGCCGGGCGCTCGACGTGGGTGCCGGTGCTGGAGCGGCTGAACGGGAAGACCTGGGCGCCGTAGCGGCGGGCCAGTTCGGTCAGGTCGTGGCCGATGCCGTAGCTGCCGCCGAACACGACGATCGTGCGGCCCGCGACCTCGTCGCTGTAGGTGCGCTGGTCGGCCAGGCGGGGCACCTTGGCGGCGGCCAACTGGAAGAGCTTGTCCGCCAGGTGCACGTCGACCGGGTGGGTGACCTTGATGTTCTCGTCCGAGCCGTCGATCACCTTGATCGGCACCTCGGGCAGGTAGCGCAGCACCACACCGCAGTCGTCGGTGGCGGCGAAGTTCGGGTCACCGGCGGCCCGCCGGTACGCCTCCCGGATGGTGCTGGAGCGGAACGCCTGCGGGGTCTGCCCCCGGCGCAGGGTGGAGCGCACCGGGATGTCGGTGATGCACTCGTTCTCGTCGACCTGGATGATCGTGTCGGCCGACGGGATGGCCACGTCGACCGCCGAGTACGTCCAGAGGGCGTTCACGCACTCCCGCACGATCCGGCCGCTGAGCAGGGGCCGTACCGCGTCGTGGAAGAGGATGTTGCAGTCCTGCTCGCCGACCGCGTCCAGGGCGATGCGGGTGGTGGCGTTGCGGGTGTCGCCACCCTCGATGACCTTGGTGACCTTGCGGAAGCCGGCCTTGGTCACGATCTGCTGCGCCTCGGCGACGTGCCCGCTGGCCATCAGCACGATGATCTCGTCGATCTCCGGTGCGGCCTCGAAGACGGCCAGGGTGTGCTCGATGATCGGCTTACCGGCGATCTTCAGCAGCTGCTTGGGGATGCCGAGGCCGAGCCGGGTACCGGTGCCGCCGGCCAGCACCACGGCCACCGTCCGTGAGGGTCGCCACGGCGCCGTGTTCTGCGGCGTGGTGCCCGAATCGGTGGTCTGGTCCTGCGTCATTGCCGGTCCTCACTCTCGGTGCATGGCGGTGGGGGGTTGTGTGAACGGAAGGTGTTGTCGACGATGCGACGGGATGAACGATAACGCGGGTGGGCATCGTTCGGGCGCGGCGCTGTCGCCCGAACGATGCCGAACATTCACCGAAACTCTACTTCCCGCTGGTGAACGCCTCGTATGCCTTCAATACCTCATCGGTGGGGCCATCCATCTTGATGACTCCGGATTCCAGCCAGATTGTCCGCTCACACGTGTCGCGTACCGAGGAGAGCTGGTGGCTGACCAGGAACACCGTTCCGGCGTTCTCCCGCAGCTGCCGCACCCGCGCCTCGCTGCGCTTGCGGAACCGCTTGTCACCGGTGGCCAGGGCCTCGTCGATCAGCAGCACGTCGTGCTGCTTGGCCGCGGCGATGGAGAACCGCAGCCGGGCCGACATGCCGGAGGAGTAGGTACGCATCGGCAGCGAGGCGAAGTCACCCCGCTGGTTGATCCCGGAGAACTCGATGATCTCCGGCAGTTGGCGCTGCACCTCGGCCGGGGACATGCCCATGGCCAGGCAGCCGAGTGTGACGTTGCGCTCGCCGGACAGGTCGTTGAGCAGAGCGGCGTTCACCCCGAGCAGGGACGGCTGGCCCTCGGTGTAGACCGCGCCCCGCTCCACCGGCAGCAACCCGGCGATGGCCCGCAGCAGGGTCGACTTGCCGGAGCCGTTGGTGCCGATCAGCCCGATCGCCTCGCCCCGGTACGCGGTGAAGGTGACACCCCGCACCGCGTGCACCTCCCGCACGTTCGGTGTGGAGGTGCGGGTCACCAGCCGCCGCAGCGCGGCCACCGGGCTGTGGCTGCCGGCGGCGCCCTTGTGCACCCGGTAGACGACGTGCGCGTCGTCCACCACCACCGTCGGGATCCGATCCTGGATCCGGGGCAGGGTCACCGTCACGTCGTTGGACATCGCGAGGTGATCAACCACGGCCGTACTCCTGTTCGCCGCGCCAGAAGTAAAGGTAGCCCCCGAGGCCCATCACGAGCGACCAGCCGATCGCGACCAGCCAGGTCAGCGGCAGGGAGTCGTTGAGCAGGGGAGTGTTCTCCAGCAGCGCCACGCGGGCCAGCTCGATGTAGACAAGCATCGGGTTGAACTGCACGATGGCGGTGGCCCAGCCCGGCAGGTTCTCGGCGAACAGCTCGACGCTGTAGAGCACACCGGAGCCGTACATCCAGGTCCGCAGGATGAAGGGCATCACCTGCTTGAGGTCGGTGGCCTTGGCGCCCAGCCGCGCCACCGTCATGGTCAGCCCGGCGTTGAACACCGTCTGGAGCAGCACCGCCGGCACCAGCATCAGCCACATCAGGGTGATCGGCTCGCCGGTGATCAGCACGATGGCGATCAGCACCACCATCGAGCCGAGCAGCTGCTGGAACTGGGTGATGGTGATGGCCAGCGGCAGGCTGGCCCGGGGGAAGTGCAGGGCGCGGATCAGCCCCAGGTTTCCGCTGATCGCCTGGGTGCCCTGCTGCACGCTGGTCTGGGTGAAGTTGAAGATGAACAGCCCGGCGGTCAGGTAGGCGATGAAGTTGTCCATCCCCCGGCTCTGCTGGAGCACCAGACCGAAGATCAGGTAGTAGACCGCCGCGTTGCTCAGCGGGGTGAGCACCTGCCAGAGCTGCCCGAGGCGGGCGTTGCTGAACGAGGCCGCCAGCTTCGCATTGGCGTACGCGGTGATGAAGTGCCGGTAGCGCCAGAGCTGGCGGCTGTAGGTGCCCAGGGAGGGGCGTTGACCGGCCATGCGCAGCCCGTGCCGGGCGGCCAGCTGCGCAGGGGGAAGGCCGGAGTCGGGATCGGCCAGCGTGGTGTTGGCCATAGGGATGGGCGCTCCGATCTTGTCGAGCCGGCGGGTGCGTTCGCGACGATGGAATCTAGCGTGTTCGTACCCGGAGCGCCGCCTCGCCGCTGCGTGGACATTAGTCCGAAATACGTCGGGACGCAACCGTACCGTCGTTGCGGTACATTGTCCTGCGTGACAGCCGAGAAGAGTCCCAGGTGACGACCGGGAAGAGGCGGGCGCCGGCCGGTGCGGCGGTGCTTCGTGGAGACATCACCACGGCCATCCGCCGCGCCCTGATGCAGGAACTCGCCGCGGTCGGCTACGGCCGACTATCCATCGAGGCGGTGGCCCGCCGCGCCGGAGTCAGCAAGACGGCAATCTATCGCCGCTGGAACTCGAAGCTCGACCTGGTCCTGGAGGTGGTCACCGCCGCCGCCGGGGCGCGCCTGCCCGCCCTGGACACCGGCAGCCTGCGCGGCGATCTCGCCCTGCTGTTCCAGGTGGTGGCACACGCGCTCGGGCACCCGCTGGCCGCGCAGATCATCCCGGACCTGCTCGCCGAGGCCGCCCGCAACCCGACGATCGACGAGACGCTCCAGCAGGTGCTGCGGGCCCGGCAGCAGGAGGTCGCCGGTCGGCTGATCACTCGTGCCGTGGACCGGGGCGAGTTGCCGGCCACGACCGATCCGGACGCGGCGGTGGACCTGATCGTGGGGCCGCTGTACTGGCGGCTGGCCATCGCCCGTACCCCCGTGACCGACAGTTACCTGGAGGGCCTGGTGGATTCGGTGGCGCGGGCGCTGGGCGCCGTGGACGCCGTACCCCGTCAGCGAGCCTCGCCGACATCGGGTTGAGCTGGACCGGTCCGGGGTATGGCTGCTCGCTGTGGCCCGCCACCCGGGCCCGGACCGGCGCCGCCACCACCGGTCCCAGGGAGCCGGCTACTACCCTCGGTGGCGTTCGCCCGGCACGGTGGCTGCCGCGACGAACCCTGCCCGCCTGAGCCGCACCCGCCCGTACGACGACAAGGACGCTCGTGTCGATGACCGACCTCGCCGTCGCCGCAACCAGACCGGCAGCGGCTGACGACCAGGCCGAACCCGCTCCGGTCCACCGCAGCCGGATCCGGGCCGTGCTCGACGGGGTCCGCGCCGGCATCGCGGCGATACCCGCGCTGCTGACCGACTGCGCCGTGCTGGCCTTCGCGCTCTTCACGCTGCTCTACCACGCGGCCCTTCCGTGGGGCCTCGCCCCGTCGCTGACACTGCGCATCTGGCTGGTCGCCGGATCGGTGCTGGCGGTGCTCGCCGTCCTGCTCCGGTTCGGCCTGCGCTGGCGACGCCGACGCGCGACCCCGGGTTCTGACTCCGACCCGGACGCCGTGGCCGAGGCCGCCTCCGACCCGGACGCCGAGGACGCCTCGGATGCTGAAACCGGTCCGGACGCCGTGGCCGAGGATGCCCCCGACCCCGGACCCGGTCCGGACGGCGTGGTCGAGGACGCCTCGGATGCTGCACCTGCCTCCCGCGCGGCCGGGGCGTCGGTGCCGGCGGCGTCGACCGTCGACCGGGCCGGCTGGGTGGGTGTGGCGCAGCGGTGGGGGACGGTGCTGACCCTGCTGGTCGGCACCGTCGCCGCGATCACGGCCGGGCTGGCCGGCACCCCGGCCGGTGCGGGCATCTCCTGGTGGGTTCCCGGCTCCGCCGGGCTCGTGGCGGCGGTCGGTGCGGTGCTGCTGACCTGGCAGACCTGGCGGGCCACCCCGCCGACCCCGACGGACGTCCCGGCGCCGAAGGCCTGGCAGTCGGTGTACGCGCTGCTGATCGCCGGGCTGGCCGCGGTCGCCTCGCTCTACCTGGCCCGCAGCACCCCCGACGACATCTACTACGTGGGCCGCTCGGTCTGGGTGGCCGAGCGCGACATCGTCCCCCTCAACGACTTCCTGTTCAGCGAGAACGTGCTCCCGGCGATGGCCTCGCAGCCCCCGGTCGCCAGCATCGAGGTCTTCGCCGGAGCACTCGCCCGCTTCTTCGGCCTCCCGGCCGCCTCGGCCACCTGGTACCTGCTGCTGCCCGTCCTGGCCGTCCTCGCGGTACTGGCGCTGTGGCGCCTGGTGCAGCGGTGGGCGCCGCGCCGTCCGGTGCTCGCCTTCACCGTGGCCGTCACCTTCCTGGCGCTGGTCTGCGGCCCGGACGCGGCGCTGGGCACCTTCCACCTGCCCCGCCTGTACCAGGGCAAGGGCATGTTCGTCTCCGCGGTCGTGCCGCTGATGTGGCTCTACCTGACCCGCTGGTTCGACGACCGCTCGAAGCGGAACCTGGTGCTCATCGTCGCCCTGTCGATCACCGCGATCGGGCTCACCACCACCGCGGCGATCATCCTGCCGATGCTGGTCGGTGGGGCGGCCCTGATGATGCTGCTGGTGGGGCGCTGGAAGTCTGCGCTGATCGCCGGGGTCGCCGCGTTGGCCTACCCGGTCGGGGCGGTGGTCATCACCCAGTTGCTGATCGGCACGTCCGCCAACGAGGCGGCGGCCGACGTCAACTTCTACGACGCCGCGCACACCTACCGGCGGACCTTCGAGATCGGCATCGTGGGCGTGATCGGCGGGCTCGCGTTGTGGTGTGGTCCGTTGCTGGCCCGCCGTCGTACCCCGGCGCTGCTCGCGGCCGGCGGTGCGCTGACGCTGAGCGTCCTGCTGGTGCCCGGGGTGCTGGAGTGGCTCAGCGCGGTCACCGGCATCTCGGTGGTGCTCTGGCGGGTTCCCTGGCTGCTGGCCGTCCCGGCGTTGATCGGTCTGCTCTGCACTGTCTGGCTGCCCACCCGGCTGCGCGTGGTGCGGGCCGTGGTCGGTGTGGTGCTGGCCGCCGCGATGGTGACCTCGTTCGCCGTCTACGCCGTGCCGATGTGGGACGAACGCAGCGGCGTGCTGGTGCACGAGGAGCCGACCTGGAAGATCCGGCCGCAGCGGCAGGCCATCGCGCAGTTCATCATCGATCTCGACCGTCCGGACGGCCTGGTGCTCGCCCCGGCGAGCATCATGCGGACCATCCCGGTGATGAGCAGCGCACCCCGGGTGGTGCTGCCCCGCGACTTCTTCCTGGTCGAGTACGACATCAACTCGCAGTTCTCGCAGGACCGGTTGCTGCTGACCAAGTTCGCCAACGGGGGCCCGAGGGTGGAGCGGCCGGAACGTGACGACGTGATCGCCGCGCTGCAACGGCTGGACGTGGGGACGATCTGCTTCTACAGCCAGAACCGCTACGCCCTGCGTACCGGTGAGCGGGCCGGCTACACCATGGTCGCCGAGCGGCCCGCCGAGCCGCCCGTGCACCCCAACGCGGTGACCTGCATGGTCCGGCAGTGACCGGCTCCGGCCGAGCCCGTCGCCGGGCTGAGCCGGACCGAAAATTCGCGTGGCCGGCGGTGGCTTGTGCGGTACCCGCCCGATCCGCCGTCGGGACGGGCATGCTCACAGGGCAGGCCGTCGCACCACGGGAGGTGGGCATGGAGAGCTACCACGAGGACTGGACGGACAGTCAGCGCGCGCTCTACGACGAGTGCTACCGCTGCGGAACCGACTGGGCCGACGATCCGGCGACGCCCGCCGAGGACGTGCAGCACGTGATCAACCTCGGCGAGGCCGACGACGACACCCTCGCCGACGCCGAGATCGACTTCCCGCCGCTTGTCGACGCGGTCACCCAGGCCACCGGCGAGATCGTCACCACGGTGCCCGCCAGCCACGACGACCCCGCCTTCAAAGGCTTCGTCGACGGGGTACGCGACGCCACCTCCGACGAGGTCTTCGGTCTCTGAGCACGGGTCAACCGCCCCCAGGCCTGTCACCCCGGCCGGTCTTCTGCCACCATCAACCGGAACCGTTCCGGCGCGGAGCAGACCTGATGGGAGGCCAGGTGCGGATCCTGTTGGTCGAGGACGACCGCCGGGTGGCCGGTGCCCTGTCGTCGGCCCTGCACCGGCGTGGGTACGACGTGGAGCACGCCGCCACCGTCGCCGCCGCTCTCTCCGCCGCCCCGTGCGACCTCGTGCTGCTCGACCTGACCCTGCCCGACGGGGACGGCACCGACCTGTGCCGGGAACTGCGTCGGCGCAGCAACCAACTCGGCATCATCGCGGTGACCGCCCGTGGTGAGGAACGCGACCGGGTCCTCGGCCTGCGGATCGGCGCCGACGACTACGTCGTCAAACCCTTCTCGATGGTGGAGTTGCAGGCCCGGATCGAGGCGGTGCTGCGGCGGGCCTCACACGCCACGCCGCACCGCAGCCTGATCGAGGTCGGGAAGATCCGCGTGGACGTGTCGGCGCGTACGGTCACCGTGGCCGGCGAGCCGGTGTCGCTGACCCGCAAGGAATTCGACGTCCTGCTCTCGTTGGCCCGGCAACCCGGCGTCGCCGTCCCCCGGGACCGGATCCTGCTCGACGCCTGGGGCACCACCTTCGCCGACCGGCACACCGTCGAGGTGCACGTCGGCTCGCTGCGCGGCAAGCTGGGCGACCCACGCCTGGTGGAGACCGTCCGTGGCGTCGGTTACCGGCTACGGGCCGAGTGAGGGGCCGGGTGTGCGACGCCGCCTGGTGATCAGCTATCTGCTGCTGATGGTGCTGGTGCTGGTGGCGTTGGGGACGCCACTGGCGATGACGCTTGCCACCCGGGAGACCGACCGGATCCGGGCCGACCGGATCGCCGACGCCACCCGGTTCGCCTCGCTGGCCGGGCCGGCGTTGCGCGACGGCACGACCGGCCCGCTCGACAGCGAACTGACCAGCTACGAGGGGCTGTACAGCATCAACGCGGCGGTGGTCGACCGGGACGGCGCGGCGGTGATCCCGTCGCCGGGCTGGCAGTGGACCCTGGGCACCCGGGAGGCGCTTGACGTCGCGTTGTCCGGGCAGCAGACCAGCCGACCCGACTCGGTCTGGCCGTGGGTGGACGATCCGATCGTGGTGGCGGTGCCGATCAACGACGGGGGCGAGGTCCTCGGGGCGGTGATCACCGCCAGTCCGTCCGACGGAGTCCGTCGTACGGTGACGACCTGGTGGCTGCTGCTGGCCGGCACCGGCCTGGTAGCCGTGCTGGCCTGCGTACTAACCGCGTTCGGGCTGGCCGGCTGGGTGCTGCGCCCGATCACCGAACTCGACGCGGTGACCCACGAGATCGCCGAGGGGGACCGGGGCGCCCGCGTACAGCACCGCCTCGGCCCGCCGGAGCTGCGTCGCCTGGCGGCGAGCTTCAACCACATGGCCGACGTGGTGTCCGACGTGATGGACCGGCAACGGGCGTTCGTCGCCCACGCCAGCCATCAGCTGCGCAACCCGCTCACCGCGTTGCGGCTGCGGGTGGAGGAACTCGGGCCGAGCCTGACCGACGAGCAGGGTCGCGCCGAACACCAGCTCGCGCTGGAGGAGACCGACCGGCTGACCCTGCTGCTGGACGGCCTGCTCACCCTGGCCCGGGCCGAGCGCCGGGAGAACCAGCGGGTGACAGTGGACGCGGTGGAGGTGGCCGAGTCCCGGGTGGCGGCGTGGGAGCCGCTGGCCCGGTACCGGTCGGTGACGCTGCGGCTGACCACCGGCCCGGCCCCGGTCTACGCCCGGACCGTGCCGACCGCGATCGACCAGGCCCTCGACGCGTTGATCGACAACGCGGTGAAGTTCAGCGGCGCGGGCGGCGAGGTGACGGTGACCGTCACGGCCCGCGACGAAGGCTGCGTGCTGGAGGTACGCGACACCGGCCCCGGCATGACCCCCAGTCAGCTCGGCCAGGCCACCGAGCGGTTCTGGCGGGCTCCGGAGGTGCAGAACGTCGACGGCGCGGGACTGGGGTTGACAATCGCCGCGGTGCTCGTCGACGCCTCCGACGGTCGCCTCACCATGCACCCGAACTCGCCCCGCGGACTGGTCGCCACGCTGTGGTTCCCGGCCCCCGACGAGCCGTCCACCTCGGCCGAGTCGTCGGACCTCGACGTGCCACCCGCTGCCGGCGGCCCGCGCGCCGAACTGGAGTCGGCTGTGCGATCCGGCTGACCGGCCCGGTCAGGGTTTGCTGTCGCGGTAGTACTCGGCGGCACCCGGATGCAGCGGCAGCGGCGGGGTGGCGATCGCCGACCGGGCGCTGATCCGCCCGGCTGCCGGGTGCGCCTCGGCCAACTCGGCGCGGCGTTCCATCAGCAGGCGGGTCACCTGACGGACCAGGTCCTCCGGCAGGTCGGCCCGGACCAGCAGGTAGTTGGGGTTGGCCACGGCGGTGACCGGGTCCATGCCGTACACCGACCGGGGTATGTCCCGGGGCACGTACACCTCCCGGTTGCCCCGGCGCAGCGGCACCGTCCACTCGCCGAGGTCGACGAGGCGGGCGGGAGTGTCCTCGACGAACTGGACCACGGCCCGCACCGGCAGGCCACCGGAGAAGAAGAAGGCGTCGATCTCACCGCGGCGCAGGGCGCTCACCGAGTCGTCCAGACCGAGCTGCACCCGGTGCAGCCCGGCGTCGTCCAGCCCGGCCACGGTGAGCAGCCGGTTGACGGTGATCTCCGTACCGGAACCGGCCGCGCCGATGGACACCCGCCGACCCGCCAGGTCGGTCAGTTTGCGGATCGGGCTGGCGGCGGTGGTGACCAGGTGCAACAGGTCGTCGTAGACCCGGGCGACCGCCACCACCGGCGGATCCGGCCCCGGGTAGGCCGGCAGCACGTCGGCCTGGGTGAACCCGAGTTCGACCTCGCCGGCCTTGAGCAGCCGGACGTTCTCCACCGAGGCGGCAGTGACCAACACCTCAGCGCGTACGTTCGGCAGTTCCCGGTTCAGGATGGCGGCCAGCGACGTGCCGAAGGCGTGGTAGACGGCGGTCGGGCTGCCGGTGGCGATGCGGATGCGTACCGTGTCGTCGGGATCGTCCCGGCAGGCGCTGAGGCTGCTGGGCAGGATCAGCAGCACGGCGACCAGGACGACGGCGCTGGCGACGGGCCGCCGGTCTCGGGCAGCAAACCGGGTACGGGTCACGGGCAGCACTGTGCGCCGCCGGACCCCTGCGGCGCAACCCCAGGGGGGCGGAGTTCGTCCCAATCGCGGTGCAGTCTGCCCTGACCGGGTCGTTTACTCAGGCGACCGGGCGGTGCGCCACCTCCTCACCGGCATGGTGCAGAATCCGGTCGCGGTCCGGGCCATGGGCGACGCTGACCAGGTAACAGCCGGTGCCGGCGCGCAGCAGCGCCGGTACGTCGAGCAGGGCGGCGCCACGGACCAGTACGGCGGCCAGTTCCCGGTCGGTGATCCGTACCCCGAGGATGTGCCGGCGCACGTGCCGTCCACCGGCCAGCAGCGCGGCCCGCCAGGCGGCGGAGGCCAACCGGGTGCGCCACTGACGGCGTGCCGTCGAGGCGCCCGGCGCCGGGCCGCCGAGCAGTTCCCGTCGGCCCCGGTGCCAGCCGTTCTCCATCAGCGCCGTGTAGTCGGATCGCGCGTCTCGGGCCACGTGCAGCCGGTGCAACTCGTAGCGGCGACGCAGGCCGCCGACGGCCAACTCGTGCTGTACCGGGATGCCGAGCCGGTCCAGCAGTTGTCGCGTACGCCGGGCCGCCTCCTCCCGGTTGAACTCGATCGCGGTGGGCAGGCTGGCACGCCGCCCGGCGTGGCGTTGACCGGGCGTGGCCGGCGGCGGCATGCAGCGCAGCAGGCAGGCTGCTTCGAAGGCGTCGGCCAGGGTCGTCCAGTCCAGCGGCGGCAGGGTCGACGGCGAGCGGGGTCGGTCGAGCAGAATCGGTTCGGCAACCACCCGGAGGGCCTCCTCGTGGTGTCGGGTGTCATTACGGTGACCCGAGACGCCCTGCCGTGGTACCGATCCGGCCCAGCCTTGAGGAAATCTTGCGGCTGGTTACAGCGCCGACACGACAACGTCGATCTGCCGTGGCCGTCCCGCTGCCGAGGGCTGCTCGCACACCGTGTATTTCAGGTCGCGTAGCGCCCCCACCAGCGCGTCGGCGCTGCGCGGGCGGACGCCGTGCAGCAGCAGATCCCGCACCAGTCGACCCTTCGTGGCCTTGTTGAAGTGACTCACCACCGAACGCACCGGTGTCCCGTCGACCTCCCGTTCGTGCAGCACCCGGACGGTGACGGTGCGTTCGGCCAACTCGCCGCGGGGCGTCCAGGCGGCGGCGTAGGCGCCGGAGCGCAGGTCGAGCACCGGCCCGGCACCCGCCGCCGAGGTCAGCGCCGGCCCCAACACCGGCCGCCAGAGCGCGGGCAGCGCGGCGGCGCCGGGCAACCGGGCCCCGATGGGGCAGCGGTACGGCGGAATACGGTCGGTCAACCGGACCGCCCCCCACAGGCCGGAGGAGATCAGCACCTGCCGGGCCGCCGCGCGCTGTGCCGCCGCCGGAAGGGTGGCCAGGTCCAACGCCTCGTAGAGCACCCCGGTGTAGATCCGGCCCGCCGGTGCGGTGGCCGCCCGCTCCAGACGGGCGTTGCGGCGAAGCTCACCGTGCTGGCCGCTGCCGAGCCCGAGCGCGGCCAACGCCGCCTCCGCCGGCCCCGCGCTGAGCGTCAGCAACGCGGCCAGCACCTGTTCGCGGACGGGGTTCAGCTCCGGCAGCGAGAGCTTGGTCAGGTCCAGGCGGCGACCGGCGCCGGCCTCGGCCTTGCCCTCCGAGGGCGGCAGCAGGATGAGCATCGACAGACTCCTCGACGTCCCGGACCGCACCATCCGCGCCGGGGGTCCGGCCAGCGTACGACCCGGCTCACCGCCACGGCCGCAGCGGCGTCGGCGGGTGGTAGACGCGGAAGTCGCCGACCTCGGCCAGCAACGCGGCGTCCGCTCCGTCGCCGAGCAACTCCCGCAGGCGTCGCTCCGCCGACCCGCCGGCCTCCAGCACGTAGCCGGGCCGCGAGGCGCGAGCCAACCGCCACCAGTACGCCGGGTAGCGGTTCTGCCCGGGATGCAGGTCACCGTCGAGCACGCCACAGACCACCTGCTCGCCGGTGTTGAAGACCAGCCGGTTGCAGGTCCAGTACTCGCCGTACACCTCGCGCAGCCCGGCGGCACGGACCGTGTCCGCGAGTTGGCGGGACTGCCGCTCCTCCACCCGACCCGGCGCCGCGCCGACGGTGGCGAACAGCACGGTGACCACCAGCGACGTCGCCGCCAACGCGGCCAGCAGCGCGGTCGCCAGCGCGCCGACGAGCCGACCGGCAGCGCCGACCGTGCCGCGCGCGCACGCCGCCGCCGCCACCCACAGCGGCCACAGCACCGCCGGTAGCGACAGTTGCAGCACCGACAGGTAGCGGGCGTTACCCAGCGGATCCGTCGCGGCGAGCGAACTGCGCACGTACGCCAGCAGGGTTGCCGCCGCGCCGACGAGCAGGGCGAGACGCACCACCGCCACCACCCGCTCACCCCGTCCGACCCGGCGGCGGTATGCGAGCCCGGCGAGCACCACCGCGACGACCAGCAGCACCGGGTAGAGCAGACCGAACCACTCCTGCCAGCCGGCACAGCCGGTCATCGGGCACAGCCCGGCGGCCAGCGGCACCCCCTCCAGCAGCCCGCCGTCGAGCCGTTGGCCCCACGTCGGGGACGGTCCCTGCGCGCCGCTGATGCGGCCCAGCACCGAGAGGGAATCCTGCCCGGCCGGGGCCACCAGGTTGTCGCGGATCATCGGGGCGATCCCGACGCCGAACCCGACGACCAGCAGCAGACCGGCCCCACCGAGCAGTTCCCGGCGCAGCACCCAGAGCAGGGCCGCCCCGGCCACCGCCAGGTACGGCGCGATCAGCCAGTCCGACCACAGGGCCAGCCCGGCGAGCAACCCGAAGCCGCCGACGGCCCACCGGCGGTGCCGCACCGTGCCGCGGGCCAACCCCACCACGATCAGCAGCATCACCAGTACGGCGACCTTGACCTCCGGCCGACCGCCGACCGTCGTCACCTGGTCGCGGATGACCCGCTCGGAGCCGAGCGCCAGCAGACCGACGATCGCGGTGGCGAACCACGGTGAACCGATCCGCCGGGTCAGCCGGTGGATCAGCCAGAGGAACAACGCGTAGAGCGCGAGCACCGGCAGCCGCAGCGCCGGCCAACTCGGCCCGGTCACCGCGAGCAGGGGCGCTGCCAGGTAGGACTGCAGCATGCCCATGTAGCGCTGGCCGTACAGGAAGACCGGATGTTCCCGGCCCTGGGCGATGTGCAGGGCGGCCAGCCCGAAGGTCGCCTCGTCACTGTTTGCCACCGGCACGGTGTTCAGCACCAGATACAACCGGTAGCCGACCCCGAGCACGCCGAGGATCAGCGCGACGAGGGCGGGCCGGTCCAGCCGTGGCTGCCACCGCCCGCGCCGTCGCTGTGCTCGCGACCCTGCCTGTGGCACGACCATCGCCGTTACCTCTCAGTGCGCTTTAGTGAGCACACGGTTGGTAGTCCTGCCTTGCGGTAGGACGGTCCCGGTCTGACCGGCGGACGCCGTGCCGGGTTGACGTTTCACAGCCACCAGCCCGCGCGCGCGGGTCTTCCGGTCGGCTCCACGTCCTGCCACCGGGCCACTCCCGGCGGTGTCCACCTCACGCGCGAGCGCGGCGAGGTTACGCGCGGCGTTGAGGTCCCGGTCAAGGGTCAAGCCGCAGGTGGTGCAGGTGTAGGTGCGCTCGGACAGGGCGAGCTTGGCTTTCACCGTGCCGCAGCCCGAGCAGGTCTTCGAGGATGGATACCAGCGGTCGGCCACCACAAGTCGGCCACCGTTGCATTCGGTCTTGTACGCCAACTGGCGGCGGATCTCCGCGAAACCGGCGTCGGCGATGTGTCGGGCTAGCCTGCGGTTACGCAGCATGCCGGCGACGTTGAGGTCTTCCACCACGACCGTGCCGTGCTCGCGGGCGAGTCTGGTGGTGAGCTTGTGCATGCCGTCGCGGCGTAGGTTCGCCACCCGGGCGTGCGCGCGGCCGAGCCGGGTCGCCGCTCGTTGCCACCGCTTCGACGCGCGGCGGCCGGTGCGTCGGTCTGGGCCGATCTTGCGTGACAGGGATCGGCCCAGCGAGCGCATCCGCTGCTGTGCGTCCGCCAGGTGGCGCGGGTTCGGTACGAGTTCGTCGTTGGTGAGCACCGCGAGGTGTTTGATCCCGACGTCCACTCCGACGACTGATGTCGGCCGGACGGGGACGCGCTCGGCGCGCTCGACCTCCACGGTGGAGGCGACGTGCCACCGGCTGCCGTCACGCCGCACGGTCGCCGACTCGATCCGGGCCGTGCCGTTGTCCAGGCGACGAGCCAGCTTGCGGGAAGACTCGTGCAACTTGAGCCGGCCCAGGCGTGGCAGGACGACGTGCTTGCGGTCGGGCTCGACCCGGATCGCGCCGGTGGTGGACCGCACGGACGGTGTAGCGCGGCGGCGGGACTTGAACCGGGGAAACCCGACTGGCCGCCCGGCCCGCTTCCCGCTGCGGGAGTCCGACCAGTTCTTGAGGGCGCGGGCGAGGGCGTCGAGGCCGGTGTTGAACGCCTCCTTGGAGCATTCCCGCCACCATGGGGCCACCTCGCCCTTCGCGGAGTTCCACGCCCTGCGCAGCGCGGGCAGCGACCACCCCACGGTCGGGGTCAACTCCGCTTCTGTGGCGCCGTAGGTGCGTTCGGCCGCGCGCTGATCCATGACCGCCTTCACTCGGGCCAGTGCCCAGTTGTGCGCGACCCGGGCCGCACCCGCGTGCGCCGATACCGCGCGCTCCTGACGGGGGGTCAGGTCCAACGCGAACCGGTACGCCTGGATCGACTTCACGCCGGGCCACTCTCGGTGACGGCTTCGACCGCCCGGCGGGCACGGTTCGCGGCAGCGCGACGGCCGTACAGGCGGGCGCACAACGACGTCAGGATCTCGGTCACGTCGCGGACCAAGTCGTCGTCGACCTCAGCGCCGGGCCGACCACCAGCAGCCGGCGGCCCTGCGCGTTCAGGGCGGCCTCGACGTACTCCGCACCGAATCGGGCGAACCGGTCCCGGTGCTCGACCACGATCGTTGACACCGCCGGGTCGCGCAGCAGCGCGAGGAACCTTTTGCGGTGCCCGTTCAACGCGGATCCAACCTCGGTCACCACCCGGTCGATGCCGAGTTCTGTCCGGTGGCCCATACGGTGACCCGGGCGACCTGCCGGTCCAGGTCGGGTTTCTGGTCGGCTGAGGAAACCCGGGCGTACACCACGGTCTGCCCCGTCTCGGCCGACGTGCCGGTGACCGGCTCACCGACCATGATCAGCCGACCGATCCGGTAGGTGGGAACAGGCAGCGTCCAGCCGCGTACTGTCGCCGAGCAGTGATGTACGCGATGCCGGTCGACGCCGCCCACTCCTTGAGGTTCACGCGAGCATCATGGCAGCTTAAAGAGCACCATAGATGCCCAACGCGAGATGCCCAACGCGCCAATAGCCAACTACCCCCGTCGTCGTCCCGACCGGAGTGTTTCACGGTCGGCAGGCGCCCCGGGCGCGGTTGCCTTGATCGTCTTCGTTTCCGCCACCGTGCCCGCGGACGCGCCCCGAGCGGAGACGATCAAGAAGCCCGGGTCTCGCGTGGCCGAGGTCGGCAGGGTGTGGCAGGGTTGCAGACGTGCCACCCACACCCGCAGGCCAGTTGGCCATACCGAACCTGCATCGGGCCGCGCGGATCGAGGACGCCGTGCACAAGCTGGTCGAACGCCGACTCCGGCGGACGGGCTGGCGGACCAACATCATCGCCTACACCGGCTACGGCGCGCCCGGTTGGGCGCGGGTGATGTGCCGGGTGCTGCTGGGCCGGCCGGACACCCGACAACGGGGGCGGCTGGAGAAGGTCCGAGGCTGGCGCAGCTTCACCACCCTGCCGGCCAAGCACGTCACGGTGACCATCGAGACCGGCGGGGTGGTGCACGAGGCGCAGGCCGACCGCAGCGGCTTCATCGACACCACCGTCGAGGCGGACCTGCCCCCCGGCTGGGGCTCGGTGCGGCTCAGCATGCCCGACGCCGAACCGGTCGAGGCGCCGGTGCGCATCCTCGATCCGGAGGTCCGCTTCGGCATCCTCTCCGACATCGACGACACGGTGATGGTGACCGCGCTACCCCGCCCGCTGCTCGCCGCCTGGAACACGTTCGTGCTCGACGAGCACGCCCGCGCCGCGGTGCCCGGCATGGCCGTGCTGTACGAGCGGCTGGTCACCGCGCACCCCGGCGCACCGGTGTTCTACCTGTCCACCGGCGCGTGGAACGTCGCCCCGACCCTGACCCGCTTCCTGTCCCGGCATCTCTACCCGGCGGGACCGCTGCTGCTCACCAACTGGGGTCCCACCCAGGACCGCTGGTTCCGCAGCGGCCGGGAGCACAAGCGAGCCACCCTGGCCCGGCTGGCCAAGGAGTTCCCCGACGTACGCTGGCTGCTCGTCGGCGACGACGGCCAGCACGACCCGGAGATCTACCGGGAGTTCGCCGCCGCCCACCCGGACAACGTGGCAGCCGTTGCGGTCCGCCGCCTCTCGCCCGCCCAGTCGGTGCTCGCCGGCAGCCTGCCGGTGCCGCACGACCAGCCGACCGAGGGGCCGATCGGCCAGAAGTGGCTCTCCGCCCCCGACGGCGCGGGCCTGTGGACCCTGCTCCGCGGCGCCGGCCTGGTCTGAGTCCGCCGCGGTGCCCGTTTTACGCCGGGCGGAGCCAGAGGGCGCCGAGCGGGGGGACGCGCAGCGCCACCGAGGCGGGTTGACCGTGCCAGGGGACGGGCTCGGCGTGCACGGTGCCGAGGTTGCCGACGCCGGAGCCGCCGTACGGGTGGGCGTCGGTGTTGAGCACCTCGGCCCAGGCCCCGGCGGCCGGTAGGCCGATGCGGTAGTCCTCCAGCGGTAGGGCGGAGAAGTTGGCCACGCAGACCAGGGTCGCCCCGTCGGGGGCGATCCGGACGAACGAGACGGTGTTGTTGGCGACGTCGTCGCCGGCGAGCCAGCGGAAACCGGCGGGGGAGGTGTCCTGCGCCCATAGCGCCGGGGTGTCCCGGTAGACCCGGTTGAGGTCGCCGACCAGGCGTTGCACGCCGGCCCGGGCCGGGTCGTGCAGCAGGTACCAGTCGAGGCCGCGCTCCTCGCTCCACTCCCGGTCGTCGGCCAACTCGCAGCCCATGAACAACAGTTGCTTGCCCGGGTGCGCCCACATGTAGGCCAGCAGCACGCGGACGTTGGCCAGCCGTTGCCACTGGTCGCCGGGCATCTTGCCCAGCAGCGAACCCTTGCCGTGCACCACCTCGTCGTGGCTGATCGGCAGCACGTAGTTCTCGCTCCAGGCGTACGCCAGGGAGAAGGTGAGCTGATTGTGGTGGTGCTGCCGGTAGATCGGGTCCTTCGAGGTGTAGAGCAGGGTGTCGTGCATCCAGCCCATGTTCCACTTGAAGCCGAACCCGAGCCCGCCGTCGCTCGTCGGTCGGGTCACTCCCGGCCAGGCGGTGGACTCCTCGGCGATCATCACCACCCCGGGGTGGTGCTTGTAGACCGTCGCGTTGGTCTCCTGCATGAACGCGATGGCCTCCAGGTTCTCCCGGCCGCCGTACTGGTTGGGCACCCACTGCCCGTCGGCGCGGGAGTAGTCCAGGTAGAGCATCGAGGCGACCGCGTCGACCCGCAGCCCGTCGACGTGGAACTCCTCAAGCCAGTAGAGCGCGTTGGCGACCAGGAAGTTGCGCACCTCGCGGCGGCCGAAGTCGAAAACGTACGTGCCCCAGTCCGGGTGCTCGCCGCGACGCGGGTCGGGGTGCTCGTAGAGCGGGGTGCCGTCGAAGCGGGCCAGGGCCCACTCGTCCTTGGGGAAGTGCGCCGGCACCCAGTCCAGGATCACCCCGATGCCGGCGGCGTGCAGCCGGTCCACCAGGTGACGGAAGTCGTCCGGGTCACCGAAGCGGGAGGTCGGGGCGAAGTAGCCGGTGACCTGGTAACCCCAGGAGCCGCCGAACGGGTGCTCCATCACCGGCAGGAACTCCACGTGGGTGAAGCCCAGCTCCGTCACGTACGCGGCCAACTGCTCGGCCAGTTCCCGGTAGCCGAGGCCGGGCCGCCACGAGCCGAGGTGCACCTCGTACACGCTCATCGGCGCCTGGTGGGGCTGCTGCTTCGCCCGCCGCGCCAGCCAGTCCGCGTCGCCCCACTCGTACGTCGAGCGGTGCACCACGGAGGCGGTGGCCGGCGGCACCTCGGCGTACCCGGCGAGCGGGTCGGCCTTGTCCCGCCAGTGACCGTCGGCGCCGAGGATCCGATACTTGTACCGGGCCCCCACCTGCACCCCGGGCACGAAGATCTCCCACACGCCGGTGGAGCCCAGTGATCGCATCGGCCAGCCGTCGTCGGGCGCCCAGCCGGTGAAGTCACCGACCACCCGCACACCCCGGGCGTTCGGGGCCCAGACGGTGAACGCCACCCCGCCGTCGAGGACGCGGGCGCCGAGCGCCTCCCAGAGCCGTTCGTGCCGACCCTCGCTGATCAGGTGCAGGTCCAGCTCGCCCAGGGTCGGCGGGTGCCGGTACGGGTCGTCGTGCGGCTGCCCGTTCCACTCGATGCGGTAGTCGAGCACCTCGCCGGGCACGGTCGCCTCGAAGACGCCCACCTCGTGCACCCGGGTCATCGGGTACCGCTGTTCACCCACCAGCAGGCACAGTTCGGTCGCGCCCCGCCGCAGGGTGCGGATCACCGTACGGCCGTTCGCCGGGTGGGCACCGAGCACGGCGTGCGGGTCGTGGGTCTCCCCGGAGATCAGCTGGTCCATCGGGCGTCGTCCTTCGTGGCGGCAGGGCCGGCGGTGTCGGTGGGAACGGCGGCGGTGGCGGCGGGGAGGGTGAGCACGTGGGCGGGGTGCAGGTACGGGTCGAGCCGGACCGCGTTGCGCTGTCCCCAGTCGTAGCTGGCCCCGGTCAACTCGTCGTACACGGTGAACCGGTCGTGCCAGTCCAGGCCCAGCGCCGGCATGTCCAGGGTGGTGTTGCCCCACTGCACGGTGTGCGAGTCGAACGAGCAGACCACCAGCACGGTGTTGCCGGTGATCGGGTCGCGTTTGGACCAGCACAGCAGGGCCGGGTTGTCGATGTCGTGGAAGACCAGGTTGCGCAGCCGGTGCAGGGCCGGGTTCTCCCGGCGTACCCGGTTCAGGGTGGCGATGAACGGCGCCAGGGACCGCCCCTGCGCCTGGGCCTGCGCCCAGTCCCGGGGCCGCAGCTCGTACTTCTCGTTGTCGAGGTATTCCTCCGCGCCCGGACGCGCGACGTGCTCGAACAGCTCGAAGCCGGCGTACATGCCCCAGGACGGGGAGAGCAGCGCGGCAAGCACCGCCCGGATCTTGAACATCGGCGGCCCGCCGTGCTGCAGGCTCTCGTGCAGGATGTCCGGGGTGTTGGGCCAGAAGTTCGGTCGCATGTAGTCGGCCGCCGCCACCAGCTCCGCGCAGTACTCGCGCATCTGCGCGGCCGAGGTCCGCCAGGTGAAGTACGTGTACGACTGGGTGAAGCCGACCTTGGCCAGCCCGTGCATCATCGCCGGTCGGGTGAACGCCTCGGCCAGGAAGAGCACGTCCGGGTCGGTCCGCTTGACCTCCCAGATCAGCCAGTGCCAGAAGTCGACAGGCTTGGTGTGCGGGTTGTCCACCCGGAAGATCTTCACGCCCTCGCCGACCCAGTGCCGTACCACCCGCAGGATCTCCGCCCGGATGCCCTCGGGGTCGTTGTCGAAGTTCAGCGGGTAGATGTCCTGGTACTTCTTCGGCGGGTTCTCCGCGTACGCGATGCTGCCGTCGGCGCGGGTGGTGAACCATTCCGGGTGCTCGCTCACCCACGGGTGATCCGGCGCGCACTGCAACGCCAGGTCCATCGCCACCTCCAGGCCGTGTTCGGCGGCGGCGGCCACGAAGTCGCGGAAGTCCTGCGGCGTACCCAGATCGGGGTGGATGGCGTCGTGGCCGCCCTCGGCCGCGCCGATCGCCCACGGCGAACCCACGTCGTGCGGCCCGGCGGTCAGGCTGTTGTTCGGGCCCTTGCGGTTGACCCGGCCGATCGGGTGTATCGGCGGCAGGTAGAGCACGTCGAAGCCCATCGCGGCGACCCCGGGCAGCCGCTCGGTCGCGGTGGCGAAGGTCCCGGAGCGGGCCGGGGTCTCGGCGGTGGCCAGGATCGCCCCCTCCGAGCGGGGGAAGAACTCGTACCAGGCGGAGTAGAGAGCCCGCTCCCGGTCCACCCAGATGCGGTACTCCTCGCCGGTGGTGACCAACTCGCGTACCGGGTGCGCCCAGAGCAGGTCGGCCAGGGCGAGCGCCGGGGCGCTGCGCTGCGGCAGCGGCATCGTCGAGTCATCCAGGGCGGCCACGGCCTGCTCGATCCGGGCCCGCTGCGCCGCCGGCACCAGGTCGGCGGCGGCGGTCAGCACGCGTACGCCCTCGGCCAGGTCGTTGGCCAGGTCTTCCGCGCCCTGGCCGGCGGCGATCTTCTTGGTCACCGCGTTGTGCCAGGTCAGGTACGGGTCGCTGAACGCCTCCACCGTGAAGATCCACTCGCCGACCGCGTCGGGGGTGATGGTGGCGTGCCACCGGTCCCGGCCGGGTTCCCCGGGCCGCATCCGGGTGAACGGCCGGGCCCGACCGTCCGGTCCGAGCCAGACCACGTTGCAGCCGAGCGCGTCGTGCCCTTCGCGGTACGCGGTCGCCGACACCGGCACCAGTTCCCCGACGACGGCGCGGGCCGGATAACGCCCGCAGGAGACGACGGGGGAGACGTCTTCGATCGGGAACCGTCCAGTCACCCCGTCAACCTACTGCGCGAGATCCTTTCGCGCTCGATTGCGCGCTGCTTCCACCACGTCGGTCAGCGCCGCGCCCGCCACGCCTTGGCGCGCCGCAGGTAGCGCAGCACCCCGACCGGGCCGGTCGAGACGGGCCAGTCGTCGGTGCGGAAGTAGGCGTCCGAGCCGCCGTCCAGGAAGATCACCGAACCGCAGAGGAAATCGGCGGCCGGCGAGAGCATGAACGCCACCCACTCGCCGACGTCCGCCGGCTTGCCGCGCCCGCCGATCGGCACCGGCAGCCCCTCGACCGCCTCCTTCTCGCCCCGGGCCATCTGCTCCTCCAGCAGCGGGGTGGCGATGATGCCGGGGGCCAGGACGTTGACCCGGATGCCGGCGCCGGCCCACTCCGGCGAGATCGCGGCGCGGCGTGCCCACCGGGTCACCGCCAGCTTCGAACTCGCGTACGCGAACGGCGCCGAGCGCTTGCCGAAGCGCCCCACCACGCGCAGCGCCCGGCCGGCGTCGCGGTCGAGCAGGGCCCGCACGGCGCGCTCCGGCACCATCGGCGTGAGCGTGACGGAGTTCGAGCCGAACACCACGACCTTGCTGTTGCCGGCAGCGGCCAGCGTCGGTCGCCACGCCTCGAGCAACTCCACCACACCGAAGAAGTTGACCTGCTGCACGACCTGGTCCCGGCCGGGGATGCCGCCGAGCCCGGCGGCGCAGACCGCCCCGTCGAGCCGCCCTCCGGCGCGCTCCAGCACCTCGGTGGCCGCCGCCGCGCGCCCGGTCGGCGTGGAGAGGTCGGCGATCACCTCCACGTCCCGCAGGTCCACGCCGACGACGGTGTGCCCGTCGCGGCGCAGCCGCTCGGCGGACGCCCGGCCCATGCCGGAGGCCGCGCCGGTCACCGCGTACGTACCCATCTCGGTTCCTCTCCGCTTCGCCGACGGTCGGTCCGGATCGGCCCCTCGCGTCCTGCCGGATGCTGGCACGCCCGGCGGCCCCGGGTGCGCCAAACCCGTGCCTATTCCGCCGTCCGGCGGTCCGGGGCCCGGTCGGCGGCGGGGAGCTTGCCCGCCGCGTGCCGTCCGACGATGTAGCCGTAGACCAGGCCCTGCCCGATGGTCGCCCCGGCCCCCGGGTAGGTGCGGCCGAAGGCGTTGGCGGCGGCGTTGCCGATGGCGTACAGCCCGGGGACCGGGGTCCCCTCGTCGGACAGCGCCCGGCCGAGGCCGTCGGCCCGGATCCCGCCGCAGGTCCCGAGGTCGGACAGGACGACCCGGACGGCGTACAGGGTGCCGGCCAGCGGCCGCAGGTTCGGGTTCGGCGTCACCGTCGGATCGCCGTAGTAGCGGTCGTACGCGCTCGCGCCGCGCGCGAAATCGTCATCGACGCCGGCGGCGGCGAACCTGTTGAACCGTGCCACGGTGGCGTTCAGCGCGTCGGCGTCCACGCCCATCGACCGGGCGAGGTCACCCGGGTTGTCCGCGCGGTGCGCGATGCCCGCCGCGTACCAGGACTTCGGCAGCGGAGCGCGGGGGAACTGCGTGCCGGCGAAGACGTAACTGTTGCGGTACCGCTTGTCGAAGACCAGCCACATGGTCGGCAGCGACCCACCTTCACGGGCGAGACCGAGCACCCGCTGCCCGAACGTCATGTAGTCGCAGGACTCGTTGACGAACCGGCGGCCCGTGCCGTCCACCATGAGCGACCCGGGCAGGGAACGCTCGGCGAGCAGCACCGACGGCGCGGCGTCGCCGACCGGCGCGACGGCGGGGAACCACCACGCCTGCTCCATCAGGTCGGTGCCGGCGCCCGCCTCCTGCGCGGCGCGGATCCCGTCGCCGGTGTTGCTGTCCGCGCCGAGGCTCCAGCCGCCCAGGTCGCGGTGGTGGTGGGTGTGCCGCAGCGGCAGGTCGTGGTCGAATCCGCCGGTGGCGAGCACGACACCCCGCTCGGCCCGTATCGCGAACGTCGTCTCCTGATGGCGCAGCTCGGCCCCGACGACCCGGTCCCCCTCGACCACGAGCCGCTCCAGCGCCGTCTCGGTCCAGACCGGGATGCCGGCGCGGCGGACGCCGGCGAACAGACCGGCGGCGATGGCCTGGCCGCCGGCGGCGTACTCGCGCCCGACCACGAGGCCGCCGAGGCCCTGGGCGAGGCGCGTCACGATGCGGGGCAGCGCGCGAACCGGGGTCTTCGCCATCAGGTTGAGCCACTTGTAGTCCGCGCCGGTGACCGGCATGGGCACGGGCGCGGAGAGGACGGCGGGACGCAGCCGCGCCCGGTCGGCACCGAGGAGCTTCAGGTCGAGCGGACGGCACTCGCAGCTACGGCCCTCGGCGGTGCCGCCGGGCAGCTCCGGGTGGTAGTCGGAGTAGCCGCGGGCCCAGAGGAACCGCATCGGGGTGGTCCGCGTGAGCATCTCGATCGTGGCGGTGCCGTGCTCGAGGAAGCTGCGCCAGCGCTGTTCGGGCGCGGAGCCGTCCACCACGGCCTCCAGGTACGCCGCGCCGCGCTCGGGCGTGTCCCCGGAGCCCTCCGCGGCCAGCACGGGGTTGGCGGGGATCCAGAAGGCGCCGCCGGAGCGTGCCGTGGAGCCGCCCACCCAGCGCGACTTCTCCACGACCACGACGGAGAGGCCGGCCTCGTGGGCGCTGAGCGCGGCGGCGAGGCCGGTGCCGGAGCCGATCACGACGAGGTCGACCGAGGTCGGCTGGGGCTGCCGGGGTATGGACATCGCAGAACTCCTTGCTACGGGGCGACGACGGGCCGGGTACCGGCGGCGACGAGCGCCGTCGTCCCCTCGGTGTCCAGGGGGCAGTGGGTGCCGGTGAAGATGCTGGCGGCGCAGAGGTTGCAGTGGGTGCAGCGCGACCGGGTGGCGGCGTCGTGGCGGATCTTGTTGATCAGGTCCGGCTCCCTGAGCAGGGCGCGGGCCATGGCGACGTACTCGAAGCCGTCGCTCATCGCCGTGCGCATCCCGTCGAGGTCGGTGACGCCGCCGAGCAGGATCAGCGGCATGGACAGCTCGCGGCGGAACTGGAGCGCGAGGTCGCGGAAGTAGAGCGGCTGGTAGGGGTAGTCGCGGAACAGGAACCGGCCGAACATCTTCATCCCGAGCCGCAGCAGCGGCGGCTGGGGCGCGGCCATCGCCGCGAGCGGGATGTCGCCCCGGAACAGGTACATCGGGTTGAGCAGCGAGGACCCGCCGGTGAGTTCCAGGGCGTCCAGGTGTCCGTCGGCCTGGAGCATCCGGGCGAACGGGATCGACTCGTCGAGGTCGAAACCGCCGGGCACGCCGTCGCTCATGTTCATCTTGGCGATGACGGCCACGTTGTCACCGACGGCCTCCTTGACGGCGGCCAGGATCCGGCGTGGGAACTCCGCGCGGTTGGTCAGCGCACCGCCGAACTCGTCCCGGCGTCGGTTGAGCTTCGGCGACAGGAACGATCCGGCGAGGTAGGTGTGGCCCAGGTGCACCTCGACGGCGTCGAAGCCCACCTCGCGCGCCGCCGCGGCGGCGCTACCGTGGGCGGCCACGATGCGGTGGATGTCGTCGTGGGTCGCGGCGCGGTCGAAGCCCATCCCCAGCGGGTTGAACCGCGCCGACGCGGCGAGCGAGGGCAGCCCGTTCGAGCGGGAGTTGGCCACCGGGCCGGCGTGCCCGATCTGGGCGCTGACCTTGGCGCCGGTGGCGTGCACCGCCTCGGTCAGCCGCCGCAGCCCGGGCAACGCCTCGGGCCGCCAGTAGACCTGGCCCCGTTCGGTGCGCCCCTCGGGCGCGACGGCGAGGTAGGCGACCGTCGTCATGCCGACGCCGCCGCGACCCACAGCGGTGTGGTACTCGATCAGGCGGTCGGTGACCAGGGCGTCCGGGGTCGCACCCTCGAAGGTGGCGGACTTGATGACCCGGTTTCGCAGGCGCACCGGGCCGAGGGTGGCGGGGGCGAGCGGGTCGGGAATCGGGCGGGTGGTGGTCACGGCGCTTCCTCGGGTGTGGTGATGCGGATGTCCAGCCGACGCAGCAGGGCGTCGACGGCGTGCGCGGGCGAGCCGTCGGGGCTGCGGGCCCAGTCGTACAGCGCGGCCTGGGCCGCCTCGCGGTACGCGGTGGCGACGGCGTGGTAGATCGCCCTCGGCGCTCCCGGTCGACGCCGGGCGATCTCCCGGGCGAGGGCCTCGGTCCAGGGCGCGTAGGCGCGGGCGGAGGCTTCCGCCAGTTCGGGTTCCTCGGCGACGACCCGCATCCAGTACCCGCCCGCGCTGAGCACGAGCGCGTCGTCGGAGACGGAGGCGGCCACGGCGGCGCGCAGCGCGTCCGACAGCGGAATGTCGAGGGGCAGCGTGCGGAACGTCTCGGTCAGCCGCCGGGTGGCGGCGGGCACTCCCACCCAGGCGAGGGCGGCCTTGGACGGGAAGTGCCGCATCAGGGTGCGGGCGCTGATCCCGGTGGCCGCGGAGATGTCGTCCCAGCCGGTGGCGCCGTAGCCGCGCACGGCCCAGAGCTTCAGGGCCGCGGTGCCGACCGCTTCGGGATCGAGCACGGTGGGTCGACCACGTCGGCGCGGGGTGGGCGAGAGATCCGAGGCCATGCCACAAGTGAATCATTTTTGGCAAGAAGCGTCAATAATCAGGTCGATGCTGTGCCAGGGGTGCTCTCGTCAGCAACGGAGTGCAATCACATGGGCGGGGCGGCGTCTCTCCTGCTGCCCCGCACCGACCTGCTCCTGACCGCACCGCCACTACCCCGGATCTGGGTGCGTTTGTTGTTGCTGTGACGACAACAAACGCACCCACAGGAAGGCGGAACAGCTGCGTGAGCGCGCCCACGTGACGGGCCGCGCCCACGTGACGGGCCGCGCCCACGTGACGGGGCAGCGGCCGTCGGCGTACCGCTGGCCCGGCGGCGGTGCGCTGCGGGCGCGATGCGGATCGTCCGAGTAAGGGCGGTGCCGAGTGTTAAAAGGGGGCCCTTCCTCTACCCGAGGCGTTAATAGGGTGCCCTTCCTTACATCAGTGAGCGGTAGAGCGCGAGGGTGCGGGCGGCGATCGCGTCCCAGGAGAAGTGCTCGACCGCCCGGCGACGTCCGGCCCGGCCCAGGGCGGCGGCGTGGTCGGGCGAGGCCAGCAGCTCGTTCATCCGCGCTGCCAGGTCGGCCTCGAAGCGGGCCGGGTCGGCGGGCGTGCCGTCCAGACCGGCCTGCTCGATCGGGACCAGCAGGCCCGTCTCGCCGTCGGCGACCACCTCGGGGATGCCGCCGGTGGCGGTGGCGACCACTGCGGTCTCGCAGGCCATCGCCTCCAGGTTGACGATGCCCATCGGCTCGTACACCGAGGGGCAGACGAAGATGGTGGCGTGGGTGAGCACCTGGATCACCTCGGGCTTGGGCAGCATCTCGGCCACCCAGATCACCCCGGACCGGCTCGCCCGCAGCTCGGCGACCAGACCCTCCACCTCGGCGGCGATCTCCGGCGTGTCCGGTGCGCCGGCCAACAGCACGAGCTGGGTCTGCGGGGGCAGGTTGCGGGCGGCGCGCAGCAGGTGTGGCAGGCCCTTCTGCCGGGTGATCCGCCCGACGTAGACCACGCTGGGCAGGGCCGGGTCGATGCCGAGTCGGGCCAGCACGTCCGTGCCCGGGTCCGGAGCGTACTGCGCGGTGTCGATGCCGTTGTAGATCACGTGCACCCGGTCCGGATCGATCGACGGGTACGCGGTCAGCACGTCCCGGCGCATGCCGGCGCTGACCGCCACGATCGCGTCGGCCGACTCGTAGGCGGTGCGTTCGCACCAGGAGGAGAGGGCGTAGCCGCCGCCGAGCTGTTCGGCCTTCCACGGGCGCAGCGGCTCCAGGCTGTGCGCGGTCACCACGTGCGGCACCCCGTACAGCAGCTTCGCGGTGTGCCCGGCCAGGTTGGCGTACCAGGTGTGGCTGTGCACCACGTCCGCGCCGGCACACCCGGCGGCCATCTCCAGGTCGACGCCCATTGTTCGCAGCGCGGGGTTCGCGCCGGCCAGGCCCGCCGGTTCCGGGTACGCCCGCACGCCCGGCTCGGTGCGCGGTGCGCCGAAGCAGTGCACCCGGACCTCGGCGAGCCGGCGCAGTTCCCGGGCCAGGTACTCGACGTGCACCCCGGCGCCGCCGTAGACCTCCGGCGGGTACTCCCGGGTGAGCAGGTCGACGCGCAGTCCGGTGGAGTCGGTCATGCCCGGCACCCTAGTGCAGAAGTGTGCCCGTACGAGTGGTGAAGCGGCACCGGGATGGATAGCGTCTGGTCATGGCTGAGAAGGTGCTCGCGATCGTCCTGGCCGGCGGAGAGGGCAAGCGCCTGATGCCGCTCACCGCGGACCGGGCCAAGCCGGCCGTCCCGTTCGGCGGGATGTACCGCATGGTCGACTTCGTCCTCTCCAACCTGGCCAACGCCGGGTACCTCAAGATCGTCGTGCTGACCCAGTACAAGTCCCACTCCCTCGACCGGCACATCACCAAGACCTGGCGGATGTCGACGTTGCTCGGCAACTACGTCACGCCGGTGCCCGCGCAGCAGCGCCGGGGCCCGTGGTGGTTCGCCGGCTCGGCGGACGCGATCTACCAGAGCTTCAACCTGATCTACGACGAGCAGCCCGACTACGTGATCGTCTTCGGTGCCGACCACATCTACCGGATGGACCCCCGGCAGATGGTGGAGGAGCACATCGCCTCCGGGGCAGCCGTGACCGTGGCCGGCATCCGGCAGCCGCTGTCCATGGCCGACCAGTTCGGTGTCATCGAGGTCGCCGAGGACGGCCGGCGGATCCGGGCCTTCCGGGAGAAGCCCACCGACGCGGTGGGGCTGCCCGACGCGCCCGACGAGATCTACGCCTCGATGGGCAACTACGTCTTCACCACCCGGGCGCTCATCGACGCGGTCGAGCGGGACGCCGAGGACCGCTCCAGCAAGCACGACATGGGCGGCAGCATCATCCCGATGCTTGTCGAGCGGGGCGAGGCGAATGTCTACGACTTCCGCGACAACGAGGTGCCCGGCAGCACCGACCGGGATCGGGGCTACTGGCGTGACGTGGGAACGCTCGACTCCTTCTACGACGCGCACATGGATCTGATCAACGTCCACCCGGTGTTCAACCTCTACAACTTCGACTGGCCGATCTACACCGAGCAGCCGCCGTACCCGCCTGCCAAGTTCGTGCACCAGTGGGGTGAGCGGGTCGGCCGGGCGGTCGCCTCGATGGTCTCGCCCGGTGCGGTGATCTCCGGCTCACTTGTGGAGAACTCGATCGTCTCGCCCAAGGTGAAGGTGCATTCCTGGGCGCACGTGGACGGCTCGGTGCTGATGGAAGGTGTTGAGATCGGCCGGCACGCGGTGGTGCGCCGGGCCATCCTGGACAAGAATGTCCACGTTCCCGAGGGCGCCGAGATCGGCGTCGATCTGGAACGCGACAGGCAGCGCTACACCGTCTCCGACAACGGCATCGTGGTCATCGGCAAAGGTCAGAAGGTGGAGCCGTGAGCGCGAGGAGTGAGCTTGCGAGCCCCGCAGTCGCGAACGAAAGGCCAGCACCGTGAGTAGTCATCCTCGTGCCGGGCAGCCGGCTCAGCCCGCCGACCTGGTCGACGTGCCTCGACTGGTGACTGCCTACTACGCCGAGCATCCGGATCCCGCCGACCCGGCCCAGCAGGTCTCCTTCGGCACCTCGGGGCACCGCGGGTCGAGCCTGCGCAACGCCTTCAACTCCGACCACATCCTCGCCGTCACCCAGGCGCTCTGCGACTACCGCCAGGCCCAGGGCATCGACGGGCCGCTCTTCCTCGGGCGGGACACCCACGCGCTGTCCGCGCCGGCCGCCGTCGACGCGCTGGAGGTGCTCGCCGCCAACGGGGTCACCGTGCTGCTGGACAGCCGTGACGGCTACACCCCCACCCCGGCGGTGTCGCACGCGATCCTCACCCACAACCGGGGCCGTACCGCCGGGCTCGCCGACGGCATCGTGATCACCCCGTCGCACAACCCGCCGGACGACGGCGGGTTCAAGTACAACCCCACCCATGGCGGCCCGGCCGACTCCGACGCCACGAAGTGGATCCAGGACCGGGCGAACGCGATCCTCGCCGCCGGGGGCAAGGAGGTGCGCCGCATCCCGTACGCGCGGGCCCGCGCCGTCGACACCACCGGCACGTACGACTTCCTCGGTGCGTACGTCGACGACCTGCCTGCGGTGCTCGACCTGGACGCGATCCGTGCCGCCGGGGTCCGCATCGGCGCCGACCCGCTCGGCGGTGCCAGCGTCGCCTACTGGGGTGAGATCGCCGAGCGGCACCGCCTCGACCTGAGCGTGGTCAACCCGACCGTCGATCCGACCTGGCGGTTCATGACCCTCGACGGCGACGGCAAGATCCGGATGGACTGCTCCTCGCCGAACGCGATGGCCTCGCTCATCGCCATGCGCGCGGATTACCAGGTGGCCACCGGCAACGACGCCGACGCCGACCGGCACGGCATCGTCACCCCGGACGCCGGGCTGATGAACCCGAACCATTACCTGGCCGTGGCGATCGCCCACCTGTTCGGTACCCGCGACCAGTGGGGTCCGGCCGCGGCGGTCGGCAAGACCCTGGTCTCCTCATCGATGATCGACCGGGTGGCGGCCGACCTCGGGCGTCCGCTGCTGGAGGTGCCGGTCGGCTTCAAGTGGTTCGTGCCCGGGCTGCTCGACGGCACGGTCGGCTTCGGTGGGGAGGAGAGCGCGGGAGCGTCGTTCCTGCGCCGCGACGGCGGCACCTGGACGACCGACAAGGACGGCATCCTGCTCTGCCTGCTCGCCTCCGAGATCATCGCGATGACCGGCCGTACGCCGAGCGAGCACTGGGCCGAGTTGGCCGAGCGTTTCGGTGCGCCCGCGTACGCCCGGATCGACGCCCCGGCCACGCGGGAGCAGAAGGCCGTGCTCGGCAAGCTCTCCCCGGAGCAGGTACGCGCCACCGAGCTCGCCGGTGAGCCGATCACCGCCACGCTCACCACGGCGCCCGGCAACGGGGCACCGATCGGCGGGCTGAAGGTGACCACCGAGTCGGGCTGGTTCGCGGCCCGCCCGTCCGGCACCGAGGACGTGTACAAGATCTACGCCGAGTCCTTCCAGGGGCCGGAGCATCTGGCCCGGATCCAGCAGGAGGCCAAGGACGTGGTCGACTCGGTGCTCGCCGGCGCGTAGGCAGCCCCCGCCCGGCCGGCGGCCTCGACCGGACGAAGCCGACTGAGCCGGAAAACTCCGGCTCAGTCGGGGGACTCCGGCTCAGCGGAGGAATTCGGCGATCACCGCGGCGATGCGTTCACCGGCTCGGCCGTCCCACAGCGGCGGCACCGGCCAGTCGGCGGCGTGCCGGTCGGTGGCCAGCAGGGTGCGTACCTCGTCGACCAGGCCGGCCCGGGTCACCAGCCGGTTCGTGCCGTGGGTGATGGTCACCGGGCGTTCCGTCTCGGCCCGCAGGGTCAGGCACGGCACGCCCAGCACTGTCGTCTCCTCCTGGACGCCACCGGAGTCGGTGACGACCGCCCGGGCACCCCGGACGAGGCTGAGGAATTCCAGGTAGCCCAGGGGCTCGATGACCCGGATTCCGGGATACGGGTACAGGCCGGCGGCGGCGAGCCGTTGCCGGCCGCGCGGGTGCAGCGGGAGCACGACCTCGATCTGGTCGGCGACACCGTGCATGGCCTTGGCCAGTTCGGCGGCGTCGCCGGGTTCGTCCACGTTGGCTGGTCGGTGCAGGGTGGCCACCACGTACTGCTCGGGTAGGCCCAGTTGGCCGCGGATGGCGGCCGCGTCGAACCGGGGCAGGTTGGCCAGCAGCGTATCGATCATCGGGTTGCCCACGAAGTGCACCTTCTCCGCGGCGATCCCCTCGTTGCCGAGGTGCACCAGCGCGTCCGGGCTGGTGGCGAAGAGCAGTTCGGACAGCCGGTCGGTGACCAGTCTGTTGATCTCCTCCGGCATGGCGCGGTTGAAGCTGCGCAGCCCGGCTTCCACGTGCGCCACCGGGATGGCGAGCTTCGTGGCGACCAGGGTGGCCGCCAGCGTCGAGTTGACGTCACCGTAGACGACCACCAGGTCGGGGTCGGCCTCCTGGAAGGACGTTTCGAGCCGCACCATCATGTCGGCGGTCTGCCGCCCGTGGCTGCCGGAGCCGACGGCCAGGTTCTCGTCCGGTTCGGGGAGCCCGAGCTGCCGGAAGAAGACCTCGGACATGCGCTCGTCGTAGTGCTGTCCGGTGTGCACCAGACGCTGGGCGACGTCGTGACCGTCGAGCGCACGGATCACCGGCGCCGCTTTCGGAAAGTTGGGACGCGCGCCGGCGATGTGCAGAACCGTGGCGGTAGACAAATATTCCTCGCATGATTCGGCAGCTATTGTTCAATGACGCGCCAATGATACAAGTTATCCGGTTTGGTAATGGTATTCACCGTACAATTTGGCGCGACGGAGGCGTCACTGTGTGCACCGCCGGAAGGGCTGGCTGTCGCGGACGCCAGGTGTTCTCCCCGAAGGCAGGTCCCGTGAAGCAGGTCGTCCAGTCCGTGTCCGGTGGCGAGGTCAGGATCGTCGAGGTTCCGCAACCCGAACCGACCGCCACCGAGGTGCTCGTGGCCGTACGCCGGTCCCTGCTCTCCGCCGGGACCGAACGTGCCGTCCGCGAACTGGCGTCGGCGAGCCTGCTGAGCAAGGCACGGGCCCGGCCGGACCTGGTGCGGCAGGTCGTGCACAAGGCCCGCACGGACGGTGTGCGGACGACGCTCGCGGCGGTGCGTGGCCGACTCGACGAGGACATGCCGCTGGGGTACAGCGCCACCGGTGTGGTGGTCGCCGCCGGTGCCGCCACCGACGGTCTGCGGCCGGGCATGCGGGTCGCCACGGCCTCGGCGGGGCACGCCGAGTACCAGACGGTGCCCGGCCTGCTCGCGGTACCCGTACCCGACGGGGTGTCGGACCAGGCCGCCGCCTTCGGCGCGGTGGCAGCCATCGCGATGCAGGGACTGCGGCAGGCCGAGGTGGGGGTGGGTGGCACGGTCGCCGTCGTCGGCCTCGGTCTGGTCGGGCAGCTGACGGTCCGGTTGGCGCTCGCCTCGGGGCTTCGCGTCATCGGTGTGGACCTGCGCGAGTGGACTGCCGAACTGGCCACCAGCGGCGGTGCGACAGGCCTGGTCGAGGCCGGCGCGGCGACCACCGAACAGATCATGGAACTGACCCGGGGGCGGGGCGTCGACGCGGTCCTGATCACCGCGGCGACCCGCTCCTCGGGGCCGGTCACCCGCAGCGCCGAGATCGCCCGGGACCGCGCCCGGCTGGTCGTGGTCGGCGACGTCGGGTTGGAACTCGACCGGCGGGCGTTCTACGAGCGCGAACTGGACCTGCGGTTCGCCCGCAGCTACGGTCCCGGCCGCTACGACCGGGCCTACGAGGAGTGGGGCGTCGACTACCCGGCCGGGCACGTGCGCTGGACGGCGCGCGGCAACATCGAGACCTACCTCGACCTGGTCGACAGCGGTCGGGTCGCGGTCGACGACCTGGTCACCCACGTGTTCGAGGTGGCGCAGGCGACCGCGGCGTACGAGGCGCTGGCCGCCGACCCACGCTCGCTCGCGGTGCAACTGAGCTACGCGGCCCCGACCGAACCTCGCGCCGACGCGGTGCTGCTGCAGCCCCGCCGTGCCTCGTCGCGGTCCCGGGCCGGGCTGATCGGCGCCGGGCTCTACGCGAAGGCCACGTTCCTGCCCGCGCTCAAGGCCGCCGGCTGGGCGGACGACCTCGCCGCCGTCACCTCCGCCAAGGGGCTGTCCGCACGACACCTCGCCGAGCGCAACGACATCCCGCTGGTGGTCGGGACCGCAGCGGACCTGATCGGCCGCGACGACATCGACGTGGTGTTCGTCCTCAGTCGGCACGACTCGCACGCCGGCCTGGTCCGGCAGGCGCTGGACGCCGGCAAGCACGTGTTCGTGGAGAAACCACTGGCGTTGACGCAGGACGAACTCGACGAGGTCGTCGCCGCCTACCGCCGCAACTCCGGTCACCTGTTCGTCGGCTTCAACCGACGGTACGCGCCGATGGTGGGCCACGCGAAGAAGATCCTGGCCGCCGGTGGCGGGCCGGTGACGGTCGCGTACCGGATCAACGCGGGACGGTTGCCCGACTCGCACTGGTACCACGACCGACGGCAGGGCGGCCGGATCCGCGGCGAGGTGTGCCACTTCATCGACCTCGCGTCGTGGCTGGTGGGGACGGCACCGAGCGTGGTGCACGCGTACGGCGGCGGACGGGGTGAGCCGGGGCTGGAAGAGGACGTCAGCATCCTGCTCGGATACCCGGACGGCTCCACCGCGACGATCACCTACTGCACCGGCGGTAACCGGAGCACCCCCAAGGAGCGGGTGGAGATCCTCGGCCGTGGACACACCGTACTGATCGACGACTTCCGGCGGCTGGAGGTCGACGGCCGGGAGGTGCGGCGGGTGGCCGCGGGCAAGGGCCACCAGCAGCTGCTCGCCCTGGTCCGGCAGACGATCGTCGGGCACCGGTCCGAGGGGCGGGAGATCGAGGCCTCGTTCGTCACCACCCGGACGGCGCTGGCCGCGGTCGCGGCGCTCACCGGCCTCGCCGAACAGCCGTCGATTCCGCCCACGCGGGCGGGCGACGACGTCAGCGTGAGCGTCCCACTCGGCTCGTGACGTGATCAAGGGCGGCGGTCGGCCGAAGCCGACCGCCGCCCTTGCGCCGAAGACGGCCGCGGCGCGTACCGCTCGGGTGGGATCAGCGTTCGACGAGTGGGGCGAGCAACTGCCCGAGGGCGTGTGACATCGCGGTACGCGACTGGTTGGCGCGGATCCAACGCCGGCCGGACGTGCCCATCTTCGTCAGCTCGTCCCGGCCTGCCCCGGCCATCTGGGTGAGACCGTGTGCGAGTTGGCCGGGTGAGGTCACGTAGCCGCAGCCGGCGCCCAGGACCAGGTCGCCGACCACGCCCGGACTGTTGGTGACCACCGGCAGCCCGGCGGCCATGTAGTCGAACACCTTGTTGGGGCTGACCGCGGAGCGGAACAACTCGACGTCGGCCAGGACGTGCACGCCGACGTCCGCGGCGTGCAGAAGATCGGGCACCTCGGTCTTCGGCACCGGATCAAGGAAGCGGAGGTTGTCGATTCCGGTCGCCGCGGCCCGCAGCCGCTCCTTCTCCACTCCCGAGCCGACAAGCACCACGTCGATCTCCGGCACCGATCGGGCGGCGTCCAGCAGCTGATCCAGTCCGTTGGCCGGGCCGTGCGCACCGGCGTAGACGGCGGTCCGGCGGGTGAATCCGTACCGTGCCCGCAGCGTGTCCCGGTCGGCGCTGGGCACGAAGTCGTCCGGGTCCGCGGCGTTGGGGATGTAGGCGATCTTCTCGGGCGCCACCCCCTGCGCCGCGACGACCTGCACCACGTCGGGCGCCATCACGACGACCCGGTCGGCCCGCAGGTAGAGGAACCGTTCCAGCCGCGCCAGCGCCCGGTACGCCAACGACCTCTCGGACAGCACTCCCATGTCGACGAGGAAGCGCAGCCACAGGTCCCGGATCTCCAGCACGAACGGGGTACGGCGCAGCGTCGCGACCGCCCAGCCGGTCAGCCCGGCCAGCAGGTGCGGCGAGGACGCGTACACCACGTCGGGGCGGGGTTGCCGCAGGCCGGCGACGGCCGCGGTCACCGTGTAGCTGACCCAGTTGAGGACCCGGTCCAGACCGTTGCCCCGGTACGGGGTCACCGCGACCGGGTGGAAGCCCGGTTCCGCGCGCTGCGGCAGACCGGTGATCAGGTTGCGTCGACCGGCGATGATCACGTAATCCCAGCCGGGCAGCCGGCCGAACATCTCGACGTGCCTGGTCCCGCCGGGATAGCCCCGGGGCACGGCGAACTGGTTGAACACGGCGATCCTGCGAGTGGTCATGTCGGCACTTCCCGGTGCTGGACCTCCCCGGACAGGAGGTCGGTGACGGCGAGCGAGGCGCTGGTGGGCTGCCAGGTCACCGCGAACCCGAGACCGTCGAGCGCGTGCGCCTGCGGTGTTCCGGGGACCGCGCCGAGCCCCCAGACTGTGGTGTCGGCCCGGTCCTCGACGGTGATCCAGGTCGCCGGTTCCCAGGACCCGTAGGTGTGGCTGTGCCAACCCGCGAACGGCGTCGACCGGCCCCGCACCAGCGTGTGCCCGGGCAGGCCGAACAGGTCGACCTTGGTGCCCCCGCTGACCAGGGTGTTGCCCTCGACCGTGACGTCGGGGTGCAGCGGAACGGTGAGCGACCACCTCCGGCCGGCGGCCGGCTCGTCGGCGAACTCGACGATCGCCACGTACGCGTCGGCCACCACCACCGCGCGGCCGACGCGTACCGGTCGAGGGCCTCGCGCGTACGCGTCGTGCCAGCCGAACAGGATGGTGCGGTCCGCCAGCACGAGCGGCGCCCCGAGGTGCCCGGACGCGGTGTGCAGCCAGCGGAACGCGCGGTGTGGCACGAGCTGGTCCTGACCGTCGGGTCGGCGCACCGGATGGGCGGCGGAGGTACGCAGTCCGTTGCGGACGTCCAGCGGCCCGTTGTAGGTGCCGGTGCCCGGGTCCGCGATCAGCCACCGGCCGTCGTGCTTGACCCAGACGGAGGTGAGGTCGGCGTGTCCGTGCGAAGGCCCACCGGCCACCTTGAACCAGACCTGCCACGGACCCCGGCTGACGTAGCCGATGCCCCCGGAGACCACCGCACCCGGCCGCCCGACGGCGCTCCTGCCGCCGTGATCGGCGGCGGCGCTCGTGCCGGGCCTGTCGGCGGCGCGGGTGCTCGTGGTGGGCGCGGTGACCTCCGGTGCGGTGGGCGCGTACCAGGCCAACTCGTCGTACTCGGCGTACCACTGCGCGGGCACCTGCTCGCCGCTGAGCACCAGCCCGAGCGCGACCGAGCCGGCCACGTCGAGCGGGTCGCCGGAGGACGCCAGCACCCGTCCCTCGTCCCAGTCGCCGTACTGCGGGAGGTCGCCGTCGAACACGCCGAGCCGGGCCAGGTGCAGGCTGGCCGAGTGCAGGTCACGTCGCAGCTGTGCCGGTGCGTTGCCGAGCAGCACCCGCACGATGAGCATCTCCAGGACGAACCTGTGGTACGACAGCGAGTCCTCGATCATCCGGCCGTCCGGGGCGAGGTGCCGGCGCCACTGGGCGGCGAACATCCGCTCGCCGGTGCGCGCCCAGCGGGTCGCGTGCCGTGCGGTGGGGAACATCCGGGCCAGCAGGATGAGCCCGAGCGCGTCGCCGAGCATGTGGTTGTTGCGCATGCTGCTCACCGTGTACGGCAACTCGATCATCAGATGCCGGGCGCTGGCCAGCAGCAGCCGTTCGGTGGCGGTCACCACCTCGACCGGGAGCCGCTCGCCGACCAGCGCCAGGACCTGGCTCCAGCTGATGGCGCGCAGCGCGAGTTCGAGGCTGGAGTGCCAGTGCACGCCCTGCTCGGGTGGGCACTGCTCGTGCCAGGAGCGCAACAGGCCGGTGAGTTCGTCGCACCACGGGCCGTCCGGGTCGAGGCGGGCCGCGCGGGCCAGCACGACCAGGTCGCGATGCCGTCCCGCCTCCCAGCTGTACTTGACGTCGGAGAGTCGGGCCTCGGACCGGATGTCGATGCGCCACCACGGTTCGTGCGCCGGCCAGGACCGTCCGGTGAGCGGGTCGGTGGACCAGTCGGCCGTCACCCCCGTCGCCGCCCGCTGCCCGAAGACGCGCAGCCCTTCCTGCCGTACGCGGCGGGCGTCGTCGAGACATCGCTGCCGGGCTTCGGGGCCGGTCGGCACGCTCGTGGTCAGCGGCACGACGGTGGCCCGGTGGTGCTGCGGTGGCGCACCACGGAACAGCACCTGATGGAAGCCGCTTCGTTTCGACAGTTCGTACGCGGCGCGCAGGGGTGCGGCGCGGCCCAACGTCCGCAGGTCCGCGACAATCGTGCGCGGAACCGATTTCCTCATCAGTTCTCCCCTCCGCAACTCGCCGGGCCGACGCGGGCCGATACGGCGCTGTCCCGCGAATCTGCGCGCCAGACGATTAACGGCGGGAATCAGTGGCGAGTTACGTACGCCGGCAGAAAGGGGATTTGGCCACCGGCGGGTGTGCCCGGCGCGATAATCTGGGCCGTTCGGTGTTTCAGCGCGGTGGGGGAAGCTCCCGTTCATCGAGCCGACGGCGCACTTCCTCGGGAAGGAGTTCCCGCAATTGTGCGGGCAGCAGCGGCAGGTCGAGCAGGCCCAGCTTCAGCGCGCTGCGTTGCTGGTAACGGCGCGGATCCAGACGCACCACCTGACCGGCCTCCGGGCGGTACCGGACCTCCACCGCGCCCGACGTCGAGCCGTCCCGGATGATCTGGCCGTCCACCTCCACGGCCACCGGCCCCGAACCCGACTTCAGCTCCAACCGGACGGTCTCCTCGGGGGAGAACACGACCGCCCGGGAGATGCCGGACATCGGGGCGCTCGGCGTCACCACCACCGCCCGGGTGGCCGGGGAGACCAGCGGCCCGCCGGCGGCGTAGCTGTAGGCGGTCGACCCGGTCGGGGTGCTGATCACCAGCGCGTCGCAGCGGTAGTAGCCGTACCGTTGCCCGTCCACCGCCAGGGTGGCGGTGACGAAGCCCTGCCCGGGGGTACGGATCAGCGCGACGTCGTTGAACGCGACCACGTCGTCGCCGCACACCGCGCACTCCAGGCAGCCCTGCTCGACAAGCGTGTAGTCGCCGGTCAGCAGCCGGTCCAGCGCCGCCGGCAGATCCTGCGGCTCCACCTCCACCAGGAATCCCAGCTTGCCCAGGTGTACTCCGAGCACCGGCTTCGGATCCGCCACGGCCAACCGCAGCGCACCGAGCATGGTGCCGTCGCCGCCGACGCTGAGCAGCATGTCCGATGCGGCGGTGAGATCGGTTTCCGGCACCGCCCGGACCGACTCGGGCACCCGGTGCCGGTCCTCGGCGCGTACCGTCAGGGCGGCGTCGTGCCGGGCGGCCCAGGCCACCATGGTGTCCACCACCGGGGACACCTCCCGGGTGGGGTGCAGCACCAGCCCGAGCCGGATCTGAGGCATGTCCCCAGCTCACCACAACCGGGCCGCAGCCACGCCCGGTACCGGGCACACCGGCGACACCGGTCGGATCGTCCACCGGTCGGGTCTACATAGCCACGCGGCGATTAACCGATTCGACGATCGTGTGTCGGATGACCCATTCGGGTAACCTGTCGAATTCTCGATCGTTCCTCCTGTGTCTCCGCAGTGCGGACGCCCGACTGCGTGTTCCGTGATTAATTCGCGTACGGCTGAGGAATTGTCGATCGGGGGCCAATTCGTGAACAAGGTGGTTGACCTTTCCGGCGGTCCCTCCGGCGGTTCGGGACGTTTCCGGGAACAGTGCCTGCGCTACCTGGCCGAGCCGGACTCCGCACCGGTGCGGGTGCTCGGGACCGACCGGCGGGTCACCGCCCGTTGGCTGCTGCGGCGGGAGTTGATGGTGCGCTCCGCCGTCCGCGTCGTGTCCACGAACAACGTGGGGTTCGCGACCGGCCGAGGAGTGCGCGTCACGCTCGTGCGCAACGCCAACCACTTCCTCACCGAGCAGGAGTGGGCCCGCAGCAAGCGGTACTTCCGGCCCGGCTTCGCCGCGCAGATCGCCTGGGTACGCGCCGGCCTGCGCCGCGCCGACGTCATCGTGGTACCGAGTTCCTCGATGGCCGAACGGGTCGGACACGTCCTGCCCGGCGTACGGGACCGAGTGGTCGTACGGTTCCACCCGCTGCGCCAGCCCGCCCGGACGGCCGCCGGCCCCGACGAGCGGTTCCTGCTCTGCCCGATCGTGGACTCGCCGTTCAAACGGATGCGTGTGCACCTGACGGAGTTGGCGCGGGCGCTGCCGTCCGGCGTGCGGGTGGTCTCCACCATGCGGCCCGACACCGCCCCGCCGGAGCTTCGGGACGACCCACGGTTCCGGTTCGTGGGGGTCCTCGACCGCGATCGTCTCGCCGAGTACTACGCCCGGTGCGCTGCCATCTACTACCCGACGGCCGTCGAGTCGTTCGGATACCCGCTGGCCGAGGCCCGATCCGCCGGCATCCCGGTGATCGCCCAGGACAGCGCGCACAACCACGAGATCGCCGCGCTGGCGCTGCACCCCTTCGATCCGGACCGCAGCGCGAGCCTGCGCGACGCCGTCGAGGCCGCGCTGTGCGCCGTACTCACACCGGATCCGGAGCCCTTCGCCGCGGAGTCGTACTTCGACTGGCTCTTCGACCACCACCGCACCCCGATCGGCAGCGTGCGGGCCGGTCAGAGCGAGTGGGCGCGGGACGTGCCGGCCTGACCGGCGCCGGTCACCGTACGCTCGTGGCCCGCGCCCACGGCGGCACCGGCCTCGGCGCGCCGTCGCGCAGATGGGCGACCACGTCGAGCAGGTACTGGGCGCCCCGTTCGGGGGCGAGATGCGTCGTCGCCCACCGGATGCGGGCGGCCCGTTCCTCGTCGTCGACCCGCCCGTAGCCGGCCGACGAGGTCAGGGCCCGGGTCAGCGAGGTCACGTCACCCGCCGGGAAGACCCGGCTCCGCTCGTCGGCGACGACGAGGTCCTGGGCGCCACACCGATCGCTGGCCACGACGCGGGTACCGGCCAGCAGCGCCTCGTTCACCACCGCACCCCAGCCGTCGTACCGGCTCGGCAGGACGAGGATGTCGCTCGCCCCGACGATGTCCCGGGCCGTGGCGTTGCCCACCTGCCCGTGCCAGCGGATCCGGCGGTCGATGCCGAGCCGGCCGGCCAGGGCCGTGGCACGCTCCCGCAGCGGCCCGTCACCGACGACGTCCAGCGTCCAGTCCCACTTGAGCCGGGCCAGGGCGGTGAGCAGCAGGTCCGGCTGCTTACCCGGGTTGACCGAGCCCACGAAGACCAGCCGCACCGCGTCCCGACCCGCCGTGTCGGCGGCATCGCCGCGCATCCCGTCGTGCACGTCGACGAAGTACCCGAACCGGAACACGCGGGTGGCCGGGAACCCGACCCGGACGTACTGCTGCTGTCCGAGCGGCCCGGTGGTGAGCAGGAAGTCGACGCTGGCGCGCAGTCGGCGTGCCGCGGCCCGGTACCGCAGTGGCCGCAACCGACCCCGCCAGCCCGCCGGGTCCCACGGCTCGGCGTAGACGCCGACGAGAGTGTCACCGTGGCTGCCCACCGACAGCAGGGATCGGGTGGTCGCGGGGTACGCGCCGAGCCCGGAGAAGACGTGCACACCCCCGGCCAGGCTCGCTTCGAGTCGCCGGCGCTCGGCCTGGTCGGGGGCGACGACCAGGGTCGCCGCACCGTAGTCCGGCAGGTGCCAGCCCAACTGCTGACGCCGGGGGGACAGGCCGAACTCGGTGATGACGACGACCCGGGCGCAGCTCTGCCGGGCGAGCGCCCGCATCAGCGGCGCCTGGTGTATCGACGGCGTGTTCTGCCAGAAGACGATGGGGTCAGACGACGGCATAGCTGCGTTCTCTGGTGGTGGCCGGCATCGGCGTACGGGCGGTGTGGCGGGGGATCGACGGCGGTGCTGCCTCGCACTTCGCCAGGGCACACCAGACGGCCACGAAACACATGGTCATCGGCCCGACCGGGGACAGCAGCCAGCCCTCGGAGAGGCTGTGCACGACCATCACGCCGCCGAACAGCAGGGTCTGCCGGCCGACCTTCGCCGAGTAGTAGACGATCACCGCGTACATGGCGGCCACCAGGAGGCCCCCGGCGAGCCCGGCGTGCACCAGGGCGCGCAGCGGGGTGCTCGCCACCTGCACCAGCTCGTTGCCGAGCCCGATGCCCTGCCACCCGGTGTCGGCCAGGACCGTCATCGTGTACGCGTACGAGTCGTGCCGCGAGTTGTTGGACCGCAGGATGGTCAGGTCGCTGTCCGTCATCCAGGCCGGGTTGCTCAGCAGCAGCACGAGGCCGGTCGCCCCGAGGAGGATCCACAGCGCCCGCAGCCGGGTCTGCCGCAGCGCCAGATGCGCCGTCACCAGCAGCACCGTCGCGATCAGCGAGGAACGGCTGGCCGTCCAGACCAGAGCCGCGCCGGTCACCGCGCCGACGGGCAGCATCCAGAGGCGGAACGTGCGGTACGACAGCAGCAGCGCGAAGATCATCACCGCGTAGAAGCCGAGCAGGTTGGGGCTGCTGACCAGACCTCTGAGCCGCTCACCGAGGATCCCGTCGCCGGCCCGGACGATGCCGAACACGACGCTGCCCGAGATCGCCAGGACGAGCGCGATGAGGATCCCGGCGCGAAGCTGCGGCCCGCTGATGCGTCGCGCGATAAGCGTCCCGTACACCACGGTCAGCACCGCGCCGGCGGTGTAGAGCAGCAGCGCCTGGTACATCCCGTGGCCGATGGTGGCGAACGCGAGGTACGCCACGATGGTGGCGGCCAGGACCCGGACGAACTGGCCACACCGATCCGCCAGCGCGGGATCCTCGCTGCGATCCTGACTGGCCGCGCTCCAGATGAACCGGGCCAGCACCAGCACGCTGGCCACCCGCACCACCTCGGAGAACCCGGTGTTGGTCGAGCGTTCCACGTACGTCGACGAACACAGCACCAGCACGATCGAGACGGCGATCATCGGGGTGGCCGGGATGCGCAGCACGGTGAACAGGAACAACACCACCATGCCCGCCAGGACGACGTCCCAGGCGATGCCGACGCCGCTATCCATCGAGCGTCTCGTACGCCTCGATCGCCGCCAGGCCGATGGCCGCGCGACGGTCCGTCACCTGCTCGGCGAGCGTCTTCATCGCGCTCTCCCGTTCGTCGTAGAGCTGATGCGTCATCGCGGTCAGGGCACCCCCGGTCGCCTCCGAGGTGCGGATCGTCCAGCGTCCCGCCCCCACCGACTCCTGGAAGTCCCGACACTTCGGGCGGTACTCCAACGCGATCGAGGGCGTGGCCACGCAGGCGGCCCCGACGACCGCGTGCAGCTTCTGGGCGACGAGGATGTCGATGCCACGCATGACCCGTCGCATCGCGCCGGCGGTGCGCATCTGCGCGGCCAGCACGGCCGGGCAGCCCAACTCGTCGGCCACCGACGCGGTGAGTTCGTCGTCGCGGTCCCAGACCGAGATGAGCAGCACCTCCACGCCGCGCTCGCGCATCCGGCGGCCGTACGACACCACGGCGCGGACCAGCTCGGCCGGGTCGCGTTGCCACTGGTTGCCGGTGATGCCGAGGTTGATGCCGATGCGCCCCAGGGCGGGCCGGTGGCGCAGGTCGGCGTCGAGCGCGAACAACAGCACCGGATCGCCGCTGATCTCGGCGTCGACACCGACCTCCCGCAGCAGGTGCCGGGACAGCGGCCCGCGCACCCACACCTTCGGCATCCTGCGCAGCAGCGGCACCCACGCCCGCAACTCCCGGTTGTCACCCGGTACGCCGGTGGACGGCATGACCGGATCGTCGACACCGGTGCCGATGTTGACCACCGGCAGCCCGTCCAGCATGCGCAGACTCGATTCCAGGCCCCGCCGGAAGCTGGGCGAACCGATCAACGTGCCCCCACCCAGGACCGTCCCGCGCAGCTGCCGACGCCGTACGGCGCGGGCGCCGGCCAGCGCGGGAACTGTGTGCACCTGGCGGAGCGGGATGTCGGGCAGCGCATGCTGATGCGCCCAGTACAGGAGGTTGTCGCCGAGGTTGAGGTTGCCCGGCACCCGTGGGCCGACGTACACGCAGGTTCCCGCCTCGGTCCCGTTGAGGCGGGCGGTGTCCTGCGCGTACGTGAGGAGCCGGCGACCCAGTCTGCGTACGGTTGGCGTCACGGTGCCGTCACCGCCTTCTTGTTCAGCACGGAATGGGTGAGCACGTCGACCAGGGACTCGGCGTGGGCCTGCCAGGTGCATCCCTCGGCGAGGGCGTGACCGAACGCGACGGCCTGCTCGTACTGCGCCGGCGTCGACAGGATCGCGTCGGCCTTGGCGAGCAGTTGCCGGCTGTCGTCCGGATCGTGCAGGTACCGGTCGTCGTCGACGAGGGCGGCGAGGCCGGCGGAGCGGGACACAAGCGTCGGCACGCCCACGGCCATCGCCTCCAGGTAGACGCAGCCGAACGCCTCGGTACGCGACGGCAGGACGAACAGGTCGGACTCGCCGAGCACCTTCGCCACCTCGTCGGGTGCGATCCGGCCGGTGAAGTGGATCCGGTCGCCGTGGCCCAACTGGTCGCGCAGCCCTTCCAGCCGGTGCCGCTCGGGTCCGTCGCCGACCACCCACCAACTCGCCGCGGGCCACCTGTCCCGGATCGCGGCGAAGGCCCGCAGCAGGGTCTCCTGGTTCTTGTTCGTGTCGACGTTGCCGACGGTGACGAAACGCGGGAAGTCGTCGGCGTTCAGGCGCTCGAAGGTGGACCCGCCGCGCGGGGCGAAGGCGTCGAGCAGCACCCCGTTGGGCACCACGTGGCACCCGGCCCGCAGCTCGGGTGGCAGGTCGTCGACGATGTCGGGACCCACCGCCACCAGCGCCTGTGCCCGCCGCAACGAGCCGGCGATGATGCGGCGTCGCACCGGGTCGGTGCGTGCGCCGGACGCCGTCATCGGGGCCCGACCGTGCAGCACCACCACCATCGGCGCCACGACACGGCGCAGCAGGCTGCTCGCCCACACCCCTTCGGCCAGCACGGCGTCGACCGGCTCGGACCACAGGCGTCCGCGGTGCACCAGCGACGCCAGGTGGTGTGCGCCGAGAATCCGACGCCGGGTGTGCGGGACCGCCGTGCGGTCGGCCGGGTCGATCTCGTGCATCCGCGCGGTCAGGCCGTCGCGGGTCAGCTTGAACACCCGGATCCGTACGCCGAGGTCACGCAGGGCGTCGCACTGGTTGGCGACGAACGTGCCGTCCCACGGCCGCTCGGGTTCGGGATACCAGGGTGTGAAGACCGCGACCGTCAGCTGGCGGTCCACGGCGGTGCGTACGCTCACGGGTGCTCGCTTCCCACTCAGCCGGTCGCGGGTACTTCGGGCAGGGCGTGCTGGTGCGGCGGCTGCACCACCGAGCGGGCGCGGACAGTCTCGATGCGCCCGTGCTCCAGGCGTACGCGCAGGTCACAGTGCTCGATGGTGCTGAGCCGGTGGGCGATCATGATGATGGTGACCGCGCCGTGGAGCCGTTCGATGGTGGAGACGATCTGGCTCTCGGTGCCGCTGTCGAGGGCGGCGGTCGCCTCGTCGAGCACGAGTACCCGCGGGTGGTGGTACAGCGCGCGGGCGATGCCGATGCGCTGGCGCTGCCCACCCGACATGCGTACGCCACGCTCGCCGAGGCGGCTGTCCAGGCCGTCGGGCAGCGCCTCGACCAGGTCCTGCAACTGCGCCTGCTCCAACGCCCGCCAGACCGCCCGGTCGTCGATGTCCGCGTCGTCGAGCCCCAGGGCGACGTTCCGCCGGACGGTGTCGTCCACGATGATCGTCTCTTGCGGCACGTAGCCGATCTGGGCGCGCCAGGACGGCAGGTTCGCGTGCGTGATCTGCGTGCCGTCGACGTGCAGGCCCCCCTCCGAGGGCGGCAGCAGGCCGGTGAGGACGTCCACGAGTGTCGTCTTCCCCGAGCCTGAGGTGCCGACGATGCCCACCGATTCGCCGTACCGGATGGTCAGGTTGATGTCGCGCAGCGCGGGTGTCGTCGCGGACGGATACCGGTAGGCGAGGTCGCGGAACTCGATGTGCCGGCGGAACGGGACCGGCGCCGGTGGTGTCGATCGTGGCTGTTCCGGCGTGCTGGAGTTGGCCAGCAGCAGGTCCCGCTCGATGGTGTCGATGCTGCCGGCGCCCACCCTGATGGTGTTCAGCGCGGTCATCATCCGCTGGACCGAGGGCAGCAGGCGCATGGAGCCGGCGAGGATCACCCCGATCGAGCCGAGCGCCGCCGCCTGACCGCCGGACAGGGCCGCCGCGGCGATCGTGGCGGCCATGACCAGGACGACCGCCTCCAGGTAGTAGCGCGAGAAGTTGGACATGAACAGCAACCCGCGCAGGGTCTGGGCGTGCCGGTGGCGGGAGGTGTCGAAGCGGGCGATCACGTGCGAGCGCCGTTCGAGGATGGTGAGCACCTTCACCGCGCCCAGACCCTCCTGGATGATCCGCTGGTCGGCCGCGTTGAGCTGCTCGTCCTCGATGCCGATGCGCCGCGCCTTGCGGCGTACGACAGCCAGGTAGCCGGCCATCGCCACCCCCAGGGTGGTCATCGAGGTCAGGGCCGGCGCGGGCTCCATGATGAACAGTGCGGCACCGAGCCCGACGATGAGGGCACCCTCGATGACCACGGCCGCGCCGGGCAGCAGCACCCGGCCCATGAGCGACCGTACGGACTGGGCCACCGTACGGGTCAGGTCGGCCGAGTGGTGTTCCAGGTGGAAGCCGTAGTCGGCGGAGAGGAACGTGCGGAACAACCGGGTCGACAGCACCGCCTCGGCCCGGGCTAGCACACCGGCCTGCCACCACGCCACGATCGAGGCGAACACGCCCCGGGCGATGAGCAGACCGACCGCGAACGCCCCGACGGTGGCGACGAAGCCGGTGGGTGACTGCGCATCCACGACGCTCTGGGCGAGGCCGATCAGGCTTCTCGGCCCGGCGGTGGTGAGCAGGCTGGGCGTGGTCAGCACCTGCACCACGGCGGCCAACGCGATGAAGCCGACGAGTTCGAGCACCATGACGATCAGCGCGGCCGGCACCGCCAGCGCGTAGCGACGGCGCGAACGGCGATCGAGCAACGCCACGGCTCTGCGCAGCGTACGCATCATCCCGCCGCCCGCGCCGCCCGGATCCGCCGCCTGCATTCCCGTCACCGGTACTCCGGAAGCACCGCGAAGATGTCCTCCGCCGCCGTTGCGGTGACTTCGGTGTCCTGGAACAGCCCCTGCTCGTCGGGGCGGACGAACTCGTAGCCGCACTCGCGCAGCAGGGCGGCGATGGGCAGCCGGTCCTCGCCCAGCAGTCGGCGGCTCATGCCGTTCCACTCCAGCTGCAACACCCCGATGCGGCGTTGGCGCAGGGCCTCGCGGGCACCGTCGAGCACGAGCCGTTCGACGCCCTCGACGTCGATCTTCACGCCTGTCGCGAACCGGTCCCCGAGGACGTTGTCCAGGGTGTCCACGGCGATCGACTCGCCGCCCGCCGCCGGATCGAGCAGCAGGTGGTTTGTCGAGTCGCGTCCGGTGGTCAGCTGGAGCTGCCCCGGCCGGTCGGCGAGCCCGCACTCCAGCACGGTGATGGGAAAGTCGTTGAGCGCCACGTTCTCCCGCAGGCGTCGCGCCGCGTCGCGGCCCGGCTCGACCGCGATGACCTGCGCACCCGCGTCGGCGGCCCACAGCGCGTACGCGCCGACGTTGCTGCCCACGTCGACGAACAGGTCACCAGGGGTGAGGATCCGTCGCCACGCCATCATCTCGTTCCAGTCCGGGGGTGGGGCGTAGACCACCTTCGACGCCGCGCTGCAGTGCAGCTCGGCCCACATCCGACCGCCCTGGCCCACCCGGGTGAGGGTGCGCAGGCCCAGGCGACCCCGCACCTGGAAGCGGACGGCGCGGGCGACCCCGCTGAGCCGGGCACCCCGGTTGGCCGGATGCGTCCAGACGTAGTGGAGCACCCGGCCGCTGTTGCGCACGGTCGATGGGACGGCCCAGTTCATGCGTTCTCCTCGGTGGTGAGCTGAACCGGCGGCATCACGTGGACGACGCTGCCGTCCGGGCGGTCACGAAGTCGTCGATCATGCCGAGCACGAAGGTGATCTGCCGTTCGGTGAGCGCGCTGCCGCTGGGCAGGGTCAGCCCCTCGGCGCACAGGGCGTCGGCGGCCCCGGTGAGCAGGCTCTCCGCGCCCGCGTACGCCGGCTGCTGGTGCATCGGCTTCCACACGTGGCGGGTCTCGATGTTCCACTCGGCGAGGTGAGCGGCGAGGTCGGCGGCCTGCCAGCCAGACCGTTGCGGGTGCACCCGGATGGCGGTGAGCCAGCAGTTCGAGTCGGAGTCCTCGGCACCGATCAACTCCACACCCGGCACCGGGGCGAAGAGCTTCGCGTACCTGTCGCGCAGCTGCCGCCGCCGGTCGATCATCTCGTCCAACCGGGCCAGTTGGGCGCGGCCCAGCGCGGCGAGCAGGTTGCTGAGCCGGTAGTTGTAGCCGGTCTCCCGGTGCTCGTACTGGATCATCGGCTCCCGCGCCTGATGGGCGAGATGCCGCGCCCGGGCGAGCAGAGCCGCGTCGTCGCCGACGAGCATGCCCCCGCCCGAGGTGGTCATGATCTTGTTGCCGTTGAAGGAGAGCGCGCCGACCCGACCGAAGGACCCGGCGGCCCGACCGAGGTGGGTGGCGCCGAGCGCCTCCGCCGCGTCCTCGACCACCGGCACGTCGGCGGCGGCACAGATCGGCAGCAGCGCGGTGTAGTCGGCGCAGCTGCCGAAGAGGTCGACCGGGATCACCGCGCCGACCCGCTCACCGCGTGCCCGCAGCCGCTGCAGCAGATCGGCGACCAGCCCGACGTCGACGTTGCCGGTCCGGGGGTCACAGTCGACGAAGACCGGCCGGGCACCGGTGTAGGAGACCGCGTTGGCGGTGGCGACGAAGGTCAGCGTCGGTACGAGCACCACGTCGCCCGGCCCGACACCCAGCCCGAGCAGCGCCAGATGCAGCGCGGCGGTGCCGGAACTGACCGCCACCGCACCGGTGGTGCCGACCCGCGCCGCCACCTCCTGCTCGAAGGCGTCGACATCCGGCCCGAACGGGGTGACCCAGCCGGAGCGCAGCGCCGAGATCAGGTACGACTCCTCCAACGCGCCGACGTCCGGCGAGGACAGGTAGATGGGTTCGGTCATCGTCGGCTCCCGAGGAACTCCGGTGCCGTCGCGTGGCCCTCGGCGGAGATGCCTTCCCGGCGCAGCGTCGTACCGATGGTGGCGACCAGGATCGCCAGGTCGAGGCGGAAGGTGCGCCGCTCGACGTAGTCGACGTCCAGGCTGAGCCGCACGTCCCAGTCGAGACTGTTGCGTCCGCTCACCTGGGCCAGGCCCGTGACGCCGGGCCGGACCTCGTGACGCCGGGCCTGCCGGGGCGAGTACCGGCTCAGATACTGCGGCAGCAGCGGTCGGGGCCCGACAAGGCTCATGTCGCCGCGCACCACGTTCCACAAGCTGGGCAGTTCGTCCAGGCTGGTGGAACGCAGCCACCGGCCGAGCGGGGTGAGGCGATCAGCGTCGCTGACCTGCGTGCCCCGGGGCTCGTGCATGGAGCGGAACTTGACCAGCTCGAACGGACGCTCGTCGAGCCCGATGCGGCACTGCCGGAACAGCACCGGGCGACCCAACCCGACGGCCACCACCACCGCCACCACCGCCATGAGCGGTGCGGTCAACAGCAGCAGCACCGCCGCCACGACCACGTCGAATACTCGCTTCGCCCGATCGCCGGATCGCGCGACCCGGGGAGGGCGTACGGGTGGAGCCACCGAGGATACCGGCACTGTTCTGATCTCCGTCCGTCAAACCGGTCATTGCGCTCTAAAGGGTTGTATCAGCTACACCACTGCCGCCGAGGGCAAATGGCGACAGCCAGGCTGATCCCGGGCACAACAACCCGTAGACGGAACGAAAGGATGCGGTCCACCGGCGCGTCGAATCGCGCTCGCGGTGTGTCGGACGGTCGGCTCAGTCCTCGGTGTCGAGGCGGCGCTGCAGCATCGTGCGCAGCGGAAGCGATTCGCCGTCGCGCCCACCCGCGCCGATGATCAGGGGCGCCGGACTGGGCTGGGGATCGGCGCCGAGCAACCGGGCGCGCAGCGTACGCGGCACGGTCAGCAGGTGGAATCGGCCGTCCACGTCGACGGCGCGGCTGCGCGCCCGGTCGATGTACCAGCCGTGCAGCCGGGTCCGGTAGCGGGCCCGCCCGTCGTAGGACCGGGCGACGAGTCGGGTGGTGGGCAGCCCTCGCCGCCGTGCCTCGGCGACGAAGTCGCTGACCAGCGCCGCCGCCTCGGCCTGCTCGGCGAGGCGGCGACGCTCAGCGGCGGCCGCGTGTGCCAGCACCGCGTGCTGGCGCGCCGTCTGCCAGTCCTCGTCGCCCACGCTCCTGACGGTACGCCCACCCGATCGCCCGTGCCGGCCCGGCCCGACGGCACGCCGGCCCTGCGCGACGGCACGCCGGCCCGGCCCGACGGCACGCCGGCCCTGCGCGACGGTGCCGGTCCGGCGGTACGCCCACTTCCGCTCGGCGGTGCGGCGTGTGCCGCACCGCCGAGTCGACCGGGATGTGCCCGCCGCCGGGGGAGTGGGGTCTGCTCAGAGCAGCCCGGCGCGGCGCAGCGCGTCGGCCATCGCGCTGTCGGCGGGTGGCTGCGGGCTGCGGCCCTGCCGCACCTGACCGCGACCCTGCCGGTCCTGCCCACCGCGCCCCTGGCCGCCCCGACCCTGCCGGTCCTGACCACCCCGGCCCTGGCCGCCGCGACCCTGTGGGTCCTGGCCACCCCGCCCCTGCGGCTCCTGGCCGCCGCGTCCCTGGCCGCCGCGAGCCTGCCGGTCCTGGCCGCCACGCGGACCCGGCTCGGCGTCGTCGTCCAGCCGCAGGGTCAGCGAGATGCGCTTGCGCGGCACGTCCACGTCCAGCACCTTGACCCGGACCACGTCGCCGGACTTCACCACCTCGTGCGGGTCCTTGACGAAGGTGCGCGACATCGCCGACACGTGCACCAGGCCGTCCTGGTGCACCCCGACGTCCACGAACGCGCCGAACGCGGCGACGTTGGTGACCACACCCTCCAGCACCATGCCGGGGGTCAGATCGCTGATCTTCTCCACGCCCTCGGCGAAGGTCGCCGTCTTGAACTCCGGGCGCGGGTCGCGGCCCGGCTTCTCCAACTCCGCGAGGATGTCGGTGACCGTGGGCAGACCGAACGTGTCGTCGACGAAGTCGGTGGCGCGCAACCCCCGCAGGATCGCGCTCTTGCCGATGATGGAGCGCAGGTCCTGCCCGGTGGAGGAGAGGATCCGGCGCACCACCGGGTACGCCTCCGGGTGCACGCTCGAGGAGTCCAGCGGGTCGTCGCCGCCGGGGATGCGCAGGAAGCCGGCGCACTGCTCGAACGCCTTCGGGCCGAGGCGGGACACCTTCTTCAACTCGGCGCGGGTGCGGAAGGGGCCGTTGGCGTCCCGGTGCAGCACGATGTTCTCGGCCAGTCCCGCGCCGATGCCGGAGACCCGGGTGAGCAGAGGTGCCGACGCGGTGTTGACGTCCACCCCGACGGCGTTGACGCAGTCCTCCACGACCGCGTCCAGCGACCGGGAGAGCTTCACCTCGGACAGGTCGTGCTGGTACTGCCCGACCCCGATGGACCGCGGGTCGATCTTGACCAGTTCGGCCAGCGGGTCCTGCAGGCGGCGGGCGATGGAGACCGCACCCCGCAGCGACACGTCCAGGCCGGGCAGCTCCTGGGAGGCGTACGCGGAAGCGGAGTAGACCGACGCGCCCGCCTCGGAGACCACCAGCTTGGTCAGCTTCAACTCGGGGTGCCGCTTGATCAGGTCGGCGGCCAGCTTGTCGGTCTCCCGGCTGGCGGTGCCGTTGCCGATGGCGATCAGCTCGACCCCGTGCGCGGCGGCCAGCGTGGCCAGGGTGTGCAGGGACGCGTCCCACTGCCGACGCGGCTCGTGCGGGTAGATGGTGTCGGTGGCGACCACCTTGCCGGTGGCGTCCACCACTGCCACCTTCACCCCGGTCCGCAGACCCGGGTCCAGTCCCATGGTGGGCCGGGCCCCGGCCGGTGCGGCGAGCAGCAGGTCACGCAGGTTGGTGGCGAAGACCCGGACGGCCTCCTCCTCGGCCGCCTGCCACAGCCGCATCCGCAGATCCGCCCCCAGGTGGATGAGGATGCGGGTGCGCCACGCCCAGCGCACCGTGTCGGTGAGCCACTTGTCGGCCGGCCGTCCCTGGTCGGTGACGCCGAACCGGCCGGCGATCGCGGCCTCGTACCGGGTCGGGCCGGTGACGACCGCATCGGCGTCCCCGTCGGCCTCCGGGTCCATGGTCAGGTCGAGTACGCCTTCCTTCTCGCCCCGGAACATGGCCAGGATCCGGTGCGAGGGCAGCTTCGGGTACGGCTCGGCGAAGTCGAAGTAGTCGGCGAACTTCGCCCCGGCGCTCTCCTGCCCCTCGCGTACCCGCGACACCAGCCGGCCCCGCGACCACATCTGCTCGCGCAGCGTGCCGATCAGGTCGGCGTCCTCGGCGAACCGCTCGATCAGGATGGCCCGGGCCCCGTCCAGCGCGGCGGCGGCGTCCGCCACCCCCTTGTCGGCGTCGACGAACCCGGCCGCCACCGTCTTCGGGTCCTGCGTGGGGTCGCCGAGCAGCGTGTCGGCCAGCGGCTCCAGCCCGGCCTCGCGGGCGATCTGCGCCCGGGTCCGCCGCTTGGGCTTGTACGGCAGGTAGATGTCCTCCAGCCGGGACTTCGAGTCGGCGGCCATGATCTGCGCTTCGAGGGCCTCGTCCAGCTTGCCCTGGCTGCGGATCGACTCCAGCACCGCGGCCCGCCGCTCGTCCAGCTCGCGCAGGTACCGCAGCCGCTCCTCCAGGGTGCGCAGCTGGGTGTCGTCGAGCAGCCCGGTGGCCTCCTTGCGGTACCGCGCGATGAACGGCACGGTGGCGCCGCCGTCGAGCAGCTCAACGGCCGCGCGTACCTGGTGCTCGGCGACGCCGAGCTCGCCGGCGATGCGCTGATGAACAGAGAGGGTCACGATGTCGCTCCGCCTTCTGGTGTGGGTTCCGTCGTGCATTCTGCCGGGCTACCGTGGCGATCATGGAAGCACCTGTGGAGCCTCGGGCGCGGCGGCTGTTCGGCGGCAGCGCGCGTGCCCTCGGCGACCTGGCGACCAGCCCGTTCCGGACCGACCGGGACCGCATCGTGGGCTCGCCGTTCTTCGCCCGGCTCGGTGGGGTCACCCAGGTGGTGAGCCCGGGTGGGTCCGGGCTGCTGGTGCACAACCGGCTCACCCACAGCCTCAAGGTCGCCCAGGTGGCCCGGGCGATCGCCGAACGCCTCACCGTCGACGGCTGGCAGCGTGACCTGGCAGAGAAGTTGGGTGGCTGCGACCCGGACGTGGTGGAGGCCGCCGCGTTGGCCCACGACCTCGGTCACCCGCCCTTCGGGCACCTGGGGGAGCGGGTGCTGGACCGGCTGGCCCGGCACCGGCTCGGCCTGCCCGACGGCTTCGAGGGCAACGCCCAGTCGTACCGCATCGTCACCTCGACGGAGATCCGGGGCGCGGCCACCACCGGCCTGGACCTGACCGCGGCGGTGCGGGCCGCGATGCTGAAGTACCCGTGGACCCGGCTCGATCATCCCGATCCGCATCCGCGCCTGTTGGATCCGCCGCCGCGCGGGGCGAGCCCACCGCCCGACGACCTGGACAGCGGCTCGGCGAAGTTCGGGGCGTACCGCACCGAGTTGGACGATCTGCGGCAGGCCCGGGCACCGTTCGTCGGGCGGATCGCCGACTGGCAGCAGACCGTCGAGGCGTCGGTGATGGACATCGCCGACGACATCGCGTACGCCATCCACGACGTGGAGGACTTCTACCGGGTCGGGGTGCTCCAGCAGGGCGCGGTGGCCGCCGAACTGATGGCCTGGCAGCGTGAGGGCGGGCACCTGCGGGCCATCACCGACGCGGCGCTGGCCACCTCGGCACGCCGCCCCGGCGCGGCGATCGAGCGGCTGCGTCGCCAACTGCACCGCAAGGACGGCTGGGTCGCCGACGATGACGCCTTCGCCTCGGCGGTCGAACACGTCCGCGAGGAACTCGTCGACGGGCTGCTCGCGATGCCGTTCGACGGTTCGATCGAGGCGGAACAGTACGTGGCCCGCTTCTCCGCCCGGTGGACCACCCGGCTGGTCGACGCGATCACCATCACCGAGAAGCCGTCGCTGCGCTCCGGGCACGTGCTGCTGCCCCCACCGCAGTGGCACGAGGTGCAGGTGCTCAAGTTCGTCCACCACCGGTTCGTGCTGGCCCGCCCGGACCTGGCGTTGCACCAGCGTGGTCAGGCCCGACTGCTCGGCACCCTGGTCGAGGCGCTGCTGGAGTGGCTGCTCGACCCGGAGGAGGAGTCCCGCCTGCCCCGCCGCCTGCACGACCTGGTGGAGTTGGCCGAGGCGGAACTGCATCCGCGTACCCAGGACCGGATCAGCAAGGCCCGCGGCCGGGCCATCGTGGATTTCGTCGCGCAGCTGACCGACGGGCAGGCGGTGGCGATGCTCGACTCCCTGTCGGGCCGTTCGGGCGCGCTGTGGACCGACGCGTTCGTGCTCTGAGCGGCGCGGCTCAACGGGCCGGTACGCCCTTGACGACGGTGTCCGGCGGCACGTCGCGTACCACGCAGGCCCCCGCGCCGACGATCGCGCCGGCACCGACGCGCAACTTGGGCAGCACCACCGCGCCCGCGCCGATCAGCGCGGCGGTGTCCAGACGGCAGTCGCCGGAGACGGCCGCGAGCGGGTGCAGCGAGACGTGGTCGCCGACCACGCAGTCGTGGGCGAGGGTGGCGTTCTGGTTGACGTGCAGGTGTCGTCCGGCGGTGACGTTCGTGGTGATCCGGGCCCCGGCGAACACCACCAGACCCTCGGCGCAGACGAGGTCGGCGCCGACGGTGGCGTCCGGGTGCACCAGACTGGCCACCGGCAGGCCGAAGGAGTCGACGCGGGCGGCCACCGTCCGGCGGACCCTCGGGTCGCCCAGGGCGAGCGTGAGGTGGGTCTGCGGGGGCAACTGCCCGAGTACGGCGAGGGTGCCGAGGTACGGCAGACCGGTCGCCTCCGCCCGTTTACGGTTCACGTCCGACGGGGCGTCGTCGACGAAACCGACCGGCCGCCAGACCGCCCGGCCGGCCGCCTCGTTGACCGCCGCCACCAGTTGGGCGATCTCCCGACCGTGGCCGCCGCAGCCGACGATGACGAGGTCGAGACCCGCCTGCGCAGGGGTGGTCTCCTGGTCGCGGCGAACCTGCATGTGTCTCCTCCGCCCGTTGACCGGATGACCGCTGACCGATCCGCGAGCAGATTAGCCAGTTTGTCGCGGTAGGCGCAGTTATCCGCCGGGCCCGGCGAGTCATCGGCACCCGGCGTCCGGCCGATGTCTCAGGCGATCGCCTGCCACCAGCCGTCGACCGAGGGCGGATCGTCGACCGTGACCCGCTCACCCGGGCGCGGCACGGCCAGCCGGACGTCGCGCGCCTTGGCCTCGGCCCAGAGCCGGTCCACCGGCTCCGACCAGTCGTGCAGCGCCAGGTTGAAGGTCGCCCAGTGCACCGGTACGAGCAGCCCACCGCGCAGATCGACGTGCGCGGTGACCGCCTCCTCCGGGAACATGTGGATGCTCGCCCAGGCGTGGTCGTACGCGCCGATCTGGATGAGCGTCACGTCGAACGGCCCGTACGCCGCACCGATCTCGGCGTAACCGGCGAAGTAGCCGGAGTCTCCGGTGTAGTAGACCCGGCGCTGCCGCCCGGCGACCACCCAGGAACTCCAGAGGGTGCCGTTGCGGCGCAGCCCGCGCCCGGAGAAGTGCTGCGCGGCGGCGCAGGTGATCTCCAGTTCGGCCACCCGGTGGGTCTGCGCCCAGTCCAGTTCGACGATCCGGTCGGCCGGTACGCCCCACCGGTCGAGGTGGGCGCCGACGCCCAGCGGCACCAGGAACGGCGCCGACTGCCGGGCCGTCAACTCCCGGACCGTGGCCATGTCCAGGTGGTCGTAGTGGTCGTGGGAGATCAGGATGGCGTCGAGGTGGGGCAGTTCGTCGAGGCGTACCGGCGGCTCGTGCAACCGGCGCGGGCCGAGCGCGGCCGACGGCGAGCACCGCTCGCTCCACACCGGGTCGAGCAGCACCCGCCGTCCCTCGATCTCGATGAGCGTGGTGGCGTGGCCGTACCAGATGACGTTCAGTTCGCGGGCCGGGTCGACCGGCGTCGCCGCGACCGGGCGGACCAGTGGCACGGGGGCGCTCGGACGGCGTTTCTGCTTACCGAAGAGCAACTCTCGGAGCAGGTTGCGGTCCGGGGCCGGGGCGGTGATCGGGGTGCCCGGTCGGTTGTGGAAGACGCCGTCGCGGAACTGCGGCGAGCGGGCCGCCCGGTCCGCCCGGGCTCCGGCGAGCCGACCACCGAGCGCGGCCGGGACGTCCCGGGCCGCCCAGGCCAGACCGGCCAACCCGGCCAGGGCCGCGAGCCCCGCCATCGAGCCGCTGATCCGTCGGCCGGTCACCTTCTTCGAGTCCCGCATGGTTCCCCCTCCGTCGCGGCCCGGATCCACGTTAACCGCCGCCGGCTCGGTCAGCCGCCGTTGCTGGGTCGGTGCGGGTGGGCCCGGTGTCGGGTCCCGCTGCCGCCGACCCGGTCGGTGGCGTCCAGGAACCGCCGCCCCAGCCTGGCGCGGGCCGCCACCGCGGGGTGGGTGGCGCCGTAGTCGTCCGCGCCGGGCTGGCCGTCGGCGAAGAGCGCGTACGTCAGCACCGGCGCGCCGGCGGCGTCGAAGATCACCCCTGCCTCGTGTCGGGCATCGGCGAACCAACCCGCCTTGGTGGCGATGCGAGCCCGCTGCGTCGAGGACATCTCCCGGCGGATGCCGTCGGTGAACGCCACCGGGGAACGCAGCAGCCGCAACACGACATCGGTCGAACTCGGCGTGAGCAGGGTGCCGCCGACCAGGGCCCGGAGCAGGTCGTGGGTTTCCCGGGGGGTGCTGGTGCCGAGGTAGAACCGGTTCGGGTTGGCCACCGGCTCCACCTGGGTGTTCGGGAAGCCCTTGTCCCGCAGGATCTGGTTGAGCTCGGCGGCCGGGCAGAGAAGCCCGCAGAGCCGTACCGCGGTGTCGTCGGAGACGGTCAGCAGGTTGGCCAGCACGTGTCCCAGGGTCACCTGGCTGGGGTAGGCGCCGTCGAGGCTGAAGATGCCGTCACCGCCGGGCACCACGATCGCGGCGCTCACCTCGACCCGCTGGTCGAGGGTGAGCAGACCCCGGTCGACCTTGTCCAGCACGGCGACCGCGACGGCGATCTTGTTGACGCTGTACGCCTCGATCCGGCGGTCCGCCGACTCGGCCACCGCGACCATCGGGTCACCGCCGGCAGGGCTGCTGAGGCTGACGTACGCCTGCCAGTTCCCGCCGGCCCGGCTGGTCTCCCGTCGGTACGCGGCACCGACGCGCGCCACGGCGCTCCTGCGGTCGGCGGCGTCGGCAACCCCGGCCGGGCCCGGCTCGGCGGCGGTCATCGCAGTCGGGCCCGGCTCAGCGGCGGCCGGCACGGTGGTGCCGAACACGGTGCCGGCCGTGGCCACGGTGCCCAGGCTGAGCGCGGTCCTGCGGTTCACTCGGATGGTCAATCGTCTCTCCCGTCGGTGCCCGATCGTGTCCTCGGGACACCTTAGGCCGACGGATCGACGCGTGTGCGCCCGTCGATGCGCTCACGGGGCGAGCACGACCTTGACGCAGCCGTCCTCCTTGCGCTGGAACATCTCGTACGCCTGCGGGGCCTGCGCCAGCGGCATCCGGTGGGTGCGCAGGTCCGTCACGCCGAGCGGGTCGCTGTCGTCGGCGAGCAGCGGGATGATCTCGTCGGTCCAGCGTCGGACGTGACACTGGCCCATCCGCACCTGGATGCCCCGGTCGAACATCTCCATCAGCGGCAGCGGGTCGACCTCACCGCCGTACACCCCGGAGATGGAGACGGTGCCGCCACGCCGCACGGCCTTCAACGCGGCCTTGAGCACGACGAGCCGGTCCACCCCGACCTTGTCGATCATCTGCCCGGCCAGCTTGTCGGGGAGCAACCCGGCGGCGGTCTGAGCGATCTTGCCCAGTGGCGCGCCGTGCGCCTCCATGCCGACCGCGTCGATCACCGCGTCCGGTCCACGCCCGTCCACCAGGTCGATCAACGTGCCGGGTACGTCGTCGAGCTGGCTGACGTCGAGCACCTCGACGCCGTGCCGGCGGGCCATCTCCAGGCGCTCCGGCACCACGTCGAGACCGATCACCCGTTCCGCGCCGAGGTGCCGACCGACCCGGGCGCAGAACTGACCCACCGGGCCGAGGCCGAAGACGGCCAGGGTGCCACCGCGCGGGGTGTCGGCGTACTTCACCGCCTGCCAGGCTGTCGGCAGGATGTCGGAGAGGTAGAGCCACTGCTCGTCCGGACCGGTCTGCGGCACCGTGATCGGCCCGAACTCGGCGTGCGGCACCCGCAGGTACTCGGCCTGCCCGCCGGGCACCGAGCCGTACAGGGAGGTGTAGCCGAACAGCGCAGCGCCCTTGCCCTCGGCGGTGACCTGGGTGGTTTCGCACTGCGCGTACAACTGGCGGGAGCACATCCAGCAGGAGCCGCAGGCGATGTTGAACGGCACCACCACCCGGTCGCCGGGCTTGAGCCGGGTCACCCCCGAGCCGACCTCCTCGACGATGCCCATCGGCTCGTGCCCGAGCACGTCGCCCGGCTTGAGGTACGGCCCGAGAACCTCGTAGAGATGCAGGTCCGACCCGCAGATCGCGGTGGAGGTGATCCGTACGATCGCGTCGGTCGGCTCCTCGATCCGCGGGTCCGGCACCTCCTCGACCCGTACGTCCCGCTTGCCCTGCCACGTCAACGCCCGCATGCCCGCCTCCTCGCCGTCGTAGCTGACCTGCTACCCGACAAGGCGCCCCTCAACCACCCCCACCGCTCCTGCCCGCGTTGATCAAGAGGTTTGCGTCAGGAATCCGGCGATCGCCGACGCAAACCTCTTGATCAACATCGAAGGGGGCGGGGTGCGGGGTCAGGCGGTGGGGGAGTCGGGGCGTTTGGTGGTGGTGGCGGCGAGGTAGTCGCGGTTGAGGCGGCCGATGGTGCTCAGCGGGATGCCCTTGGGGCAGACGGCGGTGCACTCGCCGGCGTTGGTGCAGCCGCCGAAGCCGGCCTCGTCGTGGGCGTCGAGCATGCCGATGACCCGGGTGTACCGCTCCGGCTGGCCCTGGGGCAGCAGGCCCAGTTGGGTGACCTTGGCGGCGGTGAAGAGCATGCCGGAGCCGTTCGGGCAGGCCGCCACGCAGGCGCCGCAGCCGATGCAGGCGGCCGACTCGAAGGCGGCGTCGGCGTTGGCCTTGGCCACCGGGACCGAGTGGGCCTCCGGCGCGCTGCCGGTCGGCGCGGTGATGTACCCGCCAGCCGCGATGATCTTGTCGAAGGCGTTGCGGTTGACCACCAGGTCCTTGATGACCGGGAAGGCGCGGGCCCGCCACGGCTCGATGTCGATGGTGTCGCCGTCTTTGAACTGTCGCATGTGCAGCTGGCAGGCGGTGGTGCCGCGCTGCGGCCCGTGCGCGTTGCCGTTGATCATCAGACCGCACATGCCGCAGATGCCCTCGCGGCAGTCGTGGTCGAAGGCGACAGGTTCCTCGCCGGCGAGGATGAGCCGCTCGTTGAGCACGTCGAGCATCTCCAGGAACGACATGTCCGGGGAGACGTCCTCGACCTGGTAGGTCACCATCCGACCCTTGTCCGCGGGGCCGGATTGGCGCCAGATGCGCAGGGTCAGGTTCACTTGTAGCTCCGCTGCGTGGGGTGGACGTATTCGAACTTCAGGTCTTCCTTGTGCAGCACCGAGGGCTCACCGGTGGCGGTGAACTCCCAGGCGGCGACGTAGGCGAAGTTGTCGTCGTCGCGCTGCGCCTCGCCGTCGGGGGTCTGGTGCTCGGCCCGGAAGTGGCCGCCGCAGGACTCCTCCCGGTGCAGGGCGTCGATGCACATCAGCTCGGCCAGCTCGAAGAAGTCGGCCACCCGGCCGGCCTTCTCCAGCGACTGGTTGAGCCCGTCGGCGTCGCCGACGATGCGGACCCGCTGCCAGAACTCCTCGCGCAGCGCGCGGATCTCGTCGATCGCCTTGCGTAGCCCGGCCTCGGAGCGCTCCATGCCGCAGTGTTCCCACATGATCTGACCGAGCTCACGGTGGAACGAGTCGACCGTCCGGTCGCCGTTGACGGCGAGCAGCCGCTGGAGGCGGTCCTCGACGTTGCGACGGGCCTCGATCGCGGCCGGGTGGCTGCCGTCGATCTTCTCGAACGGGCCGGCGGCCAGGTAGTTGGCGATCGTGTTGGGCAGCACGAAGTAGCCGTCGGCCAACCCCTGCATCAGCGCCGAGGCGCCGAGCCGGTTCGCGCCGTGGTCGGAGAAGTTCGCCTCGCCGATCACGAACAGGCCGGGGATGGTGGACTGCAGGTCGTAGTCGACCCAGAGGCCACCCATCGTGTAGTGCACGGCGGGGTAGATCCGCATTGGGACCTCGTACGGGTCCTCGCCGGTGATCCGCTCGTACATCTCGAACAGGTTGCCGTACTTGGCCTCGATGGCCTTACGGCCGAGCCGGTCGATGGCGTCGGCGAAGTCCAGGTAGACGCCGAGCTTGGTCGGGCCCACCCCCCGGCCGGAGTCGCAGACGTTCTTCGCGGCCCGGGACGCGATGTCGCGGGGCACCAGGTTGCCGAAGGACGGGTAGATGCGCTCCAGGTAGTAGTCCCGCTCGTCCTCGGGGATGTCCCGCGGGGCCCGGTCGTCGCCCTTGGCCTTGGGCACCCACACCCGGCCGTCGTTGCGCAGCGACTCGCTCATCAGGGTCAGCTTCGACTGGTGGTCGCCGGAGACCGGGATGCAGGTCGGGTGGATCTGGGTGTAGCAGGGGTTGGCGAAGTACGCGCCCTTGCGGTGGGCCCGCCAGGTGGCGGTGACGTTGCAGCCCTTGGCGTTTGTCGACAGGTAGAAGACGTTGCCGTAGCCGCCGGAGGCGAGCACCACCGCGTCGGCGAACTCGCTGGTGATCTCGCCGGTGACCAGGTCCCGGACCACGATGCCCCGGGCCTTGCCGTCGACGACGATCAGCTCCAGCATCTCGTGCCGGGCGTTCATCTCCACGTTGCCCAGGCCGATCTGCCGCTCCAGCGCCTGGTACGCCCCGAGCAGCAGCTGCTGGCCCGTCTGGCCCCGGGCGTAGAAGGTGCGCTGCACCTGGGCGCCACCGAACGAGCGGGTGTCGAGCAGGCCGCCGTACTCGCGGGCGAACGGCACACCCTGGGCGACACACTGGTCGATGATGTTGACCGAGACCTCGGCCAGCCGGTGCACGTTGGACTCGCGGGAGCGGAAGTCGCCACCCTTGACGGTGTCGTAGAAGAGGCGGTGCACCGAGTCGCCGTCGTTGCGGTAGTTCTTGGCGGCGTTGATGCCGCCCTGCGCGGCGATCGAGTGTGCCCGGCGCGGGCTGTCCTGGTAGCAGTACGACTTGACCCGGTAGCCCTGCTCGGCCAGCGTGGCCGCGGCCGAGCCGCCGGCCAGGCCGGTGCCGACCACGATCACCGTCATCTTGCGCCGGTTGGCCGGGTTGACCAGCTTGGCCTCGAACCGGCGGCGTTCCCAGCGGCTCTCGATCGGGCCGTCGGGAGCCCGGGTGTCGGCGACCGGGTCGCCCTCGATGTACAGATCCATGGTCAGGACACCAATCCGGTGAGTACGGCGAACGGGACCACGAGGTAGCCGGCGACGAGCGCGACGGAGAAGACCAGCGCCACCGCCTTGGCCCGCTGCTCGCCGCGCGGGGTCTGCTGGCCCAGGCTGCGCAGTGCGCTGAAGACACCGTGGCGCAGGTGGAAGCCGAGCGTGACGACCGCCAGGGTGTAGAAGAGCGTGACGTACCACCGGTCCGGCGCGAAGGTGGCGACGACGTTGGCGTACGGCCGGGACGGGTCGCCGACCGGGTTGAGGTGCCCGGTGGTCAGGTCGAGCAGGTGGTAGATCACGAAGAACAGGATGATCACGCCGCCCCAGCGCATGGTGCGGGCGGCGTAGCTGCCCCGGACCTTCTTGCGGTGGGCGTAGCGGACCGGGCGGGCGGCACGGGCGCGCAGGGCCAGCACGGTGGCGGCCCAGATGTGCCCGACGGCCGCGACGACGAGGCCGATGCGCATGAACCAGAGGAACCAGACGCCCGGCAGCAGCGGCTTGCCGACATCGCGCAGCCAGTGCGCGTACCCGTTGAACGAGGAGTCGCCCGCGAAGACCTTCAGGTTGCCCAGCATGTGTGCGATGAGGAAGAACACCAGGAAGATGCCCGTCACCGCCATGACGGCCTTGAGGCCGACGTTGGAGCGGATGGGCGACCGAGTTCGAGTCGTGACTACCACGTGCCCGACGCTAGGAGCACTTGGATCAGTCGTCCAATGCATCGACACCGCAGTCTTGATAGCCATAGGCTATCCAGATGCAGCTCCATCAGCTCAAGTACTTCGTTGCAGTAGCCGAAGTACGACATTTCACCCAGGCGGCCGATGTCGTCGGGATAACCCAGCCGTCGCTGAGTAAGCAAATTCACGCCCTGGAGGACACCCTCGGCGCCCCGTTGTTCGAGCGGGTAAGGGGCAACATCACGCTGACCGCGGCCGGTGAGGTGTTGCTGCCCCTGGCCAAGCGGATCCTCGCCGACGTGGAGACCGCCACCCGCGAGGTGCAGGAGCTGGTCGGTCTGCGACGCGGACGGGTCCGCCTCGGGGCCACCCCGAGCCTGGCCACCTCCCTCGCGCCGCCGGTGCTGCGCCGCTTCCGCGACGTCCACCCCACCGTCGACCTGCGAGTGGAGGAGGGCGGCTCGCAGGACCTGGTCCGTGACCTGCTCCGCGGCGACCTGGACCTAGCCTTGATCATCATGCCGGCCCAGGGCATCGACCCGGGGCTACGCGCCGACCCGATCCTGACCGAGAGCCTGGTGGTCGCCTCGGTCGATCCGCTGCCGACCGCGTACCCCGGAGCCGACCTGGAGATCACCGACCTGCGCGACCAGCCGCTGGTGATGTTCCGTGAGGGCTACGACCTGCGCGACGCCACCCTGCAGGCATGCCGGGCCGCCGGCTTCGAACCGACCCTGTCGGTCGACGGCGGCGAGATGGACGCAGTGCTCAGTTTCGTCGAGGCCGGGCTGGGCATCGCCCTGGTCCCCGGCATCGTGGTGGCCCGCCGGCCCGGCATTCGGGTCACCCGACTGGCCCCACCCGGGGTGCGCCGCACCATCGCGGTGGCCCGCCGCCGCGACGTGGTGCCCACCCACGCAGGCCGCGAACTGCGCCGCATCCTGCTCGACTACGTGCACACCGCCACCGCCGGCGACGAGCTTCCGCCCGGGGTCGAGCCGCTGACCTGAGGCCGCACCGCATCGAGCACGATCGAAGCAGCCCAGGGTCGCGGCACGCGCATAGGCTGCCCGCATGGCAGCCTCCGGTCGCGCCGTCGTCATCGGAGCCAGTCTGGGCGGACTGCTCGCCGCCCGGGCGCTGGCGGAGAGCTTCGCCGAGGTGATCCTGCTGGACCGGGACACCCCGCCCGACGAGCCGGTGCACCGCCGGGGCGTCCCGCAGGGCCGTCACGTCCACGTCCTGCTCGACCGGGGCCGCCAGGCCCTGGAGAGTCTCTTTCCCGAACTCGGCGCCGAGCTGTACCGCCTCGGCGCCACGCCGGTCGACCTGCACGGTCAGGTGCACTGGTACAACGACGGGCACCGGATGCTGCCGGCCCGCTCCGACCTGACCGCCTTCGGCATGAGCCGACCACTGCTCGAACAGGTGGTCCGGCAGCGCACCGCGGCGCTTCCCGGCGTGCGCGTGGTGCCCGACTGCGAGGTGACCGGCCTGCTCGCGACCGACGATCACCGCCGGGTCACCGGAGTACGACTCGCCCCGCGCGACGGCCGACCGTCGACCCTGACCGCCGATCTCGTGGTCGATGCCGGTGGCCGGGCCAGCCGCAGTCCGATCTGGCTGACCGAGCTCGGCTACCCGACGGTGGAACAGGAGCGGGTCGAGGTTGGGGTCACCTACGTGACCCGCCGGTACCGGCGCGAGGCCGGCCAACTGGAGGACAAGCTCGGCGTCCTGTCCAACGCGATGCCGGGCTGTCCCCGCTACGGCGTCGTCGCGCCGCAGGAAGGTGGGCGGTTCGCGGTCACCATGGCGGGCATCCTGGGCGAGGAACCCCCGGTCGACGAGGCCGGATTCGTCAGGTACGCGACGTCGCTGGCCGCCCCGCAGGTCGGCGAACTGGTCCGGCACGCACAACCGTTGGACGAGCCGGTGCTGATGCGCTTCCCGGCCAGCGTCCGACGTCGCTACGAACGGCTGCCCCGCTTCCCGGACGGCCACCTGGTCTTCGCCGACGCGCTGTGCAGCCTCAACCCGGTCTACGGGCAGGGCATCACCGTCGCCGCCGTACAGGCGTTGCTGCTGCGCCGGCTGCTCGCCCGCGGCGGGCGGCACCGGTTGGCCCGGCGGTTCTTCCGGCGGGCGGCGCGCGTGATCGACGCGCCCTGGTCCATCGCCGCCGGCACCGACCTGCGCTTTCCCGGAGTCACCGGGCGTCGTACCCGCAAGGTCCGGTTCGTCAACGCCTACCTGTCCCGGCTGCACGCGGCGGCCGCGCACGACGTGGCGCTCGGCGCCGCCTTCCTGCGGGTGATCAACCTGATCGATCCGCCGGCCCGGCTGCTCGGCCCGGGGGTGATGCTCCGGGTGCTCCTCAACGGACGTCGGCGCCCCTCGATGCCGTCCACGGCGGGGTAGGCGCGGGTCCCGCCGCGCCCGTCCTACCACTGACTGCCGGTCGTACGCCGCCGTTCGGACCGAGCTCTCTGTCCGGTTGTGCCGCCCGACGTTTAATTCGTCCTTAAGCTCCCAATATCCACCACCGGCAGCACGCTCGTCACCTATCGTGAGGTCTTGCACGAGGGCTTGTCCCTTTTTTGTCGCTTTAGCGGCAAACCATCTGCGGGCGCGGCGCGACCACAGGGTGGGTGAGATGGCGGGCCACCCGGATAGCCCGGGGGTGGACAGACGATGCGCGGATTCGCGTGGCAGGGAGGCCACATACATGAGGATCCTGGTGACCGGTGGCGCTGGCTTCATCGGGTCTCACTTCACCCGGTGCCTACTGGAGGGACGCTACCTCGGCTTCGAAGGCAGCGCCGTCACAGTGCTGGACAAACTCACGTACGCCAGTGACCGCAGGAACCTGCCCGCCACCCATCCGCGGCTGACCTTCATCCGCGGCGACGTCGCCGACGCGTCACTGCTTCGCGAGGTGGTGCCCGGCCACGACGTGGTGGTGCACTTCGCGGCCGAGTCGCACGTCGACCGGTCGATCGACGACCCGGCGCCGTTCTTCGAGAGCAACGTGATTGGCACCCACCGGCTGATGGCCGAATGCGTCCGCAGTGGGGTGAGCCGCGTCGTGCACGTCTCCACCGACGAGGTGTACGGCTCGATCGCGGAGGGCTCCTGGGACGAACGCTGCCTGCTCGAACCGAACTCCCCGTACGCCGCCTCCAAGGCCGCGAGCGACTGCGTGGTGCGCTCCTACTGGCGGACCTACGACCTCGACGTGTCGATCACCAGATGTGCCAACAACTACGGGCCGTACCAGCACGTGGAGAAGGTCATTCCGCGCTTCGTGACCAGCCTGCTCTCCGGCCGGGACGTCACCCTGCACGGCGACGGCAGCGCGGTGCGGGAATGGTTGCACGTCGACGACCACTGCCGGGCCATCGCCCTCGTGCTGGCCAAGGGACGGGCCGGCGAGGTCTACAACATCGGCGGCGACATCGAGTTGACCAACCGGGACCTGGCCGGGCGGATCCTGCAACTGGCCGGCGCCGGTTGGGACCGCGTCCGGCACGTCGCCGACCGGAAGGTGCAGGACCAGCGCTACTCGCTGGACTTCCGCAAGATCTCCGAGGAGTTGGGCTACGAACCGCAGATCAGTTTCGACGACGGGCTGATCGAGGTCTTCCACTGGTACCGGGAGAACCGGGAATGGTGGGGCACGACCTGCCCGGAGCCCCGTTCGGCGGGCGCTGAACTGACCCGTACGGTGGCGGATCTGCCCGTCGGCTGGGACTTCCCGGTGCAGGTCGGCTGAGCACTCAGCGCCCTTCGGCGTCGTCCATGGCCCGGTAGATGCGTTGCTCCGAGATCGGGTACGGAGTGCCCAGGGCCTGCGCGAAGACGCTCACCCGCAGCTCCTCGATCATCCAGCGGATCTGCCGTACGGCGACGGAGTCACGTCGGGCCGGCGGGAGTGCGGCGAGCATCTCGTCGTACTCCCGCTGGACCACCGCGATCCGGTCCTGCAACTGCTTGTCCCGGGGCGGATTGCCGGGCAGCCGCTCCAGCCGCCGCTCGATGGCGGTCAGGTAGCGCAGCAGATCGGACAGCCGGGCGTAACCGACCTCGGTGATGAACCCGGCGTGCACCAGCCCGGTGAGCTGGTTACGGATGTCGGCCAGGGCGGCCACCACGGCCAGGTTCTTCGTCGCGCCGAGCCGCTGCTGCACCGCGTACGCGGCGGCGAGCACCGCCCGGACCCGCTCCATCACCTCCACCACGGTGTCCACCAGATCGGCGCGAACCTTGTCCCGCAGCGCGGTGAAACCCTCGGCGTCCCAGACCGGGCCGCCGGCGTCACCGATCAGCTTGTCGATCGCCGCGCCGGTGGCGTCCTCGATCAGCGCCTGCACCCCGCCGTGCGGATTGCGCGACAACGCCAGCTTCGCCTCGTTGGAGAGCCGGCCCTGAAGGAACTTGGCCGGTGACGGCACGGTCAGCCGCAGCAGCCGCCGGGTACCCGCCCAGTGCGCGGCCTCCTGCTCGCCCGGCGAGTCGAAGACCCGTACGCCGACCGTGGCACCCTCGTCCACGAGCGCCGGGTACGCGGTCACCGCGTACCCCGCCCGCACCTGCTCGATGGTGCGCGGCAGGGTGCCGATCTCCCAGCCGGTCAGCCCGGTGCGCGCCACATCCGGCGCGGCGGCGGCCACCACCTGGCGTACCTCCGCCTTGAGTCGGCGTTGCAGGGCCGGCAGATCCTTGCCCTCGGCGACCGGCTTGTCGTCGTCGCCGAGCACCCGGAAGGTGACCCGCAGGTGCGCCGGCAGCTTGCTCAGATCCCAGGCCTCGCGGGGCACGGTCACCCCGGTCATCCGGCGCAACTGCCGGGCCAGCGCGTCCAGCAGCGGCTCCTCGCCGGGCGTGATCGCGGCCAGCGCGGCGCGGGCGAAGTCCGGCACCGGTACGAAGTTGCGCCGCACCGGCTTGGGCAGCGAACGGATCAACGCGATGACCAGTTCCTCCCGCAGACCCGGCACCTGCCAGTCGAAGCTCTCCGCCGGCACCTGGTTGAGCAGCGGCAGCGGGATGTCGACGGTCACCCCGTCGGCCGGGGAGCCGGGCTCGAAGGTGTACGTCAACGGCAGCTCGACACCCTCGGTGCGCCACTGGTCGGGGAAGTCCGCCTCGTCCACCCCGCCACGACCGGCGTTGACCAGCAGCTCACGGGTGAAGGTGAGCAGGTCCGGCTGCTCCCGACGGGTCTTCTTCCACCAGGTGTCGAAGTGCCGCCCGGAGACCACGTCGGCGGGAATCCGCTCGTCGTAGAACTGGAAGATCGTCTCGTCGTCGACCAGGATGTCGCGCCGCCGGGCCCGGCTCTCCAGCTCCTCCAACTCGGTACGCAGTCGCTCGTTGTCCCGCCAGAACTGGTGGTGGGTGGACCAGTCGCCCTCGACCAGCGCGTGCCGGATGAACAACTCCCGGCTCAGTACCGGATCGATCCGGCCGAAGTTGACCTTGCGAGAGGTGACGAGCGGTACGCCGTAGAGCGTCACCTTCTCGTACGCCATCACCGCCGCCTGCTTCTTCTCCCAGTGCGGCTCGCTGTAGCTGCGTTTGACCAGGTGCTGGGCCAGCGGTTCGACCCACTCGGGTTCGATCCGTCCGTTCACCCGACCCCACAGCCGGGAGGTCTCCACCAACTCGGCGGCCATCACCCAGCGCGGCGGTTTCTTGAACAGCGCCGAGCCGGGGAACAGCCCGAACTTCGCCCCCCGGGCCCCCAGGTACTCGTTCTTCTGGGCATCCTTGAGCCCGACGTGCGACAGCAGGCCGGGCAGCAGCGACTGGTGCACCTTCGGGGTGTCGATCTCCTCCGGCAGGTCCGCCCCGGACTGGCGTCGCCCGCCTCCGCGCGGGGCGTCGTCGTCGGCGCCTCGCCGTCCGCGCCCCCGGCCCTCCGAATCGGCGGTACGCAACACCTGGCGCAACTGGCTGACGATGTCCTGCCACTCGCGTACCCGCAGGTAGTTGAGGTACTCGGCCTTGCACATCCGACGGAACGCGCTGGAGGACAGGTCCTTCTGCTGCTGCCGCAGATACCGCCACAGGTTCAGAAACGCCACGAAGTCCGACTCTTTGTCGGCGAACCGGGCGTGTGCTTGGTCGGCCTGGGCCTGCTTGTCGGCCGGCCGCTCACGCGGGTCCTGGATCGACAACGCGGCGGCGATCACCATCACCTCGGTGGCACAGCCGTTGCGCTCCCCTTCGAGCACCATCCGCGCGAGCCGGGGGTCGACCGGCAGTTGGGCCAGCCGCCGCCCGAGCGCGGTGAGCCGCCGCTCCGGGTCGGTCTCGGTCGGGTCCAGGGCACCCAGCTCGTGCAGCAGGTTGACCCCGTCGGTGATGTTGCGCCGATCCGGCGGTTCGATGAACGGGAAGGCGGCGATGTCGCCCAGACCGATCGCGGTCATCTGGAGGATGACCGAGGCCAGGTTGGTCCGCAGGATCTCCGGGTCGGTGAACTCGGGCCGCGACAGGAAATCCTGCTCGTCGTAGAGCCGGATGCAGATACCGTCCGAGGTACGCCCACAGCGCCCCTTGCGCTGGTTGGCGCTGGCCTGCGACACCGGTTCGATCGGCAGCCGCTGCACCTTCAGCCGCTGTGAGTAGCGGGAGATCCGGGCGGTGCCCGGGTCCACCACGTACTTGATGCCCGGCACGGTCAGCGAGGTCTCCGCGACATTCGTCGCCAACACCACCCGCCGACCGCCGTGCGGGGCGAAGACCCGATGCTGCTCGGCGACGCTCAGCCGGGCGTACAACGGCAGGATCTCGGTGCCGAGCAGGGACCGCTTGTTCTGTACCAGCTTGCCCAGCGCGTCCGCGGTGTCCCGGATCTCCCGTTCCCCGCTGAGGAAGACCAGGATGTCGCCGGGCCCCTCGGCGGCCAACTCCTCGACCGCGTCACCAATGGCCTGGATCTGGTCGCGGACGTTCTCCTCGTCCGCCTCCTCCTCGTCGGCCTCCGCCACCTCGACCAGCGGCCGGTAGCGCACCTCGACCGGGTACGTCCGCCCGGACACCTCGACCACCGGCGCCGGTACGCCCTCGGGATGCTCCTCGGTCGGCGGCCCCGCGAAGTGCCGGGCGAACCGGTCGGTCTCGATCGTCGCCGAGGTGATGATCACCTTGAGATCGGGTCGGCGGGGAAGCAGTTGCTTGAGATAGCCCAGGATGAAGTCGATGTTGAGGCTGCGCTCGTGCGCCTCGTCGATGATCAGCGTGTCGTACTGGCGCAGCATCCGGTCGTTCTGCAACTCGGCCAGCAGGATGCCGTCGGTCATCAACTTGACCAGGCTCTGCTCACTGACCTGATCGGTGAAGCGCACCTTGTAGCCGACCACGTCACCCAGCTCGGTGCCCAACTCCTCGGCGATCCGATCCGCCACCGTACGCGCGGCCAGCCGACGGGGCTGCGTGTGCCCGATCAGCCCGCTGATCCCACGCCCCAACTCCAGGCAGATCTTCGGCAACTGGGTGGTCTTCCCCGACCCGGTCTCGCCGGCCACGATCACCACCTGGTGATCGCGGATCGCCTCGGCAATATCGTCCTTACGCTCGCTGACCGGCAACGCCGGCGGATAGGTGATCTTCGGCAGCGCGGCCCGGCGTCGTTCCAACCGGCCCTCCGCCACGGCCACCTCGGCCGCGATCTCGGCCAGCGCCGACTCCTGCCGCTGCGGGTCGCGCAGCCTGCGCACCCCGTCCAGCCGCCGGCGCAGCTGACGCTGGTCACGGAACATCAACGGGGGAAGGCGACGCTGCAACGCGCGGATCGGGTCGGTCGCGGCAGGTGAGACTGGATTCTGCATGTCGTGCCCAAGGATAGGCAGCCCGCCGCCGCCCCGCCTCCGGGTTACCCCGCGCCGCCCCGAGCCTGGCCGTTTTGGGTCTGGCCGTCCTGAGCTTGGCCGTCCTGGGTCTGGCAGCCCCGAGCCTGGGCGTCCTGAGTCTGGCCGTCCTGGTTCGGGCTGCCCTGAGCTTGGCTGCCCTGGTTCTGGCCGCCGGAGCGGTGGCCAGGTGGTCCGCGGCACCCCTTTGCTCTGCTTCAACCGGCGCAACGGATGTGGCCGCTAACCGATGCGTGGGGTGAAGCAGAGCAAAGGGCGCTGACGTGACATGCCGTCGTCCACCACCACCCGCAGCGCGCTTCCGGGGGCGGCAGGGTGCGGCGGGGGTGGCGGGGTGTCGGTCTATCGTTGTGCATCGAGCGGAGAGTGAAACACGGGGAAGCCGATGACGATGCGTGACACCGATCGGGCGTTGGTGCAGGCCGCCAGCGCGGTGGCGAAGCTGCGCTGCCGCAGCGCGGCCCACACTCTCGCCACAGCGGCCCGTACCGCCGACGGTCGGGTCGTCTCCGCCGTGAACGTGGTGCACGCGACCGGCGGTGCCTGCCCCGAGGTCGTCGCGATCGGCGCCGCCGTCACCCAAGGCGTGGGTGCACTGGAAACCATCGTCACGGTCGGTGACCGCGGCCGGTCCCTGGTCGCTCCCTGCGACGCATGCCGCCAACTCCTGGGCGACCTTCTTCCGTCGCTGCGCGTGATCGTCGGCCCCCTCGACACCCCCCAAGTCGTCTCGATCGCCGACCTCCCCCCAACCACCCCCCACTGACACCCCCAACCACCCGCAGGGCATCCCAACCACCCACGGGCATCCCCCACCACCCGTGGGCATCCCCACTGCCCCACCACTGCCCGCCGCAGCCAAGCTGGCTATGCAACTTCGGGGAAGATGCTGCCTCCGCCCACGCCGAGGCGACATCTTCCCCGAAGTTGCGCAGCGCTTGGGGTGCAGCGCTTGGGGTGCAGCGCTTGGGGCGCAGCGCTTGGGGTGCAGCGCTTGCTGCGCCGCCGCGCGCTTCTCCCGGGGCAGCCGTCGTCCGGCACGAAGGCGTTGGGGCGCAGGGCTCTGCGGACAGGGCTCCGCGGAGAGGGCTCCGGGCGTGGGGCTTAGCCACAGCGCTGTGGGGCGGGGCTTGGGGTCAGCGGGTGCGGGTGTGGATTGCTTGGCGGAGTTCGGTGAGGAAGCCGTCGAAGTCTTCGCGGAGGCGTCGGGCTGTCACGTGCAAGACGATCCAGTCCTCGCCGAGCAGGCGGTTGAGACGGCGGCGGTCGCGGTGCAACTGCTCCGGGTGGTCGTGCCAGAGGCCGTCGTATTCGACCGCGATCCGCAGGTGCGGCCAGGCGAGGTCGACTCGGGCGATGAATCGACCGTCTCGCTGTACTACGAACTGAGTGACCGGCTGTGGGACGCCGGCCAGCACGAGCCGCACCCGAAGCCGTGACTCCTGTGCCGACTCCGCGCCGGCATCGACCAGCTCCGCTACCCGCAGCATGCGTTTCCAGCCCCGCGCACCGCGACGGTTGTGCGCCAGGTCCCGCAGCTGTTCGGAGCGCACCAGCCGACGGTCGAGCAGTCGGTCCACCACGACCACGGCTTCTTCCAGATCGAGCCACTGGGCCAGATCCCAGCAGGTCCGCAGCGGCGTGGTGACCGACATTCCATCGTGCGACTGCACCTCGAACCGGTCGACCTCGGCGGTGTGCACGGCGAGACCGGCGACGGGCCCGAAGCGTTGCCCGGCGGGCACCAGCACGTCGAGCGGTTCGGCGTCGGCGACGAATCCGGCACCGAACAGTGCCGCGGCGCTGCGCCCGGCGATCGCCGCACCGGGTGGGAGCAGCCACCGCGCTGCGGCCCGACACCGGGTGCGGCGCGAGACCGTGAGCTGGGCGTCGGCGTACACGTCTCGGAAGATCGTCCGCCATGCCTTGCTGCGCAGCTCACCCCGGGTGAGCAGCCCTCGGGCCACGGCACGGGACCCTCGGAAGACGCGCCCGCGTAGCTGCGGCGGGCGCCGCGCGGATGTCGGCATGGCATCCACTCTGGACGAGTCGACCCACTCTCGACACCCCCTGCGGATAACCCCTGCACCGCAACGCGAACGCCGACGAGACGCAGTAATGCAACTTCGGGGAAGATGTCGCCTCGGTGCTGACAGAGGCAGCACCTTCCCCGAAGTTGCATGGGCGGGGGTCCGGGGCGCGGGGGCGCGGGGTGCCGGGGCGCGGGAGTGCCGGGTTCCGGGGTGTGGGGTGCCGGGGTGTGGAAGCGCGGAGGGCGTGGTGGCCGGGCGTAGCCCTCGGGATTGCTGTGCGGGAATGCCGGGGTGCGGGGAGGGCGCGGGGTAGGGGTAGGGGTTACGCGGCGGCGGACCAGATGGCGCGGAAGGCGGCGGCTTCGCCGGCGAGCCAGCGTTCGATCTCGTCGGACTTGGCGCTTTCGGGCATCCGGTGGGTGACGCCCCGGCGTATGTCGACCAGGATCGGCTCGGCGTGCGGCAGGACGGCATCCATGTGCCGGGCCATCAGGTGCAGGGTGGCGAGCGCGGCCTCCTCGCTGGGCGGGGTCTCGTCGAAGTGCAGCCGGACCGCTTCGGCGCGGCCGTCGGAATGGCGTACGCCAAAATGGGGGTTGATCTTGACGGGTAGATCGCCGAGCAGGGCGAGAGCGTCACGGGTCTGGGCGAGGTCCACCTCGCGCGGCTCGCCCAGGGAGTGCAGCCAGGCCGTGGCGCCCGGCACCAGCGCCTGGTAAAGGGGGCGCCACCGGGGCTTGACCACGTCGACCACCTGCGTTAGATGGGTGCCGCCGGTGTGGAAGGCGATGTCGGCCTTGAGCGCCTTGACGAACTGGCCGTGCGGGTTGAAGCCGGAGCGGCTGGCCCGCTGTCGACGCAGGCCGCCGACGAAGTTGGCTTTGGTCGGCCCGGTGCGGTCGACGTAGCGGGTGAAACCGAGGAGGGTGGCGTACGGCGTGAGGGGGGCGGAGATGGGTGCGGTCACGAGCATCCTCCCAGGTCAGGAACTCGATTAGTACATACATTCTAATCGACGGGTCTGACATCGCCCAGGGGAGAAAACGGGCCGGCTTGTCGCGTCCGGCGATAGTTGGCCAGTCCGGCCGAAGTTGGCCAACGGCCTGGTCTGCGTCCGCTTGTAAGTGGCCAGCGGCGCGGCTGCGGGATGCTGCTCGCGCTGAACCCAAGAGTGCGCCGATGGGCGCTGATGCCTTGGTCATGGCGATCGGAATGCCCCGGCCAGCTCGCCGCGGATCTCCCAGCCCAGCGCGGAGTACAGCCCCCGTCCTTCGGCGGTGGCGGATAGCAGCCCTGTGGTCAGGCCCTCGTCGAGCGCTCGATTGCCGAGCATGGTCATCACCGTACGACCCATGCCTCGCCGCTGATCCGCCGCACGGGTCCGGACTCGGTCAATGACGCCGTATCGTCCGCTCGCGGCCAACCGTGCCCGCGAGACGATGTCACCGTCCCGCCCGCAGCCACCCCGCGGATGCTGGCCGTCGAGTTCGCCCGCTTCCTCGGCCTGCCCCTCACCAACCGGGCCAACCTCACCGAAGTCGTCAACGCTGTCTGCGTCACCGCAACCCATGTCGGTGTCGACCTGGTCCTCGTTGACGAAGTGCACAACCTCAACCTCGCCACCCGCTCCGGAGCCGAAGTGAAGCAGCGCGAAGCCGCCCACCTTCGGCGAGCGGTCCGTGAGTCCGCCAAGAACAACCTCCTCGTCGCTGCCTGGAACCTCCCGCCCTTCAACGTCCGTGAACTGCGAACACCGGGCATCCCACCACCCCTCGTCGAGGTTCCAGAACCAACCCTGGCCGAACTCCTGGGCCTTCCGCCGGACCAACGGAACAACGGAACAAGACGACGATCGCTCCCTCGCCGTCCAGCTGAAAAGCAGCCCGTGGCAACGCCGCGAGTCACGGCTGACCATTCTCTAGGCTGCACCCATGGCCATCGACATCGTGGATCAGGTCGCCGCCGCCGTTACCTCTCGCGAGCCGGTCAACGGCATACGCATCGTCGGCATCGATGGGCCGAGCGGCTCTGGAAAGAGCCACCTCGCCCGCGACCTTTCCAAGGTGCTCAATGCGCCGATCATCGAGATTGACGATTTCGTGTCGTGGGACAACTTCGCCGGATGGTGGCCACGCTTCGACGCCCAGGTACTCACGCCGCTGCTTCGCGGCGAGGAAGCCCACTATCAGGCGAGAGACTGGACGGATTGGTACGGCAACACCCTTGGCGAGTGGAAGACGCAGCCCTGGGCGCCCGCCATGATCTTCGAAGGCGTCACCTGCACGCGGCGCGCGACGATCAGTCGACTCGCCTACGCCATCTGGGTCGACGCACCCGCACCGTTGCGGCTGGCGCGCGGCCTCGCCCGCGACCGTTCCTTCGCCGGCGCAGAGGAGCTCTGGCAGAAGTGGATGGCCGAGGAAGAAGAGTTCTTCGCCTCCGACGGCACCCGCGACCGCGCCGACCTCATCATCGACACGGCACACCACCAATGACCGCGACCTCGCCCCTCTCAGCGCACGAGGAAATGGCCAACTAGATCCGGACGAATCGACGGGGCCGCTCCGCGGGCAAGTGTCTATGGCCTGGTCACAACGCCGACCGCTGGCCACCTACTCGTGGACCGGACAGGTCCGGTGCGGCACGCCCTGCGCACGGGACAACGCGTTGCTCGGAGATCGTCTAAAGTCCGGGCTTCCCCATTTCTCTCCCGGAGTACCCATATGACATCCCTCATGGCTCGTTGGCCACGTCTTGCCGTGGGCACGGCGGTGCTGACGACGGCGGCGCTCTTCGGCTCCGTCCCCGTGGCGCACGCCGCAGACGCGCGTCCCGACCTGTTCGTCTCCTTCACCCAGGAGCCGGTCGCGGAGGTCGACAACAGCGGCACCACCGTCGGCATGTACGTGTACAACTACGGCGAGGCGGACGCGAGCGCGGTCACCGTCACCATCGACCTGAGCAAGCTCGCCGACGCGGTCGTCGCGACCGCGCCGGACTGGGTCGACAACTGCAAGCTCGCCGACAAGAAGATCACCTGCAATGTCGGTGTGCTCCTCGCCGGGCAGGTCGACACCCTCTACCCGGTGTCGTTGGCCAGTCGTCAGGGAGCCAAGTCCGGCGATGCCGGCTCGGTCTCCGTGACCATCGCCAGCGCGGAGGAGGACGCGAACCCGGACGACAACACCACGACCTTCCCGGTCACGGTGGTCGCATCCGGGCCAGATCTGGTGGCCGCCGCCGCGGACCTCAACGACAAGTCCGACCGGGTCGGACCCGGTGACACGGTGCCGCTCTACAGTGGCGTGTTCAACGAGGGCGACACCGCCGCCACGGACTTCACGTTCACCGTCAGCCTGACCACCGGCGCCACCTTCGTCGAGCGCTACAGCGACTGCACGTACGCCGACTACTACCCCGACGATGTCGGGGCGCCCTATGTGTACGGGCCCAGCGAAGTCACCTGCGTCCTGCCGCTGACCCTCGAACCGGGTGAAGGGCTGCTGCTGTTCGACGACGAGACCGGCGAGTCGATTTTCAACGTCACCTTCGGTCGCAACCTGTCCGGTCCCGGCGAGCACTACGGCTACGTCAGCGTCGCCCTGGCGGGGGAGTCGCGAGCGGCGAAGAAGGTCGAGCGGAGCAAGGGTACGGGCCCGTCCTTCGCTGCCGCCGTCAAGGCCATGCAGGTCAAGGCCGCGGATGCCAAGGTGGCCCGCCAGTCCACCGCACAGTGGGAGCTCGACGAGTCGGACAACTACGCGGACTTCCGGTTCTGGAGCAAGAAGAACACCATCGACGTCGCTGTCACCGCCCCGGCTGTCAAGGGCGCCGTGGGTGAGACGGTCGACCTGACCTACGAGGTCGTCAACCACGGTCCCTCCGACGGGGGTGGCCCGGGCGTGCTCATCACCGCGCCGAGCGGCACGGTGCTGCTGCCCGCCGAGTGGTGCTACACCGACGGCGAGCCGGGCGGGACGCTGCCCGAGTCGAAGAAGCTGCGCTGCAACTTCGAGAGCGAGTTCCCGAGCATCGCGTCCGGCCGTGGCCGGATCAAGGCGACCGTCCAGCTGAAGATCAAGTCAACGCCGGGTACGGACGGCACCATCGTGGTCGACGGCGCCATGTACTCCACCGAGTCGAAGCCGGAGAACAACACCGCCCGCATCGTCATCGACACCGGTGACGGCGACGGCGGTTCCGGCGGTGGCCTGCCGGTGACCGGCGCTCCGGCCGCCGCCGTGGCCGGTGTCGGTGCCGCCGTGCTGGCGCTCGGCGCGGTGCTCTTCGTGATGTTCCGTCGTCGCCGCGTGGCCTTCCAGGCCCCACGCGACTGACCGATGCCTGTCGACCGCAGGGGTGGGCCGGTCCTCCGTTCCCACCCCTGCGGAACCGCCGGCACCGGCCACCACGACCAACAACAGCGGTAACCCAACACGGTTGATCAAGAGGTTTGCGTCGGCGATCGCCGATTTCCTGACGCAAACCTCTTGATCAACGAGGCGTGTCGTGCCGGGTGAGGCGTGTCGGTGAGGTGCCGGCCGGTCGGTTGGTTGTTGGGTGGGGTCAGAGTTGGCCGACGTTGGTGATGCGGATGATCGCGGTGCCGGCTTCGTCGGAGGCGGCCAGGTCGACCTCGGCGCTGATGCCCCAGTCGTGGTCGCCGTCGGGGTCGTCGAGGATCTGCCGTACCGTCCAGCGCTCCCGACCCTGTTCGATCATGAGCAGCGCCGGGCCGCGGGCGTTCGGGCCGGTGCCGATCTCGTCGTACGTGTCGAAGTAGGGCTCCAGCGCGTCGGCCCAGGCGTCGGCATCCCAGCCGGCGGAGGAGTCCAGCTCACCGAGGGCGTTCCAGTGGCGTAGCGCCGCCAGCTCGACCCGACGGAACAGGGCGTTGCGGACGAGGACCCGGAAGGCGCGGGCGTTGCGGGTGACCGCCGTGGGACGGTCGTCCAGGGCGGCGGCGACGTCCGGTAGGTCGGTGGGGTTGCGCAGCCGTTCCCACTCGTCGATGAGGCTGGAGTCGACCTGGCGGACCAGTTCGCCGAGCCACTCGATCAGGTCGATCAGCTCGTCGGTCTTGGCTTCCTCGGGCACGGTCTGCCGCAGCGTCTTGTACGCGTCGGCCAGGTACCGCAGCACCAGGCCCTCCGAGCGGGTCAGCGAGTAGAACTGCACGAACTCGGTGAAGGTCATCGCACGCTCGTACATGTCGCGGACCACCGACTTGGGGGAGAGCTGGTGGTCGGCGACCCACGGGTGGCCCTGCCGGTACATCTCGTACGCGTTGTCCAGCAGTTCGGCAAGCGGCTTGGGCCAGGTCACCTCGTCGAGCAGTTCGAGGCGAGCCTCGTACTCGATGCCCTCGGCCTTCATCGCGGCGACCGCCTCACCGCGGGCCTTGAACTGCTGCGCGGAGAGCACCTGGCGGGGGTCGTCGAGGATCGACTCGATCACGCTCAGCACGTCGAGGGCGTACGACGGGGACTCGCTGTCCAGCAGTTCGATGGTGGCCAGGGCCAGCGGCGACAGCGGCTGGTTGAGCGCGAAGTCGAGTTGCAGGTCGACGGTGAGCCGGACCCGTCGGCCGGTCTCGTCCGGCTCGGGCAGTTCCTCGACCACTCCGCCGGCCTTCAGTGCCCGGTAGATGGCGATGGCCCGGCGGATGTGCCGGCGCTGGGCGGCGGCGTCCTCGTGGTTGTCGGTGAGTAGGTGCCGCATGGCGGCGAACGCGTCACCGGGGCGGCCGATGACGTTGAGCAGCATCGAGTGGCTGACCTGGAAGCTGGAGGTCAGCGGTTCCGGCTCGGCCTCGACCAGCCGCTGGAAGGTCGGCTCGCCCCAGCCGATCGACCCCTCCGGCGGCTTCTTCTTCACCACCTTGCGGCGCTTCTTCGGGTCGTCACCGGCCTTGGCGAGCGCCTTGACGTTCTCGATGACGTGTTCGGGGGCCTGCACCACGACCCGGCCGATGGTGTCGAAGCCGGCCCGGCCGGCCCGCCCGGCGATCTGGTGGAACTCGCGGGCCTTGAGCAGGCGGGTACGCACCCCGTCGTACTTGGACAGGCCGGTGAACAGCACCGTACGGATCGGCACGTTGATGCCGACGCCGAGGGTGTCCGTACCGCAGATGACCTTGAGTAGCCCGGCCTGGGCCAGGGTCTCCACCAGCCGGCGGTACTTGGGCAGCATGCCGGCGTGGTGCACGCCGATGCCGTGGCGGACCAGCCGCGACAGCGTCTTGCCGAAACCCGAGGTGAACCGGAAGCTGCCGATCGCCTGGGCGATCATGTCCTTCTCGGCGCGGGTGCAGACGTTCACGCTCATCAGCGCCTGGGCGCGTTCCAACGCGGCGGCCTGAGTGAAGTGCACGACGTAGACCGGGGCCTGCTTGGTCTCCAGCAGTTCCTCGAGCGTCTCGTGCAGCGGCGTCATCGCGTACGAGAAGAGCAGCGGGACCGGCCGCTCGGCGGAGCGGACGACGGCGGTGGACCGGCCGGTACGCCGGGCCAGGTCGTCGACGAACCGGGTGGTGTCGCCCAGCGTGGCCGACATCAGGATGAACTGCGCCTGGGGCAACTCGATAAGCGGTACCTGCCAGGCCCAGCCCCGGTCCGGTTCGGCGTAGAAGTGGAACTCGTCCATGACCACCTGGCCGACGTCGGCCCGGGAGCCCTCCCGCAGCGCCAGGTTGGCCAGGATCTCCGCCGTGCAGCAGATGATCGGCGCGTCGGCGTTGACGCTCGCGTCGCCGGTGAGCATGCCGACGTTCTCCGCGCCGAAGACCTCGCAGAGCGCGAAGAACTTCTCCGACACCAGGGCCTTGATCGGCGCGGTGTAGAAGGTCGTCCGGTCGTCGGCCAGCGCGGCGAAGTGCGCCGCGATCGCGACCAGGCTCTTGCCCGAGCCGGTCGGCGTATTCATGATCACGTTGGCGCCGGAGACGATCTCGATGACCGCCTCCTCCTGATGGGGATAGAGGTCGAGGCCGCGCTCGGACGCCCAACTGGCGAACGCGTCGTAGAGGGTGTCGGGGTCGGCGGACTTCGGCAGCGCGGCGGTGAGTGTCATGGCCGCTCCATCGTGCCTGGATCATGCCCTCCGACGCCAATGGGGTGACCGGTTTCGCCGGGCCGGTTCGTTAATAGGGGCCCCCTTTACCGCACGAGGCGTTAAGAAGGGGCCCTTCCTTACCTCTCAGCGGCGGCGGTAGATCAGGTCGGCGATCGGGCGGCCGACGCGCAGCGCCCGCCGTTCGAACCGGGTCACCGGCCGGTGGGCGGGCCGAGGCGCGTACCCGTCGTGCAGGTTGACCAGGCCCGGGTCGGCATCCAGCGTGGCCCGCATCGCCTCGGCGTACTCCGCCCAGTCGGTGGCGCAGTGCAGCGTGCCGCCGACGGCCAGCCGGGAGCGCAGCAACGCGACGTGCGTCGGCTGGATCAGCCGCCGCTTGTGGTGCCGGGACTTGGGCCACGGGTCCGGGAAGAAGACGTGCACCGCGTCCAGCGAGTCCGCCGGCATGGCCCGCATCAACTCCACCGCGTCGCCCTCGGCGATGCGGACATTGCGCAGCTCACGCCGGTGTACCAGGTCCAGCAGGTTGGCGATTCCGGGCGTGTGCACCTCGACCGCCAGATAGTCTCGATCCGGGTCGGCGGCGGCCATCTCGACCGTCGTGTCACCCATGCCGGACCCGATCTCCACCACCAGCGGAGCCCGGCGGCCGAAGAGCCCGGCAGCATCGAACGGCACGGCAGGATCGGACGACACGGCATCGCCAACGCGCAGGCCGTACACCGGCCAGAGCTGTTGCAGCGCCGTCGTCTGCCGGTCGCTCATGCGGCCGCGCCGCGGATGGAAGGTGCGGATCGCCCGCGCCGGATGCGGCGCGGCGCCTGCGGAGATCGGTTCGGTGGAGGTCACAGCGAACCGAGCTTACGCGAGCACGGTGCCGGATCGGATGTGATGTACGACCGGGGGTGAGACCATCATCCCGTACGGCAGACCGGGTGTCCGGCGGCGCCCGGCGACTGCTCCGTCGCGCCGGGAGGGGGCATCGTGTCAGTGACCCGTACTCGCCCAGCGCTGTCGGCCGCCACTTTCGCGGCCCCGCTCATCCTCGTCACCGTCGCCCCGCTGCTCGCCGTGGCCCTGGTCGGGGCTCCGACGCCCGCCCGAGCCGCCGGCCCGGCCGCCACCCACGCCGTGGCCCAGCCGGTCGCCGCCCATGCCGCGACGCAGCCGGTCGCCGCCCTGCAGCCTCCGGTCGCCGCCCCGCAGCAGCCGGGCCCGAACGTGTTCATCGAGGTCAGCCCGAGCACCGTGGAACCGGGACATCTGGTCGGCCTGCGGGCCAGTTGCCAGGACAACTCCGTCGGCGCCATCGCGGTGTCGGACGCCTTCGGCCGGGTCGCCGTGCAGCCGCAACGTGGGCTGCTGACCGGCACCGCTCAGGTGAAGGACCGGGTGCTGCCCGGCAACTACCGGGTCAAGCTGGAGTGCCGGGGCGGGGAGAGTGCCTCGACGATGCTCCAGGTGGTCCGCGCCGTCAAACCCAGCCGGGGACCGGCCACCGGATTCGGTGGCGGGGCCGGGGGTACCTCCGGTCTGCTGCTGCCCGGCGGGCTCGCGTTGACCGTCAGCGGCATGATCCTCTGGGTCGTGGCCGCCCGGCGTCGCCAGACCGGTCGGTGACCCGCCGTGGCCGCGGCAAGGGCACCCCGCCCCACCAACTCCGCCCGTACCTCACGGTCGGCCGGCGCGGTGCGAGGCATCGGAGGCGTACGCACCGGCCGAGCGCCGGGTAGCCGGCCGAGCCCCGTACCCCGACCCGAGATGTTCGTGCCGCCCGCCGGGGACCCGGCGCGGCGGTCGACCGGCCCCCACCCCGACCTCTTCGTGCCGCAGACACCGACCACCGAGCGCCCGGCACCACCGACCACCAAGCGTCCGGCGCCTCCGACCACCGGCCGTCCGGCACCACCGACCGCCGAGCGTCCGGCACCTGCCGGCCACCCGGCGCGTGGCTCCGCCAGACCGCCCCGGCTGAGCGGTTACGCCGGTAAGCCCTCGACCGCCAAGCCGGCTCGACGGGACACCCGATCAGGCCGTAGCCCCTGGTCACTGCCGTTGGCGGTGGTGCTCGTCCTGCTCGGTATCTTCGCCACCGGCGCCGGGCTGGGGCGCAGCGTGGGCGATCCACTGCAGTGGGCGACCGCCGCCGGTGGCGACACGTCGACCCGGAGCGTGCCCGTCGCGCCTACCGCACCCCGACCGGTGAGCCTCACCGTCGCGGCGGCCGACATCTCCGCCGCGGTGAAGCCGGTCGGCGACGCTCCGGACGGCACCATCGACGTGCCGCCGTTGAGCCGGCACGAGGAGACCGGCTGGTACGACCGGGGACCGGTGCCCGGCGAGCCCGGTCCCGCGGTCATCGTCGGCCATGTCGACACCAAGAGCGGCCCGTCGGTCTTCTACGACCTGCACAAGCTTCGTGTCGGCGACGCGATCGAGGTGAAGCGGGAGGACGGCTCGGTGGCGGTGTTCACGGTCAACTCCGTCGAACGCTTCCCCAAGGACCAGCTGCCGGCCGACCGGATCTACGGCCACGACGGCCCGCCGAGCCTGCGGCTGATCACCTGCGGCGGTCAGTGGATCGGTGGCCCGACCGGGTACGCCGACAACGTCATCGCCTTCGCCACCCACACCACGACCCGCCCCGCCTAGCGTCCGTCTCGAAGTCCCCCGGCCGGCGAGGCCCTGGGCGTCATCGATCGGCACGCCCGAGCGGGGCGGCCCGCGGGTCGGCGGCTCAGGGGACCTGCTGGACGACCTCGAACTCGAGCAGGGTGGCACCCGTGGCGACCGGCGGGCGCTGCTCGGCACCGGGCGGGGCGGCGTGCGCGGCCCGAGCGGGCCCGGCAGCCCAGTCCTGGTAGGCCTGTTCGCTCTCCCAACGGGTGTACACGAAGTAGCGGCTCTCGCCGGCGACCGGGCGCAGCAGCTCGAAGCCGAGGAATCCGGGCGAATTCTGCACGGCCTGCGCCCGCGCGGCGAACCGCTTCTCCAACTCCTCGCCGGCCCCCGGCGGTACGTCGATTGCGTTGATCTTCACGACTGCCATGCCCTCACCCTAGACGCGCCCAGCGCCTGCCACGGCGCAGAGCTGTCCTTCGCCCCGGTCAGAACGTCTCGACGATCGGGGTGGGGCTGGCGTCGACGACGATCGGGGCGTGGTCGGAGGGCGACTTGCCCTTGCGGGCCTCCCGGTCCACGTACGCCGAGCGGACCGTACGGGCGAACGGCGCCGAGGCGTACACCAGGTCGATCCGCATGCCCTTGTTCTGGTGGAACATCCCGGCCCGGTAGTCCCAGTAGGTGAACGGGTGCGGCCCCTTCATCGGGGTGGGCACCACGTCGACGAGGCCTAGGTCACGCAATGCGGCCAGGGCGGCCCGCTCGGCCGGCGTGACGTGGGTCGACGTGGCGAACTGCGCCGGATCCCACACGTCGTCGTCGGTCGGGGCGACGTTGAAGTCGCCGCAGACCGCCAGGGCCGTTCCGTCGGTCAGTTCGGCGTCCAGCGCGTCCCGCAGCGCCGCCAGCCAGGCCAGCTTGTAGGCGTAGTGCGGGTCGTCGGGGGCGCGGCCGTTCGGCACGTACACCGACCAGACGCGTACCCCGTCGCAGGTAGCGGCGATGGCTCGGGCCTCGGGCTCGGGGAAGCCGGGCTCACCGGGAAAGCCGACAGTGACGTCGGACAGGCCGATCCGGGACAGGATGGCCACCCCGTTCCACCGGCCGTCGCTGTGGCTGGCCACGGTGTAACCCAGGTCGCCCACCTCGGCCACCGGGAAGGCGCCGTCGGGGCACTTGGTCTCCTGAAGGCAGACCACGTCCGGCTCGGTGCCGGCGAGCCAGTCCAGCAGCCGGGGCAGGCGGGCCTTCACCGAGTTCACGTTCCAGGTCGCCAGACGCATGGTGCCAGCCTGCCGTATCGGGGGCGGCTCCGTGCGCCGCCACCCTGAGGTTGTTAACAGGGGGCCCCTGCTCTGCACCAGGCGTTAACAAGGGGCCCTTCCTTACATCCTTATTCGTTGTTGGGGCGGGTCTGCTCGGCGAGGAAACGCTCCAGTTCGGCGCCGAGCTCCTCCGCGGTGGGCAGGGGGCCGTTCTCCGCCGCCAGCAGGTTCTTGCCTTCCCGACCCCGGGCGTACGCGTCGTACTGCTCCTCCAGCGCCTGGACCAGCGTGGCGGCCTCCTCGCTCTGCGCCACCTGACGGTCGATCTCCACCCGGACCGCCTCGGCGGCCGAGCGCAGCCCGTCGCGGGGCAGCAGCAGCCCGGTGCTGCGCGACACCGAGGCGAGCAGCACCTCGGCGGCGGCCGGGTACTCGGCCTGCGCCACGTAGTGCGGCACGTGCGCGGCGAAGCCCAGGGCGTCCCGACCGGCCTCACCGAGGCGGAACTCCAGCAGGTGACCCACGCTGCCGGGCACCTGGACCCGCTGCAGCCACGGCTCGTAGCCGACGATCAGCTCGCGGCGGGTGGCGTGCGCGGTCACTCCGGCGGGCCGGGTGTGGGGCACCGCCATCGGGATCGAGTTGAGCCCGACGGTGAGGCGTACGTCCAGCCGGGTGGAGAGCCCGGCGACGGCGGCGACGAACCGTTCCCACTGCAGGTCCGGTTCCGGCCCGGTGAGCAGCAGGAAGGGGGTCTCGTCGTCGTCGTGCAGCAGGTGCAGCACCAACTCGGGCGTGTCGTAGCTTTCCCAGTGATCCTCCACGAAGGTCATCACCGGGCGGCGGGAACGGTAGTCGAAGAGTTGGTCCAGGTCGAAGCGGGCGATCGGACGGGACTCCAGCGAGGTCAGCAGCTGCTCGCGGGCCAGCCGGCTGGCGTTGCCGGCGTCGACGAAACCGGTGAGTGCCTGGATCAGTACCGGTTGTCCGAGGTCGGGCAGATCGTCGGTGAGTTCGTAGAGCTCGTGTGGGTCGAGCACCGGTGCGGCCTCCCTGGTTGCGCGTAACGGGTCACCTTCGTTCACGGCTCCCCGATCGCCAGAACGTACCCGCCATCCTGGCGCATTCCTGCCGCGCCGGTCCGCGCGGCCCGGATTCGACCCGACCCTGCCTGAATAAGGCGTTGCGGTGTCGGGGTACACATGAGTCGGCACCACGGAAGGGAGAGTCGATGAGCGACCCGGCTGCGGCCGACGGACAGCCCGGTATCCCGGCGACTTCGGGACCCCGGCCCGCCGGCGACGCCCCCGAGACGCCACCGGTCACCCTCTGGGACCGGATGCGTCAGGACCCGCAGTACGCCCCCGAGCATCTCGCGTTGGAGGCGGTGCGCCGGCTCGGCCCGGAGGCCGCCGGTTGGGTCCGGCAGGCCCGCGCCCAGCGGCCCGAGGTCACCGCCGAAGCCCTCGCCGAGCAGGCGGTACGCCGGTTCGTCAACCAGGCCCGGCTCTCCGGTGCCGTCTCCGGCGCCGCCGGGCTGCCCGGCGCGGTGCTCGACGTCGGCGTGCTCGCCTGGACGCAGGCCCGCATGGTGCTGCACATCGCCGCCGCGTACGGCGTCGATCCGGCGCACCCGGACCGCGCCGCCGACCTGCTGGTCCTGCAGAAGGTGCACAAGGCGGCGGCGAGTGCCCGGCTGGCCCTGGGGGTGGCGGCGGGCCGGGAACGGGCCGGGGCGCTGTTCGGCGGTGGCGGCCAGACGACACTCGGCCGGGCGATGCTGCGGCTGGGTGTCCGGCTCGCCCAGATGGCCGGGGTACGGGCCGCGAAGCGGGTGTTCGCCAAGATCGTGCCGGGTGCCGCCATCATCCTGGGCACCTGGGCGAACTCCTCGGCCACCAAGAACCTCGCCGAGCGCTCGCGCGCCCACTACCGCCAGCACGGTGACCCGCACATTCCCCAGCCCCGCCGTTCTCCCGAGGCCGACGATCAGTCGGCGTAGCCGGAGGACCGCCAGGTCACCTCGGCCAGCCGGGACTGGCCGGCCGTGTTGGGGTGGAAGTAGTCCAACGGGTTGACCAGGTCCAGGTCGAACTTGACCCGGTGCACCGCGCCGCCGTCGTAGCGGCAGCGGGACCCGTAGGCGCGGCAGGCTGCCGACAGTTGCCTGTTGTAGGCGGCGACCCGCTCCTTGAACGCCGCCCGGCGGGCCCGGTCGGCCGCCGCCGTCGACGTGGGGTCGGCCAGCAGCGCCGGACAGACGCCGCGTCGCCAGGCCCGGGCCGCCCGTGAGTCGTCGTGCCCGACCTCCCAGAGCCGGTACAGGTTGGGGATGCTGACCACCAGCACCCGCGCCTTGGGACGGCCGTCGCGCAGCACCCGCAGGCCACGGTCCACCTCGGCCCGGAACTCGGGCACCGGGGTCATCGCCTCGATCGTGCCCCGGCAGGCGTCGTTGGCGCCGATCAGCACCGTCACGTAGTCGGCCCGGTCGCGTACCGCCGCCTCCGCCTGACCGGCCAGCGCGGCGGCCCGGGCGCCCGGGCGGGCATGGTTGTACGCCTTGTCGCGCAGGCCCGGGTTGCGGTCGAGCAGCCGCCGGTAGTGGCTGTCGACCCGCAGCCCCGACCCGGTCGACCAGGAGTTGCGTTCGCAGGAGGTGAGCACGAGGCAGGAGCCGAAACCGGTGGTGATGGAGTCACCGAGGGCGGCGACCACCTTGGGGGAGCCGGGCTGGGCTCTGCCGGTCGGCCGTGGTGTCACCTCTCCGCCCGCCTCGCAGGCCAACGCGACCAACGCGAGCAGGCAGACGGCGGCCGTTGTCCAGCGTCCCGGCATGACTTCCCCAGCCTCATAGCGCGCAGCAATGGCATGGTGACTGTACGCGTGGGTCCGGTGACGTTCGTGCCGCCTTGTCGGAGATGTGGCAGACCCCTGTCGCCGGGGCGGTGAGCGTGTTAAACGGCACCGGATCCGGTGCCGACGGTTAGGCCGGGTGCTGTCGGGTAGGTGGGAGTGATGACGAGATCACAGCCCCGGCGTGCCCGCGGCACGGTCGGCCACGCGAACAGCGCGCTCAACCTGCGGCTCGTGCTGGCCGGCTTCGGGCTCGTCACCATGGTCGTCTTCGCGGTGCTGGCGTTCCGCGCCGAACTGGCCTGGCTCGGCGTCGCCTGCGTGATCTTCGCGGTGGTCGCGGTCGTCGACCTGGCCGTCATCCAACGCCGCCGTGCCGCCCGCCGCCGTGAGGAGCCCGGCGTACGGCACTCGCTCTTCGAGTGACGGGAGAAAAGCCCTGATGACCATCGCCACCACGAACCCCCTCACCGGCCAGGTGCTCAAGACCTACGAGCCGATGTCGGACGAGCAGCTCAGCGGTGCGATCGAACGGGCCGACCTGGCGTACCAGCAGTTGCGCGGCACCACGATCGAGCAACGCGGGCAGTGGTTGACCGCGGCGGCGGACCTGATGGAGGCCGAACGCGACGACATCGGCCGGCTGATGACCACCGAGATGGGCAAGACGTACGCCGCCGCCAGGGCCGAGGTCAGCAAGTGCGCCGCCGCCTGCCGCTTCTACGCCGCCCGTGCCGCGGAGTTCCTCGCCGACGTCCCGGCCGACGCGACGGCGGTCTCCGCCATCCGGGCGTTCGTCCGCTACCAGCCGATCGGGCCGGTGCTCGCGGTGATGCCCTGGAACTTCCCGCTGTGGCAGGTCGTGCGCTTCGCCGCGCCGGCGCTGATGGCCGGCAACACCGGGCTGCTCAAGCACGCCTCGAACGTGCCGCAGACCGCGCTGCTGCTGGAGGACGTGATCCGCCGCGCCGGCTTCCCCGAGGGCGCCTTCACCACCCTGCTGGTCGGCTCCGAGGCGGTCGAGCAGATCCTGGCCGACCCCCGGGTACGCGCCGCGACGCTGACCGGAAGCGAGGCCGCCGGCCGATCCATCGCGCAGATCGCCGGCCGCGAACTGAAGAAGACGGTGCTGGAACTGGGCGGCAGCGACCCGTTCGTGGTGATGCCCTCGGCCGACGTGGAACTGGCCGCCGAGGTGGCCACCACCGCGCGCTGCCAGAACAACGGCCAGTCCTGCATCGCGGCCAAGCGGTTCATCGTCCACACCGACGTCTACGAGGCCTTCGCCGAGGCGTTCGCGCACCGGATGTCGGCGCTGCGCGTCGGCGACCCGATGGACGCCGACACCGACGTCGGACCGTTGGCCAGCGAGCGGGGCCGCGACGAGGTCGACGCCCAGGTCCGCGACGCGGTCGACAAGGGCGCCACCGTGCTCTGCGGTGGGGAGAAGCCCACCGGGGAGGGCTGGTTCTATCCGCCGACGGTCGTGACCGACCTGGACCGGAGCATGCGGATGTGGGACGAGGAGGTGTTCGGGCCGGTCGCCGGGTTGTACCGGGTGTCGTCGTACGACGAGGCGATCGAGGTGGCCAACGGCACCGCCTTCGGGCTCGGCTCCAACGCGTGGACCCGGGACCCGCAGGAACAGGAGCGTTTCGCCACCGACCTGGTGGCCGGGGCCGTCTTCATCAACGGCATGACCACGTCGTACCCAGAAATGCCCTTCGGTGGGGTGAAGAACTCCGGGTACGGCCGGGAGTTGTCCGCCCAGGGCATGCACGAGTTCTGCAACGTCAAGACGGTGTGGATCGGTGAGGGAACGGCCGGTGTCGGTGCCGGCGCCCACGCCGAGTAGCCCGGCTTACTTTCGGGCCGGCCTGGGTAGGGAGGCCGGCATGACGGCGATCGCGTTCCACGCTTCCCACGAGCAGATCCACCCGCGTGCCCTGCTGGAGGCGGTGTGCCACGCCGAGCAGGTCGGCTTCGACGCCGCCATGTGCTCCGACCACTTCGCACCGTGGAGCGAGCGGCAGGGGCACTCGGGGTTCGCCTGGTCGTGGCTGGGTGCCGCGCTACAGGCCACCGGGCTGTCGTTCGGTGTGGTCAACGCGCCGGGCCAGCGGTACCACCCGGCGATCATCGCGCAGGCGATCGGCACCCTCGCCGCGATGTACCCGGGCCGGTTCTGGGCCGCGCTGGGCTCCGGTGAGGCCGCCAACGAGCACGTCACAGGTGACGCCTGGCCGCGCAAGGACGTGCGTAACGCCCGGCTGCGCGAATGCGTCGAGATCATCCGGGCGTTGCTGGCCGGTGAGGAGGTCAGCCACGACGGCCTGGTCCGGGTCGACCGGGCCCGGCTCTGGACCCGTCCCGAGCAGCCGCCGGCGCTGGTGGGCGCCGCGGTGAGCGTCGAGACCGCCCGCTGGTGCGCCGAGTGGGCGGACGGGTTGATCACGGTGAACGCGCCGACCGAACACCTCCGCCGCATGATCGACGTCTACCGGGAGGCTGGCGGTCGTGGCCCGGTGCACCTCCAGGTGCACCTGAGCTGGGCGGGCACGCAGGCCGAGGCCGAAGCGATCGCGTACGACCAGTGGCGTAGCAACGTCTTCGCCCCACCGGTCTGCTGGGACCTGGCCACCCCCGAGCATTTCGACGTGGTCTCCGCGCAGGTGCCGATGGCCCGGCTGGCCGAGGTCGTGAACATCTCCGCCGACCTCGGCCGCCACACCGGCTGGCTGCAGGACTACATCGAGTTGGGCTTCGACCAGATCGCCCTGCACCACGTGGGCCAGGACCAGCGCCCCTTCCTGGACGCCTTCGGCACCCAGGTCCTCCCCAAACTCGCTCACCCCTGACGGTCAGAGGCGGCGGGTGAGGAGCTGGCCGGGCCAGGGGGGTCGGCCGGGGCGTTCCACGGTGAAGCCGGTGGTGGGGGTGAAGCCCTGGCGTTCGTACCAGCGCACCAGGGCGCCGTCGTCGCCGGCGTAACAGTCCACACGGAGCAGGTCGACGCCGCGCTCCCGGGCCAGGTCGGCGGCGTGCGCCAGCAGCCGACCGCCGATGCCGGCACCGGCGTACGCGCGGTCGGTGACCAGCAGGTTCACGTACAGCTCCGGTTCGGTGGCCGGTGGCACGTACTCAGTGGCGCTGCCCACCACCAGCGCCCCGACGGTCCGTTCCCCCACCTGCGCCAACCACAGCCCGCCCCCCTTGGCCCACCCATCGGCCTGCGCAATGCGACGCGGGTCGGTGGACGCCGGCTCCGTACCCCACTGCCCCGTGCGTCCCTGCTCCACCAACCACGCCGTGGCGTCGTCGAGCAGCCGCAACACCGCCCCCGCATCCGCTGCCCCACCCGCCCGCACCACCACATCCGCCGCATCAACCATCCCCCCATCCTCCACCCCACCCCCACCACCCACGAGGGCCCGGTGATCAAGAGGTTCTGGTCGCCTGGATGCGGAATCCAGACCAAAACCTCTTGATCAACCGGGCCCTGGCGGGGTGGTGGGTGGGGAAGTAGGGGGTGGGGCCGGGTGGGGTGCCGGTCGCCGACGGCACCCCACCCGGGGATCAGGAGACGGTGCAGGGAGCGCCGTTGACCGTGACCAGGTGGGGGGCGGGGTTGGCGCCCTTGCCGGTGGTGGCGTTGAAGCCGAACATCGCGGTGCCGCCGGGGGCGATGTTGCCGTTGTACGACTCGTTCTTCGCGGTCACCGTGGCGCCGGACTGCTTCACGTCGGCCATCCACGCCTCGCGCACCTTGGCGTCACCGGTGAAGGCGAACTTGGCGGTCCAGCCGTTCAGGGTGGTGGTGCCGGTGTTGCGGATGGTCAGCTGGCCGGTGAAGCCGGTGCCGCCCTGCCAGGAGCCGTAGTTGGTGTACGTCACCGAGCAGCTGGGTGCCGGCACCGCCGCCGAGTCGCCCTGGTCGGCGAGGAACGAGGCGATCCAGGACAGCGCCGAGTTCCAGTTGATCGCCACCTCGTTCGTCGAGTAGGAGGCGATGTCGTCGACGTAGCAGAACATCGGGGCGCAGCCGGCGAGCAGCTGCTCCACGAACGGGTCCTGCAGGGCGGCGTTGGGACCGCCGGCCAGCGAGCCGGCGGGCGGCTTCGGCATGCTCGGGTCGAGCTGGTAGCCGAAGATGCGGCTGTGCTGGTTCTCCGCGGCGTGCTCGCCCCAACCGGTCACGTACGAGATGTTCAGCGCGTTGCGGCCGAAGATGTAGTCCATCGTCTGCACCGCGCCGTCGCGGTACTTGGCCTGCCCGGTCAGGTCGAAGGCGGTGGCCAGCACGACCGCGTTGTTGATCACGCTGCTGTTGCCGCCCCAGAAGTAGCTGCCGGGATCACCCGGCATCGGCAGCCCGTACGCCTGCCGGGCGATCTCGGCGAGGTAGCGGTCGGCGGCGTCGGTGACCGACGCCCGGATGCGGGTCACCTCGGCGGTCGGCAGCCCGCTGGGCACGGTGGCCAGGTCGAGGCGACCCAGCGCGGCCACGCTCTGCCAGCCGAAGCCACGGGCGTCGAACACGTCGCCGGTGTGGTGCGGCGAGGCGGTCAGGTCGGCCAGGTAGCCGGCCTCACCGGTGGTCAGGTACAGCTCGGCAGCCGCCCAGTAGAACTCGTCGGTGACGTTGCTGTCGTCGTACGCGCCACCGCCGTTGCCGTCGGTCGGGCTGGCGTACCGGGTCGGGTTGGCCTTCGCCGCGGCGTAGGCAGTCTTCGCCGCGGTGCCGCAGCGCTGCGCGAACTCGGCGTCGTACGGGGCGAACAGTCGGGCGCACTGGGCCGCGACGGCGGCCAGGTTCAGCGTGGCGGCGGTCGACGGCGGGTGCAGCTCGCGCAGCTCCGGGTCGTCCTCGGGCTGCAACGGCAGACCGGTCCAGTTCTGGTCGTGGATCTTGTGGTGGGCCATCCCGGCCAGCGGCTTGCCGGCCGGCACCTGCATGCGCAGCAGGAACTCCAGCTCCCAGCGGGCCTCGTCGAGGATGTCCGGTACCCCGTTGTCCCGCTCGGGCAGCCGCAGCGTGCCGTCGCCGAGGTCGGCGCCGAACCCGGCGGTGGCCGCGTTCTTGGTCCGCTCGAAGGCGCTCAGCAGCTGGTAGGTGGCGATGCCGCCGTTGACCACGTACTTGCCGTGGTCGCCCGCGTCGTACCAGCCGCCGCGCACGTCGAGCCGGTAGTCGCAGACGCCGGGCTGGCAGGGCACGTCGGTGTCGCCCTGGTTGGGTGCGACGCCCAGGTGTCCGGCCGGGCGGGCGTACTCCTCGCCGACCAGGTCACCGTCGATGGCGATGCCGCTGCGCTGGATGTAGAAGAACTGCAGCGCGTCCGAGCGCAGCTGCTCGTAGATCGTGCCGGAGATGTCGAACGGGTGGCTGACCTCGCCGTCCACGGTCAGCGTCACGCCCTGCCCCGGGGTGCGGTACGACGAGAAGTCGACCGAGTGGACGTTCTGGTCCGACGCCGGGTCGACACCGCGCGGGGTGGTGGTGCCGCTGGCCAGGACCGCACCGGAGGCGGACTTCAGCTGCCAGGGCAGCGCCTCGGTGGCGTCGGTGACCACTGTGGCGTTCTTCGGCCCGTGCGGCAGGTAGCCGACCTGGTTGACGCGGACCCGGGGGCCGGTGTCCGGCTCGTACGGCTCGGGCGGGTTGCCGCCGCGCAGCGAGACGTTGTCCAGGCAGACGGTCTGCTCCTGGGCGCCGCCGCCGACCTGGAAGATCAGCTGGGAGCGGCTGTCGTCGGTCGAGGCGACGAAGGTCCGCTCGACGCGTTGCAGGGTGGGCGTGGCAGCCGCGGTGACCGAGTAGTAGCCGGTGTAGGGCGCGCTGCCGAGTTGCAGCACGGCGGTCACCGACGTGCCCGGGGTCGCGTGCACGTCGAAGCCGAGGGTGTATTCGGCGCCGGCGATCAGCGGGACGCCGTCGTGGCCGATGCCGGCGTCCCACGGGTTGGCCAGGCCGCCGGCGACGGTGGTACACAACTCGCCGTCGACGACGCCGAGCGGGCCGGTGCCGAAGGAGAACCAGGGCGACGATCCGTTGCTGAAGTCGCCGTTGTTGATTTGTTCGGGGGCGTCTGCCGGGGGGTCGGCGTACGCGGTGCCGGCGGTGGTGCCGGCCAGCGCCACGGCGGTTGCCGCGGCGAGTACCGCGAGACGACGTCGGGGTGGCGTCACGGGGGGTCCTTCCGACGAACAGGGGGACGGGCGATTGGTGTCAGAAAAGAAGCTGGGAGCGCTCCCAGGTATCGGGCATGTTTCCAGGCGCAGCCGACCGTGTCAATCGATCGCACCCGATCTTCTTTCGGGGCGCTCAGCAGTGAGATTTGCCGCGCCACGCCCGGTCGTCCCGATCTCCTAGAGACAACCGCGCCCTTCGCCTGGCAGGCTGCGTGCCATGACCCTGAAGCTACGTTCTGCCGGAACGAGCGACTGTGGGCTGATCCGCAGCGGTAACCAGGACGCCCTGCACGCTGGTGCCTGGCTGGTCGCGGTCGCCGACGGCATGGGCGGCATGGCCGCTGGCGACCTGGCCAGTTCGATCGCCATCGAGGCGATGGCGCCGCTGGACGTGGAGACTCCCGAGCACGCGTTGGTAGCCGCCTTGCAGAGCGGCATCCAGTTGGCCACCGACCGGATCCGCCAGGCGGTCGCCGAGGATCCGCAGCGGCAGGGGATGGGCACCACACTGACCGCGCTGCTGTTCGCGCGTACCGGCAGCTGCCTGGCGTTGGCGCACGTGGGCGACTCCCGGGCGTACCTGTTCCGTGAGGGCGTGCTCAAGCAGATCACCCGGGACGACACCTTCGTGCAGATGCTCGTCGACCAGGGACTGATCACCCCCGACCAGGCCGGCAGCCACCCTCGCCGGGCCGTGGTCACCCAGGCGCTGCAGGGCGAGGAGATCTCACCGACGTACGCGACGATGGTGCCCTGGGCCGGCGACCGCTGGCTGCTGTGCAGCGACGGGCTGTCAAACGTCGTGAGCGCCGAGACCCTGGCCGAAGTGCTTGCCGAGTATCCGGACCGTCAGGAGTGCGCGCGTCGGCTGATCGACCTCGCCCTGCGGGCCGGTGGACCGGACAACGTCACTGTCGTCGTCGCGGACGTGGTCGACGAGGGCTGAGCCGGCCAGCGGGCGGTACCGCTTGCGGCATCCCGCCGAACACCGTGAGCGGGCACGGACGGGACGTTGCTCCGAGGGCGCTCGCCGTCACGGCGGTGAGACCTAGTGTTGGGCTGAGGCGGTCTGGTTCTCGACAACCCACCTGGCCGAGACAGCCGCCGTCTGCGGGATGCGCGCCGGCGAAGGGCGACGGTCGGCGATCCCACCTGCGTAATCCTGATCGACGGGGACAGGAGACCTGCATGGCTGTCAAGATCGAAGCGCCGGTACGCACCGAGCAGATCCGGCCGTTCACAGTGCAGATTCCCGAGGCGGAGCTCGACGCGTTGCGCAGGCGCATCGCGGCCACCCGCTGGCCGGAGAAGGAGACCGTCGACGACCAGTCGCAGGGCGTGCCGCTGGCCACCATCCAGGCACTCGCGCGTTACTGGGAGAACGAGTACGACTGGCGCAAGGTCGAGGCGAGACTGAACGCCCTGCCGCAGTTCCTGACCGAGATCGACGGCCTGGACATCCACTTCATCCACGTCCGGTCCCGGCACGAGGATGCGCTGCCGCTGATCGTCACGCACGGCTGGCCCGGATCCGTGATCGAGCAGCTGAAGATCATCGGGCCGCTGACCGATCCGACGGCGTACGGGGCATCCGAGTCCGACGCCTTCCACCTGGTGATCCCGTCGTTGCCCGGCCACGGCTTCTCCGGCAAGCCGTCGGTGCCGGGGTGGGGGCCGGAGCATGTCGCCCGCGCCTGGACGGAACTGATGAGGCGGCTCGGCTACACCCGGTTCGTCGCCCAGGGCGGCGACTGGGGCGCGATCATCACCGACCTGATGGGGGTGCAGGCGCCGGCGGAGCTGCTCGGCATCCACACCAACATGCCCGGCGCGGTGCCACCGGACCTCGACGCGTTGTTCCAGTCCGACATCTCCGGGGCGACAAACGCGCTCGGCTCCCTGCCGGCCGGTCTCAGTGCCGAGGAGAGGCACGCCAGCGAGCAGTTGGACTTCGTGTGGAAGCACGTCGCGTACGCCCTGATGATGGCGACCCGGCCGCAGACGCTCACCGCGCTGGCGGATTCACCTGTGGGGCTGGCGGCGTTCCTGCTCGACCACGACGCCCGTAGCCTGGATCTGATCTCGCAGGCGTTCGCCGGACGTCAGGTGGGCCTCACCCGTGACGACGTCCTGGACAACATCACGCTCTACTGGCTGACGAACACGGCGGTCTCGGCGTCGCGCCTGTACGCGGAGAATCCGCTCTCTTTCTTCGCCACCAAGGGGGTCTCCGTACCGGCTGCGGTGAGCGCCTTCCCCGACGAGCTGTACCAGGCCCCGCGCAGCTGGGTCGAGCGTGCGTATCCGAATCTCGTCTACTACCACCGGCTGGACAAGGGCGGGCACTTCGCCGCCTGGGAGCAGCCGGAGGTCTTCGCCGAGGAGCTGCGCGCCGGTTTCCGGTCGCTGCGTTAGCGATGTCCTGAGTGCCGGTGGCGTCGCGGCGAGAGGTCCGTACGCCGCCCGAGTGAAACGCCGTCGACCTGGCTCCCGGCCGACGTCGGACAGCGGTAGCCCTCCAACGGGGGTGCTGCCGCTGTCCGACGTCGGTGTGCGTCTCTCGGCGCGGGCCGGGTCAGCGGCCGTCGGCGTCGTGGAGGCCGTCGACGAAGGCGGTCCAGGCCGACGGTGGGAACGTCAGCACCGGTCCGCCGCGGTCCTTGCTGTCCCGCACCGCGACATGACCGTCGAGTGTGGCGACCTCCACGCAGTTGCCGTTGCCCACACTGCGGGTGCTGGTGCGCCACTTCGCTCGGGACGGGTCGAGCGCGGTCATCGCGATCCCTTCATCGGTACTCAGGGTGATCGCGGCGACGCGATCACGTAAAGTAGCGAGAGGCCTCTTTGAGGCGGACCAGGGATGCCGCCGGATCCAGCGCCAGCTGGCGCAGCCTCTCGTGCACAAGGCTATACGAGCGCACCTGCGCAGCCTCTTCCAGTGCCAGGCCTGTCGTGAGATTTTCCAGGTAGACCACGGCGGCGTCGGCGGCGTCGGGGAACGTGAGGATCACGTACGGGGAGTTCAGCGCGGGGTGGCCGCCGGCCTCGAACGGTAGTACCTGGATTGTGACGTTCGGTAACTGAGCGACATCCTCCAAATAAGACAGTTGCCCCGCCATGACGCCTCGATCGCTAACCGGGCGTAACAATACGGACTCGTTCAACACCACCGACAGTTCGACCGGCTGATCGCCGCGCAGCACGTTCTGCCGGCGTAGTCGGGCGGCGACCTTGCGGTCGAGGTCCTCCTCGCCGGCGGTCAGGCGGTAGACCTCCCGGGCGTACGCCTCGGTCTGCAACAGGCCGGGCACCGCCTCGGCCTCGTACGTGCGCAGGGTGGCGGCCTCGGCCTCCAGGCCGACGTAGAACTCGAACCACTCCGGCAGCACGTCGCTGTAGTGCTGCCACCAGCCGCGTTGCTGCGCGCTGCGGGCGATCTCGATGAGCGCCTCGGCGTCGCTTCCGGTCACCTGGTACAGCGCCAGCGCGGCACGTACGTCGCGCGGCTTGATGCCGATCTGGGCGTTCTCGATGCGGGAAAGGTTGCTCTTGGACATGTCCAGCTGCCGGGCGGCGACATCCAGGGTCATTCCGGCGCGTTCGCGCAATTGACGTAGTTCCCGGGCGATGCGGCGGCGGCGGACAGTGGGGCTCGCGGTCACCCTCCGAGTCTGTCACGGGAAAACCTGCAGGTCGCATCAGCACGGAGTGCAACTGCCGAAAACGGGAGTTGCATTGAATGGGTCCTAGGTGCATGCTTGCCCCCGAGTTAGCGATCACAATGGACGGCGATTCGGGGGAGGACCGGTGCTCATCGCCGACGAGTTCTTCCTGATCGCGCACAACGACATCCGGGGCAAGGCGAAGCTGCATCCGGCGGCAACCGGCCTCGGTCTGGCCGGTGGCCTGCTCGGTGAGCTGATCCTCTACGGACACGTCACCGTCGCCAACGGTCAGGTCGGCGTGATCGACCGCCGCCCGCCCGCCGACGCGTTGGCGCACACCGTGCTCGACCAGCTGATCGGTGAGGCCCAGCACCAGTCGGTGCGCACCTGGCTCAGTTTCCTCGCGCAGACCGCGGTGACCGCGGTGGGGGAGCGGCTCGCCCGGGCCGGCGCGCTACGCCGGCAGGAGAGCCGCCGACTGCTGCGCACCACCGTCAGCTACGTACCGATCGACCCCAACGTGGCCGCCTGGCCGGCCACCCGGCTGCGCGCGGTGCTGGAACGCCCCGATCCGCCCAGCGTGCCTGACGCGCTGCTGCTCGGCCTCGTCGCCTCCGCCGGGTTGACCCGGGAGGTGCTGTGGAGCGCCGGCCCCCGCGCACACCACCGGCTCAATCTGATCATCCCCGCGTTGCCGGCGCCGCTGAAGGAACTCGTGGCGCACACCGAGGCCGCCGTGGGCGCGGCCGTGCTGTGCGGCATTCCCTGAGCCGGCACCCCCTACCCCTCACTCTCACACCGGAGCTCCCATGTCCTCCACAGTGACATCGCAGCGACCAAGCAACGTCTCCGAAGCGTTGGCCCGTGGCCGTCTCGGCGTACCCTCCGTGGTCTTCTTCGTCCTGTCCGCGGCGGCGCCGCTGACCGTGGTCGCCGGGGTGGTCACCACCGGCTACGGGGTCATCGGTGTGCTCGGCATCCCGCTGGCCTTCCTGGCGGTCGCCGCCGTGCTTGCCATCTTCTCCGCCGGCTACGTGGCGATGGCCCGCCGGATGGCCAACGCCGGCGCCTTCTACGCCTACGTCGCGCGTGGCCTGGGCCGCCCCGCCGGGGTGGGCACGGCCTGGGTCGCGCTGCTGGCCTACAACGCGTTGCAGGTCGGGCTCTACGGCACCATCGGCGCGGCGGCCACGCCGGTACTGGACCGGCTCTTCGGCATCACCCCACAGTGGTGGATCGTGGCGCTGGTGGCCTGGGCGCTGGTGGGGGTCCTCGGCCTGCTCCGGGTGGACATCAACGGCATGGTGCTGGCCGCGCTGCTCTGCGCCGAGATCGCCATCATCGTGCTGTTCGACCTGGGTCAGCTGAGCAACCCGGCCGCCGGTGGCGCCACCTTCGCGGCCTTCTCGCCGGACAACTTCTTCGTGCCGGGGGTCGGCGCGGTCCTGGTGCTGGCAATCCTGGGTTTCGTCGGCTTCGAGGCCTCGGTGGTGTTCAGCGAGGAGAGCAAGGACCCGAAGCGGACCGTACCGATGGCCACCTACCTGTCCGTGGCGATCATCGGCGTGATCTACGCGCTCTCCTCGTGGAGCATGACGGTCGCCGTGGGACCGGACCGCATCGTCGAGGAGGCCGGCACCCAGAGCATCGACCTGATCTTCAACCTCGCCGGGGCGCACCTGGGCGACACCGTGCTCACCATCGGCCAGGCGCTCTTCCTGACCTCGGTGCTGGCCGCCATGATCTCGTTCCACAACACGACCGCCCGGTACGCCTTCGCGCTCGGCCGGGAGCGGGTGCTGCCGGCGGCGTTCGGGCGGACCTCGCCGGCCACCGGCGCGCCCCGGGCCGCCTCGCTGGCGCAGAGCGCGCTCGGCCTGGCGGTGATCCTGCTGTACGCCGTCAACGGCTGGGACCCGGTGCTGCAACTGTTCTTCTGGCTGGGCACCAGTGGCGGCTTCGGTGTGCTGCTGCTGATCGCGACGACCGCGATCGCGATCATCGTGTACTTCGCGCGCAGCGGTGAGCAGGAGACCCTGTGGCGCCGGCTGATCGCTCCCGGCATCGCCGCGATCGCGCTGTTCGCGATCATCGTGTTGGCGGTGCAGAACTTCGCCAACCTGCTCGGCGTGGAACCCGACTCGCCGCTGCGCTGGCTCTTCCCGGCGGCGTACCCGGTCGCCGCCGCGCTCGGTGTGCTCTGGGGTGTGGTGCTGCGGCGCAGCCGCCCCGACACGTACGCCCGGATCGGGCTGGGTGCGGAGAGCACCGCAGCGGTCGTCGGGTTGCCCCCGGCGGACACCGATCCGGTGCAGCCCACGACGGGGGTGCGGTGATGACGCAGGCGGACATCGAGCGCCTCGGCCCCACTGACGCGCGGTGGGTGGCCGAACGGATCGCCGAGGCGTTCCTGGTGCTGGACGCGACCCGGTGGCTGGTGCCGGACGAGGCCAAGCGGGAAGCGGTGCTGGCCGCCCAGTTCGAGATCGTCGTGTCGCACGCGCTGCGGCACGGGCTGGTCTTCGGCACCGCAGACCGGGTCGGCGTGGCCGTCTGGCTGCCGTCGGTCGGCGATCCGCTGCCCGAGCCGGAGGACTACGACGCCCGGCTGGCCGCCGCGTGCGGGGAGTGGACGCCCCGCTTCGCCCACCTCGACGAGCTGTTCGCGGCGAACCACCCGCATGCCGACCACCACCATCTGGCGATGCTGGCCGTGCGGCCGGACCGCCAGGGCACGGGTGTCGGGAGCGCGTTGATGCGGCACCACCATGCCTGGCTGGACGCCAACGGCGTACCGGCCTATCTGGAGGCGAGCAGCGAGACCAGCCGGGACCTGTACGCGCGGCACGGTTACCGGGTCTCCGAGCCGTTCCGGCTGCCGGACGGCACGCCGTTCTGGCCGATGTGGCGAGAACCGGGCAACAACTGAGAATGACCCCGGACACGACGATGGCCGGGCCCGCCGGCCCGGCCATCGTCGCCACCCCCTCCTAGTACGTTCCGTCGAGCTGCCCCCGCAGCTTCGTCAGTGCCCGGGCCAGCAGCCGGGACACGTGCATCTGCGAGACGCCGATCTGGTCGGCGATCTGCGACTGCGTCAGGTTTCCGTAGAAGCGCAGCGTCAGGATCTTCTGCTCGCGCTCGTCCAGCGTGGCCAGTGCCGGGCCCAGCGCCACCCGCAGCTCGGCCAGCTCGAACTCGCTGTCCTCGCCGCCGAGCATGTCGCCGAGCTCGGTCGCCCGGTCGCCGTCGCCGGTGGGCGTGGACAGCGACACCGCGTTGTAGGCGCGGGCACCCTCCAGGCCCTCCAGCACCTCTTCCTCGGTGAGCTTGAGGTGGGCGGCGATGTCGGCGACCGTCGGCGAGCGGCCCAGGGTCTGCAGCAGCGAGCTGTTGGCGTCCGAGATGGCCAGGCGCAGTTCCTGCAACCGGCGGGGGACCCGGATGTCCCAGGTGCGGTCGCGGAAGTGGCGCTTGAGCTCGCCGATGATGGTGGGGATCGCGTAGCCGGCGAAGTCGACGCCGCGCGTGGGATCGAACTTGTCGATCGCCTTGATCAGGCCGACCGCCGCGGTCTGGGCCAGGTCGTCGGTCGGCTCGCCCCGGCCGCTGTAGCGGTGGGCGAGGTGGTTCGCCAGCGGCAGCCATGCCTCGATGGCCCGGTCGCGCAGCGCGGCACGGGACGGGTGCCCGGCGGGCAGCGCGGCCATCGCGTTGAGCAGGTCGGTGGCGCTGTCGGTGAGCGCTCGCGGGTCGAGCTTCGCCGCGGTCGTCGGTGCGGTTGCCGGCTCGGTTGCCGGCTCGGTGATCGTTGGCGCGGTCATGGTGGTCCTCCCTGCACCTCGTCCGCGGATAAAGACGTGACGCTTTGGTTGGGCGCTGTTCGTACGTTCGGGAGTCACCATAGCCTGATAGGGCGGCAGAAATCTAGCCGAACGGACGATGTCTTTAAGTGATTTTAAGTCGCTAAACGACATGAATCAGACACGTGTCGGTGGTTTCGATGGCGCAAAGATGGTGACTGTCGCGTTTTCGTCCTTGTCCCGTGGACGGGACTGGACGTAGCGTCGCGGTACATCCCCTGTCCGGAGGCGCCGTGCTCGACCCTGCCGTACCCCACCTCGTGGTCAACAGCCGCGCGCTCTACTTCAGCTGGCTGCCGGCGGATCCCGACGCGGTGGCCGCGCTCGTCCCGGCCGGCCTGCGACCGCATCCGGACCGGCAGGTGTTCATGAACCAGTACGTGGTCGACGACGCCGCCCAGACCTCCGGGTTCGGCGCGTACTCGCTTGCCTATCTCGGGGTGACCCTGGCCGACGTGCCCGCCCCGGACGGGGTGACCCCGGGCGGCTGGTGGACCCACTACGTGACCTCCAGCGAACAGGTCCGCGGCTACGCCCTCGCCCGCGGCGCTCCCGCCCTGGCCGGAAGCACCACCATCAGGTCGGACCACGACAAGGTGGTGGCCGAGACGGAGATCGGTGGGGTGCCGGTGATCCGGTCCCAGGCCCGCGTCGGTGAGACGGGCACCAGCATGCACAACGGCCACCACCGCTACCTCACCGCCCTGGGCGGGCAGCTGGTCAGCAGCATCTATCCGGTCGTCTCCGAACCGGTCGGCGAGTTCGAGATCGAGTCGGTGGAGTTCCTCGAACCCGAGCATCCGATCTACGCGCTGCGTCCGGAGAACCCGCTCACCATCGCCTGGGGCTATTACGCCCCGCGGTCGTCGTTCGCCTACCCGGGCGGGCTGACGGTGTGGGGCGAATTGGAGCCGTCCGGTGGCGCGACGGGGGTTTCCGCGGGCCCATACGGGTAACCCAGGGGCTGGATCGGCATACACCCCTACCTCGAGGAGGCCGCACCATGCCCGGCGAGACGACGCGCGCTGTGACCGAACACCGCGAGCAGGCGGTGGAGGGGGAGCGGGGAGCGCTGTTGGCCGTACTGGTGATGGTGGTGCTCGGCGTGGCCGGGATATTCGCCGTTTCCTGACCAGCGGGGGCGCCCCGGTCGCATCGGGCGCCCCCCATCTGTCGTCACGATCGGGTCAGGGCCGGGAACGCCCTGCATGCCGCCAGCGAGGAGTGACCCGGCACCGGCCGTGGAAGGTCGTCGGGACTGCAGTCCGGGCGCTGTTCAGGCCGGGTGCGGCGAGAACCGCAGCGCGTGCAGCGCCTGGTAGAACGGCCGGTGGTACGCCTCCAGCGCGGCCAGCCGGGGGTCGTTGTCGGGGCGTACTTCGTGGCGGGTGGTCCGGGTGGTGAAGCCGCTGCTCGCCTCCACCTCCCGGTGCCACGCCCGGGTGCGCGCGAAGGCCTGCTGCTCGCCGGGCTGCCAGCGCAGCGCCTCCGGGCGGTGCGGGAGCCCGGTCACCTGGCAGAACCGCTCGGTGGCCGCCTCCGGTGTGGCGGCCACCTCGTCGCCGTCGAGCACCAGCGGGACCTCCCCGGTGACCGCGCGGACCGCCTCGACCATGCCGTGCAGTCGTTCGAAGCCGATCTCGTCGCATTCGACCGACTGGTTCATCGCGTAGTGCGAGGCGACCACGGCGGCCGGGTCCCGGATCATGAAGGTGTTGGTGACGTCGGTGTAGAGCCGCCGGTCGCGCAGGATCTCGTCGTAGGGGTAGTCGGTGGTCTCCTTGAGGAAGACCCGCTGTCCGCTGCGCCGGCCGAGGGCGAGCAGCAGGTCGAAGAGTTCACCGATGCTGGCGGCGCGCTCGCCGTCGATGTCGAAGTGCCCCACGGCCGCCAGGTTGGAGAAGGGTTCGTGCACGACGGCCAGGTCACCGCGCTCGATCAGCATCCGCAGGAACGCCGTGGAGCGGGAGCGCGGCACCGCCCAGAGGGCGATCACCGGGGTGCCGCTCACTGGGACCAGGCGGTGGGTTGGCGGTCCCAGCGGTGCTCGCGCAGCCGGGCCAGTACCGACTCCTCCAGCGGGGGCGCGTCACTGGTGGCCAGGTTCGCGTGCACATGATGGATCTTGCGCATGCCGGGGATGACCGTGCTGACCGTCGGGTGCGCGAGGATGAACCGCAGCGCCAGCTCCGGCATGGTCATCCCGTCCGGTACGTCCTTGGCCAGCGCCTCGGCCCGCGCGACGCTGGCGGCGAGGTTCTCCGGCACGAAGTAGCTGTTGCGCCAGTCACCCTCGGGCCAGGTGCTCTCCGTGGTCAGGGTGCCGGTCAGCGTCCCCTCGTCGAAGGGCACCCGGGCGATCACCGCCACGTCCAGCTCCTGGCAGAGACCGAAGAGTTCGTCCTCCGGGGCCTGGTCGAAGATGTTGTAGATCACCTGGACGGCGTCCACCAGGCCGGTACGCATCGCGGCCATGCCGTTCCACGGTTCCCAGCGGTTGAGGCTGAGCCCGATCCCGGTGACCAACCCCGACTCGCGCAGCTCCCGCACCATGTCCTGCCAGCGTTGATCCTCGGCCCAGGAGTCCTCCCAGACGTGGAACTGCAACAGGTCGATCCGCTCGACGCCGAGGTTCTCCAGGCTCTTGTGCAGGTACTCCCGGACGTGGTCGGCCGGGAAGACGTCCTCGAGCCTCGACTCCCGGGTGGACGGCCAGTTACGGTCCTTCGGCGGGATCTTGGTGGCCACGTAGAGCCGGCGGTCCGGATGCCGGCGCAGCAGCTCACCGAGGAGCACCTCGCTGTGGCCGCGGCCGTAGATCCAGGCGGTGTCGAAGAAGTTGCAACCCCCCTCGACCGCCGCGTCGAGGGCGGCGTGGCCGGTGGCGTCGTCGGCGCCGCTCCAACCCCCCTCGCCACCGGCGATGCCCCACATGCCGTAACCGACGTCACTGACCGACCAGCCCAACCGACCGAACCTGCGGTACTGCACGGACCTCTCCTGTCCTGTCGCTGCCTTCGATGGTGGTGCGGGACCGGGCCGGGCGCCGGTGACGTGCCGTCAGCGCAGGCCGACGATCGGCTCGCGCCACCGGTTGCCGCCGGTGCCGAAGCGGGTCTGCTGGTCGTGGCCGACCCCGGGGGCGTCGATGCCGGCGACCCGGGCGGTGCCCCGGTGCAGGACCAGCCGAACCGTGGCGGTGGCCGGGCGGACCAGCTCGTCGATCGCCGCGCGGGCGGCCGCCGCGACCGGACTGGCGTAGCGGGCCTCGTAGACCGCCGCGCCGAGCACCGGCCCGAGCGACTGGTAGAGCCCTCGGGCGTGCGGATCGAGGCAGACCTCCAGCACCCGCTGCCAGGCGGTGTCGAGGATCTCCAGCCCGGGTGCCTCGTAGACGCCCCGGCACCGGGTGCCGATGATCCGGCGTTCCACCACGTCGCGCAACCAGACGCCGTGCCGGGCACCGAGATCCCGGGCGGTACGCAGCACGTCGACCGGGTCGGGACCGCTGCCGTCGACATCGGTGACCCGGCCGGCGTCGAAGCTGACCGCGACCGTCTCGGCCTGTGCCGGTGCCTCGCTCGGATAGACGCTCCAGCGGGGTGTCAGGCTGCCGGCGTCGACCGGGGTGGCCAGATCCTCCAGGGCCGAGGACTCGTGCGACGCGCCGGCGAGGCAGGCGTCGGTGGAGCGGTCGGCGTCGCTGCCCCGGTCGAGGAAGAAGCCGGCGTCTTTGACCGCGTTGAGCATGGCGCCCCGGCCGGCGGCGAAGCGCTCGAGGGCGTCCGGGTCGGTCCAGGGGGCGTAGACCCGAAGGTCGGGGGCGAACTCCCGAGCGTACGCGGCGAAGCGACGCTGGTCGTTGCCGCCGCCCACGCAGCCGTGCGCGAGCACCGTGCAGCCGTCGGCCCGCAGCACCGGGGTCAGCTGCTCGACGAGGACGAGCCGGGCCGCACCGGTGGTGTTCCAGTAACCGCCGTCATGTCGCGCCTGGTAACGCAGCAGGTCGAGACCGATCTCGGCCATCCGGGGGCGCAGGTCGACGACGCTGGCCGGCAGGCCGGCGTCGCGCAGCGAGGCGACCAGGTCGGCGATCTCGTCCGGGTCGCTCTGTCCCAGGTCGGCGACGTAGTGGTGACTGGCCACGCCCTGCTCCCGCAGCCACACACCGAGGGCCAGACTGGAGAGGCCACCGGCCTGGAAGACGCCGACGCGTTGGTCGGCGAGGTCCCCGTGTCGCATGTGTTCGGTGCCTCTCGTCATTGGGCAGCACTGCCCGTTAGGGCTCCTGGCAGGGCCGGCACACCCTAGCAACCTGATCCGTCACTCATCAAGGACTGTCGCGACAAGCTGGTCTATGTTAAAAACGTAACTCGATTTGCGTAAATCGAATCCGAGCCGACGATCGGCAACCATTATTTCGGTCATATCACACCCAGATCCACTATGGCCTGACGATTCCCAGTGAATCGCCGGTCCTCGACCGTGCGCGCTGGCGACACCTGCCGGCGGCACGGCAGAAGGGACGAGCGTTGGACGCCCGATCATCCGCACCACGACCCGCCGCTACGCTCCGGGCCGGTCTCGGGCCCATCCTGCCGGTGCCGGCCGAAAGCTCGGTCATCGACCTCTTCGAGGCCACGGTGGCGCGGACCCCGGACCGGCCGGCCGTCCGCTTCCGCGACCAGACCCTCACGTTTCGCAAGCTCAACCAGCATGCCGAGGCGCTGGCCGAGAGTTTGGTCGAGCGCGGGGTGGGCGTCGGTGACTTCGTCCCGCTGGTCATCGCCGAGGGCGTCGAGTTTCCGATCGGTCTGCTGGCGGCGATGAAGGTCGGTGCCCCCTTCGTGCCGGTCGACCCGGGCTGGCCGGCGTCCCGGCTCGCCGAACTCTTCCGTCAACTCTCGCCCCGGGTCATCCTCGCCGTGGCCGCCACTGCACCGGCACTGGTCGGCCTCGGCACCGCCGACCATGTTCTGATAATTGACCGCACACAATTGGTGAGCGGAACTCCGACCGGCCCACGCCCCGGCCCGGACGACCTGATTTACGGGTATTTCACCTCCGGCTCCACCGGCACTCCCAAATGCGCACTGAACAGACATCGGGGTCTGGTCAACCGGCTCGCGGCAATGTCACACCACTTCGGTGACGGCGCCGAGCAAATCGTGTTGCAGAACAGCAAGCCGACCTTCGACTCCTCGATGTGGCAACTGCTCTGGCCGTTGACCACCGGCGGTCAGGTGGTCCTGCCCGACCGGCAGGGCATCCTGGACCTGGAGCAGACCTGCCACATCCTCGGCCGGTACGCGGTGACTATCACCGACTTCGTCCCCTCGGTGCTCGGCGCACTGGTCAGCCTCCTCGAACTCCGGGCCGACCTCTGCGCCGAACTGGCCGGTCTGCGCCGGATGCTGATCGGTGGCGAGGAAGCCAACGGTGCGGTGCTCGACCGCCTCTGGAAGCTCCTGCCCGACCTGAGGGTGACCAACACCTTCGGCCCGACCGAGTGCTCGATCGGCTCCGTCTTCCACGAGATCACCGAGGTCACCGGCCGAATCCCCCTCGGCACCGCCATCGGCAACACCGCCGCCGTGGTGCTCGACGACGCACGTCGCCCAGTGCCCCCGGAGACCGTCGGCGAGATCTACATCGGTGGCCTCTGCGTCGGCGCCGGCTATCTCGGTGATCCGGAGCGCACGGCCCGGGCCTTCGTGCCCAACCCGTTCCCCGAGATCGCCGGTGACCTGCTCTACCGCACCGGGGACCTGGGTCACCACACCCCGGACGGGCTGCTGATGTTCGACGGCCGCCGCGACGACCAGGTCAAGGTCGGCGGGGTCCGCATCGAACTGGCCGAGGTGGAGCGGGTCCTCGCCGCGCACCCGGCGGTACGTGGCGCCGCGGTGATCGTCCGGGGCGAGGGCGACGCCCGGTCCCTGGCAGCCTTCGTGAGTCTGCGGTCCGACGAGTCCCACACCGTCACCCCGGCCACCCTGGTCGACTGGCTGCGGGCGTCGCTGCCCCCGGAGACCGTGCCCCGGGCGGTGACCGTGGTGGACGAGATTCCGCTGACCCCACACGGCAAACTCGACCGGCGCGCCCTGGAGCAGGTGGCCCGGACGGCCGCCGGCAGTGCTCCGGTGGAGGCGCCCGGCAGCCCGGCGGAGGAGTTGGTCGCCTCGGCCTGGTGTGAGGTGCTCGGCCGCGCCGAGGTCTCGGTCAGCGTGCCCTTCGCCGACTACGGCGGCACCTCGCTGCTCACCCACCAGCTCGCCGCACTGCTCGGCCTGCGCCAGGCCCGTCCGGTGTCCCTGGCCCACCTGCTGGCGGCCGACACCGTACGGGCCCAGGCCCGGCTGCTGGGTAGCGGGCAGAGCGACACCGGCGCAGCGGTGGATCTCGCGCTGCTGGCCCGCGACGCCGACCCGAGCGACCTGGTCGGTGCCGGCGTGCCGCCGGCACCGACGCTGGCCCGACAGCTGCTGCTGACCGGGGTCACCGGTTTCGTCGGCGCGCACGTACTGGCCGAGTTGGTGACCCGGCCGGAGGTCGAGCTGCACTGCCTGGTCCGGGCGGCCGATCCGGCTGCCGGAGCGGCCCGGCTGGTGGCGGTGCTGCGGGCGTACGGGCTGACCGACGCGCTCACCGCCCTGGAGCACGCCCTGGTGCAGGGGCGGGTCCGGGTGGTCACCGGTGACCTGGGCGCACCGCTGCTCGGCCTCGACGACACCGCCTTCCGGGCCCTGGCCGGCGCGGTGGACGCGGTGGTGCATGCCGGTGCACTGGTCAACTTCCTGCGCGACTACGGCGCCCACCGGGGCCCCAACGTGTTCGGCACCGGTGAGCTGGTCCGGCTCGCCGCCGCCGGATCCGGCTGCCGGCTGCACGTGCTCTCCACGTTCAGCGTCTTGTCCGCCGCGGCGCGCGGCACGTCCGGGACGCCGATCGGCCCGGACCGGTTGCCCGGACTGGACGAGCCGCTCCCGCCGGGCGGGTACGACCAGTCCAAGCTGGTCGCCGAGCACCTGCTGGAGCGGGCCCGCGGCTTCGGGGTCGACGCGGTGGTCTACCGGCTCGGCGAGATCTGGCCGCACCGTCGGATCGGGCTGCCGAACCGGGCGTCACTGGCGCACTCGGTGGTCTACGCGGCGGCGCGTACCGGGGTGGTCTTTCCGACCGGGGCGCGCACCGACCACCTGCCGGTGGATCTGCTGGCCGGCTGTCTGGCCGACGCGGTCCTCGGTGCGGCACCTGCGGCCGGCGGCACGGTGCACCTGCTCCGACCCGGTGGTCTCGGGTACGCGGAGATCTTTGCCCGGCTGGCCGAGGCCGGTGCCGAACACCTCGGCTACGCCGAGTTCCGGGCCCGGCTGAGCGCGCTGGCGGCGTCCGGCGACGCGGACGAGCGGCTGGTCCGGGTGGCGATGCTGTTGCCGGCGCCGCAGGGCACCGACCCGGTCGCCCCGGCCAGCTTCGACCGTCTCTTCACCGACAGCTCCGCGCACTTCACCTCCAGTGAGCCGGCCGGGCAGGCCTTCGCGGCCGGTTCCCCGTTGGCGGACCTGGCGGCGTTTCTTGATCGGTTGGATGTGGCAAGGTAGTGCCTTTCTTCGGAACCTCCGTTCACTGTGGTTGGTGTCTGTGCTGATCGATCCTGGCCTGTTGGCCGTCTTCCTCGTCGCGGTGCTGGTCATCTGCGTGACGCCCGGCCCGGACATGCTCTACATCCTGGCCACCTCGGTCAGCCAGGGCATCCGGGCCGGGTTGGTGGCGTCGGTCGGCATGTCCCTGGGCATGCTGGTGCACACCGTGCTGGTCTCGCTCGGCCTGGCGGCACTGATGGCTGCCGTGCCGGTGCTCTTCGACGTGATCAAGTACGTCGGTGCCGCCTACCTGGTCTACATCGGTGTCCGGGCCTGGTTGGACTCCTCGTCGGCGTCGGAGGTCCAGGAGCGTGCGGTAGTGCCGCTGCGTACGGTGCTCTGGCGTGCCACCATGACGAACCTGCTCAACCCCAAGATCGTCCTGTTCTACCTGGCATTCCTGCCGCAGTTCGTCGATGCCGACGCCGGGGGCGCGGGTGCGCAGCTGCTGGTGCTGGGGCTGCTCTTCGTGCTGGTGGGGCTGCTGGTCGACTCGGTGATCGCGCTCGCCGCCGGTCGGCTGGGGGAGTGGCTGCACCGGCGGCACCGGGTCGACAAGCTGCTCAACCGGATCGCCGGCACGGTCTTCGTGGCCCTCGCCGCCCGCCTGGTCTTTCTCTGATCCTCCACCGGTACCGCATGGCCTCGCCCTCACGGTACGGGTGCGCCCGGCAGAGCGCGCTGTGACCGAGCACCGCGAGCAGGCGGTGGAGGGGGAGCGGGGAGCGCTGTTGGCCGTACTGGTGATGGTGGTGCTCGGCGTGGCCGGGATATTCGCCGTTTCCTGACCAGCGGGGGCGCCCCGGTCGCATCGGGCGCCCCCCATCTGTCGTCACGATCGGGTCAGGGTCGCGAACCCTGGCCGTCGGTGTGCGCCAGCCGCTCGGCCGGGATCACCCCGAGCCGGCCGGCCTGGTAGTCCTCGAAGGCCTGGATCAGCTCGTCACGGCTGTTCATCACGAACGGGCCGTACTGGGCGACCGGCTCGCGGATCGGCTGACCGCCCATGATGTACAGATCCAGCGTCGGCGTGCGGCTGTCCTGCCGGGCGTTGGCCCTGAACCGCAGCGCGTCACCGGGGCCGTGCACCGCGAGCTGCCCGGTGCGTACGCCACGGCCGTTGGCGCCGATCGTGCCGCGCCCGCCCAGCACGTAGACCAGGGCGTTGAAGTCGGGCCGCCAGGGCAGGTCGACCTGCGCCCCCGGCTCCACCGTCACGTGGGTCACGGTGATCGGGGTGTACGTCGAGCCCGGCCCCTGGTGTCCGGCGATCTCACCGGCGATCACCCGGATCAGCGCGCCGCCGTCCGGTGTGGTGAGCAGAGCGGCCTGGTTGCCCCGGATGTCCTGGTACTTCGGCGGGCTCATCTTCGCCACCTTGGGCAGGTTGACCCAGAGCTGGGTGCCGTGGAACAGGCCGCCGCTGACCACCAGGTGCTCCGGCGGCGCCTCGATGTGCAGGAGGCCACTGCCGGCCGTCATCCACTGGGTGTCACCGTTGGTGATGGTGCCGCCACCGCCGTGCGTGTCCTGGTGCTCGAAGATCCCGTCGATGATGTAGGTGACGGTCTCGAAGCCCCGGTGCGGGTGCCAACTGGTGCCCCGTGGCTCGCCCGGGGCGTACTCGACCTCGCCCATCTGGTCCAGGTGCAGGAACGGGTCCAGCTCGCTGGTCGGTACCCCGGCGAAGGCCCGGCGCACCGGGAAGCCCTCGCCCTCGAAGCCGCTCGGCGCGGTGGTCAGCCGGCGGACCGGCCGGATGGTGGTGGTGGACTCGTCGAGCCGGGGCAGTCGGGGCAGGACGAGGACGTTGTCGACGGTGATCGCGGGCATCGGAGGCTCCTTCAACTGTCGCTGTGTGCGGGGCTGGCGGTGGCCTGCAGCCGCTGGCCGAGTCGGGTGAAGATCCTGGTCAGGCAGGCGATCTCGGCGTCGTCGAGGTCGTCCATCAGGTGCGTGCGTACCGAGTGCAGGTGATGCGGTGCGGCCTCGCGCAGGGCCAGCAGGCCGGCAGCGGTGAGCACCGCCTCGCTGCCCCGGCCGTCCTGCGCACACGGCTGCCGCGCCACCAGGCCGCGCCGTTGCATCGAGGAGATCTGGTACGTCAGTCGGCTGGGTGAGAAGACCAGTCGGCCGGCCAGTTCGCCCATCCGCAGGCGTTGCCCGGGGACCTCGCTGAGCAGCACGAGCACGTGGTAGTCGGCGAGGCTCAGCTCGCTTGTGGCGCGCAGATCCTCCTCCAACCGGGTGAGCAACCGCTGGCTGGCTTCGATGTACCCCCGCCAGGCGGCCAGGCGGTCGGCGCTCAAGCTCTCGGTCATGCCCCCACGGTAGCACAAACTAAAATTTGAACTATCTCGCTGAACTGCTGCCCGGAAAGCGGGCGGCAGGGCTCATGGGAGAAGATATTGAAGGTTTGAATGACAGCCTCGGACCGGTGACCGTATTCCAGCGGTGGTACGCGAGGAGCGTGTGCCACACTGCCCGACGTGGTGAACCTGACCGGCCCTGGCCTGCTGCTACGTCCCTGGCAGGAGGGCGACGCCCCTGCCGCCCTCGACGCCTTCGGTGACCCGGAGATCGCTCTGTGGAACCCCCAGGGCGACGGTCTCGACCTGGACGCCGCCCGACAGTGGGTACGGCGGCGCGCCGACTGGTCGAACGGCACGAACGTGGCGCTGGCGCTGGCCGATCCGACCGATCCGGCCGTGCTGCTCGGCTCGGTGTCGCTGCACCGCATCCACGACGGGGACGCCTCGATCGGCTACTGGGTGGTGCCAGCGGCCCGCGGACGAGGGCTCGCCTCGGCCGCGGTCGCCCGCGTCACCGCCTGGGCCTTCGCCGAACTCGGACTGCACCGCATCGAGTTGTGTCACGCGGTGGGCAACCCGGCCTCCTGCCGAGTCGCCGAACGGGCCGGCTACCTGGCCGAAGGCACCCTGCGGCAGTCGCACCGCTACGGCGACGGCCGGCGCCACGACGAGCATCTGCACGCCCGCCTGGCCACCGACTGACCGTCGCGGGCACACGATCCGCCCCCGACCGTACCGGTCGGGGGCGGTGGGAATCGTGCGCGGTTGAGGTCAACCTGCGGTCTGCGGGGCCCGCCCCCCCAGGTGCAGTCGGCCCAGCAGTTGACGGGCCTGTTCGGCGACGTCCGCGTCGACGATGACGGCGTACTGGTTGGCGCGCAGCGAACTGGCCGAGGTGAAGTCGCGCTTGCCGCCCGTCATGGCGTGGGCGACCGCGCCGAACACCGCGCCCCAGATCGCGCCGATGACCAGGCCGGCCAGGATCACCGCGAGCCAGTTGCCGACGGTGAAGATGCCGAACAACAGGCCGATGAACAGACCGAACCAGGCACCGGTGCCGGCGCCGATCAGACCGGCACGAGCGGTCGTCATCCGACCCAGCACGGTCTCCACCAGGGTCAGATCGGTGCCCACGATCGCGCTGCGTTCCACCGGGAACCGGTTGTCGGCCAGGTGGTCCACCACCCGTTGGGCGGAGGGATAGTCCGGGTAGGCCCCGATCGTCACGGTCGGCGGGCCGAGCTGCGGACCGTGCCCGTCGCCGCTGGGCGCCGCGGTACGGCCACCCGGCCCCGACGGGAGGGTGCCGCCACCGGTCACGCCCGGCTGCCAGGCCGGGGGATTCGACTGTGTGGTCATGGGTCTCCTCCTTCGTCGCTCCACGCGTTCCCGCCCGAGGGCAGCGGTAACGCGTCGGCCGGGCCGGCGAACCGGACGTCGGCCACCGGCGCTGAAGCCGACGGAGGTGACAGCCGACAGAGAATCAGCCGACAAGGGTGACGCAGGCGTGAGCCCCTCGCCGATGCCCGAAGGCGGTGGCGAGGGGCCCAGGAAGGTGCGATCAGGTGCAGTTGGTGCCGTTGAGGGTGAAACCACTCGGCGCCGGCAGGCTGCTACCGCTGTAGGTGCCCTGGTAGCCGATGCTGACGGTGTTGCCGCTGAACAGGCTGCCGTTCCAGTCGGCGTTACGCACCGTGATCCGGTCGCCGGACTGGCTCCAGACGCCGTTCCAGCCGTTGCTCAGCTGTACCCCGGAGCCGGCGTTGAAGGTCACGGTCCAGCTGTTCAACGAGCTGCCGCGGTTGGTCACCCGGATCTCGGCGGTGAAGCCACCGGTCCAGGTGTTCGGGGTGAAGGTCACCGTGCAACCGGAGCCACCGGGCGGCGGGGTGCTGGCCGGCGGGGGAGTCGTGGGCGGCGGGGGAGTGGTGGGGCCGGGGGTGGTGGGGGCCGGCGTGGTGGGCAGCGGCCCGGCCGCGATGGCCAGGTCGTACGCCCGCTGCGGCACGAACTGACCGGCGGCGGCGATGCAGCCATCGGCCTCGCCGGGCAGCTTGACCCAGAGGAAGGCGTCGATCGCCGAGTCGCCGGTGTTTGTGGTGCTCGGCGTGCCGATGGCCCGTCCCGGCGGGTCACACCATTCCGAGCCGGCGGGACCGTTGCCGTTGCGGCTGGTGTCGATGACCGCCTTCAGGCGGGAGATCCCGGTCGCCGCGATGATCGACTTGGCGTAGGAGACCTCACCGGCGGTGCTGCGGTAGTTCGACACGTTCACCGAGATGCCGTCGGCGCTGTTGGCGATGTCCGCGGCGAGCAGCCGGTTGGCGGCCTCGCCGGCAGAGAGCCAGCCGCCGTGGCCGATGTCGTAGTAGACCTTCGCCGCCGACGAGGCGCGCTTGAGGGCCTTACCGGCGTACGCCATCGAGGCCCGGACCTCGGCCTGCTGGTTGCCGTCCATGCAGCTGGTCATGATGGGGAGCACGTCCGGCTCCAGGATGATGGTGGCCGGTCGGCCCTGGAGGCCGGCCGCGACCTGGTCCACCCACTGACGGTAGGCGCTGTGGTTGGGCGCGCCGCCACCGCTGTGGTTGCTGCAGTCGCGGTTGGGGATGTTGTAGACCACCAGGATCGGGATCTTGCCCGCTGCGGCGGCGGCGCCGACGAACTGGCTCACCTCGCCCTGCACGGTCGAGGTGTTGGTGGTGGTGTACCAGCGGGGCTGCGGCACGTTGGCGATCCGGTCCCGGATCACGGCGGCCCGGGAGTCGCCCGGGTTGGCCGCCACCCAGCGGGCGGCGCTGGTCTGCGGGTCCACGTAGAAGGCGGAATCGGCAGCTGCGGCGGGCGCCGCCAGCAGCGCGCCCACGCCGACGGTGGCGGCGACGGTGAGTGCCGTCACCGCGCCGACCACGGCGGACGTGCGTCGGGTTCTCATGGTCTGCTCCTCGGATATATCGAGCAAGTTGCGTGGAAGCGCTCCCACATGTCCGTCAAGGTACGCACCCGTTGCGAGATTGTGAAGACCTTCCGGAAGCATCGATGGCTTTAGGTATGTTTTACGGCCTGGCCAGCGGGCAGGTACGACGGAACCGGCGGGGATCGGTACGTAAGATCACCGGGTGACTACGGAGAGGGCCGGCGTCGTGGTGGTCGGTGCCGGCATCGCCGGTGTGGCGTGCGCGGTGCAGCTGCGACGGGCCGGCGTGCCCGTGCAGCTCAGGGAACGTGCCCAGGTGGCCGGTGGCCGGATGGCCAGCAAACGGTTCGACGGCCGCCCGGCCGACCTGGGCGCGGCCTACTTCACCGTCAGCGATCCGGACTTCGCCGAGGTGGTGGCGCAGTGGCAGGCCGCCGGGCTGGTCCGGGAGTGGACGGACACCTTCGTCGCGTACGGCGCGCAGGGGCGGCACGAGGTCCGTGGCCCGATGCGGTGGGCGGCGCCGCGCGGACTGCGTTCACTTGTCGAGCACCTGTCACAGGACCTGCCGGTGCTGGTGAACCGGCTGGTGCTCGACGTCGCCCCGGGACCGTCGGTGGACGGCCAACGGTGCCGGGCAGCCGTGCTGGCGATGCCCGGGCCACAGGCCGCGTTGGTGCTCGACCCGGCCCTGACCGCCGCCACCGAGGCGCTGCGGAACCAGAGCTGGTCACCGTCACTGGCGGCGATGCTGCGCTTCCCGCACCGGCGTTGGCCGGACTTCCGGGGCGCCTTCGTCAACGACCACCCGGTGCTGCGCCTGGTCTGCGACGACGGGGACCGCCGTGGGGACCGGGCGCCCGTGCTCGTCGCGCACACCACCGCGCAGTTCGCCGCCGGGCATCTCGCCCAGCCCACCGCCGCAGCCCCGGCGGTCGAGGCGGCGGTACGCGACCTGCTCGCCCTGCCCGAACCGGCGGTACACGTGCACCTGCACCGGTGGACGTACGCCCAGCCCACTGCCAGCTCCGCCGCCGGGTTCCACCTCGACGACGAGGGGATCGGGGTGGCCGGAGACGCGTACGGCGCGCCACCCCGGGTACAGACAGCGTGGCGTTCCGGCCACGACCTCGGTCGCGCGCTGGCCCGACGGCTGACCTGAGCGGCCCGCGGCGGGCTCGGCCCTACTGCGGCGGAGTCAGGATCTCGAACCAGACGGTCGAGCCGCGCACGGTGGGATCGGTGCCCCAGGCGTCGCTCAGCTCCTCGATCAGGCCCAGCCCGCGGCCCCGACTGCTCAGCGTGTCCGTCCGGGTCCGGGTGACCGTGCCGCGCGAGCCCGAGTCGGCCACCGACACGAGCAGGCGCTCAGGGCTCAGATCGATCTCCACCCGGGCCGCCGTGCCGGCGTGCAGCAGGGCGTTGGTGGTCAACTCGCTGGTGCACAGCACCGCCGCGCCGATCACCGACTCGGCCACCTGCCACTCGGTGAGCTGGGCGGTCATCCAGTGCCGTACCCGGCTCGGCGCCGTCGGCTCGGCCGGTACCTCCATCCGGGCCGACCGGCTCGGCCGCAGCGCGTACTCGACGGCGAGCACGGCCACGTCGTCCTCGGTGGCGCCGGGCACCGCGGCGGTGGCGGTGGCACAGAGCGCACGGGGATCGCCGCTGTGCGCTGCGGCCACCGACTCGGCCAGCCGAGCCAGACCGTGCGAGAGCCCGTGCCGCCGCCGTTCCACCACACCGTCGCTGAACAGCAGTAACGTGTCGCCGGGCAAAAACGCGACGGTGCAGGTCGCCGGCTGGTATCCGACGCCCAGCGGCGCGCCGGCCGGCACCTGCACGTACTCGGCCCGCGGTTCGCCGTCGGACGAGCAACGCCGGATCAGCGGTGCCGGATGGCCCGCACTGGCCAGGGTGAGCAGTTCCCGGGCCACGTCGATGACCCCGAACGCCACGGTGACGAACAGCTCGTGCGTACCGGCCTCGGCGCCCAGGCTGCTGACCAGACGGTCGAGCCCGACGAGCACCTGATCCGGGCGCGGCTCGTTGAGGGCCAACGCTCGCAGGGCGGCGCGTACCTGACCCATCCGGGCCGCAGCCTGCACGTCGTGTCCGGCGACGTCACCGAGCACCACGCCCAGCTCACCGGTGGGCAGCACGAAGGCGTCGTAGAAGTCCCCACCTGCGGCGTTGCCGTCCACGCCCGGGTCGTAGCGCGCCGCGATCCGCAGCCGGGGCAGGCCCGGCAGATTCTCCGGCAGCATGCTGCGCTGCAACAACTGGGCCGTACCGTGCTGGGTCTCGAAGCGGCGGGCCCGCTCGGTGGCCTGGCCGACCAACTCGGCCGACGCCGCCAGCAACACCCGCTCCTGCGCGGACCAGGTGTGCGGGGAGCGGTAGCCGACGGTGAGGGCACCGCGTACCACGGCGGCGCTCAACGGCACCGTGGCCAGCGATCGGATCTTCTGGTCGTGACGGTCGGCGGCGATCTCGCGCAGCGGCTCGCCGTCGTCGGTGTAACTGGCCCGTCCGGTGCGGGCGCTGACCACTGACGGGGCCGGCCAGTCCGCCGGTCCGCGCCGCCACAGCGGCGGGAGCCGTTCGTCGGCCTCGTCCACCAACTCGCCCCGCACCCGACGGGCCAGCCGCCAGCCGCCACCGTCGTCCACCGCGAAGGAGACCCGGTCGGCGTCGAACGAGGTGATCGCGTAGCGCAGCGCGACCCGGGCCACGTCGTCGAGGGTGAGGGTGGCGGACAGCGCCGCGGCGAGTTCGCTGATCCCCTGCAACTGCCGGATCGCCGGGTTGGTCTCGGTGATCACGGACAGCACACCGACGATGCGGCCCCGGCTGTCCCGCACCGGGGAGCAGGCCCGGACGTACACCACCTGGTCGAGTTGCCCGTTGGCCCGGCGCAGCGGCAGGGTCATCTCCCGTTCCAGGAACGGCTCGCCGGTGCGGTAGGTGTGCTCCACCACGTCACCGATGCCCGGCATCGGCCAGATGTCCGCGAAGACCTGCGGCGCGGGCTGTCCGAGGGCCCGGGGGTGCTTGTCGCCGATCAGTTCGGCGTACGCGTCGTTGTAGAGCAGGAAGAACTCGTCGCTCAGGTGCAGCACCATCGGTGCCGGCGAGGCGAGCACGATCTCGGCGGCGGCCCGTACGGCCAGGTCCCAGTATTCCGGGGGGCCGAGCCTGCTGCCGCTCCACTGGTGGCGGCCGACCATGCCGGTGACGCCAGGCATCCGCGCACTCGGGGCGCTGCCTGCTGGCGTGGGGACTCGCCCGACCGTTCCTGGCATGACAGCAGCCTAGTCCGGCGAGCCGAACAGTGTTTCGATCATGCGCCGCGATGCCCGAGGCGACGGACATAAGTCCAGGTCAGAGCAGTCCTGTGGCGATCTGTCGAGAAAAAGGAGGCGATCGGCGCGGCGTGCCGTCCGAGCGAAGGGGTAAGCGCGCGGGGCAGACCATGCGACAGGAGGGACATCATGCCGGAAACCTTCGCGGCCAGGCAGGTCGACATCGGCAATGCCGTGGCTGACATGTGGAGGTCGGTGCTGCTGTTCGTACCGAGGGCCATCGCGTTCATCGCGATCCTGGTGGTCGGATGGCTCATCGCCAGAGCCGTGCTCAAGATCGTCGACGCGGCGCTGGAACGGGTGGGGTTCGACCGGGCGGTCGAACGAGGTGGCATCAAACGCGCACTGGAACGAACGAAGTACGACGCCAGTGACATCCTGGCGAAGCTGGCGTACTACGCCGTGCTGCTGTTCACGTTGCAGTTCGCGTTCGGGGTCTGGGGACCCAACGCGATCAGCAACCTGATCTCGGGTGTGGTGGCCTGGCTGCCACGCGCGTTCGTCGCGATCATCATCGTGGTGATCGCCTTCGCGATCGCCAACGCCGTACGGGACATCGTCAGCGGGTTCCTGGGCGGCCTGTCGTACGGCAAGGTGCTGGCCGACGTGACGGCCGTCTTCGTGATCGCCCTGGGTGTGATCGCGGCGCTGAACCAGGTGGGCATCGCCACGACCGTCACGACGCCGGTGCTCATCGCGGTGCTCGCCACGGTGGCCGGCATTCTGATCGTCGGCGTCGGTGGTGGTCTCGTCAAGCCGATGCAGAACCGTTGGGAGGACTGGCTGCACCGGATCGCCGAGGAGTCCCGGGCCGTTCGTGAACAGCGGCAGGGCGCTGCGGCCGGTCGCGGTGACACCCAGCGGCAGATGGCCGACCGGGCCGGTGCCGAGCGGAGTCAGGCGATGGCCGGTGGCCGGGCGACCCACCAGTCCGGGGCCGCGAGTGACGAAACGCAGCAGTTTCGCCGGTGAGCACGGCAGCAGGCCGCAACGGGTGTCCGCCGACGGCGGGCACCCGTTGCCGTCACAGCGGCGGCGGCTGCGGGGCCGGGGTGTCGAGGGCGGCGGTCAGCGCGCAGACGGCGAGCAGGCGCACCAGCACCCAGTCGGCCTCCGACCAGTCGATCGGATCGGTGGGCGGCTGCCACCCGTGTTCGTCGGCCGCGGCGCGGACGCCTTCGGCGTAGCCGGCGAGCGCGGCGGCGGTCAACGGGCGCTGGTCACCGTGCAGGCTGTCGCGTACGGCGGCGGCGTGCTGGTCGACGACCGCGAGCAGCCCGGGCAGCTGGTTGGCGGCGGCCAACCCGTCGAGCCCGACGGCGTTGGCGAGCCCCACGAGGGTGGTTCGCGTCGCGTCGACAGCAGTGGAGGCGGGAACCTGGTTCGGGGGCACGCGCATGGGGAGCGAATCTACCCAACCCGGACCGGCAGCGTCCTCGTCCACTCGGTTGGCCGACGCATCCACCGCTGGTCGTCGGCGGCTGTCCGCGAGTTCCAAGTCGGTGCGGACCGGGCAGCAGGCACTGCCGCGGATGGTGCGCCAGCCCTCAGGACGACACGAAACGGACCAGCGGTCGACGTTGCCGATCAAGCCCGCCCCTCGGCCCGGGTGACCGATCACACAGCCGCGCCACCGATCGGACAGCCGCCGACGACCCGGCGAGCCGGGCCGTCGGCGGTGAAGTCAGTCGGTCGAGCGGGCGTCGGCGGGACGACGGCGGGCGGCGTCGTCGGCGATGATCACAGTGGCCACCATCAGCGCGACGCAGAGGCTGAACAGCCAGGAGCTGTCCGCGACCAGCCGGGCGGAGACGGGTGCCTGCACGGCGGCAAGGAGGAAGCCGATCCATGCCAGGCGGCGCTGACGCGTGGTGAGGAAGCCGGAGCCCTGATGCATTCCGAAAGTCTTACGCGCATCGAGGGCATTGCCGTCAGCCGAACGGCCGATTCTGGCCGAGCTGTCCGAATTTCCGACCGTCCGGCCGGAGCTTCATCGCCCCGGTCGGGGAGGCCGAGTCTCACCGACCCGTTCGGGGCGGGCGTCACATGGTGTCGGGTCCGGTACGGCCGGTGGTCGACGGGCGGTACCCCCGCTCCGGGTCGGTCGGCTCCAGGTCGCTGCCGGGCACGACCCGACCGCGGTCGGCCGGCTCCGGGCCGTGCCCGAAGGTGGCCTCCTCACCGGCGTCGTTGGCGGTCACGTCATCGGCCTGCCCGTCGAGCGTGTTACGGGCCACGGCCCGGTCCAACTCCTCCAGCGAGAGCCGCTCCTCTTTGCGCCACGTCCTGTCGTCCGTCATGCCTTGAGCCGTACCCCCGCCCGGTCGCCACAAACGGGAGCCGGCCACCTGCGGCCCGGACCGCCGTGCCCGACGGCGCCCAGCCGGCCCGGCGACCGGACGGTGCGCCGCGCACGGCGACGGCCGCCGGTGGGGACACCGGCGGCCGTCGACGAGATCGTGGTCAGGTCAGGGCTGAGGTCGGTCGACCTTGCCGCGCCAGGCGCCGGTCTCCTGCCCGCGTCGTTCGATGAACTGCTTGAACCGCTGAAGGTCACCCTTGGCCCGCCGGTCGACCACGCCGAGCTTGTCGCCGGCCTGCTCGATGACACCGTGCGGGTCGAACTCCAGTTGCAGGCTGACCCGGCTGCTGTGCTCGTCGAGCCGGTGGAAGGTCACCACTCCGGCGTGCTGGGTGCCGCCGGTCGAGCGCCACGCCACCCGCTCGTCGGGCAGCTGCTCGGTGATCTCGGCGTCGAACTCCCGCTTGACCCCGGCGATCTCGACGGTCCAGTGGGTCATCGTGTCGGACAGTTGGCGTACGGACTCCACGCCCTCCATGAAGTGGGGGAATTCCTCGAACTGGGTCCACTGGTCGTACGCCGTCCGCACCGGGACGGCCACGTCGACATGTTCGGTTACGCCACTCATCAGCATCCCTCCCTGCGCCGGCGGGGGCGACGGGCCGAAACGGCCCGTCTCACCAGCGCGTCGTCTCGTTCTTGTGCCCCAACGCCGCCCACACCTCGGACACCGTCTGGTACCGGGTGCCGTCTGGCAGACGCTCCAGCGCGGCGATCACGTCGTCGGGTGCCTCGTTCTCGCGCGCGTTGGCGAGCAACGCGGCCCGGTCGCCGGGCAGGGCGGTCATCGTGATGAACCGCCCGAGCCGGCTTCGCGCCTCGACGTCCTCGGAGGTCATCCCCTGTGGGGTGCCGCTGCGCAGGTCACCGCCCACAGCGGTGGTCGTCTCCGGCTGGTCTTCCCCGGCGGGTTCCGGTACACGGGACTCGTCGACCCGCGAGCCACCGGTCCCCGGCCCCTGTACCAGGCCGTTGACCTCCTGGCTCATCTGCTCGTCGACTCTCGGTGCGTGCTTGCTGTTGCCGCGATCCATGCCTTCTGCGCTACCCGCCACGGTGGGTGGTAAACCCGGCAAGCAGTCACGAACCGGCCGGTGAGCGGGGCGGCAACACCGGTTCGGTGGTGTCGTTCGCACCGGACTGGATCACCCGACCGCGCTGGAGTTCGGCGTTGATCTGGACGCCGAGCATCAGCGCCGAGTTGGACAGGAAGAGCCAGACCAGGAACGCGATGACCGCGCCGAGGCTGCCGTAGGTGGCGTCGTACGAGCCGAAGTTCGCCACGTACAGGCCGAAGCCGAAGGAGGAGATCATCCAGGCGAGCAGGGCCACCACGCCGCCGGGGGTGAGCCAGCGGAAGCGGGGCTGACGCACGTTCGGCGCGACCCAGAACAGCAGGGACAGCAGCAACATGGCGATCATCGCCAGGGCCGGCCACTTCGCCACGGCCCAGGCCGTACGGGCCGCGCCACCGGCACCGATCAGGTCACCGACCGCGTCCGCGACCGGGCCGCTGACGATCAGACCGGCGGCCACCGTGGCGATCAGGACCAGCGACAGGGCGGCGAGCCCGATCTGCATCGGACGCAACCGCCACATCGGCCGGCCCTCGGTCACCCCGTAGATCGCGTTCGAGGCACGGGTGAACGACGCGATGAAGTTCGACGCCGACCAGAGGGCACCGAACAGACCGAAGCTCAGCAGGACCCCGGCCGAACTGTTCTGGTCCACAAGCGCCCGAACCACCCCGACGAAGCTCTCGTTGCCCACCACGTCACCGGCACCGACGCCACGGGCAAGATCCAGGACGGTGTCGACGGTGCGTTCGCCGTCGGAGACGAGCCCGACCAGGGCGACCACCACGACGGTGGACGGAAACAGCGCGAGCACCCCGTAGTAGGTGAGCGCGGCAGCCCAGTCCGTGCAGTTGTCCCGCAGGAAGTTGCGGCCGCTGCGGATCAGCACGCCACGCCAGGTCGGCCAGCTCAGTTGGCGGATCCGGCGGGGCAACGCGGCGGTGCGACCGTCGGCCGGCGGGACGTCGGAGTTCGTCGTGGTCATCACCGCTCCCTCGCAGTTCGCGACCCATTCGGGTGGCCCGGCCGGTACCCGGCCTCAGCCGTCGGCAAACCGGCGCGCCCGTTTACCGGCTGCGGCAACGGGGACGCCAGTAGGAACGCTCGCAGACGACAGGAGGACGAGATGCCCGGGCGCGAGGTACTGCCCAGCACGCTGCGGCGCTCCCCGGAGAAGGCCCAGCGCACCTGGGAGAAGACGCACGATTCCGCCGTCGAGACCTACGGCGAGGGCGAGCGGGCGCACCGTACCGCCTTCGCCGCGGTGAAGCACCAGTTCGAGAAGGTGGGCGACCACTGGGAGCCGAAGGGCCGCAAGGGCCCCAGCGACGCGCAGGCCGCAGGTGGCGGCCCGCAGCGGCGGGCACCCACCGCAGGTGGGGTGGACGCGAACGCCCCCAAGGACCACCTCCTGGAGGTGGCCCGCAAGCTGGACGTGCGGGGCCGGTCGAGCATGACCAAGCCGGAACTGGTCAAGGCCATCGAGAAGGCCAACGACCGGCAGACCCGCAAGGCCCGCGGCGACTGAGCTGACGTCGAGGGCCCCGGTCGCAGGGGTACGCCCGCGACCGGGCCCTCGCGCTCACCAGTGCCCGCCGCCGGGCGCCTCGATGTGCACCGCCTTCATCGCGGTGAACTCGTCGAGCAGTTCCGGCCCGTAGCCGAAGCCCTGACCACTGCCGCGACGAGGATGGGCGGCCCCGGCGGGGGCGCCGCCGAAGACCGCGTTCACCTTGACGGTGCCGACCGGCAACTCCCGCCAGGCCCGCTGGGCGTGGCTCATCGACCCGGTCAGCACCGTGGCGGCCAGCCCGTACGGCGAGTCGGCCGCACACCGCAGCGCCTCGCTGAACGAGTCGACCACCACCACCGGCGCGACCGGCCCGAAGGTCTCCTCGCGGACCAGCGTCAGGTCGTGCCGACAGTTGTCGACCACGGTGGCGGGATAGAAGGCGCCAGGGCCCTCGGGCAGCGTGCCGCCGACCCGGATCCGGGCACCGTCGGCCGCCGCCGCGGTGACCTGCCCGTGCACCTGGTCACGGTGCCGCCGGTCGACGAGCGGGCCGAGTTCGGTGTCCGGGTCGCGGCCCGGCCCGACGCGTAGCGCCGCAGCCCGCTCGACGAGCGCGTCGACGAAGTCCTCCGCGATGTCCCGATGGGCGTAGATCCGTTCCACGGCGACGCAGATCTGCCCCGCGTTGGCGAACGCGCCCTGCGCCGCCTGACCGGCCGCCCACACCGGGTCGACGTCCGCGTCGACGATCAGCGGGTCGCTGCCCCCGTTCTCCAGCAGCACCTTGGCACCGCCGACCGCGGCAGCCGCGGCGATGGCCCGGCCGGTGGCGGTGGAGCCGACGTGCGCCACCACGTCCACCTCGGCGGCGGCCAACGCCGCGCCCGTCTCCGGGCCGCCGGTGAGCAGCGACAGCACCCCGGCCGGCAGCGCGGTGTCGAACGCCCGGGCCAGCAGCCACCCGGTCGCCGGGGTCCGTTCGCTCGGCTTGTGCAGCACCACGTTGCCGGTGACCAGGGCCGCGCCGAGCAGCCCACAGGCCACCGCCACCGGATCGTTCCACGGGGTGATCACGGCGACCACCCCGCGCGGCTCGGGGGCCATGAAGTCGACAGCGGCGGGATCGCCGTGCAGGGTACGGCCACCACGCGTCGCGGCCAGTTCGGCGTACTGGCGCAGGGTGCCGATGCCGGCGTCCACCCCGCCGCGGGCGTCTGCCAGCGGCTTGCCCATCTCCGCCGTGGTGGCCTGCGCGAGTTCGTCGGCGGCGTCGGCCACCGCGTCGGCGGCGCGGTGCAGCGCCGCCGCCCGTTCCGCCGGCGCGGTCGCCGCCCACTGCGCGGTCATCTCCCGCGCCGCCGCCACGGCCTTGCCCACCTCGTCGGCCGTCGCGATCGGCGCGGTGCTCACCCGGCTGCCGTCGGACGGGTCGCAGACCACGAACTCGCCGTCGTCCCCGCCGGCCCCCCACACCCCGCCGATCAGCTGCGCAACCGTGTACATGGGCGCTGGATGCCCCGCGCCAGGGCCGGCAAACGTTTCGTCCGGTTGGCTGCGGGGTAGCGTCCGTGGATGACTTCGCCGGGTTCCACCGGTTCCGAGCGGGCGGACGCCGTCGTCATCGGAGCGGGACACAACGGACTTGTCGCCGCCAACCTCCTCGCCGACGCCGGCTGGGACGTCCTGGTGCTGGAAGCGACCCAGGTGCCCGGAGGGGCGGTGCGGTCGGCCCAGGTCACTGCACCGGGCTACCTCAGCGACCTTTACAGCTCCTTCTACCCGCTCGGCTACGTCTCGCCGGTGCTGCGCGACCTGGACCTGCCGCGGCACGGGCTGGTCTGGCGACACGCCCCGGACGTGCTGGCGCACCTGTTTCCCGACGGGCGGGCGGCACTGCTCAACCGCGATCCGGCGGTCACCGCGGCCTCCCTGGAGGAGTTCGCGCCCGGTGACGGGCAGGGCTGGCTGACCGCGTACGAGCAGTGGCGGCAGGTCGCCGAACCGATGATCGACGTGATCACCACGCCGTTCCCGCCGGTGCGCGGTGGGCTGGACCTGCTGCGTCGGGTGCGGGTCGGCGGCGCGCTGCGGCTGGCCCGGCGGATGGTGCTGCCGGTACGCCGGCTCGGTGCGGAACTGTTCGCCGGTGACGGCGGCACCGCGCTGCTGGCGGGCTGCGCCCTGCACACCGACCTGTCGCCCGAGGAGGCCGGCTCGGGGGTGTACGGCTGGCTGCTGGCGATGCTCGGGCAGCAGGTCGGCTGGCCGGTGCCGGTCGGTGGGGCGCAGAAGATCACCGATGCGCTTGTGGACCGGCTGACCGAACGGGGTGGCCGGATCATCTACGGTGCCCGCGCCGACCGGGTGCTGATCGCCCGGGGACGGGCGGTGGGCGTACGCACGGCGGGTGGCCGGTTGTGGCAGGCCCGCCGGGCGGTGCTCGCCGACGTGCCCGCGCCCGCGCTCTACCTCGACCTGGTCGGGGCCCCAGCGCTACCGCCCCGGCTGGTGGCGGACCTGGAGCACTTCCGCTGGGACGGCTCGACGCTGAAGGTGGACTGGGCGCTGTCCGGGCCGATGCCGTGGCGCAACCCGCGGCTGTCCACCGCCGGCACCGTGCACCTGGGCGCCGATCTCGGCGGGCTGACCGGGTACGCCGCGGACCTGGCCCGTGGTGAACTGCCGCGTGATCCGTTCCTGCTGCTCGGGCAGATGTCGGTGGCCGATCCCAGCCACTCACCGCCGGGCACCGAGTCCCTCTGGTCGTACACCCACCTGCCGTTCCGGCAGGACTGGCGGGCCGAGGAACTGATGACGCACGTGGAGCGGATGGAGGCGGTGCTGGAGGCCGCCGCACCCGGCTTCCGGCAACTGGTCGTCGGCCGGCACGTGGCCGGACCGGCCGAGTTGGAGCAGGCCAACCCGAGTCTGGTCGGCGGGGCGCTGGGCGGTGGCACCGCCGCGCCGTACCAGCAGCTGTTCCTGCGCCCGATCCCCGGCCTGGGCCGGGCCGACACGCCCGTGGACCGGCTCTTCCTGGCCAGTTCGTCGGCGCACCCGGGCGGCGGGGTGCACGGCGCGCCGGGTGCGAACGCCGCCCGTGCCGCACTGGCCCGCGACGGCGTGCTCACCGGCGACCTCTACCGCGGCGCGGTACGCACCGCGCACGGCGCCATCTACCGCTGACCTGCCCGCGCGGTACGCACCGCGCGACCTGCCGCTGACCGGTCGGCTCAGCGCTCGATGTGCCGGTGCCGGGTGCGCAGCTTGAACGGCATCAACGCGCTTTCGATCTTGGTGGCGGTGGTCATCTTCGAGTCGCCGTCGCGCCGCTCCTCGAACCGGATCGGCACCTCGAGGATGGTGTGCCCGAGCTTCGTGGCGAGGTAGTGCATCTCGACCTGGAAGCTGTAGCCGTTGGACTGGACCCGCTCCAACCCGATGTCGCGCAGCGCGTCGGCCCGCCAGATCTTGAAGCCGGCGGTCAGGTCCCGGATGCGTACCCGCAGCAGGGTGTGCACGTAGAGATTCGCCCAGCCGCTGAGGGCCCGTCGGTACAGCGGCCAGTTCTCGTCCAGCTCGCCACCGGGGACGTACCGCGATCCGATCACCACGCCGGCCTGGGTGGACAGCAGGGCACCGAGCATGCCGGGCAGCGCCTCCGGCGGATGCGACAGGTCGGCGTCCATCTGGGCCACGTATTCCGCCCCACCGTCGAGGGCACGGCCGATCCCGTCGACGTACGCGCGCCCGAGCCCCTCCTTGCCCGGCCGGTGCACCACCTCGATCCGTTCGGGGTGCTCGATGGCCAGCTTGTCCGCCACGTCGCCGGTGCCGTCCGGCGAGTTGTCGTCGGCGACCAGCACCTTCAGACCGGGCAGTGGCAGCGCCAGGAGCCGCTCGACCAGCGTCGGCAGGTTGCCGGCCTCGTTGTAGGTCGGCACCACGACAGTCAGGCGCGCGTCCCGCCACGGCGAGGGCAACTGGACGGGTTCGATCATGGGGGACATCCTCGGTCTGCGAACAGGGTCTATCAGAGAGTAGCTACTTGCCCCTTCCGGGGCGAAATGGCTCCCCCGCCCGGTGTCGGCCGCTCTGCCGGCACGCGGTCGGTCGACGGGTCCGGATCAGTCCGGGGTCTTCTGCCGACGAGCGATGTCGGAGAGCCGGTTGAGCGTCTCCTTGTTGCGCTGGTGCAGCACCAGGTCGTTGAGTTTGTTGCGCACCCAGCGCAGCGGGCCGGCGGCGAAGTCCTCACCGAGCGACACCCGGGTGGTGTCCGGACCGACCGGTTCCAGGGCGAACACCACGATCGCCTCGCCGGCAGGCCAGAGCTTCACCCGCAGCACCAGCTTGCGTTCCGGCTCGCACTCCAACACCAGGGAGGAGTCCTCCAGCGAGAACGGCCAGGGCCCGGCACGGTGATGCAGTCGGGTGCCGACCGCGGGCCAGTCGTCGTCCACGTTGCGCATGTGGGCGGTGCCGACCACCCAGTCGCTGTAGGTCCATCCGTCCGCGAGGACCGCCCAGACCTGCTGGACCGGAGCCTTGATCACTTGCTGCACGATCGCCACCGGTTGTCCGTACCCCGCCGCTGTCGCCGGCTAACCACACCCGGGTTAGCTTCTCCGGGGCGACGGGTAAGGCCACCGCTGGCGGCGCCCCGACAGGCCGCCGACGCGCGGCATTCGCCCGCCGCGTCGCAATCGACGTTTACTCCTCGGGGCGTCGGGAACCCGCCGCCCGTGCGAGGGGACCGTGGGGAACCGGATAAGCGCAGGTCAGCCGTGGTGCTGGCCGGTCGCGAGTCCCCGCTGTTCGACGCGGTGCTGCTGGACCGCGACGGCACCCTGATCGAGGACGTGCCGTACAACGGTGATCCGGACAAGGTGCGGGCCGTGCCCGGTGCCCGCGCGGCGCTGGACCGGCTGCGTGCCGCCGGCCTGAAACTCGCCGTGGTGACCAACCAGTCCGGGCTGGCCCGGGGCCTGTTCACCGCCGCGCAACTGGACCAGGTGCACCGCCGGGTCGAGCAGCTGTTGGGGCCCTTCGACAGCTGGCAGGTGTGCCCGCACGACGACGGCGACGGCTGCGCCTGCCGCAAGCCGGCACCGGGACTGGTGTACGCCGCCGCCGAGGCGCTGGGCACCGTGCCGGCCCGCTGCGCGCTGATCGGTGACATCGGGCGGGACGTCACGGCGGCGCTGGCCGCCGGTGCGGCCGGCATCCTGGTGCCGACGCCGGTCACCCGGACCGAGGAGATCGCCGCGGCGCCCTGGGTGGCCGACGACCTGCCGTCGGCGGTCGCGGAGATCCTGCGTCGCCAGCAGGCGCTGACCTCGTCGACGACCGCCGCCCGCGTCGAGGGGGAACGGACCGTGCTGGTGGTCCGCTCCGATTCGGCGGGCGACGTGCTGGTGACCGGGCCGGGCATCCGGGCGGTGGCCGCCGGCGCCGACCGGGTGGTGCTGCTCTGCGGCCCGCATGGTCGGGCCGCCGCCGACCTGCTGCCCGGCGTCGACGAGGTGATCGAACACCGGCTGCCGTGGATCGACCCCGCACCCGGCCCCGTCGACCCGGCGGAGATGACCGCGCTGATCGACCGCCTCGCCGCCGTCGCCGCCGACGAGGCGGTCGTCTTCACCTCCTTCCACCAGTCGCCGCTGCCGTTGGCGTTGCTGCTGCGCATCGCCGGTGTCGGGCGGATCGCCGCGATCAGCGACGACTACCCCGGCTCGCTGCTGGACGTGCGGCACCGGGTACCGGCCGGTGTGCCGGAGGCCGAACGTGCCCTGTCCCTCGCCGCGGCGGCGGGTTACCCGCTACCGCCCGGCGACGAGCCGCGCCTGCGGTTGCGGCCGGCGCCACCGCCCCCACCCGAGGCCGGCGAACCGGGGTACGTGGTGCTGCACCCCGGCTCGGCGGCGCAGGCCCGGGGCTGCCCACCGGAGCTGGCCGAGCGGATCTCCCGAGAACTTGTCGACGCCGGCCACCGGGTGGTGGTCACCGGCGGCCCGCAGGAACGCGACCTGACCGCCCGGGTGGCCGGCGCCCACGCCGTGGACCTGGGCGGCCGGACCGGGCTGGCCGAGTTGTCCGGGGTCGTCGCGGCGGCCGGCGCGGTCGTGGTGGGCAACACCGGCCCGGCGCACCTGGCCGCCGCCCACGAGGTGCCGGTGGTCAGCCTCTTCGCGCCCACCGTCCCGTTCGGCCAGTGGGGACCCTGGCGGGTGCCGACGGTACGCCTCGGCGACGCCACCGCCGCGTGCCGCGACACCCGGGCCGCGCGTTGTCCCGTACCCGGGCATCCCTGCCTGAGCCGGGTCGAACCCGAAGCGGTCCTGACCGCCCTGCGGTTGCTGGCCGTGCCGAGCGGTGGGAGTGGCCGATGAACATCCTGCTGTGGCACGTGCACGGCTCCTGGACCACCTCCTTCGTGCACGGCAAACACCGCTACCTGGTGCCGGCCACCCCGGGCCGGGGTCCGTACGGCCTGGGCCGGGCCCGCACGTACACCTGGCCGGAGAGCGCGACCGAGGTGAGCCCCGAGCAGTTGCGCGGCGCCGAGGTGGACGTGGTCATCCTGCAACGCCCCGAGGAACTGGACCTGGCGACCGAGTGGCTGGGCCGCCGCCCCGGCCGGGACCTGCCGGCGATCTACGTGGAGCACAACACCCCCAAGGACGGCGACGTCCCGCACAGCCGCCACCCGATGGCCGACCGGGACGACCTGCTGATCGCGCACGTGACCGCGTTCAACGAACTCTTCTGGGACACCGGGGCGACCCGGACCACTGTCGTCGACCACGGCATCGTGCCCCCGGCGGTGGAGTACACCGGTGAGCTGGACCGGCTGGCCGTCGTGATCAACGAGCCGGTACGCCGGTGGCGGGTCACCGGCACCGACCTGCTGCCCCGGTTCGCCGAGATCGCCCCGCTTGACGTCTTCGGCATGAAGGTGGCCGGGCTGGCCGACCACCTCGGGCTGCCCGCCGACCGGCTGATCAGCCACGACGACGTGCCGCAGCACCGGATGCACGCCGAGTTGGCGCGCCGCCGGGCGTATCTGCACCTGTGCCGGTGGACCTCGCTCGGGCTGAGCCTGATCGAGGCGATGAGCATCGGCATGCCGGTGGTGGCGCTGGCCACCACCGAGGCGGCGATGGCGGTGCCGCCGGACGCCGGTGCGCTCTCCACCCGGGTCGACACCCTGCTCGCGGCCGCCGGCCGGTTCGTCGCGCAGCCGCAGCAGGCCCGCCGAGCGGGCCTCGCGGCCCGTGCCGCCGCCCGGGAGCGCTACGGCCTCGACCGATTCCTCGCCGACTGGGACCGGCTGCTGGAGGAGGAAGTATGCGGATAGCGATGATCTCGGAGCACGCCAGCCCGCTCGCCATCCTGGGCGGTGAGGACGCCGGCGGCCAGAACACGCACGTCGCGGAGCTGTCCGCCGCGCTCGCCGCCGCCGGGCACGACGTACGGGTCTACACCCGGCGCGACGCGGTCGACCTGCCGGTGATCGTCCGCAGCCCGGACGGCTACGACGTGGTGCACGTGCCGGCCGGCCCGGCCGAACCGGTGGCCAAGGACGCGCTGCTGCCGCACATGCGACCGTTCGGCGCGTGGCTGGTGGACCGCTGGCGCGGCGGCGACTGGACGCCCGAGGTGATCCACGCGCACTTCTGGATGAGCGGACTGGCCGCACTGCAGGCCGGCCGGGCCCTGGAGATACCTGTGGTGCAGACGTACCACGCGTTGGGCACGGTCAAGCGCCGCCACCAGGGCGTGCAGGACACCAGCCCGGCCCGGCGCATCGGCTACGAACTGCACCTCGGCCGATCCGTCGACCGGGTCATCGCGCAGTGCCGCGACGAGGTGGGGGAGTTGGTCCGGATGGGGGTGCCCCGCTCGGCGATGACAGTCGTCCCGTCCGGGGTGAACCTGGGCACCTTCGCGCCGCTGGGCCCGACCGCCGAGCGGGAACCCGACCGTCCCCGGATCCTCACCGTCGGCCGGCTGGTGGAACGCAAGGGCTTCCAGACCGTGGTGCGGGCCATGGCACACGTACCCGAGGCGGAGTGCGTGGTGGTGGGCGGCCCACCTGCCGGGTTGCTGGAGACCGACCCGTACGCCCGGCGGCTGCGGGCCCTGGCGGGCAGCTGCGAGGTGGCCGACCGGGTGCGGCTGGTGGGCGCGGTGCCCCGGGAGGAGATGGGCCGCTGGTACCGGTCGGCGGACATCGTGGTGGCCGCCCCCTGGTACGAGCCGTTCGGCCTGACCCCGCTGGAGGCGATGGCGTGCGGGGTGCCGGTGGTGGCCACCGCCGTCGGCGGCCTGCGGGACACCGTGGTCGACGGGGTGACCGGGGATCTGGTGCCGGCCCGCGATCCCCGGGCGTTGGGCGAGGCGCTGCGCCGGCTGCTCGACGACCGGATCCGCCGGTTCGCGTACGCCGGTGCGGCGCGGGCCCGGGCCCGGCAGCACTACTCGTGGACCGTCACCGCCGAGCGGATCGCCGAGGTGTACGCCGAGGTGGTCGCCGTACGCCGGCCGACCCGGGTGGTGGCCTGATGCCGGCGGCCACCCTGCTGGAGCGGCACCTGGCGAACCTGGCTGCGGCGCTGCCGCCGTACCAGCGGTGCGAGCCGCTGCTCGCCAGGTGGGGTGCGACGCTGGCGCAGCGACTCACCGCCGGTGGCCGGCTGCTGGTGGCCGGCAACGGCGGCAGCGCCGCCGAGGCGCAACACCTGACCGCCGAACTGGTCGGCAAGTTGCGCGACGACCGTCAACCACTGTCGGCGATCGCCCTGCACGCCGAGACGTCGGCGTTGACCGCGATCGGCAACGACTACGGCTACGACGAGGTCTTCGCTCGCCAGGTCCGGGCCCATGGCCGGCCCGACGACGTGCTGCTGCTGCTGTCCACAAGCGGTGGCAGCGGCAACCTGCTCGCGGCCGCCCGGGCCGGGCGGGAAGCCGGGCTGCGGTGCTGGGCCTTCACCGGGCCGGCCCCGAACCCGCTCGCCGACGCCTGCCACGAGGTGCTCGCGGTGGAGTCGTCGGACAGCCAGGTCGTGCAGGAGTTGCACCTGGTCTCCAGCCATCTGCTCTGCGAGTACGTGGAACAGGCGATGCCGGAGCACACCGGCGGCACGACACCGCGCTACGTCGAGCCGCAGGTGCCGGCGGTGTCGAGCGCCCCGGCGGAGGGCCCGGTGCGGGCGGGTGTCGAGGTGGTGCTGGACGGCGGCGCCGGGCGACCGGTCGAGGCGTGAGGAGGCAAGCGTGACAGGACCCGTGGTGGTGCTCGGCGACACCCTGCTCGACCGCGACGTCGAGGGTGTGGTCAACCGGCTCTGTCCGGATTCACCGGTGCCGGTGCTCGACGAGATGGCGCACGTCGACCGGCCGGGCGGCGCGGGTCTGGCGGCCGTCTTCGCGGCGGCCCAGGGCGCCGAGGTGGTCCTGGTCACCGCGCTGGCCGACGACGCCGGTGCGGCCCGCCTGGGTGTGCTGCTGGCCGCGGCCGGGGTGCAGGTGTATCCGTTGCGGCTGGCCGGGGCCACCCCGGAGAAGATCCGGCTGCGCGCCGGCGGGCGGGTGCTGCTACGCCACGACCGAGGTGGTGGTGTCAGCGAGCCGGGGGAGCCCGCGGAGGCGGTGTTACGGGTGATCGACCGGGCGTCGGTGGTGCTGGTCAGCGACTACGGGCGGGGGGTGGCCCGCCAGCCGGCGCTGCGGGCGGCGCTGGCGGCGACCCGGGCCCCGGTGGTCTGGGACCCGCATCCCCGCGGGCCGGCGGCGGTGCCCGGGGTACGACTGGCGACGCCGAACGAGGCGGAGGTGCGGGAACTGGTGGAGGGGTCACCGGGGGCGACCCGGTTGGCCACCGCCGCCGAGGGCGCGGAGCGGTTGCGGCAGCGGTGGCGGGCGGGCGCGGTCGCCGTGACGCTGGGTCCGGACGGCGCCCTGCTCAGCCAGGCCGGCTCGACCCCGTTGATGGTGCCTGCTCCGGTCGCCACCGAGGGGGACACCTGCGGTGCGGGAGATCGTTTCGCGGCCACCGCCAGCCTCGCCCTGGCCGGTGGGGCGCTCGTCTCCGAGGCGGTGACCGAGGCGGTGACCGAGGCGTCGGCGTACGTGGCGGACGGGGGAGTGGCCACGGCGCTGCCGCAGCCGGTGCGGCGGGCCCCGCAGCCGGTGCACACCGCCGTCGCGGGGGACCGGGTCGGGGTGGCGGCGGCCGCCGCGGTGGTGGCCCGGGTCCGGGCCGCCGGTGGCACGGTGGTCGCCACCGGCGGCTGTTTCGACCTGCTGCACGCCGGTCACCTGGCCACCCTGCAGGCCGCCCGGCAGCTCGGTGACTGCCTGGTGGTGTGCCTCAACTCCGACGCCAGCGTCAGCGGGCTGAAGGGGCCGCAGCGGCCGGTCATCGGGCAGGCCGACCGTGGTCGACTGCTGGCCGCGTTGAGCTGCGTCGACGCGGTGCTGATCTTCGAGGAGTCCACCCCGGCGGCGGCGCTGTCCTGGCTGCGACCGGACATCTGGGTCAAGGGTGGCGACTACGCCACCGGTGGTGCCGACGGCGAGGCGTTGCCCGAGGCGGAGATCCTGCGCCGTTGGGGCGGTCACAGCGTGGTGGTGCCCTACCTGGACGGTCGTTCGACCACCGGACTGATCGCCGCCACCCGGGCCACCGGAGCGCTGGCATGAGCGCCCCGGACGCCGGCCGGACGGTGCTGGTCACCGGCGGATCCAGCGGTCTGGGGGCGGCGGTGGTCGCGGCGGTGGCCCGCTCCGGCGGTCGGCCCCTCGTGCTCGACCGGCAGGCGCCGGCCGACGGTGTGCCGTGGATCGAGTGCGACCTTGCCGACACCCGGGGTGCGGAGGAGGCCACCCGTCGGCTCGTCGAGCGTACGGGTGGGCTGGACGCGGTGGTCACAGCGGCGGGCATCGACGTGCCGGGCCGGTTGGCGGACGTGCCAGGTGAGACGTGGGACCGGATCGTCGCGGTGGACCTGCTTGCCACTGCCGCGGTGATCCGGGCGGCGCTGCCGTTCCTGGAGGCGTCGAGGGGGCACATCGTCACGGTCGCCTCCACCCTCGGGTTGAAGGCGGTAAGTGACGCGACGGCGTACTGCGCGGCGAAGTTCGGCGTGGTCGGGTTCACCCGGGCGCTCGCCGCCGAGCTGGCCGGGTCGGTGGGGGTGACCCTGTTGGTGCCGGGCGGGATGCGTACCGCCTTCTTCGACGACCGGGATGCGCAGTACCGTCCCGGGCCGGACGCGATCCTCAACGAGCCGGCGGACACCGCCGCCGCGATCATGTTCGCGCTCTCCCAACCTGCCGGTTGCGCGGTCCGCGAGCTGGTCGTCTGCGCCGAGCAGGAGACCTCGTACCCGTGATCCTGGCCCTGCGTGCCCTGGGCGTCGGTGACCTCGCCACGGCGGTCCCGGCGTTGCGGGCGTTGCGGGCGGCGTACCCCGATCGTGAGTTGGTGCTCGCCGCGCCGGCCTGGCTGGCCCCGCTTGTGGAGCTGGTCGGTGGGGTCGACCGGGTGCTGCCGACCGCCGGGCTGGACCGGCTGACGCGGCCCGGTGCGGCGGTCGAGGTCGCGGTCAACCTGCACGGGCGGGGGCCGGGCTCGCACCGGCTGCTGGCCACCGTCGGCCCGCACCGGTTGCTCGCCTTCGCCAACGCCGAGGCCGGGCATCTCGACGGGCCGGCGTGGGACGACGACGAGCACGAGGTGGCGCGCTGGTGCCGGCTGCTGGCCGGGTACGGCATCGCGGCCGACCCGACGGACCTGGATTTGCGTCGGCCGGCGACGACGGGTCTGCCCACCGGGGTGACGGTGCTGCATCCCGGGTCGAAGGTGCCGGCCAAGCGGTGGCCACCCGGGCGGTACGCGGCGCTGGCCCGGACGTTGACCGCGCGGGGGCACCGGGTCGTGTTGACCGGCAGTGCGCGGGAGCGGGACCCGGTCGCCCGGGTCGCGGCCGAGGCGGGCCTGCCTGCGGAGGCGGTCTTCGCCGGGCGCACCGACGTCGCGGGGTTGGCGGCGCTGGTCGCGGGTGCCCGCCTGGTGGTCAGCGGGGACACCGGGGTGGCCCACCTGGCCACCGGCTACCGCACCCCCTCGGTGGTGCTGTTCGGCCCGGTCCCGCCGAGCCGGTGGGGACCGCCGCCGGAGCGGCGGCGACACCGGGTGCTCTGGGCGGGCGGCGGGGCATGGCCGGACTGGGACGGGGTAGGCAGCCATCCCACGATGGCCGCGCTCGGTCTCGACCAGGTGCTGGTGGCCGTCGACGAGGTGGAACGGGCGGTGCGTGCGGACCGTGCGGTTGCGGCGTAGCGATCCGGGTCGGCCGGGGTACGGACGCCGCCGGCGCGGCCAGGGCTGGTCGTACCTCGGGCCGGGCGGGGACCCGGTGCGTGACCCCGACGAGCTGGCCCGGTTGCGGGCGCTGGTGATTCCGCCGGCCTGGCGTGACGTCTGGATCTCGCCGTACCCCAACGGGCACATCCAGGCCATCGGCATCGACGCCGCCGGTCGCAAGCAGTACCTGTACCACCCGGTCTGGCGACAGCGCCAGGATCAGGCGAAGTTCGACCACGTGCTGGAGGTGGCCCGCCGGTTGCCGGTGCTGCGGGAGCGGGTCGGTCAGGACCTGGCCGGGCGGGGGCTGCGTCGGGAGCGGGTGCTGGCGACGGTGACCCGGCTGTTGGACATGGGCACTTTCCGGGTCGGCAGCGACCAGTACGCCGCCGGGGACGACCCGACCTTCGGGGTGGCCACCCTGCGCGCCGAGCACACCCGGCTGCGGCAGGGCTGCGTGGTCTTCGAGTTCCCCGCCAAGGGCGGCGTCGAGCAGGTGCGGCTGGTTTCCGACCCGGAGCTGTGTCAGGTGCTGGCCAACCTGCGTCGGCGGCGGCGGGCGGCGCAGCGGCTCTTCGGCTACTGGGACGGCCGGGACTGGCGCGACGTGCGTGCCGACGAGGTCAACGACTACCTGCGTGAGGCCAGCGGTGGGGAGATGACCGCGAAGGACTTCCGGACCTGGCACGCGACGGTACGGGCGGCCACCGAACTGTCCGCGCTGGGCGCCGTGCGGTCGGCCACCGCCCGTCGACGGGCAGTGGCGGGGGTGATGCGGGAGGTCGCGGAGCTGCTGGGCAACACCCCGACGGTGGCGCGTACGTCGTACGTGGACCCTCGGGTGGTCGACCTGTTCCATGACGGTGTGCTGGCACCGGTGGAGGTGGATGCCCCTCGCGAGCAGGCCGAGCGGGCGGTGTTGACGCTGCTGGAGGGGGCCTGAGGGTGGCTCAGTCTCGGGCCGGGCCCGAGGCGCGGCTGCGGATCAGTCTCGGGCGGGGCCCGAGGCGCGGCTGCGGATCAGTCTCGGGCGGGGCCCGAGGCGCGGGTGCGGATCAGCATCTCGACGCCGTCGAGCAGCCGTTCGAGGCCGAAGCGCCAGTCTTCGTCGGGGTGCTCCTCGGCGTCGAACGGTTCGGCCAGCAGTTCGTGGATGGCCGGGTACGGGCCGGGCGCGGTGAGCACGGCGAGGTTGCGCCAGTAGCGCAGGCCGACCTCGTCGGGGGTCTGCCCGGATCGGGCGGCGGCCTCGGCGAGATCCAGACTGATCATGGCCCAGCTGCGGGCGTACCCGCTGACCAGCATGATGGTGGAGATCCGCTCGGTGGCCCGTAGCCCGGTGCCCCGCAGGGCGACCAGCCCGTACTCGAACCAGCGGACCTGGTTCGGGTTGATCGGTGGACCGCTGATCGCCACGTGGCGCATCCAGGGCTGTCGGCGCAACGCGACGAGGTTGCCCTCACCCCAGCGGGCCAGGGCGGCTCGCCAGCCCTCGTCGGGGGCGCGGGGTGGTGGCGGCGGGCCGAATGCGGTGTCGACCATGAGATCGAGCAGGTCGTGCTTGGTCGGCACGTACCGGTACAGCGACATGGTCGACACGCCCAGCTCGCTGGCGACGCGGCTCATCGAGACCGCCGGCAGCCCTTCGGCCTGGGCGACCTGGATGCCGGTGGCGACCACCTGCTCCAGGCTGAGACTGCGCTTCGGGCCGCGACTCGACCGGTCGCGCAGCCCCCAGGCGAGCGCGATGTTCTCGGGCAGTTCGACGTCGTCCACTCCACCTCCCTTGACCGTCATCCTAGCCTCTGCGTATGGTCTACGCAGATAAGCGTATTGCATACGCAGTTAAGGAGAGTGATCATGGCGCACGGGCCGCCGGCAGTGGAACTGGAAGACCTGCGCAAGACCTACGGCAACCTGGTGGTGCTGGATCGGCTGACCATGCGGGTGGCCGCCGGCGGCGTGCACGCGCTGCTGGGGCCCAACGGGGCGGGCAAGACCACCACGGTGCGGATCCTGGCCACCCTGACCCGGCCGGATTCGGGGACCGCCCGGGTCGCCGGGCACGACGTGCTGCGCCAGCGGCGGCAGGTGCGGCGGGCGATCAGCCTCGCCGGCCAGCACGCGGCTCTCGACGACGGGCAGACCGGCGTGGAGAACCTGACCATGCTGGCCCGGCTGGCCGGTCTGTCGCCCTCCGCCGCCCGTCAGCGGGCCGCCGCCCTGCTGGAACGCTTCGACCTGGTCGAGGCCGCCGGCCGGCGGGTACGGACCTACTCCGGTGGCATGCGACGCCGGCTCGACCTCGCCGCCAGCCTCGTCGGCACGCCGTCGGTGGTCTTCCTGGACGAGCCGACCACCGGGCTGGATCCCCGCAGTCGGCAGGGCCTGTGGGAGGTGATCGGCGACCTGGCCCGGGCCGGCGTCACCGTGCTGCTGACCACGCAGTATCTGGAGGAGGCGGACCGCCTCGCCGACCGGATCACCGTGCTGCACCAGGGTCGGCTCGCCGCCGAAGGCACCGCCACCGAGCTCAAGCAGCGCTTCGGCGCCCAGCGGCTGGAGTTGGTATGGCGGGACGCGGTCGCCTTCGAGCAGGCGGCGCAGCGACTCGGCGACCGGGTCACCCACCGCGACCCGGCCCGGCGAGAACTGTCGGTGACCACCGACGGCAGCGCGCCGGACGTCCGACGCCTGCTCGACGACCTCGACCCGGACCAGCACGGGGTGGTCCGGTTCACCGTCCGGGAGGCGACGCTGGACGACGTCTTCCTCACCCTCACCGGCCGACCGACCGGCGCGCCGCAGGAGGTGGCGAATGTCTGAGCTCGCGGTACGGGGTACGCAGACCGCGGTGATGATCAGCCGCTGCGTCCGGCTGTCCCGGCGCAACGTCGACGCACTGCTCACCTCGCTGGTGCTGCCGGTGCTGCTGATGCTGCTCTTCGTCTACCTCTTCGGCGGGGCGATCGAGACCGGCTCGGCGTACGTGACCTACGTCGTGCCCGGCGTACTGCTGCTCTGTGCGGGCTTCGGCGCGGCGGGCACCGCGGTGAGCGTGACCACCGACCTGACCGAGGGGATGATCGAGCGGCTGCGCACGATGGACGTCGGCGCCACCTCGATCCTCGCCGGTCACGTGGTGGCGAGCGTGGCCCGCAACCTGGTCGCCACGACGCTGGTGCTGGCGGTGGCCGTCGCCATCGGGTTCCGTCCGGCCGTCGCGCCACTGCGCTGGCTGGCCGCAGCCGGGCTGCTGGTGTTGTTCGTGCTGGCGGTGTCCTGGCTGTCCGCGGCGTTCGGCCTGCTGGCGCGCACTCCCGAGGCGGCCAGCGGCTACACCTTCCTGGTGATGTTCCTGCCCTATCCGAGCAGCGCGTTCGTGCCGGTGGAGACGATGCCCCGGTGGGTGCGCGGCTTCGCGGAGCACCAGCCGGTCACACCGGTCATCGAGTCCCTGCGCGGGCTGCTGCTGGACACGCCGGTCGGATCGGCGCCGGCCCACGCGCTGGCCTGGTTCCTCGGCATCCTGGCCCTCGGAGTGGTGCTCTCCGCGGTGCTGTTCCGCCGCCGGGTCGCCTGACCCGGCGTCGCGGTCGGCGAACCGGGCGGCACGTGGTCCGACGCAGACGTACGGCGGCGCTGGCACAGCGCCGCCGTACGGTCGAATCAGTCGTCGAGAACCTGCGCCAGCCGGTCGCGGAAGCGTCGCTCCGACGGGCTGACCTGGCTGCCGCCCAGGCCGAGGACCCCGCCGCTGCTGGCCGCGCCGACGACCCGCTCGGCGATCTCCACGAGCCAGTGCCGGTACGCCCCGGCCTCCCCGGAGTCGACCTTGGCCGCCAACAGCGCCATCGCCTCCTTCGCCCGGACCAGCACGTCCTCGGCGTAGGCGCGGGGATCGGCGGGGGCGATGGCGGGCAACTCCTCGCCGGCCTCCGGGTCGCCCACCCGGGTCACCAGCTCACCGGCGACCGCCGCCACCAGCGGGCTGGCCGACTCCCGGCCGGCGGAGATGCTCTCCAGCCCGGCGGCGCTCTCGGCCATCGTCGCCCTGGTGCCGTCGGACTCGGCGGCGCTCGCCGCGGTGAGCACCGACTGCGGCAGACCGACGAGCAGCCCCCACTCCTCGTCGGTGAAACCGAAACCGGTGTACGCCGGCTCTTCGATCATGTGCCCTCCGCTCGTCGTCGGTCTCCTCGCCGCACCCGCGCAAGGGCGCGGCCGATGGCTGGCCCAGGTTAGTCCAGCGACAGCAGCCCTTGTTCGGACACCACGCTTACCGACAACGTCTTGTACCCGACCTCGTCGAACAGCACAGTCATCCGGCCTTCCTCGTAACTGAGCACCAGGCCCGCACCCCACTCCGGATGCCGGACCTGGCTGTGCACCGGGAACGGCCCCACCGCACCGTCGTCGGCGACGCTGGTGCCGGCGTGACAGTTGTCGCAGTGCCCGCAGATCGCGCTCATCTGCTCGCCGAAGTACGCCAGCAGGGTCTGGCCCCGGCAGGCGTTGGTCTCGGCGAAGGCGCGCATCATGTCGGTGCGCGAGCGGGTCAGGTTCTGCTGCCGCTCGGCCTCGGCCAGGGCCGCCTCGGCGGCTTCCACCGGGGTGGGGGAGTAGCGGGGCGCGCCGACCCGCTGTCCGGCGCGCTGTTGCGCGGCACCCACCTGCTCCAGCAACGCCAGGTACTGGCCGAGCTTGCGCGGCCCCAGGCCGGTGGTCTCGCGCAGTTCCTTGCGGGTGGTCGGGCCACTGCGCAGCAGCGCGGCCAGGTCGCGGAGTTCGGTGGCGTCCGGCAGGCCGCCGCTGAAGTACCGCTGCAACCCGACGTCCTCGGCCTGCCAGAGCAGCAGGACCCGGGCGGGTTGGCCGTCGCGTCCGGCGCGACCGATCTCCTGGAAGTAGCTGTCCGGCGAGTCGGGCAGCGCCATGTGCACCACCCAGGCGATGTTGGGCTTGTCGATGCCCATGCCGAACGCCGAGGTCGCCACCATGATCGGCACCTGGTCGGCGAGGAACGCCTCGTGCAGCCGGGAACGCGCGCCGCCGGCTATTCCACCGTGGTAGTACTGCGCCGGGAAGCCGGCGACGGTGAGCCGCTCGGCCAGCTCCTCGGCGGCCCGACGGGTCGGCACGTAGATGATGCCCGGCCGCTCGTCCTGCTCCAGCAGCGCGATCAACCGCCGCCACCGGTAGTCCTCGGTCGGGCAGTGCGCCACCTCGAAGAAGAGGTTCGGACGGTCCAGCCCGGACACCACGATCTCCGGGTCGCGCAGCCGCAGCCGGGCGACGATGTCCTCGCGTACCGGCGGGGACGCGGTGGCGGTCAGCGCCACCACCGGGGGCCGACCGATGCCCTCGATGAGCTGGCCGAGGGCCAGGTAGTCCGGGCGGAAGTCGTGCCCCCAGGCGGAGATGCAGTGCGCCTCGTCGATGGCGACGAGCGCCGGTTTCAGGTCGCGGACCTCGGCCAGCCGCTGCGGGTTGGCCAGCTGCTCCGGGGTGATGAAGAGGAACTCGGCCCGCCCGTCGCGGATCTCGGCGATCGCCTCGGCCTGCTGGCCGGGCGACTCGTCCGAGCTGATCCGCACCGCGCGCAGCTCCGGTCGCTGCCGTTCGTTGAGCGCGGCGATCTGGTCCTGTTGCAGGGCGAGCAGCGGCGAGATCACCACGGTGGGGCCGGGGATCAGGCTGGCCGGGATCTGGTAGATCGCCGACTTGCCGGCGCCGGTGGGCAGGACCACCAGGGCGTCGCGGCGCTTCATCACGGCCCGCATGGCGGCGAGCTGGTTGGGCCGCAGGGTGCTCCAACCGAACAGGCTGCGAGCCGCGCGGCGCAACGACATCGAGTGCGTGGTCAGTTTCATCGAGGGCCGCAGGTACCCGGGTGCCGCCGCGCCGAAACCGGATACCGCAGTCGCCGGTCAGGCCAGTCGGGGCAGCACCTCCCGCTGGTACAGGTCGAGCAGTTCCTGCCAGTGCGGTCCGGTGTTGGCGACGTAGACCTCGTCGAAGCCGGCCTTCGCGTACGCGTCGATCCGCGCCAGGTGTGCCTCGGCGTCGTTGCCGCAGACGATCGCCTCGCGCATCGCCTGCGGGTCGACGAGTTGGGCGGCCTGCTCGAAGTGCCGGGGCGAGGGCAGCACCTGCAACAGTTCGCCCGGGATCGCCTCGGTCGGCCACCGCTCGTACGCCAGCCGTACGCCCTCCTGCTCGGTCGGCGCGTACGCGGCCTTGAAGCCGGCCTGGCACGGCTTGTCGCCGCCGCCGTTGTCGCGGAAGCGGCGCACCAGGTCGGCGTCGGGCACGGTGTTGATGAAGCCGTCGCCGATGCGGGCGGCGAGGTCGACCGCCTTGGGACCGAACGCGGAGACGTAGACCGGCGGAGGGGTCTCGGGCAGCGTGTAGAGGCGGGCGTGTTCGACCTGGTAGTGGCGTCCGTGGTGGTTGACGAACCCGCCGTCCCAGAGTTTGCGCATCACCTCGACCGCCTCCTGCAGCATCTGCAGCCGGATGCCGGCCTGCGGCCACCGGTCGCCGAGGATGTGCTCGTTGAGCGCTTCGCCGGAGCCGACCCCGAGGACGAAGCGTCCCTCGTGCAGCACCGCGCTGGTGGCCGCCGCCTGGGCCAGCACGGCGGGGTGGATGCGTGTGGTCGGGCAGGTCACTGCGGTGGTGACGGGTAACCGGGTGGCCTGGCTCAGCGCGCCGATCATGGACCAGACGAAAGGTGCCTGGCCCTGCGCGTCGATCCACGGGTGGTAGTGGTCGGAGATCCAGAGGGCGGCGAATCCGGCCCGTTCCGCGGCCCGCGCCTGGGCCAGTAGCTCCGCAGGCGCATACTCCTCAGTGGACAGAAAGTAGCCGATCTTCATGGGCTGCCCCTCGCCGTGTCGGTGTCTGCGGCAGCGGTACCCCGCGGTGTGCCGGTCACACCCGGTGGGGGTCAGCGTCGGAACATCGCCCGGATCGCGAGGAGCAGCAGCAGGCCGCCGACCACCAGGCCGAGCAGGCGTACGCCGGGGATGTCGGCCGCGTTCGTCGCTTCGGCAAGCAGCGGTTCCATCCCCGCACTCTCGCGGGGCAGCGCTCCCAAGGCAACTGTAAGGTTTATTGACTATTCGTTGGCGCGGTGTGACCATGTCTGCACCGTCGGGTGGCGGTACGAGCGGAGGAGAGCGGGCATGAGCGCGTCCAACGGAAACCTGGCGGCGTTGGCGACAGCCGTTCTCCAGCCCGGTTTCGTCGGCACCGTCCCACCCGACTGGGTCCGCCGCTGGCTCGGCGACGGGCTCGGGTCGGTGGTCCTGTTCAGCCGCAACGTCGTCGACCCGGAGCAGGTCAGCGCGCTGACCGCCGCGCTGCGGGCGGAACGGCCCGACGTGATCGTCGCGATCGACGAGGAGGCCGGCGACGTCACCCGGATCGAGTCGGTGCGGGGCAGTTCCCGGCCGGGCAACCTCGCCCTCGGCATCGTGGACGACCCGGCGCTCACCGAGGAGGTCGCCCGCGACCTCGGTGCCGAACTCGCCGCCGCCGGAGTGACCCTGAACTACGCGCCGGACGCCGACGTCAACTCCAACCCGGACAATCCGGTGATCGGGGTCCGTTCCTTCGGCGCCGACGCCGCGCTGGTGGCCCGGCACACCACCGCCTGGGTACGCGGCCTGCAGTCCAGCGGTGTCGCCGCCTGCGCCAAGCACTTTCCGGGCCACGGCGACACCCACGTCGACTCGCACCACGACCTGCCCCGGATCACCGCCGACCGGGCCCGGCTGGACGCCGTCGAGCTGGCCCCCTTCCGGGCCGCTGTCGCCGCGGGCGTACAGGCGGTGATGACCGGCCATCTGCTGGTGCCGGCGTTGGACCCGCACCTGCCGGCCACCTTGAGCAGCCGGATCCTCGGTGGCCTGCTCCGGGAGGAGTTGGGCTTCAGCGGGGTGGTGGTGACCGACGGGATCGAGATGCAGGCCGTGGCGGGCCGGTACGGCCTCTCCGGTGCCGTCGTACGGGCCCTCGCCGCCGGTGCCGACGCGATCTGCGTGGGCGGCGAGCACGCCGACGAGCAGACCGTCCGTCACCTGCGGGACGCCATCGTGGCCGCGGTCGTCGCCGGGGACCTGCCGGAGGAGCGGCTGGCCGAAGCGGCCAAGCGGGTCGGTCAGCTCGCCGCCTGGACGGTGGCCGCCCGGGCGGCCGGGCCGCTCGGCGATCCGGCCGACGGCACCGGTTCGACGGTCGGTCTGCACGCGGCCCGTCGCGCCGTGCGGATCACCCGGACCGGTGGGGAGGCCGCGCTGCCGCTGGGCCGCGCCGCGCACGTGGTGGAGTTCGCGCCACCGCACAACATCGCCATCGGCGCGGACACCCCGTGGGGCGTGGCCGCACCCCTGGCCGAACTGCTGCCGGGCACCACCGTCGCCCGCTACACCGAGGCCGCGACGCCGGCCGACCCAGGCGCCGACGCCGCCGGCCGGCCCCTGGTCCTGGTGGTGCGGGACCTGCACCGGCACACCTGGATGCGCGCCGCCGTCGACCGGGCACTGACCGCCCACCCGGACGCGGTGGTGGTGGAGCTGGGAGTCCCCGCGCTTGTCACCGGGCCGGTGCACATCGCCACCCACGGCGCCACCCGGGCCGCGGGACGGGCCGCGGCCGAGGTGCTCAGCGGAGTCACCGTCACGTCAGGCTGGTGACCAGGTCGGCGTACTCGGGGTGGCGTTTGATGAACGCGGCCATGAAGGGGCACTGCGGCACGATCCGCTGACCCTGGGCGCGGACCTGGTCCAGCGTGCCGCGCATCAGCGCCGAGCCGACGCCCATGCCCTGGAACGCCGGGTCCACCTCGGTGTGGGTGAAGACCAGCGCCTCCCCGCGGGGCAGGTACGCGGTGAACCCGGCAAGCGCGTCGTCGACCAGGATCTCGTAGCGGTGTTTGGCGGCGTTCTCCTCGACCAGCATGCTCACGCCGCCCATTGTCCACCGGCCGGCGCGACGCCGACGGTGTTCGCGGGCCGGCGCGACGCCGACGGTGTTAGCCGGCGTCTCGTACGCTTGGCGGCGTGATGAACCGACCCCCCGCCGGTAGGACCCCCCGTACCCGCAGAATCGCCGGTCTGCTCGCCGGTCTCGCCCTGGGCACGGCACTGCTGGCCGGCTGCAGCTCGGAAGGCGCCAGCACCAACTGCGGACTGGACGCCTGCACGGTGACCTTCGACCGTGGCGTCGAGGCAAGTGCCAACATCCTCGGCGTCGAGGCCAAGCTGGTCGGTGTGCAGAACGACCAGGTCACCCTCGACATCGCCGGTGAGCAGTTGACGTTGACCGTCGGCCAGCAGGCCGCCGAGGTCGGTGGCCTCGGGGTCACCCTGGACAGCGTCACGGATTCGCAGGTCGCGGTCCGGATCGCCCGCAACCCGGGCTGAGCGGTCACGGCGGGCGGCGGCCCACGTTTGGAAATCTTCGCGTTCGGTGATTGAGAGCCCATGTCTCTTACCCGGAACGCCGAAGCCACCGCCGCCCGTACGGCCGACAGCCGGTGGCTGGAACTCCTCGCCCGGGCCGGTTTCATCGGCTACGGGATCGTGCACCTGTTGTTCGGCTGGCTGGTCCTGCAGCTCGCGTTCGGCAAGTCTGCCGACGACGGCGACCAGTCCGGCGCGCTGCGTACCCTCGCGGCGCAACCCATGGGCAAGTTCCTTGTCATCGCGATCGCCGTCGGCATGCTCGCCATGGCGATCTGGCAGGCCCTCGAAGCGGCCGTCGGGCACCACGCCGCGCAGGGCAACGACCGGACCAAGGAGCGGGTCGTCTCCGCCGCCCGGACGGTCATCTACCTCTGGTTGGCCTGGACGGCCTGGAAGGTCTTCTCCAACGCCAACTCCGACAGCGCCTCCCAGCAGGAGGAGCTCACCGCGCGGCTGATGGAGTCCAGCGGTGGCCGCTGGCTGGTCGGCCTCGCCGGTCTGGTGCTCGCCGGCATCGGTGTCGGCATGGTCGTCTACGGGGCCAAGAAGAAGTTCATGAAGCGGCTGAAGACCGGTGAGATGAACGCCCGGACCACCCAGCTCGCCCGCCGTCTCGGCATGGCCGGCTACATCTCCCGGGGCAGCGCCTTCGCCGTCACCGGTCTGCTGGTCGTGCTGGCCGCGGTCAACTACGACCCGGAGAAGGCCCGTGGCCTGGACGCCGCGCTGCGGACGCTGCGCGACCAGCCCTTCGGCACCCTCCTGCTGCTCCTGATCGGCCTGGGCATCGCCGCCTTCGGCGTCTACTGCTTCCTCCAGTCCCGCTACCGCAAGGTCTGAACCCTCCGGCCGGCCACCGCATCCCCAGCGGTGGCCGGCGGCGGCGATCCGAGGCAAGATGGCCCCTTTGTGCGGATCTTGCCGTCGGACCGGAGGGAGAGGAACACGTGCACAGTTACCTGGTTACGGTCGTCGCCGCGCTCGTCGCGGCGGCGGCCGCTGTCGTGGTCGTCGAGGTGGTGCATCGACTGATCGGACGGTGGGGACGTCGGTCGGTGCTGCTGACCGAGCTGGCCGAGCACGCGCACCGGGCCGCCCAGGTGACCGCGACGGTGCTGTCCGTGCAGTTCGCCGTCCGCTTCAGCACCGGCTACGCCGTCGACGCCCCCTGGCGGCAGGTGCTGCTGCATCTGCTGGTGCTCGCGGTGATCGCCGCCAGCGCCTGGCTGGTCGCCGCCCTGCTGGTGGTGGTCGAGGACACCGCACTGGCCCGGTTCCGCGTCGACGTGCCGGACAACCGGCACGCCCGCCGGGTACGCACCCAGGTCGTCATGCTCCGCCGGGTCACCATCGTGGTGATCGTGGTCCTCACCCTCGGCGTGATGCTGATGACCTTCCCCGCCGTCCGCGGCATCGGTGCCGGCGTGCTGACCAGCGCCGGCGTGGTCGGTATCGTCGCCGCGCTGGCCGCGCAGAGTCTGCTCGGCAACCTCTTCGCCGGGCTGCAACTGGCCTTCAGCGACGCGGTCCGCCTCGACGACGTGGTGGTGGTCGAGGGGGAGTGGGGCCGCATCGAGGAGTTGACCCTCAGCTACGTGGTGGTGCAGATCTGGGACGACCGGCGGCTGATCCTGCCCACCTCCTACTTCACCAGCACCCCGTTCCAGAACTGGACCCGGACCGAGGCCGCCGTGCTGGGCACGGCCGAGTTCGAGGTCGACTGGTCGGTTCCGGTGCAGGCCATGCGGGAGGAGTTGCGTCGCCTGGTGGAGGGCACCGACCTGTGGGACGGCCGGGTCTGCGTACTCCAGGTGACGGACGCGACCGGCGGCATGGTCAAGATTCGCGCGTTGGTGAGCGCCGCCAGCGCCGGCGCGTTGTGGGACCTGCGCTGCCTGGTCCGCGAACACCTGGTGGCCTGGGTACGCGACCAGCGGCCCACCGCGATGCCCCGGCTGCGCGCCGAGGTCGGCGACGGTGCCGGCACCCTGCCCTGGCAGTGGGTACGGCCCGCGCGGGCCCCACGCCGTCGCTCCGACGTGCCGGACGACGCGCGCCTCTTCGGTGGCAGCGACGACGGCGAGGCCCGCAGCGAGGCTTTCGTCGGCCCCGACGAACCCGCCGAGGCGCGCCACTGACCCGGTGCCGGCCGCTCTGGCACGGGACGTCACGGCATTCGAATTGCACATCCGGTTCGGTGGCGTCCGTTTGCCGGCGCGTTTTCTGGGGACCTGCTGCGGGACGCTTCTGTCCCATCTCGGTGCTGCGCCGGGTGACGAGTCGAGGATTGACCGGCGGCGAGTTCGGGCATACAGCGCGGTGATGAACGAGAGGGGGACAGCATGGCCGACGTGGCGAATATCAGGACATCCCACAACGGGGGGACATCCCACAACGGGAAGACCGCCCATCTCGGGAGCGAACCGTCCACCGCCGAGCTGGTCCAGCGGGCGGCCGAGCAGGTCTCCCGGCTGGTGCGCGACGAACTCACGCTAGCCCGTGCCGAGCTGACGGAGAAGGGCAAGCGCGCCGGCATCGGTGCCGGTCTGCTCGCCGGCGGCGGCGCGTTCGCGTTCTTCGGTCTCGGTGCGCTGGTGACCACCGCGATCCTGCTGCTGGCCCTGGTGATGCCGGCGTGGGTCGCCGCGCTGATCGTGGCGGTGGTCATGTTCCTGATCGCCGGTGTGCTGGCTCTGATCGGACGCCGTCAGGTCAGCCGGGCGGTGCCGCCGGTGCCGCAGGCGACCGTGCGCAGCCTGCGCGCCGACGTCGACGTGGTCAGCGCCGCGGTGAAGGACAGGGGACGGGCATGACGCGCAACGGCACCGGCGACACCGAGGCGCTGCGGGCGGAGATCCAGCGGACCCGGGTCGAGTTGGGCGAGACGATGGAGGCGCTGGCCGCGAAGGCCGACGTCAAGAAGCGGCTGAAGTCCTCTGCGGACCAGGCCCGGGAGCGGGTGCGTGACCAGGCCGCGATGACCGTCGCCCGGGTCCGTGCACAGACCGGCCTGCGCCGGGAGATGTCCGCGGACGGGGCTCGCAGCGGTCCGGCGCCCTTCGTGGCGCTGGCCGCCGGTGCGGTCGTCGCCGCGGTGATTCTGGCCATCATCCAGGGGAGGCGTCGATGAGCAAGGGCATCGGCAAGGCCGCCTACCGGCCGGTCGGGGTGCTGATGGGCCTCGCCGCCGGTGCCATCGCCGGCAGCATCTTCCGTCAGGTGTGGAAGATGACCGCCGGAGACGGCGAGGCGCCCAACGCGACCGATGAGGACCGTCGCTGGGGTGAGATCCTCGCGGCGGCGGCCCTGCAGGGAGCAATTTTCGCGGTGGTGCGGGCCGCCGTGGATCGTGGCGGAGCGGTGGGCGTACGCCGCCTGACCGGCAGTTGGCCGGACTAGAACGGCCGCGCGCAGGGCACTTTCGACTCATGCACAGCCGCCGTCGAGCGATGCCGACGTATCCGTCAGGTCACATGTCGGAGAATTTCGTCCGCTAGGCTGTGCAGAGTTTTTGCGTACGTGGTTTGCTGTTCCACGCTGTTGAGAGATGGCGTGGTTGAGAGAAGCTCTCCTTCACCGGGGGCCGCCTCAGGCACCGCTGCTCGAAAACGGCCAACCGGCCGCACGGCGTGCTGGGCCGCCAGTTTTAGAAGGAGATACACATGGCGCAGGGAACCGTGAAGTGGTTCAACGCTGACAAGGGCTTCGGCTTCATCACCGTCGACGGCGGGGGTGCAGACGTGTTCGTCCACTTCTCGGCCATCCAGTCCAGCGGCTACCGCACGCTGGAGGAGAACCAGCGGGTGGAGTTCGAGATCGCCCAGGGCCAGAAGGGTCCGCAGGCCGAGCAGGTCCGCCCCCTCTGAGAACACCGGTCGGCGGCTGCCGGCCAGTGGCGAGGCCGCCCCACACATCGGTGTGAAGCCCCGCGTTCCGACAGGACGCGGGGCTTTTTCCTGCCCACCTCAGGCAGGCGGTCCCGACCCTCGGCGGTTGCGGGCGCGCGCGCCCAGCCAGAGCAGGACCAGGCCGGCCAGCATCAGCACCGGGCCGATGACGGCCCAGATCCGCTGGCCGGCCATCACGCTGCCCTCGACATAGCCCAGCCCCTGCACCGTGCAGGCCGCACCGAGGACCACGCCCAGCAGGCCGAGGGTGAGCCGGAACCATCCGCTCATCGCGATCTCCTGGTCGTCGGGCCGGCGGGGCGCGACGCTGTCGGCCGGTGTGTCACTCACCATCGGTGATGCACCTGCGGCCGGATCAGCTCGTCGTAGACCGAGGCCACCTCGGCCAGCTCCGATGTCGACAGTGGCGGTTGATCGGCTGCGGCGACGTTGGCGCGGGCCTGTGCCGCGTCCCGGGCGCCGGGGATCACCACGGTGACGCCCGGCTGGTCGAGCACCCAGCGCAGCGCGAACTGGGCCATCGTCCGGTCGTCGCCGACCAGCGGGGCGAGGCGGCGTACGGCGGCCAGGCCGGTGGTGAAGTCGACGCCGGAGAACGTCTCGCCGACGTCGAACGCCTCCCCGTGTCGGTTGTACGAGCGGTGGTCGTCGGCGGCGAAGGTGGTGTGCTCGTCGTAGCGGCCGGAGAGCAGACCGCTGGCCAGCGGCACCCGGGCGATGATGCCGACACCGGCGTTCGCGGCGGCCGGCAGCACCCGCTCCAGCGGCTTGTGGCGCAGCGCGTTGAGGATGATCTGGACGCTGGCCACCCCGGGGCGGGCGATTGCGGTCAGCGCCTCGTCGCAGGTCTCCACGCTGACGCCGTACGCGGCGATGCGCTTCTCCTCGACCAGGGTGTCCAGGGCGTCGAAGACCGCGTCGTCGGCGAAGACCACCGTCGGCGGGCAGTGCAACTGCACCAGGTCCAGAGTGTCCACGCCGAGGTTGGCCCGGGACCGGTCGGTCCAGGCGCGGAAGTTGTCCAGGGTGTACGCCTCGGGGGTCTGCGGCACGCGGCGGCCCATCTTGGTCGCCACGGTCAGCGCGGTGTCCGGGCGGGCGGCCCGGAAGCGGCCGATGAGCTGCTCGCTGCGCCCGTCGCCGTACACGTCGGCGGTGTCCAGGAAGGTGACGCCGGCCTCGACCGCGGCATCGAGCACCGCCATCGCGTCGTCCTCGCTGACCGTGCCCCAGTCGGCACCGAGCTGCCAGGCGCCGAGGCCGACCACGCCGGCCTGCCGACCCAGTCGGGGGAAGGTGCGTTGCTCCATGAGGCTGAGCCTAGTTGCTCACTTGCTGTGAGCCGGAGCGGGCCGTACTCTAACAAGACGTACGTACGGTTTGTATTTTTGGAGGCGTGAGATGTGGGACCCGGCGACCTACCTGCGTTACCGCGACGAACGTTCCCGGCCCTTCGAGGACCTGCTCGCCCGGGTGCCGGTCGAACAGCCGAGGACGGTGGTCGATCTCGGCTGCGGCCCGGGCACCCTGACCGCCACCCTCGCCGCCCGCTGGCCGGACAGCCGGATCGTCGGCCTGGACTCCTCGCCGGAGATGATCGCCCGGGCCGCCACGCTCGACGTACCGGTCAGCTTCGAGGTGGCCGACCTGCGTGACTGGCGTCCCGACCCGCACACCGACGTGCTGGTCAGCAACGCCGCCCTGCAATGGGTGCCTGAGCACCGTGAGCTGCTCACCAGGTGGGCCGCGCAGCTGCCCGCCGGTGCCTGGATGGCCATCGGAGTGCCCGGCAACTTCGCGGCCCCGTCGCACCGCGCGCTGCGTGAGGTAGCCGGACTCGCGGCCTGGCGCGCCGAACTGGCCCCGTTCCAGCGGGAGGTGCCGGTCGCCGAGCCGGTCGACTACGCCGAGTCGCTGGTCGCCGCCGGCTGCGCCGTGGACGCCTGGGAGACTACCTACGTGCACCTGCTGGAGGCCCGGCCCGACGCGGATCATCCGGTGCTGACCTGGATGGAGGGCACCGCGCTGCGTCCGGTCCGGGCCACGCTCGACGCCGCCGGCTGGTCGGCCTTCCGGGCCGCCCTGGGCGTACGCCTCGCCGAGGCGTACCCGGTGCGGCAGGGGCAGGTGTACTTCCCGTTCCGCCGGATCTTCGTCGTCGCCCGTGTCGGCGCCAGCGCCCAGGAGAATCTGTGACCGATCTGCGTACCTTCATCGCCGGACTGCCCAAGGTGGAGCTGCACGTGCACCACGTCGGCTCCGCCTTACCCCGGATCGTGGCCGAGCTGGCCGCGCGCCACGAGGGGCGCAGCCCGGTCCCGGCGGATCCGCAGCAGCTGGCCGACTACTTCGTGTTCCGCGACTTCGCGCACTTCATCGAGCTCTACCTCAGCGTCGTGGACCTGATCCGCGACCAGGAGGACGTCTGGATCCTCACCCACGAGGTGGCCCGGGAACTGGCGCGCCAACAGGTCCGCTACGCCGAGCTGACCGTGACGCCGTTCTCGCACGTACGCCGCGGCATCCCCGCCCCGGCGTTCTGCGAGGCCATTGAGGACGCCCGCCGACGGGCCGCCGCCGACTTCGGCATCGAGCTGCGCTGGTGCTTCGACATCCCGGGCGAGGCGGGACTGGAGGCCGCCGAGGAGACGCTGCGGATCAGCCTCGACGAACGCCCGGACGGGCTGATCAGCTTCGGCCTGGGCGGCCCCGAGATCGGGGTGCCGCGCCCACAGTTCAAGCCCTACTTCGACCAGGCTCGGGCGGCCGGACTGCGCTCGGTGCCGCACGCCGGGGAGACCACCGGGCCGCAGACCGTCTGGGATGCGCTGCGCGAGCTGGGCGCCGAACGCATCGGCCACGGCATCTCCGCCGCGCAGGATCCCGAGCTGCTGAAGTACCTCGCCGAGCGGCAGATCCCGATGGAGGTGTGCCCGACCTCCAACGTGCGGACCCGGGCGGTACCGGCCATCGAGGAGCACCCGCTGCCCCTCCTCGTCGAGGCCGGGCTGCTGGTGACCATCAACTCCGACGACCCGCCGATGTTCGGCACCACCCTCGACGACGAGTACGCGGTGGCCGCCCGGCTGCTCGACGCCGGCCCGGAGCAGGTGGCGCAGCTGGCCCGCAACGCGGTGGCCGCGTCGTTCCTCGACGAGACCGGCAAGCGCCGGATCCTCGACGAGATCGACGCCTACCTGTCGGCCGCGCTGGCCTGAGCACCGGCGCAGAAGCGCAACGACCCGGGTGAGTGGCGCGCGGCGGGAGGAGGTGTGGGGGGACCATGTCTCCCGCCGCGCGCACGGCTCCACCGGCCGGTGCGCTGGGAGCGAAGGCCGGTGGAACTGCTGGGTTCGAAGGAATCCTGCCAGCGAGCGGCGGGCGCACCGCCCGGGTTAATCCCGATCTAAGGAAGACTTGTCCCGGGGCACAACCCGCTCATCCCTGCGACGTCCGGCGGTCACCGTACGCGTCGGGGTTCACTGGCCCGTCGGACGCTGCCGGGGCCACCGACGCCCGCTGCTCTTCTGCTCCCGGGCCATCCGCCCGACCAGACCGAAACGGCTGACCTGACGCGGTGTCGCCTCCGGGTCGGCGAGCAGCATCACCACGCTGGCCCCGCCGAGCCGGGCCCGGTCGATGCTCACCGAACCGTTGGCCTGCAACGCCACCCGCTTGGCGATGTCCAGACCCAGCCCGGTGGAGCCCTGGTCGCTGGCACCCCGGCGCAGCGCCCGGTCGGCGTCGGCGATGCCCGGCCCGGCGTCGTCGATCCGGATCGCCACGTACCCGTCACGTCGGGAGACCGCCACCTCGAACGCGGTGCCCTGCGGGGTGTAGCGGAACACGTTGCCGATCACCGCGTCCAACGCGGCGGCCAACTCCGCCCGGGGCACCGGCGCGGGAATCCGCAACTGGGCGCCGATCACCCGGTGCGGACGGTTCTGGTCGCCCGCCAGGGCCGCCCAGAAGACCATCCGGTCCCGGACCACCTCACTGACGTCGCACATGGCCGGCCCCGCCTCGGTGGTCACCGCCTTGCGGGTGGTCTTGATCAGCGTGTCGATCTCACCCTCCAGGGTGACGATCGCCTGCCGGATGCGCCGGATCCCCCGCCGGTGGTCCAACTCCGCCTGGCTGAACGAGCCCACGCTTGTGTCGTCGGGCTCCAACGCCTCCGCGTCGAGCCGCAGCACGGTCAGCGGGGTACGCAACCGGTGCGACAGGTCCGCCACGAGTTCCCGCTCCTCGGTGCGGGCCGCGACGAGACGTTCGGCCATCCGGTTGAAGGCGTGACCGGCCTCGGCCAGCTCGCGGGGGCCGCTGAGCTCGACGCGTACGCCCAGGTCGCCGTCGCCGACCGCGAGCGCCGCCTTGACCAGATCCCGGGTGGCGTCCACCGTCCGCGCGGCGACCCGGTCCACCACCAGCACCGCCGCACCCACCAGGGCGACGGCCACACCGGCGAGCAGCAGCCACCGGTTGCCGGCGTCCCCGCCGAGGGCGGAGTCCGGCACGAAGACCTCCACCACGGCGGTCCGATCGGCCAGCACCACCGGATCCAACCGCAACACGCCACCGTCGACGTCGAACACCACGGAACGCCGCTCGGCCCGCGCCTGCGCCAGGTGGTCGGCGTCGGCCCGTCCGGTCGCGTCGGCGTCAGCGTCGTCGGCCAGGCCGTGCACCACCGGGCGGGTCGCCGCGTCGTCGCCGCTGGCCTCGACCGCGCGGGCCACCACGTCGGGGTCGGTGCTCACCGCGAGCGCCCCGGTCACCAGCGCGCTGCGCCGGGCGGCGTCGGCGATCGCCTCCTCCCGGGCCTGGCTGCCGAGGGTCAGCCCGAGCGGCACCAGGAAGACCAGCGCCAGCAGTACGCCCATGCCGGCCGTCGCCAGGGCCAGGGACCGCCTCAGTCCGGCGCCACCAGCCGGAAGCCCACCCCCCGCACGGTGCGCAGGTAGCGTGGCTTCGCCGCGGACTCGCCCATTTTGCGGCGTAGCCAGTACAGGTGAACGTCGATGGTCTGGTCCTCGCCGACCGATGGCTGCCGCCATACCTCCTCCAAGAGCTCCCGCCGGGACACTACCCGGCCGGGACGCGCGGCGAGGTATGCCAGCAGGTCGAATTCCTTTCGGGTCAGCGCCAGCGACTCCCCGTCGAGCTGTGCGCTGCGTTCGCCGAGGTCGACCCGCAGGCCGCCGACGCTGAGCACGACCGGCTGCTCCGCCCGACTGGCCCGGCCCACCCGCCGCAGCACGCTGGTGATCCGGGCGTCCAGGTGCGCGCCGGTGAACGGCTTGACCATGTAGTCGTCGGCTCCGGCCCGCAGCAGTTTGACCACGGACTGTTCGTCGTCGCGGGCGGTGGCGATGATGATCGGTACGTCGGTGATGCCGCGCAGCATCCGCAGCGCGTCCGAGCCGTCCAGATCCGGCAACCCCAGATCGAGGACGACGAGATCGGGCACCTCCGCGGCGACCCGGCGCAGCGCGTCCAGGGCGGTGCCGACGGCGTGCACCGCGTGACCTCGATCGGTGAGCGACCGCAGCATCGCGCCGCGTACGACATGATCGTCTTCGACCAGGAGGACGGTGGCCACCCCAGCACGGTACTCGGCGCGGCGGATGGTTCGTCGTTGCGGCCCACCCCGGAACCCGCCAAGCTGATATGACGATGACATTCACCCTTTACCCGGACACCCGACTCACGCTGGCCCGGGACAGCCTCGCGGGTCTGTCGGTCGGCGATGCCCTCGGATCCCAGTTCTTCGTACCGGGCCGCAAGCCGGCCGACCTGGCTGCCGGGCTGCTTCCGCCGGCACCGTGGCAGTGGACCGACGACACCGAGATGGCCTGCTCGGTGCTGGCAGCCCTGGCGCAGACGGGCAGCATCGACCGGGACGCCCTGGCGGTCGCGTTCGCGCAGCGCTGCGAACCGTACCGGGGTTACGGCCCCGGTGCCGTGCGCATCCTGCGGCTGATCCGCACCGGTACCCCCTGGCCGGTCGCCGCTGCCGCCGCCTTCGACGGGCAGGGCTCGTGCGGCAACGGCGCGGCGATGCGGGTCGCGCCGCTGGGTGCGTACTTCGCCGACTCGACCAGCCGGGCCGCCGCGCAGGCGCAGGCGTCGGCCGAGGTGACTCACGCCCACCCGGAGGGGATCGCCGGTGCCGTCGCGGTGGCGGTGGCCGCGTCGCTGGCCGCGCGGGCCCGCCTGGACGGCGACCGACCCGACCCGGCCCGGCTGCTCGCCGGGGTGGCCGCCGCGCTGGATCCGGCGACCGAGGTGCACCGGGGCGTACGCCGGGCCGTCGACCTGCTCGGTCGACCGCTGACCGAGGTCGTGGCGGCGCTCGGCAACGGCAGCCGGGTCACCGCGCAGGACACCGTCGCCTTCACCCTGTGGGTCGCCGCCAGCTACCTGGACGACTATCCGGCGGCCGTACGGGCCTGTGTCGAGGCGGGCGGGGACGTGGACACCACCGCCGCCATCGTCGGCGGGATGGTGGCCGGGTACACCGGAGTCGGCACCTCGGGCGGGGTGCCCACCGGCTGGCTGGCGGCCCGTGAACCGCTACCGGAGTGGACCGGCTGACCCCGACGCCCGACCCACTCAGCGCCGGACGCCGACCCGCTGCTCCTGCTCGGCGACCGGTGCGGTCGGTTGCTCGGCGCTCGGTTCCTCGTCGAGCACCGTGCGGTCGACGTCCTCGGTGGTGCTGCGGCGGCGCCGGCTGATCAGCCAGCCCACCACCGCACCGCCGCCCAGACCGGCGACCAGACCGGCGGCGACCAGACTGTTGGCGTTCAGGCTGTCGGCGTTCGGGCCCCCGTCGGTGCCGGCCGGAGCCGCCGGGGTGTCGGCCGACGAGCCTTCCGGGGCCGTGCCGTGACCACCGTGCGCGCCGGGGTAGGCCGGGTCGCCGGGCGTCAGGGTCAGCGGCGGCAGCGGACGCTGACCGGGGCCGGCACCCCAATGCACCTGGAGCCCGTCGGCGTAGGTCTGGGTCAGCTCGAAGCTCACCTGGTCGGTCTGCGGCAGCGGGGCCATCGAGAAGACCAGGCGGGCCGGACCCGGATCCGCCGGACCGGGAGCGCGGGTCCAGGTCAGCGCGGCGGTCACGACATCGGTCGCCGGGCCGTGCATGCCCGCGACCGGGACGTCCAGCTTGCGGGTGGTGATCGCGGGCGCCCAGCCCTCCACCGAGAGCGGATACACCTCGGCCACCGGAGTCTCCGCCGGCATCCGGATCTCGATCCGCTCGGTCCGGACCCCGGGCCGTTCGTCGGGCACCAGGAACTCGAGCTTGACCGAGTTGCCCTGCTGGGCCTCGGCCGGAGTGAACGTCACGCCGTCGGCCCACGCCGTGGTCGCAGGCCAGAGCAGCACCCCGGCCGTGGCCAGGGCGGCCACCAGCCCACCCCGGCGTCGACGGCTGCCGCCGCGCGTCATCGCCATCCTGGGTTCCCCATCCGTGTCGACGTGGCCGGAACCGGCTCCGGCCACACCTGGTAGTTCGGTTCCCGGGCCGAAAAGGTTCAACGTCGGCCGGATTCGTCCCCTACGGTGTCGGGGACGGTGGCCGCCGGGCCGACCGATACCATCGCGGTGAGCCGTCACCGGCACCTTCCGTCACACCTGCTGCGAGGAGTTCCCCGTGTCCGCACCCCGTACCCCTGCCGTGGCCGACCCCGTCGTCGTCGCCGCCGGGACGACGGCGGCCGACGCGGTGGCCGCCGCCGAACTGCCCACCAACGGCCCGAAGGCGATCGTGGTGGTCCGCGACCCGCAGGGCGTGTTGCGTGACCTGGACTGGCGTCCGGCCGAGGACACCGTCGTCGAGCCGGTCGCGCTCAACGAGCCGGACGGGCTCAACGTGCTGCGGCACTCGACCGCGCACGTGCTGGCCCAGGCGGTGCAGGACATCTTCCCCGAGGCCAAGCTGGGCATCGGCCCGCCGATCGAGAACGGCTTCTACTACGACTTCGCCGTCGACAAGCCGTTCCAGCCGGACGACCTGGCCAAGCTCGAAAAGCGGATGCAGGAGATCATCAAGTCCGGCCAGCGGTTCCGTCGCCGCCGCTTCGACAGCCTGGACGAGGCGAAGGCCGAGCTGGCCGCCGAGCCGTTCAAGCTGGAACTGATCGACGTCAAGGGCGAGGGGCTGGACTCCTCCGAGGTGATGGAGGTCGGCGGCGGCGAGCTGACCATCTACGACAACCTGGCCGCCAACTCCGACAAGGTCTGCTGGTCGGACCTGTGCCGGGGCCCGCACCTGCCGAACACCCGGCTGATCGGCGCGTTCAAGCTGATGCGCTCGGCCGCCGCGTACTGGCGTGGGTCGGAGAAGAATCCGCAGTTGCAGCGGGTGTACGGCACCGCCTGGCCGACCCGCGACGAGCTCAAGGCGTACCTGAAGCTGTTGGAGGAGGCCGCCCGGCGCGACCACCGCAAGCTCGGTGTGGACCTCGACCTGTTCAGCTTCCCCGACGAACTCGGCTCCGGCCTGGCGGTCTTCCACCCCAAGGGCGGCATCATCCGCCGCGAGATGGAGAACTACTCGCGGCTCAAGCACGAGCAGGCCGGGTACGAGTTCGTCAACACCCCGCACATCACCAAGGGCCACCTGTACGAGGTCTCCGGGCACCTGGACTGGTACGCCGACGGCATGTTCCCGCCCATGGAGGTGGAGGGCGCCAGCTACTACCTCAAGCCGATGAACTGCCCGATGCACGACCTGATCTTCCGCTCCCGTGGTCGCTCCTACCGGGAGCTGCCGCTGCGGATGTTCGAGTTCGGCACGGTCTACCGGTACGAGAAGTCCGGTGTGGTGCACGGCCTGACCCGGGTGCGCGGCATGACGCAGGACGACGCGCACATCTTCTGCACCGAGGAGCAGATGGCCGGCGAGCTGAAGTCGCTGCTCGCCTTCGTGCTGGAACTGCTGCGCGACTACGGCCTGGACGACTTCTACCTGGAGCTGTCCACCCGTAACCCGGAGAAGTCGGTAGGCACCGACGAGAACTGGGAGCGGGCCACCGAGGCGCTGCGCTCGGCCGCCGAGGAGTCCGGGCTCACCCTGGTACCGGACCCGGGCGGGGCGGCCTTCTACGGGCCGAAGATCTCCGTGCAGGCCAAGGACGCCATCGGCCGGACCTGGCAGATGTCCACCATCCAGGTCGACTTCAACCTGCCGGAGCGCTTCGGCCTGGAGTACCAGGCCGCCGACGGCACCCGGCAGCGGCCGGTGATGATCCACCGGGCGCTGTTCGGCTCGATCGAGCGGTTCTTCGGGGTGCTCACCGAGCACTACGCGGGCGCGTTCCCGGCCTGGCTGTCCCCGGTGCAGGTGGTCGGCATCCCGATCCGGGACGACCACGCGGACTACCTGCACGGCTTCGTCGCCGCACTGCGCGCCGAGGGCATCCGCGCCCAGGTCGACTCCGGTGACGAGCGGATGCAGAAGAAGATCCGTAACGCCCAGCAGCAGAAGATCCCGTTCATGGTGATCGCCGGGGACGACGACGTGGCCGCCGGTACGGTCTCGTTCCGCTACCGCGACGGCTCGCAGCGCAACGGCGTGCCGTTGGCCGAGGCGGTCACCCACGTCCTCGACGTGGTCAACACCCGCACCAACGTCGGCCCGTCCGCCGCCTGACCCGCCGTTACGGCAGCCCCGCGTTCGGCGGGGCTGCCGTCGCGCGAGGGTGCGTCAGATCCCGCAGCTCGGTGCCGACCAGGAACGGCTGGGTGTGTTGCCCAGGTGGGTGTGGTCGTTGTGTCCCGGATATCCCGGGCCGAGGATGTTGGTGAACCCGTGGTTGCGGGCCTGCTGGGCGAGCGCGCAGAAGGAGTGCGACCCGACCAGGTCGATCCCGTCGCCGTAGAGGTGTCGGCTGTTGCTGGCGCCGCCGACCGCGCTGTTGCAGGAGTAGCTGCGGAATCCGCTGCTCAGGTAGAGCGGTGCGTTGCCCATGGCGCGGCGCATCGCCTGGAGCTTCCACATCGAGACCAGGGCGTTGAACCGTGCCGTGCTCGCCGACACCGCGCCGCCGGACCAGTCGCTGTTGCACCGGTTCCACTCGGCGTAGCTGAAGCTGACCGGGGTGCAGTCCGGGTCCTGCAGGGCGTAGATCTGGTTGAAGGTCTGCGCACCGGCCACCCCGTCGGCGGCCAGCCCGTAGGCCTGCTGGAAGCGGATCACCGCCGACCGGGTGGCCGGCCCGTACGCCCCGTCGAGGGTGAGCACCGCGCCGTAGCCGGGGTAGCCGGAGACGCGGATCTGCAACTGGCGTACGTCCTCGCCGGTCATGCCGGAGGAGAGGGTTCGACCCCAGGTGTAGCAGGCGTCGGCCCGGGCGGGGGCGCCGGTGGTGGTCACCGCCGTCAGGCTCGCCAGCGCGGCCAGGACGCAGGCGGTGAGGGCACTTGCCAGACGTTGCCGGACGGTACGTCGTTCCACAGCCACTCCAATCGACGATCTTCGAATTGGGAGGACTGAAAGTTTCATCGACGTCGATGTAATAGTCAAGAAACCCTTGTCGCATTCTGCAATTGGCCGTCACCTGTGGCCGCGATCGCCGGACGTCTGCGGTACGGGGTGGCGGACTCGCCCCGTGCGGTACGTAGGATCGCCGTGTGACTGGGGCGGACGAGCAGCACACCGACAGGGACATGGCAGACGGGCTGGACCGGCTCTGGACCCCCCACCGGATGACGTACATCTCCGGTGAGGACCGGCCCGAGGGCGGCTACGAACAGCCCTCCGGCTGCCCGTTCTGCCTGGCCCCGGGGCGATCCCACGAGGAGAGCCTGGTGGTGGCCCGGGGCGAGCACGTCTTCGTCGTGCTCAACCTGTACCCGTACAACCCGGGTCACCTGCTGGTCTGCCCGTACCGGCACGTGGCCGACTACACCGACCTGGACGAGCCGGAGACCGTCGAGCTGGCCGCGTTCACCCAGACCGCCATGCGGGTGGTCCGCAAGGTCAGCAACGCGCACGGCTTCAACCTCGGGATGAACCAGGGCGGGGTGGCCGGCGCGGGCATCGCCGCCCACCTGCACCAGCACGTGGTGCCCCGCTGGGGTGGCGACGCCAACTTCATGCCGGTGATCGGGCGTACCAAGGTCCTGCCGCAACTGCTCAGCGACACCCGCGACCTGTTCCTGCGCGCCTGGCCCAGCTGACCGACGACCGGACCGCGTCGGTCCGGGTCGGACCGGTGTCTGCCCCCTTTGCTCTGCTTCAACCGACGCAATGGCACGGCGACCGAAGTGTTGCGTCTGTTGAAGCAGAGCAAAGGAGAGATGTTGGTGAGGGTGTGGTGGCGCTGCGTGAACGGTCCGGCCGCTCGGTGACCGGCCGGTTTCCGGCGGTGAGCTGGGGCGGATGGGTCCGCGCCGGGAACGTGGGCGAGGCGCACCCGTAGGCGGGTGATCCCCGGGGTCCGGTCGTTCGTACGTATGGTCGTGATGGATCTCTGCCCAGCACCGGCTGGAAGATGGCACGATGCGCCGATGGTGCAGTCGACACGGACGCTGGGGCGCAGCGGCATCGAAGTCAGTGCCCTCGGCATGGGCTGCTGGGCGATCGGTGGCCCGTGGGCGGAGGGCCGCACCCCGCTGGGCTGGGGAGCGGTCGACGACGCCGAGTCGGTACGGGCCATCCGCCGCGCCCTCGACCTCGGTGTGACGCTGTTCGACACCGCCGACACGTACGGGGCCGGGCACGGTGAGCGCATCCTCGGGCGGGCCCTTACCGGGCATCGGGACGCGGCGATCATCGCCACCAAGTGGGGCTACACCTTCGACGAGCAGACCCGGCAGGCCACCGGGTCGGATGCCTCACCGGCGTACCTGCACCGGGCCGTGCGGGCCTCGCTGCGTCGCCTCGGCACCGACCGCATCGACCTCTACCAACTGCACCTGGCCGACCTGCCGGTGGCCCGGGCGCAGGCCCTGATCGGCACCCTGGAGGACCTGGTCACCGACGGCCTGATCCGGACGTACGGCTGGAGCACCGACCGGGTCGACCGGGCCGCCGCCTTCGGCCAGCACGCCCCGCACGCCGTCGCCGTGCAGCACAGCCTGTCGGTGCTGCGCGACGCCCCCGAACTGCTCGGCGTCTGCGAGAAGTACGACCTGGCAAGCGTCAACCGGGGGCCGCTGGGCATGGGGCTGCTCACCGGCAAGTACCAGCCCGACTCGACGCTGCCGCACGACGACGTCCGGGGGATGGCCTCGGGCTGGTTGGAGTGGTTCCGGGGCGGCCGACCCGCCCCGGAGTGGCTGCGCCGGGTGCAGGCGGTCCGGGCGGCGTTGACCGCCGACGGGCGTACCCTCGCCCAGGGTGCGCTGGGCTGGATCTGGGCCCGCAGCGACCGCTCCATCCCGATCCCGGGCTGCCGCAGCGTCGCGCAGGTCGAGGAGAACGCCGCCGCGCTGACCCTCGGCCCGCTCACCCCCGACCACTTCGCCGAGGTCGAACGCCAACTCGCCGCGCTGCGCACCGCCGCCCTACGCGAGGCAGACCGCCCCTACTGGCCCAGCCCGATGCTGCCCACCGCCCGCCCCTGACCGGCGGCGGGCACCCGTCAGGCGTGCTCCTTGCGGATCTGGTCGGCCAGGTGCTCCGGCATCGGGTCGTAGCGGACGAAGTGGCGACGGAAGGTGCCGGCGCCGGCGGTCATCGCCCGCAACTCGACGGCGTAGCGCAGCAACTCCGTGGCGGGCACCTCGGCCCGGACCAGGGTGCGCCCCTCCGACTCCGGGTCCGACTCGGTGCCGAGCACCCGGCCCCGACGGCCGGACAGGTCACCCAGCACCGTGCCCACGCTGCCGTCGGGGACACGTACGGTCACCTCGTCGATCGGCTCCAGCAGCGCCGGGCGGCCCTTGGCGGCGGCGTCGCGCAGGGCCAGCGCCCCGGCGGTCTGGAACGCCGCGTCGGAGGAGTCGACGCTGTGCGCCTTGCCGTCGACCAGGGTCACCCGCAGGTCCACGACCGGGTGCCCGGCGAGCAGGCCGCGTTCCATCTGGGCGCGTACCCCCTTCTCCACTGACGGGATGTAGTTGTGCGGGACCGCCCCGCCGACCACCCGGTCGACGAACTCGAAGCCGGCGCCGCGCGGCAACGGCTCCACCTCGATGTCGCAGACCGCGTACTGGCCGTGCCCGCCGGACTGCTTGACGTGCCGGCCGTGCCCGGTCGCCGGGGCGGTCAGCGTCTCCCGCAACGCCACCTTTACCGGTTCGGTGTCCAACTCGACCTCGCCGGCGCGCAGCCGGTCGAGGACCACGTCGGCGTGCGCCTCGCCCATGCACCACAGCACCAGCTGATGGGTCTGCGGGTTGCGTTCCAGTCGCATCGTCGGGTCGCCGGCCACCAGGCGGGCCAGGTTGCGGGCCAGGGCGTCCTCGTCGGAACGGGACCGGGCGACGATCGCCACCGGCAGCAGCGGCTCCGGCATCTCCCACGGGGCGATCAGCAGCGGATCCTCCTTGGCGGAGATGGTGTCGCCGGTCTCCGCGCTGCCGGACTTGGTGATCGCGCAGATGTCGCCGGCCACCGCCGCACCGACCTCGCGCAAGGTGGCGCCCAGCGGGCTGTACAGGTGCGCGATCCGTTCGTCGGCGTCGTGGTCGGGGTGGCCACGTTCGGCCAGCCCGTGCCCGGCGATGTGCACCGTCTGGTCGGGGCGCAGGGTGCCGGAGAAGACCCGGACCACGCAGACCCGGCCGACGTGCCGGTCGATGGTGGTCCTGACCACCTCGGCGACCAGCGGACCGTCCGGGTCGCAGGTCAACGGCGGGCGGGGGGAGCCGTCCACCCCGGTGACCGCGGGCAGTGCGTGCTCCGGCGGCGACGGGAAGCCGGCGGTGAGCACCTCCAGCAGCACGTCCACCCCGACCCCGGTGGCCGCGCAGACCGGCACCACCGGATAGAAGTGGCCGCGGGCCACGGCCTTCTCCAGATCCTCGATCAGGATCTCGGCGTCGATCTCCTCGCCGCCGAGGTACCGGTCCATCAGGGTCTCGTCCTCGCTCTCGGCGATGATCCCCTCGATGAGTTCGTCGCGGGACTCCGTGATGGCCGGCAGGTGCTCGGGGTCGGGCTGGCGCACCTGCGCCGGCAGCCCGTCGGTGTAGTCGAAGACCCGCCGGGTGATCAGCCCGAGCAGACCGGCGGTGGAGACCCCGTCGTCGCCGAGCATCGGCAGGTACAGCGGCATCACGTTGTCGCCGAAGACCCGCTGGCACAGCGCCACCGCCTCGTCGAAGTCGGCGCGAGGATGATCCAGCCGGGCGACGGCGACCGCCCGGGGCATGTCGACGGCGGCGCACTCCTCCCACAACGCGGCGGTGGCGGCGTCCATCCCGTCCACGGCGGAGACCACGAACAGCGCGGCGTCGGCGGCCCGCAGGCCGGCCCGCAACTCGCCGACGAAGTCGGCGTAGCCGGGCGTGTCCAGCAGGTTGACCTTGATGCCGTCGTGCATCAGCGGCGCGCAGGCCAGCGAGACCGAACGCTGCTGGCGTACGGCCGCCGGATCGTGGTCGCAGACGGTGGTGCCGTCGGTGACCGAGCCGGCGCGGGGGATCGTGCCGGTTGCCGCGAGCAACGCCTCGACCAGTGTCGTCTTGCCCGCGCCGGAATGCCCGACGAGCACCACGTTGCGAATCTTCGCCGGATCGGTCACCACCGGTACCCCGGTGGCGTGCTTGTCCTGACTCCTCTGCGCCATCGGGCGCACCTCCCTCAACCGGTGGTGGTGACGACCGCCGCGCGCGACGGGGATGCGGCCCGGACGGGGTACCGCGGCGCTATCCTCCGGTGGTTCGCCCCGGACCGGGCAGTCAACGGGCAGTCGGGTGAGCTGGGTCACCCTCTCGACCCGATCCCACACCCGATGGCCGCCACGACACAACCCTCCCAGCTCGGACCGGCGTTGTCGGCGTGGTCGGGCCGACCGTTATCGTGGGACCGCCATGGCGAAGATCTTCCAAGTGTCGGTCCGCGCGGGGATGACCCGCGTCGTCGAACCGATTGCCCGCAGCCTGCTGCGCGCGGGCGTGTCCCCCAACGCGGTCACCGTCGCGGGCACCCTCGGGGTGCTCGTCGGCGCTCTCGGCTTCGGTGCCCGCGGCCACCTGGTCGCCGGTGCGCTGATCGTGACGGTCTTCGCGCTGACCGATCTGCTCGACGGAACGATGGCCCGGATGAGCGGCGGGTCGACCCGGTTCGGCGCGTTCCTCGACTCCAGCATGGACCGGGTCGCCGACAGCGCGGTGTTCGGCGCGGTCGCGTACTACCTGGCCACCGAGGGGGACCACGCGGGCATGGCCGCCGCGCTGATCTGCCTGGCCGCCGGCGGGCTCGTCTCGTACGTCAAGGCACGCGCCGAGGGACTGGGCATGAACGCCAACGTCGGCGTCGCCGAGCGTACGGAGCGCCTGCTGATCGTCGGTGTCGGTGGTCTGCTCGCCGCCCTGGTGCACCCGCTGGCGCTGCCGATCGCGCTCTGGCTGCTCGCGGCGGTGTCGCTGTTCACCGTCGGCCAGCGGATGCGGCACGTCTACCGGCAGGCCCAGCAGGTCGACGTGCCGGGTGGCCGCGGGTGAGCGGCACAGCCCGGCGACGGGGGTGCCGGTGAATCTCACCGAAATCGGTTACGTCGCCGGCTGGCGGCTGGTCCGCGCCCTACCCCGCCCGGTGGCTGCGGCGGCGTTCACCGCCGGCGCCGACCGGGCCCACCGTCGTCGGGGCTCCGGTGCCACCCGGCTGCGCGCCAACCTGCGCCGGGTGGTCGGCCCCGACCTGCCCGAGGACGAGCTGGACGACCTGGTCCGCGCCGGTCTGCGGTCGTACGCCCGCTACTGGATGGAAGCCTTCCGGCTGCCGTCGCTGAGCCGCGATCAGGTGCTCGCCACCTTCCGGCTGGACGGTGCCGAGCTGCTCGCCGCCGACGTGGCGGCCGGTCGGGGTGCGGTGGTGGCGCTGCCGCACGCCGGTAACTGGGACCTGGCCGGTGCCTGGGTGGTCGCCAACGGCTGGCCGCTGTCCACCGTCGCCGAGCGGCTCAAGCCGGAGGCCGTCTACAAACGGTTCATGGCCTTCCGGGAGGGGCTGGGCATGGAGATCCTGCCCACCACCGGTGGTGACCGGCCGCCCCTGGACGTGCTGACCGAGCGACTCAACGCCGGAGCGGTGGTGCCGCTGCTGGCCGACCGGGACCTGTCCGCCCGCGGGGTGGAGGTCGACTTCTTCGGCGGCCGGACCCGGATGCCGGCCGGTCCGGCGCTGCTGGCGTTGCGCACCGGCGCGCCGCTGTACGTGGCGTCCATGTGGTACGAACCGGATGCGGCGTGTGCCTCGCTCGAGGGTCCGCTGCCGGTGCCGGGCCACCAGGACGGCACGCTGGACAAGCGAGTTCGGTCGCTGACCCAGCTGATCGCGGACGGTCTCGCGGCGGGCATCGCCCGGCATCCGCAAGACTGGCACATGCTGCAGCGGATGTGGCTGGACTGAGGGGACGGGCGCAATGCGGATCGGCATCGTCTGTCCGTACTCCTTCGACGTGCCGGGCGGGGTGCAGAACCACGTCATGGACCTCGCCGAGGCGTTGATCGGGCTCGGCCACGAGGTGAGCGTGCTCGCCCCGGCGGACGAGGACTCACCCCTGCCGTCGTACGTGGTGTCGGCGGGCCGGTCGGTGCCGCTGCCGTACAACGGTTCGGTGGCCCGGATCGCCTTCGGTCCGGTCTCCACCGCCCGGGTACGCCGGTGGATCACCCGCGGCGACTTCGACGTGCTGCACGTGCACGAGCCGCTGACGCTGAGCATCTCCATGCTCGCGGTGCTCTCCGCCCGCGGTCCGGTGGTGGCTACCTTCCACACCGCGATGACCCGGTCCCGGGTGCTCTCCGCCGCTCAGGGGGCCCTGCAGATCGTGCTGGAGCGGATCACCGCCCGGATCGCGGTGAGCGCGCTGGCCCGCAAGGTCCAGGTGGAACACCTCGACGGCGGCGCGGTGGAGATCCCCAACGGGGTGGCGGTGGCCAAGTTCGCCGGCATGCAGCCGCTGCCCGGCTGGCCGGGGGAGTGCGGGCCGGGCACCGGCGGCACGCTCGGCTTCCTGGGCCGGTTCACCGAATCGCGCAAGGGCTTCCCGATCCTGCGCGACGCGTTCGTCGAGCTGGCCGCCCGACGTCCCGGACTGCGCCTGCTGGTCGCCGGCCCCGGTGACCCGGACGACCTGTTCGACCGTTTTCCGCCCGAGTTGCGGGATCGGGTCACCTTCCTGGGGTTGGTGCCCGAGGCGGACAAGGCCCGGATGCTGCGCAGCGTGCACCTCTACGTCGCGCCGAACACCGGGGGCGAGTCGTTCGGCATGATCCTCACCGAGGCGCTGGCCGCCGGCACCACCGTGGTCGCCAGCGACCTGGACGCCTTCCGCCGCGTGCTGGACAACGGCCGGGCCGGGCGGCTGTTTCGCACCGGCGACGCGGCGGCGCTGGCGCAGACCCTCACCGAACTGCTCGACGATCCGGCTGCCCGGGCGGAGCTGACCGCCTGCGGCGACCAGGTGGTGGCAAATTTCGACTGGCCCGTGGTTGCCCGCCGGGTTCTGGAGGTATACGCAGCTGCGATCGAGGCGACCGACGGGCGGGTGATCGACCAGGAGTGGGTGGGGTCGGACTGACCGGGAGGAACGGGAGCAGCACTACGATGCCGGGCATGTGGTGGGTGGTGGGCGCGACGGTGGTCGTCGGCCTGGTGGCGGCGTACCTGATCTGGACCGCCGGCCGGGTCGAGCGGCTCCAGGCCCGCGCGCAGCTCGCGGCCCGTGCCCTCGACGCCCACCTGCTGCGCCGGGCCGCCGCCGCGGCGGTGCTGGCCGAGCGCCGCTACGGCGTGGAGCTGTACGCGGCGGCGCGCATCGCGCTCGACGCGCAGCCGGAGGAGCGGGAGGCGGCCGAGAACGACCTGACCCGGCAGCTGCGCGCGGTCGAACTCGACCCCACCGACCCGGACTGCGAGGCGGTCATCGCGGCCAGCCGGCGGCTCGCCCTGGCCCGGCAGGTGCACACCGACCTGGTGCGGGACGCCCGTACGGCGCGCAGCCGGCGCCTGGTACGCCTGTTCCGGATGGGTCGCCGGCACACCTGGCCGCGCTACTTCGACATCGACGACCCGACGCTCACCACGCCCGCCACCGACGTCACCGCCCGCTGACCCACCGCCGGCCCTGCGCACGGTGACGGCGGCCACACCGCAGGCCACCACGGCCCTGATTGGCTGTCGGCACGGCACTCGCGCCGGTCGTAGCATGTCGCTGCCCCACCGGTGCGCATCAAGGAGCGATGAGCCGTGTCCGAGACGACTTCCCCGAACACCACAAGCACCACCCCGGTCGTCGGCACTGCCCGCGTCAAGCGGGGGATGGCCGAGATGCTCAAGGGCGGCGTGATCATGGACGTGGTCACCGCCGAGCAGGCCAAGATCGCTGAGGACGCCGGCGCGGTCGCGGTGATGGCGCTGGAGCGGGTGCCCGCCGACATCCGCGCCCAGGGCGGGGTGTCGCGGATGAGCGACCCGGACATGATCGACGGGATCATCAACGCCGTCTCCATCCCGGTGATGGCCAAGGCCCGCATCGGCCACTTCGTCGAGGCGCAGATCCTCCAGGCGCTCGGCGTCGACTACGTCGACGAGTCCGAGGTGCTCACCCCGGCCGACTACGCCAACCACATCGACAAGTGGGCCTTCACCGTCCCCTTCGTCTGCGGGGCGACCAACCTGGGCGAGGCGCTGCGCCGGATCACCGAGGGCGCCGCCATGATCCGCTCGAAGGGTGAGGCCGGCACCGGGGACGTCTCCAACGCCACCACCCACATGCGCAAGATCCGCCAGGAGATCCGCCGGCTCTCCTCGCTGCCGGAAGACGAGCTGTACGTCGCGGCCAAGGAGCTTCAGGCCCCGTACGAGCTGGTCAAGGAGGTCGCCGAGACCGGCAAGCTGCCGGTGGTGCTGTTCACCGCCGGTGGCATCGCCACCCCGGCCGACGCGGCGATGATGATGCAGCTCGGCGCAGAGGGTGTCTTCGTCGGCTCCGGCATCTTCAAGTCCGGCAACCCGGCCCAGCGGGCCGCCGCGATCGTCAAGGCGACCACCTTCCACGACGACCCGGACGTGCTGGCGAAGGTCTCCCGCGGCCTCGGCGAGGCGATGGTCGGCATCAACGTCGACGACATCCCCGTTCCCCACCGCCTGGCCGACCGCGGCTGGTGAAGTGCAAGGAAGGGCACCTTATTAACGCCTGCGGTAGAGAAAGGGTCCCTTCTTAACGCTTCCCGGAAGGAGCACAGTGCCCGCACCCGTGATCGGCGTGCTCGCCCTCCAGGGCGACGTCCGTGAACACCTCACCGCCCTGACCGGCGCGGGCGCTCAAGCCCGCCCGGTGCGCCGAAGCGCGGAACTGGACGCGGTCGACGGCCTGATCATCCCCGGCGGCGAGTCCACCACGATCAGCAAGCTGGTCGACATCTTCGAGCTGCGTGGCCCGATCGACAAGCGGATCTCCGCCGGGATGCCGGTCTACGGCTCCTGCGCCGGGATGATCATGCTGGCCGCCGAGGTCCTCGACGGCCGCCCGGACCAGCGCGGCTTCGACGGCATCGCGATGACCGTGCGCCGCAACGCCTTCGGTCGCCAGGTCGACTCGTTCGAAGCGCCCGTGCAGATCACCGGCATCGACGGTGGCCCGCTGCACGCGGTCTTCATCCGCGCCCCCTGGGTCGAGCGCGTCGGCGCGGACGTCGAGATCCTGGGCACGGTCGCCGAAGGGCCGGCCACCGGCCGCGTCGTGGCGGTGCGCCAAGGCAACCTGCTGGCCACCTCGTTCCACCCGGAACTCACCGGCGACCTGCGCCTGCACGCCCACTTCGTCGACATGGTCCGCACCGCAACCTGACCCCGTGGCCCCACCGTGCGTCGGGGGTGGTGCGGGTCGCGATCGATGACGACCTGACCCTGCCGGCCCCACCGCTCGGCCTGACCCTGCTGGCCCACCGCCCGGCCTGACCCTGCCGGCCCCACCCCCAATCGGCCCAGGGGCCCGCCAACCCATAGGACCTATCGGGCCTATCGGACCGCTCAGGCCCGCCGGACCCGCCGGACCCGCCGGACCCGGAGGTATCGGCAGCAACTTCGGGGATGTTGCTGCCTTCGTCCGCCGGCAGGCAGCAACATCCCCGAAGTTGCTCGCCGCCTCGCCGCCTCGCCGCGTCGCCGCATGACCGTGTGGCTGGGTCGCCGCATGGCCGTTTGGCCAGGTCGCCGTGTGGCCGCGTCGCGGTGTGGCCGCGTCGCGGTGTGGCCGCGTCGCGGTGTGGCCGCGTCGCCGTGTGGCCGGGTCGCCGGGTCGCCGCGTGGCGGTGCGGCAGCGGGGCGCGTGCGAGGACCTGGGCGAGCACCGTCTCGCGGTGTGGGGTGGGAAGGAGGGCGGGCGGTCAGCCGGCCACGGAGCGCAGGCTGCCTGGGCGGCGGCCCAGCAGGCGGTCCAGTGCCGCAGCGCTGTCCGCGTCGGCGGGCTGCGCCACCGTCAGTCGCTGCTGGTCGCCGGCGAGTTCCAGGGTCTCGTACGCCAGTTGCAGTGGCCCCACCTCCGGATGCCGCAGCCGGCGCACGCCGCTGGACTGGGCCGCGACCGGGCGGCGCTGCCACCGGGACCGGAACGGCTCCCCGACGGTACGGTCGAGTCGTTCGGCGAAGATGTCGGTGGCCGGGTCACCCCCGCGCAGCCGGTGCAGGTCGGCCACCTGCTGGTCGGCGAGGTCGGCCCAGTCGGGGAAGTGCTCCCGGGCGCGTTCGTCGGCGAGGAGGTACCAGACCAGGTTGGGGTGTTCGGCGTCCAACAGTCCCAGCGGGCGGGCCAGCCGGTCGAACGGCTCGTTCCAGGCGAGCACGTCACCGAGGCGGTTGAGCAGGTACGCCGGCCGGTCCCGCAGCGCCTCCAGCAGAGTCCGGACCGTGGGGCGGACGGTACGCGACACCATCGGTCGCTCGCCTGCGCACAGCTGCCGGTGCTGGTCGACCGAGGCGAGTTGCTGAAGGTGCCGCCGGTCGGCGTCGTCGAGCCGCAGGGCGTCGGCCAGCGCGGCGAGGATCTCCGGCGACGGGCGGTTGTCGCGTCCCTGTTCTAGTCGGGTCAGGTATTCCACGCTGACCTGGGCCAGCGTGGCGACCTCGGCTCGGCGCAGCCCCGGCGTACGCCGTCGAGGGCCGGCCGGCAGCCCCACCTGCTCGGGTCGCAGCGCTTCTCGGCGGCTGCGCAGGAAGGCGCCCAACTCCCCGTCCATCACGTCGTCCAGTGTGCCGTCGTACCGGCCGGTGAGGGTGGCCCCGTCAGGACCACCCTCACGCCGGTCTGTCCGGCACGTCGAGCCGCGGATGGAATGAGCCCATGAAGAAACGACCTTCCACCATCGCGGTGATTCGTCCGGGACGACGCGCGGTCCGCCGCCTGGTCCCGGGGAGCTGACCGTGACGACGATGCTGATCACCTATCGGGTCCGGCCGGAGCGGCTCGACGAGCACCTGTCCCTGCTCGATGAGGTCTACCGGGAACTGGCCCACACCCGCCCGCCCGGCCTGCGCTACCAGTCGCTGCGGCTCGACGACGGGCACTGTTTCATCGACGTGGTGATCGGCCCGCATCTGCCGGCGCCACTGCCGTCATTGCCGGCGTTCGTTCGCTACCGGGCCGGGTTCGACGAGCGTTGCCAGGATTTCGAGATGTCGGAGGTCAGCGTGGTGGGATCGTACGGCATGGGGGAGTAGCTTCGTCCGCTATCCGGCGTTCTGCGCTTATCGACAAGGCCGTGGGCGTGCGGCGGGTGACGGTTGCCCGCCGTCCGTCGGTAGGATTGTCGAGATTCGGCAGGGCCATCTGCCCGCCACGGCTTCCACCAGAACAGACCGGCACCACCGCGTGCGCGGGTGCGGAGCGGGGCGTGCGCGGTGCGGTCGATGCAGACGGCGGGTAGCAACGGAGGTAACAGATGTCCGGCCACTCAAAGTGGGCGACGACCAAGCACAAGAAGGCGGTCATCGACGCCAAGCGCGGCAAGATGTTCGCCAAGCTGATCAAGAATGTCGAGGTTGCGGCGCGGACCGGCGGCGGCGACCCCGCCGGCAACCCCACCCTTTACGACGCGATCCAGAAGGCCAAGAAGAACTCGGTCCCCAACGACAACATCGACCGCGCAGTCAAGCGCGGCTCCGGCCTGGAGGCCGGCGGCGCCGACTACCAGACGATCATGTACGAGGGGTACGGCCCCAACGGCGTCGCGCTGCTGATCGAGTGCCTGACCGACAACCGCAACCGCGCCGCCACCGAGGTGCGTACCGCGCTGACCCGCAACGGCGGTTCGTTCGCCGACGCCGGCTCGGTGTCGTACATGTTCTCCCGCAAGGGCGTGGTGATCGTGCCGAAGGCCGACACCAGCGAGGACGACGTGATGTTGGCCGTCCTGGACGCGGGCGCCGAGGAGGTCAACGACCTGGGCGAGGCGTTCGAGGTGGTCTCCGAGCCGGGTGACCTGCTGGCGGTCCGGACCGCGTTGCAGGACGCCGGCATCGAGTACGAGTCGGCCGAGTCCTCCCTCATCCCCAGCGTCAACGTGCCGCTGGACGAGGAGGGCGCGCGGAAGGTCTTCAAGCTGATCGACGTCCTGGAGGACTGCGACGACGTGCAGAACGTCTACGCCAACTTCGACGTCAGCGACGAGATCATGGCGGCCGTCGGCTGACAGCCGCTTCGTTGGATATGCGAACCTCCCGGATATATCCTTGTCCGGGAGGTGTATCTCATGGCCAAAACCCTGTTGGATCTCGATGAGGATCTTCTGGCGGAGGCGACTGCTGCGCTCGGCACCGCGACCAAGAAGGAGACGGTGACAGAGGCGCTCAGGCAGGCGGTGGAGTCCAGCCGGGAGCGACGGCAACGAGCCCTGGCTGACCTTCAGGAGGTCGCTGACGGGGGCGGCTTCGACTTCGATCAGCTCGACGAACTCGACAGGTGAAGTACCTCATCGACACCAGCGCGCTGGTCCGCATGGTTCGTCGTCAAGCCGAACCACACTGGTCCGACCTGGCTGCCCGTGGTCTGATCGCCATCTGCGACCCGGTGCTCGTGGAGACCTTGACCATCGCGGATGCCAAGGCATACGACCGGGTCGAACGCGGACTCCGCGACCTGTATCCCTGGGTTCCCGTGCCGGACGACGCCTGGCAGGTCGTGCGGGCGGTGCGGCAGGAACTCGCCAGTCACAGTGCTCACCAAGGGCTTTCCGTGGCAGATCACCTCGTGGCGGCTACTGCCATTCGGCTGAAATTGGTGGTACTTCATCAGGACGCTGACTTCGAGACTGCTGCCCGGCTGGTGCCGCAACTGAGTCAAGAACGGATTACCTGAGCGCCGTAGTCGGATGCAGCTGTGATCCGCTCGTCGAAGGTCTCCGACGACGTCACGGCGGCCGTCGGCTGAGCCGGCTCCGACCACTGGCAGCACATCAGGGCGTGTATGCGAGCCACGGGCTCGTGTGCACGCCCTGACTCGTCCTGCCGCCCATCAAGGGTTGCTAGAGATGTCTTTATAAAGCATTCTCTACCATGTGACCGAAGAGCTGCATCAGCGAACCGTCAAAGTCACCGATCCTCGCGCCCTGCGGGCGTACGCGCACCCGCTGCGGATGCGTCTGATCGGCCTGCTTCGCGGCGAAGGCCCGATGACCGCGACACAGGCCGCCGCCAGGCTCGACGACAACGTGCCCAACTGCTCGTTCCACCTGCGGCAACTCGCCAAGTACGGGTTCGCCGAACGGGTGCCCGGAGCGGACGGGCGGGAGCGACCGTGGCGGGCCACCACGCTGTACACGTCCTGGGACGACTCCGACGATCCGGCCATGCGGGCCGCCACGGACCAGATCAACAGCGTGATGGTCGACATCTACCTGCAACGGGCGCGGAACTACCTGGCGATCCGTGCCGACGAGCCCGTCGAGTGGCGGATCGCGGCAGGCTTCGGTGACACGCTGCTGCACGTCACCGCCGCCGAGTTGCGCGAGCTGACAGCCGAGGTCGATGCGCTGCTGGCCCGGTACGACGAACGGATCGCCGACCCGGCGAAGCGGCCGCCCGGGTCCCGCCCGGTGACCTTCGTCCAGATGCGGCTTCCGCGCGGCGGCGTACCCGTCGAGGAGCAGCGCGGGGAGTCCGACCATGACTGAACCCCTGGTCCTGGCCGACCCGGCGCCGCCGCGCCGGCCCCGCATCCCACGCCTGCTGCGGCAGACGGCCTTCCGTCGCTACTGGTCGGCGCAGACCGTCTCGCTCTTCGGCGACCAGGTCACCATGCTCGCCGTGCCGCTGCTGGCCCTGCTCGCGGTCGGCGCCGGACCGGCCGAGATGGGCTACCTGACCGCCGCCTCGCTGCTGCCGAACCTGTTCCTCTCCCTGCCGGCCGGCGCCTGGGTGGATCGCCGCCCACGCCGACGTCAGGTGATGATCGTCGCCGACCTCGGCCGGGCGGGCCTGCTGCTGGCCGTGCCGCTGCTCTGGTGGACCGGCACCCTGAACCTGCTGCTGCTGTGCGCCGTGGCCTTCCTGATCGGTTGTCTCTCGGTGTTCTTCGAGGTGGCGCACAGCAGCCTGTTCGCCGCCCTGGTCCGTCGACCGGACTACGTGGACGCCAACAGTCTGGTCAACGGCAGCCGGGCCATGTCGCATGTGGCCGGCCCGAGCATCGGTGGGCTGCTCGTACAGGTGCTCACCGCCCCGGTCGCGCTCTTCTCCGGCGTGCTCACCTATCTGGTGTCGGCGGTCTTCCTGGCCCGGACGAGGGTCACGGAGCGCACCGTGCCCACCGGCACCGCCCTGGGCATGGTGGCGGGCGTACGGTTCGTGGCCCGCTCCGAGATCCTGCGGGCGACCCTGCTCGGCACCACCACGCTCAACCTGTTCAACTACATGTTCGCGGCGCTCTTCGTGCTGTACGTGACCACCGAGTTGGGCGTCTCACCCGGCATCCTGGGGCTGGTCATCGGGGCCGGCGCGGTAGGCGGACTCCTCGGTGTGGCGGTGACCGGCCCGGTCAGCCGCCGGATCGGCATCGGCCCCGCGGTGCTCGTCGGGTTCGTCGTCTTCCCCGCCCCACTGGTCCTCGTGCCGCTGGCCATGGGGCCGGAGCCGGTGGTGCTCGCGTTGCTGTTCGCCGCCGAGTTCGTCTCCGCGCTGGGTGTCATGGTCCTCGACATCGCGGTCGGATCGGTGCAGATCGCGGCCACACCGGTGGCCATGCTCGCCGTGGTCTCCGGTTTCCGACGCACCGTCAACCACGGCATCCGACCGATCGGCGCCCTGGTCGGCGGGACGCTCGGCGCCTCGATCGGGGTACGCCCCGCGCTCTGGATCGCCAGCATCGGCGCCCTGCTCGGGCTGCTCTGGGTCGTCTTCTCACCGTTGCGGGGCATGCGCACGCTGCCCGAAGAGTGACACCCGGCCGCGCTGTCGATCGGCAGACCCGTCAGTCGAAGATGCCGGCCGGTGGCGGGAACCTGCCCTCCCTGGCGTGCGAGTAGTCGCGCGACTCGGCCACCAGGGTGTCGGCGTCGAAGCGCAGCAGGGTGCAGCCGGAGATGGTCAGTGGCGCGTCGTCCGGGTAGGTGACCGCCCAGTATTCGACAGTCGCCGTCGCGCCGTCGCAGCGCGGTGCGGCGAACCAGACCTCGGCCGGGCGGGTCTCCTCGCCGAAACACTCCTCGACGTAGGCGCGCAGCCCGTCACGCCCTCGGCAGGGGCGGAACAGCGAGGCCCAGTGGACGCCGTCGGTCGCCTGCAACGCCACGATGCTCTCGACGTCCTTGGTGGGCCAGCCGTGCGCCCAGGCGTCCGCCCAGCGCTGCGCCGCGTCCCGTACATCCATGATCATGCTCCTCGGCAGGTGGTTCCCGGAGTTCTACCACCGGGCTGCGACACTGCGGCCCGAGTGCGCTCATGCAGCCAACTGCCTAGCCCTGTTGTCTACGTCAATAGACTCCGTCGTTGTCGGAGTCGAGTAGGGTTGACGCTGTCATTGTCAACCCATGGAGTTGGTGGGCGTGTCGGAGATCCGGGAGATGCTGGGAAACGTCTCCCGGCAGCGCGCGTCCGTGATCGCCAACCAGCGGAACTTCCCCGAGCCCATCGCGGTGCTGGCGATGGGCAAGGTGTGGCGGAAGTCGGATGTGGAGGCTTGGATCCGGGAGTATCGGCCGGAGTTGGCCCAGGACTGAGCAGGGGGAGTGGTGGCGGTCGAACGCTTCAGCCCGGGTGACGTGGTGATCCGGCGGGAGATCCTGCATGGTGAGGTCTGGTTCGCCTGCCCGACGATCTGCGTCGAGGACAGCCCCGATCTGCTGGCGCTCTACCTTCCGCCGGGCGCGGAGTTCGGCTTCCCGGTCGAGGGCAGGTTTCCGTGTGGCCGGCACCCCTGGCAGGTGGCGGGTCACCGGGCCTGGAGCGGGCACGGCAAGCTGATGCTCCAGCGTCCCGGCGAGGCACACGCCGTCGACGTCTTCTGGTCCGGCCCGCAGCGCGCCTTCGCCGGCTGGTACTTCAACCTCCAGGACCCGTTCCGGCGTACGCCGATCGGGGTGGACACCCTCGACCACGAGCTCGACCTGTGGTGGGCGGCGGACGCCGACCGGTACGTCTTCAAGGACGTGGAACTGTTCGCCCAGCGGCTGGTGGAGGGACGCTATCCCGGCATGGCCGAGGCGATCCGGGCCGAGGGTGACCGGATCGCCGCCCTGCTCGACGCGGGCCAGCGCTGGTGGGACGAGTCCTGGGCGACCTGGCAACCCGACCCGGCCTGGCCGGTGCCGCGCCTGCCGGCCGACTGGGTCACGGTGCCGCACTCGGCGGTAGGCGGGTCAGTGGACGAACTGGTACCTGCGGCGCCGGGCGCGACGGTAGCCGACGGCCATGACCAGGCCGGCGACGGTGGCGACCGCCCCGCTGATCAGGATGATCATCGGTAGCTGTTCGGAGAAGGTGGTCGGCAGCCCCCAGGAACCCTTCTGGTCCGGAAACGTGATCTCCGCGGTGACCTCCCGGTGGAGGCGTCCGCTCTCCACCCGCAGTCGGGCCTGCCACGGGCCGTTGGGGACCTGCTGGTCCAGCACCACCTCGAGGTGGGTGGTGTCGCCGGGCAGCACGGTCGCACCCAGGGTCGCGGGGAACGGCCCGGCCGACAGCCCGCCCGGGCCGTCGGAGAGCCACAGCTTGCCGGTCAGGTCGAGGGCCCGTTCCCCGGTGTTGCGCACCCGCGCCCGTACCACCGGGGCACCCTGCTCGGTCCGGCCCGGGGTCAGTTTCTCGATCCGGAAGTCCGACGGCGGTTCACCGCCCCGGCCGACGTCGAGGTAGACCCGGATGCCGACCTGGTTGACCTTGCGCACCAGCATCGCCGCGTCCCGTCGTTCCGCGGCGCCGACCGTGGCCCAGATCGTGCCGTAACGCTCACCTCGGGACGCGGAGGGCGGTACGGCGATGGTGGCGCGTACCGTCGTGGTGCTGTATGGCCGGGCCACGATGACGGGTTGGTCGATGGTGATCCACTCGGACAGTTCGTTGGCGCCCGGCTCGGACGCCGGCACGAATTCGTTGTCCTTGATCTCGGCTGCGGCGACCCCGATGGTGATCTGATGGGTCGAGGCGGAGCTGTTGCTGATCTCGATCCGTCGGGTCATCCGGCTGCCCGGTTTGACGTGGTCGACGATGTAGACCCGGGCGCGGGGGTCGTCACGCCGGTCCACCGACGCCTCGACCAGCCGGATGCCGATGCTGCCCGATGCCGGAGCGGGGCTCGCGCCGGTGCCGCGGTCCCGGTCGGTGGCGCCCGCGGGGGTGCCGATCACGACGCTCGCCACCAGGATGGCGAGCGCCGCGACCGGCAGGCCCCACGAACGGGTTGTCCCTGAGCGCATCGAACTCAGTTCACGCTGTGGGTGATGGTGCCCGTGAACGTCCCGGCGACGCTTTGCAGCGGAATCGACACGGTGACCAGCGGATCCCAGGTCGCCGTGTTGTTGCCGGAGCCGTCGGTGCCGTGGCTGTAGGCCGTTACGGCGGCGTCCAGCGCGACTCCGGCAGGAGGCGGCGGGGCGGTGCAGGGTCCCACCTGGCCGGGGGTGAAGGTGCCGGTGCCGGTGGTGTCGGCAATGCCCGAGCAGTAGTAGACGTTGTCGCTGGTGATCGTCTCACCGGCGCCGACGCCGGTGCCTGTGGTGAAGTCGCTGCTGCTGACCGAGGCGACCCAACCCACTCCCGACTCGGCCCGAAGGTCCTCGACCAGGACGTCGCCGATCTGGCCGGAGGCGTATCCGCCCGGCGGGCCGCTGCTGAGTGTCGCGTCGTCGGGCACGGTGATCTGCAGCGGCCCGGCGATGACCTCGAAGGTCAGGTCCGTCTCGCAGTCGACACCGGCCTCGCAGGTCTCGGCCTGCGCCGGTGCTGCGGCCAGCAGCGTGCCCGCCAGTGCGGCCACTCCTGCCAGCGCGGTGGTCACCAGTCGTCGTCTCATCCAGCTACCTCCTCCAGATCGGTCACTCCGTCGAGGAGGAGATTAGGGGCTTCTGTGGGCCTGTGACCGTTATGCGGCTATTCATCACGAATACGGGTGATCTGCAAGCGTGCCGACGTCCCGGAGAGGACGTCGGCACGCTGCACCGGGCCGGGTGCCGTCAGCCCAGCGTCTCGCGCTCCCGCCAGGCGGTACGGATCGAGGTGCGGCCGTTGGTGCGCAGCAGCGAACCCTCGTACACCCGGGACCCGGCGAGCACGAAGCCGGCCGCCGCGACCAGCAGCAGGGCCAGCGAGGCGAAGAGTTCCCAGACGGCGGCGTCGCCGTTGAACAGCCGCAGCGGCATCGCGGTCGGCGACGAGAACGGCAGGTAGGACAGCACCTGCATGGCACCGGCGTTGTCGTTGAGGAAGATCACCGCGAAGAACGGCAGCATCACCGCGAGCTGCACCGGCATGGACACCCCGCTGATGTCCTCCAGCCGGTTGACCAGCGCGCCGGCCGCCGCCCACATCGAGGCGATCAGCACGAAACCGAGCAGGAAGAACGGCACGAACCAGCCGATCGCCGGGCCGAGCAGGGAGAGCAACTGGTTGCTGTCGCCGAACGCCATGCCGGCCAACGCGACGGCGGCGATCAGCCCGATCTGCCCCAGCGCGAGCAGGGTGCCGGCGAGCATCTTGCCGGCCAGCAGGGCGCGCACCGGCACCGCGGCGACGAGGATCTCCACGATCCGGGTCTGCTTCTCCTCGATGATGCTCTGCGCGATCTGCATGCCGAAGGTCTGCGAGGTGATGAAGAAGATGAAGGCGAAGGCGAACGGCACCAGGAAGGCCACCACCGGGTCCACCGCGTCCGGGTTCAACAGCCGCACCGGGGGCGCGCTGCTCAGGGCGGACACCACGTCGGTGGGGGCGTCGTTCATGGCCAGCACGGCCGGGCCGGCGACGACCGCGGCGTCGGCGTCGCCGTCGCGGACCGCCTGCTCGGCGGCGGCGTCGTCGGCCACGACCCGCACCTCGAGCCCCGCCTCGCGCAGCGGGCCGGCCGCCGCCTCGGTCACCGCCACGGTGGACGGCCCACCGGCGAGCAGGGGCGGCAGGATGGTCGCCGCCGCCGCGATGAGCAGGAAGAACAGCGTACTGATCAGGAAGGTGCGGTCGCGCAGCTTGACCCGGATCTCGCGGGCGGCGACCAGCCGGGTGGCCTCGAAGGTGTTCACTTGGTGACCTCTCGGAAGATCTCGGCGAGGGACGGGGTGACCGGCCGGAACGCGCGCACCGGGCCACGGGCGAGTGCGGCGTGCAGCACCGGCTGCTCGTCGGTGTCGGCGGCGAGGTCGAAGACGGCGCGGGGGCCGTCCAGGTCGACCAGGCTGACCCCGGCCTGGTCCCGCAGCCAGCCCGCGTCGGTGTCCACTACCAGCTCGAAGCGGCGGGTGGTGGCAGAGGACCGCAGCAGCTCCCGGCTGCCGGCGGCGCGGATCGTGCCGTCGGCGATGATCACCAGGTCGTCGCAGAGGCGTTCGACCACGTCGAGTTGATGGCTGGAGAACAGCACCGGTACGCCGGCGGCGGCGCGCTCCCGCAGCACCGTCAGGATGGTGTCCACGGCCATCGGGTCCAGCCCGGAGAACGGCTCGTCGAGCACCAGCACCTCGGGGTCGTGCACCAGCGCGGCGGCGATCTGGGCGCGCTGCTGGTTGCCCAGCGACAGCGTCTCCAGCAGGTCGTCGCCCCGCTCGTCGAGCCCGATCCGCTCCAGCAGGGTGTCGGTGGCGCGTCGGGCACCCTCCGCGGTCATCCCGTGCAGTCGGCCCAGGTAGACCACCTGTTCGCGGACGCTCATCTTCGGGTAGAGGCCACGCTCCTCCGGCATGTAGCCGAAGCGTCCCCGGATCTGGCGGTCCAGTGGCCGACCGCCCCAGGTCACCCGACCCGCGTCGGCGGCCAGTACGCCGAGGATGATCCGCATGGTGGTGGTCTTGCCGGCGCCGTTACCGCCGACGAAGCCGGTCATCCGGCCGGCGGCGACCTCGAAGGACACGCTCTTGAGCACCTGGCGGTCGCCGAAGCTACGGTCGACGCCGTCGAGGCGGAGGACTGTGGTCACGGCGTCCACGCTAGTTCTCTGATGATCGACTGCCGTCCGCCCGGCGACGGAGATCGTGACTCCTCCTCGCGGTGGAGTCCGCTCACCCGCCGGGTCGGACCACCCCCTGCTCGTAGGCGAAGACCACCGCCTGCACCCGGTCCCGCAGCTCCAACTTGGCCAGCACCCGGCTGACGTGCGACTTGACGGTCGCCTCGCCGAGGTGCAGCGCGGTGGCGATCTCGGCGTTGCTGGCACCCCCGGCGACCAGGACCAGGACCTCCCGTTCCCGGGGGGTGAGGTCACGCAGGGCCGCCTGCGGATCTGTCCCGCCGGTGCTCGGCCCGCCCGGCCGGGCGAAGGTGGCGATCACCCGGCGGGTGATCTCCGGGGCGAGCAGACCGTCGCCCCGGGCCACCACCCGGATCGCCTCGATCAACGCCTCCGGTGTGCCGTTCTTGAGCAGGAAGCCGCTGGCCCCGGCGCGCAGCGCGGCGAACAGGTAGTCGTCCCGGTCGAAGGTGGTGAGGATCAGCACGGCCGGACCCGCCTGGTCCTGCTCGGCGCGGATCCGCCGGGTCGCCTCCAACCCGTCGACGTCGGGCATCTCCACGTCCATCAACACCACGTCCGGGCACAGGGCGCGGGTCATGCTGACGGCCCGGTGCCCGTCGGCGGCCTCGCCGACCACCTCGATGTCGTCCTCGATCTCCAGGATCACCCGGAAACCCGTACGCACCAGGTGGTGATCGTCGGCCAGCAGCACCCGGATCGGCCGTTCGCTGCCGGACTCCTCGGCGTGCCCGGCAGCGGTGCTCACGTCACCCGCCCCGCCGGCACCGGCAGCGGGAACCGCACCCGTACCCGCCAGCCACCGCCGGCCCGCGGACCGACCTCCAGTTCGCCACCGTGCGTGGCGACCCGTTCCCGCATCCCGATCAGCCCCAGGCCGTCGGCGTTCGGTGCCCGGCTGCCCCGGCCGTCGTCGGTCACTTCGATCTCCACCTCCTGCGCCAGATAGCGGATCCGTACGTCGAGCAGCCGCGCCCCGGTGGCGTGCTTCAACACGTTGGTGACCGCCTCCTGCACCACCCGGTACACGGCCTGGGAGACGGATTCGGGCAGCGGCGTCGGGTCACCGTACACCCCGAGGGTGGCCTCCAGGCCGGCCTCGCGGGCCCGGGTGACCACCGCCTCGACCTGCGCGATCCCGGCCACCTGCTGGGGGGCGTCGGGTTCGCTGTCGCGGGCCCGCAGCACACCGAGCATCCGGCGCAGCTCGTCCACCGCCGTGCGGGCGGACTCCTCGATCGCGGTCAGGGCGGTCCGGGCCTTGTCCGGGTCCTTGTCGAAGACCCGCCGGCAGGCCGCCGCCTGTACGCCCATCACCGACACGTGGTGGGCGACCACGTCGTGCAGCTCGCGGGCGATGCGGACCCGTTCGCCGACCACCGCGTTCTCGCGTGCCTCGGCCTGCGACCGACGCAACGCCTCGGCCTGCTCGGCCACCTCGTGCTGTCGGCGGGCGGCGACCCACGCGGTCTCGCCGAAGAAATACGCGAAACCGAAGAACAGCACATTGATCAGGACGCCGGTGACGATCGCGGCGAGGATGGGCGGCACGGGCCCGACCGCGTCCGCGAAGGCGTCCGGCGGCAGACTGCCGAGGTTGATCCCGTAGGAGATCGCCAGCCACACGAACATGGCGACGATCACGCCGACGCGCACCCGACGGGACAGCCGCCGATCGCGCCCCCACGCGCCGAGGGTGAAAATGGCGGCGAACAGCGCCCACTGGGACAGCTGCCACTCGGGTACGGCCCGGACCTGCGACCCGATGAACGCGGCGGAGATGAGCAGCGCGGTGACGGTGGGGTAGCGGCGGCGACAGATCAGCGGCAGCGGCACCGCGACGGTCCAGAGGATCTGTTCGAGGCCGGACGGGGGCGGCCCGAGCAGGAACGACCCGGTGCTGTGCGCCAGGGTGAGGCTGAACAGCGCCAGGGCCGTCGCCGCCAGACCGGCGTAGAGGTCCACCCGCTGCTGCTCGGGGGTGGGCCCCGGCCGCCGCCACCCGTCGGCTGTCTCGCTGGTCACTCGGGTCAGGATGCCACTTCCGTGGCCGGTGACCCAACCTGCGCCGACGTGATGTCGGTCGAACAGGTGGGGCTGCTCGCGGCAGGTGGTGCGGTCAGCCGATCCCGGCGCCGACCATCGGCGGCAGCGGGCAGTGCAGCAGACCGCAGATCGTCCGCAGCAGTTCGATCTCGGCCACCGTCATCATCTGGTCGTGGCTGATCACCGCCACCACGGCCGCGACCAGACGCTCCTTGTCCGCCGGGCGGAGCCCGTCGAGCACCGGCCAGGCGCTCTCCAGGGCCAGCACGCCGTTGTCCGGCGGCGCGTACGCCCAGGTGGTGCCGGGCAGCAGGATGTCGATGCCGGCCTGGAAGGCGCGTTGCGCGTCGGCGGGCTCGGCGTGCCCCACCTGGGCGAGCGTGGCCAGCAGGAAGCCCGCCGCGGAGCGGGCGTCGGTGAGCGTGCGCCGGTCGGTGCGCCAGCGCGAGTCCGGTCGCAGCGATTCCTGGATCTCGGCCAGCATCAGCCGGGACAGGCAGTACTCGGAGACGTTTATCGCTCCGTCGGCGTGGATCAGCGTGAACACCGCCGCCACGGTCGACTCCAGTTCCGGAGCCGGTCGGCTACGCAGGGCCGGGAAGGTCAGCTCGGCCAGCGGCAGCACGAGCATCGGATGCAGCCCGGTCAGCGCCTGCGCCTGACCGAGCGCGGCGTCGGCCAGCTCGCGGCCGTGCTGCTGGGCCAGGGCAGCGTGCTGGTGCTGCCGGACCTGCGGCTCGGCGCTGATCAGCAGGCCCAGCAGCAGCGGCACGGCGGTGTCGCGGTCGCGGGCCCGGTCGAGCAGCGGGGCCGGGATCTGGTCGAGCAGGGCTGCGGCGTGCTGGTAGGCGTTCTCCGTCGGCGCGGCCACCCGCCCGAGCACCTCGGTCGGCGCGACACGCACCCGGGTTCCCGCCACCGGCAACGGCGACGCGTCCGGGCGTACCCCACCGGTTGCCCCCGCCCCGGCGGCCCGGCCGGGCGCGACCTGGTCGGGTGGGGTCTGGCCGGGCGCGGGTTGCGGCGGTGCGGACGGTGCCAGGCCCAGTGCGACGTCCTCCTGCCGGCCCGACGGTGGCGCTGCCGCCCACTGCCGGGACAGCCGTTGCAGCTCGGCCGGGTCGAAGGACGGCTCCAACGCGCGGATCCGGTCGGCCAGCGGCGGGTGGGTGGCGAACCAGGAGGTCCGGGCCGCCTCGCCGAAGAGCATGTGCCCGACCTCGTCGCGCTTGGGCGACCTCAGCTCCGAGCCGTCGGAGAGACCACCGATCTTCTTCAGGGCTCCGGCGATGCCCCGGGTCTGCCGGGTGTACTGCACGGCCGAGGCGTCGGCGAGGTACTCCCGTTGCCGCGACACCGAGGCCTGGATGAGCCGCCCGGCGAGCACGCCGACGTACCCGGCGACCAGCAGTGCCAGCCCCACCAGCAGCAGCGGGTTGGCTCCACCGCCACTGTTGCCGCGTTGCCGGTTGCCGCCGCTGATCAGCCCGGAACGGGACAGGCCCCGGCCGATCACGGTCAGGAACAGGATGCCGAACAGCAGGCCCATCAGCCGGATGTTGAGCCGCATGTCCCCGTTGACCACGTGCGCGAACTCGTGCGCGATGACCCCTTGGAGTTCGTCGCGGTTGAGGCGCTGCAACGCGCCCCGGGTGACCGCGACGGCGGCGTCCGACGGGCCCCAACCGGCGGCGAAGGCGTTGATCGCCGTCTCCTCCGGCAGGACGTAGACCTCCGGCACCGGTACGCCGGAGGCCAGCGCCATCTCCTCCACCACGTTGCGCAGCCGGCGCAGCTCCGGGTCGGTGGTGTCCGGCGGCACCGGCACTCCGCCCAGCTCACGGGCCACCTTCCCGCCACCGCCGCGCAACGCGAGGGTACGCACCAGCGCGGCCAGCCCGATCGCCGCGACGGTCGCCACGGTCACCATGGCCACGAAGCCGGCCAGTTGTCCGGGGTCGGCGGCGGTGGCGTTGAACGCGAAGATCGCCGCGACGTTCACCACCACCACGATGCCGATCACGGCCAGCACGAACAGCAGCACCAGCCGGGTCGACAGCCGGCGAACCTGACGCTGCCGTTCGAAGAAGTTCATCAGAAGGAGACCTGCGGGGCCTGACGCTGCTGCGGGTCGTCCGGCTCGAACAGCGCGGCCGGCCCGAAGGAGAACATCCCCGCGATCAGGCTGGACGGGAAGACCTCACGCTTGTTGTTGTAGGTCATCACCGCGTCGTTGTACGCCTGCCGGGCGAAGGCGACCCGGTTCTCCGTCGAGGTCAGCTCCTCCGACAGCTGCATCATGTTCTGGTTGGCCTTCAGGTCCGGGTACGCCTCGGAGAGCGCGAACAGCCGACCCAGGGTGGCGGTGAGCGCATTCTCCGCGCCGCTGAGCTGCTGCATCGCCGCCGGGTCGCCCGGCGCTGCGGCGGCCGTGGCCTGCGCGTTGACCGCGGCGTTACGGGCCTTGATCACCGCCTCCAGGGTCTCCCGCTCGTGCTTGAGGTAGCCCTTGGCGGTCTCCACCAGGTTGGGGATCAGATCGTGCCGGCGCACCAACTGCACGTCGATCTGGGCGAAGGCGTTGCGGTACGTGTTGCGGGCCCGAACCAAGCCGTTGTAGATCGACACCCCGAAACCGAGCACCGCCACGACGATCAGGACCAGGCACACCAAACCGATGATCACTTCCACGGCAACTCCCCAGGTCCGCACCAGTTCCGTCAAGCCCACCCTACTGACGCCCCACCACCCGCGCTCCCCGCACGACCGCCGCCCGGCAGCATTGATCATGAGGTTGGCGGCGGTGGAGGATCTCCACGACTGCCGCCAACCTCATGATCAGCAGGGCTGGGGTAGGGGATCAGCGGGCGGCGCGGCGGGCCTTGAGGGCGCTGTCGACGACGTCCCAGAGGGTGGTGGCGACGATGACCACGATGCTGATCCGTGCGACGGTGTCGATGCCGCCGTCGCGCAGCCAGGCGAAGCGGGCGACGAAGTCGGGGTTGAACAACCTGTCGTTGGTCAGCAGCCAGATCACCGGCACCGCGTACGCCAGGTTGAGTGCGGCGTTGACGGCGACCAGCGGCCAGGTCCACCGGCGGGCCCGGTACTTGGCGACCTCCAGCCCGATGCTGGCGACCAGGACGACGAGCAGTGCCGGCAGCCAGAAGCTCCAGAGCGCGGGGTCGAGGAGCGGCAACCGGACGCCGTCGCCGACCACCGTCTGGAAGTGCTGCCACGGCAGGGCGGCGATGAGCAGGACCAGGAACACGATCGAGGCGCACACGTCGGTGAGGCTGACGTCCCGCTCGACGGGCTCGTCCGGGAGCTGATCGACGCTCCACTCCGGCCGGTTGAGCGGGGTGCCCACCCGCTCCATGATCGCGAAGATCAGGGTCACCCAGAAGGCGATCTGCACCGCGACGTTGAACGCCGCCACGATGCCCTTGCCGATCGCGCCGCCGGCGTTGTCGGAGACGGTGGCCTCCAGCACGCCCATCAGCACACCGATGATGGCCGGAATGGTGCTCAGCAGCCCGATCATCAGTCGTTGCCAGGCCAGGTAGTACGTCGGGCCGATCAGTTGCAGTCGCCGGTCGGCGTACCGGGCGGCCAGCTCGGCGGGGTTGCCCAGCTCGGTGAGCACCTCGCGCTCGGCCGTCGCGGCGTCGACCCCTTCGGCCGTCCGACCGTCGACCATGTCAGCGATCGAGGCGCGCAGTTCGTCGGCGATCTCCTCGCGGCGCGCCGTCGGCACCGAGCGCAGGGTGGCGGCGAGGTATCTGTCGGTCAGCGAGGTCGTCATCGGGGGGCTCCTTCGATCAGGGCGGTCAAAGAGGTCTGCACGGCGGCGAGGTCGGTGAGCAGGCGGTCCAGCACCTGCTCGCCCGCCTCGCTGGTGCGGTAGAACTTGCGCGGCCGGCTTTCCTCGGTGTTCCACTCGCTGGTCAGCAGCCCCTGCTCCTCGAGCCGGCGCAACAGCGGGTAGAGGGTGTTGGCGTCCACCGGAAAGCCGTGTCCGGTGAGCCGTTGCAGCAGCGCGTACCCGTAGCCGGGTTGGCGCAGCGCCACCAGGCTGGCCACCACCACCGTCCCCCGGCGTAATTCCTGCAGATGCGTCCGCAACACGTCGTCACTGCCCATGCGTCACACCATACTGTGTGGCGCACAGTGTTGTCCAGTGGCCAATGGTGTTGGTGGGGCAATAGTGTTGTATGGGCAATGGTGTTGGTCGCCCGACATGGTGTCAGTCGGGGAAATTCGCGTCACACGCTAAAACTTTGCAGCGTATGCACCTTTGGCCTTACGGTTTCTGACGTGCAGGTGGACGAGCTGACGACGCTGGGGCGACGGGACCGCAAGAAGCGGCAGACCCGAGCCGCCCTGGCCGCCGCCGCGCTGCGGCTGGTCGCCGAGCGCGGCCTCGACCAGGTGACGGTCGAGGACATCAGCGAGGCGGCGGACGTCTCCGCCCGTACCTTCTTCAACTACTTCCCGACCAAGGACGACGCCCTGGTGGGCGACAGCGAGGGCGACCGCGAGCGAGTGCTGCGGGCCCTGGCCGCCGTACCCGCCGAGCAACCCGCGCTGGAAGCGCTGCGCCGCGCCTTCATCGGGGCCGTCGAGGAGGCGCAGGGCGACGCCGAACTGTGGCAGCTGAGGTTGCGGGTGGTGACCCAGCATCCGGTGCTGCTGGGCCGCCTGGTCACCGGCAACGCCACCACCGAACGGGCCCTCGTCGAGGCGATCGCCGCGCGTACCGGACTGCCGGCCGACGACGCGTACCCGGCGCTGGTCGTGGCGGTCGCGGGGGCTGCCCTGCGGGCCGCGATGATCCGGTGGGCGACCGGCGATGCCCACCGGCTGGCCACGCTGCTCGACGAGTCGTTCGCCACCATCGCCGCCGGCCTGCCCGACCCCCGCACCGGCTGACCACGGGCCCGCCGCCCGCCGAGCCCGTCACCCACCCGAATCTGCCGCCTGCCGAGCCTGCCGCCTGCCGAGTCCGGCGTGTGTCGAGCCCGGCTGCGGCACCCAGACCAGGACCACCTGTCCGGCGCGACCGCGTCGAGGACTGAACCATGCGTGAGGAAGAAGTGTCATGACGACTGCGATCGAGCCGGTCGACGCCGCAGGGGCGGACGGCGGCCGGATGTCCCGCCGGGAGATCCTCCAGGCCCTCTCCGGGCTGATGGTGGGGATGTTCGTGGCGATCCTCGCCTCGACGGTGGTCGCGAACGCGCTGCCGCGCATCATCGCCGACCTCAACGGCAGCCAGACCGTCTACACCTGGATCGTCACCAGCGAACTGCTGGCCATGACCGCCACCGTGCCGTTGTGGGGCAAGATGGCCGACCTCTACAGCAAGAAGCTGCTGATCCAGCTCTCCCTCGGGCTGTTCGTGCTCGGCTCGTTGGTCGCCGGTCTCACCCCGAATGTGGAGGTGCTGCTGGTCAGCCGGGTGATCCAGGGCGTCGGCGCGGGTGGCATGACCGCCCTGGCGATGATCGTGATGGCGGCCATGATCCCGCCGCGTGAGCTGGGCCGCTACGCCGGCATCTTCGGCGCGGTGTTCGGTGTCGGCACCATCGCCGGCCCGCTGATCGGCGGCGTGCTGGTGGACACCTCGTGGCTGGGCTGGCGCTGGTGCTTCCTGATCGGGGTGCCGTTCAGCTTCCTCTCCATCTTCCTGCTCCAGCGCACCCTGCACCTGCCGATCATCCGCCGCAAGGCCCGCATCGACTGGGCCGGCGCGGCACTGATCACCGCCGGTGTGTGCACCCTGCTGATCTGGTCCTCGCTGGCCGGGCACAAGTTCGCCTGGGCCTCCGGCTGGACCGCGCTCATGGTCGTCGGTGGTCTGGCGCTGCTGGTGGTGGCCGTCTGGGTCGAGTCCCGGGCCGCCGAGCCGATCATTCCGCTGGAGATCTTCCGCAGCCGTACGGTCACGCTGACCACCGTCGCCAGCATGCTGGTCGGCGTCGCCCTGTTCGGCGGGACGGTCTTCCTGTCCCAGTACTTCCAGACCTCCCTGGGCAAGTCGCCGACCATCGCCGGCCTGATGAGCCTGCCGATGATCCTCGGTCTGCTGGTCTCCTCCACGATCGCCGGCCAGCTCATCACGAAGTACGGCAGGTGGAAGGCGTACCTGGTGGCCGGGGCCGCCATCATGGGCGTCGCGATGCTGCTGCTGTCGACCATCGACATCGACACCCCGCTGCCGCTGCTGTTCAGCTACATGGCGCTGCTCGGCATCGGGGTCGGCATGCTCATGCAGAACCTGGTGCTGGCGGCACAGAACGACGTGCCCGCCCACGAACTGGGTGCGGCCACCTCGGTGCTCACCTTCTTCCGCAGCATGGGCGGCGCGATCGGGGTCAGCGCCCTCGGCGCGGTGCTGGCCAACCGGGTCACCGGCCTGATGACCGCGCAACTCGGACCGGCCGCCGGTGCGACCGACGGCGGCACCACCGAGGTACCCGACCTGTCCACCCTGCCGGAGCCGGTGCTGGTGATCGTGCAGAACGCGTACGCCACCGCCACCTCGGAGCTGTTCCTGATCGGCGCGCCGATCGCGTTCCTCGCCCTGCTGGCGGTGCTGTTCATCCGGGAGAAGCCGCTGCACACCCTCAGCGGCGACGAGCGGGCCCGCCAGGAGGCGAACCTGCCCGTCGCACACTGACCGAGATCTGGACTCGACGTGGGGCGCCCGGCATCCGGGCGCCCCACGGTGGCGCCGTGGTCGATGTGTGCCGCTGCCTCACGCTCCCAGGCGTTCGGCGGCCATCGCGGTGCCCTCGATGCGAGCTTGGATCTTCGCCCAGGCGGTGTCCCTGGAGGTGGAACGGTCGTCGCTGAACGGCGCGAAGCCGCAGTCGTCGCAGCTACCCAACCGCTCCGGGGCGATGTACTCGGCGGCCCGGAGCACCCGGTCGCGGACCTGCTCCGGGGTTTCCACGACCGGGTCGACCGGGTCGGTCACCCCGACGAAGATCCGCTGGTCCGGCCGCGAGTGGGTGGCGACCTGGCGGAGTACCCGGTCCGGGTCGGCCTCGCTGGCGAGCTGGAGATAGAACACCCCAGCGTGCAGCGCGAACAGGCTCGGCAGCAGCTCGGCGTAGTCGACGTCGAGGCTGTGCGTGGAGTCCTGGTCGCCGCCGGGACAGGTGTGCACGCCGATCCGGGCCCGCTCCTGCTCGGTGAACCGGTCGAGCACCCGATTGTTGAGCGCCACGAACGAGTCGAGGAGTCCCTTGGAGGGGTCGAGCTTGACCGCCAGGCGCCCCTCGGTGAAGTCGAGCTGCACGCTGCTGGCCCCGGCGTCCAACGCCTCCCGGATATCCGCCTCGGCCTCGTTCACCAGGTCGTCGAGGAACGCCTCCCGGTCGTACCCGTCGATGCCCTCGGGTGGGTAGAGCAGGCTCAGCGCGGAGGGCGCGATCACCGACTGCTTGACCGGCACGGTCGCGTACCGCTGGGCGGCCCGCAGGTAGTCCACGGAGCGGGCCGCGTAGCGGAACGGGCCGGCGGTCAGCTTGGGCAACTGCCGGGAATGGCCGTCGGCGAACGGGATCTCCACCCCGTCGGCCGCCAGGTGATCAAGACCATGCACGGGGTACGTCGCGAAGCTGGGCTTGCGCTGTTCGCCGTCGGTGACCACGGGCGAGCCGAGCGCTTCGAAGCGGGCGATGGTGTCGCGTACGGCGTCGTCGTACCGGGACTGGAGGGCGTCGGAGTCGAGTCTGCCGGCCTCGTGTTCCGCGATGCCGGCGAGGAGTTGCGCAGGGCGGGGGATGCTTCCGATCGGTTCCGTCGGGAGACTCATGCCACGAACCTAGCGGCGCCCATCGATCCACTCAACGTGTTCGCCCCGGTGCGCGCAGCAGTTGCCGCACCACTGCCAACCTCATGGTCAACCAGGTGGAGTGGGGTGGAAGTGTGATCCAGGATGCCGCACCGGTCGGTAGTGCGCGGCGCGCTGGAGCAGCTCCAGCGGCGGCGATAGGGTGGGTCGACCGACTCGATCATCCGACCCGGGGGGCCTTCGCATGAGCGATTCGTTCGCGCATCTGCACGTGCACACAGAGTACTCGATGCTCGACGGGGCGGCCCGGCTCAAGGACCTGTTCGCCGAGGTCAAGCGGCAGGGGATGCCGGCGGTCGCGATGACCGACCACGGCAACATGCACGGCGCGAACGACTTCTACAAGCAGGCCATGGCCGCCGGGGTGACGCCCGTGCTGGGCATCGAGGCGTACGTGGCGCCGGAGTCGCGGTTCCACAAGAAGCGGGTGCGGTGGGGTCGCCCGGAGCAGAAGAGCGACGACGTCTCCGGTAGCGGTGGTTACACCCACATGACCATCTGGGCGCGCAACCGGGTCGGCCTGCACAACCTGTTCAAGCTCACCAGCAAGGCGTACACCGAGGGCTACTTCGTGAAGTGGCCCCGGATGGACGCGGAACTGCTCGCCGAGCACGCCGACGGGCTGATGGCCACCACCGGCTGCCCCTCCGGTGAGGTGCAGACCCGGTTGCGGCTCGGCCACGACGCGCAGGCCCTCGAAGCGGCGGCGAAGTACCAGGACATCTTCGGCAAGGAGAACTTCTTCCTGGAGTTGATGGACCACGGCCTGGACATCGAGAAGCAGGTCCGGGACGGGCTGCTGGAGATCGGCCGCAAGCTGAACATCCCGCCGGTGGTCACCAACGACTCGCACTACACCCACGAGGCCCAGTCCGAGGCGCACGACGTGCTGCTCTGCGTGCAGACCGGCAGCAACGTCGCCGACCCGAACCGGTTCAAGTTCGGCGGCAGCGGCTACTACATCAAGTCGGCCGACGAGATGCGCGGCGTGGACAATTCCGACGTGTGGCTGGAGGGCTGCCGCAACACGCTGCTGGTGGCCGAGAAGGTCGACCCGACCGGGATGTTCGAGTTCCACAACCTGATGCCGCGTTTCCCGGTGCCCGAGGGGGAGACCGAGGAGTCCTGGTTCCGCAAGGAGACCTTCGCCGGCCTGGCCCGCCGCTTCCCGAACGGCATCCCCGAGGGGCATGTGGTGCAGGCCGAGTACGAACTCGGCGTCATCATCCAGATGGGCTTCCCGTCGTACTTCCTCGTGGTCGCCGACTTCATCCAGTGGGCCAAGAACCAGGGCATCGCCGTCGGTCCGGGCCGTGGCTCGGCGGCCGGTTCCCTTGTCGCGTACGCCCTGGGCATCACCGACCTGGACCCGATCCCGCACGGGCTGATCTTCGAACGGTTCCTGAACCCCGAGCGGGTCTCCATGCCGGATGTCGACATCGACTTCGACGAGCGTCGGCGCGGTGAGGTGATCAAGTACGTCACCGACAAGTGGGGTGAGGACAAGGTCGCCCAGATCGCCACCTTCGGCACCATCAAGGCGAAGGCCGCGATCAAGGACTCGGCCCGGGTGCTCGGCTACCCGTACGCGGTCGGCGACCGGATCACCAAGGCCATGCCCCCGGCGGTGATGGGCAAGGACATCCCCCTGGAAGGGATCTTCGACCCGAAGCATCCGCGCTACGCCGAGGCCGGCGAGATCCGCGGCATGTACGAGTCGGAGGCCGACGTCAAGAAGGTCATCGACACCGCGCGGGGCATCGAGGGGCTGATCCGGCAGACCGGTGTGCACGCCGCCGGGGTCATCATGTCCGCCGAGCCGATCGTCGACCACATCCCGCTGATGCGCCGGGACTCCGACGGGGTGATCATCACCCAGTTCGACTACCCGACCTGCGAGTCGCTCGGGCTGTTGAAGATGGACTTCCTCGGCCTGCGCAACCTGACCATCATCGACGACGCGGTGAAGAACATCCAGCTCAACCACGGCAAGGAGCTGGACCTGCTGGGTCTGCCGCTGGACGACAAGGCCGCCTACGAGCTGCTGTCCCGAGGCGACACCCTGGGGGTGTTCCAGCTCGACGGCGGGCCGATGCGCTCGCTGCTGCGGATGATGAAGCCGGACAACTTCGAGGACATCTCCGCAGTCCTCGCGCTGTACCGGCCCGGCCCGATGGGCGTGGACTCGCACACCAACTACGCGCTGCGCAAGAACGGCCTCCAGGAGATCACCCCGATCCACCCGGAGCTGGAGGAGCCGCTCAAGGAGATCCTCGCCCCCACCTACGGCCTGATCGTCTACCAGGAGCAGGTGCAGCGCGCCGCGCAGATCCTGGCCGGCTACACGCTGGGTCAGGCCGACCTGCTGCGCCGGGCGATGGGCAAGAAGAAGAAGGAGATCCTGGACAAGGAGTTCATCCCGTTCCGGGACGGCTGCCGCGAACACGGCTACTCCGACGACGCCATCCAGAAGGTCTGGGACGTGCTGGTCCCGTTCGCCGGGTACGCCTTCAACAAGGCGCACTCCGCCGCGTACGGGCTGGTGTCGTACTGGACGGCGTACCTCAAGGCGCACTACCCGGCCGAGTACATGGCGGCGCTGCTCACCTCCGTCGGCGACGACAAGGACAAGATGGCGCTGTACCTGTCGGAGTGCCGCCGGATGGGCATCCAGGTGCTGCCGCCGGACGTGAACACCTCGGCCGGTCCGTTCACCCCGGTTGGCAGGGAGATCCGCTTCGGCCTGGGCGCGATCCGCAATGTCGGCGCGAACGTGGTCACCTCGATCATGCGCTGCCGGGAGGAGAAGGGCGAGTACGCCGACTTCTACGACTTCCTGTCCAAGGTGGACGCGGTGGTCTGCAACAAGAAGACGATCGAATCGCTGATCAAGGCCGGGGCGTTCGACTCGATGGGGCACTCCCGCAAGGGCCTGCTCACCGTGCACGCCGACGCCATCGACGCGTACGCCGACGTCAAGCGCAAGGAGGCCGTCGGCCAGTACGACCTGTTCGGTGCGGGCTTCGGCGAAGCCGAGGTCGCCACCAACACCCAGGTCATGCCGACAATCGGCGACGGGGAGTGGGACAAGCGCGACAAGCTGGCCTTCGAGCGCGAGATGCTCGGCCTGTACGTCTCCGACCACCCGCTGTTCGGCCTGGAGCACATCCTCGGCGGGGCCGCCGACTGCACCATCTCCGCGCTGTCCGAGGAGGGCACCGTGCCCGACGGGGCGGTGGTCACCCTCGCCGGGATCCTCTCCGGCGTGCAGCGGCGGGTCACCAAGCAGGGCCGGGCGTGGGCCTCGGCCACCCTGGAGGACCTCGCCGGCGGGGTGGAGACCCTGTTCTTCCCGAACACCTACGAGGTGATCGGCCAGTACATCGCCGAGGACGCGATCGTGGTGGTCAAGGGTCGGGTGGACCGGCGCGACGACATCCCCCGCATCATGGCGATGGACATGTCCCTGCCCGACATCTCCACAAGCACGACCAACAAGGCGGTCACCCTGACCATCCCGGTGACCCGGTGCACTCCGCCCCTGGTGGAGCGGCTCAAGGAGACACTGGTGCTGCATCCGGGCGACGCCGAGGTGCACGTCAAGCTGCTCAACGGCAGCCGGACCACCCTGCTGCGGCTCGGCCCGGTCCGGGTGGCGGCGACCACCGCCCTGATGGCCGACCTCAAGAGCGTCCTCGGCCCCGCCAACGTCAGCTGACCCGCCCGCGGTCGGGTGGGGTGCTGAGCGCCGTTTCGGCGGGGTGGCGGTGGGCTCCGGGTCGAGGGCCAGGGGGTGCGGATTGGCGCTGCTCACCGGCCGGGACCGGCGACTAGCGTCGGTTGGCGTGGAGCTTGAGCAGGCACAGAAGCTGTGGCAACCGCACCCCGGGTGGCTGAACACCGCCAGCTACGGTCTACCGCCCGACCCGGCCTGGGACGCGTTGCAGGAGGCGCTCGCCGGGTGGCGGGCAGGAACCGCCTCCTGGGAGAGTTGGAGCACGGCCACCGACCGGTCGCGGGCGGCCTTCGCCAAGCTGACCGGGGTGCCGGTGGCCGACGTCGCGGTCGGCGTCAACGTCTCGCAGCTGCTGGCACCGATCGCCGCCGCCCTGCCCGCCGGCGCCCGGGTGGTCGTCCCCGAGGTGGAGTTCACCTCCAACCTCTTCCCCTGGCTGGTGCAGCGGGAACGCGGCGTCGAGGTGCGCACGGTGCCCCTTGCCGACCTGGCCACCTCGATCGACGCCGGCACCGACCTGGTGGCGTTCAGCCTGGTGCAGTCCGCCAACGGCGCGGTGGCCGCGTACGACGACATCGTCGCGGCGGCCCGGGCGCACGACGCGCTGGTCGCGGTCGACGCCACCCAGGCCTGCGGTTGGCTGCCGTTCGACGCGGCCCGCGCCGACGCGGTGGTGGTCGGCGGCTACAAGTGGCTGATGGGGCCGCGCGGCACCGCCTTCGCCTACCTCGCGCCGCAGCTGCGGGACCGGTTGCGCCCGGACGCCGCCGGTTGGTACGCCGGTCAGGACCCGCACGGCTCCTACTACGGTCCACCGCTGCGGCTGGCCGACGACGCCCGCCGGTTCGACATCTCACCGGCCTGGTTCAGTTGGGTCGGTGCGGCCCCGACGCTGGAGTTGCTGCTGGAGATCGGGGTGCCGGCAGTACACGCGCACGACGTGGCGCTGGCCAACCGGTTCCTCACCGGGCTGGGGCAGCCGCCGGGCGACAGCGCGATCGTCACCGTCCAGGTGGCCGGCGCGCAGGAGAAGCTCGAACGGGCCGGTGTCCGCGCGGCGGTACGCGCCGGCAACGTCCGCGCCTCCTTCCACCTGTACTCGACCCAGCACGACGTCGACCTCGCCCTGGAGGCATTGACCAGCTGATCACGCGCCCTCGCCGGACTGCCTGCCCGGTCCGGTGGGCCGCCCGGTCGGTCGCTGCCCGGTCCAGTCGCCGTCCGGCGAGGGATGTCAGTTCACTTCGCGCTGCCGGTGACGATGCCCGGGTTGATGCACAGACCCGGTGAGCTGCCGTTCTTCTCGGCGATCTCCAGGCAGCGGGTCACCTTGTCGACCTTGGCGTTGGTCTCGGTGATCTCCTTCTGGATCTCGGCGTTGCGGCGGTCCTGTTCGAGGTTGCGGGTCTGGGCGAGCTTGTCCTGGAAGGCCTTGATGTTGCCCTCGGTCTTGTCGTCGTGGTTGACCCGGGTGATGGTCACCGACAGGATGTCGACGTCGCTGCCCAGCCGGCCCTCGGCGCTGGACTTGATGCTCTCGGCGAAGGGCTTGAGGTCGACGTTCAGGTTGCCGGTCTTCGCGTCGATACGCTCCAGCGGGTTGTAGGAGGCGAAGGCGTCGTTGACCGCACTGTCGAGCTGCACACCGACCCGCTGACCCCGGAAGCTGTCGAAGTCGCCCTTGTAGTCCATGAACTGCTGCGGGGCGTTGTCCGGCTGGACCTGCCACTCGATCAGCACCTCGACGCAGGCGTCGGCGAGGGTGCCGGTACGCACCCGTACGCAGGCATCGTTGCCGATGTGGTCGTACTTCTGCCGCCCGGCGTCCCATTCGCCGACCCGCTGCCACGGCGCGACCCACTTCAGGCCGGAGCCGGTGACCTCACCGGTCGGCTTGCCGAAGCTGGTGACGATCCCGACCGAGCGGATCGGTACCGAGTGGGCGCTCGACGCGACGGTGAGCAGGAGCGTCGCGGCCAGTGCGGTGATCGCGGTCAGGGCGCCGACCTGTCGTACGCTCCGCTGTCCGCCGAGCAGTGCGACGGCGACGGCGACGGCCGCGATGACCGCGCCGACGATCGCAAGGATGAAGCCGATGGGCATGGGTTGCGTACCTTCCGGAGCGGCCTGCTGAGTGGATCATCAACCTACCGGCCCTGCGCAAGTGCCCTTCGGAACCCCGTGAAGACGCCGATGGCCGGCACCCGGGTGCGGGTACCGGCCATCGGT
>NZ_BOPA01000021.1 GCF_016863515.1 Micromonospora gifhornensis
CCCCCCTTCTCCGCCCTCCCACCTCTCCCCGCCACCCCGCACCCCCCACCCCTCCCCGTCGATCTTGCACTTTTCGTCAGGGCAAAGAGGGCGTAAGGCGCTTATCGGCGACCAAGACTGCAAGATCGGCGGGACTCGCTGAGCGGGACGGGGTGGACCGCTCTCGCCCCGCGATCTTGCACTTTCGGTCGCATATCTGCCCTACTTAGGACTGATTTGCGGGGACGGGAAGTGCAAGATCGACGGGGAGACAGGGGTGCGTGGGGAGGGAGGGAGGCAGGGGGCGTGGGGGTGGGGTGGGTGGGGGTTAGGAGGTGGGGTCGGGGCGGCCTTGGCGCCAGTAGCCCATGAAGGCAACGGCGCGACGGTCGAGGGCGCAGTCGGAGACCAGGTGGCGGCGCAGGGTACGGATGACGCCCGCCTCCCCGGCCAGCCAGGCGTAGAGCGGGGCAGACGGCGGTACGTCGGGGACCTCCCAGAGGATCGTGGTGTCCACGTCCACGTCGTCGACCGTCGGACCGTCGGCCGTCCCGGCGCCGGCCATCGCCCCGGCGACGGCTACGGGCACGCCCGGCTGTGGGGTGGGCTGCTGGTGCTGGCCACCGCCTGACGCGGCGAGCAGGTCACAGGCCGCGTCGGCGACGGCGCCGATCAGCCGGTCACCGTGCGGTGCGCCGTTGCGGGGCAGCCAGATGACCTCGACGCCGGGGGGCGCGACCAGCGGCAGGACGTCCGCCGCGTCGGGAACCTCCAGCAGCACCCGGCCGCAGGCGTCCAGCGGCAGCCGCTCGCAGATGCCGCTGATCGCCGGGACCGCCGTCTCGTCCCCGGCCAGCAGCAGGCACCCGGTCGACGGCGGGCGGAACTCCAGTCCACCGTGGTCGCCCTCGTAGCCGGCGTCCGGCCCGGCGATGGCGATCTCGTCGCCGGGGCGGACCTGCTGCGCCCACCGGCTCGCCGGGCCACCGTCGCCGTGCAGCACCAGGTCGACGTCGAGTTCGTGCAGGTGCGGCCGGACCGCTCGCGCGGTGTAGGTGCGGATCGGGTTGCGCTGGTGCTCCGGCAGCGCCCGCCACTGCGCGTACCAGTCGGGGCCCTGCGGCAGGTAGACCGCCCGCTGACCGGGCAGCGGCAGGGCCAGCTTGATCCGCTGGTCGTAGCCGTTGTCGGCGAAGCGGTCCAGGTCCGGGCCGGTGAAGGTGACCCGGACGAAGGACGGGCTGAGCCGGCGTACCGCGCGGATCTCGACGGAGAACAACCGCCACGGTGCGACGGGCAGGGTGTTGGTCATGCTGCCTTCCAGGGTGCGGGCCACGCGGACCGGTTACCGGGACTGAGGGGCTGAGGCACGCGAGCGCCACAGCAGCCAGACGAAGTACGGGGTGCCGATCAGGGCGGTGACCAGACCGGCGGGGATCTGTGCCGGGGCGATCACGGTGCGGCCGAGGGTGTCGGCGACGCTGACCAGGGCCGCGCCCAGCAGCGCGGCGACCGGGAGCACCCGGGCGTGTCGACCGCCGACCAGGGCGCGGGCGGCGTGCGGGGCGACCAGACCGACGAACCCGATCACGCCGACGGCGGAGACCGCGGTGGCGGTGAGCAGCGCCGCCGCGCCGAGCGCGACCAGTCGGGTGCGTTCCAGCCGGACTCCGAGCACGCGGGGGGTGTCGTCGTCCAACGCCATCAGGTCCAACTCGCGGCGGGCGGCGACCACGGCCGGGGTGAGCACCAGCAGCGCGATCGCCACCGGCAGCACCTGGGTGGCGGTGCGGCCGTAGGTGGAGCCGGACATCCAGGTCAACGCCTTGCCGGTGTTCCACGGGTCGCGGGAGACGATCAGGAAGGTGATCAGGGCCATGCCGCCCTGCCACGCCCCGAACCCGATCAGCACCAGCCGATCGGAGCTGAGCCCACCGCGCCAGGCCACGCCGTAGACCAGGGCGAAGGCGAGCATCGCGCCGAGCCCGGCCATTCCGGAGACGGCCCAGACGCTGGCCAGCGGCACGAAGGTGATGAGCGACACCGCGCCCAGTCCGGCGCCGGCGGTGATGCCGAGGATGCCGGGCTCGGCCAGCGGGTTGCGGCAGACCGCCTGCACGGTGGTGCCGGCCACCGCCAGCGCCGCGCCGGCCAGCAGGGCGGCGGCGACGCGAGGCCATCGCTGGTCAAGCACGAAGGTGTACGCCGGCCCGGTGTTGCCGTTGACCCAGTTGACCAGGTCACCGAGGAGCACCCAGGTGTCCCCGGCCAGCATGCCGACCACCACCCCGACGGTGGCGACCGTGGCCACCACGACGACGACGGTGCGGTGGAAGGCGGCCGAGCGGACGGCGGCGTGACCGCCCGGCGGTCGGCGTGTGGGGCCGGCGTCGCGGTGCCGTCGGGCCAGCCAGATCAGGATGGCCGCGCCGAGCAGGGTGGTCACCACGCCGGTGGGGATGTCGACACCGGCCTGGGCACCCATCGCGGCCCGCAGCAGCACGTCGGAGCCGAGCACGATGACCATTCCGGCGATGCCGGAGAGCGGCAGCAGCACCCGGTGACGGTGTACGCCGGGCACCAGCGGCCCGAGCAGCCGGACGATCACCGGCGCGCAGAGGCCGACGAATCCGACCGGCCCGGTGAGGGTGACCGCCGCGGCGGAGAGCAGGACGGCCAGCACAGTGACGATCAGCCGGGTACGCCGCACGTCGAGACCGAGCACGGAGGCGGTGTCGTCGCCGAGGGCGAGGATGTCGAGGCGGTGGCCGAGCAGCATCAGCGCCACGATGGCGAGGCCGATGATCGGGGCGAGCTGGGTGAGCGCGTTCAGGTCGCTCTGCACCAGCGAACCGTTGCCCCAGGCGAACAGGCCGATGGTGGCCTGTTCGAAGAGCAGGAGCAGCAGCATGGACACCGAGCTGAGCGCCAGTGCGGTGGCCGAGCCGGCGAGGATCAGCCGGGTGGTGCCGGCCTGCCCGCCGGAGGACATCGCCATCACCAGTCCCGCCGCCGCGAGGCCGCCACAGAAGGCGAGCCCGCCGGCGGGCAACGCGGGCAGCGCGATGCCGAACGCGGCGACCGAGACGATGGTCAGGTGGGCGCCCGCGTTGACGGCGAGGGTGTCCGGCGAGGCCAGCGGGTTGCGGGCGATGGACTGCAGGGCCGCACCGGCGAAGCCGAGCGCGACACCGATGGTCAGCCCGGCGAGCAACCGGGGCATCCGGGAGGCGACGAGCACCCGTACGGTTTCGTCGTCACCGCCGGTGAGCAGGCGCAGCAGGTCGAGCGCGCCCACGGCGGAGGTGCCCTGGGTGAGGTGTACGACGGCGACCACGAGCGCCAGCGCGGTGGCCGCGATGAAGGCCCCGACGATGCGGGTACCGGGGAGGCGTCCGGCCGGAGCCGGCCCGAGGGCCGACTCCGAACGCGGAGGCGCGGACAGCTCGGTCACACCGCGTAGGTGTTGACGAACTGGTCGATGTACTGCTTGGCGGAGAGCGGCCCGCCGAAGGTCCAGATGCCGTCCGGCATCCGGTGCAGGTTGCCCTGCTTGACGAAGGGCAGCGACTTCCAGATCGCGTTGTCGGCGAGGCCGTCGGCGAAGACGTCGGTGCCGTCCGAGGCGTTGTAGAAGAAGTGCAGGTCGGGGCTCTTGAGCCCGGTCAGGCCCTCGACGTCGGTCTGCCCCAGGCCCCACACCTCGTCGACCTTGCCGGTCCAGGCGTTGGTGAGGCCGAGCTGGATGCCGAGCTGGGAGACGAAGGCACCCTGGCCGAACATCCGGATGCTGACGGTGCTGCCTTCCTTCCAGCCGTCGGCGATGGCGAACGGCTTGCCGGCGGCACCGGCGTCGGCGATCTTCTTCTTGCCGTCGGCCAGGGCGGCGTCGAAGTCGGCGAGCAGCTTCTCCGCCTCGGCGGTCTTGCCGACCGCCTTGGCGATCATGTTGAGGTCGGCGCGCATCCGGCCCACGTTGTCGGTGGCGTCGCTGCTCTTGGTCACCAGCACGGGGACGTACTTCTCCAGCTGGTCCAGCAGGGCGGCGCCGCGACCGTCGGAGACGACCACCAGGTCGGGGGCGAGGGCGACGATCGAGTCGACGCTGGGTTCGCCGCGGGTGCCGACGTCCTTGACCGCGGGGTCGAGCTTGGCGGCGGTCACCCAGGTGGCGTAGCCCTTGGGGTCGGCGACACCGACCGGCATGACGCCGAGGCTGACCAGCATCTCGACCTCGCCCCACTCCAGGCCGACGACCTTGGTGGCGGGGCTGTCGAGCTTGATCTCCTTGCCGCGGCTGTCGGTCACGGTGACCGGTCCGCCGGCGGCGGAGGCGGAGGGTGCGGGCTCGGCGGTGTTCTCGGTGGTGCCGCAGGCGGCCAGCAGCAGCGCGGTGGCGGTGGCGGCGACCAGGGCGGTGACACGGGTACGGAACATGGTGTTCTTTCTCGTTGCAGGACCGGTCCGGGTTCAGACCGGGATTCGGGTCAGGTGACGTCCCACGGGGCGGGTGGTCACCAGACCGGTGAGGGGATCGGTGGCGACCTCGATGCGGATGCCGTACGTCTCGGTCAGGTCGGTCTCGGTGAAGACCTGCGCCGGGGTGCCGGTGGCACGGATCCGGCCGTTGTGCAGCAGGACCACCTCGTCGGCCACCGCGGCGGCCTGGTTGAGGTCGTGCAGCACCACGCCGACCGCGACGCCGTGCTCGTCGGCCAGGTCGCGCATCAGGTCGAGGATCTCGATCTGGTAGCGCAGGTCGAGGAAGGTGGTGGGTTCGTCGAGCAGCAGCACCGCGGTGTCCTGGGCCAGGCAGGTGGCCAGCCAGACCCGCTGGAGTTCGCCGCCGGAGAGTTCGTCGACGGGCCGGTCGGCCATCGCGGTCACCCCGGTGACCGCCATCGCGCGGGCGATCGCGGCCGGGCCCTCGGGGTCGTCGGTGCGCCAGCGGCCCCGGTAGGGGTGGCGGCCGTAGCCGACCACGTCACGGACGGTGACGCCGTTGGGCACCGGTCGGCTCTGGGCGAGCAGGGTGACCCGGCGGGCGAACTCCTTGGCCGGCAGGCTGGCCGCGGCGATCCCGTCGGCGCAGACCACTCTGCCGGTGTCGATCGGGTGCAGCCGGGCCAACGCGCGCAGCAGGGTGGACTTGCCGCTACCGTTCGGGCCGACGAGGGCGGTCACCTTTCCGGCACGTAGCCCGATCGAGGCGCCGTGAACCACTGCCGTACCGTGATATCCCAGGCAGAGGTCGACGCCGCGTAGGCGCTGGTCAGCGTCGTTCGACGCCAGTCCGCTCGACATGCGGTTAGGTTAACCTAACCTAACTTCGTGTCAAGACGCGGACCCCCTTCACGTCCCGCGGGGCCCTGTCCCGGTCGGAGAACATCGATGCCGCCGACCGACTCCGACCCCCTTCGGTCGCCGGCCGGACACACTCGGCAACCCTCGCTGCCCACACCTGCGAAACCGCCCCTCGGGGAACGCGAAAACGTACCGGGGTGGGACGACAGATCGACACGAGCGGCGGTAGCGTTGCGCGTCATCGCCGCCGGGTCGCCGGTGCGCCGATCCGCGATCGTACGGAGGATGAGGCATGTCCATCGGCGAGGAGCCGTACGCCATCCGCGACGACCTGGCCTCACGGCCGACCTTCGAGGTGACCCTGCGCGGTTACGAGAGAAAGCAGGTCGACCGCTATGTGGAGCAGTTGGACGGTCAACTCAGCACGGTCTCGGCCGAGCGGGACCGGGCCCTGGGGCGCGCTCGGGAGCTGACCGCCAAACTCCAGGCGGCCCAGGCCGAGGTCGCCGATCTGCGGCAGCGACCGGCGCAATTGGACAAGGCGACCTTCCAGGATGTGGGCCCGATGGTCGGCCAGATCCTGGACCTCGCGGAGAAGCAGGCCGCGGCGATCATCGACACGCACACTCAGCGGGCCAACAAGCTCCAGGCGGAGGCGGAGAAGACCCTCGCCAACGCCCGGGAACGCACCGTCAAGGCGCTTGCCGACCTCGAAGAGGAACTCGCCGCCCGCCGCGCCGAGCACGACAAGAAGTACGAGGAACTCCGGGCGGCCGCCGATGCCGAGCTGGCGGAGAGCCGGGAGCGGGCCGACAAGCTGCGCGCCGACGGCGAGGCCGCACACGAGCGCGCCCAGCAGGAGGCCCACCGCATCGGGGAACAGTGCCGCCAGCAGGTGGAGCAGGCCCGCGCGGCGGCGGAGGCGTTGACCACCTCCGCGCGTACCCAGATCCACCAGGAGATCCAGGCGGCCCGGTCGAAGAGCCAGCAGGAGCTGGCCCAACGGCGAACGGCCGTCGAGGAGGAGCTGGCCGAGCGGCGCGCCGCGGCCGAGGAGGATCTGACCGAGCAGCGCGCCACCGTCGAACGCGAGCTGGCCGCCCAACGCAGCGCCGCCGAGCAGCGGGTCAGCTCGATGATCGCGGACGCCCAGCAGTACTCCGCGGAGATCCGCAAGCGCGCCGACGAGCAGGCCGCCGAGGTCCGCAGGCACAGCGACGATCAGGCCGCAGCCGCCGAGGAGCACCTGCACGCCGTGCAGCTGGAGATCGGCGAGCAGCAGGACGCGTTGGCCGGGGTGCGGGAGGAGCTGGACACCGCCCGCCGGCAGCTCGACGAGACGCGGCAGGGCAAGGAGGCCACCGAGGCCGAGCTGACCGGGCTGCGGCAACAGCTGGAGGAGACTGTCCGGGATCTCGCCGCGGAGAGCCAGCGACTGGACGAGGTGCGCCGGGCCGTCGAGGCCGCCGAACGGCACGCCAAGGAGACCCGGGCGCGGGTGCAGCGGGAGGCCAAGCGGGTCGCCGACCTCGCCGCCGCAGCCGTGATGGCCGCTGCGGCCGGTGGTGGCGAGACCGCCGAGTATCCGATGGTCGGTGCCCGCACCGGGCACCGCCCGCCGACCCCGGCACCGGAGTCCGAGCCGATCGTGCGCGACGCCACGGCCGAACGCGGTGCCCGCGAGGCGACCGCGGGTGGCGCCGGGGCCGACGGCCAGCCGACGACGGGCCCGGCTGCTGAGACCCGCCCGGCCCCGCCAAGCCTGGAGGCACCCGGCGGCAGCGAACCGGCCGTCGAGGGCGAACGGGCAGGGCAGGCGCACCTCGGGCCGACCGTACCGATGCCGACCGCCGCGCTGGCGCGGGCCGAGGCGGCGCTCGCCGGCGGTCCGGCGGGCATCAACTGGTTCGCCGGGCAGCCCGAGGACCAGGAGGACGACGCGGCCGATCGCGCGCCGCAGCCGTCGACACACTGATCACCAGCCCGGCCCTACGCCACTGTGGAGCGTGGGGCCGGGCGTTTCGCGCCTCCGGCACCGCTGAACGTGCTCGGCGCGTCAGGCGTCCGCACGATGGTCACCGGCGGTGCACGGTGCCAGAATCGCCCCATGCGGCGTGCGCTCGTCGGCCGGGACGAGGTATTCGACCAGGCCTGGCGCTCGCTGGGCGAGCCGGGGCAGGTGCTGCTGGAAGGCCCCGCCGGCATCGGCAAGACCGCGCTGTTGCGGGCGCTGACCGCCGAGGCGGCCCGGTCGGGTTGGCTCGTGCTCTCCTGCGCGCCGACCGAATGCGAGGCCGAACTCCCCTTCGCCGCCCTCGCCGACCTGCTCCGCCCGCTTGCCGACCTGGCGGCGGAGCTGCCGCGTCCGCAGCGCATCGCCGCCGAGACGGTCCTGGTCACCGGCGACAGCGACGAGACGATCGACGAACGCGTGATCGGGGCGGCCACCCGGTCGCTGCTGGAGGCGGCGCTCGCCTCGGGCCGGCCGGTGCTGCTGGCCGTGGACGACGCGCCCTGGCTCGACCGGCCGAGCGAACGTGCCCTGCGGTTCGCCCTGCGCCGGGTCGGCCCGGGACCGGCCACCCTGGTCAGCAGTCGCAGCGCGAGCGGGCCGGCGGTGCCGGCGGCCCCGCTCGGGCTCGACGCGGGTGCCGGCCGGCTGACTCGGCTGGAGGTGACGCCGCTGGGTGTGAACGCGCTGCATCATGTCCTGCGCGAGCGGGTCGGTGCCGGTCTCGACCGTCCGCTGCTGGCCCGCATCGCCCGGGAAGCCGGCGGCAATCCGCTTGTCGCCATCGAGGTGGCCCGCGCGGTGCAGCGGCTGCCGAAGCCACCGGAGCCGGCACAGGAGCTACCTGTCGCCTCGTCCATGCATCAACTCCTCGCCGACGTGCTCGCCGAACTGCCGGCCCGGTGCCGCGACGCCGTCCGGCTCGCGGCGCTGCTCAGCGTCCCCCTGCTGCGCGACCTCACGGCGGCGGGCGTGGGGCCACGCGCGTTCGACGCCGCCGAGGAGGCCGGGCTGCTGGCGGTGACACCGGCCCGGGTGGAGTTCACCCATCCGGTGTACGCGGCGGCGGTGCGGGCCGGCATTCCGCCCGGTGTCCGCCGAGGGCTGCACCGCAGGCTGGCCGGGGTGGTCGCCGACCCCGACGAACGGGTACGCCAGCTGGCCGCCTGCACCACCGGGGCCGATCCGGTGGTGGCCGACGCCCTCGCCGCAGCCGCCGTGCGGCAACACACCCGAGGTGCGCCGGACGCGGCGGCGAACCTCTACGAGGCAGCCGCGCGGCTCACCCCGGCCGACGACCGCCCCACCCTGGGGCAGCGGCTGCTGGCGGCGGCCCGGTGCCGGTTCGACTGTGGCGACCATCCGGGTGCCCGGACGGCCGCCGATGAGGTGGCCGCCAGCTTCACGGGTCACGTCCGCGCCGAGGCGCTGCTGCTGCGCGCCGTGGTCGCATGGAGCGCCGACGAGCCGGGCGGCACCGCGCTGGCGGCCGCCGGGCGGGCCCTGGCCGCCACGCAGCCCGATTCCCTGCTCGCCGGCCGGATCCACGCCCACCTGGCCCTCTTCGTCGACCTGCCGGACCCGGCGCGTACCCACGCGGAGTCGGCCATCGCCCTGCTCAGCGGCCCGGGTGGGGACCGGGAACTGCTGGCCGCGGCGCTGCTGCACCTGTTCAACAGCGAGGTACGCGCCGGTGCGCCACCCCGCACCGAGTTGCTCGACCGGGCACTGGCCATGGAAGGGCCGGAACCGTCCTGGTTGGCGGGCACCATCCCGGCGGTCTGGTGGAAGGGGATCGACGATCCCGACCGGGCCCGGGATCGGCTGACCCGGCTGTTGGACCGGGCGGCGGCGCGCGGTGACGAACCCTCCCAGTACGAACTGCTCAAGCATCTCGGTGAGACCGAACTGCTCGCCGGACGCTGGTCGATGGCGCAACGGCACATCGCGGCGGCCCGTGACCTCGGTGAGCTGCTGGGCACCGAGTTGACCGCGGAGACCTGGCTGACCGGGCTGCTCGACGCCCTGCGGGGGCGGCTCGACGCGGCGGCGCAGGTGGCGGAGGCGGGCGTACGCCTGGGCGAGGACCTCGACGACGACTGGTGCCGCCGGATCCACCTGCAACTCGGCGCGTTCGTCGCGCTCTGCGCCGGCCGGGTCGCCGACGCGGCGGTCGGTTACGGTCGGCTGGCCGCGTTGGTGGACCGGATGGGGCTGGCCGAGCCGTTGGCGCAGCGCTTCGAGCCGGACTGGATCGAAGCGTGCGTGGCCGCCGGTGATCTCGCCACCGCCCGCGTCGCCCTGCACCGGCTGACCGAACGGCACCGCCGCCTGCCGCGACCGTGGACGCTGCTGGGCCTGGCCCGCAGTCGTGCCCTGCTGGACAGCGCCGAGGGCGGGGACCCGTCGGCCGCCCTCGACGACCTCGCCGCCGCCCGCGCGGCGGTGGCGCCGCACGTGCTGCCCCTGGATCGGGCCCGCTGCCTGCTGGTCGCCGGAGTGGTGCATCGGCGGCTGCGCCGTAAACGCCCGGCTCGGGAGGCGCTCACGGCTGCAGCGGCCGAATTCGACGCGCTGGGCGCGGCGGCGTTCGCCGCGCGGGCCCGGGCGGAGGCGGCCCGGCTGGGTGGGCGGCCCCCGGCGCCGTCGGCGTTGACCGCCACCGAGGAGCGGGTGGCGCGGCTCGCCGCGCTCGGACGGACCAGCCGCGCCATCGCCGACGAACTGTTCGTCAGCCCCAAGACGGTGGAGACGAACCTGTCCCGCGTGTACCGCAAGCTGGGCATCTCCCGACGGGCCGAACTCAACGCGGCACTGGCCCGGGTCAGCGCCGACGCGGTATCGGCCGGCGGCCACAAAGGCTAGGGAAACACCGGATTCCTTCCCCGGGGGGCGGCCGTACCGTCGAGTGCACCCCGACTGTCGCAGGTGCTGATGCGCAGCGCTGCCGGCCGGGCGGAGGAGGGGGAACGGACCGGTGCGACGACTGATTCTGCCTGTGCTGCTCGCGACGGCGCTGGCACTGACCGGCTGCGGCGACAGCGAACCGGCGACACGGGGCGCCGGTCCGGACGCCGGGTCGGATGCCGGTTCGGACGCCGATCTCGACCTGCCCGTCGACGGTGCCGACGCGGTCCGGCCGGCCTGCCCCTTCACCGCCGAGCAGGTCACCGGGATCGTCGGCCAGCAACTCGACGACAAGGGCAACTGCAGCTTCGGTGACGGCATCGCCCTGCTCACCGTGACCACCGCGTCGCGGGTCGCCGGTGAGATGACCTACGACTACCAGCGCCAGCAGGCCGACCAGATCTACCAGTCGGTGACCGACCTCGGCGTCGGCGACAAGAGCTACCTGGCGGTGAAGGACATCGAGGCGGAAGCGGTGGTGATCAACGGGGCGGGCAGCTTCACCGTGACGCTGAGCAGCTTCCAGCGTCTCGGCGCTGAGCCCGACGGATATGCCCAGGCGATGCGCAAGCTGGCCGACGCCCTGCCGAACTGAAGCCCCGACGAAGGAGACACCGTGCGGCACCTGACCTCCGTCGCCCGACTCGCCGCGGCGGCCACCGTTCTCACCGTCCTGGCCGCCTGCGGCGGTACGGAGCCTGCGGCGGCACCGCCGGCACCGGCGCAGCCGTCGGAGCCCGCGCCACCGACCGAGGCCACCGAGGCACCGGAGCCCCCCGCCGCGGCGCCGGTCGACGCCTGCGCGCTGGTCTCGAAGGAGGATGCCGAGAAGCTGGCCGGTACGCCGCTGGATGACCCGCTGCCGAGCGGGGAGACCTGCTGGTTCACCGGGCCCGTCTCGGGGCCGGTGGCGCAGGTCGAGGTGCACGTCGGCGACGGGGCGAAGAAGATCCTGGACATCGACCGCGACCTGAAGCACGAGTTCGAGACGCTGTCCGGCATCGGGGACGAGGCGTACCTCGAGGAGGGGATGGTCTTCGTCAACGTCTCCGGGGTCTGGGTGGCCATCCGGCTGGTCCGCACCGACGACATGGCCAAGTACGACGAGCGGCTGACCGAGTTGGCGCGGACGGTCGCCGGCCGGCTCTGATCCGCCCCGGTCGGTCACGCCGGGCGGTCGGTCACGTCGGGTCACTCTCGGTGGTCTCGTGCTGCGCGTCGAAGCGTTTCCGGATCACGCCGCTGGCTTCCTCTTCGTCACAGCCGAGGCTGCGCAGCAGGTCGGTGGCGACGGTACGGATCTGCGCCACCACCACGCTGCCGGAGAAGCCGACCCCTTCGGCGTACGCCTCGGCGGCCCGGTCCACCGCCTTGAGGATCAGCTGTTCGGACCGGTCGGTGTGACGCCCGCTCTCCGCCTCGACCTGGAGCAGCGCGAGGGCGTCACCGAAGTAGTGCACGGCGGCGGCCAGCCCGGGTGGCACCGGCTCGTCGTCGCGGATCGCGGTGGCCGCCCGGCGCAGCATCTCCTGGCCGCCTCGGATGGCCAGGGCGAGGTAGCGGGTGCCGCGTTCGTAGTGCTCGAACTCGCTGCGCCGGTGCCACCGCGCCGGTGAGATGGCCACCGCCTCCCCGGCTCCGGAGACCGCGTCGTTGAGCAGTTTGAGCTGCGGGTCCAGGCCGCCCAGGGCGTCCCGGGCATGTGCCACGGCCGGGTAGTCACCGTGGGAGATGCCCTCCGCGGCGTCGTGCAGGTGCTGGATCAGGGCAGCGAAGAGCGGACGCGCCGCCCGCTGGATGATCCGTACCGGGTTGACCGGCAGGACGGCGACCACCACCACGGCGGTCACCCCGCCGATCACGGCGTCGACGATGCGGGGCACCTCCAGTCCGCGCTGCACCGGTGCCAGCGTGGCGATCAGCACGGCGGTGCCGCCGGCCTGGGTGACCACCTGTCCGCCCCGGCTCAGGCTCAGCGCGAGCAGGATGGCCAGGGTGACCACGGTGCCGGTCTGCCAGGGGCCGGTGCCGATGACCGCGATCAGGGCGTCGCCGACCAGCAGCCCGGCCAGCACGCCGAGCAGCAGTTCGACGGTACGCCGGGTGCGTCGGCCGATGGCCGCGGCGATGGTGCCGACGGCGGCGGTGGGGGCGAATACCGGTGACGGATGGTGCAGCAGGTTGTGCGCCACCCACCAGGCGAGCGCGGCGGCCACCCCCGCCTGCACGGCGAGGATCGCGTACAGCTCCAGGGTCCGTCGCCGCTCCCGCCAGTCGGCCCGGACGCTGAGTGCGGCAACCGTGCCCGCGACCCGGTCCCTCGCCGAGCCGGCGGCGCCACGCGCCCAGCTCCCGATCCGCTCGCCCGCCGCCACGCGGCCGACTACCCCGACGGGCCACGCTCATTCACACCGCCTGTTCCCGAACGCGTCGCACATCCAGGCGACACGGCCGAATTGCGAACTGCCGTGCCACCTGCACAGAAGCCCTTTACATCGCGGTACGTCGATTGACAAAGTTCATGATCCCAACTTATTGTGCGAGCCGGCCGGATGTTGCCGGCGGTCCGGTGACACGCGGCCAGCCACCCGTCGACACCATCACCACACGAGGAGCGTCATGGCCGGGCTGCGCGGCACACTACGAAGGACACGATGGCGACTGGGCGTGGTCGGCGCCGGGGTCGCCGCCCTGCTGGCCGGGGTCGGGTTGGTCAGCGCGGGCGCCGCCCACGCGGCGGCCGGCTGCCGGGTGGTCTACTCCGCGCCGAGCCAGTGGCCGGGCGGTTTCACCGCGAACGTCGACCTGACCAATCTCGGCGACCCGCTCAACGGCTGGCGGCTGACCTGGACCTTCCCCTCCGGTCAACGGGTGACGCAGGCGTGGAACGCCACCGTCACCTCCGCCGGAAACGACGTCACCGCCGCCAACGTCAGCTACAACGCGACGCTCGGCACCAACCAGACGGTGTCGTTCGGCTTCAACGGCTCGTGGTCGGGCAGCAACACGGCCCCCACCTCGTTCGCGCTCAACGGGGTCACCTGCACCGGCAGCGTCGGCCCGACCACCCCTCCCCCGACCACGCCGCCGCCGACCGACCCGCCGCCGACGACCCCGCCGCCGACCGGTGACGCGATGGCCTACGTGGCCGCGATGCAGCCGGGCTGGAACCTCGGCAACACCTTCGACTCCGTCGGTGACGACGAGACCGCGTGGGGCAACCCGCGGGTCACCGAGGCCCAGTTGGACGCCATCCGGGCGCAGGGGTTCAACAGCATCCGGATCCCGGTCACCTGGAGCAACCGGCACGGTCCGGCGCCGTCGTACACCATCGACCCGGCCTGGCTGAACCGGATCAAGGAGGTCGTCGGCTGGGCCCTGGACGACGGCTTCTACGTGATGATCAACCTGCACCACGACTCGTGGCAGTGGATCCACGAGATGCCGACCAACCGGACGACCGTGCTCAACCGGTACAACGCGCTCTGGACCCAGATCGCCGCGGCGTTCCGGGACGCCTCACCGAAGCTGCACTTCGAGAGCGTCAACGAGCCGCAGTTCGCCAACAGCTCCGGTGACGCCCAGAACGCGCAGCTGCTGCACGAGCTGAACGTCAACTTCCACCGGATCGTGCGCGCCTCCGGTGGCAACAACGCCACCCGGATGCTGGTCCTGCCGACCCTGCACACCTCCTCCGAGCAGGCCCGGATCAACGAGCTGACCACGACGATCAACCAGCTCAACGACCGCAACCTGATCGCCACCGTGCACTTCTACGGCTACTGGCCGTTCAGCGTGAACGTCGCCGGCGGCACCCGCTTCGACGCCACCACCCAGCAGGACCTCGTCGACGCCTTCGACCGGGTCTACAACGCCTTCGTCACCCGAGGCATCCCGGTGGTCATCGGCGAGTACGGCCTGCTCGGCTTCGACCGGCACACCGGCACCATCCAGCAGGGCGAGAAGCTGAAGTTCTTCGAGTACTTCGGCTACTACGCCCGGCACCGACAGCTCACCACCCAGCTGTGGGACAACGGCCAGCACTTCAACCGGACCACCTTCGTCTGGCGGGACGCGGAGCTGATCAACCAGATCAAGTCGAGCTGGACGACCCGCTCCGGCACCGCCTCCTCCGACCAGGTGTACGTGCCGCGTACCGGCTCGATCACCGCCAGGACGCTGACCCTCAACCTCAACGGCACCACCTTCTCCGGTCTGCGTCAGGGCAGCACCGAGCTGGTCCGGGGCACCGACTACACCGTCTCCGGCAACCAGCTGACGCTGACCGCCAGCGCGTTGACCCGACTGGTCGGCAACCGGGCGTACGGCGTCAACGCCACCCTCCAGGCGCGCTTCTCGGCCGGCGTACCGTGGCGGATCGACGTGATCAGCCACGACCCGCCGGTGTTGTCCAACGCCACCGGCACGACCGCCTCCTTCGCCATTGCGACCCAGTTCCGCGGCGACCAGCTCGCCACCATGGAGGCGCGGTACGCCGACGGCAGCAACGCCGGACCGCACGACTGGACGTCGTTCAAGGAGTTCGACGTCACCTTCTCCCCCGACTACACCGGCAACCGGATCACCCTGACCGACACCTTCTTCGGTGAGGTACGCGACGGCAGCCCGGTCACCCTCACCTTCCACTTCTGGAGCGGTGCCCAGGTGACCTACCGCGTCACGAAGTCGGGCACCAGCGTCACCGGCCAGGCCGGCTGACCCGCCGCGCGCCACCGGCCTCCCCGGCCGCCCCCTGTGGGGTGCCCGGCCCTCCCCCGGGGTCGGTGGCGCGCACCGGTCATGATTGGTTCATGATCCGATTCGTACTGAACGTGCTCTGGCTCATCTTCGGCGGCGGGCTCGTGCTGGCGATCGGCTACGGCATCGCCGCTCTGATCTGCTTCGTCCTCGTCGTCACCATCCCCTTCGGGGTGGCGTCGCTGCGGCTGGCGTCGTACTCGCTGTGGCCCTTCGGCCGCACCCTGGTCCCCAAGCCCGGCGTCGGTGTCGCCTCCGGCGTCGCCAACGTCATCTGGGTCGTGCTCGCCGGGTGGTGGCTCGCCCTGTCCCACATCGTCGCCGGCGTCAGCCTCTGCCTCACCGTCATCGGCATCCCGTTCGGGGTGGCCAACTTCAAGCTCGTCCCGGCCGCGATCTGGCCGCTGGGCCAGGAGGTCGTCCCCGCGCCGTAGGCCCGAACGACACAGCCGTCGCACGGAGCCGGGGCCGCTGGTTTCCCGACGACCCGAGCGGTTTCCCGGTTCGCCTGCCCGCCGGGCCGTCGCGAAGCGCCAGAATCAGCAGATGGACCGGGTACTGGCGGGGATCGCCGCGCTGCCGCCGTTGGTCGTGCTGGCTCTGGTGTTCCTGCTGCCCGCGCTGGAGTCCTCGACGCTGCTGGGGCTGCTCATACCCGGTGAGACCGTCGTGCTTGTCGGCGGCGTGGTGGCTCACCTCAGTGGGTTGCCGCTGTGGGCGGTGATCGTCGCCGCGGCCGTCGGGGCCTGCCTCGGCGACCAGGTCGGCTACCTGCTGGGCCGCCGGTACGGGCCCGGGGTGCTGGCCCGCGCGCCGGCCGTGCTCCGTCGTCGCCTCGACCTGAACCGGGCCCGACGCCTGGTCGCCGACCGAGGAGCTGTGGCGGTGGTGATCGGCCGGTGGGTGGCCGTGCTGCGGGTGCTGGTGCCGCTGGTGTCCGGTGCCAGCGGCATGCGGCGCAGCACGTTCGGCTGGGCCAACGTCACCGGCGGGCTCCTCTGGGCGGTGGCGGTGGCGACGCTCGGTTACCTCGGCTCGGCCTCCTACCGCTATCTGGAGCGGGAACTGGGCATCGGCACGTACACGCTGCTCGCCGTGATCGTGGTGCTCGCCCTGCTGGCGTTCTGGCGGCACCGCCGGCGGGCGCACTGACCGAGCCCACCCATTGTCAGGCGGGCGGGCTCACCAGAGGGTGGACCAGTAGTCCCAGAAGCGGACCAGGATGGCCAGCATGATCAGCACGTACCAGGCGACCAGGATGAGGCTGTGATAGCCGGCGAGACCGGAGAGCCGGGCCAGCGGCGACGTCGGCGCGACCGCGCCGAGGTTACGCAGGCTGGTGTAAAGGAAGATCGCGATGGTGACGACCCAGACCACCATGCAGTACGGGCACAGCGCCGAGATCACGTAGAGGCTCTGGTAGATGAGCCAGTGCACGAAGACGACGCCGAGGGTGGCCCCGGCCTGCAGGCCCAGCCAGCACCAGCCGGGCAGCCGCACCCGGGCCAGCAGCAGGACGCCGAGCGTGGTGACCACGGCGAAGCCGGCGATGCCGAGCAGTGGGTTGGGAATGCCGAAGGCGGCGGCCTGCGGCGTGGTCATCACCGAGCCGCAGGACAGGATCGGGTTGATGCTGCAGGTGGGCACGTAGTCGGCATCGGCCAACAGGTTGATCTTCTCGACGGTCAGGGTGCCCGCGGCGAGCAGTCCGATGCCGCCGCCGACGGCCAGGACCCAGGCGGTGACCCGGGCGACGAATCCGGCCTGCGGCGTCTCGGGACGGCGGGCGACGGTGGCGGTCACTGGGCGAGCGCGGCGTCGATGGCGGCGACCATGTCCGACTGGGTACGGACTCCGGTCAGCTCCCGGCCGTTGAGGAAGAAGGTGGGAGTGCCCCGCACCCCGACGGTCTCACCGTCGGCCCGATCTGCGGCCACCCGTTGGGCGGTGGCCGGAGCCTCCAGGTCCTGCCGGAAACGGTCCACGTCCAGGCCGAGATCGCGGGCGTACCCGACGAACCTGTCGGTCTGCGCGGTGCTCTGGTGTCCCCACTGCGCCTGGTTCTCGAACAGCGTGGCGTACATCTCGGGGAACCGGCCCTGCTCAGCGGCGGCCTGCGCGGCGCGGGCGGCCAGGTCGGCGTTGGGGTGGCTGGCGATCGGGAAGTACCGCACCACGAAGGTGATCCGGTCCTGGTAGGTGTCCAGGATCTCGGTGATCGACGGGTAGACCGCGCCACATGCCTCGCACTCGAAGTCGAGGAACTCCACCAGGGTGACCTTGCCGTCGGCCGCCGTGCTGAGCCGGTGGCTGTCGTCGCGGACCAGCACGGCCGGGTCGACCGGCGCGCCGCTGGCGGCGGGCCGGTTGGTGTTCCGGTTCACGGCGATCACAACGATCATGGCGAGGATGAGCACCAGGATCATCGCCAGGGTCAGTCGCGTATTCCTCGTCATGCCGGAGCCAGCCTTTCGGTGCGGGTGCGCCCCATGCTGGCCGGGTTTCCTGTCAGCTTCCTGAAAACCACGCGCCTCAGCTGCGTGACAGCCCGCGCCGCCGGCCCCGCACCGGGCGGTCGTGGCTCCGCCCGGATGTCACCAGTGCGCGCCGTGGCACACGTCTTCGGCGTCCTGCGGCTCCACCTGGAGGGTGGCGTGCTCGATGGCGAAGCGGTCGTGCAGGATCTGCCGGGCGCTGCTGAGCACCCGGCCCAGGTCCGCCCCGGCCGTCAGCTTCAGGTGCGCCGAGGCCACCTCCATGCCCGAGGTCAGGGTCCACACGTGCAGGTCGTGCACGTCGGCGACGCCGTCGAGGGCGCGCAGTCCGGCCCGTACCTCGGCGATGTCCACGTGTGGCGGCGCGGCCTGGACGAGCACCCGCAGGGCGGCCCGGCCCAGCTTGTAGGTGCGGGGCAGGATGAACGCGCCCACCGCCACGGCGACGATCGGGTCGGCGTACCACCAGTCGGTCACCGCGATCACCACGGCGGCGACGATCACGCCGACCGAGGCGAGCAGGTCACCGAGGACCTCCAGGTACGCCCCGCGCACGTTGAGGCTCTCCTTGGAGCCGGAGCGCAGCAGCAGGAACGCCACGACGTTGGCGACCAGACCCGCCACGGCGACGATCAGCATCGGGCCGACCAGCACCTCCGGCGGTTCGTCGAACCGGCGTACCGCCTCGACCACCACGTAGACGGCGACCCCGAACAGCAGCACCGCGTTGGCCAGTGCCGCCAGCACCTCCATCCGGTACAGCCCGAAGGTGCGTTGGCCGTCGCGGGAGGCCTTGCTGGCCGCGGTGATCGCGGCGAGGGCCATGCCGATGCCGAGCACGTCGGTGAACATGTGCCCGGCGTCCGACAGCAGCGCCAGCGAGCCGGTCACCCATGCTCCGACCGCCTCCACCACCATGAAGACGGCAAGCAGGGCGAAAGCCGCCCACAACCGCCCACGGTGCTTCTCTCCGGCGCGCAGCACCTGCTGCCCGTGGTCGTGCCCGGCACCCATCGTGCGACCTCCCGCCCAGCCGTCGGCGATCAACATATGCGGGCATTGCAATAAGTGCAACTTTAGTGGTCGGTGGGCGGCCGGTACCGCGGTTCGCGCAAATTGCTGCGGGGCCGGCCCCGGCGTGACCAGCATGGTCACGCCGGGACGTCAGTGCGCGCCGCGCAGGTTGAGCAGGACGACGCCGGCGATGATCAGACCGACCCCGACCACCTTGGTGACGGTCAGCGGCTCACCGAGCACTGTCGCGCCGATGGCCACGATCGCCGCGGTGCCCAACCCCGACCACAGGGCGTACGCGACACCGACTTCGATGCCCTTCACCGCCTGGGCGAGCAGCGCGAACGCCGTCAGGTAGGCCACGGCCAGCCCGAGCGTCGGCCACAGGCGGGTGAATCCCTCGGTGGCCTTGAGCAGGCTCGTGCCGGTGACCTCGGCGGCGATAGCGAGCAGCAGGAAAACGTACGCCACCATGCACTCCGTTCCACTGCGGTTGAGCCGACGGCTGTCACTGTGCCGGTCGGGCGCGGCGAACACCAGCGGCGCGCCTCGTCACCGGGCCCGCAGGTTCGCCCGCAGCGCACCCAGGATGACCCCGGGCCTGGCCAGCGAGTTCGGGTGCTCGCACAGGGACACCACGTCGTTGAACCGGCGGGCGGTGGCGATGTCCGTGATCGTCGCGTCGACGATCTGCCGGCTGACCCAGCGGGAGAACCGGTAGCCACGCGGGTACGGACCGTCGACGTGCGGCAGGGCCAGGTCGGCGGAGGTCGACATCGACCACGCGGCGTCGACCACGACCTGCTGCAGGGCCAGGAACTCGCGGGCCGGCTGCCGCAGATCCGGCCCGGTGCGCAGGTACGTCGACAGGCAGGCGGCGTGCAGGGCAGCCGCCGTGATGCCCTGCCCGTACACCGGGTTGAAGGACGCGACGGCGTCGCCGACCGGGACCAGCCCGGCGGGGAAGCGGCTCAGCCTGTGGAAGTCCCGCCGCCGGCTGTCGGCGTGGCGGTAGGTCTGCACATCGCCGAGCAGTTCGCTGTCGGCGACCTCGTGGAACTCGGGCGGGAACTCGCGCAGCCGGCGAACGAAGTCCTCGGGCGTACGGCCCGGACGATTGTCCGCGTACCCGGCCATCATCGCCATCCACCTGCCGTCTTCGATGGCGAAGAACGCCGCCCCGGCCACCGCCGCCGAGGTCCGCGGGCTGTTCAGCGCCAGCACGACGGTGTGCTGCGGCTTGTCCTCCCGCCGCCGGAACAGCGCGGTGGCGTAGTTGAGGTGCACGCTCATCCGCCGCATCTCGGGCCGTTCCCAGCCCGCCTGCTCCAGCCAGTCGGAGAGCCGGCTCGACCGGCCCATGGCGTCCACCACGAGATCCGCGTTCTCCGTGCCGGAAGCGCCACCGGCCTCGTAGCGGACCCCGGTGGTGACGACGCCGTCGAAGACCAGACCGGTGGCGCGGGCGGTGATCGTCTTGACGTTTGGCAACCGCAGGACCTGCTGCCGGATCAGCCCTTCCAACAGCGGCCGGCTGCCGGCCAGACTGTCGGCGTCGTCCGGCACGACGATCTTCAACCGCCCGTCGAGGTAGGAGCGGCGGGCCTCGGGCGGCGCCTCGATCGCTCCCTTGGCCACGGCCTGCCTGCCGAACCCGGGGAAGAGCCGCTCGAGTTGCAGGAAGCCGCCCGGCAGCAGGGCATGCAGTTGCGTCCCCTGCGGAACGCCGGGCCGGTGGCCCGGGACGTGCAGGTTGTCCCGATCGATGACGACGACGCTGTGCGCGTGCTCCGCCAACGCCCGCGCGGCCAGCAGACCGGCGACACTGCCGCCGAGCACGACGGCCTTGTCGATGAACGGCGACGGCTGGTCGAGAGGTCGCACCGCGTTCAACGTGGCGAAGACCTGGGCCGGAGAGAGGGACATGGGCTCTCCAAAGAGGGGTCCGGGACGGTGCTGCCCGCGCACGGCCTGCCGTGGCGTCACGGCAGCGACAGAACGGCGGAAGCGGGTGATGGCATGAACGTTCAACGATCGTTGTACCCGCACGGGGCGTCACCCGTAGCCCCGCGGACTGTCAGCGTCACGACAGTCGCCTACCTCAAACGGCGGTGGCACCGCTTGCAGAGGTGCTGGTCCGGGTGCCGACGCGATTCACCAGATAGCCGAAGGCGGCGGCGGTGAAGAACATGACGACGCCGTAGACGGCTGCCGGGATCGCCATCTGGCTGCTGTTGAGCAACGCCGGGCTGAGCGCGATCGTGATGGCCAGCGTGCTGTTGTGGATGCCGATCTCGAATCCGGCCGCCTTGGCGGCAGCGCGGTCGGTGCCGGCCAGCCGGGGCACTCCGTAGCCGATCCCGAGGCTCACCAGGTTGAACGCGAGCACGGCGAGACCGACCGAGACGAAGTAGTCGGCCAGGTTGTCCCGCTCACCGATCACGGCACCGGCGATCACCGCGACGAGCACGACGACGGACAGGATGCGCACCGGGCGGTTCAGGCTCTCGGCGACGCGGGGAACCCAGGCGCGGACCAGCATGCCGATGGCGACCGGGACGAGCACGATGGCGAAGACCTGGAGCACCTTGTCGAACTGGAGACCGATGCTGCGCGCGTCGCCGAGGAAGTACGCCGCCGACAGGTTGACCACGATCGGCAGGGTGAACACGGCGAGCACCGAGTTGATGGCGGTCAACGTGATGTTGAGCGCGACGTGCCCGCCGAAGAGGTGGCTGTAGAGGTTGGCCGTGGTGCCGCCGGGCGATGCTGCGAGCAGCATCATCCCGACGGCCAGTTCCGGCGGCAGACCGAAGGCGAGCACCAGGCCGAAGCAGAGCGCCGGCAGCAGCAGCACCTGGCAGGCCAGCGCGATCACGGCGGCCTTCGGATGGTGGGCCACCCGGCGGAAGTCGGCGACGGTCAGGCCGAGACCCAGACCGAGCATGATGACGCCGAGGGCGATGGGTAGTCCGATCAGGGTCAGGGCGGAGTCCATGACACAACATCGTTACCACCCGGTAACGCATTCACCATCATCCGTGTGGCCGGATACTGCGGCAGTTGTCAGGACCACCGCTCGCAGCTGAGCGTGAGCCCCGTCGGCACGCTGCTGGTCGCGGCCAGCAGACCGAAGGTCGTCGACGCACTCGGTGCCAGGACGCGGTTGTACTCGGCGTGCCGCGCCGTCACCTCGGTCGACGTCGTCTCCACCACCGCGTTCCAGATCGACTGGACGCTGCCGCCGCCGGGCCAGCTCAGGCGCACGCGCCATCCGTTGAGCTGGTCGGCACCGGTGTTGCGGACGGTGACCGTGGCGACAAAGCCGCTTCCCCATCCACTGTCGACGGTGGCGGTCGCGGTGCACGGTGCCGGCAGCCCGGTCCGCGCCGGCCCGCCGATGACGTACCGGTCCCGTACGCCGTGCGCGTCGCTGATCCGGAACCAGTACTCGGTGCCCGGGGTCAACCCGTCGATGGTGACCGTGCCGGAGCGTTCCGGTCCCGAGGTGCCCTGGGCGATCGGGTTCTGCCAGTCGATGGCGTCGTCGTGGCTGCCGAACAAATGGAACGTGATCGGCGGGTCGTAGCCGCAGGGCGGGACGACGAACGCGCTGTAGGTGATGGACACGCTGGTGGCGGTCGTCCCGGTCACCATGGCGTTGATCGGCAGCACCGGTGGGCAGACCGGGGTCGGCGACGGCGTCGGGGTCGCCACGGGTGCGGTCTGCGCGACGGCGGGCGTGACGAGCCCGGCGGCCAGGGTCAGGGTCGCGGTGGCCAGCACCACGCCGAACTCGCGTTTCATCCGTACCTCCCGAGTCGGCCACCGCTCGCGGCGGCCGGTTGTTCCTACTGGAGGAGGACGGCCCGGCACGGGGTTTTCCCGTGCGTCCCCTTGCCCTGTAACGAATCGCGCGGCTCCCCACGCGATCCGCACCAAGTCTTTCAGTCGACGATCGTCGATACAACGGTTGTCGTGACGAAGATCCGGGGCCCGACCGGAGACGGCCATCGACCGAACGGGCCTTGCGCCGGCCGCATGGTCGCCGGATCAGGGCAACAGGACGACGTGCAGAGTGCGTGGCCCGTGCACGCCCTCCACCCGGCTGAGTTCGATGTCGCTCGTGGCCGACGGACCGCTGATCCAGGTCAGCGGCCGTTGCGGGGTGAGCCGGGCGAGCGCCTCGGGCACGGTCGCCACCACCTGGGCCGTCCGCAGCACGCAGACGTGCCGGTCCGGCAGCAGGCTGAGCACGCGCCGCCCCTGGTCGGGCGAGCCGTCGAGGACGACCGTGCCGGTCTCGGCGACGGCGACCGCCGCAGCGGTGACGACCGCGTCCGCCGCCGCGATCCGTCCATTGTCGAGGTCGTGGTCGGGTCGGACGGTCACCGTCGACGGCAACCAGCCCGACGGCAACCCCGGCGGTACGACGACTGTCGCTCCCGCCGGCAGGATCGCGGCGATCGTGTCGGCGACGGCGTCCTCACTCACCCGGTGCACCTGGGCCCGGTAGTCGATCAGCCGTGCCACGAACCGGTCCAGGTCGAGCGGGCCGCCGTGCCGGTAGTCCCGGGGCACCTCGACGGGGACTTGCGGGCCGCCGGCGGCGAGGGCGGCGCGTAACCGGCCGAGCAGCAGGTCCCGGGAGCTCATCGCCCGGCCCACCACTGGCGGAACGTCTGCGCCGGCGGGTCGGGCAGATCACGACTTGCGGTCCAGCCGTCCAGGGGCGGTGGCAGCGCGCACCCACGCCGCCCGGCGAGCCGGCTCAGCCGTACGGCCCGTTGCGCCGCCTCGTACAGCCGCGGATGGTCCATCGTGTACGCGGCCGCCGCCATCGCCGCAGCCTCGGCACGCGGGTGGGGCGCCTGGTCCCGCAACTGCACAAGCAACTCCGGGATGTTGATCTTCACCGGGCACGCGTCGTAGCAGGCGCCGCAGAGCGACGAGGCGTACGGCAGCGACGCGTTGTCGGCCACCCCGGTCAGTTGCGGGGACAGCACCGCCCCGATCGGCCCCGGGTAGACCGACCCGTAGGCGTGTCCGCCGGTGCGCTCGTACACCGGGCAGACGTTCAGGCAGGCCGAGCAGCGGATGCAGTGCAGCGCCTGGCGACCGGTCGGGTCGGCCAGTACGGCGCTGCGCCCGTTGTCCAGCAGCACCAAGTGGAACGCCTGCGGCCCGTCACCCGGCGTCACGCCCGTCCACATCGAGGTGTACGGGTTCATCCGCTCCCCCGTCGACGCGCGGGGCAGCAGTTGCAGGAACACCTCCAGGTCCTGCCAGGTCGGCACCACCTTCTCGATGCCCATCACGGTGATCAGCGTCTCCGGCAGGGTGAGACACATCCGTCCGTTGCCCTCGGACTCCACCACCGCGAGGGTGCCGGTCTGCGCCACGGCGAAGTTGGCCCCGGAGACGGCCACCTTCGTGGTGAGGAACGTCTGCCGCAGGTAGTTGCGGGCGGCGGCGGCCAGGGCGGCCGGCTCGTCGGTCAGCCCGGGATCCACGCCGGGCATGGCCCGCAGGAAGATCTCCCGGATCTCGGCCCGGTTGCGGTGGATGGCCGGGACCAGGATGTGGCTCGGGCGGTCGTCACCGAGTTGGACGATCAACTCGGCCAGGTCGGTCTCCACCGGCGCGATCCCGGCGGCGACCAGTGCCTCGTTGAGCCCGATCTCCTGGGTGACCATCGACTTGACCTTGATCACCCGCTCGCTGCCGGTGGCCCGCACCAGGTCGGTGACGATCCGGTTGGCCTCGGTGGCGTCGGCAGCCCAGTGCACCACCGCACCGGCCTCGGTCACCCGCGCCTCAAGCTGCTCCAACAGTTCCGGCAGACGGGCCATGACGTCGGTCTTGATCGCCCGGCCGGCCTCGCGCAACTGCTGCCAGTCCGGCACCTCGGCGATCATCCCGGCCGATCTGGCCCGGATGGTCGCGGTGGCGTGCCCGAGGTTACGCCGCAGCTGCGGGTCGGCGAGGCTGCGCCGGGCCGCGCTCGGGAACGGCTCCGTGCCGCGCAGGTGCCCCACGCCGGGCGGCGCGGTCGACGGCATGCCGAGGAAGGTGTGGGTCACGGCCGCACCGCCGTGCGCTCACCGGTGATCGCGCTGCGCTCGGTGGCGGCCAGGATCTCGGCGAGGTGCACCGTCCGGACCCCGGTACGCAGCCGGGACAGGCCGCCGCCGAGGTGCATCAGGCACGAGGCGTCGCTCGCGGTGCAGACGTCCGCCCGGGTGGACAGCACGTGACGCATCTTGTCGGCGAGCATCGCCGTCGAGGTGTCGGCGTTCTTCACCGCGAAGGTCCCCCCGAATCCGCAGCACTGCTCGGCGTCCGGCAGCTCGACCAGGTCCAGACCGCGTACCGCGCGCAGCAGTCGCAGCGGCCGGTCCCCGACCCGCAGCATCCTCAACGAGTGGCAGGTCGGGTGGTAGGTGACCCGGTGCGGGTAGTAGGCGCCCACGTCGGTCACCCCGAGCACGTCGACAAGCAGTTCCGACAGCTCGTACGTCCGCGCCGCCACGTCCTCAACCCGGCCGGCCAACCGGTCGTCACCCGCTCGTCGAGCCACCAGCGGGTGCTGGTGGCGCACCGACCCGACACACGACCCCGACGGGGCCACGATCACGTCGTACGGATCGAAGGTCCGTACGTGTCGACGGATCAACGGCAGCGCCTCGCGTTGGTAGCCGGTGTTGACGTGCATCTGCCCGCAGCAGGTCTGCTCGGCCGGGAAGACCACCTCGTGACCGAGCCGCTCCAGCAGCCGTACCGTGGCCTTCGCCGCCTCGGGGAACACGGTGTCGGCCAGGCAGGTCACGAACAGCGCGATGCGCATCTCCCACCTCCCGCCGGGTGACCGGCAGCGCGGCGGTGCGGCCGCGCGATCTCCATGAGTCTGCCGCACCGACCGCCGCCAGGCGAGCGAGGCGGCTCCGCGTGACGGTGCGGCCGGGACGGCTATTGACCGCAGGCGATGATCCGCCTAGCTTCATCAATCAGGAAGGTCTCTTTACTGATTTCGCTTCATCCCTCGTGGGAGTGCCGATGCGACCGTTCCGCCACCGCCGCCTCACCGCCCTCGTCGCCCTGACCACCCTGCTGATCACCGCCGCGCCGCCGAGCACCGCCAGCGCGGGCGAGCACCGCCGTACCGGGTACCACCGGGTCGGCTACTTCACCCAGTGGGGCATCTACGGCCGGGCCTTCCCGGTCAAGAAGCTCGACACCTCGGGTGCGGCCGCCCGGCTCACCCACATCAACTACGCCTTCGGCAACGTCAGCGAGGACGGTCGCTGCTTCGTCGACGGTGGACCGGGCGAGGGCGACGCCTGGGCCGACTACCAGCGGCCGGTACCGGCCGAGGAGAGCGTCGACGGCGTCGCCGACGCCTGGGGCGAGCCACTCAACGGCAACTTCGGCCAGCTGGCCAAGCTCAAGGCCAAGCACCCCGACCTCAAGGTGCTGATCTCGCTGGGCGGCTGGAGCTGGTCGACGTACTTCTCCAACGCCGCCCGCACCGACGCGAGCCGCAAGGCGTTCGTGGCCTCCTGCATCGACCTCTACCTCAAGGGCAACCTGCCGATCCTCGACGGCGGCAGCGGCGGACCGGGTGCCGCCGCCGGAGTGTTCGACGGCATCGACCTCGACTGGGAATGGCCGAACTGGCCCGGCGAACCGGGCAACGTGATCCGCCCGGAGGACCGGGAGAACTTCACCAAACTGCTCGCCGAGTTCCGCCGGCAACTCGACGCCTACGGTCGCACGACCCGCAGGCACCACCCGCTCACCGCGTTCCTGCCGGCCAACCCGGCGACCATGGACGCCGGGTACGAGGGCCGCAAGATCTTCAAGTACCTGGACTTCGCCACGGTGCAGGGTTACGACTTCCACGGCACCTGGGAGACGGTGACCAACCAGCAGTCGGCGCTGCGGGTGCCGCGCGGCGCTCCGGGCAGCCCGGACTTCTCCGTCGAGGTGGCCGTCGACGGCTGGCTCGCCCGCGGCGCGCCCCGGGCCAAGCTGGTCCTCGGCATCCCCTACTACGGTCAGGGCTGGACCGGCGTCACCGGCGGCGGCAACGGCCTGTTCCAGCCCGCCACCGGGCCCGCACCGGCCGTGCACGGCGCCGGCTACGAGGACTACAAGCAGCTGAAGACCCTGACCGGCAAGGGCTTCGCCGTGCACCGCGACCTGCGCGCCGGGCACGCCTGGCTGTTCGACGGTACGACCTTCTGGACGTACGACGATCCGGCGGTGGTGCTGCAGAAGACGCTGTACATCCGGCGGACCGGCCTGGGCGGGGCGATGATCTGGTCGCTGGACGGCGACGACGACAACGCCACCCTGACCAGGACGATCAGCCTCGGACTGACGACGCGGTAGCCGTCACCGGGGCCGGCCGGCATCGCTGGCCGACCCCGGTCTCCGGCTACCATCGCCCGATGGATCTTCGAGGAACGGTCAGCCCTGATCGCCCGCTGCTCGTGCTGGCCCTCGCGGAGGAGGCCGCCCACCTCGATGCGCGCCTGCCGGTGCTGCTCACCGGCATGGGCAAGGTCAACGCGGCCTCCGCCGTCGCGGCGACCCTGGCCCGCACACCGCTGCCCGCGGCGGTGATCAACCTCGGCACCGCCGGCGCACTGCATCCCGGCTGGGCCGGCACCCACGAGGTGGGCAGCGTCCTGCAACACGACCTGGACACCGACTTCCTCCGCCGGTTGACCGGTCAGTCCGTCGGCGCGCCGCTGGCCCTCGGCGACGGTCCGGTGCTCGCCACCGGCGACCAGTTCATCGCCGACGACACCGCCCGCGCCGCCCTGGCCACCCGCGCCCACCTGGTCGACATGGAGGGCTACGCGGTCGCCTCGACCGCCCAGCGGTTCGGCGTACCGGTCCGTCTGATCAAGCAGGTCAGCGACGAGGCCGGCGACGGGGCGGCGCGTACCTGGCAGGAGTCGGTGGACCACTGCGCCCGGCTGCTCGCCGACTGGGTCCGCGACCACCTCTGAGCCACCCGGCGGCGGCCGACGCCACCGGAACGCGACCCGGGCCGGTCAGAGCGCCAGGCAGCTGGCCTGGTTGCCGCCCGCCCGCTTGGCCGCGTACATCGCGCTGTCGGCGTGGCTGATCGCCTGGTCCAGGCAGTACGCCGGGCCGTGGGCGACCCCGACGCTCACCTGCGCCGGCCAGGCGGTCAGGCCGGCGACGGCCTCCACGGTCCGCTGCGCCACCAGCCGGGCCAGCGTGGCGTCCGCGCCCGGCAGGATGGCGACGAACTCGTCCCCGCCCAACCGCGCCACGAAGTCGCCCTGCCGTACGTTCGTCGTGAGCAGCTGCGCCACCGCCCGCAGCACGTCGTCGCCGGTGGAATGGCCGAGCGAATCGTTTATGTGCTTGAACCTGTCGATGTCCACGGCCAGCACCGCCACGGGGTGGTCGGCGGCGTCGGGACGGGCCAGGTCACGCAGGAACTTGTCGAGACCACGACGGTTCGCCACACCCGTCAGCGGATCGGTCCGCGCCGCCCGCTCGGCCTGCTCGTGCTGCCACCGCAGCGCGTCGTACGACTGCATCGTCATCGCGGTGTGCAGCCAGTGATGCCGTTGCCGCCACAGCAACTCGGCGAGGGTGTCGCCGTAGGTGAGCCCGGGCCGCGCACCGGCCGAGCCGGTCGCCGCCAGCAGCACCGCGTGGGTACGGTGCACCGCCGCCGAGATCAGGCAGTCGGTCTCGGGTGACAGCAGGGCGACGGCCTCCTCGATGACGCGCAGCGCCTCCTCGGGTCGCCCGGACCGGCGCAGCGCGACGGCGTGGAAGGGCCGGCACAGCAGGATCTCCTGATGCTGTTCGGGCAGGCCGTGGATGCGCAGCAGGTTGGTGTAGCGGGGGATGTCGACGGCCGCACCGGCCGGGTCCTGCCGGTCGGCGCGGGAGCACGCCTCGTACAGCAGGGCCGAGAGCCGCCACACCTCCGCCTTGGGGCCGGACGCCTCGGCGACCGCCCGCGTCGCGTACTCCTGCGCGGCGGCGCTGTGCCGTTCCGCCTCGGCGATCCGACCGACCTGGTACAGCTCCAACGCCCAGATCAGGTTGAGTTCGGCGAGGTTGCACAGCCACATCGCCCGGTTGCCGTTGTCCGGATAGGACGCGTGCCGGGTCGCCTGGTAGGCCGCCTCGAACTGGGGTACGGCCAGTTCGTAGAGGCGAAGCTGGGCGTAGCCGATCGCGATCCCGGTGTGCGCGTTGCCCGTGATCACCGGGTTGGGTTCGTCGGCCAGCAGGGCGGTTTCCGCGCTGACGAGGTCGCGGAGCACCGCTTCGATGTCGTACTCGGCGATGTCCTGACCGCCCAGGCGAAGCCGCCGGGTCGCCCGCAGCGACAGCGCACAGGATCGCCAGCCGGCGCTGCCCTCACGGTCGGCGGCGGCCAGCATCAGGTCGGCGGCGTCGATCGCGGCCCGCAGGTCACCCAGGCGGGTCAGGGCCACCACGCGGGCGAAGTGCATCGCCGCCGGGCCGTCGCCGATCTGCCCGGTGGGTTCGCGGAGCGCCGACTCGGCGGCGGTCAACACCTGCGCCGCCCCGCCGGCCTGCGCCTCCTCAAGGAGGCGGAGCGCCCCGAGGGTCACCTCGTCCATGCGGCCTCCGCACCGGCCAGGTAGGAAATCAGCCCGATGGTACGGCAACGGCCTCAGTTCGGGGAGCCACCGACATCGACAACTGGGGACCGTCCAGGCGCGACAGTTGTCATTCCGGTGACGGGGGCGGTGGCAACGGCAGTTCGACGGCGGCGGGCTCACCGAGCCGTACCGCGGAGTGGGCCGGTGGCTGCTTCTCGGCCCGGGGCAGCCGGCTGTGCACCCGGCCTCGTCCGGTCGGATCCGGCCGGGCGGTCACCTCGCAGGTCACCATCTGGATCGGTGGCGGCGGTGGGGTGAAGCGGCCGGTGCCCCATCGCAGCCAGAGCGGTATCCGTCCGGCTTCCGCCTCGGCGAGCAGCTTCTCCCAGGTGCGGCGGCGCGTGCCGTGGTCGATCTCGACGACGACCGGTGGCCCGTCGGGGCGGGCACAGGCCACGTCGAGCACCGACTGCTGGGCGGACATCGGCGGCGGCAGCGGCAGCACGCTCGGCGCCCGCCGGTAGACCCGCCAGCCGCGCCCCTGCGCCCAGTCGGCCACGGTGTCGACCAACAGCGCGGTGACCTGGTCAGTGGTCAGATCGGTGAAGACGAGCCGGTCGACCCGCTCCGCCAGCCACTGCCCCTCCTCGCCCACCCCCGCAGCCTAACCACTCCCCCATTCCCACCCCGCCCACTGGTTGTGGCAGTGGAGTTGGTCGGCACCCGATGATGCGGACCAGCTCCACTGCCACAACGACGGCTGCGGTGGGTTCAGGGCACCTGTTGGATGCGGACGAGGTTGCCGGCGGGGTCGCGTACGGCGCAGTCGCGTCGCCCGTACGGCTGGTCGGTCGGCTCCTGGACCACCTCGACGTCGGCGGCCTGCAGCCGGTCGAAGGTCTTGTCCAGCTCCGGGGTGGCCAACAGGATGCCGGCGTAGGTGCCCTTGGCCATCATCTCGGCGATGGTGGCACGTTCCTCGGCGGTGATGCCGGGATCGACCGCCGGCGGCGTCAGGACGATGGAGGTGTCGGGCTGCCCGGGCGGACCGACGGTGATCCAGCGCATCCCACCGTGCCCCACGTCGAGGCGGACCTCGAAGCCGAGGACGTCGCGGTAGAAGGTCAGTGCCGCCTCCGGGTCGGTGTGCGGCAGGAAGCTCGCGTTGATGGTGATGTTCATGCTGGTCACGCTAATCGCGCCCGGACCGGTGCGGCTTCTCGATTCCTGACCACCTGCCTCACCGGCCGACATAGCCGGCCAGGTGCTCACCGGTGACGGTGGAGCGGGTGGCGACGAGATCGGCGGGGGTGCCCTCGAAGACGACCCGGCCGCCGTCGTGGCCGGCGCCGGGACCGAGGTCGATGATCCAGTCGGCGTGCGCCATGACCGCCTGGTGGTGCTCGATGACGATCACCGACTTGCCGGCGTCGACAAGCCGGTCGAGCAGCCCGAGCAGGTGCTCGACGTCGGCCAGGTGCAGGCCGCTGGTCGGCTCGTCGAGCACGTAGACGCCCCCCTTCTCGGCCATGTGGGTGGCCAACTTGAGCCGCTGCCGTTCACCACCGGAGAGAGTGGTGAGGGGCTGGCCGAGGCTGAGGTAGCCGAGCCCGACGTCGGCCAGCCGGGCCAGGATGGCGTGCGCGGCCGGGGTACGGGCCTCGCCGGTGCCGAAGAACGCCTCGGCCTCGGTGACGGACATGGCCAGCACCTCGCTGATGTTCCGCCCGCCGAGGTGGTATTCCAGCACCGCGGGCTGGAACCGCTTGCCCTCGCAGTCCTCGCAGGTGGTGGCGACCCCGGCCATCATGGCCAGGTCGGTGTAGATGACGCCGGCGCCGTTGCAGGTCGGGCAGGCGCCCTCGGAGTTGGCGCTGAACAACGCCGGTTTCACCCCGTTGGCCTTGGCGAACGCCTTGCGGATCGGTTCGAGCAGCCCGGTGTACGTGGCCGGGTTGCTGCGCCGCGAGCCGCGGATCGGCGTCTGGTCGACGGCCACCACGCCGTCGCGCCCGGACACCGACCCGTGGATCAGGGAACTCTTGCCCGAGCCGGCCACCCCGGTCACCACGACCAGCACGCCGAGCGGGATGTCCACGTCGACGTCGCGCAGGTTGTGCGTCGCCGCGCCACGGACCTCCAGCGCGCCGGTGGGGGTCCGTACGCTCTCCTTGAGGCTGGCCCGGTCGTCGAGGTGCCGACCGGTGAGGGTGCCGCTGGCCCGCAGACCCTCGACGGTGCCCTCGAAGCAGACCGAGCCGCCGGCCGTACCCGCGCCGGGGCCGAGGTCGACGACGTGGTCGGCGATCGCGATGGTCTCCGGCTTGTGCTCGACCACGAGCACCGTGTTGCCCTTGTCCCGCAGCCGCAGCAGCAGGTCGTTCATCCGGGCGATGTCGTGCGGGTGCAGCCCGACGGTCGGCTCGTCGAAGACGTAGGTGACGTCGGTGAGCGACGACCCGAGGTGCCGGATCATCTTGGTGCGTTGCGCCTCGCCACCGGAGAGGGTGCCCGACGGCCGGTCGAGGGAGAGGTAACCGAGGCCGATCTCCACGAACGAGTCGAGGGTGTGCCCGAGCGAGGTCAGCAGCGGTGCCACCGACGGCTCGTCCAGCGACCGGACCCATTCGGCCAGGTCGCTGATCTGCATCGCGCAGAGGTCGGCGATGTTGCGTCCGTCGATCTTCGAGGACCGGGCCAGCTCGCTGAGCCGGGTGCCGCCGCAGTCGGGGCAGGTGCCGAAGGTGATCGCCCGGTCGACGAAGGCGCGGATGTGCGGCTGCATCGCCTCCCGGTCCTTGGACAGGAAGGACTTCTGGATACGCGGGATCAGACCCTCGTACGTCACGTTGACGTTGTCGACCTTGATCTTGGTCGGTTCCTTGTAGAGCAGGTCGTTCAGCTCGCGCTTGGTGAACTTGCGGATCGGCTTGTCCGGGTCGAAGAAGCCGCTGCCGCCGAAGATCCGGCCGTACCAGCCGTCGACGCTGTAGCCGGGGATGGTCAGGGCGCCCTCGTTGATCGACTTGCTGTCGTCGTAGAGCGCGGACAGGTCGAAGTCGCTGATCCGGCCCATTCCCTCGCAGCGGGGGCACATGCCGCCGGTGACGGTGAAGCTGCGCCGCTCCTTGGTCGTGGTGCCGCCGCGCTCGATGGTGACTGCACCCGCGCCGCTTATCGACGCCACGTTGAAGGAGAACGCCTGCGGCGAGCCGATGTGCGGCTGACCGAGCCGGCTGAACAGGATCCGCAGCATGGCGTTGGCGTCGGTGACCGTGCCGACCGTCGAGCGGACGTTCGCGCCCAGCCGTTCCTGGTCGACGATGATCGCGGTGGTCAGCCCGTCGAGCACGTCGACCTCGGGGCGCGCCAGGGTCGGCATGAACCCCTGGACGAAGGCGCTGTACGTCTCGTTGATCAGCCGTTGCGACTCGGCGGCGATCGTGCCGAACACCAGCGAACTCTTGCCCGAGCCGGAGACCCCGGTGAACAACGTCAGCCGACGCTTGGGGATCTCGATGCTGACGTCCTTGAGGTTGTTCTCCCGTGCGCCGTGCACCCGGATCAGGTCATGGCTGTCGGCGACGTGCGACGACGGGGCGTCGGCGCTCGTGGTCCTGCTCATCGATCTCTCCATCCCCGTAAGCGTTCGTGTGCGCCGGTCACGCTAGCTGCGGCCGGCCCGCCGACGCTTCTCGAATCCTGATCGGCCGGGTCACCTGCTTCGACACGCACGCGGGCAGCTCGGCGGCGCCGGCGAGCGCCTGACGCCGGTAGGCGCTCGGCGGCACGCCGACCAACTCGGTGAACCTGGTGCTGAACGTGCCCAACGAGCCACAACCGACCGCGAAACAGACGTCGGTGACGCTGAGGTCGCCGCGACGCAGCAGCGCCATCGCCCGCTCGATGCGCCGGGTCATCAGATAGGAGTACGGCGACTCGCCGTAGGCGAGCCGGAACTGGCGGCTGAGGTGACCGGCCGACATGTTCACCCCACGGGCGAGCGCCTCGACGTCGAGCGGCTGAGCGTACTCACGATCGATCCGGTCCCGGACCCGACGCAGCCGAGCCAGGTCCCGTAGCTGCTCGGCCGAGGCTCTGCTGGTCACCCGCGGAATCGTGCCACGGCGCACCGACAGTTGCCCACTTCCGGCGACGGCCCCGCCGTGTCGTCTTCATGCCGGCCGGTGGCGAGGGGTCAAGAACCGGATCGCGCAGGTGAGGCGAAGACACCAAAAGGTTTTGTGTGGTTCCTACAACCGGGCCGCGCAGGGTTGGGCGGTTACGGCATGGCGCTGCCCGCTCTCAGGCAGAACAGTGTTCACTGCCGGGGCTGCCATCCTCGGCGCACCGTACGTCACAGGTCTACCGGAGGGGTCGGTCGGGTGTTCAGCCGTATCGCCATCGTCAACCGTGGTGAGGCCGCCATGCGGCTCATTCACGCGGCCCGAGAACTGGCTGCGCAGACCGGGACACGGATCGAGACCGTCGCCCTCTATACCGACGTCGACCGCACCGCCACATTCGTACGCGAGGCGGACCTGGCCTACGATCTCGGCCCCGCCTCCGCGCGGCCATACCTCAACCTGGCGACCCTGGAGCGCGCCCTGGTGGCGACCGGGGCCGACGCGGCGTGGGTCGGTTGGGGCTTCGTCGCCGAGGATCCGGCCTTCGCGGAGTTGTGCGAGAAGATCGGTGTCACCTTCATCGGTCCGAGCCCGGAGGCGATGCGCCAACTCGGCGACAAGATCGGTGCGAAGCTGCTCGCCGAGCAGGTCGGTGTGCCGGTCGCGCCGTGGAGCCGGGGCGCGGTGGAGAACCTCAACGCCGCGCGGGCCGCGGCTGCCGAGATCGGCTACCCGCTGATGCTCAAGGCGACCGCCGGCGGTGGCGGGCGCGGCATCCGGGTGATCACCAGCGAGGCCGAGCTGGCCGACGCGTACGAGCGCACCAGCCAGGAGGCGGCGCGGGCCTTCGGCAGCGGCGTGGTCTTCCTGGAGCGCCTGGTCACCGGCGCCCGGCACGTCGAGGTCCAGGTGATCGCCGACGGTCAGGGCACCGCCTGGGCGCTGGGCGTACGCGACTGCTCGGTGCAGCGGCGCAACCAGAAGATCATCGAGGAGTCGGCCTCGCCGGTCCTCAGCACGGAGCAGGCCGCCGAGCTCAAGGCGTCGGCCGAGCGGCTGGCGCTGGCCGTCGGCTACCGGGGAGCGGCGACCGTCGAGTTCCTCTACCACCCCGGTGACCGGCTGTTCGCCTTCCTGGAGGTCAACACCCGGCTCCAGGTCGAGCACCCGATCACCGAGTCCACCACCGGCTTCGACCTGGTGAAGGCACAGCTGTGGGTGGCGGCGGGTCGACGGCTGGAGGGCGAGGCGCCCGTCGAGCGGGGGCACGCCATCGAGGCCCGGCTCAACGCCGAGGATCCCGACCGCGATTTCGCCCCCTCCCCCGGCCGGGTTGCCCGGCTGGACCTGCCCGCCGGGCCGGGCATCCGGGTGGACACCGGCATCAGCGAGGGTGACACCATCCCCGCCGACTTCGACTCGATGATCGCGAAGATCATCGCCTACGGTCGGGACCGCGACGAGGCGCTCGGTCGACTCCGTCGGGCGATGGCCGAGACCACGGTGATCATCGAGGGTGGCGCGACGAACAAGAGCTTCGTGCTCGACCTGCTCGACCAGCCCGAGGTGATCGACGCCAGCGCGGACACCGGCTGGATCGACCGGGTCCGTGGTGCCGGTGGGCTCGTCGGGCACCGGCACTCCGCCGTCGCCCTGGCCGCCGCCGCCATCGAGGCGTACGAGGAAGAGGAAAGCGGCGAGCGGCACCGGCTGCTGGCCACGGCGGCCGGCGGACGCCCGCAGGTGCAGCACGTCGGCGGCCGACCGTTGGACCTCAAGCTGCGCGGCGTCGGCTACCGCATGCGGGTGGCGCGTACCGGTGCGCACCGGTTCCGCGTCGGGATCGAGGCCGGCGGCGAGGTCCGTACCGCGGACGTCGAACTCGACCGTTTCGACAGACACACCGGGCAGATCGTCGTCAACGGCGCTCAGCACCGCCTGCTCACCGCCACGCACGGGCCGATCCACCTGGTCGAGGTGGACGGGGTGACGCACCGGGTCAGCCGGGACGAGGGCGGCGTGCTCCGGGCACCCATGCCCGCGCTTGTCGTCGCCACCCCGTTGGCGGTGGGCGCGGAGGTCGAGGCGGGCGCGCCGGTGCTGGTGCTGGAAGCCATGAAGATGGAGACGGTGCTGCGGGCGCCGTTCCGGGCGCGGCTCAAGGAGTGCGCGGTCTCGGTGGGCAGTCAGGTGGAGGCGGGCGCGCCGCTGCTGCGGCTGGACCCGATCGCCGACGACGACGCCGAGCCCGGTGCCGAGACGGCCGGCCCTGCCGTCGAACTGGATCTGCCGACCGCCCCCGGGCAGGTCCCGGCGCTGGCTCGCGCCCGACGCGGCCAGGAGGATCTGCGTGGTCTGCTGCTCGGCTTCGACGTCGACCCGCACAACGACCGGCGGGTGCTCGACGACTACCTGGTCGCCCGGCAGGAGGCCACCGAGGACGGTCACCGGCCGCTGGCCGAGGAGATGGACCTGCTCAACGTCTTCGCCGACCTCGCCGAGCTGAGCCGCAACCGTCCCACCGGCGAGGACGGCGGCAGCGCCCACGTGCACAGCGACCGGGAGTACTTCCACACCTACCTGCAGAGCCTCGACGTGGAGCGGGCCGGCCTGCCGGCCACCTTCCAGGGCAAGCTGGCCCGGGCCCTCGCCCACTACGGCGTGACCGAACTGGACCGTTGCGGCGATCTCGAATCCGCCGTCTTCCGGATCTTCCTCGCCCAGCAGCGGGCCGCCGCCGACGCCGCCGTCGTCACGGCGTTGCTGCGCGCGTGGCTTCAGGAGCCGCCGCCGGAGGAGTCGCTGCGCGAGCCGATCGGTCTGGCCCTGGAGCGACTGCTGGCCGCCACGCAGGTCCGCTTCCCGGTGATCGCCGACCTCGCCCGGGGAGTGGTCTTCGCCTGGTTCGCCCAACCGCTGCTGCGTCGCAACCGGGCCCGCGTCTACGCGGAGGTCCGCAAGCACCTGCGTCACCTGGACGCCCACCCGGACGCGCCGGACCGGGCCGACCGGATCGCCGCGATGGTCCGCAGCACCGAGCCGCTGGTCCGCCTGCTCGGCCAGCGTCTGCTGCGCGACCACCTCGACAACACGGTGATGCTGGAGGTGCTGACCCGCCGGTACTACGGCAACAAGCAGCTCATCGGCGTACGCGCCCACGAGGTGGGTGGCTGCGCCTTCGTGGTCGCCGAGCGGGCCGACTCGTCGTTGGTCTCCGCCGCGGTCGGCTTCGACGCGCTGGGCGACGCGCTGCGCGGGCTCGCCGAACTGGCCGCCGACGAGGAGGCCGTCAACGCCGACATCTACCTGGCCTGGGAGAACCAGCCGGAGGACTTCGACGCGATGGCGGCGGCACTGCTTGCGGTGATCAACGCGCAGCCGTTGCCACCGCAGGTACGCCGGCTCACCGCCACCGTGGCGGGCAGCGGCGGGGCGGTCATGCACCACCACTTCACGTTCCGTCCGGCGAGCACCGGGATGGCCGAGGAGCGGTTGATCCGCGGCCTGCACCCGTACATCGCGCAGCGGATGCAGTTGGAGCGGCTGCGCAAGTTCGACCTGACCCGGCTGCCGTCGGCGGACGAGGAGGTCTACCTGTTCCAGTGCGTGGCCCGGGAGAACCCGTCCGACGACCGGCTCGTCGCGTTCGCGCAGGTACGCGACCTGACCGAGCTGCGCGACCACGACGGTCGACTGGTCGCGCTGCCGACCACCGAGGACGCGGTGGCGGCCTGCCTCGACTCGATCCGTCGGGCCCGGGCCCTGCAACCGTCGAAGACCCGCTTCAACACCAACCGCATCGTGATCTACGTGTGGCCGCCGAGCGGCCTGACCCGCGCCGAGATGGAGATGATCGCCGGTCGGGTACGCCCGACGACGGCGGGCGCCGGGCTGGAGGAGATCCTGTTCATCGCGCGGCAGCGCGACCGCGCCACCGGTCAGCTGACCAAGGTCGGGATCCGGATCACCTTCGACGCCACGGGTGGTGCGGAGCTGACCGTCGGTGAGCCGCCGATCGACGCGATCGAGCCGCTCGACGACTACCGGCTGAAGGTGCTGCGGGCCAGCAGCCGCAACACCGTCTACCCGTACGAGCTGACCCGGCTGCTCGGCGACTTCGTCGAGTACGACCTCGACGAGACCCACACGCTCGTGCCGGTGGACCGGCCGAAGGGCCGCAACAGCGCGGCGATCGTCGCGGGTGTGGTCAGCACGAAGACCGCCCGGCACCCGCAGGGCATCAGCCGGGTGATCCTGCTCGGCGACCCGACGAAGGCGCTGGGCGCGTTGTCGGAGCCGGAGTGCCGCCGGGTGATCGCCGCGCTGGACCTGGCCGAGCGGATGCAGGTGCCGCTGGAGTGGTACGCGCTGTCCGCCGGTGCCCGGATCTCGATGACCTCGGGCACCGAGAACATGGACTGGGTGGCGGCGGCGCTCAAGCGGATCGTCGAGTTCACCCAGGACGGCGGCGAGATCAACATCGTGGTGGCCGGCATCAACGTCGGTGCGCAACCGTACTGGAACGCCGAGGCCACGATGCTGATGCACACCAAGGGTGTGCTGGTGATGACGCCGGATTCGGCGATGGTGCTCACCGGCAAGCAGTCGCTGGACTTCTCCGGTGGCGTCTCCGCGGAGGACAACTTCGGCATCGGCGGCTACGACCGGGTGATGGGCCCGAACGGGCAGGCGCAGTACTGGGCGCCGAACCTGCCCGCCGCGCGGGACGTGCTGATGGCGCACTACGACCACACGTACGTCGTGCCGGGTGAGGCGGCGCCTCGGCGTACGGAGACCACCGACCCGACCGACCGGGACATCTCGAACTTCCCGCACTCGGTGGCCGGCAGCGACTTCACCACGGTCGGCGAGATCTTCTCCGCCGAGGCCAACCCGGACCGCAAGAAGCCGTTCGACATCCGTACGGTGATGCGGGCCCTGTCCGACCAGGACCACCCGGTCCTGGAGCGGTGGGCGGGGATGGCCGACGCGGAAACCGCGGTGGTGCAGGACGTCCACCTCGGCGGCATCCCGGTGTGTCTGCTCGGTATCGAGTCGCGGTCGGTGCCCCGGCACGGCTTCCCGCCCACCGACGGCCCGGACACCTACACGGCCGGCACCCTGTTCCCCCGGTCGTCGAAGAAGGCCGCGCGGGCGATCAACGCGGCCAGCGGCAACCGGCCGCTTGTGGTGCTGGCCAACCTGTCCGGCTTCGACGGCTCGCCGGAGTCGATGCGCAAGCTGCAACTGGAGTACGGCGCCGAGATCGGCCGGGCGATCGTCAACTTCCGTGGGCCCATCGTGTTCTGCGTGATCTCGCGGTACCACGGTGGCGCGTTCGTGGTCTTCTCCAAGGCGTTGAACCCGAACATGACGGTGCTGGCGCTGGAGGGCTCGTTCGCCTCGGTGCTGGGCGGCGCCCCGGCTGCCGCCGTGGTGTTCTCCCGCGACGTCGACGCCCGCACCGCCGCCGATGCCCGGGTACGGGACATGCAGGCCCGGGTCGCCGCCGCCGCCGGCACCGACCGTGCGGAGCTGACCGCGGAACTCGACGAGCTGCGCTCGTCGGTGCGGGCGGAGAAGCTCGGTGAGGTGGCCGCCGAGTTCGACCGGGTGCACAACATCCACCGCGCGGTCGAGGTCGGTTCCGTCGACGCCGTCATCCGCGCGGCCGAGTTGCGCCCCCGCATCATCGAGGCCATCGAGACGCACCTGCGGTAGGTCGCTCGTGGCGGGGCCGGCTCTCGCGCCGGCCTCACCAGAGCCGACGACAGCCGCCCCCACCGACATCGGTGGGGGCGGCTAAAGTGCGACCCTGTGTCGTCGACCGAGGTCCTGACCGCCACTGCGGCGGATCGCCCGCAGGTGGTCAGCGCTCTCGTCGCCGCGTTCGCGGACGACCCGGTGCTGCGTCATCTCTTCCCCGACCCGCAGGACTACCCGCGCTTCGCCGCCGTGTTCTTCGGCAATCTCTTCGACAAGCGGGTCGGGCTGGGCACGGTCTGGACGATCGGGCCGGGCGCCTCGACCGCGGTCTGGCAGCCGCCCTCCGGCGGTGATCCCGCCTCGACCGACCTGCTCGAAACGCACCTGCCCGCCGACGCGCTGGCCCGCACCCGCGCCTACGACGACGCGGTGCGCGCCGCCCTGCCGGCCGAGCCGTTCTGGTACCTGGGTGTGCTGGGGACCCGCCCGGACAGCGCCGGGCGTGGGCTGGGGCGGGCGGTGATGGCGGCCGGGTTGCGGCGGGCCGCCGCCGACGGCCTGCCCGCGATCCTGGAGACCAGCAACCCGGCCAACGTCGAGTTCTATCGCCGGGCCGGGTGGCAGGTCGTACGCCAGATCGACGAGCCCCTGCCGATCTGGGTGATGCGCCAGTGATCAGCCCGACTGCCGGCTGAGCCCGGCAACCGGATCGGTCAGGCCAGCGACAGGAAGAGCTTCTCCATCTGGTCGAGGTTGGCCTTGCGTTCCTCGCCCGGTGCGGCGGTGACGCACTGCTGGAGACCACTGGCAATGATCTTGAAGCCGGCGCGGTCCAGGGCCCGCGACACGGCGGCGAGCTGAGTCACCACCTCTGAGCAGTCCCGCCCGTCTTCGAGCATGCCGATGACGCCTCGGATCTGCCCCTCGGCACGGCGCAGTCGCTTGATCACGTCATCGACCGCATTCTCGTCGACCTGCATGTTCCCCCCTCTCGATCGGCCCTAATCCACGGTACACCCGGGGGTATACGCCCGACCTGCGCCCATCGGTGGTCTTCGTCGGTTTGCCGTCGCTGACCTGCTCGGACATACTCGATTCAGATACCCCTGGGGGTATCCATGTCCACGGATCGTCAAGGAGTAGCCAGATGAGTGCCACGAATGCTTCCCGCACTGTCGACGTCGCCACCGCCCGCGCCCTGATCGCCAACAACCCCGACACGTTGATCGTGGACGTGCGCACACCCGGGGAATACGACAGCGCTCACGTGCCCGGCTCGATCAACCTGCCGCTGGACCAGGTCGACGCGCACCTGGGGCGGATCGTCGACGACGCAGGTGGCCGGATGCTGCTGATCTGCCAGTCCGGCGCCCGGGCCACTCAGGCGTGCACCAAGCTTGTCAACGCCGGGCTGCCCGCGGCCACCGTGGTCACCGGCGGAATGAACGCCTGGATCACCGCGGGCGGCCCGGTCGAGCGGGGCCGTGAGCGGTGGGGCCTGGAGCGCCAGGTGCGCCTGGTGGCCGGTGCCATCGTCCTGCTGTCGATCGTGATCAGCATCTGGGTGCCGGCGGCGCGGTTCGTGGCCGGTTTCATCGGGGCCGGCCTGACCTTCGCCGCGCTGAGCAACACCTGCGCCATGGGCATGATGCTGTCCAAGCTGCCGTACAACAGGGGTGCCGCCTGTGACGTCGACGCCTCCCTCGCCCGGCTGCGCGCACCGGGGCTGCGGGCATGAGCTCGCCCTATCCGATCCAGGACCGCTCGGGCCTGGCCCGAGTGGTGCCGTTGGTGGGGTGGTTGCGCCACTACGACCGGAAGATCCTGCGCCACGACCTGGTGGCCGGTCTGACCGTGGCCGTCATGTTGGTGCCGCAGAGCATGGCGTACGCCACCCTGGCCGGAATGCCACCGGTGACCGGCCTGTACGCCTCGATCGTGCCGTTGGTGGTCTACGCCCTGCTGGGCACCTCCGGCTCCCTCGCCGTCGGCCCGGTGGCCATCACCGCACTGATGACAAGCGCGGCGCTGGCCGGTCGGGCCGACGGTGACCCGGCCCGGTACGCCGCGCTTGCCGCTCTGCTCGCCCTGCTGGTCGGCGGCATCCAGGTGCTGCTCGGGGTGCTGCGTCTCGGGGTGCTTGTCAACTTCATGTCCCATCCGGTGCTGTCGGGGTTCACCTCGGCAGCCGCGATCGTCATCGCCGCCAGCCAGGTCAAGGACCTGTTCGGGCTGAACATGGGCCGCGCGGAGACCTTCCCCGAGATCGTCGCGGCGTTGTGGGGCGCGGCCACCACCGCACACGGCCTGACCATCCTCGTGTCGCTGGTCAGCGTCGCCGCGCTGGTGCTGCTGCGCCGCTACGCACCACGGCTGCCCGGCGCGCTGCTGGTGGTCGCCGGCGTCACCGCGGTCAGCGCCGCGTTCTCGTTCGGCGACCGAGGCGTCAAGATCCTCTCGTACGTGCCGGCGGGCCTGCCGGTGCCCGCGCTGCCGACCCTGTCCGGCCAGGACGTCCAGGCACTCCTGCCGGCGGCGATCGCCATCGCGCTGGTGGCGTACCTGGAGGGCATCGCGGTGGCCAAGACGCTCGCCGCGAAGTCCCGCCAGCAGGTCGGCCCGGACCGGGAACTGGTGGCGGTGGGCGCGGCCAACCTGTCGGCCGGGTTGTTCCAGGCGTTCCCGGTGGCCGGCGGGCTGTCCCGCAGCGCGGTCAACTTCTCCGCCGGCGCTCGTACGCCGGTGGCGACGCTGGTGACCGCGGCGATGGTGGCGGTCACCGCGCTGGTGCTGACGCCTGCCTTCCACCACCTGCCTCGGGCGGTGCTCGCCGCGATCGTGGTGGTCGCCGTGCTGGGCCTGGTGGACCGCAAGGGTGCGGCCACCACCTGGCGGGTACGTCGTGCCGACGGTCTGGCGCTGGCCCTGACCTTCCTGGTCACCCTGCTTGTCGGGGTCGAGCCGGGGCTCGCCGCGGGCGTGGCGTTCAGCCTCGGGGTCTTCGTGTGGCGCTCCGCCCGGCCGCACACCGCCGAACTCGGTCGGGTGCCGGACACCGACCGGTACCGCAACGTGCAGCGGTTCCCCGGCCTGCTCACCGACCCACGGTTCGCGGTCGTACGGGTCGACGGCCCGCTCTACTTCGCCAACGCTCAACGGCTGTCCGACCAGTTGCTCACCATGGCCGGACAACGCGCCGGACTGGTGGCCATCGTGTTGGACGCCAGTGCGATCACCGACATCGACACCGACGGCGCGACCGCCATGGCGGAGCTGCGCGAACGACTCGCCGGGCACGACGTGGTGCTGCACCTGGCCACCGTCCGGGGACCGGTCCGCGATCTGCTCGATCGCGCCGGCGTGTGGCGGTCGGTACGCGACGCGGGTCACGTGCACCCCGACATCCCCACCGCCCTGGCGGCGGCCGAGGGCACCGCAGCCTTCGCAGCGGACGGGGACCGGGCCACGTTCGCGATGGCCGGCAGCAGCACGGATGACACCCGGGAGGTGCGATGAGCACGCCACAGCGGTTCGCCACGATGGTCACCTGCATCGACGGGCGCATCCAGCGTCCGCTCGACGAGTGGGTACGACGACACCTCGACGTCGACTACCTCGACACGATCACGGAGCCGGGACCTGAGGCGGTGCTGGCCGCGACCGGCGAGCAGCGGCTGACCGCCGTGCTGGAGAAGGTGGCGGTGTCGCAGCAGGCTCATGGCAGCGGCACGCTCGTCATCGCCGGGCACGCCGACTGCGCGGGCAATCCGGTGTCCGTCGAGGAGCATCGCGACCAGCTCCGCCGGAGTGTGGCCCGACTCGCGCGACGGTTGCCCGACACCCGGATCCTCGCGGTGCACGCCGGTCAGTGCGGGGAGCGCTGCTGGGATCCCGAACTCGTCGCCGAGGTGTCGCCCGCGCCCCGGCCGGCGGCGTAGCGCGACCCCTCCGGGCTGCCCGAAGTTGCGTTGGTCACGACTGTCGTTCGCATACCCCCCGGGGTATACATTTGGAGCGGTACATCAGCCGCCATCACTGTGAAGGAGCTGGCAAAAATGCTGTTCACCCAGTACTACCTGGACTGTCTGTCCCAGGCGTCGTACCTGATCGCCGACGAGAGCACCAAGCGTGCCGTGCTTGTCGACCCGCGCCGGGACATCGACGAGTACCTCGCCGACGCCCGGGCCCGCGGCCTGACCATCGACGGGGTGATCAACACCCACTTCCACGCCGACTTCCTCGCCGGCCACCTGGAGGTGGCGGCGGCCACCGGCGCCTGGATCGGCTACGGCCACCGGGCCGAGACCGAGTACCCGATCCGCAAGCTACGCGACGGGGAACGGATCAGCCTCGGCGAGGTGACCCTGGAGATCATGGAGACCCCGGGCCACACCCCGGAGTCGATCAGCATCCTGGTCCGCGAGCACGCCGACGACCCGGTGCCGTACGGGGTGCTGACCGGCGACGCACTGTTCATCGGTGACGTCGGCCGCCCCGACCTGCTCGCCTCGCTCGGCGTGACCGCCGACGAGCTGGGCCGGATGCTCTACGACAGCGTCCAGCGCAAGCTGATGGGCCTGCCCGACGAGGTGCGCGTCTTCCCGGCCCACGGTGCCGGTTCCGCCTGCGGCAAGAACCTGTCCACCGAGCGGCAGTCCACCATCGGTGAGCAGCGCCGCACCAACTACGCCTGCGCGCCGATGAGCGAGGAGCAGTTCGTCGCCCTGGTCACCGGCGGGCAACCGGCCGCACCCGGCTACTTCGCCTTCGACGCCGTGCTCAACCGCAAGGCCCGCGAACTGTTCGACCCGCAGCGGGCCGCCCGTCCGCTCACCGCGGCGCAGTTCGCCCAGGCCCACGCCGAGGGCGCGGTGGTCGTCGACACCCGCGACCCCCAGGAGTTCGCCACCGGCCACCTGCGGGGTGCGATCAACATCCCGGCGGACGGACGGTTCGCCGAGACCGCCGGCAGCGTCCTCTCCCCGCAGCACCGGGTGCTGGTGGTGGCGCCGCAGGACCGCGAGGAGGAGATCGTCGTACGCCTCGCCCGGATCGGGTTCGACCAGGTGCTCGGCTACCTCCGCGAGCCGGAGGCCGCCTTCCTGGAGATGATCGCCGAGATGACCCGGGCCAGCCGGGTCACCGCCACCGAGCTGCGCGAGGCGCGGGAACGCCCCGAGCCGCCCGTGGTGCTCGACGTGCGCAACGCGGGCGAACGCGAGCAGGGTGCCGTCGAGGGCTCGCTGCACATCCCCCTGGCCGAGTTGACCCGCCGCCTCGACGAGGTACCGACCGAGCGGCCGATCGTCGTGCACTGCGCCGGTGGCTACCGGTCCTCGGTCGCGGCCAGCCTGCTGCGCAGCGCCGGCCGGGTCGACGTCTCCGATCTGCTCGGCGGGTACGCCGCCTGGCAGTCACTGCACGCGGCCGCGCGCTGAGGATGTGGTCGGTTCGGGGGCCGGGTCGCTACACCGCCCGGCCCCGACCGGCCGCCCTGGTCAGCAGCCGCGCCACGACCAGCGGCACCAGGTGCAGCACGCCGCCGAGCAGCAGCGCCAACGTGAGGATCTGGCCGACGGCGAGCCCGTGCAGCGCCAGCACCAGGGCGGTGCAGGCGCCGGTGGACAGCAGGTGCCACCCGAGACGTCGCACGATCGACCAGGTGGTGGGTGGTTCCGGCCGGTCGGCACGGGTACGCAAGGCACCCACTGCCGCGCCGGTCGCGAGCAGCACGGCCACCTGCCCGGCCCAGAGGGCGACCCGGCCGACGCCGGCGTCGTCGGTCACCGACGGCGCGACGAGGGTCGTGGCGGTGAAGACGACGAAAGCGGGCAGCGCGACGAAGATGAACGCCGTCGTCGCTGCCCGCCCGGCCCGCCCCGGCAGGCTCTGCTGCGGCTGGACCTGTTGCTCGATGCCGACGCGCACGTCGTCGGGGGCCCAGACGAGATTGGTCGCCGCGTGCGGTTCGCGCCCCGAAGCTGACATGTCGCGAGACTAGTTCCGGCTGTCAATGTCCGGCCGTCCGATTTGCCGGACATCGCCGTCGAACATCACCGCCGGGGTGCGATCAGCCCTGACGGCTCTTCCACTGCGGGTTGGCGCGGTTCACCACGACCACCCGGCCCCGGCGGCGTACCACCACCGAACCCGGCTTCTGCTTCAGCGAGCGCAGGGAGCTGCGTACCTTCATGGTGTCCCTCCTCGGTTCGAATGCCTGGGGGAACGCCTCCTCGACCTGCGGGATTCCCCCGCCGCACCCGAACCGGATAACCTGCCGGGGAGGGCGCGACCTGGTGAGTGGGTGTCGAGTACGGGTGGGGTTGTTGTGGCTGAAGTGGGAAAGATAATCCGGTTTGACGAGGTTCGCGGCTACGGGTTCATCGCACCGTCCGCCGGCGGGGAGGACGTCTTCGTCCACGCCAACGACTTCGGCGAGCACCGCCATCTGGTGCGGGTCGGCCTACCTGTCGAGTTCGAGGCCGTGGACAGCGACCGTGGCCTGAAGGCCGCGTCGGTGCGGATCATCGAGGCGGAGCCGGCGGCGGTCGGTGGCGAACGGCGGCTGCGCCCGCGCGTCGAGGGCGACGACGAGTTGTGCGACGTCCTGTCCCCCACCGAGTTCACCACCGCGGTGACGGAAGTGCTGCTGCGCTGCTCACCGTCGTTGACCGGCGCCCAGATCATCGCGGTACGGGAGCGGTTCGCCGAGTTCAGCCGCGCCCACGGCTGGGTCGACGGCTGACCGGTCAGGCGTCGCTCGGTCCGGGCGTCCAACCGATCCGCTGCGCCCACCCGTCGGCACGCCGAACGATCTGCCAGACGAACGGATCCTTGGCCTCCACATACGCCTGCCGATCGTGCCGGAACTGTTGGGCGTACCGGCGCTTCACCGTGGCGTACTCGGCGGCCGCAGCGGGATGGGCTCGCAGATAGTCGCGAAACAGCAGTGGCAGCTGCTGCGAGAAACTACCGAGCTGTCGTACGTGCACATGCGTGCGACGGCGACCCGGCGGTTCCCGGAAGTAGCGTTTCGTGCGCTCCGGATTGTCGGCTCGGTAGACGTAACCCAGCTGCTCCAGCGGCAGTCGGAAATCGTCGACCGGCTCCAACGTGAGTACGGAGATCTGGATGTCGATGACGGGCTTCGCGGCCAGGCCCGGTACGGCGGTGGAACCGATGTGGTCGATCCGCTGCGCACCGTCGCCGAGCGCGAGGCGCAGCGCCCGGCCCAACTCGGTGAAGTCCACACCCCAGGCGGGCTGGTAGTCGACGATCTCCACCGCGCTGGACACCGCTTCATCATGCCAGCGATGCACCGCCGCCGGGGCGACCAGGGCCGTCCGTCGCGGCTACGTGACCACCACCGGTGCCACGTCGGACGCCCAGACCAGGCGCGGCTCGTAGCGGGAGAGCAGGTCGACGACGGCCTGCTCGGCTTCCGCGGGCACCAGCACGTCGAGCCGTAGGCGCGCCAGCAGTGGCTGCTCCTGCAAGTAGCCGCGCGGCAGCACCTGGCGTACCGTCCCCTCGGTCGCCGCCGTGGTGTCGGAGACGGTAAGCGAGATCGCGCCGGCACCGAGCAGTTCCTCGCGCAGCGTCCCGCTGTCGGACACCCGGGACGGGTCGAGCAGCGCGCTGACCAGCTTGACCGGATGCCCGGCCGGCATCGGGGCCGCACCGGCACCGCCCGGCCTGGGCCGTCGCTGTGGTCCGCCCGGCGCGGCCAGGCTCGTCACGCCGCCCAGGTGGTAGGCGTCGGTGCCCTGCTGCGCCTGGTCGAGCCGGTCCTGGTCCTTGCCGGCCACCCGCAGGCCGATCGCCGCCTGGATTCCGGCGGCGATCAGCCAGGTCAGCACGAACGAGAAGGCCACCACGCTGACCACCCCGACGAGTTGGTCCCACAGCAGACCACCGCCACCGCCGAGGAAGAGACCGTCGCGGCCGAGCGGGTTGATGCCGTTGTCGCCGAACAGGCCGAGCAGCAGCGAGCCGAGCATGCCGCCGACGAAATGCACCGCGAGCACGTCGAGCGCGTCGTCGAGCCGCAGCAGATACTTCAGGCGCAGCGCGAAGTGGCAGACCAGGCCGGCGATCGCACCGATCGCGATGGCGGAGAGCGTGTTGACGTACCCGGCGGTCGGGGTGACCGTCGCGAGTCCCGCGACCGCCCCCGACACCCCGCCGACCACCGTGCTGTGGCCGTCGGAGAGTCGTTCCACAAGCAGCCAGACGAGCATCCCGGCGGCGGCGGCGAGATGGGTGTTGAGTACCGCCTGGGCGGCAACCCCGTTGGCCTGGAGCCCGTCGCCGCCGTTGAAGCCGAACCAGCCGAACCAGAGGATCCCGGCGCCGAGGATGGTCAGCGGGATGGAGTTGGGTGGTGCCGCCGCGTGCGGCCAGTTCCTGCGTCGACCGACGACCAGCAGCACGGCGACGACCGCCGCGCCGGCACTGGCGTGCACGACCATTCCGCCGGCCCAGTCCTGGGTGCCGAGCTTCGCCAACCAGCCACCGGGATGCCAGAGCCAGTGCGCGATCGGCGCGTAGACCACGATGGACCAGATCGCCAGGAACAGCACCCAGCCGCCGAACTTCAACCGGCCCGCGGTGGCCCCGGTGACCAGCGCGGGTGTGATCACCGCGAACATCATCTGGTACGCGACGAAGGCCAGTGCCGGAATGGTGATCCGGGCGTCGACCACGTGCAGGTGCGGGGCGGGTGGCACCTTCAGATCGGTCAGTCCGAACAGTTCGAGGTTGCCGAACAGGCCGCTGCCGGCGTCGTCGCCGAAGGCGATCGTGTAGCCGACGAACACCCAGGTCAGGCTGACCACCCCGAGGGCGATCATGTTCTGCTGGAGCATGGCCAGCACGTTGCGGCTGCGCACCATCCCGCCGTAGAAGACGGCCAGGCCGGGCGTCATGAACAGCACCAGCCCGGTGCAGACCAGCACCCAGGCGGTGTCGCCCGGATTCACGGCGACATCAGCGGACACGACCTGCCCCTTTCTGCGTACGGTCGCTCAGACCGAACGCCGTACGGACGACACGACGGTCTCTTTGACCCGCTCGTGATTGGGCACCGGCGCGAAATGCCGGTCGGGCAGCAACAGCAGCCAGGTGGCGACGTTGAACGGGCCGGTCAGCACCGGGATGCCCAGCGGGGTCAGCACGGAGGCCATCGCCATCTGGATGAACAGCGTCAACGCGATCCCGAACAGGGTGTAGCCGGTCACCAGCAGGCCCGGCCGGTGCAGCACCGCACCCACGGCGATCGCGGTCAGTACGGCGTTGAAGCCGAACAGTCCCTTGTCGAGGCTCGTGCCGTCGGCACCGAACCAGAGCGCGAGCAGCGTCGCGCCGACCGCGCCGACGATGGCGAAGACCGCCGACCAACGGGAGTTGATCAGCAGCGCGATGATGATCAGCAGGCCGCTGACCCAACTGTTGATCAGGAAGACCTGGGAGATTCCGCGCAGGAAGATCGGCACCAGGTCCCAGTTGAAGTGCCCGCCGGTCAGCGTTCCCTCGCCGGGGAACTTCGGCGTCAACTGGGTCAGCACGGTGAACCTGTCGAACTGGTACGCGGCCAGCAGCAGCACCCAGGTGGTGAGCACGAAGGGAAAGGTGAACGCGGTCAGACCCCACCGTTTGAACACGGCGTTGAGGGCGAGCGTCACCACAGTGGTGCCCGCGGCGCCGAGCACCAGGTAGAGCCACATCAGGGGTCGTTGGTCCAGGAACGTCGGCACGGCGATGCCGGTCAGGAAGGGGCTGAAACCGAACAGCCCCTTCCGCCAGGAGGCCCGGTCGACCTGGAGTGCCAGCGCGGTCGCGGTGCCGACGACCAGCCCGAGCACGCCACCACCGAAGATCCGGGGCTGCCCGCTGTCGAACGCGCCCCAGGCGACCGCGATGAGGATGACCACGCCGGTCAGGGGATTGTTCTGGAACACCACCTGAGCCGGTCCCCGCAGGCATGCATCGATGAACTGGACGAGCGGGTTGCGGTCGGCCAACCCGTCCCAGCGCCGCGCGATCGCCGTCACATCGGTCTCCTGTCCGATCAGCGCCAGCTGAAGGCGGGTGGGAAGGTGCAGCCGACCACCTCTTCGCGGGCGGCGGTGCAGAACGCCCGGACCGCCGCCCGGACCGGCTCGGTCTCCTGGCCGAGGACCTTGAAGACCAGACCCGCGTCGTTGGGCAGTCGGCTGACCGCGCTGGCCAGTGGGGTCTGCTCGTCCCAGACGGGGGTGGCGGTCCGTTCGTAGACGCGCGCGGCCCGGTCGGTGTCGGTCAGCAGCATGACGTTGCCGAAGACGTGGAAGCGGTCCATCATCGCGATCCGGTCGACCGGGAACTGGCCGGGCGAGATGACGAACTTCTCCACGAACAGTCCCCGCCCGTCGGGCCGCTCCGCCCGCAGTTGGGAGGAGAACAGGTCGTAGGCGAAGAGTTCCCCGTCGCGGTAGTACTTGCGACCGGGTTGGAGCACCTCGGCGTAGAGCAGGGTGGCGCTGGTCGGCAGCCGTACCCGGGTGTGCGAGACGAACCGGCTGCGCCGGAACGGGATCACCGGCTCCGGCAGGAACTCCAGGTAGGCGTCGTCAGCGAGGGTGATGTTCTGCTGCTGGGTGCCGTAGTTGGCGTCCATCTCCTGGATCTTGGTGGCGGACTGGGTGACCAGGTGCGCCTGCGCCTCCGGGCCCAGGTCGACGTCCATGGACAGCCGGTCACCCTGGAGTACCCCGCCGGAGGTGGTCAGGATCATCACGCACGGCAGGCCGGGCATCTCCTCGTCCCAGTACAGCGCCCGCTGCACCAGCAACGGCGACTGCCGGTAGAGGTCGCGCAGGATGGTCCGGTCGCCGCGCCGTTCGAAGCCCAGCCGCAGCATCCCGACCTTGCCGTTCGCGGCAGCGGGTAGCTGAGCCGGCTGATCCTGGTACGGCGCGAGTTCCCGGACCAGATCCAGGGATACGGTCATGCCAGCACTTCGGCGTCGAACAGCACGTTGCGACGCACCAGGTCGACCAGCTCGTCGATGCCCTCACCGGTCTTGCAGTTGGTGAAGACGAACGGCTTGCCGTTGCGCATCAGCTCCGCGTCGCGGGCCATCACGTCCAGGTCGGCGTCGACGTACGGCGCCAGGTCGGTCTTGTTGATCACGAGGATGTCGGACTTGGAGATCCCCGGACCGTTCTTGCGCGGGATCTTGTCGCCGGCCGCGACGTCGATCACGTAGATGAAGTAGTCGACAAGCGCGGGACTGAAGGTCAGGGTGAGGTTGTCGCCGCCGCTCTCGATCAGCACCACGTCGCTGTCGGGGAACTTCGCCTCCATGTCCTCCACCGCCGCCAGGTTCATGCTCGGGTCCTCGCGGACGGCGGTGTGCGGGCAGGCGCCGGTTTCCACGCCGACGATGCGCTCCTCGACCAGCACCCCGGTCAACGCGCGCCGGACGTGCTTGGCGTCCTCGGTGGTGACCACGTCGTTGGTGATGACCAGGATGCGCAGTCCCTGTTCCACCAGGCGGGGCACGACGGTCTCGATGATGGCGGTCTTGCCGCTGCCCACCGGGCCACCCACGCCGATACGGCTTGCTGACTTCATCTCTGCTCGACCCTTCTCGAACGGTTCAACTCATGAACATGCGGACGTGCGCGTGCTGGTGTGCGGCGGCGAGGATGTCCAGGTGCGGGGCGAAGCCCTGCATGTCGTCGAGGGTGGCGCCGCGAATGTCCTGGTAGTCGTCGTCGACCCGCTCGTTGACCGCGAACAGGATCGACTGTGCGTCGAGGTGGTCCACCCGCAGCAGCCGGATCGCCGCGCTCAACACCATCGACGCCGCACCGTACTGGTGGGCTGCGAAGGCGCCCTGCTCGTCGACGCCGAGTTCGGCGAAGAGCACGCCGAGTGCCACCGGATAGGTCACCGGAACGAGGTTGTCGCTCTCGCTGGCCCGCTTCTTGAGCAGAGACTCACCGATGACCCGGTTGGCCGCCTCGGCGAGCTTGCGACCCATGCGTACCGACATGGTGCGCATTTCTTCGTTGATCTTGCGGAGGTGGACGGCCTCGTCCGCCCGCCGGATCTGGTCGAGGTCGCCGAGGGCCGCGCCGCGGTGCCCGACGAGTACGCCGACCCCGTCGCCCGTCGCGGCGAGCCGGGTGATCGTCCGGACGTACTCCTGCAGGCTGCTCCGGTCGTGCACGGTCCCGTGCTGCACGGCCATCTCCAGACCGTTGGAGAAGGAGAAGGCGCCGACGGGGAACACCGAGTCGCCGAACTGGAGCAGCCGCAGCGCCTCGGCCATGCTGGGCACAAGAGGCTCCTTCAGTTGAGCTCGGCGGGCAGGTGCGTGTGCGGGGTGGAGTCCGCTCCGCCGAACAACCGCCGCGACTCGTGCGGGGCGAGGTAGGCGATGACCTCCGTACCGGCGATGAACTCGTGCGTGATGCCGGTGAACGAGTGGGTCCGCATCACCGAATCCATGACCTTGCGGTCCACGGTCAGCGGCACGTACATCTCGGTGCCCTTCACCACGGCCGGCCAGTGCTGGTTGCCGATGGCGTGACCGAGTTCCACTGCCGAGCGGATCACCATGTCCAGGGATTCGCCGTGCAACTTGTCCAGGTGCACGACCATCACCTCGCCGAGCGCGATGCGGGCCACCACCGCCGTCGCGGTGAGTTCGTCCCAGGCAAGAATGTCGCCGTCGCGCAGGCGTACGCCCCGGGACAGGGAGAGCGCGAGTTCGGTGCCGAGGCTCGTCGCCTTGCGCAGCCGACTCTTCTGGGCCTCCCACTGGTCGAGGACCAGGTCGTCGACCTTGGCCTGGCTCAGCCGCTCGGTCCAGTCCGGCTCGGCCACGTTGCCGAGCACCGCTTCCACGATCATGTGTCGTCCTTTCACGCGATCCGCACGCGGGCGGTACCGCGTACGCGTCAGCTGAAGAAGTAGAGCTGGCTCATCGGGAGGTTCTTGGCCGCCGGCACGGTCGCGTGGACGCCGTCCATCTTCACCGCGAAGGTCTCCGGGTCGACCTCGAGCTTCGGGGTCCGGTCGTTGCGCACCATGTCCCGCTTGGTCAGGTTGCGGCACTGGTAGACCGGCATGACCTGCCGTTGCAGGCCCAGCTGTTCGCCGATGCCGTTCTCGTGGGCGGCCTTGGAGACGAAGGTGACGCAGTTCTTGGCGACCTGGGTCCCGGTCGCGCCGAACGAGGGTCGGTAGTAGACCGGCTGCGGCGTGGGCAGCGAGGCGTTCGGGTCGCCCATGATCGACCAGGCGATCATCCCGCCCTTGAGCACCATCTTGGGCTTCACCCCGAAGAAGGCGGGCTCCCAGAGCACGAGGTCGGCCAGCTTGCCCGGGGTCACCGATCCGATGACGTGGGAGACGCCCTGGGTGATGGCCGGGTTGATGGTCATCTTGGCGACGTAGCGCAGCACTCGGAAGTTGTCGTTGCTCGACGAGTCCTCGGCGAGCTTGCCGCGGACGTTCTTCATCTGGCCGGCGAGCTGGATGGTGCGCAGCCAGGTCTCCCCCACCCGGCCCATGGCCTGCGAGTCGCTCTGCATCATCGAGATGACGCCCTCGTCGAGCAACACGTCCTCGGCCGCGATGGTCTCGGTGCGGATGCGGCTCTCCACGAAGGCCACGTCGGAGGGGACCTTCGGGTTGAAGTTGTGACAGACCATGATCATGTCGTACAGCTCGGACTGGCTGTTGATGCCGTACGGCACGGTGGGCGTGGTCGAGCCGGGCAGCACGTTCATCTGACCGGCCACCTTGATGATGTCCGGTGCGTGGCCGCCGCCGGCGCCCTCGGTGTGGAAGGTGTGGATGGTCCGGCCCTCGAAGGCGGCGATCGAGTCCTCGATGTAACCGCTCTCGTTGAGGGTGTCGGTGTGGATGCTGACCTGTACGTCGAACTCGTCGGCGACGGCCAGGCACGAGCGGATCACCGCCGGAGGCGCGCCCCAGTCCTCGTGGATCTTGAAGCTCGGCACCCCGGCCATGATCTGCTCCACCAGCGGCGCGCGACCGCTGCTGTTGCCCTTGCCCAGCAGGCCGATGTTGATCGGCAGGTTCTCGAAGGCCCGCATCATGTTGTGGATGTTCCACGGGCCCGGCGTGATGGTGACGCCGTTGGTGCTGTCGGTGGGGCCGGTGCCGCCACCCCAGAGGGTGGTCACCCCGTTGCTGAGCGCCGTCTGCACCTGGAACGGCGTGACCAGGTGGACGTGGGCGTCGATGCCGCCGGCGGTCAGGATCAGGTGTTCGCCGGAGATGGCGTCGGTTCCCGGTCCGGTCACCAGGCCGGGGGTCACCCCGTCCATGATGTTCGGATTGCCGGCCTTGCCGATCCCGGCGATCCTGCCGTCCTTGATGCCGACATCGGCTTTGATCACGCCGAGCAGCGCGTCCACGATGGTGACGTTGGTGATCACCAGGTCGACCACCCCCTCGGCGTTGGTGGCCTGGCTGCTGCTGCCCATGCCGTCGCGCAGGGTCTTGCCGCCGCCGTACATGACCTCGTCGCCGAGGACCCGCAGGTCCTTCTCGATCTCGATGTAGAGGTCGGTGTCGGCCAACCGGATCTGGTCGCCCGTGGTGGGGCCGTACATCCCGGCATATTCTTGCCGCGAAATCTGACTCATTCTCTTCCGCTCCAGGTTCCGTACGCGCTCGTCGGCGCCTACTGCTTCTTGTTGTCGCCCTGGTCCTGCGCGCTGAACTTGAAGCCGCGTGTCCTGGCGTTGTGCAGCGACTCGGCACGATCCGGTCGGTAGTCCGGCGGCGTCGGGTCGTCGCCGGTCCAGCCCTGGACCAGGCCGTTGAACCCGTACACGCGTTGCAGACCACCGAACGGGATCAGTTGCACGGTCTTGCGGTCACCCGGCTCGAACCGGATCGACGTGGTCGCCGGGATGTTGAGTCGTTTGCCGAAGGCGGCCGGTCGATCGAATTCGAGGTACCGGTTCGCCTCGAAGAAGTGGAAGTGGGAGCCGACCTGGATGGGCCGGTCACCGGTGTTGTGCACGACGACTTCGATCACCGGACGGCCGGCGTTGAGCTCCAACGGCTGGTCGCTGAGCTTGTATCCACCGATCGGGCGCAGGTGCTTGGAGTTCGGTCCCGGATGTTGTTTCGCCATTTCTGCCTCGCTCTGTCACGAAAGGGAGCGCCTCATTGAATGGGCGAGTGGATGGTGATCAGCCGGGATCCGTCGGTGAACACCGCCTCGACCTGGAGCATCGGGATCATGTCCCCCACGCCGGGCATCACGTCGTCGGCCTTGAGCACGGTGCGTGCGTCGTTCATGACCTCTTCGACGGTCTTGCCCTCGCGGGCGCCCTCCAGGGCCGCGGCGCAGATCACCGCCACCGACTCGGGATGGTTGAGCTTCAGACCCTTCGCCCGCCGGGCATTGGCCACCATCGCCAACGAGAGGATGGTGAGCTTGTCGAATTCTCTCGGAGTGAGATGCATTTCCTGATCCTTCTCAGCAGTCGCCGGATGGCGTCGCCGGCCGGTTGGGCGGACCCGTCGGTACGGGTTCGCGCCGAGCCACCCTGCTGCCGCGTCTGGCGTTCCCGCTCATCGACCTACCGAATGCCACGTCCGACTGTAGGACTAGTTAGACCGGTTTGCGGTGGTTTGATCCGAGAGACAGGATTTAAGGCTTTCGGTGACCGTGGGCCCTGCCGCCGGCGGCCCACATGTCCTGGATCTGTTCCAGCGTCTTGCCCCTGGTCTCGGGCAGGTACCGCCAGACGAACACGAACCCGAGCGCGCACAGCCCGGCGAAGAGCGCGAACACACCGGCCCGGCCGAGCGCGTCGAGCAGGCTCAGGAAGAACTGCGTGATCACGTACTCGGCGCCCCAGTGGGTCGCCGAGGCGATGGCGACGCACCGTCCCCGGATGGGGCCGGGATAGATCTCGTTGATGATGGTCCAGGTCGCCGGGCCGATCGTCATGGCGTAGAAGGCGATGAACAGGATCACCCCGGACAGCAGGAAGACACCCGCGTCGGGCAGCCCCGGCGTCTCGGTTCCCGACCGCCCGGAGCCGAGCTTCAGGAAGCTCACACTCACCATGACCAGCGCGGCGGCCATGCCCAACAGCCCCACCAGCAGCAGGGGACGTCGGCCGACCCGGTCCAGCAGACCGACGGCCACCACGGCGAAGACGGTGTTGACGGCGCCGATCGCCCACGTCGTGGCGGACAGTTGCGCCTCGGCCGTCCGGAATCCCGCCGCCGCGAAGATCGAGTCCGCGTAGTAGATGATGCCGTTGATGCCTGTCATCTGCTGGAACAGCGCCAGCCCGATGCCGAGAGCCAACGGCCGCCGCCACTGCGCGGACAGCAGTTCCCGCCAGCTCGCCCGCCTGCCCCGCAGGCTCTGCTCCATGTCCTGGAGCCGGGACTGCACCTTCGCCTGCGGCACCGTACGCGCCAACGAACGCTGCGCCCGATCCCGGTCGCCCCGGCGCAGGTACCAGATCGCGGAGTCCGGTATCACGACGGTGATCAGGATCAGGGCCACGCCCAGCAGCACCGCGGCGCCCAGCAGATAGCGCCACGACCCGGATCGGGTGAACAACTCGTCGGCGAGGTAGCCGATGAAGATCGCGGCGGTGATCGAGAGCTGGTAGACCGCCACCAGCCCGCCCCGGATCCGCTCGGGGGCGGCCTCGGCCGCGAACATCGGCCCGGCGACCGACGCCACCCCGATACCCACGCCGAGCACCAGCCGCGCACCGGACAGTACGGCGATGCTCGGCGCGGCAGCCTGGACGACCGTGCCGAGGATGTACGTGGCGGCGGCGACCCACAGGGCGCCCCGCCGACCTATCCGGTCCGCGAGATGACCACCGACCAACGCACCGACCAACGCGCCGATCGTCACCCAGCTCGCCGCCGCCTCGACGGCGAAGGTGTCCGCGTGGAAGGCCTGACGGATGTCGCTCAGGGTTCCGCTGATGACGCCCTGGTTGTAGCCGAAGAAGGCACCGGGACAGCACGACGATCGCGATGATCGCCACGAAATTGCGTCTGGGGGGCTTGGTTCGACCGGCCGCGCTGTCACCCGCTGTCACGGTCACCTCTTCCGCCCGGAATCACCACCTCATCCCTTTTGTAGCAAGAATGAGAGGTTTACGGATCTGGACGGAAAAGTCCCTGTCAGTGACCGGGCGCGGGCCGCCGGGTCAGCACCTGCGGGCCGGCGTCGGTGATGGCGACGGTGTGTTCGGAGTGGGCGGTGCGGGAGCCGTCGGCGGAGCGGATCGTCCAGCCGTCGCTGTCGTACCTGATCTTGTCCGTGGAGCGGCAGAACCAAGGCTCGATGGCCAGGGTCAGGCCGGGGTCGAGCTTCAGCCCGCGGCGGGGACGGCCGTTGTTGGCCACGTGCGGGGCCTCGTGCATGGTGCGGCCGATGCCATGTCCGCCGAACTCGGCGTTGACCCCGTAGCCGTACGCCTCGGCGACCTCGCCGATCGCGGCGGAGATGTCACCGAGGCGACCACCGGGCTGGGCGGCGGCGATGGCGGCCTCCAGTGCGACCTCGGTGGCCTCGATCAGCCTCAGGTCGGCCGGGTCGGGTGTGCCGACGACGAAGGAGAGCGCCGAGTCGGCGACCCAACCGTCGATGCCGACCGCCATGTCAATGCTGAGCAGGTCGCCGTCGCGCAACACGTAGTCGTGGGGCAGGCCGTGCAGCACCGCGTCGTTTACCGACAGGCACAGCACGTTGCGGAACGGCCCCCGACCGAACGAGGGAGCGTAGTCCCAGTAGCAGGATTCGGCGCCGCGTTCGGCGATGCGGCGACGGGCATGGTGTTCGAGGTCCATCAGGTTGACGCCGACTGCGGCGACAGTGCGCAACTCGGCGAGCAGTTCGCCGACGAACTGGCCGGTCACCGCCATCCGGCCGATCTCCTCGGCGGACTTCAACTCGATCACGACAACCCCCCCTCGATGAAGCGGTATTTTTATACCATGACGGGTCGGGGCGTCGGCGGACTATCCTGCTGGCATGGTTCGCCAACCGCTCACCGCCGAACAGATCGCGGCGGGCCAGCGCCTCGGAACGGCGCTGCGGGCCGCGCGCGCCGGCCGCAGCCTCGTCGAGGTGGCCCTGGCAGCCGGCATCTCCCCCGAGACCCTGCGCAAGATCGAGGCCGGTCGCCTGCCCGCACCGGCGTTCGGCACGGTGGTCTGCCTCAGCCAGGCCCTCGACGTGCCGCTCAACGAGCTGGCGGACGTCTGGCTGGCCGACATGCCGACCCGTCGGGCGTCCTGAACCCCGTTGAACCGGTGAGCCCGCCGGCACGTCATGCCAGACCTTGCGTCACCTACCGAGAGTCAGGTTGTGCTCCTCAAGCGCACTCTCGATGATCCCGAGTGCCTTCGGTCCCATGCCATGCAGCTCGGCCAACTCGGCGCGCGACACCCCGACGAGATCGCGCAGCGTCGTGTAGCCGGCGTTGTGCAGCGCCCGCGTCGCCGGCGCACTGATCTTCGGCAGGGTGTCGAGATCGGAATTCATGTCCTTGATCCTAAGCTGGCGGACAAAACCCGCGAATCACTCGTCACCCGGTCCTGGTAACCGGCGGCGAACCTCGGCGAGGAGATCGACCTGTGCCCGCCAGTCCGGGCCGGACAATCCGATGACCACATGGTTCGCGCCGTGGGCGGCGTACTCCGCGAGGCGTGCGGCGGCCTCGTCCGGCCCACCGGTGACGGGAAGCTCCTCGGCGTCGCGGGCGGTGTGCCGGTACGCGCCGGCCAGCCCTGCCGCCAACTCTGTACGGGAGGGCGTGCCCGGGGCGTCGCCCAACGCACCGGTGGCACCGATGGTCACCGTCGGCACCGGTCGGCCGGCAGCGGCGGCCACCGCATTGAGTCGCTCCCGGCCCTGCGCCAGTGCCGTGGGAGTGATCAGTGACGGGAACCAGCCGTCGCCCAGCCGGGCTGCCCGGTCGATCGCCAGCGTCGAGGCGTTGCCCACCCACAGCGGCGGAACCTCGACACCGGGCGAGAGGGTGACCGCGCTCCCGTCCGGCATGGTCACCGACTCGCCCGCCAACAGTCCGGGTAGCAGCCGCAGCGCGGTGTCGGTACGCGGGCCGCGCTCGCGGAAGGCGACACCCGCCGCCGCCCACTGGGCGGCACCACCACCGGAGCCGACACCGAGCAGGAGCCGGTTGCCGGAGACCAGTTGCAGGCTCGCCACCTGCTTCGCGGCCCACACCAACGGGCGGATCGCGGGAATGAAGACGCTCGCGCCGATCCGGATGCGGGCGGTGGCGGTCGCGGCGACGGCCAGGGCGATCGTGCAGTCCACGGTGGGCATCCCGACGGCGAGATGATCGCCGTGCCACACGCTGTCCAGACCAGCGTCCTCCGCGTGGCGGGCGGCGGCGGCAAGGTCGAGGGAGTCTCGCCGTTGGATGGTCAGCGAGGGCAGGATCACGCCGACCTTCATCGGACCAGGACCACCTTGCCCCGGCCGTGGCCGGTCTCCACCTCCCGATGGGCGTCGGCGGCCTTCGCCATCGGATAGGTCCGACGGACAGGGAAGCGCAGGTCACCTGTGGCATAGAGGGCGGCGAGAGCAGCGAGGCGGGCAGCGGAACGCAGGTTCGGGGTGGTCCGGATGCCGAGGTCGGCAGCGCGGGCGTGCTCGGTCAGGGTGAGGATCCGGGAGCGGTCGGCGCAGAGGGCCAGGGACGCGGTGAGCGCCTCACCGCCGGCACCGTCGAGCACCAGATCGGCGCCGTCCGGCAACAGGCCGCGGAGACGGTCGACCAGGTCAGGGCCGTAGACCACAGGCACCGCGCCGAGGGTACGCAGATAGTCCTGGTTGGCAGCACCGGCCGTGCCCACCACACGGGCTCCGGCCCGCAGCGCGAGTTGCACCGCCACCGCGCCGACGGCACCGGCCGCGCCGTGCACGAGCAGGGTTTCGCCGTACGCGGGCCGGATCTGTTCGAGGGCGATGTGCGCGGTCTGGGCCGCGCCGCTGAACCCTCCGGCGACCTCCCAGGGCATGGCGGCCGGCTTGGCGGTCACCTGGTCGGCGGGTACCACGATGAACTCGGCCGCGGCGTTCATGAAGCCGAAGCCCAGCACCTCGTCACCGACGGCGACGCCGTCGACCCCGTCACCAACCTGATCGACCACTCCGGTGAACTCGTTGCCCGGCACCGCGGGCAGTGGGGCCCGCGCCCAGTCGGGCGTAGACCCGGCGCGTACCGCGCAGTCGATGGGCTGCACGCCGGCCGCCCGCACACTCACCCGGACCTGGCCGGGGCCCGCCTGCGGCGTCTCGACCTCAGCCCACTCCAGCACCTCTGGCCCGCCGACCTGTCTGAACACCACTGCCTTCATGTGTGGCCTCCCCGTGATCCGTCGCCGCAGGAGCCAGTCTCAAACCTCAACCACAGGTGAGGTCAAGAGACGATCGCCGACCGGGGGCGCGGCAGCGATTCCTCAGGCTGCCGGCTTGGCCAGGCAGGTGGTGCCGTCCGGGCTGGCGAGCGACACCTGTCGGTACCCCTCGCTGTGGTAGAGGTCGATGTTGCGCTGGCTCCTCGCCCCGGTGAACAGCACCATGCGACGGCAGTCGGGATCGGCGGCGGCTTCGGCGGTCCGCAGCAGCCACCGGCCCAGCCCCTGGCCGCGCAGGTCAGGAGCGACAGCGAGCCGGCCCACGTGCCAGTCGGTGTCGACGCGGCGGGACCGCACCATGCCCAGTAGTCGGCCGTCCCGCCACAGGCCGGTGGCGTGCCAACTGGTCAGCCACTCTCGCACCTGCTCCGGCGACTCGTGCAGGGCCGGTATGTCCATTGTGTCGTTGGCGAGGGCCTCGTCCACCCAGCAGCACCGCTGGAGCACCGTCACCTGGCCCGCGTCGTCGGCCGTCAGTCGTCTGGCGTAGGAACCAGGCAGCGGACCGGGGCTGGATCCGACGTGCGCGCGTTCCCGCATCGGCCGCAGCGCGTGCGCGACCCGGACCAGTTCCTCCAGCAGGCCGACACCCGCCGCGTGGTGGGCGGCGTCGGGCCGCAGTCGCCCGTCCTGCATTGCCGCGCCGATACGGATCGCGACGGTGGCACCGAGCGGGACCAGGCGCAACGTGGTGACCACCTGCTTGGCGTGCTGGACCGCCCGGGTGCCGGCCGAGGTGTGGCCGTAGCTGACGAACCCGAACGGCTTCCACGCCCATTCGCGACTGAGGTAGTCCAGCGCGTTCTTCAGGGTCGCCGGCATCCCGTAGTTGTACTCCGGGGTGATTGCGATGAAGCCGTCCGCAGCGTCGACGGTCTCGCTCCAGCGCAGCGTGTGCTCGTGCCGGTAGCTGCCCGACGCCGGATGCTCCTCCTCGTCCAGGAACGGCAGGTTCAGGTCGCCGATGGCGACCGGTACGAGCTCGACGCCGAGCCCCGCAGCCCGTGGGGTGAGCGTTTCGACAAGCCACTGCCCGACGACCGGGCCGAGGGCGCCGGGGCGGGTGCTGCACACCAGGGCAAGAACACGAATCGATCTCGTTGACATGGAAACGAATCGTAGGTGCTAGATTGATTACATGTCAACGAAGCCGGCAGCGAAGCCCGTACGCTGGTTGAATCCGGACGAGGAGCGGGCGTGGCGGGCGTACCGGCGGGTGATGGTCGCCGTCTCGACCGGCACCACCGGTGATCTCGCGGCGATCGGGCTCTCCGAACCCGACTACGAGGTGCTGAGCACCCTCTCGGAGCGACCCGACCACACAAGCGGCCTGGGCGAGCAGGCCGACAAGATGGGCTGGTCACGCAGTCGTCTGTCCCGGCACGCCACCCGGATGGAGGCTCGCGGTCTGCTGCGACGCACCCCCGACCCGAACGACGGTCGCGGCTGCCTGCTCACCCTCACCGCCCAGGGTCTGGCCGCTCTCGAAGAGGCCGCACCGACCCACGTCGAGTCGGTACGACGTCATTTCATCGACCGACTCGACGCGGAAGACTTCAGCGCCATCGAACGGATCGCCCGGAAGCTGGAAGAACCCACAGCCGACAGCTGATCGGGCGCGGCGATAATGACATTCCCGTGGCACGGAATGACGAACGCCCGAACCAGTCCTCTCTTCGGATCAGAATGCCACTGATTGGCTCGTTGTCGATGAGCCGTAATGCTATTCGACAGACCGCGGAGATCGAATTCACGCGGTCCGCAAGCGGGTCGAGGCGCCTAGCCGGCAGCGAGTGTCAGCAGCTCAAGAGCATGATGCTGCCGGCTAGGACTCTCGGTGCGTCAGCGACAAGAGGCAATTCCTTGTCGCTGACGCCGGTTCACTGACCGTCAGACCGCGTTGGCCACTCCACGAACGTCACCCTTCACCGTGATCACCTCCTAGAATTAGGGACCGCGTGATGGTGAATCAGCGTACGCGCATGCCTTCACGATCGACACACGCAGCGCACGTTCTTTTCTCAGTCCGTCAAGGGCACATCAGTTCCCCTTGCCAACAACCGAGCACAGAACAGCAGGTAATGCGCTGAATGGTCGCGCTCGTCAATATCGACGCGTTACAGTCCGAACTGGACACTGCCGCGAGCCTGCTCTCGGATCAGCGGTTGTCCAGGATCAGATCGGCCGCCCGCTCCCCGATCATGAGGGTCGGTGCGGCGGTGTTGCCGGCGGGCGTGACGGGCATGACCGAGGCGTCGGCGATCCGCAGCCCTGCCACGCCGTGCACGACGAGCTGAGGATCGACGACGGCCAGCGGGTCGGTGCCGATGCGTGCCGTACCCACCTGGTGCTGGCCGCTGTCCACCGACGCCCTCACGTAGTCGCGGAGCTCGCCGCGGCTCATGCGGTCGGGCCCGGGATAGACCTCGGATTTGATCCACGTGTCGAGCGCCGGCTGCCGGGCGACATCCCGCAGTGATTCGAGATGGTCGACCAGCGCGTCCAGGTCGCGGCGGTCGGACAGGATGCCGGGGTCGATCAGCGGCGCGTCGGCGGGGTCCGCGGAGCGCAGCCGCACCTCGCCCTGACTGTGCGGGTGCAGCAGCAGGGCCAGGGCGGTGAATCCCCGGTCCGGCAGGTTCTCCGTGATGGTGGAGTAGACGAAGGAGATGAAGACCGCCTGGCGGTCGGGCTGGATCGTCCCGGTGTCCGCCGAATCGGTGATCAGCTGCGCCTCGATGCCGGTCATCCGGGGCGCCGGAACGTCGAGACGGCTCTCCCACACCATGGGGCTACCCACGTGGTCGCGGAGGTTCCGCCCGACGCCGGGCAACTCCCGCACCACCTCGATGCCGTGCTGGCGTAGGTGCTCGGGGGCACCGATGCCGGAGAGCATGAGAAGGTGCGGGGTGCCGAAGACACCGGCGGAGAGCACGACCTCCTTCTCGGCCCGGATGACGCGCCGCTGGCCGTCGCGGACGTACTCGACGCCGACCGCCCGGCCGTTCTCGATGACGATCCTCGTCACCAACGCGTCGGTGATGACCCGCAGCGACGCGGAATCGGCGACCGGTTGCGCGTACGCCCGCCATGCGGTCACCCGCTCCCCCCGGTGAAGGGTGGCCTGCGCGTAGCTCGCGCCCCGGCTGTCCTCGGCGTTGTAGTCGTCGTTGTAGGGGTGTCCGGCCTGAACAGCCGCGTCGACGAAGGCGGTCACGAGCGGGTCCGGGTCGGTGTTGTGGTGCACCCGCAGCGGCCCGTCGGTGCCTCGGCCGGCCCGGCCCGGTCCGTCGTAGTTCTCGATCCGACGGAAGTACGGTTCGACCTCCCGCCACGACCAACCGGTGGCACCGGCGGCGGCCCACGCGTCGTAGTCGCTTCGCGCGCCGCGGACGTACAGCATGCCGTTGAGGATCGTGCTGCCGCCGAGACTCCGGCCGCGAGGCTGGTAGAGAACGCGGTTGTTGGCGTGCGCCTGCGGCACTGTGGACAGCTTCCAGTCCACCTCACTGGCGAACAGGGCTCCCGCCCCGAACGGGCTGCCGATCTCGGGCCGTCCGTCCGTCGGGCCGGCCTCCAGGACGGTGACGCGATGTCCCGCGTCGATGAGCCGCCGGACGACCACCGAGCCGGCCGTGCCGGCACCGACGACGACCACGTCACTGCTGTCGATGTTTGTCACTGTTCCCCCGTCTGGTCAGTTGTTGATCGGTTCGGCACTCGATCCGGGCGTCACGGTCGTCCCGTGTCCGCCCGTCGTGCCGGGGTAGGTGGTCGCCGGGACGGTGAGCTCCCGGCGGAGAACTGGGGCGACCTCGGTGGCCAGCCGCTCCACCGACGCGAGCAGTTGCCCCTGCGGCATCCCGCCGAAGCCGATGTGCAGCAGCAACCGGCTGATCCCGTACGCCTCGTGGTAGGCCGCGACCTTGTCGATGACCTCCTGGGCGCTACCGACGACGAGGGCTCCCCGTGGGCCGGTGAAGGCGTCGAACTTCTCGGGCGTGAGCACGAATCCCTGACCCCGCTTGTGGTTGTTGTCGCGGAATCCGGCGGTGAAGTACGGGTACATCGTCCGCCGCGCCTCCTGGCTGGTGCTGCCGACGTAGCCCTGCACGCCGACCCCGACCCGCAGGGTGGCCGGGTCGTGACCGGCCTGTTCGGCTGCGCGTCGGTACAGCTCGGTGATGCCGGCGTGACCGTCGACGGTGCCGAGCAGGACGCCGAGCATCATGGGCAGCCCACGGGCACCGGTCTGGGCGGCGGAGGCCGGGGTTCCGCCGACACCGACCCAGACCGGCAGTTCGTCCTGCAGGGACCGGGGTGCGATGTCGGCCTCCTGTAGCGGCGCGCGGAAGCGCCCGCCCGACCAGCTGAGCGGGTTGGTCTCACGGATCCGCAGCAGCAGGTCGAGCTTCTCCCGGAACAGCTCCGCGTAATCGGCGAGGTCGTAGCCGAACAGTGGAAAGGACTCGGTGTACGACCCGCGGCCGGCGATGATCTCGGCACGGCCACCGGAGAGCAGGTCCAGGGTGGCGAACTGTTCCCAGACGCGGACCGGGTCCTCGGAGCCGAGCACGGTGACGGCGCTGGTCAAACGGAGTCGACTGGTGTGTTCGGCCATCGCCGCCAGCACCATCGGCGGCGCCGTCGCCACGAAGTCCGAGCGGTGGTGCTCCCCCACGCCCAGAACGTCCAGGCCGCCCTGGTCGGCGACCCGGGCGAGCTCGACGAGACTCCGCAGGTGCTGGCGCGGCTCAGGCAGCCGGCCGGTGGCCGGGTCGGCGGTGAGCTCCCCGAACGTGATCAGCCCGATCTCAAACGACATCGTCGACCTTCTCTCCGGCCTGCCGGGCGACTACGGCGTGGTTGGTCATCGCTCTTCCTCCTCAGGTCATCCTGCTTCTCCAAACAAGTTATGCCGGACAGATATTCGGTGTTACAACATATGTCGCCCTCGACACACCGCTGCCGCCGGTGGGCTGCACCGGGCATGAGCGGATCGAGCGCGCGAGAACCTCCACCGCCGGGCCTCGGCCCTCTGGCGACCACGAGGAACACCACCCCGCCGAGCTGCGTCGATGCGCGCCCGACCGGGTGAAGGTTCAGTGACGGAGCGAATTGTGATCTTCGCCTCAGTAATGAACCTTAACAAATGTCGAACAGTCGATTAACCATTCACCACTTGGGTGAGGACGCTGCCCGCAGGCGGGTCGCGACCAATCGTTGGAGCTCCATAAAGGAGCATTGAAAGGAGCCTCGTGGCTAACAGCACGAGCAGGAACAGGTGCCGAAGACTGGCGTTACCAGCGCTGCTCTTCGCCCTGGTCATCGGCGTCACAGGTGTCCCCGGATCGGCGGCACCCGCAGAGCCGAGGGATGACGGCAACGGCTACTTCACCGCCGACCGGACGGCCACTCTGGCCGGCGGGGCCGACCGTCGGCCCGGTGACAGCCGGGAGACCGGCCCGCAGGCGGCCGTGGACGAGGCCGGCACCGGCCTGTACATCGTCGAACTGGCCGAGGAGCCCTTGACCAGGTACGCCGGTGGTGTGTCAGGTCTGGCCCGCACCCGCCCTGAAGCAGGCGACCCAATCGACACGACCTCGGCGCCGTCGCGGGCGTACCGCAAGCACCTCGACTCGCAGCGGACCGCCGTCGCCACCGCCGCCGGGATCCAGGTCAGCGCGGTCTACACCACCGCCTTCAACGGGTTCTCGGCACGACTGACCGCCCAGCAGGTGAGCACGTTGCGCGCGGACAAGCGGGTCCGGGCCGTCACCGCCTCGCAGGCGCTCGGCACCCGTACGCCGTTGACGCCGGCCGCCCTCGCCACCCCGCCGTCCGGCACCCCGGCCGACGCGGACCAGCCGGAGGCGACCGGCGCCGCCGGCCCGCCGACCAAGCCCGGCAAACCCGGCCCGCCGACCAAGCCCGGCAAGCCCGGCCCGCCGACCAAGCCCGGCAAGCCCGGTCCGCCGGTCAAGCCCGGCCCTGGCACGGGCGCGGGCATGGTGATCGGCGTCCTGGACACCGGCATCTGGCCGGAGAGCCCGTCGTTCGCCAAGCGGATGGCCGCCCCCTCGACCTGGCGGGGCACCTGCCAGACCGGCGTGGCCTTCGTGGCCGAGCACTGCAACGGCAAGATCGTCGGTGCCCGGTACTTCGCCGACGCGTGGGTCGCCATCCGAGGTTCGGTACCCGAGGGCGAGATGCTGTCTCCGCGCGACATGAGCGGGCACGGAACGCACGTCGCCTCCACCGTGGCCGGTCTCCCCCTGTCGAGCGTGACGATCGACGGCCAGCGCTTCGGTCCCGTCTCCGGCGTGGCACCGGACGCCCAGATCGCCGTCTACAAGGTGCTCTGGGCCGGTGCGGGCTACGACGCCGACATCATCGCCGGAATCGACGCGGCGATCGCCGACGGCGTGCAGGTGCTCAACCTCTCGATCGGCACCGAGTTCGGTGACTGGGAGGCCAACACCCCCATCGGCGTCGCCCTGCTCAACGCCTCGCTGGCCGGCGTCTTCGTCGCGGCATCGGCGGGCAACACCGGCATCGTGAGCGGAGCGATCAGCAACGCGTCGCCCTGGGTGACCACGGTCGGCGCTGCGGTGACGAAGCTCGACGAGGCCACCATCAAGCTGCACGACGGCACGAAGCTGGTCGGCAGCTCGCTGGACGCCATGCCCGGTGGCGGCCCGCGGCCCATGGTCTTCGGCGAGCAGGCCGGCTCGCTGAACCTGGGAGCCTCGTACTGCGATCCCGGCAGCCTCGACCCCGCCAAGATCAAGGGCAAAGTGGTCGCTTGCGCCATGTACGACATCTTCGGCGCCGCCGCCGAGATCAAGGCCAAGGGCGGGGTGGCGATGGTGCTCTTCGATCCGGCGGGCAACTACCGGATCAACTCCATCTTCAACTTCCCGGTGATCTCCCTGCCGACCGCACAACAGGCCGGCAAGCTGTTCAACTATCTGATGCGCCACCCCACCACGGCGACGGCGTCACTGCACACCGGCGGTGACGGGTCCAGCCTCCCCGGCCTACCCAGCGTCGCGGACTTCTCCTCCACCGGCCCGAACCGCGTGGCCACCGGCGTACTCAAGCCGGACCTGGTCGCGCCCGGTTCGAACATCATCGCCGCGGTCGCACCGCCGGGGAACTTCGGACGGGAGTACGACGCGTACTCCGGCACCTCGATGGCCTCACCGTACGTGGCCGGAGCCGCAGCGATCCTGCGCGCCACGCACCCGGACTGGTCGCCCGGCGCGGTCGCCTCCGCGCTACGCACCACCGCCACCGACACCGTCGGCACCAGCAGCCCCCTCGACCAGGGCAGCGGCCTGGTCGACCTGGCCCGGGCCACCGACCCGGGACTGGTCATCGAGCCGACGGCGGCAGAACTGATCGAGTTCAGCGAAACGGCCGAACCCGACGGCAGCGAACTCAACCTGCCCGCCATCTCGCTGCGCGAGTACGACGGGACCCGCCCGGTACGCCTCACCCGCACCCTGACCAACGTGGGCAAGACCCGCGAGACCTACCGGTCCTCGGTCTCCGGCCTGCCCGGCATGAAGGTCACCGTGTCACCGGCATCGGTGACCCTGGCACCCGGTCAATCCGCCGCGGTGACCATCACGCTGAGCCGCGGCAGCGCACCCTGGGACCGCTACGTGACCGGGTCGATCACCTGGCGCGGCAAGGCCCACAGCGCCCGGATCCCGGTCGCCGCCCGTCCGTGGGGCATCACCCCCCGGTCGTACGGTGACGACGGGGAGGAGTTCGGTCGGATCACCAACGGTGCCTTCGGCTTCTTCCAGCCCGGGTTCACCGGGCCACTCGCCGGCCGCAGCACCGGTTACACGCCGATGCGGCGCGCGTCGTACTCGATGCCGGCCGGGGTCGTCGGCGGTGTCTTCGACCCGAACGCCACCGGAGTGAAGAAGGTCGACTTCACCGTGCCGGCGAACACCGCCGGCATCATCGTGCAGACCGACACCACCAACCCGAACACCAACCTGGACCTCTACCTGTACAAGGGCGACACGCTGATCCACCGCAGCAGCGGCTCCTGGACCAGCGCGGAGCAGGCGTACAAGTTCATGCCCGAGCCCGGCCGCTACACCGCGTACGTGTTCGCGCAGATACCCGGTGGCCCGGTCGTCGACTTCGAACTGCGCCACGCCATCATCAGCCGTAACGCCACGTACTCGGATGCCACCTTGACCCTGCCCTCCACCTCGCAGCGCGGCGAAAGCGTGTTCTTCACGCTGGAGCCGAACAAGCCGCTGGCCGAGGGCGACGTCTGGGCGTACACCGAGTACCGCGTCAACGGCACGCCGGTCCCCGGCAACCTCGTCTACACCCGACAGAGTTTCTGGCCGTAACCATCAGCAGGGGTGGGGCGGTGCCGAGCGCACCGCCCCACCACCGTCAAGGACCGTGCCCCCGCCTTCATCGGTTGCGTCGAGCGCAGCTTCTCTGTCCTGCGTACGCCAGGATGGTGGCATGCTGCGATCGCCTCGTGCGCTTCTGTTGGACTTCGGTGGCGTCCTGGCCGACGCTCCGCGACAGTCACCGGCTCCACCGGACCTGGTCCGGCGGCTGGCCGACCTGGTCGGCGACACCGTGGCGGTCGCGCAGATCATCACCGATTTGACCGAGGGCAGCAGGGCGTACGCCAGGTGGCGCGACGACAGCGGCCACCTCGACGATCCCATCGAACTGCCCCACGCCCGGGTGTGGGCGGACTTCGTCACCCACTCCTGGCCCGCGCCGGCCCGCACGGCGGTCGAGGAGGCGGCGACCCCACTGGCGTACGCCTGGGCCTGGCGATCGGATTGGCAGGTCCGCCCTGGGATCCCGGAGGCGTTGCACGCCGCGGCGGCTGCGGGTCTGCCGATGGCCGTGGTCAGCAACGCGCTCTGCGGGGCCGCGCATCGCGACTTCCTCGCGGCCGCCGGATTGTCCGACCTGTTCGCCGCCGAGTTCTACAGCGACGAAGCCGGACTCCGTAAACCCAACCCGCGGCTGGCCTGGTTGGCCGCCGACGCCATGGGCGTACCGATCGGAGAGTGCTGGTTCATCGGCGACACCGTGCACCGCGACGTCGCCTGCGCCCGACGTGCCGGTGCCGCTGCCGCGATCCTCATGCGTTCCCCTCGCACCGACCACGAACCACCGCACCCCCAGCTGCGACCGGACGCCCGCATCGACGACGGCCACGGCCTGCTCACCCTGCTGCACCAGAGCCGGGGAACGACAGGGGAAGCGTCGGCCCGAACGTGACGATGGGTCTACTCGGCCCCGCCAGGCGCCGACACCTCGGCGATGGTGCGGAACCGGACGCCGCAGCGTCGGCGGCGGCCTGCCCCGGGGCCACCGCCGACGCTGCCCCGCCGTCAGACCCGGGACGTGAAGGTGGCCAGGAAACGGTGCGGGGTGACCATGCCGGCGTTGTCGAAGCAGATCACGTCGACCTCGGCGTCAGTGGTGTACGACCAGGGTTGGGTGAGGTGGCAGTAGTTGCTGCCCGGCCCCTGCGCCACGACCTGGGCGTGCGTCTCCCTGACACCGAGCTGCGGGAAGGTCGCCAGAAAGCGGCCGGTGGGCGCCAGCGGCACCACCGTGTTGGCACCGACACCGGCCATCGAGTTGTCGTTGGTCGGTCCGCCGACGGCGGTACCCAGGTATCCGATGTAGTTCGGCGGGCCGAAGGAGCCGACCACCGACCGTCGGCGGTGGTACGAGAGGACGAAGTCGGTGTTGGTGAACGCGCCGGCCTGGTCGTAGCAGAAGACCTCCACCTGCACGTAGGTGCTGACCGGGCCCCAGGAGTTGACCTTGCATCGGCGGGGATTGGCGTTCGGATGCACGGCGGTGACCTGCACGTTGCCGGCGAGCAGGTCGGGCAGCCCCACCCCGGGCAGCCGCACCGCGTACTGGCCGACGCCGAACGCCCCGGCCGCGTTCGCCATGCCCGTGGAGTTGTACGACTGCGTCAACGCGCCGCTAGCCCACTGCACGTACGCATAGGAGTTGCCGGCCGGCAACACGCCCGAGCTGGTGGTCCAGAGCACGGTGAACGGAGTGTCGTCGGGTGCGCCGCCGGGCCGGTGGCACTGCACCTCAACGATCTGGTCGGCACCGGACTGGCCCCAGCGGACCACCTCGCAGTAATGCCCGCTCCGGTTCACCGGGGTCACGTGCGGCACGCCCCGCGGACCGGCGCCTACCTGCGGAAAGCGGACCTGGAACCGGCCAGGTGCAAGCTTGGCACCCTGGGCCCAGGCGGTCGGGAATGCCGTCTTCCAGCTGCCCCACTGCCGGGTGGTGTCGAGCACGGTCCAGGCCGGCACGGTGGGGTTGTTGACGTAGGCGAACCCCCAACGGTCAGCGGTGGCGGCTGCGGCAGGTGCCGTCGGCATGAGTGCGCCGGCGGCGGCCAGGACCGCAGCCAGCGCTGTGCTGACGAGTGATCGGAGACGCATGTGTTCCTCCGTTCGACCGGAACATGACGCACAGGAGTGTGCGAGCTGTAACGACTGGGTCACAATCAGCAGCGCCAATGTTTCGGTGCCGTGAAACAATCACCTCCGGCATGTATCAAAGTCGGTAATCGCGACTCCTGAACAGAAGCGCTGTTTCCACCGACTACCATCGACCGGTGCTCGATCCCGAAGCCGTCTTCGACGGAGCCGGCCCGCTGGAAGACCCGCTCACCGACGAGGTCCTGCGGTCGGTGCAGGCGCAGCTTGGGCGGCAACTGCCCACCGCGTACGTCGATCTGGCCCGTCGGCACAACGGCGGCTCGCTCGCCCGTACCGCCCACCCTGCACCCAGCCCGACCTCATGGGCGGAAGACCACGTCGGCGTGGACATGCTCGCCGCGATCGGTCGAACTGCTCGTTTCAGCTTGTGCGGCGAGTTCGGCAGCGCGTTCTGGGTCGCGGAATGGGGCTACCCCGACATCGGCGTCTACATCGCCGACTGCCCGTCGGCGGGCCACGACATGATCGCCCTCGACTACCGTTCGGCCGGCGAGCCGGCCGTCGTACACGTCGACCAGGAGTGGAACTACCGGATCACGGTCCTCGCCCCCGACTTCGAAACCTTCGTGGCCGGCCTCGTCGACGAATCCGAACTCGAAGCGGAGGTCCGGGCGGATCCGACACCATGACCTCGTGGCTGCAGGACCAGCACGCCCTCGGTGGGCGCCACAGGGTCACCGAGCGCGTCGGCGTCTGGCTGCAACTCGGGGTGTAGGCAGACGGACGGCCGGGTACCTCGCGCCCAACCCCTCACCCCTGCCAGGAGGACCCCATGACCGTCGTACTCGCCGTTGTCTGCAGCGACGGGGTGGTGATCGGCGCGGACTCCCAGATCACCGAGAGCGGCCGCGGTCTGAGCTTCCCCGCCCAGAAGCTGCACCCACTGGGCACCTGCGCCGCCTGGGGCGGCAGCGGCGCACGCGGAGTACTCAACGACCTGCGCCCCCTCCTCGAGGAGTCGGCCACCGCCATCCTCGAAGCACCCGACATCGGGGACGAGTTGCAGGAGCGCGTCCTGCCCGTCTTCAAGAAGCACTACCAGAACTACATTCCGGACGTGCCCGGCGAGGGCAGCGGCGGCGGGGTGTCGGCGTACCTGCTCGCGGCCGGCTACAGCCAGGGCGGGCCGTGGATCGTGGAGATCAACCCCAACGGGCTCATCGGCCGCTACGAGGATGTGGGCTTCCACGCCATCGGCTCCGGCGCACCCATGGCCCAGCAGGCCGGCGCGCTGCTGTCCCACTTCCGGATGACCACCCGCACCGCCGAGTACGGCGTGGTGGGAGTGGCACGGGTGCTGGAGGCTCTGGAGCGGACCTCACCGTCGGTCGGCAGGCCGTTCAGCATTGCGTGCATCCGCGAGGAGGGCGCCCACCACCTCGAAGAGAAGGAAATCGTCAAGGCGTTGAAAGACGTCCAACGCTGGTGCGACCTCGAACAGGAAGCGCTCGACCGACTGTTCGACTGACGCCGTCGATGATCGGCGGCTCCCGCGAGGCACCGGGATCAGCCGGCGCGGCAACGGGCCGCGTCCAGTGGGTGTGCGACATCGTCGAAAATGTCTGCCGCGCGGTGGCGCAGTTGCCGTGCCTGCTCCGTGTCGCCTTCGGCTGCCAGGAGACGCGCGCGGGCTTCCAGCGTGGCGGCCTGCCACGCCGTACCCTCCCAGAGGGTGCTTGACCGTTCCGCAGCCGCGAGAAACGTCCGCGCCGCGTCCAGGTCGCCGATGCGGACGCAGGTGATGGCCGCAGGCACCTCGAACATGATGGCGCAGAACTCGCAGGAGTCGGTCTGGGCCATGGCGGCCTTCGCCGCGTCGATGGCCGTCCGGGCGGCCTCCGGCGAGTCCGCTGCGGCCACCGTCGTGCCGTAGATCCGTTGAATCAGGTGGGGGGCGAGCACTGAGGCACGCGCCAGGGGAAGGGCTCGACGAAGTAGCCGCGTCGCGGTGGACTGATGACCGCGGGTGAGGTGCAGCTCCGCGAGCCGCTGCAACGAGTGGGCCTCGCCGGCGGTGGCGCCGATCTCGCGGTGCAGCTCGACGGCCGTGCTGAGTTCGCGCTCGGCTTCGTCGAGATTGCCGGCGAGTAGTTCCGCCTCGCCGGCCAGTGCTCTGGCGAAGGCGACAGCCCGGAGAACGCCGGAGGACTGGGCGGTACGGCGCAGGCCTTGAGCGAGATCGATGACGTCCTCGTAGGGTGTGGGCCCGTAGAGCAGATATTCGGCGACGCAGAGGTGCGCGTCGGAGACGGTGGTGGCCAGCCCGGGGTCGTCGCGGGTACGCATCAGCTCTGCGCGCAGCGTGTGGTTCCATTCACCACGGGTGTGCGTGATCAATCCGCGCAGGGCGACCAGATTCGACTGGAGCAGGGCGGAGCCTTGTGCCGGATCGGCGCGGAGCGAATCGGCGACCGCCGCCCTGGCACCCTCGATGTCACCGGTGAAGTAGGCGAGAGCACCGTGGGCGAGGAGGACGGCCGAATCGTCCGGCCCGCCGTCGGGCTCCAGACCGTCCAGGATCGCCGCTGCCGTGTCGGTGTCCCCGGACACCACCGCGAGCTGGCCCATCCTTGCCCGCAGCACTCGAGCCTGCCGTTGGTCGGCCACCGCGAGCGCCTCACGGTAGGCGGCGAGTGCTGCGACGTCGCCGATCGCGGCGAGCGCGTCGGCTCGCAGGGTCAGGGCCGCTACCAGGTCCTCGTCGCGGGCCGCGCCGAGAATCGACTCCACCAGGGACAGGGCGTCTCGGAAGGCGCCGACCGCCACCTCGGTCTGCGCGGCGCGCAGCACGAAAGGCACAGCGGCATCGGTGTCACCTGCGGCGATCAGATGGTGGCCGACGCGTGCCGGTGACGCGCCGAACTCGATCAGGCGGCGCGCGCAGGACCGGTGCAGGGCCGGACGCCGGTGCGGCGGAACCGCGTCCAGCAGGGCCTCGCGGATGAGCGGATGGCGAAACCGGAAGCCGGTCAGGGTCCGCTCGATGACCAGGACGGCCAGGGCGGCGTCCAGGCAGTCGAACGCCTGTTCCTCGGGCAGATCGCTCATCGCGATGAACCCGTCGGTGTCGAAGGTGGAGCCCATGAGCGCCACGCGTTCCAGCGCCGCACGGGTGGGTGGGTCCAGCGAGCCGAGCACCGCCTCGGCGGGTGCGCGAAGTTCTCCGTCGACGGCCGAGCGGGCCAGCTCGCTGACCGTGAACGGGACTCCACCAGAAATCGACCAGATGTGTTCCACGACTTCGTCGGGCAGGTGCGGTGCCTGCGCGGCGACGAGCGCGGCGGTCTCCGACTGGGTCAGTGACGGCAGCGCGAGGTCGAGCGCGCCGGACCGGCCGAGCAGGCTGTTGCGGATCCGCTCGAAGGCGTCTGTGGTCGGCTGACGTCGGTGGGTGAGCAGGAGCACCAGCCGTTCGTCCCGGCAGGTGCGGACCAGGTAGCGCAGTAGCCGCATGGTGCCTTCGTCCGCGTCGTGGACGTCCTCGACGATGAGCAGCAGACCGGGCCCGGCTGCCGCGAGGCGTGCCAGTTGGGCCACCGCGATGAACAACCGCTGCGTGGCGTTCTGGCCGGCCCAGTTCCCGACCTCCCCGGACAATGCCCGGTCGATATCGGCCCGGTAGCGGTCGTTGAGGCCGTCGAGCAGGGTGGGATGGCGGCGGGCTAGGTCGGCAAGCGCCTCCAACACCGGAGCGAAGGGCCAGGCGCCTTCGACCGCCGAGACAACACCTTGACCGGTACGCCAGCCACGGGCGACGACCCGCTCGCGCAGCCATGCGGCGAGGGTGGACTTGCCCATGCCGGCTGCGCCGGCGAGGAGGACCACACGGCCGTGTCCCGTTGCGGCTTCCTCGATCACCCGCTCCAACTCGACTCGTTCCCGCCTCCTCCCGACCAGGGACTGGCTTGCGGCCCGCGGCGAGGTCGGGCCGATCAGCGCCTCGCGCAACGCCAGCGCCTCCGCGTCGGGCGTCGCACCGAGTTCGAGCTGACGGGCCCGGTCGAGACGCTCGAACACGCGCAGCGCACTGTGATGGTCGCCCGACGCGGCACGCTCACGCATCAGTGCCACACCGACGCGTACGTCGGTCGGGTCTGCTGCCACCAGATCGCTCCACCGCCCGGCGAGCCGACACACCTCGAGGTACGTGCGGCGCAGTCGCTCACGGTACCCCTGGGCCCACTCCTCGTAACGGTCCTCCGGTAGAAGATCACCGCCGTACGCGTCGACGGCCCGGCCGGCCGCCGCGGCGTCCTCGTGTTTCAGCGCCTCCGAAGCAAGATCATCGAACTCGACCGCGTCGATGCGGACCTCGGTCCCGGCGTTCGGGAAGAGCGAGATCAACTCCCGGTGAAGGACCACACTGTCGGGGCCGAGGACCCGGCGGGCGTAGTGGGCAGCCTTGTGCAGCCGGGGTGCCGCCTCTTCGACTGTGGAATCCGGCCAGAGTGCCGCGATGGCCTGCTCACGGTGGAGTTGTCGGTTCGGCGCGAGCGCCAACAGTTTGACAAGCGTGATCGGCTGGCGTCGGGTCCAGGCCGTGTCCGGCACCGCGACCGTGTCGACCGTCACCCCGAATCCACCAAGAAGGCGTACCTGGACGCGATTTCTCACCGTTTAAGGGTAACGCCGGTCAGCGCCTCCACCTCGGCGCTGAAAGCGGAATTCAGTCGCAGCAGCAACTCACGTACCGTTGGCACGTCCCACCGGTAGCCGGCGAGTTCATTGACGACGTCAAAAATTGGTGTCGCCAGCCGATCCCGTTCCGTCTGGTATGCGGCCAGCGCCTCATTCTCCCCAGCACCGGACACAATCGATTCGACCTGCCGTGAAAGCAGTTCTGCGTCACGCAACGCATCGGTTATCCCATTCGTGCTCAACGGGTCGATGAACTGACCGGCGTCCCCTACCAGCGCCCATCCCGGCCCGTGGGCCTGCCGCAGGTGTCCAAGACGCCCAGGGAACCCGTGCAGCCGTTGCGGCGCGAGCGACTCGGGCAGCCGCCCGGCGGCCGCCGGACCGGTCGCTTCGGCGAGCAGTCGCAGGTACGAACCCCGCAGGTCCCCACCCACCTCCTGATTGAACCTCTGGGCGCTGGTTCCGGCGAAGACACACACCTTGCCGTCGTTTGTGGGAATCATTCCTGCCGTTGCACCCGGTCGGTAGAACCACTCGTAGTCGGTGACCCCGAGCCCGTCCCAGTAGCCATAGACGATCGCGCTGCTGGCGCTTCCGACCCGCATGTTCGGTGCCCCCACCAGGCGAGCCACGGTCGACCCGGCACCGTCGGCGCCGACGGTCAGCCAGGATCGCACGCGCACCGGCGCCGACGAGTGGTCGTGCCCCACGACGGCAATGATTCGCCCGGACCGGTCACGCTCCAGGCCGGTGACGGTGACGCCGTACCGAACTGTCGCGCCGGCGTTCTCGGCGGCTTCGGCGAGAAGCCGGTCCAGAACCGTACGGCGAGGGGCGTAGAGCGCCTCCACGCCGGCAGCAGGCTTGATCGACACTGTGACCTGCTCACCCGGATAGTGGAAGCGGGTGCGCCGTACCGCAGGCGTGCCGGCCGCCACGATGGAATCCAGCAGACCCCACCGGGTGAGTTGGGCGACGCCCGCCCGCATCAGGGCATGCGTCGAGAGTGTGTCGGCGCCGGGCTTCGCCCGCTCCAACACCAACACCCGCAGACCCTGCTGTGCCAGCAGCAGTGCCGTCGCGGCACCCGCCGGCCTGGCCCCGACGACGACCACGTCGTAGTCCTCCGTCACGCCGACCTCCCCTACTTGAATAGCTACGTGGCGACATTGGTGTTGCGGTGGCGGAGCCGCACGGCGATCTGCTCGGCGAGATATGCCGCGTCGTGCCGGGCGCCGTCGACCAGAGTGGCGTTGCGTCGGTGCTGAAACCGCAATCCGACCGCGAAGAGCCCCGGCGCCTCGGTGATCCCGCGTCGGTGCCGCAGGTGACCGGCGCTGTCCAGCACCGGTACCTGCAGCCACGGGTAGTCGGGTCGGAACCCGGTGGCCCACACCACGGAACTCAGACCGGTCACCTGTCGTACCCCGCCGTCGATGACAAGGGACGGGACGTCGGCCGCGTGGGTGAAACCGGCGTACCGATCGATCGCGCCCAACACCCGGCGCAACCGGTTCTCGGCCCGCGTCGTCGTGTCCTGGAGATCGTCCGCGAAGACCGCCCGCTGCCCTCCGTCCACTCGAACCAGACGGCCGGCCAGGTGAACTCCACGATCCCTCAGCACGCCCAGATCGAGCGCCCGGCCGGCCGCGAGCTGAAACGACGGCTCCCGGCGGGCGCGGTGCGGGTCGGGCATCTCGTCGAGAGTGCGGTCCAGGCTCCCGAGGCGATCCAGCCAGCACAACACGTCCCGGCCGCCGTACCGCCGCGGCATCCGTGTGTGCTCGCCGACCGCCAGGGTCACCTCACGGCCGGACCGGGCCAGCTCATCGGCGATCTGCACCCCGGTCGACGACGCCCCCACCACGAGGACGCCACCGACGGGCAACTGTGTGGGATTCCGGTAGGCGGCCGCGCCGATCTGAGTGATCGTCGGCGAGAACCCGCCAGCCAGCGCCGGCACCAGCGACCGGGAGTGGTACCCGGTGGCGATGACGACGCAGCGCGTCCGCCACGTGCCCGCGTCGGTGGACACCAGATAACTCTCACCGTCACCCCGAACCCCGATGACAGTGGTGTTCTCCCGCACCGGCGCCCGGCTGATCCTGGCGTACGCGGACAGGTGGTCAGCGAAACTCGCAGCAGACATGAACCCGTCGGGGTCGTCGCCCTGGTAGGACCAGCCGGGCAACCGGGAGAGCCAGTTCGGCGTCAGTAGCCGGCATGAGTCCCACCGGCCCGACCGCCACCGCTGCGCCACCTGGCCGCGTTCGAGTACGACATGCTCGATGCCGTACCCGGTGAGGCAGTGACTCACCGCCAGCCCCGCGTGGCCCGCACCGATGATGACCGTATCGGTGGTCGGCACGGGTTACTCGGTTGTCACGTCGATGGCGACCGGTACGCCGTTGGTGAACACGTCGTAGACAGCCGAACGGCGACGTGACTGCTCGATCAACCCCCGCAGGACGTCGTCCGGGGCGTCCCCGGAAATCCGGAAGCTCACCGAAATCCCCTGGTACCCGTTACGTACCTCCTCGGACATGCCGAGAATGCCGAGCAGGTTGATGTCGCCGACGACGATCGCCTCAACCCAGTTCAGCTTCACCCCGCGGGCCGCCGCGATGTTCGCCAGGCCCGACGTGAGACACGACGCGATCGCGTGCAGCAGATACTCCACCGGCGCGGGACCGTTTCCCCCGCCCACCAGCACCTTCGGGTGGTCCGAATCGTAGGTGAACGGCTCGGTGCGGCTCGCGTCCTCCTGACCGGCGCCGTAGAAGCCCTGGATCTCGCTGCGGTTGTGGGTGCCACTGACCCACCGGTTGACCGCCCGGAACTGGAACTCCGCCAGCTCCGGCTGGCTCCGCACTGCATCGAGCGTGGCAAAGAGGGTCGGCGTGTCAACGCCGTTGAGCGGAATGCGCTTCGCAGTCGTACCCACAGTCCTTCTCCCCTGGGTCGCCCGTTTCCGGACCCCGACTTCGTCGCGGTGACAACCGGAGCAGGCAACGCCGGGAAAGCTACGAACCCCGCCTTCCCACAACCTTCCCAACTCTTTGATCACCCGGTCGGGACGTCGGGAAGGTTGCGGGAAGGTGCGGCTCGTACCTTCTCAAGCCGCTTGCTGGAGCACCATTCTCAATCTTGGAGTGCGTGATGAACGTCGATGAGCTGGGCTCGATACTGGGAATCTGGGCACACCCCGACGACGAGGCGTACCTGTCGGCCGGTCTGATGGCGATGGCCCGTGACGCCGGCTCGGAGGTCGTCTGCGTCACCGCCACCCGGGGTGAACGCGGCACGCCCGACCCGTTGACATGGCCACCGGATCGACTGGCGGAGATCCGCCAGGACGAGTTGACGCGCAGCCTGCGGGTGCTCGGCGTCACGAAGCACCATTGGCTGGGCTACTCCGACGGCGAATGCGCAAACGTTGCCCCAGCCGAGCCGGTCGCCCGGCTGTCCGAGCTGATCGACGAGATCCGGCCCGACACGATCGTGACCTTCGGTCCGGATGGTCACACGGGGCACCCGGACCATCAGGCGGTGTCAGCCTGGGTCGAGAGCGCATTCCGCCGGACCGCTCCTGCCGGCACCCGGCTGCTGCACGCTGCCGTCAGCCACGACTGGGCGCACAGGTGGAGTGACGTCCACCGCGATTTCTCCATCTTCCAGGACGGATATCCGCTCGCGGTGGATCACGACCAACTCGCCGTGGAACTCGTGCTGGACGACAGAACGCTCGCCCGCAAGCTCCGTGCCCTCACCGAACAGGCGTCCCAGACGAGCGGACTGATCACACTGATGGGCCTTTCCCGCTACACCCGGTGGGTCAGTCAGGAATCGTTCGTGGAGGCGACGCCGGTCCCGGACAGCCCCGCAGCCAGATGAGACTCCAGCAGGGGCGGGATGTCGCCGCGGGAATGCGAAGCATGCTGCCGTGGCTGGTCGCGGTGGCGCCGTTCGGCCTCATCATCGGCGTCACCGCAGGGCAGGCGAGTCTCCCTTCGGCGGTCGGCTGGTTCACCGGGCCGGCGATCTACGGCGGCAGCGCCCAGATCGCCGCGATCCAACTGCTGGACAGCGGAGCGGCCGCAGCCACGGTGATCGCGACCGTACTCGTCATCAACCTGCGACTTGTGCTCTACTCGGCGGCGCTCGCCCGATACTGGCGCGGGACGCCGCTGTGGTGGCGGCTGCTCGCCGCTTACCTGCTCATCGACCCGTCCTTCGTCGTCGGCATACGCCGCTACGAGCACCACCGGTGGGTGCTTGCGGCAGCCCGCCAAGGCGGCCAGCGGCTGACCCCTGACGGGGGCTTGGGAGATCTACGGTCATCGCACGCCTTCTACTCAGGCGCAGCCGTCCTACTGTGGGTGGGCTGGCTGACCGCGCTCGGCGTCGGCGCGGTCGTCGGGGCCAGCGTTCCCGAGGGTCTTCGCCTGGAACTGCTCATGCCGCTCTACCTCGTCGGCCAGGTCGTACCGAGTCTGCGTCAGCGAGCAACCCGTCGTGCCGTCGTGGTCAGCAGCGTCGTGGCGGGCGCGTGCATCGCCGCGCCGCTGAACCTCGGCATCGTCGTCGGCATCACCGCGGGACTCGCAGCCGGATACCTCACGTCGCTCAAGGACCGCCCAGGCCCGACCGCCACGCCGGCTCCATCCACACAGGAGCACCCGCTATGAACCCCTGGCTCGTCATCCTCGTCGCCGGCATCGGCAGTTACGCGATGCGAATCTGCATGACGTTGACCGACCGGCTGATCCTCCCTCCGCGACTGGAAGCGTGCGCCGAGATGGTCGCACCAGCAGCCTTCGCCGCCCTCGCCGCAGCCAGCCTCACCGTGTTGGTGGTTTCCGCACCCGGACTTTCCGCAGCCACACCCGTCGTCCTTGCTGTTGTCGCGGCCGTCGCGGGAACCGCAGGAACAGGCAAGCCCTACGTGGCGATGCTCGCGGGAATGCCCACCTACTGGCTCGCCGACGCGCTGATGTGACCTCACCGACGCTGCTGCGCCGCCCGCGACGCTCGACGCTTCGCCCGCCACTCGACAAGGCCGTAGGCCAAGAGGGGATACGCGCCAAGCAGGAGGGCGCTACCGGCCGCGATAAGCCACGTCACGACCCTGTCCCAGTCTGACTGTTGAGCGCCGACGTCGTCCCAGGGAGGCTGCGGTTGCATAAGGAGGGGGAGGGGAGCACAGCAGCAAATTACGGTGGCCGTGATCGCCATGAAGCCGCCGATGATCAGGGCAAGGCTGCTCCGAGACACAGACACATGGTCTCAGGGCCTGCGCACAGGTCGCAATGTCCGTACGCGCGCCAGCCTGGGCGGTCGCGGTCGACCAGCCAGCCCTTTCCGGAACTTCCGGAAAACTTCCGGAAAACATTGACGTGTTCGAAACGCCGTTGCAATACTCCGAGCGCGATGGCATCAAGCCCTGTCGATTAAAACCATGCGTCGTCAGGTGCCATCCGTCCCAAGGAGGACCTGCACATGTACGCCAGTATCGGCGGCTCCCGCCGTCCGTCCGCCCCCCGAAAATCGCGTCTCGCCGTCCGGTTGACCGCGCTCGCCTCCACCGTGGCGCTGAGTGCCGTCGGTCTCGCGGTCGCCGCCACTCCGTCCAGCGCCGCCGTCTGCAACGGGTACGTCGCCCTCACCTTCGATGACGGGCCGAACAGCAGTACCAGCGCACTGCTGTCCGTGCTTCGCGCGAACGGCGCACGGGCGACCATGTTCAACGTCGGGCAGACTGTGCAGAGCAACCCGTCCGCCGCGCGGGCCCAGGTCGACGCGGGCATGTGGGTGGCCAACCACAGTTGGAACCACGCGCACATGACCTCGATGAACCAGAGCCAGATGCAGTCGGACCTCTCCCAGACCAACGCAGCGATCCAGTCGGCGACCGGCGTCCGGCCGCAGTTGTTCCGCCCGCCCTACGGGGAGACCAACTCGACCCTCCAGTCGGTCGCCTCGTCGCTCGGCCTGCGTCAGGTGATCTGGGACGTCGACTCCCAGGACTGGAACGGCGCCAGCGTCAGCCAGATCGTCTCCAACGCCAGCCGTCTCCAGGCCGGCCAGGTGATCCTGATGCACGACGGCATTCAGAACACCCGCAACGCGATTCCGCAGATCATGGCAAACCTGACCAGCCGCAACCTCTGTACCGGCATGATCTCACCGAGCACCGGCCGAGCGGTGGCGCCGGACGACACTCCGCCCCCCACCACTCCCCCGCCGACCACTCCGCCGCCGACCACGCCTCCGCCCTCCGGCTCCGCCAGCCAGATCGTCGGCAGCCAGTCGGGTCGATGCATCGACGTACCCAACGCCTCCCAGAACAACGGCACCCGGGTACAGCTCTACGACTGCCACGGACAGACCAACCAAGCCTGGACCTACACCTCAGACAAACAACTTCGGGTGTACGGCAACATGTGCCTCGACGCAGCAGGCTCCGGCAACGGCGCCGCCGTCCAGATCTACGCCTGCCACGGCCAAGGCAACCAGCAATGGAACGTCAACTCCAACGGCACCATCAGCAACGTCCAGTCCGGACGCTGCCTGGACGCCTGGAGCACCGCCAACGGAGCACAGATCCAGCTCTACGACTGCCACGGCGGCACCAACCAGCGATTCAGCCTCGTCGCACGATGACCATCGCTGATCCACTGTTCGCCGGCGGTCAGGACGACAGCCTGGCGGGCTAGGCCAACACCGGAGAACCGGACCAAAACCGGGCGGGCTCGACCTCACGTCGGGCCCGCCCGCTCGGCACACCAGCAGGCGGCCGTGGAAGTCCGTAGCTGTGCGCCCCGGTTGTCACCCAGCTCGACTCCTGGGCATTCGGGATAGCCTCCGGGCGTGCGTTACCTCACCCGGTCGTTCGTCCTCGGCGCGCTCGGTCGCATGAAGGAAGTTGAGCAGTTCGTCGGACCCATCACGCTGGCGGGCGTCCGAGGCATCCGCTGGGTCTCGGTCTGGCCCTGGCAGGACGGCTACAACGTGTCCGTCCATGACGTACAGGACCTGGACGACGAGCACGACCACGATCTCTGCATGTTCCCGCCCCTCGACCCCCAATACGAAGACGACACGGGCTATGGCCGCGTGATCGGCCACGTTCAAGACCCGGCCGAAGCGTTGGAGCTGGCGGAGCGGGACACTGGGGCCTCCCCGGAGCGGTGGGTCAACCACGGGGTTGCCGGGGAGGACTATGCGGACTTCGTGTTGGCCAGACGAGCCCAGCACCAGCCCTGACCGGCAGTTGGAAAGGTGCCTTGGCTCTCGGGCACGCCCTTACGGCGGTGCTGGTAACCAGGTCGGCTCTCCGCCCACGCGCCTACGGACCGGCGATGGTAGGCGCTGTTGGCGACCCTTGTTGACCGGCCTTGCGGGCACGTAGCGAGCCGGCGGGCAACTCTCCGCATGTTGCTACGGTCCGGTTATGCGACTCGACAGCCGCTTGTGGGCAGGCATCCTGGCGGTTGGGCTCGGCGTGCCTGCGGGGTGGTTTGCGGCTGGTGCTGGCGGCTCGGTTCAACGCGCCCCTGCCGCTCTCCTTGTCATGGCTGTCGGCCTCAGCGTTGCTGGCCTGCTGGTCGGCTTGGTATTGGGCCGGCGGATCCACGGAAGTTGGGCTGTGCCGGCGCTGGTGCTGCTTCTGGCTGCCTTCTACGCCGGCACATGGCTGAACTCGCCCTACCACAGCGTCGCCGGGGACGCCCTCGTCCTGGTCCTCGCCGCCATCCCCGCTTGCGTCAGCGCGGCGCTCGGGTTCGCAGTCGGCAAGTACCTCGCGGCGCGGCAGGCCCGGACCCCTTCGGTGTGAACTCTCGGCAGGCCGGTCGGATCGGGCTTGATACGAGGTCATCGGGCCTGGTGACGCTCGTCCCGGTCGAGTTCGGCTGGCACAGTTGCTGTACTTCGCTGCTGTACTTCCGGTGACTGCCTCGCCCAGCCGATGAACCGACGGTGCAACGCACCGGCCGGTGCCCAGGGCATGTCCTCGGCGGCCTGCACGAGACAGACGCCGAGGTAGAGAGCCAGAGACACCGGCGCGCCCGCGTACTCCGCGCGCAGCTCCCGCCGCCGCGTCGGGCACGGCCAGGGAAGGTCGCAGCCGCCGCAGCTCCAGATCGGCATGACCGGGCCGTGGGTGGTCACCGCACACCGCCGAGAAACCGGGCCACGCTCGCGCGAGCCTGCCGACTGGTCGCCCACTCCACCTGCCAGCACGGGTACGGCACCAGCCGCGACCACCACACCCGGCAACCGACACACAAGCCGTCGAGCCCCCGCACGTGTACCGCGAGGATCGTCCGTTCCGGCCCGCCGGTCACTGCTCACCCTCCCCAGGCCAGTGACCACGATTGATCGGAATGCGATGTCGCGCACGACACGGCAGTTCGGCTCCGCAGCGGCAGATGCGCCGCCAGCGCTGCCAGGACCACACTGGCCGATGTCGGCGGGCGAGGGTCAGCGCGACGGCTAGGACGTACTCGTCGTAGGAGACCCGATTGCCCGGCTCGTTGCTCGCCCGGCCCATGATCGTTCCTCTCGGCCCTGTCGAAGGGAGCACTGCCACCTCCTTGTGCCGTAGCCGCTTGAAGACGTGGATGCCCGAACGCGGGGGATGCGCCGGACATCCACGTCGGCGAGGACGGTCCAACAGCGCCAACCGAGGGAATCGACCTCCTCGCCAACCTCCCACGGGTAGCGTTGGGTAGTCAAGGGCTGACGTAGGTGGTCTACTCGTGTTGCCAACCGAGGAGAACCAAGTGCCACCGCGTTACCGATACGAGCAGATCGCCGACGACCTCGCCGCACGCATCGCATCCGGCGAGTTCCCACCGGGCTCCAAGCTGCCCAGCCGCCGAGAGCTGATCAAGCACTACGAGGTCACCGAGCCGGTGATCGACCGCGCCATGCAGGTACTACGGATCAAGGGAATGACCGAGACCTTGCCAGGCGTAGGCGTCTTCGTCGCCGAGTAAGCCTTCTACACCCAACCTGCTCGGCATGGACCCCTCGCTTGTAAGTTCTGGGCGCTCTGTCCGGCCGGGTCCGTCCACGTCTGCGACCTCGGGCGGCTGTCCGTGATTGGCCGCCGGCGGCTGCCCTCGTCCCGGCCGGTTGCTGTCAGCGCTGCTGTCGGTGCCGCTGCCGCACACGGTTTAGGAAGGGTTCAGCGGCAAGCTACGGACCGGTGGATCCACCAGCCAGAACAGATCGGGGCGTCGGGAGGCGAACTTGATCGTTCTGTGCCAGTTCCGGATCTTGTGGCCCCATCGATGTAACGCTAAGCTGACCCGACAAAAGCGGGGTGTGGTTGCGGCGCAGCAACGCCGCAACCACGTCGCTCCCCCGATCCGCCCTCTCGAGGAGGAGTTTTGAGGAGCAAGAACATTATGTCCGCCATCCGAAGGTATGGCATCGCCGTTTCGGCCATGACTGCCATCGTGTTGGGTGTCGCCCATCCGGCACCTGCCGTCGACGCTGGCGTCAGCAGTGCCGAGGACGTCGTGACGCGGGTGTTCAACGCTAGCGATCCGGAAGCATTCTACCGTGGGTTGTCGCCTACCGAGCGGGCTGCCTTCGACCACGTGATGATCCCCGTCACCTCCACCCTTTCAGTGGAGATCGAACCCGCCGATGCAGTCGCGCGTAACGCCGCTGCCAATGGGCAAAGCGCAGACGAGGTGTTCGATGCGCTTGCCACGGGGTGCTGGTATGGAAGGACAAGGGACGGAGCGCAAGCCGCTGCCGGCAACACCCTCTACACCTTCTGGACGAACATTTATTGGTGCGCGTCAGGCAGCACCGTCACGTCCGTGCGCATTCACGAGGCAGATGGCGAGACCAAGACCATCGGTTGGCGTTATGACGGCGTCAAGTCCTCAGGCGCTCAGGTAATTAGCAACCAGGGACGCGGCTGGGCGAAGCACCGTTTCATCCTCGGCGTTGGCGGCTGGGATGTGAGCCATCCCGAGCACTGCCTGCGCGCCAAGGGTACAGCTTCTGGTACGGCCAGCGGCGATCGGGTATGCTCTGTCCTCTAATAGTTGCCAGCACCTGGTGAGCCAGAGCAGGGGGCCCGGTTACGATGGATTTGCCGGTCGAACGAAACGCAGGGTGGAGTTCGGGTGAGCTCCTCAGTGTCGCGTTAGTTCTCGCAGCTACGGTAACGCTGGTGGTCAACTTTGTAATCGCAGTGCCAGTATCGTTAGTTGCGGCCATTGCAAGTGCCCGGGGGGCTAGGGCGTCCAAAGACCATCGAGCCCTCCACCTCGTGACGCTATCGCTCAGCCTCGTGCTGTTCGCTGCGTCCGTGATCATGGTGTTTGTGCTGCTTCCAGCCGGATCGCTCCCGCAAATCGACACGACAGTGGTGCCGGCGAGCTAATCGATTGGTCGACCGGGAACGACAAAGGCATCACTAATGATCGCGAAAGGAGCCGCAGTCGACATCCGCAGCTCCTTTCACGATCATTACATTTGATGTGGCCAGCACGGTGACAGTGTGTGGAGAGCCGTGGCGGTGGCCAAGGCGGGGCCGATCCGATTTCTCCGACATGGCCAACCCGCATGATCAGCGTGGGCTCCGCCCTCGCCCGCTGCTTCGTCCCGAAGGAATGACCAGCAACCGGGGACCTGGCCCGCGATTGTGACGTAGCTGCGGCGACGTTCCGTCAGAGTCCGTAGACGTCCGCTGCCGTTCGTCGCCGTAGTCACTCAGTTGGTCACCCTCCGGGCGTGTGCCTCAGAACCCCGGCCGCGAGCGGACCTGCTTCTCCAGCAGGTAGGTGGAGTTGTCCGACTCGTTGGCCTGCACGCTGATGACGCGCCATCCGTCGTCGGCGGCCTTGTTGAGGTGAACGGTGTCGTAGCTCTCGGCAGTCCACTCCTCCTGTCGGCCGTCCGGCCCAATGAACGCCGCCGTGCGGAAGCCGTCCTTGGAGTACGTGAAGAGCTGGGCGTAGGCGTACTGACTCATCAAACGATCTTACCGGCCTCCACCGTGGATCTGCTTCACCGCTTGCGCCCCTCCAAGCCATCCCGTCTGCCGCCGACCCGCCCGTCTGGGGAGCGGGCCACCGCCCGGCCCGCCACGTCAAGCGGACCTTGACGCACGGTCGGACGCTGGCGGGTCGGGCGGTGGTCTGCTCGGCTCGCCCGGGTCGTCGGCTGGCGGGATGGCCCGCGCAACCACCCACGGACCGTGACCCGCAGACGGAGCCCCGGCCATCCTGGAGTCGTTGCGCCCCCGCCGGAGGCGCAGTAACCGCAACCGCTCCGCCCGCCGCGACCTGCCACGCGGACCCGGCGTGCCCTCCCCTGCGCCGCGTCGCCCCGGCGCGGCGCGGCCGGCTGCCGGCGACGAATCTCTACCACTTCCACACCCGTCCCGTCTGCGGCGGCCCCCCCGGGCTTCCCGCTCTCCGCGCCAGCCGCCGGGCGTGTTGCGTGGCCGGAGTCGGAGCGCCAGCGGAGCGACGGACGCGCGCCCAGGCGGCGGCGCGTGCGGCCCGTTCAGGGCCGCCTTGATAGACGTACAGAAAGTCCTCCCACCCCGGCAGGTAGCCGCTCCGGACCCGTTCGGCACCGAGGTTCACGACGGGTTGACGAGTCGGTACCCGGTGCTACTCTGGCGATCGTCGAGCACGCCAGTGCGGCCTTCCTGCCGGATCGCTGGGTTCGACCTCGGAGATGCTGAGCGGTCTTCCTGCCGCTGATGCGGGCCACATCCCGCCGGTTCTCGATCACGCTGGCCGCGATGTCGGCCCGGAATCCGCTGAGTGGCCCAGCACGGTCTTCCCGCCGTCACGATGGCCCGGATTCGCTCTCTTCGACGGGTGGGGCTCGCCTGCGGCAACCCGCCGGATGCCGACCTTCAGGCACCCCACCCGTCCTGGCCTCACCCAGCACGGCAACCGGAAGGACCACACCTCAACGGCGGTCAGCCTCATCCGCCCTCCGGCGTCAGCCGCCCTCCACGGCGGTGCCAGGAGACACCACGAACACCACCGACGGACAGCGTTCCGACGACCGGTGGCGATTCGTCGCCCGTCCCTGCCACCCGCTCTGAGGAGAGACCGTGTCCACCCTGCACCGTCCCGGCGTCGCCGCCGGGCGTGACGCCCAGGCCCTGCACCGGGCCGCCACCCCCGACTACTTCGGCTGGTTGGAGCACACCCGTACCGCCGGAGGTTGTGCCCGTCCGATCCGGCTGACCGGCACCATGACCGCCGTCGACCGGGACACCGGACGGGTCCTGGCCGAGCAGCACACCGACGAGCTGCCCGATCGGGTGCTCTACAAGGCGTGCGGCAACCGGCGTGCCGCCCAGTGCCCGGACTGCTCCTGGGTCTACGCCGGTGACGCCTTCCAGGTCGTCCGCTGCGGTCTCACCGGCGGCAAAACGGTCCCCGTCTCGGTGGCCCGGCACCCGGTCGTCTTCGCCACCTTCACCGCGCCGTCGTTCGGCCCGGTCCACCACCGGCACGTACCCCGGCACACCTGTGCCGACCGACGGCGCTGCGACTGCCGACCGGCCCCCTGCCATGCCCGCCGTGATGCTGTCACCTGCCCGCACGGGCGGCCCGGGGTCTGCTTCGCCCGTCACGACTCCGCCGATCCGCAGCTCGGTCGGCCGCTCTGCCTGGACTGCTACGACCACGATCACCAGGTCGTCTGGAACGTCTTCGCGGGTGAGCTGTGGCGACGCACCAAGCAGGCCGTCGAGCGGTACCTTGCCGCCCTCTGCCGCCGACACGGAATCCCGAGGGTGGAGGTCGTCACCGACTCCGGCCGGGTTCGGCGGGTGCCGCCGGTGCGGGTGTCACACGGGAAGGTTGCCGAGATGCAGCGCCGGGGCGCGGTGCACTTCCACGTCCTGCTGCGTCTCGACGGGGTCGATCCCGGTGACCGGCACGCCCTGGTCCCGCCGCCGGCCGGGATCACCGTGGACGACCTCGTTGCCGCCGTGCACGCCGCCGCCGGGCAGATTACCTTCGCCACCCCGCCGCATCCCGACCGGCCGCAGGGCTGGTCGATCGCCTGGGGCGAGCAGGTCGACGCGCGCCGCATCGGCACCGGCGACGGGGACGTGACCGACGCCAGGGTGGCCGCCTACCTGGCCAAGTACGCCACCAAGGCCACCGAGGTCACCGGCCACTGCTCCACCCGGCTCACCCCGGACACCGTCGACGCCTACGCCGACCCGGAGGGCGACCACCTGGCCCGGCTCATCGACGCCTGCTGGCGACTCGGCCGCCCCACCCGGCACCGCACCAGCGACACCGCCGCCCAGGCCGAAGACCGTCAAGGCGACCTTGACACCACACCCCATCCCTACGCCGGGCTGCGACGGTGGGCGCACATGCTCGGGTACGGCGGTCACTTCCTCACCAAGGCCCGCCGGTACTCGGTCACCTTCGGGCTGCTCCGCGACACCCGCGCCACCTACCGCCGCGCCGATGACGGCTCTGTCACCGTCGGCACCCTGGCCTTCGTCGGCTCCGGGTGGCTGACCGACGGGGACGCCCTGCTCGCCAACACCGCCGCCGCCGAGCGCCGGGAACGCAGCCGCGTCGGCCGGGAGGAACTCGCCCACGAGATGTGGTCGGGGGTGGCGGCGTGACCCGATCCCTCACCCCGCGCTGGTACTCCCCTGCCGAGGTCGCTGTCCTGCTCGGCTTCGGCATCTCCAAGGTCAAGATGAAGATCGCCACCGGTGAACTGCGTTCCATCAAGGACGGCAAGTACCGCCGCATCCTCCCCGAATGGGTCGACGACTACATCCGCGAGCAGGTCGAACGGCAGGAGGCCGCCTGATGCCCGCCCGCGCCCGCGCCAACGGGGAAGGCTCGATCTTCCCGTACCGCAACGGCTTCGCCGCGTACGTCTGGGTCACCAAGCCGGACGGGAAACGCACCCGCAAGTACGTCTACGGCAGGACCCGCGACGCCGTCCACGACAAGTGGATCAAACTGCACCAGCAGGCCAAGGCCGGACCGGTGGCGACAAGTGTGCCGACTGTCGGCAGTTTCCTCGCCTACTGGCTGACCGAGATCATCGAGCCGAACCGGGCGCCGCTGACCTTCGCCACCTACGAGACGTTCGTCCGCCGTCACATCGTCCCCGGCCTCGGGGCCAAGCGGCTCGACCGGCTCCAGGCGCGCGATGTGCAGACCTGGCTGAACCAGGTGGCCCGTACCTGCCAGTGCTGCGCCCAGGGCAAGGACGCCGCCCGCCGTCAGGAGAAGCGGCGCTGCTGCGCGGTCGGCCGGTGCTGCCAGGCGGTCCCGTCGACGCGCACGGTCAGCGACATCCGCGCCGCACTTCGCGCCGCCCTCACCCACGCCCAGGCCGAAGACCTCATCACCCGCAACCCGGCCGTGCCGGTCACCCTGGCCACCGTCCGCCGTCGCCGCGGCAAGTCCTGGTCCAGCGACGAGGCACGCCGCTTCCTCGAATCGGCTCGCGCCGCCGCCGATCCGCTCTACGCCGCGTACGCCCTGGTCCTCGTCACCGGCCTGCGCAAAGGCGAAGCCCTCGGTCTCACCTGGGCCGACGTCGACCTCGACGCCGGAGAGCTGACCATAGGTCGCCAGCTGCAACGCGTACGCGGGAAGCTCCTGCACCGCGACACCAAGACCCAGGCGTCCGACGCCACCCTCCCGCTGCCCGACATCTGCCTGACCGCACTCCGGCTTCGCAAGCACCAACGCGACGAGGCACGAGCGGCGGCCGGTAAGGCGTGGCACGACAACGACCTGGTGTTCACCACCCGCTACGGCACGCCCATCGAGCCGCGCAACTTCCAACGCTCCTGGCAGACCCGCTGCGACAAGGCGGCAGTCAAGCCGATCACCGTCCACGACGCGCGGCGGACCTGCGCCACCCTCCTGGCCGACCTCGACGTCCACCCGCGAGTCGCCATGCAGATCCTCCGGCACGCCCGCTTCTCCGTGACGATGGAGATCTACACGCAGGTGTCCTCGCAGGCGACCCGGGACGCGCTCAAGCGCCTCGGCGAATCCCTGACCCGATGACGAGCTGCTGTACTTCGCTGCTGTACGGGCAGCAGAAAGGCCACCTCCCGGAGCCGGGAAGTGGCCTGAGCTGCGTGGGCGATACTGGGATCGAACCAGTGACCTCTTCGGTGTGAACGAAGCGCTCTCCCGCTGAGCTAATCGCCCTCAGCGCGGATGACTCTACCCGATCGTGCGACCGGACCGCGAACCCGGGGTCAGTGCGTCGCGAAGTAGTGCATGACCTGGGCGATCACGTCGATGTCCAGGCTGAGTTTGATCGAGATCAGGGCCACCGCGCCGACGAAGACGATGCCGACCGCGCCGAGCAGGAAGCGTACGGCCAGTGATTGTCGCTTCACCCAGTTGGCCCAGCCGTGGACGTGGCGGCGGGTGAAGGTGAGCAGGCGTTTGGCCCAGTGGAACTCGACGGCCCAGATGCCGAGGCCGGCGATCACGATCAGCCAGCCGGGGCCGGGTAGCGGGATGAGCAGGATGCCGACGGCGACGACGAGGGCGCCGAGCACCCCGATGATGACCCGCAGGGCGAGTCGGCCGGTGGGGTTGGATCGGATCAGTGCGAGAGTGGTGGATATCCGACGGCGCCAGCGGGGTGGGTCACGTCGTTCCGGCATGGTGACTCCCCTCCTCTCGCGCCGTACGGCCCGGCTCGCCTGCACTCGCTCATCCTGCATGAGGGGGTGGTTACCCCGTCGGGCGGGAGCTTGCCCGTTGGCGGGGCGGCGTGAATTGCGGCGGCTGCGGTCGCTGCCTGTCGGTCGGCGTTCGGCTGTTGACCGGCCGCGCTGGCCCTCCTGCTTTTCTGGCACCCCGTACCCCCGCTGTTCGTCTCGCGGATCGCGACGATCGACGGATCCGCCGTGCCGTGGGATCCACTCAGGATCACTCAGCGGCCATTTCACCACCTAGTGTGGCGCGGGCCCGTCACTGTAACGGCCGACTGGACGTTACCGGAGTAAGTCGACGACTGAACCACCCGATGCCGGGCGGGATCTACGCACTGGGCAGAACCGGAAATCCTAGATGAATTTTCACATTCTCGTGGCCTTTCCGACCCCCTTCCCACCACTGGGTGAAGTCAGCGTATGGCGGAGCGTAGCCAGGAGTAGCGGCTGAGTATGGGAAAAGCGGGACACGCGCGTTCCGCACGCGGTGCCGGGGGGAGAACGTCCATGAGTGTCATCCGACCGACGACCGTTGAGGTCGAGACGTCGCTAAGGCTAGTCGCGCCTGACGCCACCGCCTTGCCGGTGCGTGCCAGTCTGCGCTACGACCCTGCTGACCCGTATGCGGTCCATGTCCTGTTCCATGCCGAATCGGCCGGCGGCGAGGCGGTGAGTTGGTCGTTCGCCCGCGAGCTGTTGGTCACCGGGCTCGACGAACCGGCCGGCATCGGCGACGTCCGGGTCTGGCCATGGGCCACTCCGCGCGGCGACTTCGTCGCGCTGGCGCTGTCGTCGCCGGACGGCAACGCCCTGTTCGAGGTGCCGCGCAGCGTGCTGGTGCGGTTCCTGCGACGCACCTACGTCGTCGTCCCGCGCGGTCGCGAGGCCGAGCACCTGGACGTCGACACCGCGGTCAACCGGCTGCTCGCCGGGCGCTGACCACGACCCACGCCAGGGCCGCGCAGACCTTCGGGGTCCGCGCGGCCCCAGCATGTCCGACGGTACGCGGGCAGCCTCCCGCCATCGTCCACGCGACCCGGATCCCCCGCCCGGTCGCCGGCTCAGCCGTGCGTGGTGATGCCCCCGTCGACAGGGATCACCGCACCGGTCAGGTAGGCGCCGGCCCGCGACGCCAGGTAGATCGCGGTGCCCGCCATGTCCTCGGGTCGACCGATTCGTCCCAGTGGCACCTGCGACTCGATGGCGGCCCGTGACCCCGGGTCGTCAAGCGCGAACGCCATCATCCTGCTCTCGAACGGGCCGGGCGCGATCGCGTTGACGGTGATCCGCTCGCCGGCCAGCTGGTGGGCCAGGCTGCGGGTCAGCATGTGCACCGCCGCCTTGGTCGCCGAGTAGGCGTACACCTCCATCGACGGCACCCGCAGACCGTCGACCGAGCCGATGTTGATCACGCGGGCCGGGTCGTCGTCGGTGGCGGCGGCCCGCAGCACCGGCAGCAGTGCGGTGGTCAGCCGGAAGACGGCCTTGACGTTGATCGCCCAGAGCTTGTCGAACGCGCTCTCCGGGTACTCCTCCAGCGGTGCGCCCCACGTCGCGCCGGCGTTGTTGACAAGCACGTCGAGGGTGTCGACCCGCTCGCGTACCGTCTCGGCGAGCGCCTGGGCGGCCTCGTCGCGACTCAGGTCGGCGGGGATCGCCTCGCACCTGCCGTACGCGGACAGTTCCTCGGCCACCGCCGCGCAGGCCTCCGCCTTACGGGACGAAATGATCACGCGTGCGCCGGCCTCGACGAAGCCTCGGGCGATCATCAGCCCGATCCCCCGCGTCCCGCCGGTGACCAGGACCGTCTTGCCGTGGACCGAGAACAGATCGGTCATGCCCATCCTCTCGCAGGCCGGCCTGCCGGCCGGGATCGGCGACCCGGGCCCGCGCGAGCAGCACCGCGGCCGGATCGCTATCGATCGGAACCTAGTCGTCGCGTCCGGCCGCGACAAGCCGGCGCGGAGACGCGGACGCGCGGGCCGGAGAAGATGCATACCGCTGGCTGTCGGGCTAACGTCGCTGGTGATGGTCGCTCCCGGTCACCTCTCCCCCGCCCGGCTCGATCCCTCCGGCGAGATCGAAACGGTCACGCTCTGCAGTCTCGCGCCCGACCCACGGTGGCGCCGGCCGATGCTGCTCGACCGGGAGCTGATCGTGCTGGCGACCAGCGGTCACGGGTACGCCGAGGTCGACTTCCGTCCGCTGCCGTGTCGGCCCGGCACGCTGCTGCGGGTACGCCCCGGCCAGGTGCTGCGCTGTGCCCTGCCCGACCTGGACGCCACTGTCATCCGCTGGCACCCGGAGGCGCTGCACGGGTTGGACGTCGCCGACGACGACGGGCCGGCCTGGTTCCAGCTCGCCGGGGAGGACGAGGACGCGGTCATCAACGAGGTGAGCCAGTTGACCGTGGACGCCCGCCGGCACCGGGACACTCCGGCCGGTCGGAGCCTGCTGCGCCATCAACTGACCGTGCTGCTGCTGCGGTTGAGCATGCTGCCGAACGGCGACTGGCGGCCGTCGCGTCCGGAGGAGGTCACCTTCCAGCGTTTCCGGCGCGAGGTCGAGATCGGGTTCGCGCACAGCCGTCGGGTCGAGGATTACGCCGACCGGCTCGGCTGCTCGGTGCGTACGCTCACCCGGGCCTGCCTGGCGGTGACCGGGCGTAGCGCGAAACAGGTGCTCGACGAGCGGGTGGCGCTTCAGGCCGGTCGGCTGCTCGCAGCCACCGACGAGCCGATCGCGCAGATCGGTCGACAGCTCGGCTTCACCGAGCCGACCAACTTCGGTCGGTTCTTCACCCGCGAGGTCGGGGTCAGTCCGGGCTCGTTCCGCGCCGCCCGCGACCAACGCGGACCGGGTCCGATGGTCCGTCCGCGTACCCCGGTCGACGCCCGGAGCGACAGTCATCAGGGGTGACGAACGAGTTCGACCGGCCCGGCGGCGCTGCCGGCGGGACGGATTGGGCATGATGGCAGGGTGCAGATCTCCGCGCGTGGCGACTATGCGGTACGGGCGGCGCTGAGCCTGGCGGCCGCGTACCCGGCACTGCTGTCCACCCAGACCATCTCCGCGGAGCAGGACATGCCGCGCAAGTTCCTGGAGGCGGTGCTGGCCGACCTGCGTCGGGCCGGTGTCGTCCGCGCCCAGCGCGGGGCGGAGGGCGGCTACGCCCTGGCCCGGCCGCCCCGGGAGGTGACCGTCGGCGCGGTGCTGCGGGCGGTGGAGGGGCCGCTGGCCGGCGTACGGGGTCTGCGTCCCGAGGAGACCAGCTACGAGGGTGTGGCGCAGCACCTGCCCGGCTTCTGGGTGGCCGTCCGTGCCTCACTGCGCCGGGTGGTCGACGAGGTGAGCCTGGCGGACGTGCTCGGTGGGCGGTTGCCCGCCCACGTGCGACGGCTGACCACCCAACCCGACGCCTGGGAGCCTCGCTGATCCGCCGCCGCCGTCACCCGATGGCCGGCGCCGCCGTGACGTAGCCGCCGGGCCGGTGCAGCAGTGGGTCTCCGTCGACACCGACGGAGAGCGCCAGCGGCTCGGCGACGACAAGCGTGTGGTCGCCGACGGGAATCCGGTGCACCACCCGGCAGAGCAGTCGGCCCAGCACGCCGGTCAGCAGCGGCAGCCCGAACGGGCCGGCCTCCCAGTAGGGGTACGCGGCGAACGGGTCGATGCCGGGTGTGGCGAAGACGGTCGCCGCTTCGGTCTGGTTGGCGGCGAGCAGATGTACGGCGACGTGCTCGGCCCGGTCCAGCACCGGCGCGCTGGGCGCGGCGGTGTCGTGGCTGAACGACACCCGTGGCGGGTCCAGCGACACGGTGGTGAAGCTGGTCGTGGTGAAGCCGGCTCGTGGTGTCGCGCCGAGGCCGCCCAGGCAGGCGGACCGACTGTTCCGGGCCATCGCGGTGACCACGGTGACCGTGCCGACCTGCTGCTGCCGCAGCCGGTCGAACAGATCCCGGTCCACCGGTCGCAACTGGTCGACGCGGTCCCGCCCGGCGGTGCTCACGCCGGTGTCGATGTCGCGCCGCGGCAGGATGGTGTTGCTGGCGCGCAGAGGTGCGGGGTGTTGCATGAGGGGTCCTCTCCGGTGCGCGAGATCGAGCGAGCTCCCGGCACCATCAAAATGTGAGACAGATGCCGCCAGCTCCCCACAACATCGATCCAAGCAGCATTTACTGCTTGGCAAAACCCATCTGATAAATGGGATATTCGGGTTGTGGTGAGGCGACGGCCTCCACTGGAGATGAGCGGCGTTTGCCGCGTGGGCGTTACGGGCATCTTCGAGCGCGCAGGGGACGCGACGAAGGGAGGCCCGCAATGGGTCTGATGTTCCGCAAGCGCAAGAAGTTCGGGCCGCTGATCCTGAACTTCACCCAGAACGGCTTCTCGTCCTGGAGCATCAAGCTCGGACGATGGTCCTGGAACTCGCGGGCCAAGGCGCACAGGGTTGACCTACCCGGCCCGCTGTCCTGGAAACAGGACAAGTCCCAGGCGTGAGGTTCCGAGGTTGAGCGGGGCACCGGTCAGGTGCCCCGCTTTCCTGTCGGGACTCCATGTCCCGGCAGGGGAAATGACCGATCGACCCGATGCGCGACAGGCCAAATCAGACAATGGAGAGATGCCACAGAAACCGGACCATCCGAAGGAGTTTCGGCGGGCCGGGCTGGCCTGTGCCCTGCTGCTGGTGACCTACTTCGTCATACCGGTGGAGCCCGACCTCAACACCGCGCGGATCGGCGTACGCCTCGGCCTCACCCTGTCGATGGTGGGCGCGGTGGCCTGGCTGGTGACCAGCCAGGTGCGTCGCCAACTCGTCGCCGGGCCGGCCCGGGAGGCCCGGTCGCTGGCGCACCTGGCGATAGCCCTGGTCGCCGGGCTGCTCGCCTTCGCCCTCGCCGACTTCGTCGTGGCCCGGGCCGCCCCGGCACAGTTCGTCGACCTGGAAACCCGGATCGACGCGCTCTACTTCGCGCTGACCACGTTGACCACCGTCGGCTACGGCGACGTGCACGCCGAGGGTCAACTGGCCCGAGGGCTGGTCATCGTGCAGATGCTGTTCAGCATCGGGGTGATCGCCACCGGGGTGTCCCTGGTGGTCAGGCAGTTGACCGGACGGCCGTGACCAGCACGTCGCCGCCGAGGCGGCCCTGCTGCGGATCGCGGCTCACCTGCCCCGTGTCGAGCAGTCCGGTCAACGCCCGGACCGCGTCCGTCGCCCGGTAGGCGGTGTCGGTGACCGTGTGCCGGCGCAGTTCGGTGACCGTACGCGGGCCGTGCCGGACCAGTTCGGCAAGCAGCACACCGGCCAGCGGCGCGACGTCCACCGGCAGGTCGGCCCGCAGCGGCGCGCCGACCGGGTCACGCAGCGCCGCCCCGGTCGCCCACACCGCCTCCTTGAGCGCCTCCAGGTTGCGGTCCGAGCCGGTGCCGAACCCGATCCGCCCTGCGGTGTCGACCAATTCCACCTCGGTCACCAGCGGGAACCCGGCGTCGGCCAGGGCCGGCCGCAGCGACGTGCCCGCGCCGGAGAACACCAGCGCCTCGGCGGGCCGGCCGGTCGCGGCGGCGGAGAGCGCCGCCGGGTCCAGCGCTCCCCCGGTGCCCAGGTAGGACAGGACCGGGGCACCGGCGGCACCGGCCGCCCGCAGCGCCACCGACAGTCGACCGGGAGCACCGGGAGCACCCGGCATCAGGTGCACCGCCACCTGTGGCGGCAGCTGGGCCTCGACGGCACCGAGGCGGGCCGGCAGGTCTTCGGTGCCGTCGGCCAGCACCAGCACGGAGAGCCGGCAGCCGCGCAGCCGGTCGCCGTGCTCGCCGATCACCCGCAGCGCGATCTCGGCCGGGCGGGCGTCGTCCCCGGCGTACACGATGGCGAGGGTGGCCCGCCGGGCGCGCTGGCACGCCCCGGTCAACCACCCACCCAGATACCGCTCCCAGACCCGCAGACCCACCACCCTCCCGTTCTACCCCACCGAACCCGGCTGCGGCCGGTCAGGGGCCACTGAGGGGCGTGATGCGGTCAGACGGGGACCGAGATGCCGACACCGCCGCGGGTGGTGCCGCCGTAGCGGGCGATCTCGGCGGACAGGTCGAGCCGGCCGATGCGGGTGCGGGCGGCGAGCGCGGCGTCGTCGAGCCGGTCGGCGGGCACCAGCCACACGATCTCGAACTCCAGTCCGTCGGGGTCCCGGCCGTAGAGGCTCTTGGTGGTGCCGTGGTCGGAGGCACCGACGAGGGCGTCCGCTGCGGTCAGCCGGCGGGCGGTCTCGGCCAGTTCGTCGAGGGTGTCCACCTCCCAGGCCAGGTGGTACAGGCCGACGGTGGTGCGGCCGGCAGTCGAGGGGCGGGCCTGCGCGCCGAGGGCGAACAGGCCGAGATCGTGATCGTTTGTGGAACCGGGCGCCTGGAGGAAGGCGGCGCCGCTGAAGCCCTTCGGGGTCATCGGGACCAGTCGGAAGCCCAGCACGTCGCGGTAGAACGCGACGCTGCGGTCAAGATCGCTCACGTAGAGCACGGCGTGGTTGAGGCGGTGGATTCCCATGCCATGACATTAGCGCGATTTGATTGAGCGTTCAACTACCTCGACTATGATGGCGGTCATGACCCGCTGGCTTGATCCGGACGAGCAGCGCACCTGGCGTGCGTTCCTGGCCGCCTCCCGGGCGTTGATGGACACCCTCGACCGTGAACTGCAACGCGACGCCGGGATGCCGCACGCCTACTACGAGATCCTGGTCCGGCTCTCCGAGGCACCCGAGCGTCGGCTGCGGATGAGCGAACTGGCCGACGTCACCGGCTCCTCCCGCAGCCGGCTGTCCCACGCGGTGACCCGGCTCGAAGCGGCCGGCTGGGTGCGCCGCGAGGACTGCCCAACCGACCGACGTGGGCAGATCGCCTGGCTCACCGACGACGGTTTCGCCACCCTGGCCGCCGCCGCGCCCGGCCACGTCGAAGGCGTACGCCGACACCTCTTCGACGCACTCAGCCCAGCTCAGGTGGACCAGCTGCGGCGCATCAGCGAGGCGCTGACCGATCACCTGAACCAGCCATGACCGGATCCTGACCGAACCGCTACGGCGCGGGACTTGTACATAACGTCGTCGGATGAGCACGATGGGGCGTGCCTTCCGGCTTCGGTGAACTGACTGATCAGGCTCACGACCTGGTCTCCGCCGGCGACCTCGCCGGCGCCCAACGGCTGCTCGCCGACGCGTTGACCGGCGCTGACCCGCGCCCGGCCCACGCCACACCCGAGCTGGCCGAGGCGGCGAGCCTGCATGCCCGCGTCCTGGTCGCGCTCGGCGAACCACACTCGGCCCGAGGCTGGGCCGCCTTCGCGTACGCCGCCACCACCGGTCTGCACGGCCGCTCAGACCCGCGTACGGTCGCCGCCGCCGCGACCCTCGCCGCGGTGCTGCATCGGGTCGGCAGCTGGTCCCGAGCCGCGCGGCTCTACCAGGAAGTCATCATCGAACTCACCGCGACCGACGGCCCCGAGTCACTGCGGGTGCTGGCCGCGCACGCCGACCTGGCGACCGTGGAGTACGCCCGCGGCCAGTGCCAGGTCGCCCGCGACCGCCTGCAGGACGCCTGGGAACTGCACCGCGAGGTATACGGCGACGGCCACCCGAGCGGAATCAAGATGCTGGCCCGGCTCGGCTCCATGCAACGCGACTGCGGGCAGTTCAGCGAGGCACACGACAACCTCGCTCTCGCCCGCGAGTTGAGCCGCCAGCACCTGGCCCCGGACGACCCGCTGACCGCACAGGTGGCGGCCCTGGCCCGCGCCGCGGCCAACCCGGATCACGTCTGCGCCGACAACCCGCCGGTCAGCAACGAGGACCCGGTCGTGCCGGCCGCCCGCACCCCACCGCCGGGCGACACCCCACCGACACCACAGTGGCCGGTCGACCCACCGGAGCCCGCCACCGCCCCGCCCGCCGACGGTCCGGTGTGGCCCACTGACGGTCCGCCCGCCGACGGTCCGGCCTGGCCCGCTGACGACTCGGGGTGGCCGGCGCAGCAGGATCCGGCGACGTCCCACCCTTCGGTCGAGGAACAGCACCCCGTCGAGGGCTACCACCCCAGCCACGGGTACCACCCGGGGAGCCCACCACCTGCCGGCGCAGCCTCGCCGGTCCCCACGCCACGCCAGCCCGCCGAGGGCCCGGCCGGTCCACCGGACGACTGGTGGACGCCACCGACCACCGACCAGCACCCCGACCCGTACCCCGGCACCGACCGGGACGCGTACGCCGATGCGTACGCGGACACCGCCCGGGACCCGTATGCCGACCCGTACCCGGACACCGCCGCGGACCCGTACACCGACCGGGATCCCTACGCCGCACCGGACTTGTATGCCGCACCGGACCCGTACCGCACCGAGCGGGACTCGTATGCCGCGGCGGATCCGTATGCCGACGAGAGCGGGCGGACGGCGGGGCCGGCCGACCCGTACGCCGACCGGAGCACCTCGGTCCCGCCGAGCGTGGTGGGCCTGACCGGGCCCGCGCCGCAGGCACCCGGGGTCTACCGGCTGCGTCGGGTCGACGAGCCGCCGCAGTCCGGGCCGCCGTCGCGGCTGCTCCCGGTGCCGGTGCGCCGCGCCGCCCCGCCGACCCCGCGCCAGCCCAACCGGATGGTGCCGATCGTGGCCGCCGGGGTGGCCGTGGTGCTGCTCGGGACCGCCGCCGTCATCGCCGGGATGTCCCGGCTCGACAGCGGCACCGACCCGGGCGCGCCCGCCACCAGCGGCGTCCCGGGCAGTGCGCCGGCCACCACCGCACCGCAGGCTTCCATCTCCCCCGGTGCCCCGCCCACCGGGCTCGCGTTGCGCGACAACCGGGACAGCGTGACGTTGAGTTGGGAATACCCGGCCGGCAGCGAGGGGCCGGTGATCGTCTCCGGAGGCCGGGCGGGGCAGCCGCCCAGCCCGTTCGCCGATCTGCCCGCCGGCACCGACAGCTTCGTGGTGTACGGGTTGAACCGCAGCCTCGACTACTGCTTCACGGTGGCGGTCGCCTGGTCCACCGACGTGGTGGCCCGCTCGGAGCAGGTCTGCACCGACCGTAGCTGACGGTCACCGGCCGTGGCCGCGCACGCGAGGGTGTGACGGCCACCCGCCGACTGGTTTCGTCGGTGCCCGGCGCGGTATCTTTATCCGTTCAGGCAACAAAAAAGAACGGCGATAAAAGCCGTTCCTATCTCGGAGACTAGCCAATTGGGAGACGGATTGTCAAGGCACTCCGACGGTTCGCCGTCCGACGACGAGATCGGCCGCGAGCAGGAGTACGTCTCGATGCTCTACCAGCGCCTGGACGCCCTACGGGAGCAGGCGTCGCAGCGGCTGACCGAGGAACTGCGGCTGACCGGTGGCACATTGCAGGCCCGATCCCAACGCGACAGCGCGGTACGGATGTACGCCGACCAGGTCGAGCAGTTCTCGGCGGTGGAGAACGGTCTGTGTTTCGGCCGGCTGGACACCGACGACGGCGCACGCCACTACATCGGCCGGATCGGCATTTTCGACACCGACGGTGACTACGATCCACTGCTGATGGACTGGCGCGCCCCGGCCGCCCGCGCCTTCTACCTCGCCACCGCCGCCAACCCGCAGGGCATCCGGCGACGGCGGCACCTGCGGACCCGGCAACGCAAGGTGATCGGCCTCAACGACGAGGTGCTCGACCTGAACACCGCCTCCCCCACCGCCCACGAGGAGTTGACCGGCGAGGCGTCGCTGCTTGCCGCGTTGAACGCCGGTCGTACCGGGCGGATGCGCGACATCGTCGAGACCATCCAGGCCGAGCAGGACCGCATCATCCGCGCCGACCTGCCCGGGGTGATGGTGGTGCAGGGTGGCCCCGGCACCGGCAAGACGGCGGTGGCGCTGCACCGGGCGGCGTACCTGCTCTACACCCACCGGCGGGAACTGTCGACCCGCGGCGTCCTGCTGGTCGGCCCGAACCTCACCTTCCTGCACTACATCTCCCAGGTGCTGCCCGCGCTGGCCGAGACGGGCGTGCTGCTGCGTACCCAGGCCGATCTGTTCCCCGGGGTGAACGCGCGGCGTGCGGAGCCGGCCACCACCGCGGCCGTGAAGGGCCGGCCGGTGATGGTCGAGGTCCTGACCAACGCGGTACGCGACCGGCAGCGGGTGCCCGACGAACCGCTGGAGATCGAACTGCCGCAGCGGGAGATCCTGGTGCTCGACCCGGCGACCGTGCAGGCGGCCCGGGACCGGGCCCGCCGCAGCGGCCGGCCGCACAACCTGGCCCGCGCCGTCTTCGACATCGAGATCATCCACGCGCTGGCCGACCAGGTCGCCGAACGCATCGGCACCGACCCGCTGGGCGGGGAGAACCTGCTCGAGGAAGGGGACCTCGCCGAGATCCGCCGGGAACTACGCGAGGAGCCCGAGGTACGCGCCACCCTCGACGAGCTGTGGCCGGTGCTCACCCCGCAACGCCTGCTCGCCGACCTGTACGCCGACACCGACCGGATCGCCACCGCCGCGCCGATGCTCACCGCGGACGAGCGGGCCGCGCTGCACCGCGAACCGGGCGGCTGGACTCCGGCGGACGTGCCGCTGCTGGATGAGGCGGCGGAGCTGCTCGGCGAGGACGACCGGGCCGCCGCCGCCCGCCGGGAACGCCTGCGCGCCCTGCAACGCGAGTACGCCGAGGGCGTGCTGGAGATCGCCCGGGGCTCCCGGTCGATCGACGTGGAGGACGAGGCCGACGGTGGCGAGATCCTCGGCGTGACCGACCTGCTCGACGCCGACCAACTGCTGGAACGTCAGGAGGAAGCCGACCGGCTGACCACCGCGCAGCGGGCGGCGGCCGACCGGTCCTGGGCGTTCGGCCACGTGATCGTCGACGAGGCGCAGGAACTCAGCCCGATGGCGTGGCGGCTGCTGATGCGCCGCTGCCCGAGCCGGTCGATGACCATCGTCGGTGACGTGGCGCAGACCGGCGCGCTGGCCGGGACCCCGTCGTGGGCGCAGGCGTTGGCGCCCTACGTGGCCGACAGGTGGCGGCTGACGGAGCTGACCGTCAGCTACCGCACCCCGGCCGAGATCATGGCGGTCGCGGCGGAGGTGCTGGCCGAGATCGACCCGACCCTGCAACCACCCCGCGCCGTACGCTCCAGCGGCCGTACGCCTGTCGCTCGCCGCGCTCCGGCCGACCGGCTGCCGGCGGAGTTGGTCGAGATCGTCACGGCGGAGGCCGCCGCACTCACCGACGGACGCCTCGGCGTGATCGTGCCGGTCGCCCGCGTCGACGACCTCGGCGCGACGGTGACCACGGCGCTTCCCGAAGCCACCGTCGGCGAACAACCCGACCTGGAGAGCCGGGTGGTCATCCTGACCGTCGCCGAAGCCAAAGGCCTCGAATTCGACTCGGTCATCGTGGTCGACCCCGACCAGATCGTCGCCGAGTCTCCCCGAGGCCGCAGCGACCTCTACGTGGCCCTCACCCGGGCCACCCAGCACCTCACCACCCTCACTCCTACCCCCTGACCCACCCCACCCTCGGTCGATCATGAGGTGGCGCGATCTTCACGTCGCCGCCTCATGATCAGTACCGGGGGGCGGGGTGGGTGGGGCGGGTGGGTCAGTCGAAGTTGCCGACGTGGGTGGCGGGGGTCGACTGGTCGCTTGTGGAGCCTCCGCGTGGCGTGCTCATGCCACCGGTGGTGGCGTCACCCGTGGTGGTCGGGGCCACCTTGCCCCGGTGGCGCTCCGGTTGGCGGGCCACCCGACGTACGCTCGCCGGACCGGCCGTACCTCCGGTGGTGGTGATCGCACCCTGTCCGCGGGTCGGACCGCCGTCACGCAACACGTTGGGGTCGATCGGCACCTTCGCCGGATCGTCCGGGTCATCGCGCTGGATGGCACTGTTCACGTCGGTGGGCGGCACCGTCACCTCGTCCAGCGCACCCTCGCCGTACACGCCGGCGGTGAGCCGCTCCTCGGCCCGACGGGCAGCGTCCTGTCGCAGGTCGTCCTCACGCATGATCCATCACCTCGCTCACGTGTCGATCCCTGAAGCGTGCCCGGCGACCGCCCGGACAAACCCCGGACCCGCTGCTCGAACAGCCTTCACACCCGACCGGCAGGACAGGTGACGCGAGGCGGGACCGGACATTCGGCGGAGTCGGCGCGGTGCCGGCCACAGGTGGACACCGGACGGGTCTGGCCGGCGGATCCGGGGTTACTGCTGTCGAGCCACCGGGTAGACCCGTCGTGCCCCCGCCAGTACGCGAACCGTGCCGTGGCCGAAACGCGGTAGCGGGGCGAGGGATCGCAGGACTCATCGCATCCTGAGGAGGACAGATGAGCACGCAGGCTGCATCCACCAGGCCGATGAACCGTCCGGCGCAGGACGTACAGCATCGTCAGGCCATGCAGGACATGCCCACCCGGCAGATGCCGGCGTACGACGGTCATCGGGAGCCGGCGCAGGCACCCGGTACGGAGACCAAGCAGTCGTTCCTGACGACGGAATTCTGGATCTACGCGGCGGCCGTGGCTGCTGTGGTGATCGCAGCGTTCTGGCGAGGCACGACGGCCAACGGCCTGAACCTGAACAACCCGGGCCAGGCGTGGTTCTTCATCACCCTGCTGACCCTGGGTTACCTGGGTAGCCGTGGCCTGGCCAAGGCCGGTAGCCCCAAGCGTTCGGCCGAGGAGCGTAAGCGGGGGCGTTGATCGGGAAGCCCCAGCGGGCGTAGCAGACAGCCCCAGCGGGCGTTGAGCCCCGAGCATGACGCACGGTGGCCCTCCGGGAATGATCCCGGAGGGCCACCGTCCACTGTCGCCTGATCTGCACCCCGGCTCGACCGGGAGGCCGTCGGCTCCTAGAACTCCTCGAAGCCGCCGAAGTCGCCGCCGAAGTCCTCGCCACCGAAGTCACCGGCGGCCTCGGCGATCTCTTCCTCGCCACCCTCCAGGGCGTTGCCGATCATGTGACCGGCCACCATGCCGCCCATGGCGCCGAGCGCCGCGCCCGCGACGATCCCGCCCATGCCGGGGCCGCTGCGGTGATGCTGCTGCGGGTGGCCGTACTTGTTGGGCGGGCCGTATCCGGGCGGAGCACCGTAACCCTGCTGCGGGTAGCCCTGCTGCGGGTAACCCTGGGCAGCGTGCGGGGCCGGGTAGCCCTGCGGCGGGTACCCCTGCGGTGGCACACCCTGCGGCGGGTAGCCGGGCGCGCCGCCGTAGCCCGGCTGCGGACCGTAACCCTGCGGCGGGCCGTACCCGGGCGCAGCGAAGTGCTGGCTGCGCATGCTGCCGTACCGTCCGACCGTCTCACCCAGCCAGCCGTCGACGACCTGCACCCAGTCCGGCCGGTCGGCCTCGGCGTGCGAGACCTGGTACCGGCCGAAGACGTCGTGACCCGGGTTGAGGAAGCCGCCGCGCTTGTCGCACTCCAGCACCACGTCCACGCCGTGCGGGTTGGTGACGAAGGTCAGCTCCAGCTCGTTGATGGTCTGCGCGTACTGCGGCGCGGCGAAGAACTCGATCTCCTGGTAGAACGGCAACGTCTGCTGTACGCCGTGGATGCGACCACGCTCCAGGTCGGCCGACTTGAACCGGAAGCCGAGCTGGAGGAACGCCTCCAGGATGCGCTCGTGCACCGGCAGCGGGTGCACGCTGACCTGGTCGAGGTCGCCCTTGTCGACCGCACGGGCGATGGACAGCTCGGTGCGCAGCCCCATCGTCATGCCGCGCAGACGCTGGCCGTACACGTCGGTGATGGGGGTTTCCCAGGGCACCACCAGCTGGAACGGGATGGAGAGCTGCTGCTTGGGGGCCAGCTGGAACGCGCCGCTGATCGGGTGCCGGTGGAACTCCATGACCCCGGCGTACTCGCTGTCGCCGCTCTCGATCTCGACCCGGGTGACCAGACCGACGGCGATGTGCTCGATGTTCGCCGGGGCTTCCCCGCCTGTCAGGTTGACCTGGCCGTCGAGGGGCTGCCCTGGCCGGGTATGCGGATTGGCCAGGACGGTGTCCACACTGGGGCCGCCCACCCCGAGCGCGCTCAACATCTTCTTGAAGACCATCGGTACTCCCGCTGGGGTCTGGTGCCCGGTCTCCCTTGAGGAGCGGACGCTGACGCTGGCACCCTATCGACTGCCGCTGTGAGGTCGCTGAAAACCGGCACGACACACAGCAAAAGCGGTCGGTGTTCAGCGTCCGGCGCCAACGAAGGCGACGATTTCGTCGAGTCCGGGGCGGTAGCCGTCGCTGGTCTCCACCTCGATCTGGGGGCACGTCGAGCCGGACCGGCTGGAAGCCGTGGTGGCCGACGGCATGGGTCAGCTGGTCGTCGCCGAGAGTGGCGTCGGCATGGGCCCGCCGGATCGGATTCTCGTCCTGCCGTCGCCGGACACGATCGAAGGCGGTCTGCGCGGCGACCCGGCAGTGCACCACCCGGACGTCGGCGATCCCCATCAGCGGCTCCAGGTGGGGGCGCCAGAGGCGGTCCTGGAATGCTGCCTCGGCGACCGTAGTGACGCCCGCGGTCAGCAGCACCTCAAGCACCGTGAAGAAGGTGGGCAGGGTCCGCAGGCTCAGCTCGTCGACAGGTGCCGCCGTGACATCGCCGGTGGCGTGGACCATGCCTTCCTTGATCTCGTCTCGGCAGATCGCGGGACAGCCGATCCGCCGAGCGAGCAGGTGAGCAAGTGTCGTCTTGCCGGCCGCGGGCGGCCCGCTGACGACGACAAGGGTCGGGGTTGTGCCCATCATGTCGTTATAGCCCCACCGGGCGCGGTGCTCGGCGGTGTTGCGGTGTCGGGAGCAACCCCGCCGGTGGCCGGGTCCTCCCGGACCCGGCCACCGGGGTCGTCAGCTCGCGGTGCAGGTCACCGTGGGTACGGAGTTGGTACCGGCCCAGCCGCCGATGAAGCCGAAGCTGGTGCTGGCACCGGCACCGAGCCGGCCGTTGTAGTCGACGTTACGGGCGGTCACCGTCGAGCCGCTGGTGCTGACCGTGGCGTTCCACGACTGGGTCACCGACTGGCCGTTGGCGTACGTCCACCGCACCGTCCAGCCGTTGATGGCGTTGAGCCCGGCGGTCACCCGTACATCGCCCTGGAAACCGCCCTGCCACTGGTTGGTGATCGCGTACGTGGCGGTGCAGCCGGCGCCCGGCGACGGGGTGACCGGCGGGGGCGTGGTCGGCGGGGGCGAGGTGGGCGGGGTGGTCGTGGGCGGGGGCGTGGTCGGCGGCGGGAGCGAGTCGTAGACGCTTGCCTGCCGCGAGGTCTGCCGGATGCCGTTGGTGCCGTTGAACAACCGCTGTCCCCAGGTGGTCAGCTGGTTCGGGTCGAAGTTCGTGGCCATGTCGAGGTATTCGACGCCACCGCCGTTGCCGCTCCACGACCAGCCCAGCCATCCGATCCCGTTGGCCTGGGTGTACGACAGGATGGCGTCCTCGTCGGGGTCACCGTCGGAGTGGTAGTGGCCGAACTCGCCGACCACGATCGGCAGTTGCCGGCTGCGGAACCGGCCCAGGTAGTCGCTGATCTCGGCGGCGGTGTCGAAGACGCCGTACATGTGGATGGAGAAGACGATGTTGCGGGCCGGGTCGGCGTCGAACACCGTCGGGGCGGCGTCGCGCATGGTGAAGGACCAGTCCTGACCCCAGTTCGGGCCGTCCACCATGATGGTGTGGGTCAGGCCCGCGGTGCGCAGTCGCCGGATCGCGTTGCTCGTGTCGGTGGCCCAGGACGAGTAGTTCTGGTTGCCGTACGGCTCGTTGCCGATGTTGACGATGACGAACCGTTCCTGGCCGTTGAGCGCGCTGGCGATGCTGAGCCAGTAGTCGACCGCGCGGTCGAGGCTGACCGCGCCGCTCTGCTCGCCGTAGCCGGTGGTGTCGTGCACCTCCAGCACGCAGATCAGCCGGTGGGCCTTGCAGAGCCCGATCACGTTCGTCACGTCCTCGGCGCTGTTGCGGGTCCACCGGTCGCCGCTGGAGAGCACGACCCGGACGGTGTTCGCACCGAGTGCCTTGATGTTGGCGAAGGAACTGGTCTGGTGGGTGTACCAGGTGTGCGCGTGGTTGACCCCGCGCATGATGAACTCGTTGCCGTTGGCGTCGTAGAGCTTGCCGCCGCTGACCGTGAAGCCGGAGGCCGCCTGCGCCGACGGGCCGAAGGCGAACACTGCGGCGACCGTCGCCAGCAGGATGGCGCCGACGCCCGCGAATAGCTTTCTCATGGTCTTCCTCGCATGAGGTTTCTCCCCCGTGCCCAGGGGGTGATGAGTGACGGGTGGCGGCTGCAGCCCGACAGCCGCGGAAGCAGGGCCCGGCGAGGCAGACATCAGCGTAGGCCGATGGATCGGTGGAAAGCAACCGGTTCAGTACGCATTGCGAACCGCGCCGCCCCCGTGACTGCGTACAGGACCGAGCTGTCACGGGGGCGGCCATCCCCACCACAGGGCACGCGGCAGGTCAGCACCTGAACCGGTTCAGGTCAACGGTAGGCAGGGGGCCGGTAGGCGTCAAGCATCGGCGAGGGTTGACACGTGCGGACCGGGGTATCCGGAACGGGCCACCCGGCCCGGAAGGAGACACCATGGTCAACATCGGCTACACCCTGATGGGTGAGCAGGCAGGCCCGAAGGAACTGGTCGACTACGCGGTACGGGCCGAGGCGGCCGGTTTCGACCACATCGTCACCTCTGACCACTACTACCCCTGGCTGGAGTCACAGGGCCACTCCCCGTACGCCTGGTCGGTGCTCGGTGCGGTCGCCCACGCCACCTCCCGCGCGGAGCTGATGTCCTTCGTGACCTGCCCGATCCGCCGCTACCACCCGGCCGTCGTGGCGCAGAAGGCCGCCACCATCGGGGTGCTCTCCGACGGCCGGTTCACTCTCGGTCTGGGCGCCGGGGAGAACCTCAACGAGCACGTCGTCGGCGCCTGGCCGCACGTGCAGCAGCGGCACGAGATGTTCGAGGAGGCGTTGCAGATCATCCGCCCGCTGCTCAACGGTGAGACGTTGACCTTCTCCGGCAATCACTACGATGTGCCGGACGCCTACATCTGGGACCGGCCCGACGCTCCGGTGCCGATGGCGGTGGCCGCCTCCGGCCGACAGTCGGCCACCCTCGCCGCCGAGTACGGCGACGCCATGGTCGCGACCGACCCGGAGGCGCGCCTGGTCGAGATGTACGAGCAGGCCGGTGGTGCCGGACGACCCCGCTACGGGCAGGTGGCCATCTGCTACGGCCCGGACGAGGCGGAGTGCCGCAAGATCGCCCACGATCAGTTCCGCTGGTTCGGGCTGGGCTGGAAGGTCAACACCGACCTGCCCGACAACGACGCCTTCGAGGCGGCCACCTGCAGCGTCCGGGAGGAGGACGTGGCGGCCGGCATCTCCTGCGGGCCGGACGTGGACAAGCACGTCGAGGCGTTCAAGAAGTTCGTCGACGCCGGGTTCACGCACGTGGCGCTGGTCCAGGTCGGCGGCGACAGTCAGCCGATGTTCCTCGACTGGGCGCAGGAGCAGCTGCTGCCCCGCCTGCGCGACCTGTGAGCACCGGGTCAGCGGGTCGGGGCACGGCGAGCCGGGCCCTGCTGCGGCTCGCGCTCGCCGCACCGGCCGACGCGGCCGGGCTGACCAGTCAGTGGCGACACGTCGACGGCATCCGCACCCACGTCCGACGCAGCGTCGACGCACCGCCCGGCACGCCGATCGTGCTGGTGCACGGGCTGGCCGTGTCGCACCGCTACCTCACCCCGCTGGCCGTGGCGCTGTCCGACCACCACCCGGTGTACGCGCCGGACCTGCCCGGCTTCGGGCTCAGCGCCCACCCCGCCGAGGCGTATGACGTACCTCGGCACGCCGACCACCTGGCCGCGCTGCTGGCCGCGTACCGGCTGCCGCCGGTGTGCGTGTTCGGGCACTCGTTCGGCGCGGAGGTCGCCGCCGCCCTCGCCGTACGCCATCGACACGCGGTACGCGCCCTGGTGCTGGCCGGGCCGACGAGCGATCCGCGGGCCCGGTCCCGGACCGGCCAGCTCCGTCGCCTGCTGCTCGACCTGCCCCGGGAGGCGCTGTGGCAGGCCCCGGTCCTGGTACGTGACCTCGCCGACGCCCGCCCGCCGCGCGTGTGGGCCACCCTCTCGCGCTCGGTCCGCAACCGGATCGAGGACGACCTGACCCGACTCACCGTCCCCACCCTGGTGCTCACCGGCGCCCGGGATCCGATCGCGCCGCCGGCCTGGCGGGACCGGGCAGCTGCCCTGGTACCCCAGGTCCGTACGGTCTCGGTGCCGGGCGCGGCACACAACGTCGCCAGCACCGCCCCCCGCCAGGTCGCCGACGCCGTTCGGGCGCTGCTCGACGACCGCGTCCACGACCGACTCGACACACTGACGAACAGGTGAACCCATGCGTATCGGCAACACGGAGATCCGACCCGCCGGTGGCGGCCTCGGCTGCCTTCTGATGATCCTCGTTTCGATCGTCGCCTCGATCGTGCTGACCGTCCTGATCAACCTGGTCCTCTGACCGTCCTGCCCAACCTGGTCGGGCGGCCGTCCTGCGCGGATCCGGTCGAGCGACTGCTCTGCGCGGATCCGGTCGGGCGACCGCCGGTCAGCGGAGCAGGCCGAGGGCGAACAGGGTCTCGCGGATCTCCCGCCCGACCGGCTCCAGGACGCTGGTCCGCAGCCAGCGGGCCGGCGCCACGACGGTGAATCGCCAGACGGCGCGGATCGCCCGGCCCACCGGCACCACCGTGTTGCGCCACAGCCAGCGGGTCGCCAGCCAGAGTGGACGCAGGGTCAGCGCCCAGCACCACCACAGGATCCGGCCGGAGGCCCACCAGGCCCAGGACAGCGCGGCGCCCAGGTGCTCGCCCACGACCACCAGCCACCGGCCCACCTGCTGCAGGGCCGGGGTGAGCACCCGTACCAGCCAGGTCACCGGCACCCACACCCGCACCAACGCAGCGGGGGCCACAACACGTGGTGCCACAGCCAGACCAGGCCCTGCCACAGCCAGGTCAGCGGCAACCAGACCAGCCTCTGCCACAGCCCGAGTTGATCAAGAGGTTTTGGTCACGACAGGCCGCCCAGGAGACCAAAACCTCTTGATCAACAAGGGCGAGAGCAAGGGCGGGGCGCGGGGTCAGGTGGAGGTGGGGGTGAGGGAGAGGGTGGTCAGGAGGGGGTGGTGGTCGGAGGCCTGGTGGGTGTGGGGGTGCGGAGCACTTCGACAGTCAGCAGGCGGGTGGCCAGGGCGGGGGTGGCGAGCAGGTAGTCCAGGCGCATGTCGGAGAACTCGGCGCCGCCGTAGCCGGTGGGCACGGTCGGACCGGCGTTCGCGCCCAGGTCGACCAGGCCGGTGGCGAGCAGTCGGGCCACCGCGCGGGTGTCCGGGGTCCGACCGTCGCGGCGCAGGTGACGGCGACGGTACGCCACCGGCAGCCGGGCGATCTGCTCGGCGTGGTCGGCGTACGGGTCGAGGGTGTTCAGGTCACCGGCGAGCAGCGCCAGGCCGTCGCGGGCCCGGCGCAGCGCGGCGGCCGCCCAGCCGGCTTCGATCAGACGACGTCGACCGGTGTACGGGTAGAAGTGGGTGCTCAGCACGGTCAACGGGCCGGCGTCGGTGCCGATCGTCACCCGTTGCGCGCCGTGGTGGAACGGGCGGCGGACCGGTGCGGCGGTCAGCACCGGCCAGGTCGACCGGACCAGCACCGCGACCGGCTGCCCGAACCAACTGCCCGCCACGTAGGGCCGCAGGCCCAGCCGGGCGGCGAAGGCGGTCACGTCCAGCCCCCGCAACTCCTGCAGGGCGAGCACGTCGGGGCGGGCCTGCGCGATCACCCGCAGCAGCGCGTCGCGTCGATCCGGTCCACCGGAGTCCCGGCCGCCGTTGCGGACGTTCCAGGTGAGCACGCGCAGCACGGCGGATCAGTCCGCCCGACCGGCCCTGGCCAACTCGTCGTCGAGGGTGTCGACGTCCTCGGATTCGATTGTCGGCTGGTTGCCTTCGTAGACGTCGGCGTTGGGTCGCAGCACCCAGTACAGCAGCCCGATCCACAGGCCGGTGAGCATGATGGCGCCCATGAAGTCGGTCGGGTGGTGCATGCCCCGGTACATCCGGGAGACCGCCACGCCGACCGGCAGCACCACCGCCAGCGCCACGAACAGCCACCGCCACCACCTGTCGGTGCGCGGGAAGACGATGACCGCGATGGCGACCCACAGGCACAGGGTGGCCGCGATGTGGCCGGACGGGAAGGACGAGGTCGGCATCGGCCCGTCCAGGTTCTCCACCGGTGGGCGCGGACGGTCCACCGCGGCGGCGGAGGCGAGGAAGAGGGTCAGTTCGCCGAACATGGTCAGCGCCACGAACAGCACCGGCCGCCAGCGCCGCCAGATGGCCAGCACCAGCGGGCAGAAGATCATCGAGATGAGCAGAATCGCGTGGGTGTCGCCGGCCTTGCTCCACCACCAGCTCAGGTCGTTCAGCGCCGGGGTCTGCCGGGCGGCGAACCAGGTCGGCACCACCTCGTCCCAGGTGGCGAAGAAGGTGCCCTTGGCGTGGTAGCTGACGAACGTGCCGAAGGCATACAGCGCGCCGAAGACCAGCACCCAACCGACGATGATCTCGGCGATGCCGGCTCGGGCGTGCGGCAGCAACTTCTCCTCGTCCGGCGCGGGCGCCACCTCGTGTGCCGCCTCCGGTTCCAGCCCTTCGGTCAACGGCACGGCCGGACGGCCCCGCTCCACCCGCCACAGGCGGAAGGCGTACGCGGTGACGCCGAGCCAGGCCGCGCCGAGCAGCCACGCGCCGATCACGTCGGAAAGGAAGTGCACGCCGAGCGCGACCCGGGTGAAACCGATGAGGAAGACCACGACACCGACCACGACCATCGCCAACTTCCGCCAGCGCGGGGCCATCGCCGGCAGGAAGACCAGCAGCAACGCACCATAGGCCACCATCGACCCGAGCGCGTGGCCGCTGGGGAAGCTCTGGCCGGCGTACGAGCTGATCGGCGTCGCCACCTCGGGCCGCAACCGGTCCACCAGGGTCTTGAGGGCCGGGTCGAGGATCAGCGCGCCGGCACCGGTGACGATCACGAAGACGGCGAGCCGGCCCTGCCGCCGGATCAGCAACCCCACCACGGCGACGGTGACCAGCCAGACGATGACCGCTCGACCACCCAGATCGGTGATCGCGTTGAGCACCGTGACCAGCGGGCCGATCGGCGAGACCCGAGCGTTGAGCCACTGCGCCACACCGTGGTCGACGTCGTACAGCGGCGACCACTGCACGCGGACCAGCACCAGCACCAACCCGAAACCGACCCCGGCACCGAGTACGAGCGCCAGGCCGGCGAGCGTACGTTCGGTGAAGTGTCCCAGGGGTCGACGCAGTACGTCCTTGACCGCGCCCACGGCAGCCTCCTTCGCCTCTGGCGTGCCGCTGTACCCGGTCGATGTGTCGCGTACACCCGCCGCGTCGGCGGGTCGGCTCGTTCGGGCTACAGGGCGGTCATCTCGCCGGTGTCGAGCAGGTCGTCGCGTTGTGCCTCCGGCTGCCACAGGTCCGGCTGGGCGGGCTCCGGTACGCCGATGCGTACCGCCTCCAACTGGGCCGCGAACGCGAGACCACCGAACAGCGCCATGCCGGTGAGGTTGGCCCAGAGCAGCAGCGCCATGATTCCGGTGAGCGCACCGTAGGTCTGCCCGAAGTCCGCACTGAACCGGACGTACCCGGCGAGCAGCAGGCTGGCCAGCCACCACAGCACGGTGGCGATACCAGCGCCGAAGAACAGCCAGGACAGGCCGGGCTGATGGCGTCGGGGCGCATGCCGGAACAACACCGCGACGGCGAGCACGGTCAGCCCGAGGCTCAGCGGCCAACGGATGACGTCCCAGCCGACGGCGGCCACGTCGCCCCAGGCGTAGTGCCGCTGCACCGAGTCACCCATCGGCCCACCGCCGACCAGGATCAGGAAGCCGGCCAGCGCCGGCAGACCGGCGGTCACGGCGAGCACGGCAGCCCGTACGTACTTGCGCAGCGCCGGCCGGTCCCGTTCGACGCCGTAGATCCGGTTGGCGCCGCGTTCGATCTGCGCCATGGTGCTCGTCAACGCCACCAGCCCGGTCATCAGACCCAGGGTCAGGGCCACCTCGCCGATGTCCTCGGCCCGCTCGGCACCGGCACCCTCGCCGTCACCGAGCAGCTCGGCGACCACCTGCTCACTGGCACCCGGCGTCAACGCCAGGACGGTGTCGGCGACCACCTCACCGCCCTCGGCCGCACCCAGCTCCGCGATCAGCCCGGTCAACGCGATAAGGAACGGCACCACGGCCAGGCAGAGCTGGAACGCGAAGGCCCGGGAGTGGCTGAACCCGTCGCCGTAGCGGAACCGGGTGAAGGCGTCCCGCAGCAGGTGCCAGCCGCCCTCCCGGCGCAACGTCTGCCAGGCGTGGTCGGCGCAGAGCTGCTCGTCGGACATCAGCCGGGTCTCCGGCACCAACTTGGTACTACTCACCGGAGTCGCCTTTCGTTCGCGACTGCGGGGCTCGCAAGCTCACTCCTCGCGCTCACTGGTACCACTTCTCTCGACGAGCTGTTCACCTCGCTCGGCAGCGGCTTCAGCGTCGTCGGTGAGGTCGGGGGCCTGCTCGGGCCGGGGTACGCACAGCCACAACGCGCGCCGGTGGATCTGCGCCTGCAGGGTGGTCCCCGGTTCGATCAGGTCACCGTCGAGTTCGCGGGGTTGGGCCCGGTTGCTGGTGATCTCGACCCGCCGGGCCCGGAACTCCTCCATCCGGGGCACCCGGTCGCGGCGGCGCAGCACCCCCCAGCCGAGGGCGAGCCAGTGCCGCAGCGTACGCGGGCTGAGCACGGCGATGTCGAAGTAGCCGTCGTCGGGTGCGGCCTCGGTGAGCAGGGTGACCCCACCCTGGAGCCGACCGACGTTGGCGACCAGCACCGAACGGGCCCGACGGGTCAGCGGCGGCTGGTCGTCCAGCCGGATCGACACCCGCATCGGCCGGTCCCGCAGGTGTCGCACCGCTCCCACCACGTACGCCGGCCAGCCGATCCGTCGTTTGGTGGTCTCGCTGGTGGCGGCGAGCATCTGCGCGTCGAAGCCCATGCCCGCCATCACCGCGAAGTGCTGCCCGTCCACCTCACCGACGTCGAGCAGCCGCCGACCGCGTTCCACGGCGACCGCCAGCCCGGCGGCCAGGTCGGTGGAGAGTCCCAGGTTGGCGGCGAGCAGGTTGCCGGTGCCCTGCGGCAGCACGGCGAGCGCCACCTCGGTGCCGACAAGCGCGCTGATACACGCCCGTACGGTGCCGTCTCCGCCGCAGGCGAAGACGACGTCGACGCCGGCGGCGACGGCCTGCTCGGTCTGGCCCCGGCCGGGGTCGTCGATGGTGGTCTCGTACCACAGCGGTGCCGGCCAGCCGGCCGTGGCGAGGGTGTCCTCCACGGTGTGGCGCAGCGCGTCGAGGTCGTCCACCTTGACCGGGTTGACCACCACCGCGCTGCGCAGCGACCGCGTCTGCCGTCCAGCTTCCACGGCGTCAGTGTGCGCCATGGTGCGGGCTTCGGCACCCTGGCGGCGCGTGGGCAGGTTCACCCGGCCGACGCGTTTGGATCGCGCCGAGGACTCAGGCGGCGGTACGCAGGGCAGCTTCCACCCGGCGACGGGTGTCGGCCAGGTCGACGCCGGCCTCGGCGAGGGCCAGCGCGCCCAGCCCGCCGCCCTCGCGCAGCAGGCCGAGCAGGATGTGTTCGGTGCCGATGTGCCGGTGACGCAGCCGGATCGCCTCGCGCAACGACAACTCCAGCACCTTCTTCGCCCGGTGCGAGAACGGGCCGCCCGGCCGCTGGCGGCGGCCCCACCGGCGTCGTGGCGGCGGTACGGCCTCGCGCAGCGCGTCGGGGCCGAAGGACTCCTCGATCCGGGCCACGATGGCGGCCAGATCGATGCCGATCTCGCGCAGCGCGACGGCGTCGGCCTCGGCCAGCCCGGTGCTGCCGGTCTCGGTGTGTCGGCGGATGCGCGCGCGAAGGTCCTCGGCGGTGACGCCGGCGTCGCGCAGCACCCGGACGGCGAGGCTGTCGCCGTCGGCGAGCAGGGCGAGCAGCAGGTGCTCGGTGCCGACGGGTCGTTGCCCCTCGGCCCGGGCCTCGTCGCGGGCCTGGCGCACCAGGGTGCGTGCCCGGTCGGTGAACCGTTCGAACATCACGCCTCCCAGGAGGATTCGACCGCCGGACGCCCGGCGTGCTTCTTGTGGACCGCCTGCCGGCTGACCTCGAGCGCGTCGGCGATCTCCTGCCAGGACCAGCCCTGTCGTCGGGCGTTGTCCACCTGGACCACCTCCAGTCGTTCGAGCAGCCGACGCAGTGCGCGGACCGCGCGCAGGCCGACCCGGGGATCGGTGCTGCCGGCCGCGGCGGCGAGTTCGGTAGCCTGACTCATGCTGTCAACTTACATTGACAACGCCCCGTCGTCAACCAATGTTGACACCCAGTCTTCCGATCGCGCCCCTGAGCAGCACCGCCACGACTAGCCTCGTACGCAGGTCAGGCGGGGACAGGGGGTGAGGTCGGGGTGGCCTCAACCAACGACGCGCCGGTGCTGGCCGGCATCGGTCCGAGCGACGCCCTGCCGGTGGCCCGGGTGGCCGCGCGGGTGGCCGCCGGGCACGGCTGCGGCGTACACCTGCTGCACGCCTTCAACTGGGCGGCGATGGCGGCGCCGGCGGTCTCCGGTTCGCGGGCCGACGCCGAGCGGCTGATCGCCGAGGCCAGCGAGGCGGTCCGGCTCAGTCAGCCGAAGGTCCCGATCACCACCGAGATCGTCGAGGGTCCGGCGGTGGCGAACCTGGTACGCAAGTCCGAGTCGGCCTTCCTGGTGGCCGTCGGCGACGGCGGGATGGCCCACTGCGACAGGTGCATCCCGGCGGACAGCCCCGCGGTCCAGGTGGCCGCCCGGGCCGACTGCCCGGTGCTTGTCGTCCGACGGGAACCACCGCCGCAGGGCCCGGTGCTCGTGGGGGTCGACGGGTCGGCCTCCGCGGAGACCGCGCTGGCCTGGGCCTTCGCCGCGGCCAGAGAACTGCGGGCCCGGCTGATGGCCGTGTGGGTGGTCGACACCGACGACGCCATCGAGGCGGCCACCCAGCGGCTCGGCGACCTGGTGGCCCGGGTGAGCGCCGACGACACGGCCGTCGAATGCCACGTCGTACGCGGTGATCCCGGCTCGGTGCTTGTCGACCAGTCCCGGTCGGCGCAGCTGACGGTGGTTGCCGCGCGCGGCGACGAGCCGTGGCGCGGCATGCTCGGCGCGGTCAGTCAGGCGGTGCTCTACCACGCCCCGTCACCGGTGATCGTGGTGCGTGGAGTGACCGGCGGACCGGATGCCGACGGGTCGTGACACCCGGGCGGGCGGGACCAATGGCCCTGATTCATGGCTGCCGATGTCGCCAGACTCAAGGAGGAAACCACGTGTTGCGGATGCGGAATCCGCCGAACAGGGAGAGGCTCACCCAGTATGGACACCGCCCTGAATCCGAAGAGCACCCTGACCGATGAGGAGCTGCGCCGGCTGGACGCGTACTGGCGGGCGGCGAACTACCTGACCGTCGGCCAGATCTACCTGCTCGACAATCCCCTGTTGCGCGAGCCGCTGGCCGCCGAACACGTCAAGCCCCGGCTGCTCGGCCACTGGGGCACCTCCCCCGGCCTGAACCTGATCTACGCCCACCTGAACCGGGTGATCGTGGCGCGGGACCTGTCCACGATCTACATCACCGGCCCCGGCCACGGCGGTCCGGCCCTGGTCGCGAACAGCTGGCTGGAAGGCACCTGGAGCGAGCGGTACCACGGCATCGACCGCGACGAGGCCGGCATGGCCCGGCTGTTCCGCCAGTTCTCCTTCCCCGGCGGCATCCCCAGCCATGTGGCCGCGGAGGTGCCGGGTTCGATCCACGAGGGCGGCGAGCTGGGGTACGCGCTGAGCCACGCCTACGGCGCGGCCTTCGACAACCCGGACCTGCTGGTCGCCTGCGTGATCGGTGACGGGGAGGCCGAGACCGGCCCGCTGTCGGGCAGCTGGCTGTCCAACGTGTTCCTGAACCCGGCCCGCGACGGCGCGGTGCTGCCCATCCTGCACCTCAACGGGTACAAGATCGCCAACCCGACCGTGCTGGACCGGATCCCCGAGTCCGATCTGCTCGACATGATGCGCGGCTACGGCTACCAGCCGTACGTGGTGGCCGGTGACGAGCCTGCCGCCGTGCACGAGTTGCTGGCCGCCACGTTCGACCGGGCGCTCGACGAAATCGCGGAGATCCAGCGGCAGGCCCGCTCCGGGGGAACCGTCACCCGTCCGCGCTGGCCGATGATCGTGCTGCGTACGCCGAAGGGCTGGACCGGGCCGAGCGAGGTCGACGGCAAGCAGGTCGAGGGGACGTACCGGGCCCACCAGGTTCCGCTGTCGCAGGTACGCACGAACCCGGCGCACCGGGCCGAACTGGAGCGCTGGCTGCGCAGCTACCGGCCGGAGGAGCTGTTCGACGCCACCGGCGCACCGGTCGCCGAGCTGGCCGCGCTGCCGCCCACCGGTGACCGGCGGATGAGCGCCAACCCGGTCACCAACGGCGGGCAGGTGCTGCGCGACCTGACCCTGCCGGACTTCCGCGACTACGCGGTCGAGGTGCCCCGACCTGGTGCGACGGTCGCCGGAGCCACCGGTGAGCTGGGCAAGTGGATCCGCGACGTGATCGTCGCCAACCCGCAGACGTTCCGGCTGTTCGGCCCGGACGAGGTGGCCTCCAACCGGCTCCAGGCGGCCTTCGAGGTCACCGACCGCGCCTGGATGGCCGGCATCGTCCCCGGCGACGACCACCTCTCCCCCGACGGCCGGGTGATGGAGGTCCTCTCCGAGCACCTGTGCCAGGGCTGGCTGGAGGGTTACCTGCTCACCGGCCGGCACGGCATCTTCACCAGCTACGAGGCGTTCATCCACATCGTCGACTCGATGGTCAACCAGCACGCCAAGTGGTTGAAGGTGACCCGGGACATCCCGTGGCGGCTGCCTGTCGCGTCGCTGAACTACCTGCTCTCCAGCCATGTCTGGCGGCAGGACCACAACGGCTTCTCGCACCAGGACCCGGGCTTCATCGACCACGTGATGAACAAGAAGGCCGAAGTGGTCCGGGTCTACCTGCCGCCGGACGCCAACACCCTGCTGTCCACCATGGATCACTGCCTGCGCAGCCGGCACTACATCAACGTGGTGGTGGCCGGCAAGCAGTCCGCACCGAACTGGCTGACCATGACCGAGGCCGTCCAGCACTGCCGGCGCGGCCTGGGGATCTGGGACTGGGCCAGCACCGACGGCGACAGCGAGCCGGACGTGGTGCTCGCCTGTGCCGGCGACGTACCGACGCTGGAGACGCTGGCCGCGGCCGACCTGCTGCGCCAGCACCTGCCCGAGCTCAAGGTGCGAGTGATCAACGTGGTGGACCTGATGCGGCTGCAACCGCCGAGCGAGCACCCGCACGGGCTGCCGGACAACGAGTTCGACACGCTGTTCACCCGGGACAAGCCGATCATCTTCGCGTACCACGGCTACCCGTGGCTGATCCACCGGCTCACCTACCGGCGTACCAACCACGACAACCTGCACGTGCGCGGGTACAAGGAGGAGGGCACCACCACCACTCCGTTCGACATGGTGATGCTCAACGACCTGGACCGCTTCCACCTGGTGATCGACGTGATCGACCGGGTGCCCGGGTTGGCGGCCCGCGCCGCACACCTGCGCCAGGAGATGACCGACGCCCGGCAGTCCTGCCGCGACTACACCCGGCAGTACGGCGAGGACGATCCCCGGGTCGCCGAGTGGCGCTGGGTCCGCGAAACCGACCAGACCAACCCGTAGCGAGGTGACATCGTGAGCGACGAGCAGATTCTGGTGGGTTACGACGGCTCGCCGGACGCGGCAGCTGCCCTGGAATGGGCCCTGGCGCAGGCTGGACGGGACGGTCGGCCGGTACGGCTGGCGTACATCTTCGAATGGCTCACCGTGGCCGGCTGGGTCGGGCCCGGCATGACGCCCGGGATGTGGCCGGACGAGCAGGCCCGGCAGCAGGTCGAGGAGTTGGTGCGCAAGGCGGCCTCCGACGCCGCCGCCGCGCACCCCGACCTGACGGTCAGCGGTGAGGTGCTCGACGGGCCACCCGCCCTGGTGCTGGAGGAGTGCTCCACCGCGGCCGGCCTGGTGGTGCTGGGCAGCCGTGGGCACGGCGGCTTCACCGGCCTGCTCGCCGGCTCCACCGCCGTCAGCGTCACCGCACACGCGCACTGCCCGGTGGTGGTCGTGCGCCGCGAGACGGCCGACGTCACCCGCGCCGGACACGTCGCGGTCGGCGTGGACGGCTCGGAGCAGTCCCTGCTGGCGCTCGGCTTCGCCATCGAGCAGGCGGCGTTGCGTCGGGTACCGCTGCACGTGCTGCGAGCCTGGCAGCCCGGCCGGGAGCAGTGGAACCTGACCGGCGAGCAGGCCCGCGAGGCGGCGCTCGCCGCCCAGCGCGCCGAACTGGACGAACCGCTGCGCCGCTGGCAGGCGACCTTCCCCGACGTCGAGGTGAGCGTCGAGACGGCCGCCGCCGCCCCCGCCGGGCTGCTGATCGACGCCAGCCGCAACGCTCAACTGATGGTCGTCGGCACCCGAGGCCGCGGCGGGCTGCGCGGCATGCTGCTCGGCTCGGTCAGCCAGCAACTCATCCAGCACGCGCACTGCCCGGTGGCGGTGGTCCGGGAACGCTGAGCCTCACGCCACCGGTTCCCCCTCGGTCGTTCAGGCCGGCGGGGAACCGGTGGCGTGCAGACCGCCGTACAGGGCGCGTAGCGCGTTGAGGATCACCAGCACGTCGATGCCCTCCTGGAGGAAGGCACCGGCCACCGGTGGCAGCAGGCCGGCCGCCGCGAACCCCATCGCGCACACCGCCAGCCCCATGCCGACGGTGGCGCTCTGCACGGCGATCCGGCGGGCGTACCGGGCGATCTCGACCGCGTCGGCGAGCGGATCGAGCCGGTCGACGGTGAGCACCGCGTCGGCCACATCGGCGGAGGCGGTCGCCCCGGTGGCCCCCATCGCCACCCCCACGTGCGCCTCGGCCAGCGCCGGGGCGTCGTTCACCCCGTCGCCGACCATCACCGTGACCGCCCGGTCGGCCTCGGCCCGTACCCGCGCCACCTTCTCCTGCGGTGTGCACCGGGCCAGCACGTCGTCGACACCCACCGCCTCGGCGACCCGCCGGGCGGCGTCCGGCCGGTCGCCGGTGACCATCACGATCCGGCTCAGGCCGGCCGCGCGCAGCCGGTCGACGGCTCGGCGGGCGTCGGGGCGTACCGGATCCTCCAGCAGGATCGCGCCGATCGGCCCGGTGTCGTCGGCCACCCAGACCACGGAGTGTCCCGGTTCCTCGATCCGGGGTAGGGCCCAGGATGGCGGGTCGCCGTCGAGCTGCCCGACCCGGATCCGCCGCCCGTCGACCCGGCCGTGCACCCCCCGGCCCGGCTCCTCGGTCACCTCGGTCGGCATGGTCAGCCGCAATCCCCGGTCGCGGGCGTGCTCGACAAGCGCCGCCGCCAGCACGTGCGGAGACAGCTGTTCCACCGACGCGGCCAGCCGCAACACCTCGTCGGGGTCGCCGCCGGCCGCGACGACGGTCTCGGCCACCCGGGGGCGGCCGACGGTGAGCGTGCCGGTCTTGTCCACCAGCAGGGTACGGACCCGGCCCAGCACCTCCAGCGAGCCGCCGTCGCGTACCAGCACGCCCCGGCGGGCCACCCGCGACAGCCCGGAGACGATCGCGATCGGGGTGGCCAGCAGCAGCGGACACGGGGTCGCCACCACGAGCACCGCCACCGCGCGGATGATGTCGCCGGACAGCAGCCAGCCCAGCCCGGCCAGCACCAGGGTGAACGGTACGAAGGCCGCGGCGTACCGGTCGGCCAGCCGTACCGTCGGCGCCTTGCGGGCGGTCGCCTCCTCGGCCAGCCGCACGATTCCCGCGTACGTGCTGCGGGCGGCGCTCTCGGTGGCCCGCAGCCCGAACCCGGCGCCGGCGTTGACCACGCCGCTGGCCACTGCCGCACCGACGCCCTTGTCGACGAGTTGGGACTCCCCGGTGACCACCGACTCGTCGAGCGTCGCCGGGTCCTCGGTGACCCCGTCGACGGCGACCACGTCACCGGGGCCGACCAGCAGCCGGTCGCCCGCCGCCACCTGGTCGACGGGCACCACCTCGATGCCGCCGTCGGCGGTGCGCCGTCGTGCCGTTCGCGGTGCCCGCTCCAGCAGGGCCCGCAGGTCCCGGGTCGCCCGCCGCTGCGCGTACGCCTCCAGGGTCCGGCCGGTGGCCAGCATCACCGCGATCACCGCACCGGCCAGGTACTCCCCGACGACGAGCGCCCCGACCAGCGCCAGGACCGCGATCACGTCCACGCCGAACCGGCGCCGCCACAGATCACGCAACACGGAGACGGCGGCGGGCACCAGCGCGACCAGGGTGACTGCCGCCCACACCAGATCGGCGACGCCGGGCCGCCCGGCCCACCGCAGCCCCGCGCCGACCAGCACCAGCACGGTCAGCCCGGTCAGCGGCGCCCACAACCCCCACCGCCGGCGCAGCGGACCGCCGGACCGGCCGTGCTGCGCCGGATGCTCCGGCAGGCACTCGTTGCCGCCGTGCCCCGGCCCGCTGGCCCCCGACTGCGCCCCCACCAGCGGATCGTCCCAACCCGCGAGCCCCGACGTCGGCCACTTCCGACCAACGAGCCTTCCGATGTCGCGGCCGACAGCGGATGCCGAATCCCCCTTGCGGGCGGAATCCGGGCCGGAGTGCCCCCGCCGGCGGGCCCAGCGGTCCGTGCGAACGACCGACGTGTGGCCCAGGATGAACGGGACCCGCCCCACAGCCGTACCGAGGTGCGGCACGATGGGGACATACGGAAAGGTCGTGACGATGAGCCACCAGACGCCCGCTACCCGCCGCCCGTTGACCACCGCCCTCGCGGAGGCCGCCGCGATGGCCGGTCACGCGCCGTCGGTGCACAACACCCAGCCCTGGCGTTGGCGGGTGCTTCCCGAGGCGTTGGAGCTGCGGCTGGTCTCCGACCGCCAGCCCACGGCCACCGACCCGACCGGCCAGTTGGTCATGCTCAGCTGCGGTGCCGCCCTGCACCACGCGCGCCTGGCGCTGGCCGCCGAAGGCTGGACGGCGACGGTGCACCGGATGCCCGATCCGGGCGAGCCGGAACTGCTCGCCCGGTTGACCGATCCGCAGGCCTCCGGCGTGGACCCGGACGCGATGCGCATGGTGCAGTGCATGCAGGTGCGGCACACCGACCGACGGCCGGTCAGCGAGGAACCGGTGAGCGAGGAGAACCTGGCCGCGATCGCGTCGGCCGCCGCCGGGGAAGGCGCCCACCTGGAGATCCTCGACCGCGACCAGGTACTGCAACTGGCCGCCGCGGCCTCGCACGCCGCCGAGGTCGAGGCGGAGGATTCCCAACTGCGGGCCGAGCTCGACTACTGGACCAGCCGCGCCGGTGGCAGCGGGCTCCCGCCGGAGGTGCTGCTCCAGCAGCCCGCGCAGACCACCGTGCCGGGCCGCGACTTCGGCCGTCCCGGCACCCTGTCCGGTGGTCCGGGACACGACCGGGCGGCCTCGTACGGGGTGCTCTACGGCGACGAGGACGACCCGCGCGCCTGGCTGCGCGCCGGGGAGGCGCTCTCCGCCGCCTGGCTGTTCGCCACCCGGCTGGGTGTGTCGGTGGTCCCGTTGAGCGGGGTGGTGGAGGTCGGTGGCACCCGCCAGATCCTGCGCCAGGTGCTGGCCGGGTTCGGTCACCCGTACCTCGTCCTGCGCCTGGGGATCGCCGACCCGGAACACGCCGGTCCGCCGCACACCCCACGGCTGCCGCGCGAACAGGTGGTGGATACCACGGCCGTGGACGACTGACCGATCGCGCAGGCGTTCTGTCCCGCCGGTACGCCGGATAGCATCGCCGGGTGACCGACGGCGCACCGAACCCCCGCCACGAGCCCCCCTCGCTCGGGCTCAGTCCGTTGTCCCGCGTCCACCTCGACGAGCTGCTCCAGGAGATGCTGGACCGGGTCGGCGAGGTGGTGACCAGCCGGGAACGGCTGCGCGCGCTGCTCGACGCGGTCGTCGGCATCGGCACCGACCTGGATCTGCACAGCACCCTGCGACGGATCGTGCAGTCGGCCTGCGAACTGGCCGGCGCCCGGTACGGCGCGCTCGGTGTGATCGGCACCGACCGGACCCTGCACGACTTCATCACGCACGGCATCTCCCCCGAGTTGCACGCCAAGATCGGTGACCTGCCGCACGGGCGGGGCGTGCTCGGCCTGCTGATCGACGACCCGAAGCCGCTGCGGATGCCGGACATCACCCAGCACCCCCACTCGTACGGCTTCCCACCGAACCACCCGCCGATGCACACCTTCCTCGGGGTGCCGATCCGGATCCGGGACCAGGTCTTCGGCAACCTCTACCTGGCGGAGAAGCAGGGCGGCGCGCAGTTCACCGACGACGACGAGGAGATCGTCGTGGCGCTCGCCGCGGCGGCCGGCGTGGCGATCGAGAACGCCCGGCTGTACGCGCTGGCCAGTCGGCGGGAACGCTGGCTCGCCGCCACCGCCGAGATCACCTCGCTGCTGCTCGGTGAGGTACGCCGCACCGACGCGCTGACCCTGGTGGCGCGCCGCGCCCGCGAGGTCGCCGAAGCCGAGTTGGCCCTGGTGCTGCTCTACGACGACATGGCCGACCATTTCACCGTCGAGGTCGTCGACGGTTCCGGCACGCAGGCCCGCGCGCTGGTCGGCACGGTGCTGCCGGCCGACGACACGAGTTTCGCCGGTCCGGTCGCCGAGGGCCGGCACGCTTCGGTGGACGACCTCGCGCACGCCGCGCCCTGGCCGGCGGTGCTGCACACCGGGCCGGCGGTTATCTCACCGCTGGCCACCGCCGACACGCTGCACGGTGTCCTGGTGATCGCGCACAGCGTCGACCACGACGGCGCCACCGACGACGACGTGGTGCTGCTGGGCAGCTTCGCCGGGCAGGCCGCGCTGGCCATGGAGCGGGCCCGGGGGCAGGAGGAACGGGAGCAGTTGGTGGTCCTGGAGGACCGCGAACGCATCGCCCGTGACCTGCACGACGTGGTCATCCAGCGGTTGTTCGCCACCGGTCTGCAACTGCAGAGCGCGGTGCCGCTCGCCGGTCGTCCGGAGTTGGCGAAGCGGATCAACGCCGCGGTCGACGACCTGGACGCCACCATCAAGGACATCCGGCGCACTATCTTCGAGCTGCGCAGCCCGGTGAGCGCGGCGCTGCGCACCGAGATCCGGGAGGCTGTCGAGGTGGCCGCCGAGTCGTTGGGTTTCCGGCCCCGACTGGAGCTGATCGGGCCGATCGACAGCGCCGTGCCCGACCCGGTCCGCCCCGACCTCACCGCCGTGCTGCGCGAGGCCCTCTCCAACGCCGTACGCCACGCCGAGGCGTCGGCGGTGTCGGTGACCGTGAGCGTCGAAGCCACCCGGGTCAGCGTCATCGTCACCGACAACGGGGTGGGGTGCGACCCGGCCGCCGCCCGGGGCGGGCTGATCAACCTGCGCGAACGCGCCGAACGCCACGGCGGAGCCTTCGAGGTGCACCCGACCGAGCCGCGCGGCACCCGACTGCACTGGTCGATCCCGCTCCGGGACTGACCGGCGACGCTGATCCCCTGCGGGCCGGTGGTTTCGGCGTGGCGCGGCCAGACCCCGGTGGGCCTGGCCGCGGCTGGTCAGTGGCCCTTGCCGAGCAGCCGGGTGGCGAGGACGGCGGCCTGGGTGCGCCGCTCCAGCCCCAGCTTGGCCAGCACGCTTGACACGTAGTTCTTGACGGTCTTCTCGGCCAGGAACATCTTGCCGGCGATCTCCCGGTTGGTCAGCCCTTCGGCCACGTACTCCAGGATGCGCCGTTCCTGCTCGGTGAGGGACTGCAACTCGCGCGGCTGCTCCACGCCGCTGCGGATGCGATCCAGCACCCGGGTGGTGATCGCCGGGTCGAGCAGCGATTGACCGGCCGCCACCCGGCGCACCGCGTCGACCAGGTCGGTGCCACGGATCTGCTTGAGCACGTAGCCGGAGGCACCGGCCATGATCGCGGCGAACAGCGCCTCGTCGTCCTCGTACGACGTCAGGATCAACCCCTTGATCGAGGAGTCCACTGCCCGGATGTCCCGGCAGACGTCGATGCCGTTGCCGTCGGGCAGCCGAGCGTCGAGGATCGCCACGTCCGGACGCAGCGCGGGGATCCGCCGGGCCGCCTCCTGCGCGGAACCGGACTCTCCGACCACCTCTATGTCTCCGCTGGCGTGCAGCAGATCGGCGAGACCACGACGGACGACCTCATGGTCGTCGAGCAAGAACACCCGGATCATCCCCCGTTTCTACCCCCTCCACCCCACCCCCCGCACGGGCCAAAGGTCCCAACCCCTCCTCCACCCGTGTTGATCAAGAAGTTTGCGTCGCCATCGCGCCGGATCCAGACCAATAGCTCTTGATCAACACGGGCGGAGGGGGTGGGGAGGGTGGGCGGGGGGTCCTGAGGGGTTGGGACCAGTGGCCCTGCTGTCAGGGGGTGGTGGGAGGGCACCGTGGAAGGGGTAACGGGAGAGTGTGAGGGGGTCCGACCATGGACATCGGCTACAGCGTCGAACAGTTGCGGGTTGCGGCCACCGATGCGGTACGCGCGCCGTCCCTGCACAACGTCCAGCCGTGGCGGTTCCGGCTGCGCGACGGCGGCATCGAGATCCTCGTCGACCCGGCCCGCCGGCTGCCCGCCACCGACCCCAGCGGATGGGGTGCCCGGGTCGCCGCCGGCGCGGCACTGTTCAACCTGCGGCTGGCCCTCGCGGTGGCCGGCAACCCGGCGACGGTCCGGCTGCGACCGTACCCGGCGGAACCGGACGTGGTCGCCCGGCTGGTGCCGGACGTGCCACGCCGACCCACCCCGACCGAACAGAACCTGTACGCGGCCATTCCCCGCCGGTTCAGCAACCGGGCCCCCTTCTGGCCGGATCCCGTACCCGCCGACGCCCGCTGGCGCCTCGGCGACGCGGCGCGCGCCGAGCACTGCTGGCTGGAGCTGGTGATCGGGGTCAGTGCGGTCAACGCGTTCGCCGAGATCGCCCACGGCGCGAACCGTGTCCTCGAACGCGACCCGGCCTACCGGGCGGAACGGCAGGCCTGGATCCGCCGTGAGTACGCCCTCGACGGCGTACCCGCCGCTGCCGGCGGCCCTCGCGCCGAGCCGCAGGACCTGCTGCCGGCGCGGGGCTTCGGCGACCGGTACCGCCCGCCCGGCCGCGACTTCGAACCCGAACCGCTTGTCGCGGTGCTCGGCTCGACCGGCAACACCGCCGTCGACCAGGTCGTCGCCGGTCAGGCGTTGCAGCGGGTGCTGCTCACCGCCACCGACTGCGGATTGTCGGTGTCGATGCTGTCCCAACCGGTGGAGGTGCCTTCGGCGCGGGAGCAGTTGCGCGTGTCGCTGGGACGCTTCGGCACCCCCCAGATGGTGATGCGCATCGGGTACGGCCAACCCGGCTGGCCCACCCCGCGTCGGGACGTCGACGAGGTGCTGGACCTGCCGGTGCACCAGATGTAGCGCCGGCTACATGCTCCGGTCCGCAGCGAGCGAGGCGAGCAGAGCGGCCTCCCGCTGCGGGTCCAGACCGACCGGCGGCCGGGCCGGACGACCGGCCCGGGACGGCACTTCACCGACCCGACGCAACCACGACCAGGTGTCGGCCACCGTGTCGGCCAGGGGCCGGCAGCGCAGTCCGTCGGCGTACGCGCGGGTGACGTCCTTCTCCTGGATCCATCGCCAGTCGTGGCCCGGCGGGATCCAGATCGGCAGGTCGTTCCACGGCACCACACCGGCGGCGAGGATGCGCTCCGGCTCGACCCAGCGCAGCCGGGCGTCGGCGCCCGTGACGGCACGACAGGCGTCGAGCAGTTCGCCGAAGGTGGCCGCCCCCGGTCGACCGACCACGTTGACCGGTCCGCCACGGCCCGCGGTGCCGGCCTCCAGCAGGAAGGCGGCCAGGTCCCGGACGTCGATGTACTGCACCGGCAGGTCCACCGGTCCCGGTGCCAGCACGTCACCGCCACGCGCGAGGCGACCGAGCCACCACGGCAGCCGACCGATGTGCTCGCCGGGCCCGAGGATCAGCCCGGCCCGGGCCAGCAGCACACGCTCGCCGAACACCTCGCGCAGGGCCCGTTCGGCGCCGGCCTTCAACTGCGGGTAGTCGCCCTCGGTGGCATCCGGGTCGGCGTCCACCACCGGGCTCTGTTCGGTCACCCCGACCGGCACCGGCGGGGCGTAGACGGAGCCGCTGGAGACGTAGACGTAGTGGCCGATCCGACCGTCGAGCAGCCGCGCCACCGTCCGCGCCGCCCGGGGTGCGCCGTCCCAGGTGTCGACGACCAGGTCCCACTCGCCGTCGGTGAGGGCGGCCAGCCCGTCGGGAGCGAGGCGGTCACCGACCAGCCGTCGTACGCCGGCCGGAGCAGCCCCGTGCCGCCCCCGGTTGAACACCGTCACCGACCAGCCACGGGACAACGCTTCCTGGACCGTCGCCCCGCCGACGAAACCCGTTCCACCCAGCATCAGCAGTCGCATACCGCCACCCTGCCGTCGCTTGCGGACGGACGCGAGTCCGGTTCGCCGTGAGCGGATCTGCCGACGGCAGAACGAGGGTGCCCGCGCCGCCCGGACGATCAGTTGTCCGGTCGACGCGGGCCAGGTTCGGCGGTGCCGCGGGCACGGCGGGCGACCACCTGATCACGTCGTTACGAGAACGGGTGACCGACTCCATCGTCGGCCGCGGCCGATACGCCGGTCAACAACTTCCGGAAAACTATCGGTAAATTCCTATGCGGCGGGGGCGGCGCTGTCCCGGATCACGAGCTCGGTGGCCAGCTCCACCCGAGGGCTCTCCACCTTCTCCCCCTTGGCCAGCCGCAGCACCGTACGCGCGGCCAGCATCCCCATCTCGCTCAGCGGTTGACGCACGGTGGTCAGCGGCGGCGAGCACCAGCGCACCTCCGGCAGGTCGTCGAAGCCGACCACGCTGATGTCGTCCGGGATGCGCAGCCCGCGCTGCCGTACCGCCTCGTAGACGCCCAACGCCATCTGGTCGCTCGACGCGAAGATCGCTGTCGGCGGCTTCGCCAGCCCCAGCAGCCGCCCGCCACCGACGAAGCCGGCCTCGTGGTAGAAGTCGCCGGGGCAGACGAGTGCCTCGTCGAAGGCGATCCCGGCGGATTCCAGGGCGGCCCGGTAGCCGTCCATCCGGGCCCGACTGCACATCAACTGCGGCGGCCCGGCGATGAACCCGATCCGCCGATGCCCCAGACCGATCAGGTACTCGGTGGCACGCAGGCCACCGGCCCAGTTGGCGGCACCGATCGTCGGCGCTTCCTGGGCCGGCAGTCCGTCCGCATCGACGATCACCACGGGCACGTCGAGCCGACGCAACTCGGCCTGCAGCGGCGCCTCGACCATCGAGGTCACGAAGATGACGCCCTCGGTGCCGCGCCGCCGCATGCCGTCGAGCCACTGTTCCGCGGAGGTGTTCTGGCGGTGGATGGCGGAGACCACCGTGCCCACCCCGGCGCTGTGCGCGACGTCCTCGACCCCGCGGATGATCTCCACCGCCCACGGACTGTCCAGGTCGTTGAAAACCAGATCCACCAGCCCCGAACTCGCCCGCATGCTCGGCGGCCGACGCCGGTAACCATGCCGCGACAGCAACTCCTCCACCCGCTGACGCGTCTGCGGAGCCACATCCGAACGACCATTGATCACCCGCGACACCGTCGGCACCGACACCCCGGCCAGATCGGCGATCACGGAGATGGTGACCTTGCGGGTCTCTCTGGCAGCCACTGCACTCCCAACCGGTACGGCGACAGCCCGCGCGGCGACGAGGAGCGGCCGGGACGGGCTGCCGGCTGCCTCCCCTACCCTAGTGCCGAGAAATTCCAGCCGCCTACCGGTAATTGGTGCAATTCACATCGGGCCAACGGTCATCGCACGGCAGCAGTCGGGCTGCTGCCGTGCCTCTCCGGCCAGGTCAGACCTTTGGCGGTGCCGCGCTGTCCCTGATGACGAGTTCGGTGGCCAGTTCCACCCGAGGGCTCTCCACCTTCTCCCCCTTGGCCAGCCGCAGCACCGTACGCGCGGCCAGCATCCCCATCTGGGCCAACGGTTGACGCACCGTCGTCAGCGGCGGCGAGCACCAGCGCACCTCGGGCAGGTCGTCGAAGCCGACCACGCTGATGTCGCCGGGCATCCGCAGCCCGCGCTGCCGTACCGCCTCGTAGACGCCCAACGCCATCTGGTCACTCGACGCGAAGATCGCCGTCGGCGGGTCCGCCAACGCCAGCAACCGTGCCCCGCCCGCGAACCCGGCCTCGTGGTAGAAGTTGCCGGGCTGGATCAGCCGGTCGTCGATCGGCAGTCCGGCGGCTTCCAGGGCGGCCCGGTAGCCGTCCATCCGGGCCCGACTGCACATCAACTGCGGCAGTCCGGCGATGAACCCGATCCGCCGATGCCCCAGACCGATCAGGTACTCGGTGGCACGCAGGCTGCCCGCCCAGTTGGTGGCACCGATGGTCGGCGCGTCCTGGGAGGGGACACCGGCCGGGTCGACGATCACCACGGGAATGTTGAGCCGGCGCAACTCGGCCTGCTGCGGTGGCTCAAGGGTCGAGGTCACGAAGATGACCCCCTCGGTGGACCGGGTCCGGATGTTGTCGAGCCACTGCTTGGCCGACGACGTACGGCGGTGGATGGCGGAGACCACCGTGCCCACCCCGGCGGCGTGCGCGACGTCCTCGACCCCGCGGATGATCTCCACCGCCCACGGACTGTCCAGGTCGTTGAAAACCAGATCCACCAGCCCCGAACTCGCCCGCATGCTCGGCGGCCGACGCCGGTAACCATGCCGCGACAGCAACTCCTCCACCCGCTGACGCGTCTGCGGAGCCACATCCGAACGACCATTGATCACCCGCGACACCGTCGGCACCGACACCCCGGCCAGGCGGGCGATCGCCGCGATGGTCACCGTGCGGTTGTCGTTGGCACCCACGCGGCCCTCCCCCTTGCTCATGTTCCTTGCCGGCCGTCGGCCGACGGACACCACTACTGCTTCTGCGCCACTCGGGTGATGTCCTTGACGATCTGCTCCGGCTTCTTGGAACCGACGATCAGATCGGCGACGCTCTTGTTGATCTGCTCACCGACCGCCGGCGGGAAAGCCTGGTCGAGATAGAGCTGGAACCCGCTGGCGACGGCCAGATGCGCCGCGACCACCTGGTTGTTCGGATCCTTGATCCGGCCGACGGCCGCCAGGTTGGTGGGCAGCACCGCGCCGGTCTCCGCCGCCCAACGCTGATTCTCCGACCGCAGCAGCGACCGCAGGAAATCCACAGTGGCCGGTGGTGCGTTGCGACCGACCGCGAAGCCGTTGCCACCGCCGAAGGCGTCGGTGGCCTCACCCTTGCCACCCTCCACCGTCGGGAAGGTGAAGAAGCCGAGCTGCCCGCCGATGCCGAGCTTGCTGGTCGACGACGACGCCTGGATGGAGGGGGCCCACTGGCCCATCAACTCCATGGCCGCCTCGCCGTTGCCCATCGCCGCGGCCTGCCCGTTCGACGACCCGTACTCGGCGCGCCGGAAGCCAGGCTGGAACGGTTGCAGGTCGATCAGCTGGCGGACGTGTTCGCCGGCCGCCACGAAGTCCGGAGTGTTGAAGTTGCCATCCTCGGCCGCCTGTCGCAACGCACCCAGGCCACCGATCCGCATCGCCAGGTACGCCCAGTAGTAGTGCCCGGGCCACTTGTCCTTGCCGGCCAACGCGATGGGCACGATGCCCGCGGACTTGAGCTTCTGCACCGTGGTCAGCAACTGGGCCCAGGTGGTCGGCGGCGAGGTGATCCCGGCCTCGGCGAAGAGGTCACGGTTGTACCAGAAACCGATCATGCCGATGTCGAACGGGATGCCGTAGATCCGGCCCTCGATGGTGTACGGCTGCAACGCGGCCGGCAGCAGTTGACCGATCCAGGGCGACACCTCCGAGGTGATGTCCTTGACCAGCCCCGCCTCGGCCTGTTCGCGCAGCAGACCACCGCCCCAGGACTGGAACAGGTCCGGCGGCGAGCCCGCCTTGGTGACCTTGGCCAGCTCCGCCTTGAAGACCTCGTTCTCCAGCGGATTGACCTCGATGGTGATCTTGTCGTGCCGGGTGGTGTACAGCCGCGCCATCTCGGCCCACACCGGCAGCATGGGATCGGTGTTCTGGATGTGCCACCAGTTGATCCGTTGTGGACTGGTCGGGCCGCTGGGCTCGTCGTCCGCACAGCCGCCGAGCAGAACCGCGCCGACACCCGCACCAGCCAGGCCGAGCAGCGATCTGCGGGAAACGTGCGTTGTCATGCCTCATCCCTTCAACCCATGTGACGTGCGCGCGCAACACCACAAACGGCGAGAGGCCAGTCGGCAGCCCGAAAGTTTTCAGCCTGATGCCGGTATTTTCGAGGTGATGGCCGGCACGTTACGACGCGTTGACACACGCGGTCAAGAGGGGTGTCGCAAGGAGACGCCAGCCGATACCGTGAGGAAATCCTGGCGTGTCCAACGGCGACTTTTCCGGAAGTACTCCGGGATCAGAGCCTGAAGGAGTCGAACATGTCGACCGAGACCGCAGACGTGACGACCACCCGGTCGATCCGCAATCCCGTGCTCCCAGGCTTTCACCCGGACCCGTCCATTCTGCGGGTCGGCGACGACTACTACCTGGCCACCTCGACCTTCGAGTGGTACCCGGGGGTACGCGTACACCACTCCAGAGACCTCGTCCACTGGCGGGCGCTGGGCGGCATCGTCACCGAACGCCGGCTGCTCGACCTGCGCGGCTGCGGCGACTCCAACGGCATCTGGGCTCCCGACCTCACCTGGCACGACGGCCTGTTCCACCTCGTCTACAGCGACGTGGCCAGCTTCGCCAGCGGCTACTGGGACGCCCAGAACTTCCTCACCACCGCGCCGGCCATCACCGGCCCCTGGTCGGATCCGGTCCGACTGCACTCGCACGGCTTCGACGCCTCACTGTTCCACGACGACGACGGCACGGTGTGGCTGCTGGCCATGAGCGCCGACTGGCGTCCCGGCCGCAACCGCTTCGGCGGCATCGAGATCCAGCAATACGATCCCGACCGCCGGCAACTGGTCGGCCCGACCCGACTCATCTTCACCGGCACCGAGGTCGGCCTGACCGAGGCACCGCACATCTACCGCCACGACGGGTGGTACTGGCTGGTCACCGCCGAGGGCGGGACCAGCTGGGAACACCAGGTCACTGTCGCACGCTCGCGTGAGCTGTTCGGACCGTACGAGGTCGACCCGGCCGGTCCGCTGCTCACCTCGGTGGGCCGACCGGACCTCACCCTGCAGAAGGCCGGCCACGGCAGCCTGGTCCGCACCCAGCACGGCGACTGGTACCTCGCCCACCTGGTCGGCCGCCCCTACACCCCGCTGGGCAACTGCGTCCTCGGCCGGGAAACCGCCCTGCAGAAGGTCGAATGGTCTCCCGGCGGCTGGCCGAGGATCCCCGGCGGCATCCCGGCCGACGAGATCGCCGCCCCCGACCTGCCCGCCCATCCGTGGCCTGCCGAACCGGCCACCGACCACTTCGACGCGCCGGAACTGGCCAGCTGGTGGTCCACCCTGCGCCGGCCCGCCACCGACGACTGGATCGACCTGCGGTCGCGCCCCTCGCACCTGCGCGTCTACGGCGGGCAGTCGCCGGTCGGCAAACAGACCCCGAGCCTGGTGGCGCGGCGGGTCGATGCACCACGCTGCGCGCTGGAGACGGTCGTCGAGTTCGACCCCGGCAACCACCGCCACCTGGCCGGCATCACCGGCTACTACAACACCCAGAACTGGCACTATCTGTACCTGACCCGGGCCGACGACGGGCGGACCGTGCTGGAACTGCTCAGCTGCGACAGCGGACGACGCACCCCGTACCCCGAACTCACCGTCGACACCGGCGGTGCCCGCCGGGTCGGGCTACGGGTGAGGTTCGACGGCCCGGCGCTGCACTTCGCGTACGACCTCGGCGACGGCTGGCGAGAACTGCCCGTCACCCTCGACGCCACCATCCTCTCCGACGAGCACGCAGCCCAGATCGTCGACGGGGAACCCGCCGCCTGGGGCTTCACCGGCGCCCTGCTCGGCCTCTGGGTGCAGGACATCGGCGGCGACGGCCACTACGCCGACTTCGACCACGCCACCTACCACCAAAAGGGCTGACCGATGTCCCCTCACCCCTCACCCCCGATGACCGCGCGGCACAACAGTTCCATGCCGGGCACCCCGGCCTGCCCCGAAGCGACGATCGGCACCGACCGCGTCCTCTGTCTCACCTTCGACGACGGACCGCATCCGGTGCACACCCCACGCCTGCTCGACGTACTCGCCGCCCACGATGTGCCGGCGGTCTTCTTCCTCCAGGGCGACCAGGCCGCCAGCCACCCGGACCTGGTCCGCCGGATCGTCGCCGCCGGCCACGCGCTGGGCAACCACAGCATGCACCACGACGACATGAGCGACTGGACTCCCGGCCGGATCGCCTCCGACCTGCTGGAAACCAACGCGGTCATCCGCCGGGCCGTGCCCTATACGCCACTGCCCTACTTCCGGGCCCCGTACGGCGCCTGGGGTCAGACCCCGACCGTGGCGACCGCGCTGGGGATGCGACCGCTGGGCTGGCAGTTGGCCGTCACCGACTGGGTGCCACCCGGCACCGACGAGTTGGCCCGCCGCCTCACCGAGGGCGTCACCCCCGGCGCGGTGGTGCTGCTGCACGACGGCGGCGGCGGCGACCGCAGCCAGACCGTCGACGCCGTCGACCTCGTCATCCCCCCGCTGCTGGCCGACGGCTGGCGATTCGCCCTGCCCGCATCAGCCGGAGCCTCCGCCGGCAGGTGAACCGACACGTCACGGGTGAGCCTTGATCAGGGTCTGCTCGTCCTGGCTGTCATCTGACGACACCGGGCCGACCGTTGCGCCCTTGACCGCCCGCCAGATCGCGATCGCCGCGGCGATGACGCCGAAGGCCACCGTCAGCACCGCTGCGGCCAGGATGGTGAACTCGGCACCGATGCCGGTGATCAACGGCCCGGCGGTGATGGTGCCCAGCGGTACGGACAGCGTCGCGATCGCGGCGTACGCGGCGAGGACCGGTGCTCTGCCGGCGCCGTCGGTGCTGCGTTGCAGCAACGCCATCGTGGCGGCCGGATACGGGGCCCAGATCAGCCCGCCGATCGCGATGGCGACCAGGGCCACGGCGGTCGGTGCGCCGAGGCCCAGTGGCAGCAGGGCCGCACCCCAGCCGACGACGATGGCGATGATGGTCGGCCACAGCCGCCAACGGCGCAGGTAGCCGGCGACGAATCCGCCGATCAGCGCCCCGGCGCCGAACGCCGTCCAGAATGCGGCGAGGGTGCCGGCGGAGTTGCCGAGCGACTCGGCGACGTGGATCGGCAACGCCACCTGCACGGGCCCGTAGAGGAAGAAGAACCCGAAGGTCAGCGCGGACAGTCCGAGCAACGGTCGATCGCGCCAGATCGCGGCGAAGCCGGCGAGGCTCGATCCCTGCCGCTGCTCGATGGGGGCCCGGGCCGTCCTCGGCACGGCGACCAGGTAGCTGACCGCGAGGACGGCGTACGTGCCGGCGGCGACGCCGATGACGAGCACCGGCCCGGCGGCCGCGATGAGCAGTGCCGCCAGGGCCGGCCCGATCAGGGTCGACGCCTCGCTGAACAGTCCGATGAGCGCGTTGCCCGCCAGCCGGTGCTCGACCGGCAGCAGCTCGGCGATGAGGGTGAACCGGCCCGCCGACCCCCACGAGCGCAGCAGTGCGGAGCATCCGAGCAGCAGCGTGAACCACTTGATGTCGAGGGCTCCGGCGAGGTGGACGACGGGGATCGCCCCGAGCATCACCGCCCGGACGACCGCGTCCCAGGCGGCCAGCTGAGCCCCGCTGCGCCCACTGAGCATCCGGGCGAACAGCACGGTGCCGAGGGCACCCGGCAGGGTGTACGCGGCGACCGCGGCGGCCACCCAGACGCCGGCGTTCGCCCGGGGCGCCAGCTGGATGGCCAGCCAGCTGACCGCCAGCAGCGCCATCCCCTCCCCGAGGTACGACAGCGCGAATCCCGGCAGCAGCCGGCGCAGGATCCGGTGTCGGACCACCGGCCAGTACGGTGACGAACGAACGAAAGCCGGGGTGCCCATGCGGGAAGTCTGGCAGCTCGATCGAGCATTGCGGCCCGGGCTTAGCGCCCGGCAGAACGCGAATCAGCGCCTGCTCATCGACCACACTCCTGGCCGCGGTCCGGATCGCTGGTCAGCCGCGTACGCCGGTGCGACGTGCAGTGAGAGGTGCGAGGAGATGGCGCGGAGGAAATCCGGGGCGTCGAAGATCGCGCCCGCGGAGGCCACGCCGGTGCCCCTGGTCCGGCCCGTGAGGATGCGGTCGACGGCCTCCACCGCGAGGGGTGCGCTGACGGCGTAGATGTCCTGGCCGGTGGCGGCCAGGCGGCGTTCCGTTGCGCCGGAGCGAACGAGGACGTCGACGACGAAGGTCTGCGCGGAACGGCCGCGCTCATCGACGGCGTCCGGCGCCGAAGCGTACGGAGCGGAGAGCTCCGCAGCCGCCTTGGCGGTCATGTAGGTGCGAATCTCCGGGACGGCCAGGTGGCTGGCAATGGTGACGATGTCGGCCATGGTGAACTCCGCGATGACGCTCTGGGAGCCGAGCGGAGCAGGGAAGTCCCACTGCACGGTCGGCAGAGCGTCGTCGTGGTACTCCACCTGTCCGCCGGTGTAGCGGACCCGCCGGCCACCGCGTCGCTGCTGCGACACCACACCCGAGGCGACAGTTCCGCCGGTGGGGCTCCAACTGCTCAGGCCGTAGGCGACGTGCACCTCGTCGGCCGTCGTCCAGTCGCCCATCGCGGTGGTGACCAGCAGGTCACCGAGGCCACCGTAGAAAGCCATCGCCGGCACCACCACGGTGCCCGCGGCGTTGGCGCGCTCCGCGAAGTGCGCGAAGGTGTCGAGGTTCGCCTCGATCTCGGCCGCCACGTCGACGTACGCGATGCCGGCGCGCAGCGCCGCCTCGACAATCGGGGCCGCCGTGGCGGCGAAGGGCCCCGCACAGTTGATCACGGCGGCTGCGCCCTGCAGCGCGCGGTCGAGCGAGGCCGGATCGTCGACCGACGCCTGACGCACCCCGAGCCCCGGGTGGGTCTGCGCAAGCGCCCGCAACTTGTCCTGGTCGCGGCCGAGGAGCAGCGGTACGTATCCACGCTCGCGTAACTCCGCGACCACGAAGCGCCCAGTGTGCCCGTACGCGCCGAACACCGCCACGGTCTGACCTGATCCCACGCTTACTCCCAGGTACTCGAAGTGATCCACTGCGGACAATCCTTTCCCCGTCGACCCACCCGGACCAGTGTCTGAAACGACACGCCTCGTACAATTCCCGACATGAGTTCTGCGCGGCGCTCCGTTGCGCTCGCCGCTACCCACGGGATGCTGCACTTCGAGCTGGGCCTGGCCTACGAAGTCTTCGGCTCCAAGTCGGACGCCGTGCCCGGCCCCTGGTACGACGTCCGGGTGTGTGGCACGGAGACCGTCCGGGTCGGCCGGTTCCTGCTGGAGCCGGACTGCGCGCTCGACCGGCTGGCAGATGCCGGCACCGTGATCGTCCCCGCCCTGGCCGATGTCGACGAGGAGCCACCGGCCGACCTGGTCGAGGCGGTACGTGCGGCCCACGCGTCAGGCGCGCGGGTGGTCTCCCTGTGTACGGGCGTGTTCGTGCTCGCCGCCGCCGGTCTGCTCGACGGGTTGTGCGCGACCACGCACTGGGCCCACACCGAGCAACTGGCCACGCGCTATCCCCTGGTGAAGGTCGACCCGGATGTGCTCTATGTCGACAACGGCAGCGTGCTCACGTCCGCGGGCAAGGCTGCGGCGATGGACCTGTGCCTCCATCTCGTCCGCCGCGACCACGGCTCGGCAGTCGCCAACGTCGTCGCCCGCCGCCTGGTCGTGCCGCCGCACCGGGCCGGTGGCCAGGCCCAGTTCGTCACCACACCGGTACCCGCCCACGACGACCATCCGCTCGCCACGTTGCTCCCCTGGGTGATGCGGCGGCTGGACCAGCCGCTGACCGTGGAGGACCTGGCCCGCCAGGCGAACATGAGCTCGCGCCACCTGGCCCGCCACTTCCACGCGGTAACCGGCACCACCCCGTTGCAGTGGCTGTTGACGCAGCGGATCCGCCGCGCGCAGGAACTGCTGGAGACCACGGACGACAGCGTCGACACCATCGCCTCGACTGCGGGCATGGGCACTGCGACGACCCTGCGCCGCCACTTCCACCGCACCGTCGGCGTACCGCCGGACACCTACCGTCGCACGTTCCGAGGATGAGGTGCGTTTCGAGTGGGCGATACTGGGTTTGAACCAGTGACCTCTTCCGTGTCAAGGAAGCGCGCTCCCACTGCGCCAATCGCCCGTGGTGACCGCCACACCCGATCGGGTGTGGGCGAATCGCGAGCGGACGACGGGATTCGAACCCGCGACCCTCACCTTGGCAAGGTGATGCGCTACCAGCTGCGCTACGTCCGCCTGCCCCGGCACCGCCGGGGACGGGCCAACTGTACCCGATGACAAGATCGCCCGAGCGGCCACCCCACAGTGCGGGTGATTGCGCCGGTCACCGCCGGGGTACAGAGCCCTTCGACAGCACACCGCATCCCCCGGAAAAGGAGGCTGTCATGGGTATCGGCACCAGTATTTTTCTGCTCGCGGTGGGCGCCATCCTCACCTTCGCGCTCAACGCCAGCATCGGCGGTCTGGACCTGGACGTCGTCGGCTGGATTCTGATGGCAGCCGGTGTGGTCGGCCTGATCATGACCACGCTCGTCTGGGGACGCCGGCGTGAGGTCGTCGCCACCACCGAGGAGCCGGTGGAGTACCGCCGGGTCGAGGAGCGTCGGGACGTCGCACCGCCGCTGTGACAAGCGGCCCAACAAGTTGAGCGATCGACGAGCGGTGGCGGCCACCAGGTTGGTGGCCGCCACCGTCGTGTCCGAGCACGGATCGCAGCGCCGCCGGTCAGTGTTGCGCCAACTCCGCGCTGACCGGGGCGTCCCAGTCGATGCGGTAACGCTGTTCGGCGCCGAGGGACCGCTCCGGGTTGAGGAAGGTCCGCAGCGCCAGCGGCATCATGATCCGCATCATCCGCTTCGCGACCGGTCCGGCCGTCTTGGTGGAGGTGGTCTGCCGGCCACGGCGGACCACCTTCTCCACCCGCGGGCGACGCAACCGTTCGTAGGCGGTGAACGCCGCCGGCAGGTCCGGGTGGTCGCGCAGGCAGCGCGCCAACTGTACGGCGCTCTCCACGGCCAGTGACGCGCCCTGGCCGGAACTGGGTGACGGGGCGTGCACCGCGTCGCCGACCAGAACCATCCGGTCGCGGTACCAGCGCGGCACCGACGGCATGCTCTCGATCGACCCGATCGCCACCACGTCGGCGGGCTCGGTGTGGGCGAGCACCTGGTGGGCCGGCACGTCGTCGGCGTACACCTCACGCAGCCGGTGCAGCCACTGGTCCGACGGGGTCTGGTTGGCCTCGGCCCAGGTGGTCGGTCGCGGGTCGGGCACGTTGGCGAACCAGGCCGTCCGGCCGTCCGGCTCGACCCAGTAGCCGAAGAAACCCCGGGCTCCGAAGAGCAGGTACATCGCCTCCGGGTCGGCGTCGGGCACCGCGTACCGGGCGGCGCCGCCGAGGTTGAGCAGCGGCAGCACCTGCGGGTCGGGGGCGGCCGGATCGATCAGGGTACGCACCCGGGAGCGGATGCCGTCGGCACCGATCAGCAGGTCGGCGGTGGCGGTCGAGCCGTCGCCGAACCGGGCCAGCACCCCGTCGGCGGTCGACTCGGCGTCGACGAGACGCTTGCCGTACACGATGGGCACGCCCTGCGCCTCGGCCCGCTCGCGCAGGGCCCGCGCCAGGTCGTCGCGCCACAGACCGACGGTGACCGGCTCCACCGCGACGTGTGGAAGGGTGCCGATCAGCCCGCCGCGACCGTCGGTGATCACCGTCCGGCGCATCGGCAGGCCGACCTCCCGGACGGCCTGTTCGGCGTCGACGGCGCGCAGCGCGGCGAGCCCGTTGGGGGCCAGGGTCAGGGTGACGCCGACGCCTTCGGCGGCCGACGGGTGGCCCTCGTACACGGTGGCTTCGATCCCGGCGCGGCGCAGGGCCATCGCGGTCACCGGTCCGGCGATGCCACCGCCGACGACCAGGGCGGTACGGACAGCTGTCATGTTCGATCCCCCATGGTTTCCTGCCAGGACCTGGCGTAGTCCGGCTGCTTGAGCGACTCGATGAGGTCGGCGACGAAACGCCGCTCCGCCTCCAGCAGGGCGAGGCTGTACTCCTCCTCGACCAGGTAGATCCAGGCGAGACCGTCGGCGCGGGCCTCGGCCACGGTGGTCCGGGTCTCCTCGATCTGTCCGGCCAGCGCCGCCGAGCGACGGCGCAGCACCTCGACTGCCTCGTCGGGCGGCAACAGGCTCAACAGGGACAGCGCGACGGCGAAGTGCGGGTACTCCTGGCGTGGCTGGGCGAGCAGCGTACGCAGCCAGTCGTGCACCTCGTGCCGACCCTCGTCGGTGATCGCGTACACGGTCCGCTCGGGTCGGGCGCTGTCCCGGACGGTTTCCTGTGGTGCGACGAAGCCCGTCACCGCTGTCCGGTGACGGGCTTCGTCGTCGAATTCTTCTGGTGGGCGATACTGGGTTTGAACCAGTGACCTCTTCCGTGTCAAGGAAGCGCGCTCCCACTGCGCCAATCGCCCTTGCTGTTGTCCGAGGTGGGGACGGGATTTGAACCCGCGTACACGGCTTTGCAGGCCGTTGCCTCGCCTCTCGGCCACCCCACCGAGGTTGCCCCCGTCAAGCGTGGCGGCAGCTCCGAGCGGACGACGGGATTCGAACCCGCGACCCTCACCTTGGCAAGGTGATGCGCTACCAGCTGCGCTACGTCCGCGTGCCCCCGGAGCGTTCTCCGGTGACGGATGAGAACTTTAGCCGAGCCATGGAACGGTTGCCAAATCGGGTACCGCCCTCCGGCGAGTCAGGAACGCTCCGCCCCGTCGGAAACCTCCACCGCCGGGCTTCCTAGGAGGATGGGTAGGTGGGCTTGCCGCGCAGGTCGGGAAGGTGAATGCCAAACGAGAAAATTCCCCACGAACAATTGTCTGGTGTCCGACTGTCGCAAGATGGATCTACCGGGCTTTGGTGACAGGCCGTATCCGCTTCGATGGGCTACGGTGACGGACGTGACGAGACGTGCGGCTGAAATCCGCCTGGATGCCCTGCTACGCACCGCGTGTGACGTGATTGCGCAGCGCGGATTGGCGAACACCCGCACGGCGGATGTGGCGCAGGCCGCCGGGGTGAGTCAGGCACTTGTCTTCTACCACTTCGCCACCAAGGAACGCCTGCTCGCGCAGGCGTTCGCCTACGCCGTCGAGCAGGATCTGGCCCGGCTGGACACGATCACACGGTCCAACGCCCCGCCGTTGACCAAACTGCGGCGCATCCTGCGGCTCTACACCCCGACCGGGCGGCCCACCTCCTGGTCGATGTGGATCGACGGCTGGTCGGAGTCACTGCGTACCCCCGAGCTGGAGAAGTTGTCCCGCCGCCTGGACCTGCGCTGGCGGCAGGACCTCGCCGCGGTCATCTCCGACGGCGTACGCGACGGGGTCTTCGAGTGCGCGGACCCGGCCGGCGCGGCGTGGCGGATCAGCGCGGTGATGGACGGCCTGGCGGTGCAACTCGCGGTGCACGAGCGGGTGATCTCCCGCCGGCAGTTCGCCGAATGGGTACGCCTGGTGACCGCCCGGGAACTCGGACTCGACCCGACACAACTGGACTGAGCCCGGGAACCGGTCACCGGCGGCGCTCCTGGCGGCCACAATGACGCCATGGACCTGCTGGAAACGTACCGGCGCAGTGTGGCCGAGTTCGCCGACCGGGTGCCGCTTGTCGCCCCCGGACAATGGTCGGCGCCCACCCCGTGCGCCGACTGGGACGTCCGAACGCTGGTCAACCACGTGGTCGGCGAGGACCGCTGGAGCGTCGCCCTGCTCGCCGGGCGGACCATCGCCGAAGTCGGCGACCGGTACGACGGTGACCAACTCGGCGCGGACCCGGTCGAGGCCGCCCGCGACGCGGCGGCGCAGGCCGAGCTGGCCGCCACCCGCCCCGGGGCGCGGGACGCCACCGTGCACCTGTCGGCCGGCGACACCCCGGCCGAGGAGTACCTGCGTCAACTGATCGCCGAACACCTCGTGCACGGCTGGGACCTCGCCGTGGCGATCGGCGCCGATCCGAAGCTGGACGCCGAGGCCGTCGCCGAGTGCGCCCGCTGGTTCGCCGGGGAGGTCGACGCCTACCGGAGCAACGGCCTGGTCCACGCCGAGGTGGGTGTTCCGGCCGAAGCCGACGAACAGGACCGGCTCATCGCCGCCTTCGGCCGTGACCCCGACTGGGTCCCGTGACGGCCCGGTCGGCCACCGACACCACCGGACGCCCGATCAGCGGGGCACCGTCCGCCATCGCCGTCGGTCCGGCGGCTGTTCCCACTCGCCGGGCGGCCGTTCCCACTCCCCGACCCGACCCGGGCCGACGGTGACGGTCGCGGGCTCGGGCACCTCCGGCTCGCGGGTCAACTGCCGCAGCCGCATGAGCAGGCCGACGCCGAGGAAGAGCAGCAGTCCACCGAGCAGGAAGGCGGCCTCGGTCAGACCGATCCCGGTGCCGGACTGCGAAACCTGGTTGCCGGCCGCCGGCGGATCGGCCGCAGCGCCCGCGTCCGCCTCGTCGGCGGTGTCGACCTCCTCGTCGACCGGATCCACCGTCGGCACCTCGGTCGGCTCGTCGGTCGGGTCAACCGTCGGCACCGAACTCGGTGTCGGCGCCGCCGTGGTGGGTGGCGCCACCGCAGCCCGGCCGATCACCTCGCGCGTCGCCGTCTGGCGCGACAACAGCCGCAGGTTGCGGTCGTACGCCTCGGCGGCCAGGCTCACCCTGCCCTCAGTTGCATCCGCGGCGAACCCGATCCGGTACTGGGCGGTCACCGTACGCCCCCGGCAGAGCGTGCCCGGGTCCAGTTGCCGGTCGGTCAACCGTGCCACGTCACCGTCGATGCGCACCTGCACCGGGAACGAGCCGGTCTCCTCGATCCGGTCCACCCGCACCTGATCGAGGCGCAGCCCCTGCACCGCGAGCACCAGCGACCAGCGGACCTTCAGGCAGCCGCCGGGATCGTCGCGGGACACCACGGCGGACACCGTCGCCGCCTGCCCGCCCGCCGTGAACCGCTCCGGCAGACCGCTGAGCTCGGTGGCGAACGCCGCGTGCGCGGGCGCGGCCATGGCGACGTCCACCCCGGTGAGACAGGCCAGCACCACCCCGATCCGTAGCGTGCTGTGCCACAGCCTCTTCACGATCCGCCCTCCCGTTGGTCGTCTCCATCGGCAACGCTAGGAGCGCCGGAGGCCACCCGGTAGACGGGTGTGTTCGCACGGATGGTGAAGCAAGATGCCCGTTTTCACGTACGGTATTGAACCGCTCACCGCCGACCCGCGACACGCCGGAAAACGCACCGATGGACAATCACCGGATGTCCGCGCTCTCCACCGCCTTCGTCCGGCTGCACGCCCGGCTCGCGCCCGTCGCCTTCGTGCCCGAGGTGCGACTGCATCAGGCCGACGAGCCGATCGGGTTGTGGGAGTTGACCGAGGGCGAGTTCCGCAGCGACCAGCCGCCACCGTTCTGGGCCTTCGCCTGGGCCGGCGGGCAGGGCCTGGCCCGGTACGTCACCGACCATCCGCAGCTGTCCGCCGGCCGCCGGGTGCTCGACCTGGCGTCCGGCTCCGGGCTGGTGGCCATCGCCGCCGCCCGGGTCGGCGCCGCCGCGGTGCGCGCGGTGGAGATCGACCCCCTGGCCGTCGCGGCGATCACCCTCAACGCCGAAGCCAACGGGGTACGCGTCGACGCCGAACTCGCCGACATCCTCGATGGCGACGCCGGCGACGCCGAGGTGATCTTCGCCGGGGACGTCTTCTACAGCGCGGCCATGACCAACCGGGTGCTGCGCTTCCTGCTGCGCGCCGCCCGCGGCGGAGCACAGGTGTTCGTCGGTGACCCCGGCCGGGCCTTCCTGCCCCGGGACCGCTTCGACGAACTCGCCAGCTACGACGTACCGGTCAGCGAGGCGCTGGAGAGCGTACGGGTGAAGCGCACCACCGTGTGGCAGCTCCGCGCGGGACGGCCGGAGACGACCGGCTAGCGTGGCGCGCGTGCTGTTCCGCAGCTGGGAGCAGGCCCCGGCGGTGCACGACGACGCCTGGGCCGGCAGCGGCGTGGCCCGCGTCGTCGATCACGTGGGGGTCGAGCATCTGCTGGTGACCCGGCACGCGCTGGTCCGGCAGGTGCTCACCGACCCGCACACGTACCGGCCCGACAACGCCCTGGACGCGGTGACCCCGATACCGGTAGCCGCACTGCGGATCCTCGCCGCACACCGGTTCCGGCTGCCGCCGACGCTTGCCAACAACGGCGACGCCAGCCATCCGAGCATCCGGGCGCTGGTCGCCGACGCCCTGCACCCGAAGCGGGTGGCCGACCAGCGGGACTGGCTGACCGCGCTGGTCCGCCGGCGGGTGGCGACGCTGACCGCCGAGCTGGACGCGGGCCGACCGGTCGACCTGTACGCCGGGCTCGCCGCCGACCTGCCGTTGCTGGTCCTGGCCCGGCTGGTCGAGCTGCCCGACACCCCGGTCACCGCGGTGAAGAGCTTCGCCCGCGCGGCCCTGGAGCTGTTCTGGGCACCGCTGGACGCCGACCGGCAGCAGCAGCTCGCCGCCGAGGTGGGTCGCTTCCACCGGGTGCTGCGCGAGTTCGCGACCACCGGCGGCGGGCTGGCCGGCGCTCTGCGGGCCGCCGGGCACCCACCCGACGTGGTCGTCGGCGCGCTGTTCTTCCTGCTGGTCGCCGGCCAGGAGACCACGTCCCAGTTCCTCACCCTGCTGATGCACCGACTCGTCGGCGAGCCGGCCGTGCTCGCCGGGCTGCGGGACGGCTCGGTCGCGGTCACCGACGTGGTCGAGGAAGGGCTGCGGCTGGAGCCGCCGATCGTCACCTGGCGGCGGGTCGCCGCCGTGGACACCACGCTGGGCGGGACGGCGGTCTCGGCGGGCACCAGTGTGGTGTTGTGGCTGGTTGGTGCCGGGCGGGACCCGGCGGTGGTGGAGTCACCCGAGGAGTTCCGGCCGGGCCAGCGCGGGTCGCGCCGGCACCTGGCCTTCGGGGCAGGCACACACCGCTGCGTCGGCGACCAGTTGGCCCGGATGGAAGCCGCGACGGTGGTGGCGGAGGTGGCCCCGCTGCTGGCCGAGGTCCGCGTGCTGCGCGCACCCTGGTACCCGGACAACCTCACCTTCCGGATGCCGGACACCTTCCTGGTGGCCCGCTGACCGGCGCGCCGATCAGTTGATCTCGTCGGCCCAGGCGCGCCAGTCGTCGAGGACGCCGTACAACGCCGGGGTCAACCAGCCCGGCGCGGACCGGCGGAACACTCCCGGGTCCATCGCGCCGGCACCGGCGGGCAGGGCCCCGAGCAGGTTCGGCAGCAGGTCGCTCAGGTTGGCCCAGTGCACCAGCTCCGGATCGGTCGGCCAGGCGCCGATCACCACCCCGGCCGGCACGGCCCGCCGGTCGAGCGCCTCCAGGGTGAGCGCGGTGTGGTTGAGGGTGCCGAGCCCGGCGCGGGCCACCACCACCGCCGGGGCGCCCAGCGACACGGCCAGGTCGGCCACCGTCCACGGCTCGCCGGAGGGGCGCACCCCCATCGGTACGAGCAGCCCACCGGCCCCCTCGACCAGCACCAGGTCGTGTTTGTCGGCCTCGTCGCGGATCGCGTCGACCGCGTTGTACAGCTCCAGGGGCGGCAGTTCGGCCACCCGGGCGGCGACCAGCGGGGCTAGCGGGTCGGGGAAGCTGGCCAGGGTACGGCCGGTCATCGGGGCGGCCAACCGGGTGACCGCCTCGACATCACCGGGCTCGCCGGTGGCCGTACCTGTCTGACCTGGTTTGACCACCGCGACCCGCAGCCCGGCCGCCTGCGCGGCGGCGGTGATGGCCGCCGTCACCACAGTCTTGCCGACCTCGGTGTCGGTCCCGGTGACCAGCACCGGTCCCCGCCACTGATCCGTCATGGCGCACATTCCACGATGACCTCCAGGGCATGCTCGAAGTCCGCCCGCGGCACCCCGGCACCGATCGTCAACCGCAACCGGGAGCGGCTGTCCGGGGTGGAGGGCGGACGGAAACAGCCGACCGCCACACCCCGGTCCCGACAGGCGGCGGCCCACTCGGTGGCCGCCTGCGGGCCGGGGGCGGTGACCGACACGACGGCGGCATCGGGGTTGGAGACGTCCAGGCCGGCGGCGCGCAGCCGACGCACCGCAGTCGCGGCCCGCTCGGTCAGGACGGCGCGCCTGTCGTCGCCGGTGCGGGCCACCTCGACGGCGGCGTGCACCCCGGCGGCCACCGCCGGCGGCAGGGCGGTGTCGTAGATGAAGGTGCGGGCGGTCTCCACCAGATGCCGGACGAACTCGGCCGGGCCGGCCACCACGCCACCCGCGCCGCCGAGCGCCTTGGACAGCGTGGCGGTGACCACCACGTCCGGCTCGCCGGCCAGCCCGGCGGCGGCCACCGCACCGGCACCGGCCGGCCCGGTAACGCCGAGCCCGTGGGCGTCGTCGACAAGCAGCAACGCCCCGTGTTCGCGGGCGACCCGGTGCAGACTCACCAGCGGGGCCAGGTCACCGTCGACGGAGAAGACCGACTCGGTGACCACCACCGCCGGCCGTCCGGGTGCCGCGGCCAGCGCCGCCGCGACGGCCGCCACGTCGGCGTGCGGGGTGACCACGGTCTCCGCACCGGAGATGCGGCACCCGTCGATCAGGCTGGCGTGGTTGTGCGCGTCGGAGACCAGCAGCGTACGGGGACGCACCAGCGCCCGGACGGCACCGACGTTGGCCAGGTAGCCGGAGGAGAAGACCAGAGCCCGATCGGTGCCGAGCCAACCGGCGAGGGAGTCCTCCAACGCGTGGTGCGCCTCGGTGGAGCCACGGACCAGGCGGGAGCCGGTCGCCCCCAGCCCGTACCGGGACAGCGCCTGCGTCGCGGCGGCGATCACCTGAGGGTGCGTGGACAGGCCCAGGTAGTCGTTGCCGGCGAGGTCGACCACGGCGTCGGCGGCGGCACGCGGATGCAGCCGGCGGGTCAGTCCGGCCTTCGCCCGCAAGTCGGCGCGGCGGGTCAGCGCCGCCAGCCAGTCCGCCACCGCCACGTCCCTCCCCCGGGTTTCCGCCGGGCGAAATTACCACCCGTACGGTCGAGCCCGGCGTGGCGCAGTACGGCTCGCCGGGCAACGCCGGCCGTCCGTTCGTGCTGGCTCGCCGCGCCCGTTTCCGCCCGTCTGGCGGCCTTGTAGGGTACGTGCCATGCCAGAGATCCTCGACCAGGCCCGTAACCAGGTGCTGGAGGGCGGCGTCGGCCTCGACCAGGCGGGCGTCCTCGCGGTGCTCAACCTTCCCGACGAGCACCTGACCGCCACGCTTCAACTCGCCCACGAGGTGCGGATGCGCTGGTGCGGCCCGGAGGTGGAGGTCGAGGGCATCGTCTCGCTGAAGACCGGCGGCTGCCCGGAGGACTGCCACTTCTGCTCCCAGTCCGGCCTGTTCACCTCCCCGGTGCGGTCGGTGTGGCTGGACATCCCGTCGCTGGTCAAGGCGGCCAAGCAGACCGCGGCCACCGGGGCGACCGAGTTCTGCATCGTGGCCGCCGTACGCGGCCCGGACGCCCGGCTGATGAAGCAGATGCGCGAGGGCGTGGCAGCGATCAAGGCCGAGGTCGACATCCAGGTCGCCGCCTCGCTGGGCATGCTCACGAAGGAGCAGGTCGACGAGCTTGTCGACATGGGTGTGCACCGCTACAACCACAACCTGGAGACCTGCCGCTCCTACTTCCCGAACGTGGTCACCACGCACTCCTGGGAGGAGCGCTGGGAGACCCTGCGGATGGTCCGCGAATCCGGCATGGAGGTCTGCTGCGGCGGCATCCTCGGCCTCGGCGAGACGGTGGAGCAGCGGGCCGAGTTCGCCGCCCAGCTGGCCGAGCTGGACCCGCACGAGGTGCCGTTGAACTTCCTCAACCCCCGCCCCGGCACGCCGCTCGGCGACCGGCCGGTGGTCGAGGGCAAGGACGCGCTGCGGGCCATCGCCGCGTTCCGGCTGGCCATGCCGCGCACCATCCTGCGATACGCGGGTGGCCGCGAGATCACCCTGGGTGACCTGGGCACCCGCGACGGGCTGCTCGGTGGCATCAACGCGGTGATCGTCGGCAACTACCTGACCACCCTGGGTCGATCCGCCACCGACGACCTGAAGCTGCTCGACGACCTGAAGATGCCGGTCAAGGCGCTGTCGGCGACGCTGTGATCCCGATGGACGAGGCGATCGGGATGTGGTGTGACAGGTGCGGCGAGGCCGCGACGACCGGCACCCACCCGGGTTGCGCGGCGGCGCGCGCGCTGGAGCCGCCGCGCTACTGTGCGCACTGCCGGCGCCGGATGAAGGTGCAGGTGCTGCCGGTCGGCTGGTCGGCGGTCTGTGTCGAACACGGCGAGTTGCGAGGCTGAGCATGCTGCTGCGGGGACGATCGGTGGTGCTGCGACCGGTGACCGCAGCGGACGTACCGGCTCTCGCGGCGATCCGCGCCGAGCCGGAGGTGCGCCGCTGGTGGCGCGGCGACGACGACCTGGCCGCCGCCGTCGCCGCCGATCTCGCCGACCACGACCTGACCGTGTACGCCATCGAGCACGGCGGCCGGGTGGTCGGCGCGATCCAGTGGTACGCCGAGGACGACCGCGACTACCGGCACGCCAGCCTGGACATCTTCCTCGACCCGGCGGTACGCGGTGCCGGGCTCGGCGGCGACGCCATCCGCACCCTGGTCCGACACCTGATCGACGACCACGGCCATCACCGGTTCACCATCGACCCGGCCGCAGCGAACACCCCCGCGATCCGGGCGTACGCCAAGGTCGGTTTCCGTCCGGTCGGGGTGCTGCGCCGCTACGAGCGCGGTGCCGACGGCCGCTGGCACGACGGCCTGCTGATGGACCTGCTCGCCGACGAACTGGCCGACTGACGTCCCCTGGACGGCACGCGCCTCCACGGTCCCAACATCACGCTCGATGTCGGATCGAGTGGTTACCGTGCCGCTCGAAGACCACTCGATCTCAGATCGAGCGTGATCTTGCACTTTGGTTTCGGACGAGAGTGAGCAGGGCGGCGTGTGTCTGCTCGTCGGCAGCTACGACGAGGCCGCCGAGGCCGGTGTGGAGCGGCTTGCCGTCGATGCCGGTGACCACGCAGCCGGCCGCCTGGCACAGTGCGATGCCGGCCGCGAAATGCACGTTGTCGCGCAGGTGGCCGTCGGTGATGTAGGCGGCTCGGCGACCGGCGGCGACCCAGGCCACGGCCAGGGTGGTGGAGACCACCCGCGGGCGGAAGGTGTCGATGAAGCCCTGGTCGGCGAGCAACCGGGCAGCCGAGAAGACGTCGATGTTGGGAAAGGGCGGGTCGAGATTGACGTCGACCAGCCTTGACTCGGATGACGGATCGAGTCGCTGGTCCACACCACCGTGACGCACGTACGCACCGGCACCGTCGGTCCAGAACACCTCATGACTGAACGGGTCGGCAGAGGCGGCCACGGTGACCTGCTCCCCGACCCGCAGAGCCACGTTCACCGCGGCCAGCATGTTCCTGACCGCGTAGTTCAGGGTTCCGCACAGCGGATCGACAAACCACACGCGGCCGCTGACACCGGTACCTGTGCGTCCGCTCTCCTCGCCCACGAAAAGATCATTCGGGCGCGCGCTGCGCAGGACGTCGAGGATCGCCGCCTCCGCCTCGACGTCGGCCGTGGTGGCGAAGTCACCAGCGAACTTCGGGAAGTGCGTCAGCGCCGACCCGTAGTGCGAGCGGACGACCGCCGCCCCGGCCTGCGCCGCGGCAACGACCAGGTCCGCATCGCTGATCGGCATGCCGGCACCATAGCCGCTGGGATCCCGCCGGCGGATGTGGACGAGGGCGGGGCGGCTCACCGGTCGGTGAGCCGCCCCGACCCACGATGCGTCCGTCAGCCGATGGTGCAGGTGTTGCCGTTGAGGGTGAAGCTGGTCGGCCTCGGGTTGCTGCCGGTGTGGGTGCCGTTGAAGCCGATGCTTGTCGAGGCACCCGGCGCGATGGTGCCGTTGTAGGACATGTTGGTGGCGGTCACCGAGGTGCCGGTCTGCTGGAAGGTCGCCGACCAGCTCTGGCCGACCCGTTGGCCGCTGTGCGGGAAGGTGAACGCCAGGGTCCAGCCGTTGATCGCCGTGGTGCCGGTGTTGGCGATGGTGATGTTGGCGGTGAAGCCGGTGCCCCAGTCGTTGGTGCCGTAGGTGATCCGGCAGGGCGAGGTCGGCAGCGGTGCCGACGTCGTCACGGTCACCCGGTCCGAGGGCGACGAGGCGTTGCCGGCCGCGTCGATCGCCACCACGTAGAAGTAGTACGTGATGTCCGGCTCCAGGCCGGTCACCTGGTACGTGGTGCCGGTGACCGTGGCGACCAGAACGTCACCGAGCGCCGGTCCCCGGTAGATCCGATAGCCGGTCACGCCCACGTTGTCGGTCGACGGCGTCCAGTTCAGGGTCACCCCGGTCGTGGTGATCTGCGAAGCGGTCAACGAGCCGGGCGCGGTGGGTGGCTGGTTGTCCCCGTCGTCGACGGCCGGCACGGTCACGGTCAGCGTCGGCGAGTGGGACGAGGTGTTGCCGGCCTTGTCCCGAGCCTGCACGTTGATCTCGTAGGTGCGTCCCGGCGACACGCTGAGCACCAGCGAGTTCGTGCTCGCGGGATACCAGCTGTAGGTGTCGCTGCCGACCACGTGGGTGTTGACGATGTAGACGTCGACACCGCTGCCGCTGTCGGTCGACGGCGCCCAGGTCAGGCTCACCGAACGGGAGGCGACCGAGGTCGCCACGGGCGTGCCGGGAACGGTCGGCGGTGTGGTGTCCGTACTGGTGGCAGGCTCCTCGCCCCACACCCGCTGGCCGCCGACGTACAGCGGCACCTTGCGGTTGGGCCCGGCGGTGGCCTGGTACGACGGGTCGTCGCTCGGGTCCCACGCGACACCCTCGGGGACGCCGATCTTGAACTGCACCTCCATCCGGTGCTGCGACTGACCGGCCGGCGCGATGGTGTGCCCGGTGCAGTCGACCTCGACGTAATAGAGATCGCCGCTTACGTTGCGGGCGGAGGTGGGCGCCGGGCAGCCCTGGGTGTAGCCGGGGGTGACCACCACCGGCGACAGGCCGAGGCCGCTGACCCGGAAGTAGTAGCGGAACTTGGCGTCGGTCAGCGCCCGCGCCGGGAAGGCCGACTTGTTGTAGACGATGGCCTTGATCCCGGTGGCCCGGGTCTCGTTCTGCATGACCGTGGTCTCCACGGTCAGCTCGTCGATGTCGGGCTGCTCGGCGACCGGGAAGTTGGCCAACGGGGTGCCGCCGTACTCCTGGGTCAGTCGGGCCAGCGCGGAGGTGAAGCCGGCGTTGTAGTCGGTGGCGACCTCGTTCATCACGTAGTCCGACCGGTTGTCGGTGTACGCGTCGTTCGGCGAGGACGGCCCGCCGACCAGGGCGCCGTAGAGGGTGTGCCGGGTCTCGGTGGGTACGGTCATGCTGTCCCACCAGGAGCCGTGCGCGGTGCGGTGGTGCGGGTTCTTCGGGGAGTTGGCGCCGAAGCCGATCACGTAGCTGGAGTTGCGCGGGTTGTCGCCGAGCGCGTAGTTGATCTGCCGGACGGCGAAGTCCTTGTAGCGGGCCTTGCGGGTCGCGTCGGTGGTCTTGTCGCTGTAGACCAGGGCGGCGAACGCGGTGTTGGCCGCGTAGCGCAGCGCGCCCCAGGAGTCGAGCACGGCCATCCCGCCGGGCGAGTAGCGCACCCGCTCGCCGTTGACGCCGACGGTCCAGAAGTCCAGCCAGCGGTTGGCGTCGTCGATGTACTTCTGCTTGCCGGTCAGGTTGGCCAGCAGCACGTACGCCCCGAACTGCTTGTTGTCCCAGGCCACCGTCCACTTGTAGGAGCGGGTGGTGGTCTGCGGCTCGGTGCCGAGCTTGTCGTACTCGCTCTCGGCCTTGGCCAGGTAGGTGGCGTCGCCGGTGGCCCGGTACAGCCAGATCGCACCCCAGACCAACTCGTCCTGGTAGCCGCTCCAGGAGCGGTAGAAGCTTGTCGCGTCGGTGATGCACTCGTGGTAGTTCTTGCGCACCGTGTCGGCGAAGGTGTAGAGCTGCCGCGCGTGGGTGAGCAGCTTGTCGGCGTACGCGGCATCGGTGGGTCGGAACACCATCGAGGAGGCGGCCATCGCCGCCGCCGTCTCCCCGGCCAGGTCCGCGCCGCCACAGCTGGCATCGATCTTGTACGCGGGCCGCGCCATCGGCATCACCTCGGCCGGGCCCCACCACTTGTGGTCGTCGTCGCCCTTGCCCACCTGCCCGTAGAGCACGTTCGGGGCCGGGTGCGCCTTGACGAAGTAGTCGTTGACGAACCGCAGGTTGTTCAGCAGGTGGGTGAGCTGACCGGAGGCGGCGTAGCCGGACCGGTACTCCACCGCACCCCAGGCGAGCATGGTGGTGGTGAACGCCATCGGGAAGCCGAACTTGACGTGGTCACCGGCGTCGTACCAGCCGCCGGTCAGGTCGAGCCCGACGTCGGAGCCGTCGCGCAGGCCGGAGTCGCCGCGCCAGGAGACCCGGTTCCAGTCCGGCAGCTTCCCGGACTGCTGCGCCTCGTAGAACAGCAGGGACTTCTGCAGCGCCTCGGCGTAGTTGAAGGCGGGCGCGGCGGCGCTGGTCGAGGCGTCGCCGGTGGTCGGCGCGGCGACACCGGCCGCCGGTACGCCGAGCACCAGCGCGAGCCCGGTGGCGAGGGCGGTGCCGGCGGTTCGGAGCCGGCGGGACCAGGGCTGGTGGTGGCCGGGCTCGTCGCCGCGGGCGCGACGCGGCCCTCTGGTGTGGTGCATGCGGCTGCTCCTGTCGGTGCGGGGCAGGCAGCGCCGACGCGTGCCGCGTCGGGATGGACGGCTGCCGGCAAGGTGGCGGAGGATGGGATCCAGCAGGACCGGGAGCGCTCCCATGGATAGGTAGCAATGTAATCTGGCACCGACCACTTTGGGAAGGCCGACGCGGAGCCGCGAGCAGCGCCGAGCAGGCCCGGCGTGTTACGCCGACACGCCGTCTTGAGCCCTCGAATCGTCTCCGTCGTCGCGACAGGAGATCCTCCCGTCCGCCCAGGTCAGACCGTTCACCTGAGATCAACACGGGCGGTCGGCAGGCAAACTTGTGTCATCCCCCGACCAGGTCGGGAAAGCTCGCTGCATACCAACCACCAGAAAACGGCCGCCGGTGTCCCTCCGGCGGCCGTTTTTGTCGTGCCACAGGCGAAGGGCAGGGCCTCCGCACCGGAAGTCCTGCCCTTCTCACCGTCCTCCGCATCGGAGGTCGGTCGTCTGATTCCCCCGGTCAGCCCGCGCTCTCCGCCGGCACCTCGGCGACCAGGGGCACCGTCACGGTCAGCAGGCCACCGTCCTGCTCGATCGTGGTCGGTCGGTGCAGCCGGCGCAGCGTACGCAGCATCGGCGTGTTGTCGGCCTGGGTGTGCAGCACCGTGGCCGCGTACCCACTCGACTCGGCCTGCCGGACCAGCCGCCGCAACAGCATCGAACCCAGCCCACGCCGCTGCCAGTCGTCGCGTACCAGCAGCGCCAACTCGGCCTCGTCGCCCTCGGCGAGCAGGTTCGCCATCGCCACCACCGTCTCCGTCGACGGATCGGCGTCGTTGGTGACCGCGACGAGAGTCAGTCCACGGGTCGGCTCCAGCAGCCGCCGCAGCCGCGCCGGTGTCGGCGACGCCGCCCCACCCAGGTAGCGCCGCTGGCGGGTACGGGCCGAGCAGGCCTCGTGCAGCTCGACCACCGCGGTCAGGTCCTCGGCGACCGCCGGACGGACTGTCAACTCGGCCCCGTCGGGCAGAACGACGGTGATCTGGTCAGCGCCCCGGCCCGCCGCGGTGGCGCCCAACTCCAGCAACGCCTGGGCTCGCGCGTACTCCGCAGGGGTGAAGCTCGGCGCGGCCCGACGCAGGTGGTACGCGCCCCCGTTGGGGTCGGCCAGCAGCATCGTCAGGCCGTCGATCCCACACCGGGCCGCCTCGGACGCCGGGCGCCAGGTCACCTCGTCGGCACCGAGCAGGGCCCGCAACACCTCCCCGGTCGCGTCCGGGTCACGCACCAACCGGGTCGCCAGAGCGAGCACCCGGGTCGGCTGGTCGACCAGGCCACGCGCCTCGCTGCGCGCCACCCAGCAGTCCCGCCCCCGACCCCGCTCGACAGCGGCGACGAGGTCCGCCTCGTCGAGGGTGTCCGGCGCGTCGACAAGGAAATCGTCGACGGCACCGTGCTCGGTGGTGTGCACCTGCACGGTGAGGATGTTGACGCCGCGCAACGCGAGGCTCGCCGTGAGCACCGACAGGTAGCCCGGTCGGTCGTCGACGGTGGCCCGAATTCGCCAGAGGGTCATTGGTGCCTCCCTTCGCGTACCACCCTCGCGCCCGCCTGTTGCCGGCCGATTGCCCCGCCGTGTCGAGCCGCGTCCGGCCCTGCGGCGTACGTCACAGCTGGCCAGGGGCGGTCACGGCGTGGCGGTGATCGGCGGAACGTCGACCAGGTCCAGCCGGTCGCCGAGGATCACCGCGCTGGCCCGGACCAGCTGCGCCAGCCGGTCCACCTCGGTGGAGTGGAACGTGGCCGGGGTCAACGACTCGCTGTGCTCGCGGCACACGACCATGACCAGCCCGGCCCGACCGAACGGCGCGACCGCGAAGTGCCCGCCGTCGCGCATGGTCATCGACCGGGCCCGCAGCGGGGTCACCTCCGGCAGGCACGGCGGCACCGGCGTACGCCAGCTGGCGTGCGCGACCGTGGCCCCACCGCCGCCGGTGCGGCTGGCCCAGTCGACGGGCACCACCGCGGCGACCGCCCAGTCGGCGGCGAGCAGTCCGGGCACCGCGTCGACAAGGGTGGCCAGCCCGTCGGTCGGGTTGGCGGCGACCTGTGCCAACAGTTCGGCGTCCTGGCCGGTGGTGGTGGGCGCGCCGATCGCCCGCCACACCCCGTCCACCCGGACGCCGGGGATCGCCGCCAGGCCCGCCAGCAGCCGTTCGACCCGAGCGGCGCCGGGCCACACCACGGTGAAGTCGTCGACCGCGCGCCCGCCGAGCCGTTCCAGCACGACCACCTGGACGATGTCCGCGCCCGACACCCCGAGGGTGCGGGCCACCTGGCCGAGTGTGCCCGGGCGGTCCGGCAGGGTGACCCGTACGCGCAACAACATCTCGAACCCCTCCGCTCGGCGGGCCAGCACCAGGGCCGGCAGGCTGATCACCAGGCTGCCAGGTGACCATTTCGTCCCTGTTGCGGCGGCATGACCCGAGGGTCAAACCTGACCTTGACAAGCGGTCCGAGCTGCCCTGAACTGTCCGGATGACCGATCCGGCCACCCGCCACCCGACGCCGGAGCGGCACCGGGACACCGACGGCGACTCCCCCGCCGGTCTGGACCTGGGTCGACTCGGCCGCTACCTGGCCGAACACCGACCCGAACTGGCCACCGCCCCGCTGCGGGCCGAGCTGATCACCGGCGGCCGGTCCAACCTGACCTACCTGCTGTGGGCCGGCGGACAGGAGTTGGTGCTGCGCCGTCCGCCGCTCGGGCACGTGCTGGCCACCGCGCACGACATGGCCCGGGAGTTCCGGGTGATCTCGGCGCTCGCCCCGACCGACGTACCGGTGCCGGACGCGGTGTTGCTGTGCTCGGACCCGGACGTGCTCGGCGCGCCCTTCTACCTGATGCGACGGGTGCCCGGCGAGGTGTTCCGCAGCCGGCGGCAGACCGACCGGCTCACCGCCGCGCAGCGACACGGGCTGGCCATGGCGATGATGGACACCCTCGCGGCCCTGCACACGGTCGAACCGGAGGCGGTCGACCTGGCCGACTTCGGCCGCCCCGAGGGTTACCTCGCCCGGCAGGTACGCCGCTGGGCCGGGCAGTTGGACCGCTCCCGCAGCCGGCCGCTGCCCGGCATCGACGACCTGCGCGACCTGCTCGCCACCACCGCACCCGAGGGCCGCAACGCCGGCCGCATCGTGCACGGCGACTACCGCCTGGACAACCTGCTCGCGACTGTCGATCCGGTGACCGTGGCGGGCGTACTGGACTGGGAGATGGCCACCCTCGGCGACCCGCTGGCCGACCTCGGTCTGCTGCTGACGTACTGGGAGGTGCTCGGCGGCAGCGACATCGCCGACGGCAACCCGGTCGCCGACGGCCTGGGCCCACGGGCCGGCTTCCCCACCGGCACCGAACTGATCGACCGGTACGTCGACCGCAGCGCCGTCGACGTCGGCCCGCTGCACTGGCACATCGCCCTCGGTTGCTTCAAGCTCGCGGTGATCTGCGAGGGCATCCACTACCGGTACACCCTCGGGCAGACCCTCGGTGAGGGCTTCGACACCATCGGGGACATGGTGGCGCCGCTGGTCACGCACGGACTGAACGCGGTAAGGGAGAGCTGATGGACTTCGGGTACGACGCCCGCACCGAGCAGTTGCGCGCGGAGCTGACGGACTTCCTCGACCAGCACGTCCACCCGGCCGAGGCGGTGCACGCGGCGCAGGTGGCCGCCGCCGGTGACCCGTGGGTCCGTCCGCCGGTGCTTGCCGAGTTGAAGGCCGAGGCCCGCCGGCGCGGCCTGTGGAACCTCTTCCTGCCCGACCCGCGCTACGGTGCCGGGCTGACCAACCTCCAGTACGCCCCGCTGGCCGAGCTGACCGGCCGCAGCCCGCATCTCGCCCCGGAGGCGCTCAACTGCGCGGCACCGGACACCGGCAACATGGAACTGCTCGCCGAGTTCGGCTCCCCCGCCCAACGGGAACGCTGGCTGGCCCCGCTGTTGGCCGGTGAGATCCGGTCCGCGTTCTGCATGACCGAGCCGGAGGTGGCCTCCTCCGACGCCACGAACATCGCCACCTCGATCCGCCGCGACGGCGACCACTATGTGATCGACGGACGCAAGTGGTGGTCGTCCGGGGCGATGGATCCGGCCTGCGAGCTGTTCATCGTGATGGGCAAGACCGATCCGGGCGCCGAGCGGCACCGGCAGCAGAGCATGGTCCTGGTCCCCCGGGACACCCCGGGCGTCACGGTCCGCCGAGGCATGACGGTGTACGGCTACAGCGACGGCCCGCACGGCGGGCACGCCGAGATCGACTTCACAGGCGTACGGGTGCCGGTGGAAAACCTGATCGGCACCGAGGGCACCGGTTTCGCCATCGCCCAGGCCCGCCTCGGCCCCGGCCGGATCCACCACTGCATGCGGCTGGTCGGGATGGCCGAACGGGCACTGGAACTGCTCTGCCGGCGGGTCACCGAGCGGGTCGCGTTCGGCCGCCCGCTTGCCGAGCAGGGCGTGGTACGCGAGTGGATCGCCGAGTCCCGGGTCCGCATCGAGCAGGCCCGCCTGCTGGTGCTCAAGACCGCCTGGCTGATGGACACGGTCGGCAACAAGGGCGCGCACACCGAGATCCAGGCAATCAAGATCGCCACCCCGGCGATGGCCGAGTGGGTGATCGACAAGGCCGTCCAGGCACACGGCGCCGCCGGGGTCAGTCAGGACACCCCGCTGGCCGCGCTCTGGGCCCAGGCCCGCACGCTGCGGCTCGCCGACGGCCCCGACGAGGTGCACCGCGCCAGCCTCGCCAGACGCGAACTACGCCGCTGGGCTGCGGACTGAAGCGCTGGTCAGGTGGAGGCGCGTTCCACCAGCTGCGTCTGGAGCACGATGTGCGGGGCGGGGATCTCGTCACCGCGGATCCGGGCGACCAGCAGCCGGGCCATCTGCCGTCCCATCTCCTCCACCGGCTGGAAGACCGAGGTCAACGGAGGGACCGCCTGCCGGGCGATGGGCGCGTCGTCGAAGCCGATCACCGCCACGTCCTCGGGTATCCGGCGGCCGGACTCCCGCAACGTACGCATCGCGCCGAACGCCATCAGGTCGGCCGCGACGAAGACCGCGTCCAGGTCGGGGCAGCGCTCCAACAGGTGCCGCATGGCGGTCGCGCCGCTCTCCTCGCTGAAGTCGCCGTACCCGATCAGGTCGGGGTTGATGCCGAACCCGGCGCTGCGGACCGCGTCCCGGTAGCCGGAGAGGCGGGCCAGACCGGCGCCCATGTCCTGCGGGCCGGCGATGGTGGCGATGCGTCGCCGGCCGCGACCGGCCAGGTATTCCACGGCCTGGCGGGCCCCGCCGACGTTGTCCACGTCGACGAAGGAGGCGGGTTGGGCCTCCGGGTGCAGCATCCGCGCGGGCCGACCACCGAGCACCGTCGGCAGGCCGCGCTCCTCCAGCAGCGTGGGCAACGGGTCGTCGTCGTGCAGCGACAGCAGCAGTACGCCGTCGACGTGCTGGTTGGTCAGGTGGTGCTCGACCCGCTCCCGCTCCAGCGGGGACTGCGCCATGGCCAGCCAGAGCTGAAGCGGGGTCTCCAGCAGGGTCGAGCTGATCCCCCGCACGATGCCGGCGAAGAACGGCTCGGCGAAGATCCGCTCACCGGACTCGCTGACCACCAGCGCCACCGAGTCGGTCCGCTGGGTGACCAGCGCGCGGGCGGCCCGGTTCGGCACGTACCCCAGTTCGGCGATGGCCTGTTGCACGGCGGCACGGGCCTCCGGGCTCACCTGGGGAGAGCCGTTGACCACGCGGGAGACAGTCCCACGGCCAACACCCGCACGCGCCGCGACCGCGTCCAGGGTCGGGCGCCCGAGTGACCGGGTGCGCTGCGTTGTCATCGTCTGCTCCTCCGACGTCAGGCGGCACCGGCACCTGGTCGAGCGTCGGTGCCGGGCCGCCCGTTACTGACTGGCCGTCGCCTTATTGTGCGGCCAGACCGTTGCGTCGGATCACCTCTGCGTACCACCTGGCGCTGGACTTGGGGATGCGAGTCTGGCTGTCGTAGTCGACGTAGATCATGCCGAACCGCTTGGTGTAGCCCCAGGCCCACTCAAAATTATCCAACAGTGACCATGCGAAGTATCCCTGCAGGGGGACACCGGCGCTGATCGCCTCGTGCGCGGCACGCAGGTGCGCGTCGAAGTACGCCAGTCGATCGACATCGTCGACCTGGCCGTCGATCACCGCGTCGACGAACGCGGAACCGTTCTCCGTCACGTAGAGCGGGAGATCCGTGTACTCCTCGTGCACCCGACGCAGCGTCTCCACCAGCCCGGGAGCATCGATCTCCCAGTCCATGTCGGTGACCGGCACGCCCCGGGTGACGAACCGCACGTCCTCGCTGCCCGGCCAGTTGGTCGGTGCCCGCCAGTACCGCTCGGGCTGCTCACCGGGGACCGGCGCGGCGACCACGTGCCGGCTGTAGTAGTTCACCCCGACCAGGTCCATCGGCGTGGAGATGACGGCCAGGTCCCCGTCGCGGACGTGCCCGAAGTCGGTCACCTTCGCCAGGTCGGCGACCAGGTCGTCGGGGTACTGGCCCCGCAGCATCGGGTCGAGGAAGAACCGGTTGGCCAACCCGTCGATGCGTCGCGCGGCGTCGACGTCGCCGGGCGCGTCGCTGGCCGGGGTGACCGGGTAGAGGTTCACGGTGACACCGAGTTGCGCCTGGGGCAGCGTGGCACGCAGCGCCTGCACGGCGAGCCCGTGCCCGAGCATCAGGTGATGCCCGGCCTGGACCGAAGCCGCCCCGTCGGTACGGCCCGGGGCGTGCACCCCGGAGCCGTAGCCGAGGAAGGCCGAGCACCAGGGCTCGTTGAGCGTGGTCCAGTACTTCACCCGGTCGCCGAGGGCGTTCGCCATCAACTGCGCGTACTCGGCGAAGCGGGCGGCGGTGTCGCGGGCGGGCCAGCCCCCGGCGTCCTCCAACTCCTGGGGCAGGTCCCAGTGGTAGAGGGTGAGCCAGGGCTCGATCCCGTTGGCCAGCAGGTCGTCGACCAGCCGCTTGTAGAAGTCGAGCCCCTCGGGGTTGACGGGACCGGACCCGCCGGGCTGCACCCGGGGCCAGGAGACCGAGAACCGGTACGACTTGAGCCCCAGCTCGGCCATCAGCCGTACGTCGTCGCCGACCCGGTGGTAGTGGTCGCAGGCGACGTCACCGGTGTGCCCGGCGACCGTGCGTCCCTCGGTGTGGCTGAAGGTGTCCCAGATCGACGGGGTACGCCCACCTTCGGCCGCGGCCCCCTCGATCTGGTAGGCGGCGGTGGCCGCTCCCCAGAGGAAGCCCGGCGGGAAGGTCAGCGGCGCACGCTCGTCGAGGACGCCGACTGCGGGCGGGGTGGCAGGGTTGCTCACGACTTGACTGCACCTTCCATGATGCCGCCGATGATCTGACGGCCGAACACGATGAACACGATCACCAACGGCAGGGTGCCGACCGCGGTGGCGGCGAAGACCTGGGAGTAGTCGGTGTAGTAGGCGTACGAGAGGAAGGAGAGCGAGACCTGGAGGGTCGGGTTCTCCGGGGTGAGGATCGCGTACGGCCAGAGGAAGGAGTTCCACTGCTCCATGAAGGTCAGCAGACCGAGCACGGCGGCGGCGGGACGCAGCGCGGGGAGCACGATGTTCCAGTAGATCCGGAAGGTGCTGGCGCCGTCGACCCGACCGGCCTCGATCAGCTCGTCGGAGATCGCCTGAGTGGCGTACTGCCGCATCATGAACACGCCGAAGGCGGTGACCAGGAACGGCACGGTGACCGCGAGCAGGCTGTCGTACCACCCCAGGGTCTGCATCATGCCCCAGAGCGGGATGAGGCCCATCTGGGTCGGGATCATCATGGTGACGATGATCGACAGCAGCAGGATGTTGCGGCCCCGGAAACGCAGCTTGGCGAAGGCGAAGCCGGCCAGCGAGCCGGTGAGCACCACCGCGAGGGTGACCACCGAGGACACGATGATCGAGTTCATCAGACCGGTGAGGAAGTTGGCCGCCTCGTTGTCGAGCACTCGGCCGAAGTTGTCTCCGAAGGCTCCGCCCGGGGTCATCGGCGGCGGCACGTCGTTGATCGAGTCCAACGTGCGGGTGCTGACCACCACCATGTAGTACAAGGGGTAGATGGAGAACAGCGCCGCCATCACGAGCGCGACGTAGGTCAGCGGACTGGTGCGCCACAGGCGCTGGGAAGCCGAGATCATTTCCGATCTCTCCTCACTTGGCCGAGCGGCGCACGAGTAGGAAGTTGACCAGCGACACCAACACGATGATCATGAAGATCGCCCAGGCCACCGCGGCGCCGTAGCCGGCGGTGCTCAGGTTGTAGATGCCCTTTTCGAACATGTACATCGCCAGCGTCTGGTACTCCCGCTGGTTGCCGCCGATGACGCTGCCGTTGGCGAAGAGCAGCGGCTCGGTGAAGAGCTGCATGCCGCCGATCGTGGAGAGGATGACCACGAAGAGGAAGGTGGGCTTGAGCATCGGCAGGGTGATCTGCCAGAACTGTCGCCACTGGCTGGCCCCGTCGATCGCGGCGGCCTCGTACAGGTCCTTCGGAATGGCCTGCATGCCGGCGAGCAGGATCAGCGTGTTGTAACCGGTCCACCGCCAGTTGACCATGGTGGCGATCGCGGTCCAGGAGCTCCACGTCTGGTTGCGCCAGTCGATCGCGTCCACCCCGACGGTGCTGAGCAGCCAGTTGAACAGACCGAAGTCGCGCTGGAACAGCATGCCGAAGACGATCGCGACCGCGGCCACCGAGACCACGTTCGGGACGAAGATCGCCATCCGGAAGAAGGTCTTGGCCCGCAGCATGGAGCGGTTGAGCAGGTTCGCCAGGAAGAGCGCCAGCAGCAACTGCGGGATGGTCGACAGCGCGAAGATGCCGAAGGTGTTGCCCAGCGCGTTCCAGAAGTAGTCGTCGGACAGCAGCGCGGTGTAGTTGTCGAGCCCGATGAACTCCTTCTCGCCGATCATGTCCCAGTCGTGCAGGGACATCCAGGCGGTACGGACCATCGGGTACAGCGAGAAAACGCCGAAGATCACGAAGAACGGCGCGATGTAGAGGTACGGCGAGTACTTCATGTCGAGGCGGTTGAGCAGACTCCCCCGCCGCCGAGGTGGTGTCTCCGAAGGCGGTGGTGCGGGCGACGGCGGCGCCGTCGTGGCCGAGAGGCTCATGGCTTGGTTTCCTTTGCCGGCAAGGCCCGGGTAGCCCACACGCAGGGGGCTACCCGGATGGGGACCGACCGGTGGCGTTCGGGCCCCGTCCCCGAACGCCACCGGTGTCAGGATTCACTCAGAAGGCACCCTGAGTCGCTGCGTCCTTCGTGAACTGCTCCCAGGCCTTGTTCTTGTCGGCCTGACCGTTCTCGAACGCTCGCAGTGCCGGCTCGTACGCGTTCTCCTTGACGGCCTGGTGCTTCGGGCCGAGGTGCACGGGCTCGATCTTGGCGACGCTCTCCCCGAAGATCTTGCCGGTCGGGGCGTTGCTGAAGTACTCGTTGGTGTAGCTGAGGAACTCCTCGTTCTTCAGCGCCTCCAGGTTGGTCGGCAGCGGACCCTTGGCCTTGAAGGCCTCCACCTGGCTGGTGGCGTTGGTCAGGAACTCGGCGAGCTTCGCCGCCTCCTTCTGGTGCTTGCTCTGTTCCGGCACGGCCAGCCAGGAGCCGCCCCAGTTGCCGCCGCCGCCCGGCACGGCCGCCACGTCCCACTTGCCCTTGTTCTCGGCGCCGGAGTTGTCCTGCACGATGCCGAGCATCCAGGACGGGCAGAAGGTGGTCGCGAAGGTGCCCTGCTTGAAGCCGCCGTTCCACTCCGCCGACCAGGTGGACGCCTTGGCGGAGATGTCCACCATCGAGGTGGCGGTCTCCCAGGCGTTCTTCACCGCGGGGCTGCTGTCCGCGATGATGTTGTTCTCCTTGTCGTAGAACAGGTCGCTGCCCTGCTGGAACAGCACGCCGTTCGAGACTGCGGTGATCGAGTCGACGAAGGCCTTGCCGGTGGCCTGCTTGTACTTCTTGCCGGCCTCGTGGTAGCCGTTCCAGTCCGGCCAGAGGGCCGCGACCTGGTCCCGCTCGGTGGGCAGGCCGGCCTGCTCGAAGAGGTCCTTGCGGTAGCAGACGGCGAGGCTGCCGACGTCGGTGGGCAGACCGATGAGTCGCCCGTCCGGCGCCTTGCCCAGCTCCCACTTCCAGGGCAGGTAGTCGTCGGTGATGCCGGAGTCGATCAGCGGGTTCAGGTCGACCCAGTTACGCGGGTTGGCCTTGAACTCGTTGAGGATGCCCTCCTCCAGGGCGGTCACGTCCGCCGCGCCCTTGCCGGTGGCCAGGTAGCGGACCAGCTTGGGCCGGTACTCACCGAGCTGGGCGGTCTTGCGCAGCTCGACCTTGATGCCGGTCTGCTGCTCGTACTGCTTGACGAGCTCGTCGTAGCCCATCTCGCCGAAGGTGTCGACGACCAGCTTGGCGGGCTTGCCGCCGTCAGTCGAGGTGTTGTCGTCGTCGTTACCGCAGGCCGCGAGGCCACCGACGGCGGTGATCGCCGCCACGGTGGCTGCCGCCAGGCGGGCACGCCGCTTGGTGAGGTTCATCCTGACCCCTCTTTCAGTGGTGAGGCTGGTTTATGTGGTGGGGGGGGGTACCGCAGCGTCTGCCGGCCGCCGGCTGGTCAGCCGGTCGTCGACGCCCCGGGGCGCGCTGAGATGTGATCTACGCCCCTTGGGAACGCTCCCATGAGATTGCCGGGAGGTATCAGGAGTGTCAATAGGCCATTGGGAGCGTTCCCAGATCGTTACCACCGAACCGGTTTGATCCCGCTTCGTGCCAGCCTCGAAGACCGGCCGGCCACGTTGCCGGAACGTCCTTGATCAGCAGAAGCGCCGCAGCAGTGTGGTCACCCGGCCGGCGTCGAATGCCTCCGGGTCGAAACCGTCACCGGCCCACGCGCGCATCGCCGCGTGCTCCGGGTGCCCCGGATCGGCGAGTGCGGCGAGCAGCAGCAGGTGCCCCTGCGCACCGCCGACGCTCTCCGGCGGAGCGGCCCGCTCGCCGTCGACACACCTCGGGTAACGCTCGTCGGCATCGGCGGTGACCACGTCCTCCACCAGCAGGTCGTGCTCCCACCAGTCACCGAAGTCGTACGTGTACTGCAACCGGCTGCCCTTGCCCGCCACCGCGTCCAGCCGCACGTCCAACTCGTCGTGCAGGGTCAACTCGTCGTCCAGCGCCAGATCGCCGTCGGGGTCCGGTTCGCCGTACTGCACGCCGTCGATCTCGAACGAGTGCAGATGACAGTCGCGCCAACCCATCGCGTGCTGCACCACCCGGTGCAGGCGATCCAACGTGTAGCCACCGGGCACGAGCACCCGCCGCCAGATCGTGGGACGAACCCCGGACAGCGAGATCCTCAGCTGGAAGATCTGACGCGGCATGCGTGTCCCATCCTTCCTCGGCATAGGCTGCGAGCATGATCTGCCGAGCGTGCCGGGCGCGGCGGCACGACGACTGCCCGGGCCGGAACTGGTGCGACTGCCAGCACCGTACCCCTCGACCCACCCCCGTCGTCACCGGTCCGGCCAGCGAATGACCGCCGACGCGCCGATTTCCGCCCTCTGGCCGGATCCGTCACCCGCCCCGCTGGACGACGATGCGCTGACCGCGCTCTATCGCCGGGCCGACACGCCGCAGCTGCGGATGAACTTCGTGACAAGCGTCGACGGCGCGGTGAGCCTCGACGGCTACTCGGCCGGGTTGTCCGGCGAGCCCGACAAGCGGGTCTTCCGGCTACTGCGCATGGTCTGCGACGCGCTGCTGGTGGCCGCCGGCACGCTGCGCCACGAGGGTTACCGGGCGCTGCGGCTCGACGAACAGCGCCGCGCCTGGCGACGCCGGCACGGACTGGCCGAATATCCGACGCTCGTGGTGGTCTCCAACAGCCTCGACCTCGACCCCGCCCAGGCCGCCTTCGCCGACGCGCCGGTACGCCCGATGGTGCTCACCCGCGACGGCGCGCCTGCGGCACCGGACCTGGCCGCCGTGGCCGACCTGGTGCACTGCGGCGCCGACGAGGTCGACCTCGCCGTCGGCCTGGCCGAACTGCGGCGGCGTGGCCTCGAACAGGTGCTCTGCGAAGGCGGCCCGCACCTGTTCGGCGCGCTCACCGCCGCCGACCTGGTCGACGAGGTCTGCCTGTCGGTGGCGCCGCTGCTCGCCGGTGCCGGCGCCGGCCGGATCACCGCCGGTACGCCGAGCCCGGCACGGCACCTGCCGCTGCGCCACGTGCTGCTCGCGGGCGACGGCACCCTGCTGTTGCGCCACGCCCGCCCCTGACGCCGGCCCCGGCAGCCACCAGCACGACAGCCAACAGCACGGCAGCCACCTGCGCGACAGCCGCCTGACCGCTTGCACGAGTGTCGGCGGAAATGGCCGAACCGCCAACGGCGCCCAGGTCAGCTCAATACCGTGAACCGGGATCGGCAGGTGCCGGAGGACGGGACGTTGACGCACGAGGTGGTCGAACTACGGGTGCACGGCGTCTCGGGCACCTCCGCCGAGACGCTGCTGGACCACCCGGTGGTGATCCGGGTCGCCGGTGACGACAACGCCGCCTTCTACCGCCCCCGGCCCGGGTTCGGCATCAGCGACCGGCCCGGCGGACTGAAGATCGAAGCGTACCGCTGGGGGGCGCTCACCGCCGGCGCCACGGTGCGTACCCTCTCCCTGCTGTTCCTGTTGCCGTTCATGCTTGTCAACCTCGCCGTCTGGGCGCGGCCGGCGACCGGCGGGGCCGGCGGGTTGATCGGCCCGCTGTGCCGGCTGCTCGCCGCCACCCTGACCGCGGCGTTCGTGCTGTCCGTCGTGGGGGTGAGCATCGACCTGGTCGGCTGGCAGTGCGTCGGCTACCAGCCCTGCCGGGCGGGCCGCGGCTACCTGGCCTGGCTCGGCAGCATCCCCCTCGGGCCACGCCTGGCGATCCTCGCGCTGGCGCCCATCGCCGCGCTGCGGCTGCTGTGGTGGCTCGGCGCACGTTCGTCCCGGGCCTTCGAAGCGTTCCCGGCCGTGCCCGGGCAGGCGCGCGACGCCCTCGGCGAGGACCGCATCGACGAACCCGGCTTCTGGAACGACGCGATCGTGGTGCGTCGACTGCTGACACTGCACGTCGCGGTCGGGCTCGGCACCCTCGACACGATCCTGCTCGGCGCGCAGATCCACCTCCGTCCCACGCCCGTGGTGTACGTGCTCTTCGGTGCGGCCTGGTGTCTGCTCGCCGTCGCGGCCGTCCTGCTCTGCCGCCCGGCCCGCGCCGTCGACGAGGGGCCGGGCCGGGGACCTGTCGACATGCGGGGCGTACGGCGGCTGCGCCAGGCCACGACGGTGGTCACCCTGCTGTCGCTCGCCTACACCGTGGTGCCGTTGGAACCGGAGCCACCGCACGGGCAACTACCCGGATACGAGGGCGCGGTGGCCGCGTTGATCGCGGTCCAGGCCGGCCTGCTGATCGCGCTTACCGTCACCACCTGGCACCAGCGGCGGCGCAGCCGCGCGGGAACCTCGTTGTGGCTGGGTGGTCTGGCCGGCCCGATGCTCGCCACCGCGGCGGTCGCCGCCGCCTACGGATTCGCCGCCGCGCTGGTGTACCGGGTGGCCGATTTTCTCGACCGCAGCGACATCCCGAACCCGGCACGGCCGGTACGACCCGGCGCACCACCGCTGGAGCCACCGGTCTCCTACCGCTGGGCGGCACTTGCCGGGCTGGCGGCGATCATGGTCGTCGCGATCGCGGCACTCTGGCGGATCGTCGCGACAAGGCGACGGCGACGCCGGTTGGCCGAGCAGATCGTCCGACGAGACTTCCCCGATCCCCCGCCGGAGGCGTTGGCCCAGCGCACCGCCGTCCGGGAGGTCGTCGCCCGGGCGGCGTTCACCGAACAACTCGGGCCGATCTTCGTCGTCTTCCTGGTGCTGTCCCTGCTCGGCGTGGCGATCGTCGCCCTGGACCTGATCGGCATCGGGCCGTCGGAGCTGTCACGGCACCTGGCCAGGACCGACGGTCAGGCGACCACCAACCTGGCGCTCGCGACCGACGCCGGGATCTACGTGATCGGGCTGGTCGCGGTCGGGATCGTGGTCCTCGGGGTGGTCTCCTACCGCTCGGAGGGCACCCGCCGCTCGGTCGCGGTGCTCTGGGACCTGGGCACGTTCTGGCCACGTACGGTGCATCCGTTCGCGCCGCCCTGCTACGCCGAGCGGGCCGTGCCGGAACTCGCCAAGCGGGTCAGCGCACTGGCCCGCAAAGGAGGGGTGATCCTCTCCGGGCACTCCCACGGCTCGGTGCTCGCCGCCGCCACCCTGCTCCAGTTGCCGCCGGAGGTGCTGCCCCGGGTGGCGTTGCTGACCCACGGCAGCCCGTTGCACCGGCTCTACTCGCGGCTCTGTCCGGCCTTCCTCGGTGACGACGTGCTGCACGAGGTCGGCGACCGGGTCGGCTGGCGATGGATCAACCTGTGGCGCGACACCGACCCGATCGGCGGTCCCGTCTTCTCCGCGCACTGGCCCGGGCAGCCGCCCCGGGTGCCGCCGCCGGCCGGCACCGTCGACCGCCGGTTGCGGGACCCGGTCGAGGTCACCGTGCCGCCGGACGACACCGTGCCGCCCCGCATCGACCAGCATTGGCCGTACCACACCGATCCGCAGTACGAGGCTGCCGTACGGCAGTTGGCCGGGCGACTCGACCCGGACCTGCTCCACCTCGGCCCGGACCGGTAGGAATCCCGCCTACCGGCACGCGCGGTGGGGGCGTCGTCGCGCTGCGCGGTCGGCCCCGGAGTCCCGACGTGGCCTCCGCCGCGTCGCGTGGCGGTGTGTCGTACTCCTCCGGCAGGATGCAGGGCGTGCGTGCCGACCGCGAAGACCGCTCAGGAGGAGCCGCCCGATGACTGACCCGGGGTTCGACGTCACGGGCGAGGGTCCGGGCGAAGGGGTCGGCCGGGTGCTCGGCACCGCCGACGCCACTCCCCTGCAGTTCTGGACGGCCGTCGCCCCCGGCAGCTATCTGCAACTCGACGACGTGGTGGTGACCCGCCGGGAGCTGCCCGACCGGGAGCCGGTGACCATCGCCGGGGTGGTCACCCAGGTCCGGGCGCGGCACGAGGGCGCCCAGTTCGACTCCGACGTGTTCGCCATCGCCGACGGCACCCTGCCCGCCCAGGTGCAGGAGGCCGCCGAGATCACCACCACCCGGGTCGACCCGGAGTTCTACGTGCCGCCGCAGCCCGGCGCGGTGGTGCACCGGGCCGAGGGTGACGCCCGGGCGCGGGCGCTGCACTTCGACCGGATGGAGCGCCGCATCCCGATGGGCACCGGCCGCGACGGGGTGCCGGTCTACCTCAACGCCGACTTCCTGGACGGCACCCGGGGTGCCCACGTGTCGATCTCCGGCATCTCCGGGGTGGCCACCAAGACCAGCTTCGCCACCTTCCTGCTCTACTCGGTGTTCCGCTCCGGCCAGTTGGGCGGTGACGCGGTAAACGCCAAGGCGCTGATCTTCAACGTGAAGGGCGAGGACCTGCTCTTCCTCGACCACCCGAACACCCGGCTCGACGACGCCACCCGGGCCGCGTACGCCCGCCTCGGCCTGGTCGCCGACGCCTTCGGTGACGTACGGGTGTACGCCCCGCCCCGAGTCGGTGACTCCTCCGGCACCCCCGACGTGAGCAGCCGACTGACCGGGGTCGACAGCTTCTACTGGACGCTGTCGGAGTTCTGCGCCGACCGGCTCCTGCCGTACGTCTTCGCCGACGCCGACGACGAACGCCAGCAGTACACGATGGTGGTCCACTCGGTCGCCGCCCACCTGGCCCGCTACGCCCAGCCGGCCGACGGCGGGGTGAGCCTCGACGGGGTGCGCCTGGGCAGCTACGGCGACCTGGTCGACCACATCGTCGAGCAGCTCAGCGACGACGAGACCCGCGGCGAGTGGGCCGGAAGCGCGGTCGGCCTGGGCACGGTCAACGCCTTCGCCCGGCGGTTGATCGGCAGCAAGAAGGACCTGTCCCGGCTGATCCGGGGCGACCTGGCCACCCGCCGCCCGCACTCGATCAACACCGCGGAGAGCGCCCAGGTGACAGTGGTCGACCTGCACAACCTGCCCGACCGCGCGCAGCGGTTCGTGGTGGGTGTGACGCTCAAGAGCGAATTCGAGCGCAAGGAGAAGGCCGGCACCGCCAAGCCACTGCTGTTCGTGGTGCTCGACGAACTGAACAAGTACGCCCCGCGGGAGGGCTCCTCCCCGATCAAGGAGGTGCTGCTCGACATCGCCGAGCGGGGCCGCTCGCTCGGGGTGATCCTGATCGGGGCCCAGCAGACCGCCAGCGAGGTGGAACGCCGCATCGTCACCAACTCGGCGATCCGGGTGGTGGGTCGGCTCGACCCGGCCGAGGCGTCCCGTCCCGAGTACGGTTTCCTCCCGCCGGCCCAGCGGCAACGCGCGTTGCTGGCCAAGCCGGGCACGATGTTCGTCAACCAGCCGGACATCCCGGTCCCGCTCTGCCTGGAGTTCCCCTTCCCGGCCTGGGCGACCCGGGTCTCCGAGGCCGGGGCCGCGCCGTCGCAGACACTGCGCTCGATCACCCAGTCCGCCGACCCGTTCGCCGTGGTCGGCTCCGGTGGCGGCAGCGTCGACGACGACATCCCGTTCTGAGGAGCTTGGTTGTGGTGAGCGCGAGGAGGCCGGCCCAGTGAAGATCCTGCACACCTCCGACTGGCACGTGGGCAAGGTCCTCAAGGGACAGTCACGGGCCGAGGAGCACAAGAACGTGCTGGCCGGGGTCATCGACATCGCCCGGCAGGAGCGGCCGGACCTGGTCGTCATCGCCGGTGACCTCTACGACACCGCCGCGCCGACGGCGGAGGCGACCCGGCTGGTCACCCGGGCGTTGACCGCGCTGCGGCGTACCGGCGCGGACGTGGTCGCCATCGGCGGCAACCACGACAACGGCCCGGCGCTTGACGCGCTGCGTCCCTGGGCCGAGGCCGCCGGCATCACCTTGCGCGGCGCGGTCCGCGAGGACCCGGCCGAGCACGTCATCGACGGCACCACCGCCGGCGGGGAACGCTGGCAGCTGGCCGCCCTGCCGTTCCTGTCCCAGCGGTACGCCATCCGCGCGGTGGAGATGTACGAGCTGACCGCCGCGGAGACCACCCAGACCTACGCCGATCACCTGGGCCGCATCCTGTCCCGGCTGACCGAGGGCTTCACCGAGCCGGACCGCGTCCACCTGGTCACCGCCCACCTGACCGTGGTCGGGGCGGCCACCGGCGGCGGTGAACGGGACGCGCACACGGTGATGGGGTACGCGGTGCCCGCCACGGTCTTCCCCGGCACCGCGCACTACGTCGCGCTCGGGCATCTGCACCGCGCCCAGCGGGTGCAGGGGCCGTGCCCGATCCGCTACAGCGGGGCACCCCTCGCGGTGGACTTCGGCGAGCAGGAGAACGTCCCGTCGGTGACCCTGGTCGAGGTGAGCGCGACCACCGCGGCGCAGGTGCGGGAGGTGCCGGTGACGGCGGCGACGGCGCTGCACACCGTACGCGGCACGCTGGCGCAGCTCGCCGGGATCACCGCACCGGAGGGTTGGCTGCGGGTGTACGTGCGCGAGCAGCCCCGCGCCGGGCTGCGCGAGGAGGTGCAGGAGTTGTTCCCCCGGGCGCTGGAGATCCGCATCGACCCGGAGCTGGTGCCGGCGCCGGGCAGCGGCACCCGGGTCGCCCAACGATCCGGGCGTTCCCCCCGGCAGTTGTTCGCCGACTACCTGGACAGTCGGGGGCACGCCGACGACGGTGTCCGGGACCTCTTCGACGAGTTGCTCGAGGAGGTCGAGCACTGATGCGGCCGATGCGACTGGACCTGGCCGGTTTCACCGTGTTCCGCGACGAGACCACCATCGACTTCACCGACGCGGACTTCTTCGCCCTGGTCGGGCCCACCGGTTCCGGCAAGTCGACGGTGCTCGACGCGATCTGCTTCGCCCTCTACGGCACGGTGCCCCGCTGGGGTGGCACGCGCGGGTTGGGTAACGCGCTGGCTCCGTCGGCGACGGAGGCCCGGGTGCGGCTGGTGTTCGAGTCGGCCGGGGCCCGGTACGTCGCGACCCGGGTGGTGCGCCGCGACGGCCGGGGCAATGTGAAGACCGCCAACGCCGGGTTGCAGTTGATGCCGGACGGCTTCGACGTCACCAAGCTGGACACCGGGCTGAGCCCGGAGGATCTCGGCGAGGTGGTCGCCGGCACCCCGGGCGAGATGGACGAGGCGGTGCTGGCGGCGGTCGGCCTGCCGTACGAACAGTTCACCAGTTGCGTGGTGCTGCCGCAGGGGCAGTTCGCCGACTTCCTGCACGCCCGGCCGGCCACCCGGCAGCAGATCCTGGTCAACCTGCTCGGCCTCGGCGTCTACGAGCAGGTGCAGCAGCGGGCCACCGGGCGGGCCGCGCAGGCCGAGGCGAAGCTGGAGACGGTCGACCAGTTGCTCGCCGGGCTCGCCGACACCGACGACGCCACCCTGGAACGGGCCACCGAGCAGGTCGCGCGGATGACCGAGCTGGCCACGGCGGTCACCGCCGCCGTACCGGAGCTGGAGACGGCGCGGGCGACGGCGCGCGAGGTGACGCAGGCGCTGGCCGCCCTCGACGCCGAGTTGGCCGTGCTGGACGCGGTCCGGGCACCGGACGGCACGGCCGAGCTGACGCAGGCGGTGGCATCTGCCCGGGCGGCGGCCGACGCCGCGGTCGACGCGGTGTCGCTGGCCGAGGAGCGCGAGGAGAAGCTGCGCGGCGAACTGACCGCCCTCGGCGACGAGAGCACCCTGCGGTTGCAGCTGCGGTCCTACGCCGAGCGGGAGCAGTTGGCCGGTCAGGCCGTGGCACTGCGCGCGGCGGTGCAGGCCGCCGGCGCCGAACACGACGCGGCCGTGGCGGCGCTGGCGCAGGCGACCGCGGCGGCCGAGCGGGCCGAGGCGGAGCTGGCGGCGGCGTTCCAGGCCCACGAGGAGGCGAAGACCGCCGACCAGGCGGCGGCGCTGCGGGCGCACCTGAGCGACGGGGACGCCTGCCCGGTGTGCGAGCAGGTGGTGGCCCGGGTGCCGGCGATGCCGGCCGGGTCGGCGGTGGCCCGCGCGGTGGCCGCCGGCAAGTCGGCGCGGGCGGCCAGCGAGGCCGCGAAACGGCTGGTGGTCGAACGCGACGCGGCGGCACGGGACCTGGACCGGGTGCTGGTGCGCACCCGCGCCGAACACGACGGGATACAGGCCCGACTGTCCGCACTGGACGAACGGCTCGCCGACGCGGCGAGCGCGCAGACGCTGCGCGAGCGACTCGACGAACACACCCGGCTGCGGGCGGCGCTGGACGAGGCGGCCACGGCGGTACGGGCCGGTCGGGACGCCGCCCGGCGGGCGCGGGGCACGGTGGATGCCGCGCAGGAGCGGCTGCGTACGGCGTGGCGGCACTTCGACGGCACCCGCGACGGGTTGGCCCGCTTCGGTCCGCCGGCCGCGGACCGGGACGACCTGGCCGCCGCCTGGGCCACCCTGGCGAAGTGGGCGCAGGAGCAGGCGCGACAGCGCCGGTCGCAGCGGGACGGCCTGGCCGCGTCGGTGGCCGACGCGGAGACGGCGACCCGCGCGGTGGCCGCCCGCATCGACGGCATCTTCGCCGACGCCGGGTTGCCGGCCCCCGACGATCCGGTACGCGCCGCCACGGTCGCGGTGGAGCGGGCCGAGGCCGAGCTGCGTCGGCTGGTCGAGCGCCGTGAGCAGGCCGCCGAGCTGCGTGAGCAGCGCGCCGAGCACGAGCGGCAGGCCCAGGTCGCCCGGGCGTTGGCCGGGCACCTGCGGGCCAACAACTTCGAGCGGTGGCTGCTGGCCGAAGCCCTGGACCTGCTTGTCGACGGGGCGTCGGGGATCCTGCGGGAGCTGTCCGGCGGCCAGTACGACCTGATCCACGACAAGGGCGAGTTCTTCGTCGTCGATCACCACGACGCCGGTCTGCGGCGCGGCGTGCGGACACTGTCGGGCGGTGAGACGTTCCAGGCGTCGCTGGCGTTGGCGTTGGCGTTGTCCGAGCAGTTGGCCGGGCTCTCCACCACGGCCGCCAGCCTGGAGTCGATCGTGCTCGACGAGGGCTTCGGCACTCTCGACGCGGCCACCCTCGACACCGTCGCGGCCACCCTGGAGAACCTGGCCGCCCGGGGCGACCGGATGGTCGGTGTGGTCACCCACGTGCCGGCGCTGGCCGAGCGGATTCCGGTCCGCTTCGAGGTACGCAAGGACGCCCGCTCGGCCCGCGTCGAACGCACCGGCCGGTGAGGCTCCCATGACGCGGTTCTTCGTCGACAGTTGGGATCCCGCCTACGGGGCCTCGTTCGAGGCGTCGGCGGCGGGGCCGGCCGCGCCGAGCAGCGCCCAGGTCGACGCCGACGCCGAGTTGCCCGCGGTGGACTGGCGGGCCATCGGCCCCCGCCCGGGGGTGCGGGCCCCGGACGTGGTGCTGCTCGTCGACGGGGTACGCCGGATCGACGCCAGCGTCTGGACGGCCGAGGAGGACGGCACCTCCTTCCCCGGCCTGGCCGCGTCGTACGCCGCCGGGGTGGTGCGCTGCGATCTGGAGCGTGGGGCGGCGCACCTGGCCGGGGCCAGGGTGGGCCGGGGCTTGTTCACCGCCAGCCCGTCGGCGGGCGAGGTGGTGGCCGGCAACGTCCGCTATCCGGTGCACCGGGTCAGCGGCACCGGCGAGTTGGCGAAGTTGCCGGCCGCCGTGCAGGGGCCGCTGACCGCGCTGGAGGTGGAGGTCTCCGACGCCGCCCGTACCGATGACGACCTGCTGGTGGTGGACGGGCCGTTACGCAACCGGCGGCAACTGCCGCGCACCCTCGGCTACATCAAGACCCAGCACAGCCAGTATCTCGACGCCCGGCTCACCGCCGTGGTCACCGGGCTGGCGCCGGGTCACCGGTCGCCGGTGTTCCGGCTCGGCACCGCCTGGGGTGGCTGGTCGTGGTATCTGCGGCTGCCGGTGGCCGCCGGGGCGCCGTGGGCCGGCATCGTCCGGATCGAATGCTCCGCCGACCTGGAGATCACCGAGGCGGTACGGCTGGCGGATCTGTCGCTTGTCACGTTGCCCCGGTTCGCCTCCAGCCCGTACAAGGATCCCCGGGCTCCACAGAATCTGGTGCCGATCGCCGGCCTGGAGCGGCTGCTGCGGTCCCGGTTGGGTGATGCCCGCCTGCTGCACCGTGCGCTGACCGCCGCCGCCCGGACCAACCGCTGATGGGCCGCCGCCGCGACACCGAGCGGGTCACCGAACAGGTCGACACCGGGCTCGCCGAGCTGGCCCCGGATCCGGACCGCCCCGGCTCGTGGACGCTCATGCTGGACGGCGCACCACAGTCGCATGTGGACTTGAACGACCCGACCCACCTGGAGTTCGAGTACGTCCGGCGGCTGGCCGCCGCCTTCGACCTGATCGCGCCCGCCGGCACCCCGTTGCGGGTGCTGCACCTGGGCGGTGGCGCGTTGACGCTGCCCCGGTACGTCGCCGCCACCCGACCCGGCTCCGCCCAGCGGGTGGTCGAAGTGGACGCCGCCCTGGTCGACCTGGTCCGGCGGGCCCTGCCGTGGCGGGCCGACGCACGTCTGAAGGTGCGGGTCGACGATGCCCGCGCGGCATTGACCAGCACCCGGGACGGCAGCTACGACGTGGTGGTCGCCGACGTGTTCGCCGGTGCCCGCACACCGGCCCGACTGACCTCGGTCCAGTACGCCGCCGAGGTGGCCCGGGTGCTGCGGCCGGGCGGCTGGTACCTGGCCAATCTCGCCGACGGCCCGCCGCTGCGGTACGCCCGGGGGCAGGTCGCCACCGTTCGTACCGTGCTGCCTCGGGGCTGCCTGGTCGCCGACGCCGCGGTGCTGCGCGGCCGCCGCTACGGCAACCTGGTGCTGGTCGCCGGCCGGCAGGAGCCACCGGTGGCGGAGTTGACCCGGCGGGCCGCCGGTGACTGGTTCCCCGGCCGGGTCCTCGCCGGAGCCGACCTCGACCACTTCGTCGGGGGTGCTCCCGTGGTTTACGACGAGCAGGCCACCGACTCCACGCCACCGCCGTCGGGAATTTTTTCCGTCCGACGTTGATCTGTTCGGCAGGGCCGTGCGTATCCATCGGCAGCCATGCCCGTGGGGGGACGGCTTTCTGTCCATGGACAACGGAGGTCTGCATGCACACACTGGCGGCCGGTTGGCACGGCGAGCGGGTGCGGGCGGACTGGATGTCTGCCCGGTCCCAGTCGCGGCCGACCACGACCACCAACGGGGTCGACTCGCGTGCGGCGGATCGCCAGAATAGCCCGGTGACGCCGCGCCCCGCCCCTGGCCGCCATCAGGCGACGACCACCGAGGCCGCCCACTCCGACCAGTTGATCCGCACCCTGTACGCGGAGCACGCCGGTCCGTTGCTGATGTTCGTGATGCGGCTGACCGGCGGTGACCGGCAGCGGGCGGAGGACATCGTCCAGGAGACGCTGCTGCGGGCCTGGCGCAACGCCCACCGGCTGGGCACCCAGGGGCAGGGGTCGTTGCGCCCCTGGCTGGTGACGGTGGCCCGGCGCATCGCCATCGACGAGCACCGCAGTGAACAGGCCCGGCCGGCCGAGACGTACGACCGGGACCTGACCGCGTTCGCCGAGTCGGACAACACCGACCGGGTGCTGCGTTCGATGACGGTCGCCGACGCACTACGAACGTTGAGCCAGTCGCACCGGGAGATCCTGGTCGCGACCTACTTCCGAGGACGTACGGTGCCAGAGGCGGCCGAGGAACTTGGGCTGCCGCTGGGCACCGCCAAGTCACGGGTCTACTACGCGCTGCGCGCGCTGCGCACAGCCTTGCAGGAGAGGGGGGTGACGGAATGAGCCGGGTTGACCACATGGACGTCGCCGCGTACGCGCTCGGCGTGCTGGACGAACAGGACATGGAACGGTTCGAGGAACACCTCGCAACCTGCTGGGCGTGCGCCGCCGAGTTGGAGTCGATGGTGCCGGTGGTCGGGCTGCTCTCCGACATCGACGCGGAGTCGGTGACGGCGCTGGAGCAGACCCACACGAATCCGGTCCTGCTGGACCGGACGTTGGTGGCGATGCGTACGCACCGCCGCCGGGCACGGTTCCGGCAGATCCTCGCGACCGCCGCCGCGGTGGTGGTCTTCGGCGGGATCACCGGGGTGGTGTTCAGCAACCTGGCCGACAGCGGCACCGCGCCGCAGGTCGCCGGGCCGACCAGCGGGCCGGTGCAGGTGCCGAACACCGGCTCGGGTGACCCGGTTGGTCCGGGAGTCGGCGGTACCGAGCAGGAGGGTAGGCAGGTAAACGTCACCGACCCGACCACCGGGGTCACGGCGACGTTCTTCCTCGCCTCGAAGGACTTCGGCACCAACATCGCCTTCACGCTGGGTCGGCTGCCCGGTCCTCGCGAGTGCCGGCTGGTGGTGGTGCGCGAGGATGCCAGCACCGAGGTCATCTCCACCTGGTCGGTGCCGCAGGGCGGCTACGGCACCAACAGCAATCCGCAGAAGCTGAGCCTGGCCGCCGCCACCTCGTCGAAGTTGGACGCGGTGAAGCACTTCGAGGTGCAGGAGGTCGACGGCAAGGGTGCGGGCAAGCCGTTGGTGACGGTGCCTGCCAACTGATCACCACAGCGCAGCAGGGGCCCGCCTCGGTCGAGGCGGGCCCTTGCTCGTCTGCGCCGGGTTGAGGTACGCCCACACACGGACAGCTGTCGATTCCGGTTCAATCATCCGGGTGTGAAATGAGCCACCCTTCTGCTTTCAACCTTGACAGCCTCGTTTCCCGTACTTCCCGGTGACTTGTCAAGTATGAGGAGGGCACGTGGCAAAGATGAAGCGCACCGTCGTTGTCGCGAGCGCCATGGTCGCACTTACGGCCTGCGCGCCCGCGGGCTACAACGGAGCAGACCCCGGCGTGGCGGAACCGGTCGCTGTCGCCGCGGCCGACTCCACGTCCACCCCGGACCCGGAGAGCAGCGCGGATCCCGAGGCCAGCGCCGAACCGGGTGCCTCGGCGTCGCCCGGAGCGGAGCCTGAAGCCGACGCCCCACTGCCCGACGGTGCCGAGTTGACCGAGAGCCTGACCGGCAAGAAGTTCCCCCGGATGGGCAGCGCGGTCGTCAACCAGGACGGCTTCCTGCTGTACCGCTTCGACCGCGACAGCAACGACCCGCCCGCCACCAACTGCGAGGGCCAGTGCGCCGAGGTGTGGCCGCCGGCGCTGACCGACGGCAACCCGAAGCTCAAGGGCGTCTCCGACGACGCGGTCGGCACCATCACCCGCCCCGACGGCACCCGCCAGATCACCCTGGACGGCTGGCCGCTCTACACCTACATCGGTGACAAGAAGCCGGGCCAGTGGAAGGGCCAGGGCGTCGGCGGCACCTGGTTCGTGGTCAACCCCGACGGCAGCAAGAACCTGGAGTGCCTGCCCAAGGGCACCCCGAAGGCGGTCGAGCCGCCCTCGAAGACCAAGTCCGACAGTTCCGACTCGGACTACGACTACTGACCCTGTTCAGTCGGATGGCCGGCCGCAGCCCGTCGGGGGCGCGGCCGGCCATCGTCGTCTGTCAGGCCCGCTCCCAGGGGCTGGCCACCGGGAAGTAGGTGTCCAGGAAGGGGATGACGACCTTGAGCTGGTCGGCCAGATCCTCCTCCGTCGAGAACGCGTCGTTCAGGCAGAAGACGTGCCGGTCCCGCCGGGCCAACAGGTGCGCGAGCCGACCGGGAGTGTCCGGATGGGACAACTCCGCGATGCTGTATCGCAGGTTCCCCGGCACGGCCCGCCCAGTGTGGAACGCATAGTAGTGGTGCAGTGACGAGGCGATCGAGATATCCGTCATGCTGCGGAACCGGCTGCCGGCTGTCTGACGGTGGGCGGTGGAAAAGGTCTCCTCGATCTCGTACAGCACACTGCGCCGCAACGCATGCGGCATGTGCTTCATCTTCTGCGTCAGCACTGTCCCGAACCGTGCCGCGATCAGGGCCCGGTTGTTCTTTCCCGCCGCCGAAGAGGGGATGTCCTCGGCGGTCGCCGCGCCCGGCGGGACCAGGGCGGGTGACGGGAAGAACCGGGAGATGCCGTTGGCCAGGAAAAAGTCCGAGGGCAGCACCTCACTGCCGAGGAAAACGTCGTCGTTGAAGTAGAGAAAGTGCTCGGAAAGCCCGTCGATGTGGTGCAGTTGGCTCTCGATGGCATGCGAGTTGTAGGTGGGCAGCGTCGACGTGTCGGCAAAGATTTCCCGATGACTGACCACCCGGATACCGGGTGCGGTCTCCTCCAGCCAGGGCGGCACCTGATCGTCGGTCACCACGTAGACGTCGCGCACCCAGGGCGCGTACAGGTGCAGCGAGCGCAGCGAGTAGCGCAGCTCGTCACGGCTGAGGAAGCGCGCCGCGTTCGCCGCCTCACCGTGGTACGGCACTCCCGCCACCGCAGCCCGACGTCGAAGCCAGTCGGGGTCGGTGCCGTCGACCCAGGTGTAGACCACGTCGATCGGGAACGTGACGTCGTCAGGGCGTCGTCCGGCGAAGGGCGGCTTGGTCCGCGCGGTCGCGGTGGTGGTCGCGGGCATCAGTCTGGTGAACAGCGACTCGGACGCGACGACTGACGGCTCTGCCGCGACGACCTCCTCGGCCACCAGGTTCGGACGCGGGGCGACCAGAGTGGCCCCCTGGTGAGCCCAGAACTCCACCTCGCACCCATACGCCTGCCCCAGCACCAGCCGGTGTCGGGGGTCCGTCCAGTACCAGGTCAGCCGGAGCACCGAAGCTTCCGCGAGGCGCTTCCAGACCTTCGGCTCGAACCCCGCTGCCGGAGGCGACTCGCCGCCGGTCCTCACCTGCGTGACGTAGCCGGGAGCCCGAGCGCAGGCGGCCGAGAGGGCGGCGTAGACCCGATCCCGGTCCGCGGCGTCAACCGCCACCACCGATGACCGCTCGGAGGTGCCACGGACCCGGAAGAACTCGACGCCAGCCTCGTCGAGCGCCGTCGTCACCGCCCTCAGGTTCTCGGTCCGGGCCAGCAGTGGTGTGACTTCCGCGGCCACCAGGGCGATCCGGGGCTCCCGGTCGGCGGTGACTGCCGCCCGATCACCGCCGGCCAGCAGCTCTGACTGTTGGCGGGCGAGCCTTTCGATCCGGCGACTCGTCAACCGGGTGTCGCCCGACGCACGGGCAACCCACTGCTTGAGCTGGTGCCGGGCCCTCGGGCTCACCTTCGTCGCGATGGCCCGCCGGGCCTGCGGGCTCAGCACCCGCCGATAGACGTCAACGAACCCGGAGGGTTCGGCGACAGCTCTGGGAATCTCCGACGGGCCTCGCCCCGGCTCGGTCACGATTACCTGCTCCTCTGCGGGCTCATGGTCGATCGATGATTGCGAACGACAGTTCGCTGTCGATCGTGTAGTAGGGGCGGACCCGCAACAGCGGAGCTGGATCCTCCTCGACCAGATCCAGCGGGAGCATCTGGTCGAGGTGAATCTCCGGGTAGTTGTATGCGCGCTTCTTGTCGACCACGTCGTCGGCGAAGCGGCCCATCCGAACCTCGCTCTGACCGCACCGGAGAAAGACGTCCCAGTCCTCGTACCGATGCAACCGCAGGTTGGCCAGCGCCGACAGCGGCACCGCCATCGTCAACTTTCCATCGCTTGCCGGCCAGGTCGGCACGCTCAGCGACTCCGCCAGGTCACCTCGTCGGCGCAGCACTGCGCCGACCGGGGCACCCGGTCCGTGCCAGGTGAAGTCGACGGTGACCGCCTCACCATCGAGGGCGAGCGAGCGCACCTCGGCGTGTACGGCCCGTACCCAGCTTCGTATCGCCATAAATCCGTCAGCCGTCTGGTATGGGACGTGTGCCAACATGCCCGCGTGTTCGCCTGGGCCGCTTGACGCGGCGGACAGGACCCGGCTGTCCATCCGCTGGGGACGCAACCGGCGCCTGACCTTGCCTCCGTCCGTCAGATAGACGTTCCATCGGCCCTCGGACAGGGCACCGGCATCGAGCGTGGCGACCGCCCTCGCCCCGTCGTGCGACGGCAGGAGGGGCGCGCGAACCACGTCACGGGTGTCGCGATTGCTGAGCACCACGGCAGCGTCCTCGCCATAGGTCGCCAGGCCCACGGAGATCCGCAGCCCTAGATCCGGCGACACAACGCAGTCGGCGACCGGGGCGTCCCCAGGAGCCGAGATCCGGCGCTTGATTGCCGATTGCAGCCGAGTACTGGTACTTCGCGCAGGGCGGATCCGGGTCAGTCGTCCGAGAGCGCCCATGCTCGCCCGTCGGGCGAGTTCGTTGCCGGCGATTCCCCGCAGCACCGGGTCAGCGATTGCCCGCGCCAGACCCGCCTCCCGAAGAGTCAGCTCCGTCGTCAGCGCCCTGCGTCCCAACCGCCTCGGCCGCGACACTTCGCCCCTGCGGACCTCAAGTACCTGCGCGCAGTCCCGGGCGAACTGTGCGGCGAGGTGGGCGGGATCAAAGCGGGCGGAGTTCGTCACCGCCATCCGGCCCATGCGGATCCGCAGATCGTCGTCGCGCATCACCGTCCGCAGCGCCTCGGCGTACGCGTCGAAGTCATCAGTCGGCACCAGGAGACCATCCTCGCCGTGCGAGATGATCTCGCGGGGCCCGACCGGGCAGTCGCTGCTGACGACCGGCAGGCCCAGTCTCATGGCCTCGACGATCGTCATGCCGAAGGACTCACGCTCGGAGGAAACGGCGGCGACGGCACCCTTCACCCACTCCGCCGCCATGTCCTCCCGCCGGCCCATCAGCAGTACCCGGCCGTACAGGCCCAGCTCGCGGATGAGTCTGGCCAGCCCCGGACGTTGATCGCCGTCTCCGTAGATCCGCAGCGTCCAACCGGGGCAGTCCTTGACCGCGCGGGCGAACGCCACGATCAGTCGGTCGTACCGCTTGATCGGATCGAGTCGTCCGGCCGCCACGACGATCCTGCTCCGCCTGTCCGCCTGCGGAATCGCACTCGCTGGCACGCTGTTCGGCAACGCTTTGATCTCGGTTCCCGGCACCGGGTTGCCGATTCGGAAGGCGTCCGCGTCCGCTCTCGACACCGTGTACGCCAGGTCGATCCGTGAATAGGAGCGGCTGATGTCGGCCTTCACCGCCTCGTGGATCAGATCCTGCGTCATGTGTTCCTGCGCGATGCGCACCACATGTTCCGGAGCGTGTCGGGCGATGACAAGGTTGAGCCCTGGCCGGGTGCCCACGACCACATCGGCGTCGGTGTGCCGCAGGTAACGCAGCATTCGCTCGTCGGTTAGCTGGCTGTACTGCTGATAGAACTCCTCGTGTGCCGGAATCAACGTCGAGGGTTCCCGCAGTCGCGGGTCGGTGCGGTCTCCTCGCCGCGGCCTGGTGTCGACAAGCGGTACCAGGGTGATGCGCTCGTCGCCGTCGAACATCGTTCGGTCTAGTCGCCGGAAGACCGACGCGACCTCGACACTGTGGCCAGCGTCGAGCAGCCCGGTTGCCAGGTTGAGCACCGCGCGGTTCGTACCGCCCACACCGTAGAAGTTGTGGACCAGGAAGGAGAACTTCACCGCTGGCTCGCCGACTCGTAAGGACTGGGCACCGGGAAGTACGCCTCCAGGAACGGCTCCAGGACGGCCATCTGCTGCTGGAGTTGGGCGTACGTGGAGAAGGCGTCGTTGATGCAGAAGGTGTCCCAGTCCCGCCGGGCCTCGGCCCGCTTCAGACGGGCGACGAGATCCGGCACCGCCAACTGCACGTACCCGTAGTTCACCTGACCGGGCAGCGCACGCCCGGTCATGAACGCGTAGTAGTGGTAGAGGGAGTAGGTGATGATGATGTCGGTGGCGCTGCGGAACCGGCTGTGCGCAGTGCGCGCATGCTCCTCCGGAAACTCCCGCTCGATCTCCGCCAGAATGCTCCGCCGCAGCGGGTAGGGCACATGCTGGCTACCTTGGGTCAAGGTCCGGCCGAACCGTTCCTCGATGAGCCGTCGATTGTTCTTGATCATGGCGTCGATCGGGGTGTCGAGGTTGGTGATCGGGCCGATCGGGACGCGGTTCTGGGACAGGAAGAACTTGCTGCTGCCGTTCGCCAGAAAGAAGGTCTGGGGCGCCAACGGACGGCCGAAGAACATGTCGTCGTTGAGATAGAGGAAGTGCTCGGCGAGGCCGTCGATGTTGTGCAGCTGAGTCTCGATGGCGACCGAGTTGAACGTCGGCAGGGCGCTGCGGTCGCTGAAGATCTCTTTGTGGTCGACCACGAAAATGTTGCCCGCACTCAGATCGAGCCAGGACGGGCACTGCCGGTCGGTCACGATGTAGATGTTGCGGACCCAGGGCGCGTTGAGGTGCAGTGATCGGAGGGAGTACTTCAGCTCGTCCCGATTGATGTAACGCGAGTCGCTCGCGGCCTCGGCGTGGAACGCCTCCCCCTTGATCTCGGCTCGGCGGCGCTGCCATTCGGGGTCCGCGCCATCCACCCAGGTGTAGACCACGTCGATCGGGAACTCGATGTCGTCCGGCAGCGAGTGGTCGAACTCCGGCCGGGTACGCAGGCGCGGGCCGCGGTTTGTCGCAGCGGCGAGTCGGGTGAAGCGATGCTCGCCAACCTCCACCGGCAACCCCGCCATCGAGACCGCAGGCATCATCCGGTTGCGCCGCGGCGCACGCAACACGTCGGCCGCCCGATCCGACCGCCAGAACTCGATTTCGCACCCGTACGCGACGCCGAGCACCAGCTTCATCGTCGGGTCCACCCGGAACCAGGTCAGCTTGAATGCCTGAGCCGCATGCAGCCCGGCCCAGACGGCTGGGTCGTCGGCATCGCGCAGCACGGCGGTGACGGGTGGCTTCGGCAGTACCTGGCTGACGTAGCAGCCTGCGGTCGTACCGAGCTTCTCCAAGGCGCCGAGGGCGGCGGCCCGGTCTTCCTGGCTGACGCCGACCACCGGGGTCCGGTCGTCCATGCCCCGGACCAGAAAGTGGTCGACGCCGTGCGCGTCGAGTGCCGCGGTCACTGCAGCGATGTTGGCTTGACGGGCGAGCATGGGGGTGAGGTCGGCATGCACATGTGCACGCCGACGCTGTCCGTCCACCAGCACCTCGCGAACACCTGCGCTGCCTGACGGGACCGGAACCGTTGCCGGCGGCGGGGAGGCGGGGGACGTGAGGTTCACGGTACTTCCTTCATCAACGTGACCGACGACAGTGTGAGCGGCGATCGAACCCAACCCGGATGTCACCCATCTACCTCTTTTCCCGAGCGGTCATGGAACTGGCCCCCGGCGTCGTACCGCGCTACTCACCGCGTCGGCCGGCTCCCCTCTGAAACCGCGGCAAGGTGGGCGCATCCAACGCAGGGCCGACCCGCAGGGCCGGGATGGTCGCCGCATCCACCTGCCTGGCGATGTGCAGCGACGGCGTCGTCTGCTCGTCCACCTTCCTGTCGTGCCGGTCGACATCGCGGGAATGTCGCCAGAGGGCGCTGGCACCCAATTTGCGGCGCTCGGCCACCTCGTCGTCGGGCAGCTCGAACGGTGCGGGGAACGGCAGGTAGCGGGGCAGGAAGTCGGCAAGCATCCGCTCCTGCTCCTCGAACGCGCGCGGATCCGAGTCGGTGTCGTTGAGGCAGAACACGTCGCGATTGCGGTGGGCCAGCAGCTCGGCCAGGCGCGCGGGCGTCGACGGGTGGCCGAGATCGGTGTACTCGTACTCGATGTGCCCCGGGACGGCCTGTGCGGTCAGATAGGCCCAGTACTGGTGCAACGACGACGGGATCGACAGGTCCGCATGGTGGCGGAACCGGTGCCGGGCCGTGGCGAGCACGTCCGCCGGCAGCATCGCCTCGATCTGGTGCATGATGCTGCGCCGCAGGGCGAACGGGGTGTGCTTCATCTTCTGCGTGATGGTCACGCCGAACTGGCGCTGGATGTGCCGGCGGTTGTTCTTCCCGGCGGCGTTGACCGGCGGGTCGCTGGGTCTCGCCTCGCCGAGCCCGAACTGTGCCGGGGAGAGGAAGAACTTCGCGATCCCGTTGGCGTGGAAGAAGTGCGTCGGCAGCAGCGGCCGGCCCAGGAAGACGTCGTCGTTGAGGTAGAGGAAGTGCTCGGCCAGGCCCTCGATGCGGTGCAGTCGGGACTCGATGGCGTGCGAGTTGAACGACGACAGGCCACCGATGTCGGCGAACAGCTCGGCGTGCGAGACGACGGTGATCATCGGGTGGGTCGGGTCGAGCCAGCTCGGCAACTGGCTGTCGGTGACCACGAAGATCTTCCTCAGCCAGGGCGCGAAGCTGTGCAGCGAACGCATCGAGTACCGCAGCTCGTCCCGGTTGTGGTAGCGCGAGGTGTTGGCGGCTATCGCGTGCAGCGGACCGCCGGGCGTCCCCATCGCCGCCTGCTTGCGTTCGCGCCATTCCGGGTCCGACCCGTCGACCCAGGTGTAGACCGCGTCGATCGGGAAGCCCACCCGGTCCGGTGCGCGTACGGCCAGGTCACGACGGGTGCCGTAGGTGTGGTCGTCGGCCTCGGGTACGAAGTGGCTGAGCAACGCGGCGGCGACCCGTACCGGTTCGGCGCGGGCCGGAGCCTCGTCGATCACCGCGTTGTGCCGGGGTGCCCGGACCACGTCGCCGGCCCGGGTCCACAGCTCGATCTCGCAGGCGAACTGCGCGCCCAGCACCACGCCCGCCCGGGCGTCGGTCACCGGGAACCACACCTGGATCACCTCGGTCGGTGCCCGGTCCGGCTGGTGGCGCTCGGGTCGCGCCTCGACGATCCGGACGTGTGCGCCCGACAACTCGGGTGCGGTGCGGACCAGCCGCCGTAGCGCGTCACGCTTGTCGTCGAGGACCGCCACCGTGCTCCGCAGGTAGTCGTCGTTGCGTACGCAGTGGTATTCGATGCCGGCGGACTCCAGGCTGGAGGTGACGGCGGTCAGGTTGCGGTGCCACATCTGAAGCGGCGTGGCCGCCGCGACGACCTCGGCCTCGGTGCGGACCCCGTCGTCGGAAATGGTCACCCGGGCACCGACAGGGTGCACGGTCTCCCCGCCGCGAGGGCGGGTGAGGGTACGCACCATGGCGAGCCGCTGATGCTCGGGAAGCAACCGGAGCAGGTGACGCCGGACAGCCGGCGGTAACAGGCGATAGACGCGCAGCGCAATCATCAGATCGTCGGGATCCGAGAGGTCACCTTTCGGCGACCACGTCAGTGCTGACGCCCGTGCGGCGAGCCGACGGCCATCGGCCGCCCTGGTTGAACAACCGCTGCGGCAGTCATTCCCGTTACCTCCTGCGCAAGTCCCCGTGGTGCGCGGTGCGACCCTGTCGTATGACCGACTGCCGTCGCCGGGCCATGTACCGGCGTCGTTGCAGGCCGGACGGTCACCGCGCAGGTCGGACCATAACAGTGCGGTTGGCTAACGAGATAGTGATCAAACCTTGCCATTACCGTCGTGTCGGATTGTGACGCCAGTTACGTTTGCATATGCCGGTATTTGACCGAAGAATCCTGGCCGTTCAGGTGGCCTAACCGTGAACGTACGGTTTCTCGACACCGTCCGTGGACCCGAAACGTGCCTGGCCCCGCAGTGCTCAGGCGCCCACTGAGGTGGCACAGTGGGGTCGTGACCGGGACCGCGCCCACCGCGAGCCGGACGCTGCGCCCGCCACCCGACTACCGGCTGGTCGCATCGATCCGGCCACTCACCTTCAGCCCGTACGATCCCTGCGCACGGATCACCGGCGACACCCTCTGGTGGGCCGCTCGTACGCCGATCGGACCCGCCACCCTGGCCCTGCAGAGCAGCGGCGGCGAACTGCGCGCCGACGGGTACGGGCCCGGTGCCGGCTGGATGGTCGAGCACGCCGACGCGATCGCCGGGCTGCGCGACGACCTCACCGGCTTCGCCGACCTGGCCCGGTCACATCCGGTGGTGGCCCGACTCGCGGCCCAGCACGCCGGCTTGCGGCTGCCCGCCACCGGGCTGATCTTCCCCCGGGTGCTCCGGGCCGTCTTCGAACAGAAGGTCACCGGCAAGGAGGCATACCGGGCGTACGCGGCCACCGTCCGCCACTTCGCCGAGCCGGCGCCGGGACCGGTGTCGCTGCTGCTGCCTCCCGAGCCGGCAGCCGTGGCAGCCGCCCCCTACTGGGTCTTCCATCCGTTCGGCGTGGAGCAGCGCCGCGCCGAGACACTGCGCCGCGCCGCCGCCGTCGCGGACCGGCTCGAACGCAGCACGGACTCGTCAACGGCCACCCGCGCACTGTTGGCGATCAACGGGATCGGTCCGTGGACGGCCGCCGAGGTCGTCCGGGTGGCGTACGGGGACGCGGACGCGGTAAGCGTCGGCGACTACCACGTACCGAACACGGTGGCCTGGGCCCTGGCCGGCGAGGCACGCGCCGACGACGCCCGGATGCTGGAGTTGCTGGAGCCGTTCCGGGGGCATCGGGGCCGGGTCTGTCGGCTGCTGGAAGCCGCCGGCATCCATGCGCCGCGGTTCGGCCCGCGGATGCCGATCCGCTCCTTCGCCCGCTACTGACCTGCGTTCCTGCTGGTCTTCAGGCACTGCTGACCGGGCGACCGACAGGGCATCACGCGGCCTCGCGCAGGTCGGCAAGATCCACCGGGCTCCACCGGCGCAACAGCGCCGCCAACTCGGCCACCGTGGCCACCTCGCCGAGCACGTTGTCGCCGCCGCCGAAGCGGCGGGGATAGCGGTGGACCAGCCGGTAGACGTGCCGGCCCCGGATCAGCTCGACACTGACCCGCCACCGTCCGCAGCACCCGCACACCCACTCCGACACCCCGCGAAAGTAGCTCTGACCTGCGGTTATGCGAATTTCCCAGGCGAGTGGTGACGACTCAGCGACGGACACGCCACCCACCGACCAGCCGTGATCTGCCTCACCGTTGTCGGTGGGGTCTGGTTGACTGTCGCCGTGGACCTGCCGATCAACCCGCCGGTGGAGCCGATGCTCGCCCGCAGCGTCGCGTCGATCCCCACCGGGCCGGGCATGACCTACGAGCCCAAGTGGGACGGTTTCCGCTGCATCATCTTCCGCGACGGCGACGAGGTGGAGCTTGCCAGCCGGGGCGGCAAGCTGATGACCCGCTACTTCCCCGAGGTGGTCGAGCAGGCCCGGCGGCAGTTGCCGGCGCGCTGCGCGGTCGACGGTGAGCTGATCGTGATCCGCCGCGACAGCCCGGACGCGGCGCCCCGGCTCGACTTCGAGCTGCTGGCCCAGCGCATCCACCCGGCCGCCTCCCGGGTGAAGCTGCTCGCCGAGACCACGCCCGCCGACTTCGTCGCCTTCGACCTGCTCGCCCTCGACGGCGAGAGCCTGCTCGACGTGCCCTACCCGACCCGACGCGCGCGCCTGGAGCAGGCCCTGGCAAAGGTCCGCCCACCGGTGCACGTCACCCAGATCACCACCGACACCGAGACCGCCCGCCGCTGGTTCGACGTGTTCGAGGGCGCCGGGCTGGACGGGCTGATCGCCAAACCCGCCGACCTGCCCTACGAGCCGGGCAAGCGGCTCATGTTCAAGGTCAAGCACGCCCGCACCGCGGACGTGGTGGTCGCCGGGTTCCGCTGGCACAAGTCCGGCCCGGTGGTCGGTTCACTGCTGCTCGGCCTCTACGACGACGCGCAGGTGCTGCACCACATCGGGGTGAGCGCCTCGTTCACCATGGCCCGCAGGGCCGAGCTGCTGGAGGAGCTGGCCCCCTACCGCGAGGTCGCAGACGATCACCCGTGGGTGCACGGCGACCACGAGCGCGGCCAACGCATCCCGGGCGGGGTCAGCCGATGGACCGGCACCAAGAACCTGGAATGGGAGCCGCTACGCCCGGAGCTGGTGGTCGAGGTGGCGTACGACGCGATGGAGGGTGACCGGTTCCGGCACACCGCCCGGTTCGTCCGCTGGCGGCCCGACCGTGACCCACTCTCCTGCCGGTACGACCAGTTGGACCGGCCGGTCCGCTTCGACGTGGACCAGGTCCTGCGCGGCGATCCGACGGTGACGGTCGGGTCCGGCACCGGCTCCGCGTAGCCTGACGATCGCACCGATCACGGAGGCTCGCTCGTGACCCGTACTACCGATCCGATCCGCCGCCGACGGCTGACCCTCGCCGGCCTGGTGTCCGCCGTAGTGGTCGCCGCCGGATGCACGCTGCCGGCGCTCGCGCCGCGCAGCGACGTCGAGGGCGAGGCTGCCCCGCCGGGCACGACACCGACCTGGCAGGCATGCCCCGAGGTGGCCGACGAGGTGGTCGGGCGGGGCGCACCCGGCATCCGGTACGAATGCACCCGCATCCAGGTCCCCCGCGACTGGGCCGGCGGCAGTGGCGCGACAACGGGTCCCGGCGCCGGCGAGACATTCGAGATCGCCCTGATCCGGGCCCGCTCCGACAAGCAACGCGACCGCATCGGCTCCCTGCTGGTCAACCCCGGTGGTCCCGGCGGTTCGGGCGTGGACACCGCCGTCTACCTCTCCTTCGGCGAGCAGTACGGCGGCCTGCCCGACCGCATCATGGAACGCTTCGACATCGTCGGCTTCGACCCCCGCGGGGTGGCCCGGTCCAGCCCGGTGGAGTGCATCTCCGACGCCGACCTCGACGCCGTCTTCGGCTCCGACCCCGACCCGCAGAACCAGGAGTCCTTCGACGACCTCGTGGCGCTGGCCAACCGCATCGGCCAGGGCTGCGGCGACAAATACGGCGACCAACTCCCGCTGTACGGCACCGAGCAGGCCGCCCGGGACATGGACGCGATCCGCGCGGCGGTCGGCGACGACAAGCTCACCTACCTGGGCTACTCCTACGGCACCCTGCTCGGTGCCACGTACGCCCAGCTGTTCCCCTCCCGGGTGCGGGCGCTGGTGCTCGACGGCGCGATCGACCCCCGACAGGGCCTGATCGAAGGATCGGAGAGCCAGGCCAAGGGCTTCGAGCGGGCCTTCGACAACTTCCACAGGTGGTGCGCGGCCAACGCCGCCCGCTGCCCGATCGCCCCCGACGCCCGCGCCGCCGTCATCTCCGCCATCGACAAGGCCCGGGTGTCACCAGCCCGTTCCGCCGACGGCCGGGAAGCCACCGCCGGCTGGGTCTTCTACGCGGTCATCTCCTCGCTCTACACCGAGAGCGGCTGGCAGGAGTTGGCCCGCGCCATCGACCAACTGGAGGGCGGCAACCCGCAGGGCGTGTTCCGCCTCGCCGACAGCTACGCCGACCGCGACGACAAGGGCCACTACACAAACCTTTTCGACGCCAACACGGCGATCAACTGCGCTGACGAGGAGGAACGGCCCAACCTGGACCGCATCCGCCAACTGCAGTCCCAGTGGCGCACGCAGTACCCGCTGTTCGGCCCGGCGCTGGCCACCGGCCTGATCTCCTGCACCGAATGGCCCGGCGGCAGCGACCCCTACCCCACCGGCCGCGCCGACGGCGCCCCACCGATCCTGATCGTCGGCACCACCGGCGACCCGGCCACACCGTACGAGCAGACCCCGGCGCTGGCCGAGATGCTCGGGGTGGGGCGCGTCCTCACCTGGGAAGGCGAGGGTCACACGGCATACCCGCAGACCGCCTGCATCACCCAGGCCGTCGACGCCTACCTGATCGACCTCACCGTCCCCGCCGAAGGCACACGCTGCCCGGCCCGCTAGCCGCAGCCCGACCTCCGCCGGCTCGGGGCGGCTTGGGTCACCACCCCTCACGCCAGGCCACCGGATGGGTGGTGGCCGCGAGGTACGGAGGCGTTCTCAGCTGAGGAGTTGTTCCAACTTGGCAACCACCGATGCGTCGGCGCCCCACAGGGTGATAAGGGGCGCATCGGTAAATTTGAGCTCGTACCACAACGAGTGATAGAACACTGCAGCGTTGTCGCCGACAAACCAGTGGGAGTACCTGCCAGGGCCCCGGCAAAGTCGTCAGATGATGCCGAGTAGGGCCAGCGGGCGGGTGCTGTCGCGGGCGTGATGCCGGTTGGCGGCGGCGATGTTGGTGACGCCGGCGGTGCGGAGTGCGCCGATGGCGGCGTTGCGGAGGGCGGCCATGACTTGGGGTCCGGTGCCGGTGCGGATCTGGGAACGGTCCTCGTCGTAGGTGACGTCGCGCACCCAGTGGACCTTGTTTTCGATCGACCAGTGACCGCGGACCCAGCTCGCGAGTTGTGCTGGCCCGGCCTGGTGGACGCGGAGGTCGGTGATCGCGTAGACGGTTTCGGTGGTGAACCGTTTCGGCTGGTCGAGGCGGCGTCTGCGGCGGCGGATCTGCAGGGCCTGGGCGGCATGCGGGAAGTCGATTCCGGTGGAGACGGTGAGGATCTTGCAGGTGCGGATCTCGCGGCGGCCGTGTCCGCGGTCGGTGTCACGGGCGGCGTCCGGGACGGCCCGCCAGGGCAGGCCGGCGAGTTGGGCGTGCAGGTTGGGCTGGTTGGCCTTGACGGTCAGGATCCAGTGGGCGCCGCGTTCGGCGAGGTAGGCGACGTGTTCGCGTTGGCAGTGCATTGCGTCGGCGGTGATCACGGTGCCGCGCAGATCGCTGATCTGGTCGAGCAGCGGCGCGAATCGGGTGATCTCGTTGGTCTTGCCGTCCACGTCGATGCTGGCCAGGACCACACCGCTGGCTTGGTCGCAGGCCGCGAGGACATGCTGGGCGGCCGTGTCGCAGGTGCGGGAGCCTCGCAGGGTTTTGCCGTCCACGGCGATCGCCCGTCGTGGGGCTGGCGAGGCCGACATGGTCCGGGTGGACAACCATCCGCTGACAGCCGCGGTGAGCAGGTCCGGGTCCAGGGCCTGCAACAGCCGGCGGATCATCGCCTCCGATGGGCGCCGGTCCGGGGCAATACCTAACGCGACGACGGTCGCAGTGGGGACGTCAGCGATCCACTCGGCGATCGCGGTGTAGGAGCGGTAGCCAGCCACCACGGCACAGACCGCTGCGGTCACCACCACGGTTAACCGGTGCCGGACACCGCGACGGGCGCGAGGATCCGGCAGATTCGTCAACGCGGCAGGCAGCCCAGCAGCGGCTTCGGGCACGGTGACAGCCGGTGCGTCGGACACGGACGAGATCAGCGATGATGGCAGCGCGGGCATGACTCACTTCGGATGATCGACAAGGCGTAGGAACCTCGATGATCATCTGAACCGGTCATGCCCGCCCTGCTGCCACCAGCCAGGGCGCGTCTACACCAACCACATCAAGCCGGGCACCCCCGCGACTTTGCCGAGGCCCTGGAGTACCTGCCACCGGCCTCCGGCACCTCAGTGAGACCAAGCTCAGAGTCGGCCGCAAGCGAACTCCGCACCGCATCCGCCGCCAGGTTCCGGAAAGACACCTCGCTGACCTGGAATCTTTTACTGAGGGCAAACAGTGCGTCACTCTCGATCACATTGTCAAGACTGTCAAACTCCATCAACCCCCACTGGTCGAAGCCGACTTCCACCTGCCCCTTGTCAGTCAGTGATGCGCCGACATTGGCCTCCATGCTGACTGCGTACAGGATTTCCAGGTCGGTATCGCCCGGTTCAGGATCGAAGGTTGGCGAATAGGTCACCCGACTCCCGTCGAAATAGCCGCTGTCGTAGCTGAGACCGAGATACCGCCGCTGCACGGACCTCAGCAGGACCAGGAAATCCTCATCGACCGTGCCGTAAAGTTCCGCCATCCGCTCCCTGAGCTCCGCGTCCGAAGGGCCCGGATCCTCCACGACCCGGACCGCCTCGGCTGCCAGGAAACGTTGGGCACGCGCAGAGAGCCCTCCCGGGGAATCCAGGACGAACTCGGACTCGGGCTTTCGCCGCACCGGCTGCCTCCTCGTCACTTCCTAAACTTCACCCGCTCGACCAGCATGCGCCGTCGTCCGGCGTCAATCCTCTTCGAACGGGAAGTGGTCCTCGAGATCGGTGAAGAAGACTCGAAACATCGGCATCCGCTGCACCTGACCATCATTGACCGAGTAAAAATCCATCTCCTGGCGAAGCAGCCACGGTGGAAGGACCCACAGCCCCGCCGACTCCAGCACCGACCTGACCTGCGCAAGCCACCCCTTCGCCGTCGAGCCGGAATAGACGAAGTCTTGATCACGAAGCAGCCTAGCCGGCGACTTAATCGGCCCGGCGATAATGACAGCATACGGGGCAACGTAGGACAGCCAGACAGTTGCCGCAGTGTCCTGATGCGACAGCAGGACGCATAGTGCCACGTCATCGTGCCATGAGTTGTGCTCGCCATCCAGGACGTTGCAGAACTCACCGACACGCTCGACAAGAGCGACATAGGGACGCCTTTCAATGGCGTTGTTGACCACGGAGAAATGCGCTAAACGCAGGTCACCATAAGTTCGTCCGGCGAACTCATTGAACCCTTCAGCCGACATGATCATCCAGCCGCGACCGGCTTCCCCACAGATAGTAGGAAGGAATCCCGCCCTGCAGGCCTAGTCGGTACAGCCCGACACCACGTACAGGATTCCGGGACGCCAGTAGCGGAAATTGGATTGCCATCGCCTTCCAGAGAAGCTCCCCAACCGTGAGCGTCGCACCTCCCTCGGCAGCCACACGAACGCCGCGCTTATCGCCCCCCTTCGGTCCAAACGGACTCAGATACACCTCCGTCATGCCAGTTTCATCCTGCACCTCGCCGCAACATTCCGCTCGACTGCGTTCGAACTCTCCTGCAGATGGGTGCGAGTCAGTCCACTGCATAACCTCGCAAGCAGCAAGGCAAAATGGAAGGTCGGGTCTATGCACCTGGGCTTCCGTATCAGACAGCGGCATGTCTCGGAGGTAGGCGGCCTTGGCATACACTGTTTCAGTCGAGGTGACATAGTAGTTCACACTCCGCCGCCTCAGCGCGGGCAGTTCACCCAGGGACCACTCGCCAAGCTCCGATTGCCAAGCGTCATACATGATCACATCGTTGTCGTGAACCAATATTCGCTTGGGATCCTGGTCGCCTGACCACCTGAAGGCAACTCCGGCCTTCGCCCAGTCTCGCTGCATTTTTTTGATCATACTCGATCAGCACGACCAAGTGAACACGCCCTGCCCTCACTGCCGGCGGTGGGCGGTAAGCGCTGCGATCGAGGACCTCACCTGAGGCATCGCAAACAGCGACTCCAGAATCTGAGGGTAACTGTAATCCAGCGAAGCCAGGCGACGCAGGTTTTCAAGCGCCATCGCCACCTCGGGCATAAAGGCCGGCGGACGGGTGGGAACGAGAAGCGGCTCCGCCCAAGACGGGGGCAGACCACGATCGACGATGCGAAGGTTCAGGTCGACAGATAAGAGACCATATCGTTCAAGAATTGAACCAGAACCGCGCAACCCCTCGGGCTCAGGTATATCACTCAGCACCAACTGCTGTCGAATCGAAACTGCGGCGAACACGACATGATCGAACGTAATGTCACCACTACCCCTGCGGACAGCTTGCCGACTGGACTCCCCTTCCAGCGTCGATAGCAGACCAGAGCTACGCCCCTCAACCCTGTTTGAAATTACGCGCACAGGCCACATAAGTAAGCGGCTCACCATGTTTATGCGCAGGACTCCGGCACCCTCCAAGGAATCCACCGCCGGCGCCCACGGCAGCTTTCCCCGGAACGGGCTTAGCCGCTCAACCTCCGCCAACAGCTGGTGACGATCGGTCCCACTTCGCACCAGAAGAGCACTCGCGGCAGATCCCTCGTTGACGAGAAGCGCGATCAGCACTTCGCGATCGCCAACCCACGGAAGGCCCTTGTCTACAGACATTGATCGCGCATCAGCCAAGACCTGCACGACCCCTGCCGTCCACGCCGGCATCACGACATCCGACCGCCCAACTCGGAAGTCCAACACCTCGCGCGCAACCTCGCGGAGGATGGCATGTGCCGCATAAACAGAAAGGGGACGCACATTTCCAGGTTCACTTCTTCTGTCGACCTCCCGCTCCCCTGACAGCGGATCATCCCTTATGACCGCCCCGAGTAGGGGTAATTCACTCCCCATCCTTCGACAGTATTCAAGCAGCAGGTCAACTGATCCGACAGACGTCCTCCCCTCATGCATCGCCCTCTTGAGAGCTGGCGCAATAATCGCCTCGACTGTCCACGATGAGTAGTCGACCATCTCCACGCGAGGTCCTCCCAGCAATGTTCTTTTCTCGCTATTTCACGCCAGCCAGCGCCAAAAAGGGTAGCCTCGTAGCTATACGGCCAGCAACTCTGAAACCATCCGCAACTCGGCAGGCATCAGCGGCCAGACACCGACCGGATTCCGACGACTTGACTCCTCAGCACAGATGACGACGCCACTTTCCGTGGCACGCCTTCAGCTGGATCCCATTCCAGATTGTCCGACACTATTATCTCCGCAAGTTCATCGACCGGACCGACGCCCCCCACTGTTCGAATCGCCTCGGCGACTACGTTCACCGCATTCTGCGCCGGAGCTTCGACATCGCCCAGAATTGGAGCCAGCAAGAGCAGAGCGCCTGCCCGTTCGGCGGCGTCAGGGAACCGGCGGGCAATGCCATTAATCTCAGGCCAGGACAACCCCGGCCCCAGGCTTCCACCGCCAATCGTAGCGATATTGACGCAGTGCGCGCCGGGCGCGGGGCAGAGCAGATAGTCGACGGCGAAGTCGTCCTGCATGTTCCGGTACACCACGGCCATCTTGGCGTCGCCCTTGAGGCCGACCTCAAATACCGGCCACGCTGCCGGATCAGTAAGAACGTCCTGCATTCTTCGGATTACTTCAGGGCCGACGCCCCACACTGCGGAAAGCAGCTCCTCGTCATCGATGCACTGGCCCTGGAAGTACGCAGGCAGAAGCCGATACGCCCAACCAGTCGCGCGCCGTCGAATACGATTGCATTCCAGTCGAGGTCTTCCGGAAGCTCCTCCTCGTAGCCCGACAAGTTCACTTCTTACTCCCTGTATCGTGCCCGGCTCGTTGCCCCACTCTCACCGCTTGGGGAGAGTGCGGATCCACGGCGAAGGGGACCAGCGAAGTCGGGCAGTAGGCACGGGAAGGTGATCACCTCAGCCCTGCCGCAGGTCCGCTATAGGCGCCCAGGGCGGTCGGCGGACTTCTACCAGCTCAGGTGCGGCCTGGTTCACCACTGCCGTAGTCAGCCAAAAACCGTCACCGCAGAAGCATTCCCCGGGATCCGCTGTGTGCTGCAGCGCGTGTTCCAACGCACCGGCGTACGCCTCCATCACTTGAGCCTTGGTGTCCCCGTCCGCACGATTGACCTCCGCCCACAGGTGGACCAGAACCTCCAGACGCTTCGCCGCGAAGTCCTCCAACAACAGCAACAGCGACGGGGACCTCGCCAGGTCGAGGCGATGCAGGTCGACCAGGTAGGCGTCCCAGCCGGCCTCGATTTCCGACCTTGACTCCGCAAGAATCCGTTCGCCGACGTCATCGTCACGGACCCGCCACGCCCGACACTCCTGGATGGCCTGGATTACGTAGTAGACCGACTCCCGGTCCACACAGAGCCCCTGCCGCAAGACCCGCACCAGGATGTTCGCGACGAACGGCGAGACCTCACCCAACACACCCTGATTCGCTGCAGCGCAGTACAGCCCTCCAGCAGCTTCCTCACGAATCTCAGGCGTGGCTCCGCGCACCAGTTCGGTGATCCGCTTGGGTACCGTGTCAGGAACTCCATAGTTCTCCGCACGGCCCAGATTCGTCCATGGAACCGACGCCAGCATCACAGCGAGGGCAGCGTCAAAACCCATCTCTTCCCCGTCGACGTTCTTCACTGGATAAAAAGATCATCAACCAGCGGCTGTTTCCGTGATCAGCTGGGGTCCCGCCCGGCCCCCAGGGGACCCCTACCCCACCGGCCACGCCAACGGCACCCACCGATCCTGGCCATCAACATCACCGGCGACCAGGCCGGGGGATGCTCATCCATCCCGATTGCACTGGTCGCAACCTTGGTCAGACAAACTGTTCTGGTATCGAATCCACAGGTACTCAATCCATGGGTTAGCACCGTCGGCTGGCGGCGAATTCACTGCCCACATGGGTGCCGTCTCCACCAAGTGAAGCAGTGTCCAGGAAAGCCCGAAACAGTTATCTTTTCCAAAACATTCAGCGAGGATCTGAGCCTCGGCATCAGAGACCGGACCCTGAATCTCGAGCAGCAACCGTTGACACTCCTCCAGCCTCTCGTCCGCCCCCTCGGATTCATCATCCTCTGAAGGCAGCGGCGCGACTCGACGGAACGCCAAGACCTCTTCTCTAACCAACCAGTCCCCACCCCTCTGCCACCTACTGTCCGGTCAAGCTGGCCCAAGAATGCCGTATTCAACTTCCTCAAATATGCATGCCCACCAGGAGTCTTCATCCACGAAGGCGCTCCCGTCGAGTTTCCTCAACTCCTTTTTGAGCTTACGGCCAAGCCTCATCCCGGCGTCCTCATCTACGGCATCCAGGGAAACGAACGAGTCCCAACGCTTCACGAAGAACAGAAAGGCATCCAGCGACGAATTGACGTAACGCAGATGGTTATCCTCCGCATCGTGGAGCATCACCGACCCGGCGGCCGAAAGAAGGTACGGGCTTCCGCCGATCGAGTCACTGAGACCCAGCAGACGGTAGTCAGCGCCGTTGGCATTCCGGAAGTCGAGGAGAAGTTCCTCGTTGGTGATAAACATGCCATCGACCGGAACCGGGAGACTGGAGGCACGCAACTGCGCAAGGATCAACGGTGGCGTCCCAGCAAGCCGCTCGCTCGCAAGCCTCTGAGCCACCTGCCCCAGCGACACCCGAGACGGTCCTGACAACGCGCCTTCAAATGGCCCCACCACGTAGTCCCTACCTCGTCGCCCCGTCCGGCTCTGCCGAGCGGCCTGACCTCCCGCACGGTACGGACCGGGTAGCGAACATAACCCACCAGCCCTGCCACCGGTGCCCCGCCGACACCTGTCATCGGTGCCGCAGGCAGAGGCCAGTCACCGCGTCAACGCAACACACGCCGCACTGCGGCCCGGGTCAACTCGGCGTCGAGTAGCGCCTGGCAGCGCAACTCCGACACCTCGTCGGCGGAGGGGATCGCCGAAAGGCGCAACTCCTGCAGGACTCGCTCCTGGACGCCGAGTTCTCGGTCGTAGTTGTCGTCCTCGCCGAGGTCCTGGTCGAAGCCGTCCATCATGTGCAGGGCGCATTTGATCGTGCTGGTAGCCCCGTCCCGATCGCCTTCGACCGTGTCGAGCGCGTAGTCCAGTAGGAAGACCGCCTGCTCGGCGAAGAACCGCTCGTCGTCGGCCTCCGGTTTCGCCCGCATCTCCTTGAACTTGTTGAGCCGCGCGCGGCGGGCCGGAATCGCCGTGGCCTCCGCGCCCGCCGCCACGGCCCAGAGGAACCCAACGGTCTCGGCGAAGAACTCATGGTCTGCCCGCCGGCGGCGGATCAGATCCGTGAAGGCCGGCGCCCCGCGCTGCACCGTGGCGGCAACAAATGCCACCCGGTGCCGTGCAGACAAGCCGGACAACTCCTTGGCAGCGGATGCCCAATCGTCGACCACCCACAAAGCCTATAGGGAGTCGCTCGATGGCCCCTGCGGAAGACGGGCCCACGGATGGTGATCCCGGAGAAGGAGAATCAGCCGTTGGGCCTACGTGCAGAGAAATTCATGAAGCGCTTCGGCCGGGCTGCGGGCGACAACCTTCGGATAAAGCGAGCCCAAGCTGGTCAGCACCAGACCCTCACTCCCTATGAACACGTTGTCCACCACGTTCCATTCACCGAGAGGGCAGAAACGCTGCCCATAACGCTTCGGCCATTCATCGAAGGGTGCCGTCAGATACCCCTGAACGTCGGTCGGATCGATCAAGATGCTGTTCGAGCGGTCAAGGTTGACCAGCTCAAGCCCGCCGAGAGACCTCCACATCGACACGGCAAGGTCATGCAAGACGAACCCGTCCCGCACGATCTCTTCGATCCAGTGGTCGACACCGATGCCTCGATCTGGATTCCACCCGCAGCGTCTCAACTCTGCCCGCACACACGGGCTGGCGCCGTCCAGCCAAGCCGGAAACCCCACCGTTGGATACCTCCAGTCATCAGGTAGACATGGCGCGACAGGGGAAGAGGGTGCCGCGGTCAACGCGCTGCGCGCATACCTGCGACTCCGGTACGCACCAGGGTGGGCCGGCGGGTCGTTGGACCGGCACGCTCGCTTCGACGTCATGTCAGGCCGAGGCGGTCGGCGGCCAGGTCGCGGACGGCTGAGGGATCGACGCCCAGATCGGCGAGCAACTGCCGGCCGCCGGGATCTGCGTCGGTGACGGCGGCGTACACCAGGTGAGCGTTTCCCGCCGGCACCCGTGCGCCGAGGGTGCTCAGTTCCCGGGCCCGCTCGGCGATCCGGGCAGCCGCCGCCGTCCATGGCGGGTTGTTCCGTTCGGTCTGCCATGACCGCTTCCGGCGCGGCCCTGCGATCTCCGAACCGCACACCGTTTCTGCTGCCCGCAGGCTGGCGTCCTGCCGGACTGCGCCGAAACGGCCGAGCAGGACCTCGTTCGCGGCATCGGACGGCGAGGCGGGCCGCATCTCCCCGGCCTGCATCTCCTCCTCGAACACGAGCGCCCCCATAATCAGATGCGCTGGTGAGGTGCGGTCGTGCCCAAGCCGGACGGTCTCGGCGACCGCCTCCAACTCCAACCAACTCAATGCCGGTGTGGTTTCCGCGAACAGCCGGACCACCCAGGTGGCCAAGGCCCGCTTCAGGTAACCGGTTTTCCTCCCAGTTTCCCGGACGAGGACGCCGATCTCCCCTAACGGTCCGGCGAGCCCCGGCCGGGGCGGCTCCCGGTCGCCCTTCGGCCACAGTTGAGCCACCACGTCATCCAGTTGACCCGGCACGATCCGGTCGCGCGCAAGGTACTCGTCGGCGCGCCGACCCGGGTCTTCCAACAGTGCCTCCAGCAGATGGTGGCTGCCCACGTACGCTGCTCGACGCCGCACCGCGAGATGAGCCGCGAGCCGGACCACCGCCACCGCAGCCGCGTCCCAGCCGACCACCTCGGCGAACCGGTCGCGCGCCGGACCGGGCCAACCAAAGGACCGCCAGTACGCTTCCCGCATTGCCCGAACAACCTCAAGCGTCGACTCCACCGACAATTCGACGTCGTCAGCGGGGTCGGGCGACTTCTCGCCACCCTGCGGCTGCGGATGCGACCGAAGCGGGATCACCGTTCGCAGCGGCGGGTAGCGCCCCAGCAGGCCGAAGAGCACGTCGTCGACGCCGATGCTCGTCTTCTTCAGCCGCGCCGCCTCACGCCCGGCTCGACGAAGCACCGAGTAGGCTCCGCCACCGATCCTGATGGGCATGGCCACCTCCGCTCCTCGGTGCTACATCCTCGCGCAGCGGCCCGAGCGGCATCGACCCTCACCAGAATCGAGCGTTCACCGCGTCACGCAACACCATCTCGTCGAGGTCCGATTGCCTGAGCCCCCACTCGGTGTAGGCGGCAAGGCGCATCGGCAAGGTGATCAGCAATCCCACCGCCACGTAGCAGAGCACCACGATCCAGCCGCCGACGGCAAGGAAGACCATGGCCGGCACCAGCGCGATGGGAAGCAGGCGAAGCCACCACACCGTCGGGCGATAGAGGACCCTGCGCCTCGCACCCGGCGGCAGTGAATCCCCGAGCTGCTCACCCGGCGTGTATTCCCCTGCGCTCATCGGCACATCCTGTCGTCGTCGCGATGCCGAGGTTGCCATACCCGCTCGTCGGGCGCTGCCCGGTGAGATAGAGCCCGACGACGCGCACGATCACGTCACGATCTCCGGTGACGTGCACGCCACCGGTGCGTTCGGCGTCGGCGAGCGGCAGGCTCCCGAACAGGATGACGCTCCACACTGTCGAGTCGGCGGTCACCGTCGCCACCGGCTGCCGGGCAAATCCGACCTGGATGGTGAGGGTCCGGTCGACGGCGGTCAGGTGGTACCGGTGTACCGGTGGGTCGGACCGGCGGGCGTCGTACAGGTGAAGGGCGATCGGCGGCAGGTCGGCGAGCACGGGCGGCGCCATGGTGCGCATGGCGAGGACCATCGCGTCGGGAGTCATGCCACCGCAGGTGTCGGGGTCGGGGCCGGTCGCGTACCACTGTCCCAACGCCACGACGACCGTCTCCAGACCCTGGCCCCACCTGGTGGCGGCGTACGCCCGGGTGTGGGGTTGCTCGGTGAGCATGACCTGCTCGACGATGCCGGCCTGCTGCAGCGACCGGAGTCGGTCGCTGAGGACCGCCGGGGTGATGCCGCGGGCCGCGTCCGCCAGGTCCGAGAAACGTTTCGGTCCGAGAATCAGTTCGCGTACGACGATGAGCGTCCATCGGTCGCCCACCAGGTCGAGCGCGTTCGCCGCCCGGCAGGCGTCACCGAGTTCGGCGTATCTGCTGCCCCGCGAGAAGGCCCATACCCGCGAGGGTGACGCCATTGCCGCTGCGCGTCGCCGCCTGCCGATGACCGAGATCCAGCCCGTCGAACTCATCGGCGAGCGGGGCCTGACCTCGCTGCTCGACATCTTCGAGGGCCGTAACCAACTCGTCGTCTACAAGCACATGTGGCACCTCGGCAAGCCGTTCGAGGGGCAATGCGAGGGCTGCACCCTCAGCATCTGGGACTTTCAGAACCCGGTCTACCTCGAAGAGTGCGGCATCACCTTCGCCGTCTTCTGCGAGGGGCCGTACGAGGAGATCGCTCCATTCCGGGAGTTCATGGGCTACACCCACCCGTGGTATTCGACGTACGGTGTCGACGAGCCGGCCTTCGCCGACAGCGGTGCCATTGCCTGCTACCTCCGTCAGGACGACCGGGTCTTCCTCACCTACGAGACGACCAGCCGTGGCGTCGAGGCGATCATGGGCTCACTCAAGCTGCTCGACATGACGGTCTACGGCCGCCAGGAGGATTGGGAGGACTCTCCCGAGGGCTGGCCGCAGCGTCCGCCGTACAGCTTCTGGCGCAGGGACGGCCGACCGACCGCGCAGTGGACCCGCCCGCAGGCCATAGCGGTCCAGCCCGCCAGCGCACCCCACTGCCACTGACGACTACGCCGACCAGGCCGGGCTGCCAGGGCAACCAGCGGAAACGAACGGCACGGCAGCTTGCCTGACCGGTTTGTGCCCGTTCTACTGGCCGCATGGTTCGGATCGCCGTGTGCACTTGCGCGCTGCTGCTGGCCCTGACCGGTTGCGCCGGGGACCATTCGCGTCCGCTGACCGCCGAGACGTCGACTGTCCGAGGGCCCGCCAGCCCTACCAGCGCGGGAGGCAGCCTCCTGACAGGGGAAGGCTTCCAGACGCTGGTCGCGGCCACCGAAGTGCACCTCCTCGCCGCGTTGCGCGGTGAACTTGGGGTCGGCAACGGCGGATGCCTGGTCCTGCGCGACGCCGAGATGCAATCGTACGTGGTGGTCTGGCCCCCGGGCGTCACGCTGCTCACCGACGGCAGAATCGGCGTACGGGTGCCCAAGGTTGGCGCGTTGACGGCGGGCGACCGGATTTCCGCTGGCGGCGGATACAAGGAACTGCCGACCGTCGCACAGCCCTCCGACCTGTATCCGTTGGTCCCGCCCGAATGCAACGATGTGGCGGCGATCGCGTTGTTCGGTAGCGTCGGCAAGAGCGCGTAGGTCGTACTCGTAGCCTCCGACCTTCCCGGTCGCCATCAGGTCAACTGGTGCTTGTGGGAACGATGCCGAGGCTGACCAACCAGGCCCCTTGGTAGACGACGACGGGTTTGCCGGTGCCGTCCCGGCGAGCGATCATGACGACGTCGAGATCTCCTGGCGCTGTCCGGCGGTTGAGCGGACGCAGGGAGATCAGCAGGTGCTCCTGGTCCGGTGTGAGGATCACGTTGGCGACCCGCTGGTCGTGGCCGGCACCGGTGGGAATCTCCACCCTGCCGCCGGAGCTGTCGGTCACCAGCAGCCGATCCACCCGCTCGCGTCCGCTCTCGGCGAGAAGGGTGTGCAGCACCGCGCCGTCACCGAGGGTCTCTCGCGGGAAGGTTCCAGGCGGGGCGCTGGTGACCGTACCGTCGGGGCTGAGGGTGAGGGTCTGCTTGCCCGGCTCGAACCACAGCGCCGACAACGCGGCTGCGCCGGTAGGCGGGAATTCGTGCCGCCACACCGTCACCTCCGAGGCCTCCGGTGTGTTCGGGTGGGAGGTCGCGGTCGCGGTGGAGAGTCGTACCGACCAGGCGCGGCTGGGCCGGGGCATCCGTTGGCCGGTGTCCGGATCGGCCTCCAGCTCGACGACCAGGGCGTGGTCGCCGGAAACTGTCGCGGTGACGGTGCCGGTCACCGGCGGCAGCTCCGCCGGCCGGTCGGGCTGCTCGGTGCCGTCGCCGACCACCGGCGTGACCGCGCCCGATTTCAGGTCGAGTACGGAGAGTCGGCCCTCGCCGGAGCGGGTGTCCACCACGATGGCGCGCCGCCCGTCCGGGGCGAAGGCGACCTCGCCGACCGGGGAGAGCAGGTCACGTACCTTCCCCTTCGGGGTGACCAGGCTGATCCGGCGGGTGCCGGGAACGGTCTGGCGGAGCAGGGCGAACCCGCCGCTGGTGAAGACCCCGGGGAAGTCCGCCCCGCGGTCCGCCCCGCTGACCGTCACGGTGGGCCGGGACTGGCCGGTCCTGGTGTCCGCGATGACGAGTTGCCGAGGGTCCTGGCTGGTGAGCGCGGCGAGGTAGCGGCCGTCGGGTGTGGCGGCAATCGGCTTCGACGGCAGTTCGACGGCCGGGCTCGCCGCCCCGGACGAGAGGTCGATCCCGCCGTACCGGCCGCCCTGCCGGTCCTCCCAGATCACCCCGCCCCGGTCGGCGATCTCGCAGAAGGCCTCGGCCGCCGGTAGCCCGACCCTGCCGTCGCCGGTCACGGTGAGACAACGGGATGTCGTGATCGACAGCGTGGCATCGACGCTGAAGGTGCGGTCGGCGTACCCGATATCGGGCAACGTGACGTCGCGCAGGCTGCCGTCGACGAGTACGGCGTCACGGCGATCCTCACCGAGCCCTCGCGCGACGGTCGGGAAACGGGGATCATCGCCGAGGGCGACCTGGGTGTGTCGCCGGGCGGGCGTCAGGCCGGCGAGGTCATCGCCGAACCGTTCCAGCGCGAGCAGCCCGGTCGCGTCGTCGGTCAGGGGAACCGCAAGCACCGCCGGACCGAGCCCACGCACCTCGGCCGGCACCTGCATCACTCGGGTGGGCAGATCGTCCTGTTCCGTTTCGGTGCAGCTCGTGGCTGTGGTCAGCACCAGCAGTGCAAGCACAATCGACGCAGCCTGGCGGATAACAGTCATCCGGGCATTGTGATCGCCTTCGGCAAGCCGCTGCTGCGGGGCGGGGCGCCGAGAGTTCATGCCCGATACCGACCTGCCGCCCGGTATATGGCCGTTTGCGGGGGGCTCCGATCGGTCGACGGCGGAATGATGCCCGGCCACGGGTCGTTGTACATGGCATACCGCGAGGGCTCCCCCGCCACGCGGTCTCCCGGAACCCCTGGAATGTGGGGCCGCCCGGGATCGTTACATCCCTCGGACGCCCGAGCACCTCGCCGGGCGTTCCTCTTTCCCCCCGCAGCACGGCACGCCCGAACCGGGCTGATTCCTGCTGCGTACCCCCGAACGGAAGGTGTGACTCAATCATGCGTACCACCCTCCTGCGTAAGACCGCCCTGACCTTCGCCGCTGCCGCCGCCACCGCCGGTGGCATCGCCGGCCCCGCCGTCGCCGCCCACGCCGCCCCCGCTGGCGTGCAGGCCGACCGCAAGCCCAGCGACGAGCGCCAGCTCGACGTGCGCTACGAAGCCCAGCCCAACTTCTACTTCTGCGGCCCCGCCGCCGCCCGCAACGCCCTGTCCGTGCAGGGCAAGAACATCGACGTGTACGACATGGCCGAGCGGATGGGCACCACCGAGAACGGCACCGACTCCATCAACGACATCACGCCGGTGCTGAACAAGGAGACCGGTAAGGACGTCTACAAGTCGGTGGAGATCCGTGACGCCAAGGCCGCCGAGAAGCAGACCGACAAGCTGCGCGAGGACGTCGTGCGTACCGTCGATGACGGCCGTGCCGTGGTCGCCAACATCGCCGGCACCGCCACCGACACCGACGGCGTCGCCCACAGCTTCGAAGGCGGGCACTACGTCAGCGTCACCGGTTACGACGACGAGGGCAAGACCGTGACCATCGCCGACTCCGCCAACCCCGCCCAGGCCTCCTACCAGATGGACATCAAGACCCTGGCCAACTGGATCGCCACCCGCGGTTACAGCGCCGCCAGCTGACGATCCGACAACTGAACACCCGAAGGGCCGGCCCCCAGGTGGGGTCGGCCCTTCGGTCTGCCACACACCGGTCGCCGCGGGTGTGGGATTCTCGCGGGATGAGCGACGTGATCTTCCGTGCGGCGATCCGGGCCGACCTGCCCGCCGTACTCGACCTGCTCGCTGACGACATGCTGGGGCGCACCCGGGACGTCGGCGAGGTCGACGCCACCTACGAGAAGGCGTTCGCGGACATCACCGCCGACCCGCGCAACCACCTCGTCGTCGCCGAGGCCGGCGGCGAGGTGGTCGGCTGCATGCAGCTCACCTACATCCCGGGGCTCGGTCGGCACGGTGCCGAACGGCAACTGATCGAGTCGGTACGGGTCCGCTCGGACCGGCGCGGTCAGGGCCTCGGCCGACTCATGATGACCTGGGCGATCGATCAGGCACGGCAGCGTGGCTGCGGCCTGGTGCAGCTCACCACCGACAAGAGCCGCCACGACGCGCACCGCTTCTACCTGGGCCTCGGCTTCGTGGCCAGCCACGAGGGCATGAAGCTCAGCCTCTGACGCCTGTCGGCGGGTCGGCCAGCTGGGGGCGCCCGACCTCGCAGTCGAAGACGCTGGCCCAGAAGCTGGTCAGGACCGAAAGGCTCGAACCGTGGGTCATGGTCCGCGCGGAGTTGCGGATCAGCCAGAAGTCGCCTTCGGGAAAGACCATGGCCCACCCGATCGGCCCGTCGTCCTCGGTTGCCAGGACCAGCAGTGCCGGCTGGCTGGTCACCTCGATCTCGGGCAGGTCCGCCACCTCGACGGACCACAGCCCCTGCTCCCCGCTCACCGGCGGCTACCCCGGTTGCACCGCCGTACGGCGCGACTGGAGCCCCACAGCCCCAACCGCCGTCGTCGAGGCTGGACCTGGATCGCCGTGGATGCGTTCGAGGCGGGCTGACCGCCGTAGGCACCAACCCGATCGGAACCATGTTCCACCACGTCGATCGGTTCGTCCTTGCGCTGAAACCATTTCCACCGAGCCACCCGAACCTCCTCCGACCACGCATCGATATGACACTGACCGCCACGATCGATCAGCGACAGCAGAAAATGCAACGTCTCACGACGAGATTCGTGGAAACGGATTGACGCCGTGCCATTCGGGACTCGATGCTGTTCCAAATGAGACACCGCCTAGTGCCAGGTTGAGACGAGGCGACATGAGCGATGTGGGATCTTCTGTGCCCCGCCGACAACTCGGCAGGCTGCTGCGTCAGGCCAGGGAGGAGGCCGGCATCAGTCTGGAGGCTGCCGCCGAGGCGCTCGAATGGTCGCGCGCCAAGATGTACCGACTGGAGGGCGGACAGACCTCCCTACGCACTCATGACGTGACGCTGATGTGCCAGCACTACGGTGCCTCCGCCGAACTGACCGAGGTCATGGTCAGCCTGGCCCGCGAGAGCAAGAGCCGGGGATGGTGGCACGCCTACGGGGACGCCATCCCCGCATGGTTCGAGCTGTACGTCGGGTTGGAGGCAGCGGCTCACCGGGTGCGCCAGTATGAGCCCACGCTGGTTCCTGGACTGCTCCAGACGGCGGAGTATGCGACGGTCATCTTCAGCGCCAAGGCTGGTCGGAGTCAGGACGAGATAGCGCAAAAGGTCGCGCTACGCATGGAGCGCCAGAAGCTGCTCGCTCGCCGCAACCCCAAGGCACCTGCCTTCGAGGCGATCATCGACGAGGCCGTGATCCGTCGCCCCATCGCCGACATGGACGCCTGGCGCAGCCAACTCGCGCACCTGGTGAACATCGCACAGCGGTCGAACATCTCGGTCCGAGTGTTGCCGCTGGGCAGCGGACCGCACGCGGCATCCGTCGCCGGCTCGTTCATCATTCTGGACTTCCCGGCAAGGGGCACGCGGCCCGCCGAGCCCTCGACGATCTACAGCGAGTCGCTTACCGGGAGTCTCTACCTGGACAAGCCGGCGGAGGTGACAGCGTACGCCGATGCGTGGTCCACCCTTCTGGACCTTTCGTTGGGCGTACGCGAGTCTGAAGACCTGATCGGGACGGTTATCAAGGAGACCTTCGATGAGTGACCTGACCAACGCCCGGTGGCGCAAGAGCAGCCGGAGCGCCGAGGGCGAGTGTGTCGAGGTGGCCGACGATCTTGATGGTGTCGTGGGGGTCCGGGACAGCAAGGACATCGCCGGGCCGCTGCTGTTCTTCGGCCCCACCCAGTGGCGATCGTTCGTCGAGACCATCAAGGCCGACGGCCTCTCGTAGCCCTTCGCTGCAACCCGGGCCGCCGAGTCACCCGCACTCCGCAAGATCGCGCTCGATCCCGGATCGAGTGGTCTCGAAGCAACTTGGAAGCCACTCGATCCCGAATCGAGCGTGATCTTGAACGTCCCGCCCGGGGAACAGGGTGGCGGGGCCGGTCAGCGGGGGCGGTCGCGGTCGCGGGAGGGTTGGACCCGCTTGGGTTCGCCGGGCATCTTCGGGTGGTCCGGTGGGTAGGGCAGGTCGCCCTCGCCGGCTGCGGCGTCGCGCTCGGCCCACTCCAGCAGCGGAGTGATGTCCCACCCGGCGTCGTCGATGCCGGCATGCGGGTCACCCTGCTCGGCCAGCCGCGGCGGGACGGTACGCAGGTCGAAGTCGTCCGGGTCGACGTCGGGTAGCTCGTCCCAGGTGACCGGGGTGGAGACGGTCGCCCGGGCGTTGGCCCGCAGCGAGTACGCGCAGGCGATGGTGCGGTCCCGAGCCATCTGGTTGTAGTCGATAAAGACCCTCTCGCCGCGTTCCTCCTTCCACCAGGCGGTGGTGACCAGGTCGGGGCGGCGGCGGGCCAGCTCCCGGGCCAGCGCGATGGTGGCCCGGCGCACCTCGACGAAGCTCCAGCGTGGCTGGATGCGCAGGTAGACGTGCACGCCTCGGCCGCCGGAGGTCTTCGGCCAGCCGGGGACGCCCAGCTCGTCGAGGATGGCGCGCAGCTCGCCGGCGGCGGTGGCCGCGTGGGCGAAGTCGGTGCCGGGCTGCGGGTCGAGGTCGACGCGCAGCTCGTCGGGGCGATCGGGCTCGGCGGCGCGCACCGGCCACGGGTGGAACACGACGGTGCCCATCTGCGCCGCCCAGGCCACGTGGGCCAGGTCAGCCGGGCAGAGCTCCGCGGCGGTGCGCCCGCTGGGGAAGGTGATCTCGGTGGTGCGCACCCAGGGTGGTACGCCCCGGGTGGGCACCCGCTTCTGGAAGAACATCTCCCCCTCGATGCCGTCGGGGAAGCGTTGCAGGGTGGTCGGCCGCTCCCGCAGGGCACGCATGATGCCGTCGCCGACGCCCAGGTAGTAGCCGAAGACGTCGGCCTTGGTGAAGCCGCGCTTCGGGAAGATCACCCGGTCCGGGCTGGACAGCCGTACGGTGTGCCCCGCGACCTCGATCTCCTCGGCCGCCGCCTTCGTGCCTGCCATTTCGCGACCATATGCGATGGGTCCGACGTTCGACGTACCGTTGACGGGTGAGTCTTCCCGACAGCGAACTGCCCCGCACCGAGGACGAGTGGCGGGTCCGGCTCAGCCCCGAGGAGTTCCGGGTGCTGCGCGAGCACGGCACGGAGCCGGCGTGGACCGGCGAGTACGTCGACACCAAGACCCCCGGCATGTACCGCTGCCGCGCCTGCGGTGCGGAGTTGTACCCGAGTGACACCAAGTTCGACTCGCACTGCGGGTGGCCGAGCTTCGACGACGCCATCCCGGGTGCGATCAAGGAGATCGAGGACAACTCCCTCGGCATGCGGCGCACCGAGATCCGCTGCGCCCGCTGCGACAGCCACCTGGGGCACGTCTTCCGCGGTGAGGGCTTCACCCCGAAGGACACCCGGCACTGCGTGAACTCGCTCTCCATCCGCCTGGACCCCAGCACCCCCTGAGCCGGTCAGGCCGCTGCCGGGTGGGCGGCCAGCATCGCGACCTGGGCGGTACGGGACTGCTCGATGCGTCGGGCGAGGTCGCGTACCCGCTCGTCGGTGCCGGCTGCCAGGTGCGCGCGGGCCAGGTCGGCGGCGCCCTTCTGGTGGGTAGCGAGCACCTCGACCAGCACCCGGTCCACCTCGCCGGCCGGGGCGTCGCGCAGCCGGGCCAACTGGTCCGGGCCGGTGCCGTGGCCGGCGTGCTCGTCGGCGCGGGCGCTGCGCCCGGCCTGCGCCAACCAGCCGCGTGCGGTGGCCAGTTCGTCGGCCTCGGTCACCTCGATGGCGGCGATCAGGGTCCGCAGGTCGGGGTCGGCGAGCCGGTCGTGGACCAGCCGGGCGATCTGCAGGGTCTGCTCGGTGTGCCCGGCCATCATCGACAGGAACAGCAGGTCGATGCCGGCCATCCCGGTGGCTGCCGGCGTACCGGATCCGGCGGCTCGCGGTGCGTCGAGAGCGGGTGACGCCGCCGGGCCGGTCGCCGATGCGGTCGCGGCCGGCGGTGCCGGCGCGCCGCCACCGCCGTGCTGCCCACCGCCGCAACCGGTGGCGAACAGCACGGCGGTCAGGGCCAGCACCGCCCGGAGGCGGGCCGGCGGGAGGTGCGGCCGGGACCAACCGCACCTCCCGCTGCTCAGACCAGGCTCCACAGCGCTGGTACGTTCGGCGGCTCCCAACCGGCGATCGCGGTGTGCGCCTGCCGGCAGCGGTACGTCCGACCGCCGTAGGTGACCTGGTCGCCGACGGCGTACGCGCGGCCCGCGGTCCAGGTGCCACCGGCCGGCGGGTTGCTGGTCGGGGCGACGGTCGGGGTGGGCGACGGTGCCGGCGGGGTGGTCGGGCTCGGGCTCGGCGGCGGGTTGCCGCCACCGCCGATCTGCAGGTCGACGCAGGAGTAGAAGGCGTTGGCGGTGTCGGCGATGTTCCAGACGGCCAGCAGCTTCTGGCGGCCGGAGTAGCCGGACAGGTTGACGCTGTGCGAGACGGTGGGGCCCGGCTGGCGTCCGCCGCCGCTGAACACGGCGACCCGGGTGTTGCCGATGTAGTACTCCCAGTCGCGGGTGGCGTGCATCGCGGTGTTCACCCAGGTGAAGGTGACAGTGGTGCCGACCGAGGTGGCGGGCCAGCCCCGGTTGTCGTCGTTGAGGACGGCGAAGTGGGAGATGTTGGCGTGGCAGGTGCGCAGCCCCTTGGGGCCTTCCACGCTCTGCGGCTCCCAGCGGATCTGCCCGCAGTCGGGCACCCGGTTCTGGGCGCAGAGCGCCTGCCGGCTGGGCGGTGACGAGACGTAGCCGTGGGCCTGGGCGGGGGCGGCGACGGCCAGGGTGGCGACCATGGCACCCGTCGCGACCAGCGGGAGAGTGATTCTTCGACGCATGGCGGCGGCTCCTTCGCGGCATGTTGCCTGGTGAGGTGCCACCAACATAATTTAAACAATGTTAACAGTAAAGACCGTTGTCAATAAAAGTGGCAGCACTCAGAGGACCAGCAGGCCGCCCTGGTCGTCCACTCGGTCGGCAGACTCGTCGTCGAACCACAGCCCACCCGTGGCCAGGTAACGGAAGCGGTGCTGTCCCGGCCCCAGCCGTACGGTCACCGTCCGGGTGCCGTCCCGGCGGGCCACCAGCACGTGTTCACCGGGCTGCCAACCGTTGAAGGACCCGACCACGCTCACCGTCCCCGGTGGGGTGTCTCGGGGAAGGCAGAAGGTGACCCGGGTCTGACTGCCGAAGAGTCGGTTCCGCTTGATCATCATTCCTCCCGGTTCGCGTACTCCACCGAAAGGCGGCGGCCGAGCCGCCGCCGGCCAGGTCACCAGGTACAACGGCCGATCCGCGGCGAGCGACACGCCGCCCCGTCCGGGCGATCGGCTCCCCGTCCGGGCGATCGGCGCCGAATCCGGGCGACCCGGCCGGTCGGGTGCCGCACGCTGGGGGCAACAACCGGGCTATCGAGGGAGATGCGTCGTGGCGACGTGCGAGGTCTGCGGAAACGACTACTGGCTGGCCTTCGAGGTACGCACCGTCAGCGGCGACGTGCACACCTTCGACAGCTTCGAGTGCGCCGCACACAAGTTGGCCCCGATCTGTGAACACTGCCAGGTGAAGATCATCGGGCACGGGGTGGAGGTCTCCGGGCGGTTCTTCTGCTGCGGTCACTGCGCCCGCGCGGTGGAGGCCGAGCAGGGCGCCCAGATCCGTGACACCGTCGGCGCCCGCCCCGCCTGACCGTGCACGCCCTCATCGCCCGACCAGGCGCGGCCCCGCCCCGCTCGACCAGGCACGCTCCCCGTCGCGGCTGACACCCACCCGAGATCGGCGGCCGGTCGGTGACGCCCTAGCCTGGGCCGATGCCGAGCACGCAGCTGCGGGTCGCCGGGTTCGCCGACCTGGACGCCCGCACCTTTCACGACCTGGTACGGCTGCGCGTCGACGTGTTCGTCGTCGAGCAGGAGTGCGCGTACCCGGAACTCGACGGCCGCGACGTCGAACCCGACACCCGACACCTCTGGCTGGCACGCGACGGCGCTGTCCTGGCGTACCTGCGAATCCTGGCCGACCCCGACGGCGTGGCCAGGATCGGTCGGGTGGTGGTGGCGCCGTCGGCGCGCGGAGGCGGTCATGCCGGGCGGCTGCTGACCGCGGCCCTGGCCGAGATCGGCGACCGGCCGTGCGTGCTGGAGGCGCAGTCGCATCTGGTCGACTTCTACGCCCGGCACGGGTTCACGGTCAGCGGCCCGGAGTACGTCGAGGACGGCATCCCGCACACCCCCATGCGCCGCGACCCCTGATCCGACCGCGGCGATTGACGGATGGCGATGTTTTGTGCCATTCTTCCGCACGGAGCCAATAACCGCAGTGCCACGCGGACCGGCGCGGGAGAGGCAACTCCCGGGCGTTCGGGCGATGTCGCAATCCGACGACTCCCCCTGGGGGCTCCACGCATGTCCAAAATGCTCAAACCCGCCAGGCTGGCCGGCCTGCTCGCCACCGCGGCAGCCGCCACCCTGCTCGTCTCCACCGCCTTGGTCAACTCCGCCTCAGCACACGGCTCGGTCGTCAACCCCGGCGCCCGCGCCTACAGCTGCTGGGAGCGCTGGGGTGGCGACCACATGAACCCTCGGATGGCCACCGAGGACCCGATGTGTTGGCAGGCCTGGCAGGCCAACCCGCAGGCCATGTGGAACTGGAACGGCCAGTTCCGTGAGGGCGTCGGCGGCAACCACCAGGCCGCCATCCCGGACGGCCAGCTCTGCTCGGGCGGCCGCGCCGAGGGTGGGCGCTACAACGCCCTGGACACCATCGGCGCCTGGCGGACCACCCAGGTCTCCAACAGCTTCCGGTTGAAGTTCTTCGACCAGGCCAGCCACGGGGCCGACTACATCCGGGTGTACGCCACCAAGCAGGGCTTCGACGCGCTGACCAAGCCGCTGGCCTGGTCGGACCTGGAGCTCGTCGGGCAGATCGGCAACACGCCGGCCTCCCAGTGGCAGCGTGAGGTCGACGGCGTCTCCATCGAGATCCCGGTGAACGCGCCGGGCCGCAGCGGCCGGCACATCATCTACACGATCTGGCAGGCCAGCCACTTCGACCAGTCGTACTACCACTGCAGCGACGTGCAGTTCGGTGGCAGCACCAACCCGCCGCCCACCACGCCGCCGCCGACCACTCCCCCGCCCACGACCCCGCCGCCCACCACTCCTCCGCCGTCCACGCCGCCGCCCACCACCCCGCCGCCGGCGACGGGTGCCTGCTCGGCGACGTACCAGGTGACCAACAGCTGGTCCGGTGGCTTCCAGGGTGAGGTGACTGTGACCGCGGGCAGCGCGGCCATCCGCAGCTGGCGGGTGACCTGGACGTACGCCAACGGTCAGCAGGTCAGCCAGGCATGGAACGCCACGCTCAGCTCCAGCGGCTCGACGGTGACCGCCACCAACGTCAGCTACAACGGCAGCCTCGGCTCCGGAGCCAGCACCACGTTCGGCTTCCTGGCCTCCGGCTCCAGTGCCAGCGCACCCACGCTGACCTGTACGGCCACCACCTGATCCCGAGCGGGGTCGCGCCCATCTCCCTCGGGTGCGGCCCCGCCCGGCCGACCGACGGGCCGACGCTGACGCGTCGGCCCGTCGGCGCCGGTGAGTGTTAACAGGGGGCCCTTGCTATGCACGAGGCGTTAACAAGGTGCCCTTCCTTTCACGCCAGGGCGGTGACGATGTCGGCGATCGAGCGGCGGCGGCCGGTGTAGAACGGCACCTCCTCGCGGACGTGCAGCCGGGCCCGCGAGGCGCGCAGGTCCCGCATCAGGTCCACGATCCGGTGCAGTTCGTCGGCCTCGAAGGCGAGCATCCACTCGTAGTCGCCGAGCGCGAACGAGGCCACCGTGTTGGCGCGTACGTCCGGGTAGCCCCGGGCCATCTGGCCGTGCTCGGCGAGCAGTTCCCGCCGCTCGGCGTCGGGCAGCAGGTACCAGTCGTACGAGCGGACGAACGGGTAGACGCACAGGTAGGCGCGGGCCTCCTCACCGGCGAGGAAGGCCGGGATGTGGCTCTTGTTGAACTCCGCCGGCCGGTGCAGCGCCATCTGCGACCAGACCGGGGTCATCGCCCGCCCCAGCGTGGTACGCCGGAACCGCAGGTAGGCGTCCTGGAGGGCGTCGCTGGACGAGGAGTGCCACCAGATCATCAGGTCGGCGTCGGCGCGCAGCCCGGCCACGTCGTACGTGCCCCGGACCACCACGTCCTTGCCGGCCAACTCCTCGATCAGCGACTCGACCTCGCCGGTGACGTTGTCGCGCAGCGACGGCAGCGGGGCGCTGACCCGGAACACCGACCACATGGTGTAGCGGATTGTGGAGTTGAGTTCCTTCAGCCGGGCCGCGTTGCTCTGCTCGGTCATCTCGCCGATCCTCCCAATGCAGTGATGATCTCCTCGGCCGCCGTCTCGCCGGAGCGGACGCAGACCGGAATGCCCACGCCGTCGTAGCCGGCACCGGCCAACGTCAGCGTCGGATGCGCCGCCCGCAGGATGGTCCGCGCGGCGGCGATCCGATCGAGGTGCCCGGGGGTGTACTGCGGCAACGCCCCACCCCAGCGCTGCACGTGCCCGCCGACCGGGGCGGGCAGCGGCGTGCCGAGCACCGCCGACAACTCCCGGTGCACGGTGGCGGCCAGGTCCTCGTCGGAGCGTTGGAGCTGGGCCTCGTCGCCGTAGCGGCCCACCGAGGCGCGCACCAGCGCCACCCCGTCGTCGCGACGCAGGTGCCCCCACTTGGTGGTGAAGAACGTGGACGCCTTGATCAGCAGCCCTTCGGTGCCGGGCACCAGGAAGCCGGACAGCTGCGGCAGCGTCGGCTCGGGCAGGGCCAGGGTGACAAGCGCGACGCTTGCGTAGTCCAGCCCGCCGATCTTCGCCGCCACCGCGTCGGCCACGCCGGTGAGCAGCCGGGCCGCCGGCCGGGCCGGCACCGCCAGCACCACCGCGTCGACGTCGACGTGCTCCGGGTCGCGGGTCGGCCCGACGGTCAGTCGCCAGCCGGTGCCGGTCGGGGTGAGTTCACGGACCGCGGCGTTGGTGCGGATGGTCGCCCCGCTGGCCGTGGCAGCGGCCTCGACCAGGGTGCTCAGCCCGCCGTCGAGGGTGCCGAAGATCGGTTGGCCGGTGTAGCGGGGTGCGGCGGCCTGCGCGGCCCGGACCGCGTCGAGCAGCGTGTGCCGGGTGCGGGCGGCGCGGGCCAGGGCGGGCATGGTGGTGGCCAGGGACAGGTCGTCGGCCCGGCCCGCGTACACGCCGCCGAGCATCGGGTCGACCAGCCGGTCGACCACCTCGTCGCCGAACCGGGCGCGGACCAGCGCGCCGACGGAGACGTCGTCGCTGTCACCGAGCATCGGCGCGCCGTCGTCGTGGTCGGCCTGCGGGGTCGGCCGGGCCACCGTCGCCACCTTCTCCAGATCCCCGGGTACGCCCATCAGCGTGCCGCCGGGGATCGGCCGCAACTGGCCGTCGACGGCGAGCGCCGCCTGCCCGACGGTGGGGTGCACGATCCGGTCGGCCAGTCCGAGGCGGCGGATCAGGGTCACCACCGCCGAGTCGCCGCCGGCCGGATCCCGCATCAGGAACGATTCGGCACCGAACTCCACCGGACCGCCAAGCAGTTCACCGGTACGCAGCTTGCCGCCGAGCGCGCCGGACTGCTCGTACACGATGATCTCGGTGTCTTCCGGGGCGCGGTCGCGCAACCGGACCGCGGCGGCCAGGCCGGCGATGCCGCCGCCGACGACCGCCAGCCGCCACCGCGACGCCATGGCGGTCAGGCCCCCTCGGCGGGGCGGGCGGACAGTTCGTGCACCAGTGCGACCACTCGGGTGAGCACCTCCGGGTCGGTCTCCGGCAGCACCCCGTGTCCGAGGTTGAACACGTGCCCGGGGGCGGCGCGGCCCTCGTCGAGGATGCGGCGCACCTCGGCCTCGATGACCGGCCACGGGGCGAACAGCAGGCACGGGTCGAGGTTGCCCTGCACCGCCTTGTCGGGCCCGATCCGCCGGGTCGCGACGTCCAGCGGGGTACGCCAGTCCACGCCGACCACGTCGGCCCCGGCCTCACCCATCGCGCCGAGCAGCTCGGCGGTGCCCACCCCGAAGTGGATCCGGGGGATCCCCGCGTCGGCCAGGCCGGACAGCACGGTCGTCGAGTGCGGCAGCACGAACCGGCGGTAGTCGGCCTCGGAGAGCGCGCCCGCCCAGGAGTCGAAGAGCTGCACCGCGCTGACCCCGGCGGCGATCTGCACCCGCAGGAACGCCAGGGTCACCTCGGCGAGCCGGCCGGCCAGGGCGTGCCACAGCTCGGGATCGCCGTACATCAGGGCCTTGGTCTTGACGTGGTTGCGCGACGGCCCGCCCTCGACCAGGTAGCTGGCCAGGGTGAACGGCGCACCGGCGAAGCCGATCAGCGGGGTGTCGCCCAACTCCTTGACCAGCATCCGGACCGCCTCGTCGACGTACGGGACGTCGTCGCGACCGATCGGGCGGATCCGCTGCACGTCGGCGGCGGTACGCACCGGCTCGGCCACCACCGGCCCGGTGCCGGGCACGATGTCCAGGTCGACCCCGGCGGCGGCGACCGGCACCACGATGTCGCTGAACAGGATCGCCGCGTCCACCTTGTGCCGGCGTACCGGCTGGAGGGTGATCTCGGTGACCAGGTCGGGGCGGCGGCAGGACTCCAGCATCGCCACGTTGGCCCTGATCTCGCGGTACTCCGGCAGCGACCGGCCGGCCTGGCGCATGAACCAGACCGGGGTGTGCGGGACGGGCTGACGACGACACGCCCGCACGAAGGGCGAGTCGGCGGGCCCGCCGGGGCGGGAAGCGTCGTCTCGGGCAGCGGCGCCCGTGGTGTCGGTGGTCATCGCGGCCATCGTGCCACGCGCTGCACCCGTCTCCCTCCCCCACCGCCCACTTTGTGACGTGACATGAAAGGAAGGGCACCTTGTTAACGCCTGCGGTAGAGCAGGGGTCCCCTGTTAACAGCCGACGCGGACCGGATCGGCGCGAGCCGACAAGTGATCAACGGCGAGTCGATCCTCGGCGTGCCGTCACAGCGAGGCGGCGGGTGGCGGCTTAGGCTGCGGACATGGCCCCCCCGATCGCGCTTCCGGACACCTTCGCCCGCGCGGTCGCCGGGCTCCGGTCGGCGACACCCCGGCCGGAGATCGACCTGGAGGAGATCGGCGCCCCGCAACGACTCGCACCGTACGCCTTCGCGCTCTCCGCCTCAGTGCTGCGCGACGGCGACGAGGTGACCACCGGGCGGCTGATCCTGTTGCACGACCCGGTCGGACACGAGGCCTGGCAGGGCACCCTGCGGCTGGTCACCTACGTCACCGCCGAGTTGGAGAGCGATCTGGCCGCCGACCCGCTGCTGCCGGGGGTCGCCTGGACCTGGCTCACCGATGCCCTCGACGCCCAGGATGCGGGTTACCGGGCGATCGGCGGGACGGTCACCCAGACGATGTCGAACCGGTTCGGGGATCTGGCCGGTCCGCCCGCGACCGCCGACATCGAGATCCGCGCCTCGTGGACACCGACTGACGGGGACCTCGCCTCGCACCTGTACGCCTGGTGCACCCTGCTCGCCTCCACCGCCGGCCTGCCGCCGCCCGGCGTCACCGCCCTGCCCGACCGCCGAGCCGCCGCCACCGGCTGAGCCGCGGGCGGCGGACCGGCCGGGTCGACACGCGGCGGGGGCGGGTGCGCGCGGTGTGTTCCGCTTCCGCACTAGGGTTGTCAGGTGACCGACGAACCACCCCTGCGCCGTCGGACCGCCGCAAGCCGTACGGGAAACGACATCGAGACCCCGCCCTCGGCGCGGCCGGAGCCGTCGGACGCGGGGACCGAATCCACCGGCGGCGAGTCCGTGCCGCTGACCGCCCCTCGCGAGGGCACCCCTGAGCCGGTGACCGTCCCGGAGCAACTTGCCGAGGTGGTGGCCCGATTCGCGGCCGGCAGCGGCCCGGTGGCCCTGGACGCCGAGCGCGCCTCGGGCTACCGCTACAGCCAACGGGCGTACCTCGTGCAGTTGCGGCGTAGCGGCGCCGGTACCGCGCTGATCGACCCGTTGCCGCTGCCCGACCTGAGTGCGCTCGACGCCGTGATCGCGGACACCGAGTGGGTGTTGCACGCGGCCAACCAGGATCTGCCCTGCCTCGCCGAGTTGGGGCTGCGTCCGCGGCGGTTGTTCGACACCGAGCTGGCCGCCCGGCTCGCCGGTTTCGAACGGGTGGGCCTGGCCGCGCTCACCGAGCAGCTGCTCGGCTACAGCCTGGAGAAGCACCACTCGGCGGCGGATTGGTCCAGCCGGCCGCTGCCGGAGTCCTGGCTGACGTACGCGGCGTTGGACGTGGAGCTGCTGACCGACCTGCGGGACGCCCTCGACGCGGAGCTGACCCGGCAGGGCAAGTCGCAGTGGGCGGAGGAGGAGTTCGCCGCGCTGGTTCAGGCCGGCACCCGCCCGCCCCGGGTACGCGCCGAGCCGTGGCGCCGTACCTCCGGCATCCACCGGGTCCGCGGCGCACGGGCGCAGGCGCGGGTGCGGTCCCTGTGGTACGCCCGCGACCAGATCGCCGCCCGCCGGGACTCGGCGCCGGGCCGGGTGCTGCCCGACTCGGCCATCGTGGCAGCGGCGGAACTGGACCCGAAGGACGAGAAGACGCTGCTCACCCTGCCCGGTTTCGGCGGCCGGTCGGTACGCCGGCTGGCCCGGACCTGGCTGGCGGCGCTGGACGACGCGCGGCAGTTGCCGGACGAGGATCTGCCGGTGGCACCGACGGTGGAGGGCCCGCCCCCGCCGCACCGCTGGGCCGAACGGGATCCGGCTGCCGCCGCCCGGCTGGCCCGCTCCCGCGAGGTGGTGCTGCGGCTGGCCGGCGAGCACAACCTGCCGCCGGAGAACCTGATCTCCCCCGACACGGTCCGCCGGCTCGCCTGGCAACCCCCCGAGGAGATCACCGAAGCCACGGTCGCCGACGCCCTACGCGCCCTCCACGCCCGCGAATGGCAGATCACCCTCCTCCTCCCCGCCCTCACCGAAGCCCTCCTCCCCACCTGACCCCCCGACCTCTTTGTTGATCAAGAGGTTTGCGTCAGCGACACGCCGTACGGCAGACGCAAACCTCTTGATCAACAAGGGTGAAGGGGCGGGGTGAGGCTGGGTGTGGGCTGGGCCACAGGGTGGGGTGGGGCGAGGATTGTTACTGACGGGTAGCATTCGGGGAAATGCCAGTGCCGGCTAGGAGGCTCCAGTGCCCCGTGAAGTTCGGGATGTCGTCTTCGTCGACGGCGTCCGTACCCCGTTCGGCAAGGCGGGTGGCATGTACGCCAACACCCGCGCCGACGACCTGGTGATCCGATGCATTCGCGAACTGCTACGCCGTAACCCGCAGCTGCCCCCGGAGCGGGTCGAGGAGGTGGCCATCGCCGCCACCACCCAGATCGGTGACCAGGGACTGACCATCGGCCGTACCGCCGCCCTGCTGGCGGGTCTACCCAAGAGCGTCCCCGGCTTCGCCATCGACCGGATGTGCGCCGGGGCGATGACCGCCGTGACAAGCGTCGCCAGCGCCATCGCCGTGGGCGCGTACGACGTGGCGATCGCCGGTGGTGTCGAGCACATGGGCCGCCACCCGATGGGCGAGGGCGTCGACCCCAACCCGCGCATCGTCGCCGAGAAGCTCGTCGACCCGTCCGCGCTGGTCATGGGCGCCACCGCGGAGAACCTGCACGACCGGCTGCCGCACATCACCAAGGAGCGCACCGACGCCTTCGCGCTCGCCTCGCAGCAGAAGACCGCCAAGGCGTACGCCAACGGCAAGCTCCAGGACGACCTGGTGTCGGTGGCCATCCGGGACGAGGAGGGCGGCTGGGGTCTGGCCACGGCCGACGAGGCCCCCCGCGACACCTCGCTGGAGAAGCTGGGCAGCCTCAAGACCCCGTTCCGCCCGCACGGCAAGGTGACCGCGGGCAACGCCGCCGGTCTGAACGACGGCGCCACCGCCAGCCTGCTGGTCGCCGAGGACGTCGCCCGCGAGCTGGGCCTGCCGGTCGCCATGCGCCTGGTGTCGTACGGCTTCGTCGGCGTCGAGCCCGAGGTGATGGGCGTCGGCCCGATCCCGTCGACGGAGAAGGCCCTGCGCATCGCCGGGCTGACCATCGACGACATCGGCCTGTTCGAGCTGAACGAGGCGTTCGCCGTACAGGTGCTCGCCTTCCTGGACCACTTCGGCATCGCCGACGACGACCCGCGGGTCAACAAGTGGGGCGGCGCGATCGCCATCGGTCACCCCCTGGCTTCCTCGGGCGTACGGCTGATGACCCAGCTCGCCCGGCAGTTCGCCGAGCACCCCGAGGTCCGCTACGGCCTCACCGCGATGTGCATCGGCATCGGCATGGGCGGCACCGTGATCTGGGAGAACCCGCACTGGGAGGGCAACAAGTGAGCGCGCTGACCGCACCGAACGAGGTGGTCACCCGGGCCCTGCTGCGCCAGGTGAACGTGCCGGGGCTGGACCGTCCGGCCGCCCTGATCACCCTCGACAACGGCTTCGACCACACCAAGCCGAACACCTTCGGCCCCGGCGGACTGTCCAGCCTGGACGAGGCGATCACCGCCGCCCTGGCCGCTGAGCCGGCGTTCATCGCGGTCACCGGCAAGCCGTACATCTTCTGCGTCGGCGCGGACATCACCAGCCTGCCGCTGCTGGCCGACCGGGAACAGGCGCTGGCCATCGGGCAGCTGGGCCACCGGGTCTTCGCCCGGCTCAAGGACAGCCAGATCCCGACCTTCGCCTTCGTCAACGGCGCGGCGATGGGCGGCGGACTGGAACTGGCCCTGCACTGCCACTACCGGACCCTGTCGGCCGGTGCCGCCGCCCTGGCGCTGCCGGAGGTCTCCCTGGGTCTGATCCCGGGCTGGGGCGGTACCCAGCTGCTGCCGAACCTGATCGGCATCCCGGCGGCCACCCAGGTGATCATCCAGAACCCGCTCATGCAGAACAAGATGCTCAAGCCAAAGCAGGCCGCTGAGCTGGGCATCGCCGACGTGCTGCTGGAGCCGGCCGACTTCGTGGAGCGGTCCCTGGAGTGGGCCGCCGGAGTCGTCCGGGGCGAGGTCACCGTGACCCGGCCCGAGGTCGACAAGGACATGTGGGCCGGGGTGCTCTACTTCGCCCGGCAGACCCTCGACCAGCGGCTGCACGGCGCTGTCCCGTCCGCGTACAAGGCGTTGGACCTGCTGGAGACGGCGAAGGACGCCGACTTCGCCGCCGGCACCGCCGCCGAGGACGAGGCCCTCGCCGACCTGATCTTCTCCGAGGAGCTGCGCAGCGGCCTGTACGCCTTCGACCTGGTGCAGCGGCGGGCCAAGCGCCCGGCCGGGGCACCGGACAAGGGCCTGGCCCGCCCGGTGACCAAGGTGGGCATCGTCGGCGCCGGCCTGATGGCCAGCCAGCTGGCGTTGCTGTTCGCCCGCCGCCTGCAGGTGCCGGTCGTGATGACCGACCTGGACCAGGCCCGGGTCGACAAGGGGGTGGGCTACGTGCACACCCAGATCGAGAAGCAGGTCAGCAAGGGCCGGATGGACAAGGGCACGGCCGCCAAGCTGTACGGCCTGGTCAGTGGCTCGGTGGACAAGGCGGCGTTCGCCGAGGCGGACTTCGTCATCGAGGCGGTCTTCGAGGACCTGAACGTCAAGAAGCAGGTCTGGGCCGAGCTGGAGAAGATCGTCAAGCCGGAGGCGGTGCTGGCGACGAACACCTCGTCGCTGTCCATCACGGCGATGGCGGCGGAGCTGGAGCGCCCGGAGCGGGTGGTGGGCTTCCACTTCTTCAACCCGGTTGCCGTACTGCCGCTGCTGGAGATCGTCCGCGGTGAGCGCACCGACGACGCCACGCTGGCCACCGCCTTCGCGGTCGGCAAGCAGCTGAAGAAGTCCTCGGTGCTGGTCGCGGACGCCCCGGCGTTCGTGGTGAACCGGCTGCTCACCCGCTTCCTCGGGGCGATCTTCGCCGCCGTGGACGCGGGCACCCCGCTGGAGGTGGCGAACCGCGCGGTGGACCCGTTGGGTCTGCCGATGCGTCCGCTGGCCCTGCTCCAGCTGGTCGGCCCGGCCGTGGCGTACCACGTGGGCGGCACCCTGCACGCCGCCTTCCCGGAGCGCTTCGGCATCAGCGAGAACCTCAAGCGGATCGCCGACTCCGGCCAGCCGATCGTCGTCGACGACGAGATCAACGCCGAGGTGGCGAAGCTGCTGGTGGTCGGCGACCAGCCGCTCACCGAGGAGCAGGTGCGGCAGAACGCGTTGGACGCGCTGGCGCAGGAGATCCGGCTGATGCTCGACGAGGGTGTCGTGGCGCAGGCGCAGGACATCGACCTGTGCATGATCCTCGGCGCCGGCTGGCCGTTCCACCTGGGCGGCGTCACGCCGTACCTGGACCGGACCGGCACCAGCGAGCGGGTGACCGGCCAGCGGTTCCTGCCGCGCGGAGTGGCCAGCCTGGCCGGCTGACCCACACCCCGAGAACACCGGATCGCGGTGGTCGCCCCTGGGGCGGCCGCCGCGATCTCATTTGGCGGCCACCCGCGGCCCGGTGTCTGAGTCAGATGCCGCCGCATGGTGTCCGTGCGGGTGCCGGGTGGGGCGGCGATCCGTGGTCCGCTCGGTGACGGTCAGGAGGCTCGTCGTCTCCGGATGACCAGCAGGACGCCCTGATGGATCAGGACGCCGACGGCGGTGTTGAGCACGGCCAGCCCGGCGGCGGCGAGCAGACCCGGCCCGACGTCCTCCACACCGCTCGCGACAAGCAGAACCGGCCATCCCACCGCAGCGAGGATGAGCGCCGAACGCCACCAGCGCCCGAACAGCAGGCCGAACACGATCAGCGTCGGGATCATCGGACCTCCCATGGTCAACTGCCCCACCCGCGGGAGGCCTGACGGGCCAGCCGTCGCACGCGGGCTGACGGCGCACACAGGCTGACGGCCTCGACGTCGGGCACGGCTGACGGCCTCGACGTTACGCCGTAACGGCGGTGACCCGCCTGGCCGGATACCGCCATCACGCCGTAACGGAGTCGATCAAAAGGGGGTCGGTCAGCGGGGTAGGTAGCCGTGCTTGAGGCCGGTTCGTGCCTGCTGGATGCGGGTGTGGGCGATGTCTTCGGCTGCCGTGCCGGGCAGGATGCCCTGCCGGCGGGCCAGGTCGAGCACCTCGGTCACCGTGTCGAAGATCTTCGCAACCTGGGCGGGCACCTCCTCCAGGGGAATCCGCCGGTACTCGGCCGATCCGGTGGTGACCCCACCGGCGCTGGCGACGAAGTCGGGCACCCAGAGGATGTCGCGCTCGGCGAGCTGCTGCTCGACCTCGGGGGTGGCGAGTTGGTTGTTGGCGGCGCCGCAGACCACTGCCGCGCGGATCGTCGGGACCGAGTCGCTGGTGAGGGTGGCACCGAGCGCGCACGGGGCGTAGATGTCGACAGGCGCGTCGATGACCCGCTCGGCGAGAAGCACCGCGGGCTGTTCCCGTCGGACCCGTTCGCGGGCGTGTGCGGAGATGTCGGCGGCGGTGACCGTGGCACCGGCCTCGACGAGGAGGCGGACGAGTTCGTGGCCGACCTTGCCGAGCCCTTCGACCCCGACGGTACGGCCGGCCAGGTCGGCGGTCCCCCATCGGACGGCAGCGGCGGCCCGCAGGGCGTGGAAGGCACCATACGCGGTCATCGGGCCGCTGTCGCCGTACCCTCCGGCGTTTGTGGTGCGGCCGAGGACGTGGTCGGTGGACCGGCCGATCACATCGAGGTCGGCGGCGCTGATCCCGACGTCGCCGGCGGTGACGTAGCGGCCACCGAGGCTCTGCACGAAACGTCCGTAGGTCTCCAGCAACGCCTCGGACTTGATCGTGTCGGGGTCGCCGATGATGACCGCCTTGCCGCCGCCGCAGGGCAGGCCGGCGACCGCGTTCTTGTACGTCATCCCCCGCGACAGGCGCAGCACGTCGGTCAACGCGTCGGCCTCGGTGGCGTACGGGTGCATCCGGGTGCCGCCGACGGCCGGGCCGAGGGTGCTGTCGTGGATGGCGATGATCGCCCGCAGCCCGGTCTCCGGGTCCTGGCAGAAGATCACCTGCTCGTGCGGGAAGTCGGGGAAACGGCCGAGCACCGGGGCGGACGGCTGGGGTGCGGACATGGGCTTGCCTTTCAGCGGTTCAGGGGGTGGTGAGGTCGGTGTCGACCTGGATGAGCCGGGGTTCCCCGGCAGCGAGGGCGTCGGTGACCGCCTCGACGAGTGCCGTACGGCTGGAGACCGCGACGCCGGTGACGCCGTAACCGGCGGCCAGCGCGGTGAAGTCGATGCCGGGGATGTCCAGGCCCGGGGTTTCCCCGGCCTCCAGCACCCCTGCGAACCAGCGCAGGGCGCCGTACGTCCCGTTGCGCAGGATGACGAAGATGACCGGGATGCGGTAGCGGGCGGCGGTCCACAGCGCGGTGATGCCGTAGTTGGCCGACCCGTCCCCGACCAGGGCGACGACCTGCCGGTCGGGGTCGGCCACCTGCACCCCGACGGCCGCGGGCAGCCCGAAGCCGAGGCCGCCGGAGGCGGGGAAGTAGTAGCTGCCGGGCCGGCGCAGGTCCGCCTGCGCCCAGAAGGCACCGCTGGTCGAGGTGGATTCGGTGACCCAGACGGTGTCGGCCGGAGCGGTGTCCCGCAGCACGGCGAACACCTCCTCAGGATGCAGCCGGCCCGCCGAGGCTGGTCGCGGCGTCGCAATGGGCGGCAACGGTACGAGGGCGGCCCGCCGCCCGGGGGTGACGGCGGCGGCCAGCCGGGTGAGGGTGTCGGCGAGATCGCAGACGATCGCGTCGCCCATCGGCGCGCGGGCGGCTTCGTCCGGGTCCACGGTCAGGTGCACCAGTCGGGTGCCCTCGGGCAGATACCTTCCCGGGTCGTACTGGTGGTAGCGGAACACCGGTGCGCCGACGACCAGGACGAGGTCGTGTCCGGTCAGCAGGTCACTGATCGCCTTGACCCCGGCCGGCAGCACGCCGCGGAAGGCGGGGTGGCGGGTGGGGAACGGGCAGCGCGACGCCGACGGGGCGATCCAGGCCGGGGCGGCGAGGGCTTCGGCGAGCGCCACGGCATGGTCGTTCGCGGCGGTCGCGTCGACGTCGGGTCCGAGGATCAGCACCGGCCGGTCGGCGCGGTCCAGCACCGCGGCAAGCTCGGTGAGCTGCCGGGTGGTCAGCGCCGCGGCGGTCACGGTGGTACGGGACAGCAGGTGCCGCGCGTCGACGGAGGACTGGGCCTGCCAGTCGTCGTACGGCACCGACACGTACACCGGTCCCTGAGGTGCCAGCGTGGCGGTGTGGATCGCCTGGCTGATGGTTCGGGGCACGTCCTCGGCGGCGGCCGGCTCGCTGCTCCACTTCACCAGCGGCCGGGGCAGCGCGGCGGCGTCCACGTTGGCGAGCATCACCTCCTGGCCGACCGTCGAGCGGACCTGCTGCCCGGCGGTGACCACAAGCGGGCTGTGCGAGTAGACCGAGTTCGTCAGTTGGCCCATCGCGTTGCCGCTGCCCGCTGCCGCGTGCAGGTTGACAAGCGCCGGGCCTCGGCGGGCCTGGGCATACCCGTCGGCCATGGCCAGCACCACGCCCTCGTGCAGGCCGAGGAGGTACCGGAAGTCGTCCGGCATACCGGCCAGGAACGGCAGCTCGTTCGAGCCGGGGTTGCCGAAGATGGTGGTCAGGCCGTGCGCCCGCAGCAGCTCGAAGGTCACGTCACGCACGCTCGCCACCGCACAGTTCCTCTCCGTCGACCCCCGACCAGTAGACCTTGATCTTCCGTCACGCAGAAGGGTCTGGGAGAAGGGTTCCTCTGTGCGGAATACTGCGCGGGTCGGCGGCGAGCAGTGGGAGGCAGGTCATGGAGTCGGTGGGCAACGCGCTACGAGCCCTGCTGTATCTCGGCGCCCAGGAGTCGGTGAGCGTGGCGGACCTCGGCCGGCACCTGCAGGTCGCCCCGTCCACCGCGCACCGGCTGCTGTCCACGCTCAAGGAGTTCGACTTCGCCCGCCAGGACGACTCCCGCCGGTACCGGCTCGGCCCTGCGGCACACGAGGTCGCCACCCGACAGGCCCCCTGGGACGTCGTCGCCGCCGTCCGCCCCCACATGGAACACCTGGCCGCGACCACCCGCGAGACGGTCAACCTGATCGGCTTGCAGGGTGCCTGTGTCGTCTTCCTCGACGGCGTCGAGAGCACGCAGACCGTCCGGGTCGGCGTCCGCACCGGCGACCGACTACCCGCCTACACCACCGCCGGCGGCAAGGCCCTGCTCGCCCAGATGCGCCCGAAGGACATCCGGGCGCTGCATCCGCGGACCCTGGCCGCGCTGACCGCCGCCACGATCACCACGACCGACCAACTGATCAAGGAACTCGACGCCGTACGCTCCCGCGGCTACGCGTCGAACATCGAAGAATGCGTCGACGGTGTGTACGCCGTCGGCGTGGCCGTCGTCCACCCCACCCGGGGCGCCGTGGCCGCACTCACCATCTCCGCCCCCGCACACCGGGTCGACGAGCGGCGCGCCGACCTCCTCGCCCAGCACCTCCTCCACGCCAACACCCGCCTCACGCAGGGCTGGCGGTGACTACCGAGTTCCCGTCCGGTTCAACTCGCGTTCCAGGAATGGTCCGAACGACTGCTGGTCTACTACCGTTTCGACAGGTGTCGCCACACGCTGCGGTATGCCACATTGATGACCATGGCCCGCGTGACGGTTGGCACCACCGATAACCCTGCTGACCAAGCTCGACTCGCCGTGTTGATCAGCGATTATGAGATGGCGCGCGATGATGAACGCACCCATGTCGCAACCATGGCGGCGATGATCGGTGTAGCGGTAGCCCTTGCCACTGCCGTTGTGGCGGTCATTAGCCAGACCTGCCAGTTCACGGGGAAAGCGGACTGCATCAAGGCAGACGATGCGTTGCTCGCCGCAACCCCGCTGCCGACCCTCGCCGTGCTGGCGTACATGCAGATGATCGGCATCTCTGCAACGATACGCTCGTACTACATGCGGGCGATAGAGACGGAGCTGCAGCAGTATGCGGCAGATCGGCTGATAGCGATCCCACAGTTGCGCCCTGCCAGCCTCATCGGCGTGACAACCCAGATAACCAGCTTGCGGCGCGGACGACTCGGCCATCGACTACTCTCCCTGCTGATCTACTTCTGCGTCGTGGTCGTCTTCGGCGGACTCGCCCTGTATGTCGCACTCAAGCTCGAACGGCCGTGGCAGCTGATCATGCTTGTCGCGTACGGCCTTTTCGCACTCCTGTTCACCGTCGAGGTGATGGTCACCGCGGTCGGCGGGAATTCACTTTTCTTCAAGCATATAGCGAGATACGCGGCACGAACCGTGGACTTTCGTAGGCCCGAGCCTCCTCTCGATTACGAACGCAAGCTCTGGTCCTACCTGATATGGCCGAGAACTGCAGACTGGATCAAGTGGCTCATCGTGCCGGCAATCGCCGGACCCCTCCTCTGGGCTGGACCTATCCGGCTCGATTGGAGTGGACTGTGGAACGCGTTGGCTGTCTGGTTCGCACTGGAGTTCCTGATCTATACCGCGCGTTATCAATGGAACGACATAATCGGACTGGCCGACGACGCCGCCCATCCCGCGAAGAAGGCGCGGAAGCGATTGCCGATGGGCGCCAGCCAGAAGATTATGCGACACAACGTACGATGGTCAGCCGCCGCGGCTCTCACACGTATTGCAATTGCCTTAGGGATCGGCGCCACCCTCGGCATGCCGTGGGTGATGACTTGCCTTATCGCTGCAGTCTTCGGCATCGCTATACCGTATGAGTACCTGCGGCGCCGTCCCGCCTCGGTGCGACCAGAGCAGACAACACCAGTAACCATCGCGATCTGGATCACAGTTGGACTCGGCTATGTCCTACGTGCCGCCACT
>NZ_BOPA01000022.1 GCF_016863515.1 Micromonospora gifhornensis
CGATCCGACATTGAGCACGATCTTGTGACGAGGTCAGGCGACGATGGGCTCCCTTTGGCGAGATCACGCTCTCGCCACGCAGGCGGGTTCCGGTGACGGTTACCGCACCGCGTCGCCAGAGCCACGATGATGATCGACATGCGGGAGACTTGTCGCCATCGGTAGGCAATCAGCGCGATGGTGAATGCGCCCCGAGCTGTGACCCTCATCTGTCACTCGGCGGATCAGTGCCAGAGTGGAATGATGACCTCGTCCATCGAGTGGCCCCGTCGAGTTGGTCGCGAGGAGAGTCGAGCCGATGAATCTTGACAAGCTGTGGACCGACCTAGCCACAGAACTGTTGGGCGTGCTCACGGCGTACCGGTCACGGGTGGCCGACTTGGACGTGCAGGAGAAGGCCGACCAAACCCTGCTCACCGAGGCCGATCTCGCGGTTGAAGAGTTGGTTATCAACCGGATCCGGGCCCTGGATCCGGCTGCTCGGGTGCTGGCGGAGGAGTCCGGCAGCGGTACCTGGCGGCCCGGTGAGGACGAGGAGCCCGAGCGGATCTGGGTGATCGACCCGATCGACGGCACAGCCGAGTTCGTCAATCCCAGCAGCGCGGAGTTCTGTTCCGTGATCTGCCTGCTGGAACGACGGGAACCGGTCGCCACGCTCATCGTCGCACCCGAGTTGGGGACCGACCGCACACCGATCGTGGTGGTCGCCTCCCAGGCTGAGCGCACGATCACGGTCAACGGCAGACCGGCGAGACACATCAACGAACCGGTTCGTGTCGCATCCCTGACTCGTAGCGCTCGTTCCGAAGCCCCACCACACGAAACCGCTATGGCTGCGGCTGGCTACACCCTGAAGACGCGGACGACGTCACAGACGCTGGACATGCTGCGTACCGCCGTGGATCTTACCGATTTCGCGGCCGATGCGCCGCGCTTCGACCTCTTCTACCGTCCTCGACAGAAGGTCTGGGACGGTCTCGCAGGCTTGTGTCTCGGTGAGATCGTCGGTCTAATGTCCACGGATGCGAAAGGGGTTCGGCATCTCCCCGTATCCATGGAAACACTTGCCCAACCAGAGCCGACGTTCGCCAGCACCGTGATGGGTCGCCCGGAGGCCGTCAAGTGGTTCGTAGAGCAGGCGCAGGGCTCCCCCACCGCAATACGGAAGTCCTCGTAGACGTCACATCGATCATCAGTGCCGAGGACTTCGTCGTTGCGCAGAACCGGGTCAGCCGGCCTGACGATCCGTTCGCCCGTCAGGCATTTGTCGAGCTGATCCAGTCCCTGATCTTCATGGAACGGGTATGGGTGGCCCACCCGGTGCTCGCTCGCCCTTCGGCCGCTGATTTCGGTGGTAAGCCATACCTCCTCCGAGCGTTGGCCGACGCTGGGCTGCTGCATCCATTGCAGTTGGATGTCGACGAGACCAGCCGGGTGCGCGACGCCGAGGACCTGGCGCTGCATGAGTTGCAGAGTTGGCGCGGCCACAAGGTCCTTGGCCAGTTCATCGAGCAGGCGGTCGCCTGCGACGATGCCCTGCCTGATCAGCGCAACTCACTATCGAAGCGTATTCACGGCTGGTGCGCTTTCCAGGCAGCCAATGTACGCGTGGCCGGCCACCACTCGGATCGAATCGCCACACCCGACGGGGTGGAGGACGACCCTTTCGGCGCTTGGGCGCGAGCGGCATCGATCGTGCTGCGAGGCCCCCTTCAGTCCATGGCGCCCACCGGTGAGGAGGTCTACGTCGCGGCAACCCTGGCGCGTGGGCTTAAGTATCAGGCGCGCGCGGATGCCACCCGTCTCTCCTACCAGGCACACCCCGTCAGACGCGACTTCCTGCTGACCTTTGACCTCTCCACCGAGGGTGCCACCGAGACCGTGGTGTTGGACGTCATCAAGGCCATTCGGGGCATCCATCAGTCGCTCGTCACGGCGGCGGATGACAGCGACACCCACCGAGTTCAGCTGCTCGAACTAGAACTACCACTGCTCGGAGGCCGGCTCTGGCAGGCGGGCGAGATCGGCCAGATGGGCGATCGTGCCTGGGTCGACCTTGTCGTCGCCCGCATCGCCGAATATCGCGACAAGGCCGCCGACTTACGCGCTGCCGTGGCCCGCTGCGTTACCGACGAGGACTACCTTCGCCTCGCTCGCGACATCAACGGCGCGAAACGACAGCTACTCGAACGCCTCGGCTTGCGCAAGGTCGCCCTGTCGCCGGTAGAGCAGGAACTGGTCAACGGGGTGGCCTCGGTGACCGAATCGGTGCCCGGTGTCCCCAAGGTGGCCGGCATGTGGATTGGAGCACGGGTCCTCGGCAAGCAGGTCACCGCCACGGGCACGCCGGTGCAGCGCTTCCTCTACAAGGAGTTCTACCGCGCCTGGAAACGCGCCGGCCGCTGAACCATCATCGGGGCGACGAGCGTCGTTGGGCAGCGGTGGGTCAGCGGGTGAGGCCGACGAGGGTGGCCAGGCGGGTTACGCCGGGTGGGGTGGGGCGGCCACGAGCTACCTCGGTGAGGAGGGTACGCGCCGACGGCCGCAACCGGACCTCAGCGGGCGCGACTCCATCCGCCGCGACCAGCATCCGTCCCGCCCCGGACAGGTCACCGGCCAGCAGGTACGCCCGCGCGGCGTCCACCAGGTAGGCGCCCCGGTACTCGGGCGACAACCGCCGCCACCCGTCCCGCCGGATCAGCAGCTCGTGCCGACCGACCGCCTCGGCCGCAGCGCCCCGCTCGACCGCCACCACCACCCGCGCCAGCTCCACGGCGACCGGCCCGAAACTCGTACCGTACGGATCGTCGGCGACCTCGACCCGGCCCGCCACCGCTGCGGCCTGGTCGAGCAGCACCCCGGCCTGCCCAGGCTCGCCGCAGCCCGCCGCGGCGAGAGCGGCCTGGAGCAGCAGCGTCCCACCTACCGCCAACTCCTGCGCCCGCCGACCCGACGCCACCCCATCCCCCGCCGGTCGCGCCGCAACGCCGGTCAGCCGCTGCGCGGCGGCAACGGTGGCGGCCAGCGCCAGCCGCTGCCGACCGGCGAGCCGCAGCGCCTGCCCGATCGAGATGGCCGCCGCACCCGCCAACACCGCATCCTCGCCGGCCGCCGCCACCGCCCGGTCGGCGGTCAACCACCCGAGGTCGGCCTCACCCAGCTTCACCAGCACCGACGAGGCGACCCGGTACGCCTGCACCGGCAACTCCCCGTCCTCCGAACCCGACGACAGTTGCACGGCGTCCAGCAGCCCAGGCAGCGCACGCACCACCTGGGCGTACTGCCCATGCTGAAAGCTCAACCAGGCATGCCCCACCCGCCGACGCAGCTCCGCCACCGGCACCTCACGCGCCGACGCCTCGAACACCCCGTACCGCGCGAGCGCCGCTCGCACCCCGTCAAACCCATCGCGTACGTCGCCGCCGGTTGACAGCGGATGCTGGCCGAGCAACACCGCCGGGTCGATGCGCAGCACCTCGGCGATAGCCTGGATCACCGAGAACCTGTCGAGTCGACGGGCACCTCGCTCCACCTTGTCCACCCAGCTCTTCGACTTCCCCAGCCGGTCGGCGAGGCCCTGCTGCGTCATCCGCCGCCGCATCCGCCACTGCGCCACCCGCCGCCCGATCGGCACCTCACTGCGGCCGGTCACGCCGCCACCGCCGATCCGGCACCGCCCGAGTGGTCTCCTCCATCGGTACGCGCTCCGCCTCGGCCTGCTCCAACAGCCGCCGCTTCGCCGCCTCCCGCTCAGCCGCCTGAATCTGCTCACCCCGACTGACCGACTCGTCGCCCTGACCTGGCATCCCTACCTCCAACAGACCCGGCCGTGGAGATCGTGATCAGGAGGGGCTGCTCGCCGTCTCATCTGGCCGAGGAAGGCGATCGCCTTCCCAAACCGGACGCTAAGACAGTGCGGTAGTTACTTAATTACCACCAGTTATGCAGCCAGGTGGATGCCCATCCGGCTGGCAAGCAGCCGCAGGTCTTCCGAGACAGCCCGCCGCCTCGCCCGCTGGGCAAGGGCCACCACCGCATCGCGGGCTAGCGGGTTCAGCGCGAACGGTACGGGTGCGGCCCGCTCGGCCTGCACGAAGGCACCCAGCGCTTCGGCATCCCGACGACCGGTGTCGGCGAACGCCCGACCAAGATCGAGCCAGTACGACATCTGGCGATTGGTGGCCGCGAGAACCTGAGGCCGCACCGCTCGGGACAGCTCGATCACCTTGCCCATCTCGCCCTGCTCTGCGGCGATGGACATCTTCCAGAGACCCACGTTGGTCGGACCGAACCCGCACCCGTTGAAGCCGCCGCCGTCCACAGGATCCCCGAGGCTCGTCGCCTCGCGGCTCGCCTCAGCCAGATGGTCCCGGGCGACGTCTACCCGGCCGTCCACAGTCGAAGTCAGGGCCGCCGACAGGTGAAGTTGACCGAGCATCTGTCGCACCTGCTCATCACCAGCGTCGTTTTGCAACTCGACAAGCGATCGGCCGGCGGCCCGGGCAGCCAGCGACGCGGACTCGATCGGCAGGCTCTGTACATAGGCAAACCGTGCCGCACCGATCCATGCGGAGTGCTCGGCCTCCTCGGCGGCGGAAACGGCGACGCGAGCCGCGTTCAGCGCCAGATGGCGGTACCCGAGGTGCCGCAGACATGTCGCAGCCTGGTAGGCCGCTTGAGCGAGCACGGTGCCGCCCGCGGCAGCGGACTCCAGCAGCAGGTCGGGAAGCATGCGCGCCATCGCCGGGTAGTTACAGAGGTTGCGAAGCTGATCAGTGCGCGCCAGGTCTGCCGTCAACTGCTCCTGCGTACGGGTAGACGGTCGACGCTCACCGTCCTCAATCTCGATCAGCGCGGACCAGATCGCCGGTACGCACTCGGCGGCACCCTCGCGGGCCGGATCGCCCGGTTCCGTGCCCTGACCGAGAAGGTCAGCCACGGTGACCTGTAGGGCTGCGGCGAAGGACACGAGAGTGGAGCGCCGGTCGATGGTCTTCCGACCCGACTCGATCTGCGAGACATAGGGCTGGCTGACGCCAGCGAGCCCGGCGAGGACGGCCTGCGACATCCCGCCCCGACGCATCCGCCAGTAGCGGATCCTCGCCCCTACGGTGTCCGTATTCATCACCACGCTTACCGCCTACCTCCCGTGTGGTTGGCCTGGTTAGCGGGCGGCCACCAAGCCGCCTGTCGGACGCTACCCTTCCTCACCACCGAGCGCGACCCTCGCAAGCGGCGAAAGGGAACCTTGAGCAGCACCTATTGACCACGTCGGATCATCTGCCATGCGCGAGGAAGTCGCTCCCGACAAGGACCGGCCAAACCACCCCTCCCTTTTGGATGCAGCCGCCGGTAGCATCCAGGCGTGTCCCACGGCGAAGACATGGAAATGGTCCCCACTCACCTGTGGCGCTACGCGCAGGATCAGCCATTCTTGGCCGAGGTGGCCGACGAGACGAGACGCTTCCTCACGGAGTTGGCGCGGGACGCCAGCATTGACGTGCACCTTGTGAAGGCACGCCCAAAGACGCTTGCCTCGTACAAGGACAAGTCAGCGAAGCTAAAGGACGATGGAACTCCGAAGTACTCCGACCCCGCTACAGAGATCCATGACTGCGTGGCGGCGCGTGTCATCGTCTACACCACCCGAGCGCGCAACGACATGGCCAACCTCATCGAGAATCGCTGCGAGTGCCGGGAACGGCACAACCCCGGCGAAAAAAGACACAACGGATACGACAGCGAGCACCTCGTCATCACGGGCCTCAAAGATCCCGATTTGCAGCTCCGCTACAGCGCTCTCACGAAGTTCTTCGACAACTACAAGGGCTTGGAGATCCAGGTGCGCAGCGTGGCGGGCCACGCCTGGGCAGAATACGAGCACGACATCCGCTACAAGTCCGGCGGCTACAAAGAACTGCCATCCAATGACAAAGGTCGAGTCGATCAGTACTTCATTGAGGCCGGCGGTATGCGCCGGTACATGGACGAGATCTTCGACAAGATCGAAGAGTTGCTCCGGCCGCAAGGTGCGGATGATGCAGCAACAGCTGACGAGCCCGTGATCGAAGTCGACGAGCCGTCACCGGAAACGCTCGACCCGACTCTCCTGGGCCCGGCGTCGTTGGGCGCACTGGTCGCCAGTCGTTTCCCAGACGATGAGCCGGGCGACACGCTGTCACTCGCCGTTCTCGTCGACCAACTGGCGGAACTTGGTGTGACCACGGTCGGTCAGTTGGAGGCCGCGCTCTCAAACCTCGGCCAAGGCCAAGTCGCACGGCTGATGGATTATCCGATCGAGACGACCCGCGTCCGAAAATTGGACGACGAACTGCTCGCCATCTTCCTGGACCGCTATGTCGCGGCTGCTGCAGACGATGGCCGACGGCAACTCCTACGCCTGCGACTCCGCCGTGTACGGGGACGGTTCACGATCTACTCATTGGAGGGGCCGAGCGGCACCCGACGCCCTGTCACCGCCGCGCGAGCGGTACGCGATCTTGCGAAGTTCGTCGCCGAGCGTCAGGGCGTCGCGGCGGCAGCATACAACGGCTTCATCAGTGCGAGCAGAAGCGACATCTCGCCAGGCTATTTCCCGAAGGAGGTAAGGACATCCGCCGGTCCGGTGTACGTCGCGACGAACTTGTCTCGCGCCCACGCGGAGAGCCTCATGGGCGAAATGGTCTCGCGGGTTCCCGGCGTTGGGCTGCGGGTCAAACGAGCCGGTGACCTTCTCTTCGAGGCGGCTCCGGATGTCAGCGCCACAAACCCCGAGACAAGCTCAGGGCCAGGGTCATAGCGCCACTATCGCGGCTGTTTCTGCTGGTAGGTCGATGCGGTCTCGGGTCACCGTGACCCCCTCCCCCGTCGCCAGCAGCACCCGTCGCGCCACCCCCGGCAACGTCACCCGCTGCGGCTTGTCGGCCAGGTTCGCCGCTACCAGGCACCCACCGCGCCGCATCACCAGGAACCGGTCCCCGTGGCGCACCTCGACGGCGAACAGGTGCGGATCCGACAGCTCGGGCCGTGACTTCCGCAGGGCGATCAACCGCCGGTAGAAGTCGTACATCGCGCGGTGTTCGGGTTTGTCCAGCTCGGCCCAGTCCAACCGGGAGCGTACGAACGTCTGCCGGTCCTGCGGGTCCGGCACCGCCTCGGCGGTCCAGCCGTGGGTGGCGAACTCCTGACGGCGACCCAGCACAACGGCGGTGGCCAGTTCGGGTTCCGGGTGGGAGGTGAAGTACTGCCAGGGCGTCGAAGCAGCCCACTCCTCCCCCATGAACAGCATCGGGGTGAAGGGCGAGGCCATCAGCAGCACCGCGCCGACCCGGAGCATGGCGGGCGACAGCGACGCCGAGAGGCGATCACCGACCGCACGGTTGCCGATCTGGTCGTGATTCTGCAGGTACGCCACGAAGCGGTGCCCGGGGGTGCGCGGGTCGACCGGGCGGCCGTGTTGGCGGTTGCGGAAGCTGGACCAGGTGCCGGTGTGGAAGAAGGCGCCGGTCAGCACCTCGGCGAGGCATTCCATGGTGCCGAAGTCGCCGTAGTAGCCCTGCCGTTCGCCGGTGAGCAGGGTGTGCAGGGCGTGGTGGGCGTCGTCGTTCCACTGGGCCTGCAGGCCGTAGCCACCGGCCTCGCGTGGGCTGATCAGCCGGGGGTCGTTGAGGTCGGATTCGGCGATCAACGACAGCGGGCGGCCCAGGTGCACCGACAGACTCTCGACCTCGACGGCGATCTCCTCCAGCAGATGCACCGCGCGGGTGTCGGGCATGGCGTGTACGGCGTCCAGGCGCAGGCCGTCGACGTGGTAGTCGCGCAGCCACATGAGCACGCTGTCGAGGATGAAGCGGCGTACCCCGTCGGAGTGCGGGCCGTCGAGGTTGACGGCCTGTCCCCAGGGGGTGGTGCGGTCGCTGAGGTACGGCGCGAAGCGCGGCGCGTAGGCCCCGGAGGGCCCGAAATGGTTGTAGACGACGTCGAGGATCACCCCCAGACCTTTGGCGTGGGCGGCGTCGACGAGCCGTTTCAGCCCGTCCGGGCCGCCGTACGGTTCGTGCGGGGCGAACCAGCAGACGCCGTCGTACCCCCAGTTGTGTTCGCCGTTGAAGGCGTTGACCGGCAGCAGTTCGATCATGTCGACGCCGAGGTCGACCAGGTGGTCGAGCTTGTCGATCGCGGCGTCGAAGGTGCCTTCGGGGGTGAAGGTGCCGACGTGCAGTTCGTAGAGGATGCTGCCGGGCAGTTGGCGGCCGGTCCAGGCGCTGTCGGTCCAGGCGAAGGCCGAGTGGTCGTAGGCGCGGCTGACGCCGTGCACGCCGAAGGGCTGCCACAGGGAGCGGGGGTCGGGCAATGCCTGGTCGTCGTCGTCCAGCAGGTACGCGTAGTCGGAGCCGGCGTCGGGGACCTCGACGCGCCACCAGCCGCCCCGGCCGGCTCTCATCTCGTGGTCGGCGTCGGGCAGGCGCAGCCGTACCCGTTTCGCCTCGGGCGCCCAGACCGTGAATTCGGACATGACGCAGCCTCCCGGGTCAGGTGGTGGGCACCAGCAGAGCGACGGGATATGTGGCCAACAGGTCCGCGAGTCGGACCCGTCCATCACTGTAGACCCGACCGGTGAACAGGCACGACATCTGATTAACGGGCAATGACAGGGTGGTGTCGCGCCAGCCGCCCTCGGCGGCCAGCCGCAGTGGCAGGCGGGTGGCCACGGCTACCGCGCCACCCCGGTCGAAGACGACGGCGTGGCGGGCCGCCGGGCCGTGCACGAGCATCGGCTGGTAGTCGCCGAACAGCTCCGGCCGGTCCCGGCGGGCCCGCAGGGTGCGGGACACCACGAGCAGCTTGGCCGCGCCGGTGTCGTCCACCGCCGGCTGCCAGCCGGCGTCGAGCCGGGCCAGCAGTTCCCGGCGTACGCCGAAGTCGACCGGGCGGCGGTTGTCCGGGTCGACCAGGGAGTTGTCCCACAGTTCGGTGCCCTGGTAGGTGTCCGGCACCCCGGGCATGGCGAGTTGGATCAGCTTCTGACCGAGCGAGTTGGACCAGCCGGCCGGGGTGATCTCGGCGGCGAAGGCGGCCAGCTCGCCACTGACGGCCGGGTCGTCGTACATGGCGTCGACGAGGGCGTGCATGGCCTGCTCGAAGGCCGGGTCGGGGTCGGTCCAACCGGTCGAGACCGCGGCCTCCCGGGCGGCTTTCTCGGCGTACGCGTGCAGGCGCTCACGCTCGACGGGCCAGGCGCCGACGGCGGTCTGCCACAGCAGGTGCGCCAGGGCGGCGTCGGGCAACGGCACGGCCGCCATCCAGCCGGTGACCAGCTGCGCCCAGCGTTGCGGCAGTTCGGCGAGGACGGCGAGGCGGGCGCGGACGTCCTCGCCGCGTTTGGTGTCGTGGGTCGACAGGGTGGTCATGCTTGTCGGCCAGCGGTCGTGTCGGGCGACGGCGAAGCGGTGGAACCGGCCGGGCAGGGTGCCGAAGTGGGCGGGGCTGCCTCCGACCTCGTTGAGTGCGACGAACCGGCTCCACCGGTAGTAGGCGGTGTCCTCCACCCCCTTGGCCATCACCGCGCCGGTGAACTGGGGGAAGCGGCGGGCCAGTTCGTCGTCGGGGTCGCGCAGCCGCCGGGTGATCGCGTCCAGGGCCCCGGTCAGGTCGGTGCGGCGGCGGCCGGCCTCGGCGCGGGCGTTGGCCAGGTGGCGTACCCCGTCGGGCGGGTAGCCGCGGTAGACCGGGAACGCGGCGGCCAACTCGGCCAGGGCGGCGCGGGCGGCATCGGCGTCCACCTCGGGGGCGAGGGCGGCCAGTCGGGTCAGCTCGGCGGCGAGCAGTCGGGTGGCGGCGCCGAGTTTGGTGTCGTGGGTCAGGTCGGCCCAGGAGGTGGCCCGGCCGGTCAGCCGGGTGTCCAGGGCGGTGAAGTCGGCTTCGGCGTCACCGTCGACGAAGATTCCGCAGACCGCCGCGAGGGCGTCGTACCCGGTGGTGCCGTCGACCGGCCAGCCGGGCAACTCCTCGCCGTACTCCAGGATCTTCTCCACGATCAGCCACGTGTCGGGGGCGGCGTCGCGTAGCCGGGCCAGGTAGCCGGCCGGGTCGCGCAGCCCGTCGGGGTGGTCGACCCGGATGCCGTCGATCTCGCCGGCCGCCGCCCAGGCCAGGATCAGCTCGTGGGTGGCGGCGAACACCGCCGGATCCTCCACCCGCAGCCCGGCCAGGCTGGAAACGGCGAAGAACCGGCGGTACGTCAGCTCGGCGTCGCCGCGCCGCCAGCAGACCAGTTCGTAGTGCTGCCGGTCGTGCACCTCGCGGGGGCTGCCGTCGCCGGTGCCGTCGGCGATCGGGAACCGGTGCTCGTGATAGCGCAGTTCCCCGTCGACGATCGTGAGGGCGTCCAGCGCGTCGGGGTCCTCGGCGAGCACCGGCAGCAGCAGCCGGCCCCGCGCCCAGTCGATGTCGAACCAGTCCGCATACGCCGAGTCCCGTCCCCGGCGCAGCACGTCCCACCAGGCCGGGTTGGCGGCCGGTACGGCGACCCCGGCGTGGTTGGGCACGATGTCCACGACCAGGCCGAGCCCGACGGACCGCAGCGCCCGCAGCAGCCGCTGCCGGGCGGGTTCGCCGCCGAGTTGCGGGTTGACCTGAGCGTGGTCGACCACGTCGTAGCCGTGTGTGCTGCCCGGTGCGGCGGTCAGCAGCGGCGCGCTGTAGAGGTGGGTGACGCCGAGGTCGGCGAGGTAGCCGGCGAGGCCGGCGGTGGCGTCCAGGTCGAAGTCGGGGCGCACCTGCACCCGGTAGGTGGCGCCGACCGGTCGAGGGGTGTCGGTCATGTCAGGCGACCCTCTCCAGCACCACCAGGGACCGGTCCGGTACGCAGACCGTGCCGCCGGCCTCGACGGTGGTGCCCTTGTCCTGGTCAGGTTCGGCGGTGCTGATCACCAGTTCCCACCGCTGGCCGAATTCGGCCGGCGGTGACGTGAAGTCCAGTGGCGCGTCGTGGGCGTTGAAGCAGAGCCAGAAGGAGGTGTCGTGGTGGCGTTGGCCGTACTGGCCGCGTTCCCGGATGCCGTCGCCGTTGACGAACAGCGCCACCGAGCGGCCGAAGTCGTTGCCCCAGTCCTCGCCGGTCATCTCCCGCCCGTCGGGGGTGTACCAGGCCAGGTCGGGCAGGGGTTCGTCGGCGCCCCGGCCGCGTACCGGCAGGCCGGTGAAGAAGCGGCGGCGTTGGAACACCTGGTGTTGACGGCGGAAGGCGACCAGTCGGCGGGTGAAGTCGAGCAGGTCGTGGTCGATGTTGTCCCAGTCGACCCAGGCCAGTTCGCTGTCCTGGCAGTAGGCGTTGTTGTTGCCGCGCTGGGTGCGGCCCAGCTCGTCGCCGTGACCGATCATCGGCACTCCCTGGGAGAGCAGCAGGGTGGCGATGAAGTTGCGCCGCTGCCTGGCGCGCAGGGCCAGCACCCCGGGGTCGTCGGTGTCGCCCTCGACGCCGCAGTTCCAGGACCGGTTGTGGCTCTCCCCGTCCCGGTTGTCCTCGCCGTTGGCCTCGTTGTGCTTGTCGTTGTACGACACCAGGTCGGTCAGGGTGAACCCGTCGTGGCAGGTGACGAAGTTGATGCTGTGGAAGGGGCGACGCCCGTCGTCCTGGTACAGGTCGGCGGAGCCGCAGATGCGGGAGGCGAACTCGGCGAGGGTGGCCGGTTCGCCGCGCCAGAAGTCACGCACGGTGTCGCGGTACTTGCCGTTCCACTCGGTCCACTGCGGCGGGAAGTTGCCCACCTGGTAGCCCCCGGGACCGACGTCCCACGGCTCGGCGATCAGCTTGACCCGGCTGACCACCGGGTCCTGCTGCACCACCTCGAAGAAGGTGGAGAGCCGGTCCACCTCGTAGAACTCGCGGGCCAGGGTGGCGGCCAGGTCGAAGCGGAACCCGTCGACGTGCATCTCGGTGACCCAGTACCGCAACGAATCCATGATCAGCTGGAGTGAGTGCGGGTTGCGCACGTTGAGGCTGTTGCCGGTGCCGGTGTAGTCGACGTAGTACTGCCGGTTCTCTTCCGACAGGCGGTAGTAGCTGGGGTTGTCGACGCCCTTGAAGCTCAGCGTCGGGCCGAGGTGGTTGCCCTCGGCGGTGTGGTTGTAGACCACGTCGAGGATGACCTCGATGCCGGCGGCGTGCAGCGCCTTCACCATGCCCCGGAACTCCTGCACCTGCTGGCCCAGGTGGCCGAGGGCGGAGTAACCGTGGTGCGGGGCGAAGAAACCGATGGTGTTGTAACCCCAGTAGTTGCGCAGCCCCAGGTCGGCCAGGCGGTGGTCGTGGACGAACTCGTGGACCGGCATCAGCTCGATGGCGGTGACGCCGAGCCGGGTCAGATGGTCGATCATCGGGGGTGAGGCGATGCCGGCGTACGTGCCACGCAGTTCCTCCGGGATGCCGGGCAGTCGCATGGTCAGTCCGCGTACGTGTGCCTCGTAGATGACCGAGTGGTGGTACGGGATGCGCGGTGGGGCGTCGTTGCCCCAGTCGAAGTACGGGTTCACCACCACCGACTTCGGCATGAACGGTGCCGAGTCGGTCTCGCTCATCCGCTCCGGGTCACCGAGGGTGTAGTCGTACACCGCCGGGTCCCACCGCACGTCGGAGTCGATCGCCTTGGCGTACGGGTCGATGAGCAGCTTGTGGGGATTGCAGCGCAACCCGTTCGCCGGGTCGTACGGGCCGTACACCCGGTAGCCGTACCGCTGTCCCGGTCCGATCCCCGGGATGTAGGCGTGCCAGACGTACGCGTCGACCTCGCGCAATTCGACCCGGCGCTCATGGCCGACGTCCCACTCGTCGAAGAGGCAGAGTTCGATGCGCTCGGCCACCTCGGAGAAGATCGCGAAGTTGGTGCCCATCCCGTCGTACGTCGCCCCGAGAGGGAACCGCTCGCCCGGCCAGACCTGCATGTCGCTCCTTCGGCAAGAATCATGAGCGCGCCCGCATCATGAGCGCACCGTCCGGGGGCCGGGCGGATGCGCGCGGCGGTAATGCCCCGCACGGTCGGCCATCAATCCATCCGATCGGATGAATGCCTGGTATCCGCCCGACTGACCCCGAGTGAATTCCTACGGTGCCGTCAGTCACTGTGACCGTCCTCAAGGTGCGGAATCGGCCAAGATGACGTTTCCTTGTTGCGGGCAGACGTCCATGCGCCGGTGATCGTGCAGGTTCGCTGGCGCCTGGTCGCGCATGCCTCGATCCTCGCACCGCCGGACGCGTCCGCGCGTGTCCGAAACCCAACCTTGTTCCTTCGCCGCCATCGACGCCGGCGCGTTCCTTCCTGCACGGACGGAGACTGATGTGACGACCCTGCGGGTCGGCGGGCGGACCGCCACCGCCACGGACCGGACCCACCGGCCCACTCTCACCTCGCGAGCCCAGATCCCGACGCAGCCCGGCCCGGCCACCCCGCCGCGCAGCCACCGCATCCTGATGCTGTCCTGGGAGTTCCCGCCGGTGCTCGTGGGTGGCCTCGGCCGGCACGTGCACGCCCTGTCGGTGGCGCTGGTCGCCGCGGGCCACGAGGTCACCGTCGTCACCCGTCATGCCGAGGGCGCGCCGCTTGAGGAGTACGTCGACGGGGTGCGGGTCGTCCGCGCCGCCGAGGACCCGGTGACCTTCCCGCTGGCCACCGAGAGCCTGCTGGCCTGGACGATGGCGTTCAACCACACGCTCACCCGCGCCGCCCTGCGCGCCGTCTCCACCGGCGGGTACGACGTCATCCACGCCCACGACTGGCTGGTCGCGCACACCGCGATGACCCTGCGCGAGCACCTCGACCTGCCGCTGGTCAGCACCATTCACGCCACCGAGGCGGGCCGGCACCAGGGCTGGTTGCCCGAGGAGATGAACCGCACCATCCACGGTGTCGAGCAGTGGATCAGCACCGAGTCGACCCGGGTGGTGGTCTGCTCCGGCTACATGCGCGACGAGGTGACCGGGCTGTTCGGCGTGCCGGCCGGTCGCGTCGACGTGGTGCCCAACGGGGTGGAGCCGCACCGCTGGCGGGTGCCGGCGAGCGCGGTGGCGCAGGCCAGGGCCCGGTTCGCCGGGGACGGTCCGCTTGTCACCTTCGCCGGTCGACTGGTGTACGAGAAGGGTGTGCAGCACCTGCTCGCCGGGTTGCCCCGGCTGCGGGAACGGCACCCGGGTCTGCGTGCGGTGATCGTCGGTGACGGCCCGTACCGTGGCGAACTGGAGGCCGACGTACACCGACTCGGTCTGGCCGACACGGTCAGCCTGCCCGGCTTCCTCGGCGGCACGGACCTGCCGGCGGTGATGGCCGCCTCGGACTGCTTCGCGGTGCCCAGCATCTACGAGCCGTTCGGCATGGTCGCCCTGGAGGGGGCCGCCGCCGGTGCGCCACTGGCGGTCGCCGAGACCGGCGGGCTCGCCGAGATCGTCGAGCCGGGTGTCACCGGAGTGACCTTCCGTCCACATGATCCGGAGGCGTTGACCGACGCGGTGCACACCCTGCTCGCCGACACTGACCACGCCCGGGCGCTGGCCCGACGTGCCCGCGCCATGGTGCACGAGAAGTACGGCTGGGCGGCCATCGCCAGCCGCACCGCGTCCGCGTACGCCTCGGCGATCGCCCAGGCCCCGGCCGTGGCGGCCGAACGCGCGGCCCAGCAGATGGCGCACGGCCGGCCTCGGCTCACCGTGCCGGAGGGCAACCTGCTCGCCGCCGCCGGCCTGCGCTGACCGCCACCTGTTCGCAGTTGGCGTCGCCCGACGTCCCACGGTCCGCGATGTCGCCACCTCGGCGTCGCGGACCGCGGCGTCGGACGGTGGCGTCGGACGGTGGCGTCGCAGAGTGTGGGATCGCCTGCCGTGGTGTCACGGACCGGGATGTGGCGTTGCGTGACCGATACGGTGATCAGCGACTATTCCCCCACCGCCCTTTGCTCTGCTTCAACCCACGCAATAGCGCCTGAGCTGGGCGGATCCGGCGGGCGGCAGAAGCGGACGCGCAGTGTCCCGCACTGTCGGTGACCGTTGCGTGGGTTGAAGCAGAGCAAAGGGGACAGTGCGGGGACGGCCGGGCGGCGGAGCTGATACAGGCGGTGACGACCGCGGGCCGGGTCGTGGTGACCGAGCCGTCGCGCCCGGCACGTAGGGTGATCGTCACACGACAGTGCGCAGTCTCGGGTTGCCGCCAGGGCCGTTCGGGTAGCCGTTTCTAGCGTTACGATCTTGTATCCGCACTGGTCAACGCACGTTCACATCCGACAGACTCGCGTACATCCAGCGGGGGCGGGTCGAGGAGGGATGTAGGTGCGGGTGCTCCTGGTGGAAGACGATCTGCGTGTGTCGGCGGGGCTCGCCTCGGCGCTGCGACGACGGGGGCACGAGGTGGTGCAGGCGCTCACGGCCGCCGAGGCGGCCGAAGCCGAGCCGGTCGACCTCATCCTGCTGGACATGAACCTGCCGGACCGCGACGGTCTGGAGGTGTGCCGGCGGATCCGCCAGCACAACGAGGAAGTCGCCATCATCGCGGTGACCGCCCGCGCGGAGGAGCACGACCGGGTGGCGGGGCTGCGCGCCGGTGCCGACGACTACGTGGTGAAGCCGTTCTCGATGGTCGAGTTGCAGGCCCGTATCGATGCGGTGATGCGGCGGACCGGCCGTGCGGTGCGGGCGGCGGCGGCCCTTCAGATCGGGCCGCTGCGCATCGACGTCGACGCCCGCCGGGTCTGGATCCGCGAGCGGGAGGTCGCCCTGTCCCGCAAGGAGTTCGACCTGCTCGTGGCGTTGGCCCGGCAGGCAGGGACGGTGGTGCCCCGGGACCGGTTGCAGCTGGAGGTGTGGCAGACCACCTGGGCCACCCGGCACAACCTCGACGTCCACGTCGCGGCGTTGCGCGGCAAGTTGGAGAACCCCCAACTGGTGGAGACCGTACGCGGAGTGGGATATCGATTGCGGGTGGACTGAGTCGGCGGTCAAACCGGGATGTGAGGTGAACCTCAGATGATCCTCAAGAATCCCAGCTACCGGCCCCGCGCCCAGTCCGCGGCGGGTGTGCTGTCTGACACCCAGCCATACCTCCTGTTTGGAGATCCCTTTGCGATACAGACGGACAAAGGCCGGTGTCTTCTCCAGCCTCCTTGCCGCCATCCTCGCGGTGACGGCGCTGCCGGCGCTGGCACACGGAAAGCCGGCCGCCACCGCTCTTCAGATGCAGGCGGAGCCGAACCAGGTTCAGAACGTGACGGTGGTCCAGGGCGACGGCTACGCGACCCTGGCCTGGACCCACGTCGACGGCGCCACCGACTACCAGATCGAGCGGACGCCCGTCGCAGAGGACGGCAGCGCGACCGGCAACGGTGTGATCGTCGGTCTCTGGCGGCCGAACCGTCAGATCAACAACGACAAGCCGACCTTCGCCGACGCTGGGTTCGCTCCCGGTGACCGCTTCCAGTGGCGGGTCCGGGCGCGCTTCGGCACCGAGGCGCAGCCGTACTCGGCCGCCGTCGTCGGCACCACCAAGCCGCACTGGGGCGACCCGAACATCCCGGGTCAGAACCTGCGGACCCAGTGGGAGCAGACCCTCGGCGCGCAGTACACAAGCGACGTCAACGAGTACGCGTACACGGCGGCCATCGACGAGCTGAGCGACCGGGTGCGCGTGACGGAGATCGGCCGCACGGTCCTCAACCGGCCGATCAACATGTTCATCATCGGCTACCCGAAGCCGCCGGCGACCCCGGAGGCGGTGGCCGCGACGAGCCCGCTGGTCGTCAACTGCAACGTGCACGGCAACGAGCCGGGTGACCGTGAGGCGTGCTTCATCATGGCGCGTCAGCTGGCCTTCACCCAGGACCGGGCCACGCTCAACCTGCTGTCGAAGACCACCGTGCTGATCGTCCCGACGATCAACGGTGACGGCCGGGCGGCCAACAGCCGGGGCAACTCCACCGGTCAGGACCTCAACCGGGACCACTCGCTGATCCGTCAGCCGGAGACCCAGGCCTTCGCGGAGATGGTCCGCGACTACCGGCCGATCGCCGGCTACGACGGCCACGAGTACGGCAACGCCAACACCGGTGACCTGCCGATGCTGTCGCCGCGGCACGCCAACGTGCCTCAGGGCATCTTCGACGAGTCGCAGGACATGATCGAAGGCCACATGTACACCCAGGGTGCCAAGGACGGCTGGTGGGCCTGCCCCTACGGCTGCACCCCCGGTGCCACCGTGGGTCTGGGTCAGGAGACCATCCTGCGCAACACCCTCGGCCTGAAGAACGTGGTCAACTCTCTGCTGGAGCTGCGCAGCTCCGGTGGCCCCACTCGGCCGAACGAGAGCAACACCGCCAACAACCGGCGGCGTAAGACCTACTCGGGTCTGTGGACGTTCAACCAGTTCTTCCAGTACCACGGCGCACAGCTCAAGGACCTCAACAAGGCCCGGGCCGAGGCGATCCAGTTCCAGTCCGCGAACACCGGACCGATCGTTCTCGAGGGCTCCCGGGAGATCAAGGCGTACCCCGCCCCGCACCCGGGTGAGGCCCCGCCGCCGGTCGACGCTCCGCGCGAGGAGAACATCCTCCAGCACGCGCCGTGCGCGTACAAGCTCACCGAGGAGCAGTACAACGGCGCCCGCACCGACGGTCCGGGCGGCCAGGGCACCACGGTCGCCCAGCGGCTCGCCGCGCACGGCTGGAAGGTCATCAAGACCAACGACGGGTACATCGTTCCGCTGTCCCAGCCGCAGCGGGGCCTGGTGCCGCTGCTGCTCGACGAGCAGGCCGTCGCCGGCCTGGTCGCCGCCGAGCGGATCATGCCGACCGTGACCGGTACCCGCAAGGGTGCGCTGACGGTCTCCGGTGTCACCTGCATCGCCGACGCCACCGTGCGGGGCGCGATCACGGTGAAGAAGGGTGCCACGCTCATCGCCACCGGCAGCACGATCAACGGTCTGGTCAACGCTGACCGCGCGGCCGGGTTCGTGCTGACCGACAGCAAGGTCAACGCGATGGTCAACGTGCTCAACACCGCCGGCCCGGTCATCATGGTCGGCAACAAGATCAGCGGCTCGGTGCTGGTGCACGGCACCAAGGCCAGCGGCCCGGCCAACGTGGCCAACGGTGTCATCGGGGCGCCGCTGGTGGCGGGCAACACCCTCACCGGCCTGCTGACCTGCACCAGCAACGCCGTCACGCCGGTGAACCTGGAGACCCCCAACACCGTTCGGGGCCTCAAGATCGGCCAGTGCGCTCGTATCTGAGTCACTGACCGTCAACCGGTAACAGACGTACCGGCAGGCCGGATCCGCGCCCGGCCTGCCGGTACACCAAGTGCGGAGTGGAGAACATCGTGACCGACGTCTTCCTCGACACCATGAGGCCGACACCACGGCGGGTCCGACGGGCCGGCCCGGCCGCAGGGCTGGCGCTGGCCACGCTGCTGGCGGTCACGGGGTGTACCGGTGGCGACGCGACGGACGGTGACGGGATCACGCCCGTCGCGTTCACCGTCACCGGTCCACTCTGTGCCGAGCTGCCGGCGGGCACCGAGCCGGGAAACCCGGAGTCGCTCGCCGGCATGCCCGCCGACCAGGCCGTGCAGTGGATTCCCGTGCTGACCACCTTCGACGCGGCGGTTCGGGCCACGGGCCTGGCCGGCGAGCTGACCGGGGTGACCGTCCTGGCGCCCACCGACGACGCGTTCGCCGAGAAGTTCTCCCGGACCAACCTCGACGAGCTGCTGCTGCACGACACCGACGAACTACGTGAGTTGCTGCGCGAGCACCTGGTGACCGCGCCGATGTCGGTCGCCGAGATGGTCGCCGCCGGCACGGTCAAGACCGTCGCCGAGGGCGAACTCACCGTCACCGCTCAGGGGTCGGTTGCCCGGTTCGGCAACGAGGCCGAGACGGTGTGCGCCGACTACCAGGCGACGAACGCTCGCATCCACGTCATCGACCACGTCCTCGGTTCGCTGCCCACCACGGCCGGCGGCGAGGACGACCATCCGTACCACTAGGCCCGCGGGGTACAAACCCCCTCCTCGCGGACCACGAACGGCCGCCGACCCCGATTCCGGGGCGGCGGCCGTTCGTGTTTCGTCGCTTGTTAAGAAGGGGCCCCTCCTCTACGCCAGGCGTTAAGAAGGGGCCCTTCCTTACGGGTCAGCGGTTTTCGAGCGGGAGGTAGTCGCGCTCGGTGGCACCGGTGTAGATCTGCCGCGGCCGACCGATCTTGGTTTCCGGGTCGTTGATCATCTCACGCCACTGTGCGATCCAGCCGGGCAGCCGGCCCAGGGCGAACAGCACGGTGAACATCTTCGTCGGGAAGCCCATGGCCTTGTAGATCAGGCCGGTGTAGAAGTCCACGTTCGGGTAGAGCCGCCGGGAGACGAAGAAGTCGTCGGCGAGGGCGATCTCCTCCAGTTCCATGGCGATGTCCAGCAGCGGGTCGGGCTTGGCCATCCGGCCGAGCACGTCCTGGGCCGCCTTCTTCACGATCGCGGCACGCGGGTCGTAGTTCTTGTAGACCCGGTGGCCGAAGCCCATCAGCTTGACGCCGTCCTGCTTGTCCTTGACCTTGCGGACGAACGACTGCACGTCGCCACCGCTGGCCTGGATGCGCTCCAGCATCTCCAGCACGGCCTGGTTGGCGCCGCCGTGCAGCGGGCCGAACAGGGCGTTCACGCCGGCGGAGACGGAGGCGAACAGGTTGGCGTTGCTGGAACCGACAAGCCGTACGGTCGACGTGGAGCAGTTCTGCTCGTGGTCGGCGTGCAGGACGAAGAGCATGTCCAGCACCCGGGCCATCACCGGATCCACCTCGTACGGCTCCGCCGGCACGCCGAACGTCATCCGCAGGAAGTTCTCCACGTAGCCCAGCGAGTTGTCCGGGTACAGCAGCGGCTGACCGATGGACTTCTTGTAGGCGTACGAGGCGATGGTCGGGACCTTCGCCATCAGCCGGACCGTGGACATCTCCACGTGCTGGGCGTCGAACGGGTCCAGGCTGTCCTGGTAGAAGGTGGAGATGGCGCTCACCGCCGAGGAGAGCACCGCCATCGGGTGCGCGTCCCGGGGGAAGCCGTCGAAGAACCGGCGCATCTCCTCGTGCAGCAGCGAGTGCCGACGGATCCGCTCACTGAACTCGGTCAGCTGCTCGCTGGTCGGCAGCTCACCGTAGATCAGCAGGTAGGAGACCTCCAGGAAGGAGCTCTTCTCGGCCAGCTGCTCGATCGGGTAACCCCGGTAACGCAGGATGCCCGCGTCCCCGTCGATGTAGGTGATCGCGGACGAGCAGGCGGCCGTGTTGACGAAACCGGGGTCGTACGTCGTGAGTCCGGTTTCCTTCAGGAGCTTGCCGACACCGATGCCGGCGGGGCCCTCGACCGCGGAATGTACCGGCATCGACAGCTGCCCGCCGGGGTGATCGAGCTTGACTTCCGTCATGTGTTTCCTCGCTTCGCCGGCAGATCTACGTTGAATTGCCTTCGCTTCTACCGTAATTGCGGTTGCGACAACACCGCCCGCCGTGGTTCTGCGGTGAGGTATGCGTCACCCGATTCCCGACCAGGCGGCGGGGAAACCCCGACGATCAGGACACACAGGCACGGAGGGCACACGGAGCGTGGAAGTTCCCTGTCGAAACGGGACTGTGCGACGACTCAGGAGATGGTGAGCTGCCGCAGGGTGCCGGTCGGCTCGACCAGGTACAGGTCGAGGCGGTTCGCGCCGGCCCGGAAGAACCGGTCGTCGGCGATCAGGGCAGCGAACCGCCGTCCTGACGGGTCGGGGGCGACCACCGGCACCACCGAGGCGACTGTGCCGTTGACGGCTACCGCCAGCAGCGTGCCGTCGGGGACCTGTTCGGGCAGGGTGCCCCAGATCAGTGCCGGTAGTTGGCCGCTGTCCGGGTCGACGGCCCGGAAGCCGTCCTGGCCGCCGATGCGGACGGTGCCGCCGGGCGCAGCGTCCGCCACGACGGTGCCGACCAACGGATGCGGGGCCGGCGGTGGCAACGGGTCGGGCACGCCGCCGGCGATCGGGGTCGGTTCGGCGGGCCGGTCGTAGAACACCTTGCCCGGCTCGGTGCGCGGCGCCTGGCGGGCGGAGCGGCCGTCTACCCGCCACGGCAGCGAGATGGCGGCCTCGTCGGCGATGGTGGGCAGCAGGTCGACGTGCTCCCAGTTGCGGTCGTCGACCCGGCCGGCGCGTTGTCCCGGTGTCTTGACGAAGGTCGGCACCCAGGCCACCTCGTCGGCGGCGGCCCGGATGGCGTCCATCCCCCGGCCCTGCGCGCCCTTGGTGAAGCTGACCCCGTGGTCGGCGGTGACCACCACAAGCGACTGGTCCCACAGGCCGGTCTCGCGCAGCGTCCGCAGCGTCTCGCCGATCAGCCGGTCGGTGTAGCCGAGCTGTGCCAGGTGACGGGCGCGGGCCAGGTCCACCCAGCCGTCGCCCTCGTTGGGGAACTCCTCCGGCGCCTCGTAGCGCGCCCCGGAGGGCAGGTACGCCCAGGGCGAGTGCGGCATCAGCAGGTGCAGGAAGTGCAGCGTCGGTCGAGGTGCGGGGGTCAGGCCGTTGAGGAAGCTGGTGAAGCGGGCCGGCTGGTTGACGTTCAGGCTGTCCCAGCGGAACTTCGGGTCGTCCGGCACCGGCTCGGCGGCGTCGATGCCCGCCTCCTCGGCGGTGCGTTCCCGGTAGGAGTTCTCCGGGTCGATCCGGCTGTCCTGCGGCGACGTCACCTGGCGCAGCAACTGGCCGGTCTCCCGCACCAGGACGCCGAGCCCCTGCTCCGGCATGATCGGCTGCTCGCACCGGCTGGGCGGGCAGAGCCGGGTGATGCTCTCCTCGGCGCGGATGTCGTACAGGCCGCCGAAGGCGGTGAACAGGTTGTCCGGGTAGTGCGAGTAGTGCGGGGCGTACGGCTGCGCCGGGTAGCGGCCGGTCAACATGGCCGGCAGCGCGTAGGGCGTCCAGCCGCTCACCCCTGTCGCGTTGCGGTACCAGGTGGATGCGGCGGCCAGTTCGGCGAAGTGCGGGAACCGCTGCGCGTCGATGCCGCCGTCCGGGCCGAGCAGGGAGACCAGCGGCAGCTCGTCGAGGACCAGCACGACCACCGGCGGATGCCGGTTGCCGGTGGCGGTGCCGGCCGCGCCGCCGTCACCACGGGGCAGCACCACCGGCGCGGTCGGCGAGGCGAACAGGAACAACCCGACGAAGATCAGCGGACCGACGGCGGCCACCCGCAGCACCCGGCCCGCCGCCCGCCAGCGCCGGTGGGCGTACGCCCCGACGGCGCCGACCACCCCGGCCACCAGCAGCAGCGGTACGCCCCGCAGCGGCGTGAGCTGCCGACCGACCTGTACGGCCAACGCGGCGACCAGCAGGCCCACCAGCAACGTGTGGGTACCCGCCCGCACGGTCGGCCCGAGCAGCCCGCCGGCCAGCCCGAGCAACCCGACGGCCACCGTCGGCAGCACCGCGACCAGGGCCACCAGCAGCAGGATCTCCCGACGGTCGGCGCGGTGGAACAGGAAGAAGTCCGGACTGCGCCCGAGCACGTCCAGCAGCGGCTGGGTGATCACGAGGCCGAGCAGCGCCGCGACCTCCAGCAGTCGACCCGCCTCGGTGCGCCAGCCGCCCCACCCCCACCGCCAGCGGCGTGTCCGCTGCCCGGTGTCGGGCTGGTCAGCCACCCAGGGCCACCCGGTACAGCGTCCGGCTGCCCGACGGCAGCTCCCACCGTTCCTCGACGGTGCCGTGCGTGGCGAGCAGCGCCTCGAAGGCGTCCCGCCGGTAGTCCGGGAACAGCCCGTCGGGCTTGTTGGCCAGCAGGCGGCGGGCCATCGGGTCCTCGGGGTGGACGAACTCCACCACCAGCCGGCCGCCGGGGGCGGCCAGGGCGGTGAGGCAGGCCAGCACCTCGGGCAGCGGCACGTTGCGACCGATCGCCAGGTGATGCACCAGCGCCAGGGCCAGGACGGTGTCCGCGCCGGTGCGGGCGGCGAAGGAGGCCCGTTCGATCCCGCGCCAACCGCCGCCGGGTGACGGGTCGGCCAGGTCCATCACCAGCGGCAGCACCCGCCGCTCGCCCTCGCCCCGCAGGGTGCGGTAGAGCCGGTCCACGACCGCCGGGTCCTGTTCCACCGCGACGACGTAGTCGGCGTGCGCGGCGGCCAGTCGGGCGTACCGGCCGTCGTTGGCGCCCAGGTCGAGCACGAGTCGCCGCTGGGCGGCGCTGGTCAGCGCGGCGGTGACGAAGCGTTCCTTGGTCGACCGGTCGGCCTCGGAGTAGCCGCAGGTGCGCTGGTAGTCCACCCAGTGGCTGGTCGGCGGCTGGTGGTCCAGACGCCGGACCAGCTTCTCCATCCCGCGTACGGTGGCCAGCGCCAGCTCACGGCTGTAGCCGGCGTCGCGCAGCTGGGCGCGTACGTCGGTGGTGGTGCGGGCGGCGTTGCGGCGTTGCACGCTGCCGTGCAGGTGGACGTGGGTCAACACGCCCGGCAGCAGGCGGCGTACGCCCCGGAAGAGGCGGCCCATCTGGTCCGGTTCGATGCCGTCGATCTGCGCGCGCAGCCACGGACGGAAGTCGACCCCGAGATGGGCGTTGAGCAGCAGCGGGTAGAGCAGCGTCTGGCAGAACTGCCGGTAGCCGGCCCAGGGCTCGCCCTCGCGGAGCGGGGCGAACGATCCCACGTCGATGAAGACCGGTTCGGTGCCCCGCCACTGCAGGTTGTACGCCGACCCGTCCTTGGTGGTGAAGCCGGCCGGCAGGGCCTCCCGGAGGATCTCCAGGTGCAGCAGCGCGGCGTCGCGCAGCATCGTGAACGACCACTCGTACGGGTGGGACACGAACGGGATGCGGTCGTGCCGCAGCACCGCCGCCCACCGCTGGGGTGCCGTGGCCGCCGGCATCTCCTCGGTGCCGCAGACCTTGCCGGCGGCCATCAGCGGCGGGAAGAAGTCACTGCCGGCCAGGGCCCGCCAGTGTGCCGCCGCGGTCTCGTCGAGCGCGCGCAGCACGTCCTGGCCGGCGTGGAAGACCCGGTTGGCCGGATCGCGGAACGATCCGGGCTCGGCGCGCAGGTCACTGCCGGGCTCGGCGGGCAGGTCGGTGCCGGGCAGGTCCGGGCGGGAGGAGGGGGCGCCGGGCGGTGCGGGGTGGTGCAGGTGCGGGATCGCCATGCCAGGTCAGCTCTGGTCGGTGGGCTGGCGGCGGAACCGGCTGACCAGTCTGCGCCAGTAGAGCTTGGCTGCGACCGCGACGCCAGCGACCCCGCCGACCACCGCCTGCACGATCAGGCTGCCGGATCCCGCGTCCAGGTAGGCCAAGTGGTTCACCGACCGCTCCTTTCCCTCGCCGTGTCGAACCCCGGCTACACCGCAACAAAGCTCACATTCATGGTCTAGCCGGACTTCTGCCACCGTACGCCGATCTTCGGTGTCCTGTCGGGCACAACGCCCACATCTGGCGTCCGTTTCGTTCAAGACGGTGGCCGACGATCGCCGTAGCCTGCGGCCATGACCCCAGAACTCGACCTCATCGGCATGGTCAGCACAGACCTGGCCCGCACCGTCGCCTTCTACCGTCGGCTCGGCATCGACATCCCGCCGGACGCGGAACGCGAACCGCACGTGGAGGTACGACTGCCCAACGGTCTGCGACTGGCCTGGGACGACGTCGCCACGATCCGTTCCTTCGACCCGGACTGGACCCCACCGGTGGGTGGCGCGCGCACCGCGCTGGCCTTCCGCTGCGCCGACCCGGCCGAGGTGGACCGGTGGTACGCCGAGCTCACCGCAGCGGGCGGTCATGGGCACCGGCCGCCCTGGGACGCGGTATGGGGGCAGCGCTACGCCGTCGTACACGACCCGGACGGCAACGCCGTCGACCTCTTCGCCCCGCTGCCGCCTGCCGAGTCGTGAGCACCGCCGGAGCTGCTCGCCACCGGCGAGCCGGTGCCTTGGTCGAGCCGGTGCCGAGCTCAGGCCGGTGCCGGGCTCAGGTGGTGAGCAGTGCGGTGGGTGGCACACCGGCGAGGGCGCGCACCTCGCGGGTCAGGTGCGCCTGGTCGGCGTAGCCGGCCCGGGCGGCCACCTCGGCCAGCGACATGCCCGCCCGGGCCAGGGCCAGCGCCCGGCGCATCCGCAGGATCCGGGCGAGGGTCTTCGGGCCGTACCCGAACAGGTGTCGGCTGTGTCGCAGCAGGCTGCGCTGGTCGAGCCCGGCCCGGGCGGCGGTCTCGGCCACGGTGGCTCCCGCGGCCAGGGCGGCGGCCATCCGCAGGCCCCGCGGGTCAGCTCCGCCGGCCGCCCGCAGCCGGCGCACCGCCACCGTCGCCAGGAGCGTGCCGACCTCGTACGGCCCGGCATCGGCAGCGCCACGGCCCGCCACCGCGTCGGCCGCCTGGTCGGCCAGGACGCGGGTCGCCCGGGCACCCCAGAGGTCGGCCAGGGGCACCCGCTTGTCGCGCAGTTCGACGGCGGGGACTCCGAAGACGGCCGGACCGACACCGGGCGGCAGGCGCAACCCGACCCAGTGCTCGGCCGGCGCGCTCGTACTCAGGTGCGCGGTGCGGTCCGGCCCGGCGACCAGCAGCCCGAGCCGGCTGGACCAGAGCAGATCCAGGCATCCGTCGGGAAGCACCCGGACGGGTCGCGGGTGCGTCGGGGCGCTGCTGGTCCACAACACCGCCCCGGCCACCCCGGCCGGACGTTCCCGATACACGCCGCCAGTCTGCCCCGCTGCGGCGACGTCCACCCCGCCGCCGCGCCCGAGCGGCAGCTCGGTGACCGGCCCGGGCAGCGCCATCGTGTGGCGGGGCCGGCAGGGCGGGGCCGCGGTTGGCCGGCTGTGGAGCCTTCGGCGGGGGCGGCCCGGCTATCCGCCGTCCAGGGTGGGGTCGGGCAGCCGGACGGTGAACACGGTGCGGCCGGGCCGGCTGTCGAGGGTGACGCTGCCGTGGTGGGCCGCCACCACGGCAGCGACGATGGCCAGGCCGAGGCCGGTGCTGCCGTGGGCGCGGGAGCGGGAACTGTCGCCGCGGGCGAACCGTTCGAAAACCTCGGCCCGTAGCTCGGCGGGGACGCCGGGGCCGTCGTCGGTGACGCTGAGTTCGGCGGCCTCGTCGGCCAGCCGCAGGCTGGTGGTGACGGTGCTGTCGGGCGGGGTGTGCACCCGCGCGTTGGTCAGCAGGTTCGCCAGCACCTGGTGCAGCCGGGCAGGATCGCCGGGCACCCGGATGACCTGGTCGGGCAGGTCGAGCTGCCAGCGGTGGTCGGGGCCGGCGACGTGCGCGTCGCTGACCGCGTCCACCACCAGCGCGGTGAGGTCGACCGACTCGACCGCCAGCGGACGACCCGAGTCCAGCCGGGCCAGCAGCAGCAGGTCGTCGACGAGGCTTGTCATCCGGGTGCTCTCGGACTCGACCCGGCGCAGGGCGTGCGCCACGTCGGCCGGTACCTGGTCGTGGCCGCGGCGGGCCACCTCGGCGTAGCCGCGGATCGCGGCCAACGGCGTACGCAGTTCGTGGCTGGCATCGGCGACGAACTGGCGTACCCGGGTCTCGCTGGCCTGGCGGGCGGCGAGCGCTGCGGCGACGTGCCCGAGCAGCCGGTTGAGCGCGGCACCGACCTGCCCCACCTCGGTACGCGGGTCGGTGTCGGCGGTCGGCACCCGTTCGGAGAGCGCCACCTCGCCCCGGTCCAGCCGCAGTTCGCTGACCCGGCCGGCGGTGGCGGCGACCCGGCGCAGCGGCCGCAGGGTGGCCCGGACGATCACCATGGCGGCGGTGCCGGCGACGAGCAGCCCGGCGGCGGTGACCCCGGCCTGGGCCAGCACCATCCACCACACGGTCTCCTGCACCCCGGACAGCGGCACGCCGAGCACCCGGACGGTGCCGGCGGTGGACTGCCTGGCGACGAGCCGGTAGCTGCCCCGGTCGCCGAGGTCGCGGCTGTGCGCGCGGCCGTCGGTGGGCACCGTGGCCAACGCGGCGACCTCGTCGACCGGTACCGCCCGTTCCTGCCGGTCGGCAAGCGTCCACGCCTCGGTGACCTGCCCGTCGACGACGCGGGCGTTGATCGTGCCGGGCGGGAAGCCGCGCGGCACCCGCACGTCGTTCCAGGACGGCGCGCCCGGTCCCGGCTCCCAGGGCGTCCCGGCGCGCATCCCCGCCATCGGGAGCAGTTGCTCGTCCAGCCGGGAGACCAGGAACTCCCGCAGCGCCGCCGTGGTGATCCCGCCGATGGCCAGGCTGACCACGGCCAGCAGGGCCACCAGGGTGACCACCAGGCGGGTCCGCAGGGACCACCCTGCCACCCAGCGGCGCAGCACGCTCACTCCGCCGGTTTGAGCAGGTATCCGGCGCCACGCAGCGTGTGGATCATCGGCTGCCGACCGGCGTCGATCTTCTTGCGCAGGTACGAGATGTACAGCTCGACCACGTTGGCCTGGCCGCCGAAGTCGTAGTTCCACACCCGGTCGAGGATCTGCGCCTTGCTCAACACCCGACGGGGATTGCGCATCAGGTACCGCAGCAGCTCGAACTCGGTGGCGGTCAGGGTGATCAGCTGACCGCCGCGGCGTACCTCGTGGCTCTCCTCGTCCAGGGTGAGGTCACCGACGGTCAGCACCGCCTCCTGCCGGGCGGTGACGGCGAAGCCGGAGCGGCGCAGCAGGGCGCGCAGCCGGGCGATCACCTCTTCCAGGCTGAACGGCTTGGTCACGTAGTCGTCGCCGCCCACGGTCAGCCCGGCGACGCGCTCCTCCACCGCGTCCCGGGCGGTCAGGAAGAGCACCGGCACCGTGGCGTTGTCCTCGCGCAGCTTGCGCAGCACCTGGAAGCCGTCGAGGTCGGGGAGCATCACGTCGAGCACCACGGCGTCGGGCTGGAACTGTCGGGCGGTGCGGATCGCACCCATGCCGTCGCCGGCCGTGCGCACCTGCCAGCCCTCGTAGCGCAGGGCCATCGACAGCAGGTCGGTCAGGGTCGGCTCGTCGTCGACCACCAGCACCCGGACCGGTTCGCCGTCGGGCCGGCGCAGCTCGACCCGACCCGGCCCGGCCTCCCTCTCGGTCATCATGAGCTCATCGTGGTCCGGCACGTTGGAGACGGCTTGTGCGGATTCTGTGAGCCGGCTGTGCGTACCGGTGGGTCATTCGGTCACCCCGACCGGGTCGGTGCGCACGTAGCGCATCGTCCAGGCCGTGCCGTCGGGTCGCTGGCGGGCGTAGAGATGGTCGGCGGCCGGCGTGGGCGCCGCCTCCGGTCGCCGCAGCACCCACAGGCGGGGCGGAGCACCGTCGGGGCCGGCCGGTAGCTCCCGAACCAGGTCGTGGGCCGGGCCACCGACAAAACGTACGGTCACCTCACTCATCACCCGTATCCCTCCAGACTCCCTGGTATCGCGCTCCCGGCTCGCACGCTAACGCACCGACCGCGATCTCAGGCCGGTTTGCCCTGATCGGCGGCGGGGTACGGGTGCCGAAGCCGCCGGTGAGGCAGGCACGAGGCGAGGGCAAGGGGCGGTCGATGAGAACGCTGGACGGGCGGTACCGGCTCGAACAGCGCATCGGTGTCGGCGGCATGTCGGAGGTCTGGCGGGCCCACGACACGGTGCTGGACCGGCCGGTGGCGGTCAAGCTGGTGTCCCCGGATCAGCCGGACGGCACGGCGTCGGTGGAACGGATCCGGGCCGAGGCGCGATCCGCCGCCCGGTTGGCGCATCCCAACATCGCCAGCGTGCACGACTTCGGCACCTGCGCCACCATTCCGGGCCGGGAGACGCCGTACCTGGTGATGGAGCTGGTGCAGGGCGAGACGCTCGCCGCCCACCTGCGCGCCGGCCCGCTGGACTGGCGCATCGCGGTGCGGGTGTGCGCGGAGGTGAGCGCCGCCCTGGCCGCCGCGCACGGGCACGGCATCGTGCACCGCGACGTCAAACCGGCAAACGTGATGCTCACGCCGTCCGGGGTCAAGGTGCTCGACTTCGGCATCGCCACGCCCGCCGGGGCCGCCGACACCGCCGGCGAGGGCATGGTCGTCGGTACGCCGGCCTACCTGGCCCCGGAACAGCTGCGTCGGGCGCCCAGCACGCCGGCAGCCGACATGTACGCCCTCGGCGTGCTGCTCTACTACTGCCTGACCGGGCGGCTGCCGTACACCGCCGACAGTGTCACCCAACTGCTCGGGCCGCAGCGGCGGCAGCCGCCGCAGCCGCTGCCCGAGGTGCCCGGGCTGCCCGCCGAGGTGGCCGAGATGTGTCGGCGCTGTCTCGCCGAGGAACCGCTGCTGCGGCCGAGCAGCCTGGTCACGGCGCTGCTGCTGGCCGAGGTGGTGGACGCCCGGGTGTACGTGCCGATGCACGAGCCCCTGCTGCCGCGACAGCGCGCGGTGAGCCCGTGGACGGAGCAGGCGGCCGCCGAGGCCACCGAGGCGGTGGTCGGGGCGCAGTGGAGCCGGCACGGCGGCTGACTTCCGGTTTCACCTGAGCGGCGTCGGGTAGCCGGGCGGTGAGTGACGGGAGGAACGCGATGCCGAGTTCCTGGCTGAACGAGGTTGCCGCCGCGACCGCCGAGGGCGGTCACATTCACACCGACGACGAGGCGCTGTCCACCACCCTCGCCTCACCGCTGGCACCACACAGCACGGGGCTGACCCCCTCGCAGCTGCTCGCCGCCGCGTACGCGTCCTGCCTGCACCATGCCGCGGTGGAGGCGGCCGGCGGGATCACCGACGAGGCCCACACCGTGCAGGTACGCGCGGAGGCGAAGCTGGGTCGCGACGACGACGGGCGGTACCGGGCCGACGTGCACGCCTCGATCTCCTCGGTCGGCCTGAGCCGTGAGCAGCTCGCCGAACTGGTCGAGCACGCCGACCGGCTGTGGCCGTTCTCCCGCGACGACGGCGGCCGCCACCGGCTCACCGTCACCCCGGCCGAGAACGGACGGCACTAGGCAGTCATCGTCAGGGCGGCCGAGGCGGCCGCCCTGGGGGGCCGATGGCGGGTCGACCGTTCGGTGGATGCCGACCATCGCGGCCAGATCCCCGACCAAGATCACCTTTTCCTGCCGGTTTCCGATGACATTCCGGTCATGGCGGAAATAGCAGGTTGGTGCTTATCGTCAGCTGTGGGTGCTGCTGCGCAGAATCACCCGGCCGTTAGCCGCAAAATGTGACTCATGCCATCAAGCCACCCGGATGGCAGGACGCCGAGACCTCTTTAACCTCGGCGGATGCACCCCGACGACGACTTCGACCAGAAGCTGCCCCCACAGCAACAGGCGAGCCGATCGGCCGATGGTTCATCACCCGAAAGGGTGGTCGGCCGGCATCGCGCCGCGGTAGCGCCCCGTCGCGGCATCGCCGCCGTGCTCGGCGGCACCGGGCTGCGGGTGGCCCTGGCCACCGGGGTGGCCTGCTGCCTCGGCGCGACAGCCGTGGCGGTGGCGTCGACTCGCGACACCGACGAGGCTCCCCGCCCTCAGGTGGCCGAGGCCGTGGCCGACCGCGCGCTGGCCGCCGAGGACGGCGCCGCCTCCCGGTCCCTGGACCGCTCCAGCCCTTCCCCCGCCCCGTCGAGCAGCCCCAGCCCGTCCGCCTCCCCCACCGTGAAGCCGTCCGCCACGCCCAAGGCGAAGAAGACGACGGCCAAGCCGAAGAAGCCCTCCCGCCCCAAGCCGGTCGCCGGGCTGACCCAGGCGCAGATGGACAACGCCAAGGTGATCGTGGACGTCGGCGTCGACATGAAGATCCCGCGCAAGGGCCTGGTCGTCGCCGTCGCCACCGCCATGCAGGAGAGCACCCTGCTCAACTACGCCAGCGGTGTGCTGCCCGAGTCGCAGAACTACCCCCACCAGGCCATCGGCTGGGACCACGACTCGGTCGGGCTGTTCCAGCAGCGCCCGAGCAGCGGCTGGGGCACCGTCCGCGACCTGATGCGTCCCGCCTACTCGGCCCGCGCGTTCTACGAGGCCCTGCTGCAAGTGCCCGGCTGGGAGCAGATGAGCCTGACCCTGGCCGCGCAGGCCGTGCAGATCTCCGCCTTCCCGTACGCGTACGCACAGCACGAGGAGCGGGCGAACACCATCGTCGCCGCACTCCTGAGCTGAGGTCGCCGCACTCGCGACGTCAGGCGAGGGTCAGGGGCGCTGCTTGGGCAGCACGACCACCCGGCCGAAGAACTCGTCGATGCGGTGCACCACGTCGTTGAAGTCGTCGAGGTCGATCGGCTTGGTGACGTACGCGTTGGCCTGCAGGGTGTAGCTGCTGATGATGTCGGTGTCCGCGTTGGACGTGGTCAGCACGACGATCGGAATGGTGCGCAGGTCCGCGTCGCCCTTCACCTCGCCCAGCACCTGACGCCCGTCCATGCGGGGCATGTTGAGATCGAGCAGGATCACGTCCGGGCGGTGCGCGGCGCTGTGTCGACCCTCGCGGCGCAGGAACTCCATCGCCTCCTGGCCGTCGCTGACCACGTCGATGACCTTGTCGACGTCGGAGGTGGCCAACGCTTCCTCGATCATGAGCACGTCACCCGGGTCGTCGTCCACGACGAGGATGCGAACCGGGTCAAGGGCACGAGCGGCCATCATTTACCTGCCTCAGGTCGGCGCGGACGGGATCTGCGATTCCCACGCTGGCGGGGAATCTAACCCATTCCGGCACGATCGTCCGGGCCCGGGTCGGCAGAACCGTACCCGAGCACATCGGCCAGGCCGGTCACCTTGAGCACCCGCTCCACCCGACCGGTCGCGCCGGTGACACGCAGCCAACCGCCATGCTCGGCAGCACGGTTGTCGCCGCGTACGAAGACGGCGATCCCGGTCGAGTCACAGAACGTGAGCTCGGTCAGGTCGATCAACAGGCGTCGCTGCCCGGCGGCGGCCAACCGGTCGATCGCCTCGTTCAACTCGGGGGCGCTGCTCATGTCGAGCTCGCCGACGAGACGGAGGCGGGCCGGGCCGCCACCATCACGTTCGGCGTACGTGACGGTGAGCGTCACGGTAATCCCCTCTCGCCGCCCGGGACGAATGCTTGCCGTGCGGCAAGTATAGTGCGCACCACACGGCGGGCCGCATCTTACGCCTCCGGTGACTGACTGTGCCGACGCCCCGCCGCCGGCAGCGACGCGCCACCGGCCCGCACGTACGCTCCGGCGCGCGGGAAGTCGTGCAGCACGCCCGCGTAGTGCCGCAACGTCGCGCCCACCGCGGCGGCTGGCACCCCTCGACTGGCCAGCACGGTCACCAGCCAGTCGACGAACTCGGTGAACAACGAACCGTCGTCGACATAGAGCGCGGCGGCCAGGAAGTCCAGGATGTAGCCGAGATCGCTGACCGTCGAGTCGAGTTGGGCCGGGGTGTAGTCACCGAAGCCCGGTATCCGCTGCGCCAGGTCGGCCAGCGCGCTGTCGATCAGTTCGCCACGTCGACCGACCAGGCCGGCGTACTCGTCGTCGGCCAGGTGGGCCAGGTCGGCGGGTGCCACGGCCCGCAGCACCCGCTCGTCGCCGAGCAGATCGGCGGCGGTGGGACCGTCCGGCGCCCAGGCCACCCCGAGCCGACGCGCCCAGCGGCCGTCCGCGCCGAACCCCCGACCGCCGACCACGACCGGCACGTCCGAACGCTGACAGGCCTCGATCATCCGGTGGGCCTGGGGCAGCCGCATCGGCAGCGCACAGGCCAACGCGACCGCGTACGCGTCATGCCGGTGCAGGTACGACACCAGATGCGCGGCGGGCACGCTGGCCCCCAGGAAGGTCACCTGCCAGCCCCGCAGCCGCAGCACCTCGGCGACCAGCCGCGCCGGCAGGGCGTGCCACTCACCGTCCATACAGGCCACCACGATCCGACCGCGGTCGCCCCGGGGATTGGCGTACGCGGCAATCGACGCCACCACCCGCTCGCTGACGTGCGTGGCCGCGTGTTCCTGGGCCACACTCCACTCGTTGCGCGCCCACCGCTCCCCCACCTCGGCCTGCGCCGGTGCGACCAGGTCCAGCAGTACCCGGTCGGCGGGCACACCCGCGTCGAGCAGTTCCCGCGCCACCTCGACGGCGGCCGGTTCGTCGGCTTCGGCGAGGCAGTGCAGATATCGCGGGTAGAGCGCAGCGGGAGAGGTGCCCGTCGTCGCCGTGGTCACGATGTCGTCGTCCCTTCCCGCACCACCGGAGTCGGAGTGGGCACCGCGTGCAGGTGCCGGTGTGGCCGGGTGCCGGTGGCACGCAGCGCCAGCACCGCTATGTCGTCGTGGTCGCGCTGGGCCAGCCAGTCGCAGGTGATCTGCTCGACCCGTTCGGCGAGGGCCGGCGCCGGCATCCGCTGGCAGCCGGTCAACGCCTGCATCAGGCGCTCGGTGCCGAGTTGCTCCGCGCCCCGGCGACCGCCGCGTGCCTCGGTCACCCCGTCGCTGTAGAGCAGACAGGTCTCGCCGGGGGCGAGTCGGGTGGAAACCTGGCTGACCCGCGGGTCCGGGACCACCCCGATGAGCATCCCGTTGAGCGGGAGCTGCTCCACCTCACCGGAGGACCGCACCACAAGCGGGGGCAGGTGGCCTCCGCCGGCCAGCGTCAGCGCCAGGCCGCCGTCACGGTGCGGCCGGACCACACCCAGCACCATCGTGGCGAACCGGCCCTGCCCGTGCGCCAGGGTGCTCTCCAGCAGCGCGTCGTTGAGCAGCCGCAGCAACCGGGCCGGCTGCGCCTCGATGCGGTGCAGCGCGTGCAGGCACTGGCGCAGCTGGCCGGTGAAGACCGCGGCCTCCACCCCCTTGCCCGAGACGTCGCCGAGAAAGAACACCGCGCCACCGTCGGGCAACCGGTGGGAGCCGTAGAAGTCGCCGCCGATGCGCAGACCGGCCTGCGCCGGCCGGTACGCCGTGCCCCACTGCACGCCCGACACCTCCGCCGGCTCCACCGGCAGCAGGCTCGCCTGCAACGTGTCGGCCACCTCGGCCTGGTTGCGGTAGAGCAGGGCGGTGGTCAACGCCGCGCCGGCGCGGTCGGCGAAGGCTCGCAGCAGGTCGAGATCGTCGTCGGTGTACCAGCGGGCCGCCGGCCGGGCCACCAGCAGCACGCCCACCGGCGCGTCCCGACCGGGCAACGCCACCAGTCGGACACTGGCGTCGGCGGCGTCCATGCCGGGCAGCCAGCCCGCTTCGACGGCCTGTTCGGCGAGCCAGTCGACGGCGTGCGGCTGTACACCGTGCAGGCTGTCGGTGACGGCTGCGGGCAGCTCCGCCGCGGCCAGCACACCTCGGTCCAGAGTGGGCAGGTCGTCGTCGTCCCGGCGGGCTCGCCACCACCGGGCCCGCCCCGAGCGGGGTGCCAGGATCAGCACGGCCACCTCGGCCAGGGTCGGCACGGCCAGCCGCACCACGGCAGCGGCGGCGCGGTCGGGATGCAACGGGTTGCCGAGCTTCTCCCCCACCACCGCGAGGAAGGCCGAGCGGGCGCGTTCGGCGGCCAACTCGTCGGCCGGGCCGGTGTCTTCGCTGACGTCCTCGACGTACCAGCAGGTCGGGCCGGCGGAGAGCGGCACCCGCCGGACGCGCAGCCGACGTCCGTGGTGCACGATCTCGGCGCTCGAGCCGTCCAGCCCGTCGAATGCGGCGCAGGCACCGCCCACGACGATCTCCGGCAGCAACCGTTGGGCGACCGGGCTCACCTGCCACACCAGGCCGTCCGGACCGCACAGCACCAGCCCTTCCCGGAGGTGCTCGACGATCTCCGGCCAGCCGGCGAACTCCGACGAATCGATGGTGGGCGGGACGGCGGTGGACGCGGCAGGGCTCCACGCCGGGGCCTGCGGGGGACTCGGCGTGAACCGTCCGTCGCCGGGGTCGATGTCCCTGACGTCGGCACCAGTCACCAGGTAAGCCCCACTCCTTCTCGATGCCGCACCCGCGCCGCGGTGTGCCTGGTCGCGTTCCGTCACCAGGGTACGCCGGTGTCAGCGCACCGCCAGTCGGGCGGCGCTCCGACGCTACCGTCCGCCCCTCACGCGGGTCGGCGACAAGGTTGTTACGATCCGGACGCCCGTGCCCGCCTGCCAGCCGCGGAAGGCGTGATCGTTGCTGTCCCACGGTCGAAGACCCGAGACCACGCCACTGAGCGTGATCGTCGACCGGTCCGATCCCGACATGCCGGTGATCCGGGTGGGCGGCGATCTCGCCTACACCACCGCGAGCCCGCTGCGTTCGGAGATCGACCGGGAACTACAGGCCGGTCCCGCCACTCTCGTGCTCGACTTCGCCGACCTCCAGTTCATCGACAGCACCGGGCTCAGCATCATCGTGCACACCTGGCGTGAAGGGCTGCGCGACGGCGTCACCCTGCGGCTGCGCGCGGTGCCTCGGTTCCTGGAGACCATCCTGGACATGACCGGGGTCACCGGCCTGCTCGCCCGCTCGACGAGCGGCGACGCACCGCTGGGCACCGAGCCGGACGGGCAACCCACGGTCACCGTCTGAGCGACCCGCGTGGTCGGCGAGACCCCGGCCCGTTCGCGCCGCGGTGAATCGCGCACCCCCGCGACTTGCGTTCCGCGGTGGGGCTGGGAGCATGGAGGCATGTCCTCCCAGCTGTTGGCCATCGAGGTCAGCCGGTTCGATGTCGGACGTGCGGAGCTGCGGCTCACCGGTGACCTGGACTTCGACAGCGCTCCGGAACTGGTGAGCGCCGTCGAGAAGCTGCGCCGGGACGGCTACCAGCACCTTGTCATCGACCTGGCCGGAGTGGCGATGTGCGACTCCTCGGGTCTGAGTGCGCTCGTGGTGGCCCACCGGGGCGGTCCGGTCCCCGTCCGGCTGGTCGGCATCAACCCCAACCTGCGGCAACTGCTCGACCGCACCGGTCTGGCCGAGTTGCTCCAGGTGTCGACCGCCGCCGACGGCGACACGCAGGCCGCCGGCTGACACCGGCGTCGGGGGTGCCCCCGACCCTGGGACCAGGGGCCGGGGGCCGGAGGATGGCTCAGGGTGCCGTCACGACCGATCCGGCACGGCGGGCCTCGGGCATCGGCTCCGCGTCGTCGGGCGGACCCGAATCCGGCGTCTGGAATAGATAGCGGACGAACTCCGCATCCGTTCCGCCGTCGCCGGGCCACTGTCCCGCACAGTCGACGCCGATCACCTCACGTCCGGTGCCGTCGGCGTCCTCCAGCAGAGCCCACAGGCTCACCGGATAGCAGCGGGTGTTCTCGGGGGCCAGCCGCCAGCGGGCGTACCAGCCGGGCCGAGCCGGGACGATCTCGACAATCCGCTTCATCATGACCTGCCCTTCCGCCGTGCCTCGGAAGATCTCCGGTCCGCTGCGATCATCGACGCCGGTCGGGTGAGCGGCCCTCACCCGACCGGGATGAAGCGTGGCGATCGTCGCCCACCCGCGCCGTCTCCCGGTCCGGGCCGATCGTTTCGTGCCCGGTAGCGGTGGGAAGGCCACCGGCGAAGCCCGAAGCAGTACACCAGCGGAAGCGAGGTGTCAGCATGCGCAAGCAGATGGAGGGCGACAACCAGCGGCGACGGGCGCTTGCCCGACAGGCCCGCGAGCGCGGCCTTCAGGCCGCCGACACGGGCGCCAGCCTGAGCGCGTCGAAGCAACTCACCCATCTCGACCAGTCCCGACGATCCGGCCCGCCCGCGGCCGGTCAGCGCCACAAACCGAACACCACGCGTGGTGGTCCCGCGCCGCCGCCGGCCGGCGTCCCGCAGAACAGTCGACCGATGCCCGAGGCGGGCGTGGGCAACCCCGGCGTCACCACTGTGGGCTACCACGATCTCGTCGCGGACGTCGGCCGGCGAGCCGGCGTCGACTTCCGCACCGCGAAGGTGGGTGTGGAATCGACGGTGCTCGTGCTGGCCTGGGCGTTGGGCACGGCCGAGCGCCAACGCCTGCTGGCGGCGGTGCCGACGTCGCTGCACGACGTCGTGCCGGTCGACGGCATCGAACGGCGCGAGGATCTGCCCGGCTTCCTGTCCGAGGTGGGACGGATCAGCGGCCGCAGTCCCGAGCAGGCCCGTTACCAGGCCGAGGCGACCCTTGCGGCCCTCGCCGAGCGCGACGGTGACCTGGTCGAGTCGCTGCACGTGCCGGACCAGTTGCGGGAACTGCTGGAACCGATGGACGTCGGCGGTGGCCTGGTCGGCGCCAGCAGCGCCACCGCGCCACTTACCGGCTCGGAACTGGCTGCCGCGCTCGATGCTCTGCCGTACTGGTCGGGCGACGACGAGGTCCTGACCCGCACCCTTGAGCTGCCGTCGGACAATCTCGACCGGGTGCTGGACCGGCTCGACCAACTCCGCGTCCAGACCGGTCGAGGGCCGCGCATCGGCCGGGCGGACCCGACCACGGCGGTACTCACCGTCCGCACCGGCAGTGCCGGTGGGGTGACCGCGCTGGATGTCGACCTGGCTCACACGGTCGACGCCGCGATCGACGAGGCGGGCGCAGGTCTGGCCGCCGGCTGAGCCGGCCGGATCGATCGGGCCCGGCGACGCGGGCAGCAGGAACGAGGCCGGTGGGCATGCTGTCCACCGGCCTCGTGGCCTGCCCGTTCCGATCATCGGCACCGGTCCCCCGCCGCCGGCTCAGTGCGCCCAGGCGGGCACCTCCGGCGAGGTGCTCTCCAGCGGGACCGCATGGGCCGGCACGAGGCCCAGTTGGGTCGACGAGCGGGGCAGCGTCGCGTCCAGCACCCAGTCGGCGCTCACCCTGGCCCGGTTGCCGGGCATGGCCAGCAGGTGGTACCCGCGGGTGACCGCCTTCGCCGGCAGGCCGGACAGCGGCACCTTGAGCGGATTGGCCGCCGCGTGCTTGCCGCCCAGGTCGACCACCCAGCCCAGGTCGTGGTGCTTGTACGGGCGACGCCGGCCCTGACCGTAGGAGGCGGCGATGTTGTGCGCGGCGAGCTTGCCCTGCCGCTGAGCGTGCTGGGCGGTCATCGTGCAGATCTCGCCCGGCCGGGTCAGATCCGGCACCGCGGCGGCGTCACCGCAGGCGTACACCTCGGGGAAGCCGGGGACGTTGAGGTACTCGTCGACGACCAACCGCCCCTTCTCGGTACGCAGACCCAGTTGCGCCACGAACGGGTCGGGGCGTACTCCGACGCACCAGACCAGCGAGCAGGTGGGCACGTACTCCCCGTCGGTGAGCTTGACGCCGTCGGCGGTCGCCACCGCGACCGAGGTGCCCATCCGGACGTCCACGCCGCGTCGGCGCAGCACCCGGTCCGCGGTGCGCGACATGTGCTGGTCCAACTCGGGCAGCACCCGTGGCGCGACGTCCAGCAGCATCCACTTCGGACGGATCTTCAACCGGGGTCGTTGGCTGGCGAGTTCGTCGGTGAAGAGCTGGCCGTGCGCGGCCACCTCCGTACCGGTGTAGCCGGCCCCCACCACCACGAAGGTCGCCCGGGCCTGCTGCTCGACCGGGTCCGTCGTCTGCTCGGCCAGTTCGATCTGCCGGATCACGTGGTCGTGCAGGTACAGCGCCTCGGGCAGGCCCCGGAAGCCGTGCGCGTACTCGGTCACCCCGGGGATCGGCAGCAGCTTGTTGACGCTGCCGACGGAGAGGACCAGCCGGTCGTACGCCAGCCGGTTACGGTCCCCCTCGGGCTGGGTGAAGGCGACCCACCGGTTCTGGAGATCGACGTGATCGGCCTCGCCGATGACCACACGGACGTTGTCCAGCGTGCCGGTCAGCGGCACGGCGATCCGGCTGGGCGCCACCACACCCGCCGCCACCTCGGGCAGCAGCGGCAGGTACAGGAAGTAGTTCGTCGAGTTGAGCAGGACGATCTCGGCCCGGCCACGGGCCAGCCGGCTCAGCGTCTTCGCCGCGTGGTAACCGGCGAACCCGGCTCCCACGATCACCACACGAGGTTTCGTCATCCTGGGCCGGTTCCCCTGGATGACTGAGACAAACGTCCACGCCGGCCCCGGTCACCCTCCGGCGGGCACCTGCGGCATCGGCAGCTGGAGCAGGGCGGTCCCGCGCAGGTCCAGGAAGGCCCTCTCTGGCGCGCGGACCAGTCGCATCATCACCTCGGTGCAGGTCGGGCAGCGCGCCACGAGTCCCGGTGCGTGCGAGTAGACCCGCAGGGCGGCCACCGGGCCGGTGGCGCCGCAGTGGGCGCAGCGGCCGGTGGCCGTGCTCATGTCGACCGCGAACACCTCCCCCAACGGGCCGTCGAGCATGTTGCCGTCGACGTACGGCAGCGTGGTCATACCGGGCCTCCTTCACTCAGCCGCTCGGGCGGTACTCAGCGGGTCGGGTTACTCAGCCGGTCGGGCCGAAGCGTTCGGTCCGCACCAGGCGGGCCGGGTGTCCCAACCCGACGAGCAGGTCGGCGACGGTCTCCACGAACCCGGTGGGGCCGCAGACGTACACCCGGGGTTCCAGCTCCGGCGGCCAACCGTGGGTGTTGACGTCGGCGAGACCGATCCGGTGCGGCCGGCCCGGCCACTGCTCGGGTGCCTCGCGGGTGTAGACGTACGCGACGTCGAGACCGGCATCGTCACGGACCCGCTGACGCAACTCCTCGGCGTAGAACACGTCGTCGGGGGTGCGTACGGAATAGATCAACCGGAACGGGACGCGACTGCCCGCCGCCCGACGGGCCCGGACCATGGCCATCAGCGGCACCACACCCGACCCGCCGGCGACCAGCAGCAACGGTTCGGTCTGCTGCGGTCGCCAGATGAACCAGCCACCCAGGGGCCCACGAACCTCCACCGGGTCGCCCACCTGATAGCCGTCCACCAGGAACGGCGACACCTCGCCGTCGGGCACCCGCTGCACGGTCACCTCGATCCGGTCGCCGTCGGCGGGACCGGCCAGGGAGTACGAGCGGGCGGCCTGGTAGCCGTCGGGGGCGGTGAGGCGGATGTCGACGTGTTGGCCGGGCAGGTGGCCGGGCCAGTCCGGCACCTCGAGCACCAGGGTCTGCGCGGTCGCCGTCTCGACCCGGCGGCTGACCAGCCGGGCCGGCTGCCAGCGCATCCGCCCGCTCAATCGCCCTGGTACCGCTGCTCACGCCACGGGTCACCGTAGTCGTGATAGCCGGCGGTCTCCCAGAAACCGGGGGTGTCCTCGTGGCCCAGGTGGATGCCGCGCACCCACTTGGCGGACTTCCAGAAGTAGAGGTGCGGCACCAGCAGTCGGGCCGGACCGCCGTGTTCGGCGGGGAGTTCCTCCCCGTCGAAGGTGTGCACCAGCCAGGCCTGCCCGTCGAGCAGGTCGTCAAGCGGCAGGTTCGTGGTGTAGCCGCCGTAGCAGTGCGCCAGGGCGTAGTCGGCGGCGGTGTCCACGTCCTCGAAGAGGGTGTCCAGGGAGACCCCCTGCCAACTGGTGCCGAGTTTCGACCAGCGGGTGACGCAGTGGATGTCGACGGTCGGCGTCTGTTGGGGCAGCGCCATCATCTCGTCCCAGCTCCACCGGTGCTCGGCGCCGGTCTCGGTGGTGATGACGAACTCCCAGGTGTCACGCGGCACCTTCGGCGTGGGGCCGGCGGAGAGCACGGGAAAGTCAGGTGTCAGGTACTGCCCGGGCGGCAGCTCCGGCGCAGCGGAGCGCGGCCGACCCGAGAAGCCCGGCGTGATGATTCCCACCGCTCAGTCCTACCACGTCCGACAGGACGCCGGGCCGGCTTCGCGGGCCGGTCCGGCGTGTCTGGTCACCGTCGTTCGGTGACGACCTCCTTCGATCCGGGTACGACGTTGCGGGTGGCCCGCAGGCTGGTGATGGTGACGACGATCAGCACGGCGACGATGACCATCAGAGAGATCTCGGTCGGGATGATCGGGACGTTCTCCCAGATGCCGTGCGCCCAGTGCAGGCCGAGCTTGACCCCGATGAAGGCCAGGATGATCGCCAGACCGTAGCTGAGGTGCACCAGCCGGCTCAGCGCCGCGTGCAGCACGAAGTACAGCGCCCGCAGGCCGAGCAGGGCGAAGGCGTTGGTGGCGAAGACCAGGTACGGGTCCTCGGTGATGCCGTAGACGGCGGGCACCGAGTCGACGGCGAAGACCACGTCGGTGGCGAGGACCGCCACCACCACCAACGCCAGCGGCGTCAACGCCCGGCGACCGTCGACGCGGACTGTCATCTTGGTGCCGTGGTACTCGTTGACCACCGGCATGAACCGGCGCAGCAGGCGCACCGAGCGCATGCTGGCGATGTCGACGCTCTGCTCATGGCCGGTGAAGGCGTCCCGGAGCAGTTTGGCCGCGGTGAACAGCAGGATCAGCGCGAAGATCAGGAAGGCGAAGTCGAGTGTCTGGAGCGCCGCCGCGCCGAGGGCGATGAAGATGCCGCGCAGCACCAGCGCACCGGCGATGCCGAACAGCAGCACCCGCTGGGCGAGCACGCTCGGCACCGCGAAGGCGGCCAGCAGCAGCATGAAGACGAAGAGGTTGTCGACCGACAGCGACTTCTCGACCAGGTAGCCGGCGAGGTAGTCGATGCCCTCCTGTCTGCCGTACTGCGACCAGACCCAGGCACCGAAAGCCAGCGGCAGGGCTATGTAGAAGGCGGACCAGCCGAGTGCTTCCTTCAGCGACACCTCGTGCGGGCGTCGGGTCACCACGAAGTCGAGCACCAGCAGCGCGATGACTCCGGCAATGGTGATCGCCCAGAGCGAGGGCGTGCCAATGGACTGCAAACCCGCAGCTACGTACGACATTTCGGACATGGGGCCTCCTCGAACACCGTGTCATGTTCGAGGTCTCCTTCACCCACGGAATCGTGGGCAACCACCCGAGGCGCACCCTGGGTACGCCGTACTGACCGGTATGGTTCGTGGGAAGTACTCCCCTCGTCCCGACAAGGTTAGGACAGCCCGAACCGGCTCGCCAGGCGGGGCAGCCGGGTCGTGTTCCACAGGCGTGGATGCGAGCCCTTATCGTGACCGAGATGACCGCTGAGCTGCCGAGCGGCCCGTTGACCGGCGTACGCGTGATCGAGCTGGCCGGCATCGGGCCCGGCCCCTTCGCCGCGATGATGCTCGCCGACCTCGGCGCCGACGTGATCCGGGTGGACCGGGTCGGCGACGTGGATCCGAGCAGCTTCGGCACCCCGCACCCGGACCTGCTCAACCGGGGGCGTCGCTCGATCGCCGTGGACCTCCGGTCCACCGACGGCCGCGAGGTGGCGCTGGCCCTGATCACCGACGCCGACGCCCTGATCGAAGGCTTCCGCCCGGGCGTGACCGAGCGGCTCGGCCTCGGCCCCGCCGACTGCCACGCGATCAACCCACGACTGGTGTACGGCCGGATGACCGGCTGGGGGCAGGACGGCCCGTACGCGCCGTACGCCGGACACGACATCACCTACCTGGCCCTGACCGGCGCCCTGCACGGCGTCGGCCGGGCCGGAGAGCCGCCGGTGCCCCCGCTCAACCTGCTCGGCGACTTCGGCGGCGGCGGCATGATGCTGGCCCTGGGCGTCGTCGCCGCGCTGTACGCGGTACGCGGCGGGGCGGCCGGCCAGGTGGTCGACGCGGCGATCGTGGACGGCGTCGCGGTGCTCAGCACCCAGATCCATGCGCTGCGCCGACTGGGCATGTGGCAGGACCCTCGGGGGGTGAACCTGCTCGACGGCGGCGCCCCGTTCTACGACAGCTACGAGTGCGCCGACGGCCGGTACATCGCCGTCGGCGCGTTGGAGCCGAAGTTCTACGACGAACTGGTCCGCCGCACCGGCTTCCCGCTGCCGCCGGACGAGGCGCTCGACCGCACCGACCCGGCGAACTGGCCGGCCCTGCGGGCGGCCTGGGCGCGGTTGTTCCGCACCCGACCCCGCGACGAGTGGGCGGCCCTGCTCGCCACCTCCGACTCCTGCCTGGCGCCGGTGCTCGACTGGCAGGAGGCGCCGGAGCACCCGCAGCTGGCCGCCCGGCGGACCTTCGTCGTCCACGACGGGGTACGCCAGCCGGCACCGGCCCCCCGGTTCTCCGGCAGCCCCACCGCACTACGCCGACCACCACCGTGGCCCGGTGAACACACCGACGAGGTGCTCGACGAGATCGGCTACCCGGCGGACCGGGTGGCGCAGCTGCGGACCGCAGGCGCGATCGGCTGAGCCCGCCCTGCCCGGCATCGCGCCGCCCCGCCGCCGGGTCGTCCTGCCGCCGGGTCGTCGTGCCGCCGGGTCGTCGTGCCCCCGGGTCGTCGTGCCCCCGGGTCGGCCCGTGGGCCGGTCAGCGGCGGCGCAGGGTGGCGCCGGGGGCCATCGCGGGCTCGACGATGTCGCGGTAGTCGCGGGGCAGTTGCACGACCAGCTCGTCGAACTCGCCGCCGGTCACCGCCTCACGGATGGTGGTGAACACCGCGCTGATCACGCCGCGGGCCGCCGACTCGTCGATCCGGGCGCGCAGCGCCACCCGGGCGACGAACTCACCGGCACCGAAGCGCTCCGCCGCCTCGGTGGCGGGTGTCGGTCGCAGCGGCAGCCGCAGCGGCTCGGGCAGTTGAACGGCCAGATCCAGCACCTCGCCACCGGTCAACCGGTCGGCGAGCGTCGCCAGAGTGGCCTGGATCAGCTCCACCGCCCGTTGCGAGGACGTGCCGGTGCGCTGGGCGACCTGATCGACGAACGTGTCGTAGTTCATCGCGTACCCCCCTCGTCGCGCGGTTACCCGCCGCGACGCGCCGGAAACGGCTGCCGGTTTTCCCGCTCGCGGCGCGTGACACCGGCTCGGCCGGGTAACCGCGCCCGGTCGTGGCGGATCGAAGCCGGGAGGAGCCGACACCATGGCGAGTTACGCCGACGTACTGCACTACCTGTCCAGTTTGGACTTTCCCGCCGGCAAGGACGACGTGCTACGCGAGGCCGAGCGGGAGGGAGCGCCGCCGGATGTGCTGCGTGCCCTGCGCGCGTTGCCACCGGTGGACTATGCCAACGGCCCGGAGGTGGCCCGCTCCGCGGGCATCGAGGCAGCTCCCGAGGTGGACGACGCACAGCGCGCCGCCGCCGGCCGGGACAAGCGTCATCAGCGGGTCTCGCAACACCTGCGCAGCATCTGAGAACCGGCGGCGCGGCGGCCGGAGCGTCAGGAGGGCGCCCCGGCCACGAACCGCGACCGGCGGCGCCCCTGAGTAGCCACCTGCCCTGGTGGCGTCCCGTCCGAACCGGTCGGGACCACCAGGCGGCCCACAGCTCACCCGAACCGGGTGACTGCTGCTACCGCGAGAATCATACGACACGCATCAGCCGAACGGTCAACAGGGGGTCGCCGAACGAATATCTCACGCAGGCAGCTCCGCGTACCGGCGCTCCAGGTCGATCCGGGCCAACGCCCCGACCAGCCAGGCCAGCCGTTCCGACTCACCACCGCCGGCCAGCACGGCGAGGTCCTCGGCGGAGCGGCCCAGCTTGAGCCGGCGGGCCGCGGCCAACGCCCGCCGGTCGGCCACCGGCGCCACCTCGCCCCACAGCGCCTGTACCTCGCGCAGGAAGAGCTCGACGACCGCGGCGTCCACTCCGGGGAGCGCGGTGAGCAACTCCCGTTCGCGGTCCGGGTCGTACCCGGCGGCGGAGCGCAGCCGCCGCAGGTCGCCCCGGTACCGCTGCACCACGGTACGGGCCAGGTCACCCAACAGGTCCGCCAGCGCTTCGACGTCACCGCGTTGACCGCGCTCGCGCAGCACCCGGACCAGGTCTTCGTGCAGTGCGCGGGCCAACCGGGCGGCGCTGTCCCACCCGGCGTCCGGCAGCGCGTGCGCGCTGTCCAGGGCCCGCCGGTAGTCGCCCCGGCGAGCCAGCAGGATCGCGAGGCAGAGCAGTTGGAACAGGCTGGCCGGATTGTTCGTCACCCGGAAGCCGTACTGCTCGGCGAAGCCTCGACCGCTGCCGGCCAGCCGGCGTACCAGACGCTTCTTGTCCTCGATGGTGGATGTCGCCGTTGCCATGCCGGCTACTACCCGCGCCCGGGCCGCTCACGCCTGCGGTGGTGGCCGGTCAGTCCCGCCAGCCGCCGGCCCGGTCGCGGGCCTTGAGACGGACGGTCGGCAGGGCGGGCGCGGGCAACGGGGGATCCGGGTCCTCGGCGACGGTGCCGAACCGGCGGCCGGCCATCCAGTCCTCGCGGGCGGCGTGGATCTCCTCGTGGCTACGACCGACGAAGTTCCACCACATCACCAGCGGCTCCTCGAAGGGTGCGCCGCCGAGCAGCATCAGCCGGGTGCCCGCCGCGCCGCGCAGGGTGAACTCGGCGCGTCCTGTGCCCAGCCAGAGCAGGGCCCCGGGTGCGACAGGTACGCCGTCGACCTCCGCCGCGCCGTCGACGGCCAGCAGGGCGTACTCGAAGTCGGGCCGCAACGGCAGGCCGACCGGCCCGGTGCCGGTCAGTTCCAGCTGTGCGCCGACCAGCGGGGTGTGCACCCGGGCGGGTGACCGCTCACCCTCCAGCTCGCCGACCAGCAGCGTGACGTCCAACGCCCCGTCGCGCCAGCGGGGCAGCTGCGCGTGGTGGGCGAAGTCGGCCGGGCCGGACCGGACCGGGTCCGGCAGCGCCACCCACAGCTGCACGCCGTGCATCAGCGGCGGGTGGTCGACCGGCGACCGCTCGGAGTGGGCGATGCCGTGGCCGGAGGTCATCACGTTGAGCTGCCCCGGACGGATCGACTGGACGCTGCCGAGGCTGTCCCGGTGCAGGATCTCACCGTCGAGCAGCCAGCTCACGGTCTGCAGGCCGGTGTGCGGGTGGGGCGGCACCTCCATGCCGGGACGTTCTGCCACGTCGTCGGGGCCGAAATGGTCGACGAAGCACCAGGCGCCGACCATCCGCCGGGTGCGTTGGGGCAGCAACCGCCGGACCGTGGTGTAGCGGCCCAGCGGCACGTCGTGGCCGGGCAGCAGGACGCTGCCGGGATCGACGGTCGCCACCCCGGGCGGTCGGGTCTGCGCCGGCATCGACTCGGTAGGCTCCACGAGCCGACTCTACGCCGACCCGCCTCGTCCTCGGCGTGGCCGGACCGGCGTCACCCCCAGCGCTCACCGCCGGATCGGTCGGTGATCCGGCCGGCGAGCGAGGTCGAATGGCGAACCGCCACACGGCCGGTGCCCGCCGGAGGTGTCCGACGGGCACCGGCTACGGTGCTTCCGGGCACTGCCCGGAGTACGGGATCAGCGTGCGCCACCGGTCCCGAAGCGGTTACGCCGCCGCCAGAGCATCGTGCCGAGCAGCATCACACCGCCCACCGCGACCAGGCCACCACCGACCTTCATCGGGGTGCCCAGGCTGCTGCCGGTGACCGGCAGGTGCGGCTTCTTCTTGTGCAGCACCCGCAGCTCGGTCGAGGCGGTACGGTCCGACTCGCGCCCAGTGGCGGTGATGGTGAGCAGGCCGGTCACCCGCGGCGTGTACCGCCGGGTGAAGACGCCGGCGGCGTTCGTCCGGGCGGTGAAACGGTCGACCGCGGCGGCCGCCTGGAAGGCCACCGGTGCCATGGCGACGGTGCTGCCGTCGCTGCGGCGGGCGGTGCCGGCCGCGGGCGCGGCGAGCGGCTGGGCCGTGACCACGATGTCGACTGTCTCGTTCGGCCCGAAGTTGCGGCCGGTGATGACCACCGTCTCGCCGAGGAAGATGGTGGGCCGGTTCACCGTAAGCGTCGTCACCAGGTTCGGCGGGTACGGCGGTGGTTGAGGCGGATCGGTGACGGTGGGCGATGGCGACGGCTGCGGCTGCGCCGCCCCCGCCACGGCCGGCACGGCCACTACGGCCAGACCGACCGTGAGCGCCATGATGATGCGGGATAGCCGCATTTCTCGTTCCCTCCTACTGTGAACAGCTAGGTGCGGTAACAACTTGGGTGGTCCATGGGGCGGTGGTCGGGGTCAGCCACAGCTCGGCATCTCCCGTGTCCGTCTTGCCGGTGAGCAGGGAGACCTCCAGGGTCTTGCTCCCGCCCGGGCCGATCTCGACGTTCACGGTGGCCACCTGCCGGCGCCGTTCGGTGCCGGTGGCCGTCACGGTCTCGTCCCCGTCGAGGCGGATGTCGAGCACCGCCCCGCCGGCCGGCGCGTACACCGAGACCAGGGTGCGGACGGTGTACGGGTCGCCCGACCTGGCCAGACCGAGGACCGATTCGCTGAGCCCGGAGGACGGTGCGGTGGAGCGCATCGTCACCCGCAGGCGCAGTTCGCGGCGTCCGTCCCCCTGACATTCACCGACCGCCAGGTCGGCGCTCTGCCGGAGGTAGTAGCCGAGCTTGGCGCCGCTGCCGTCGTTGAGGAAGACGCCGACTGTCGGCACCGCGTCCTGTTCCGGAAGCGTCCCGGCCATCCGGCTGTCACCGAACGTCCGCTGTTCCTCCGGACGGGCACTCCAGAACAATATCCGGCGTTCAGTGACAGAACGGTCAAACGCGGATAGCAACCCACTTGGGGGAATCTTCCGCTCGAAGAGGGCGTCGAACACCGAGCCGGCGGCGGCGGCGAAGAAGGCGTCCTGCTCGGCCGGCTCCATCCGCTGGTAGGTATCGCTGAGCAGCGTCTTCACCACGTTGTCGGCGGTCAACTCGACCCCGGACGGCACCCGGACCGGACCGGTCACCCGTAACAGGTACGACAGCGCCACCGGATCCACGGCGAGCACCCCGTCGACCGTGTCCTGCGCGCTCCGCCGGTACATGTCGCGGTAGAGCGCGGCGGCGGTCGGGAAATGCGGGGTCAGGTTGACGTCGGCGGGATAGATGCCGGGCAGGTCGCCCCAGAGGGCCTTCACCTCGGCCGGCACCTTCAGCGGCTTGGTGAACGCCCCGAAGCCCGCCGAACTGCCCTGAGAGCCCATCCTGAGCCGGCCCTTGTTCGCCTCGATCAGGGCGTACGCGCCGAACATGCCCCCGGTCGCGCGCAACTCGGCGAGGTTCTGCGACACCAGCAGATAGCGGCGCGGGCCGTCGGCGCCGAGCAACGGTGGCAGCAGCCGGCCGGCCCGGTCCGCGGCGGAGGTCAGGTCGGCGAGCCGGTCGATCTCGCCCCGCAACCGGACCACCGCCTCGCGGACCTGGTCGATCAGCCGATCGTCGTCGATGGCGAGCAGGTCCGACCGGGTGCGCCGCACCGTGGCGTCGACCTCGGTCAACCGGGTGGCGACGGCCTGCAGGTCGGAGACGTCCAATCGGCCCTCGCGGGGCACCAGGCCACTGAGGTCGACCTCCAGCAGCGCCGGAAATGCCTGCCGGGCCAGGTCGTCGATGGCGATGGAGATCTGCCGTACGGCCGTGAGGTTGCCGCCGGCGTACGGCACCTGCCGGCCCAGCCACCAGCCGGGGTCGCCGGTCGCCCGGCGGGCCGCACCCGACTGCTCCTGAAGTGCGGCGAGTGTGCGCTGCGCCCGGGCGGTGTCCCCGCCGACCAGATGGCCACTGAGCTCGCTGGCCAGACCGGCGGCGTTGACCAGGTGGGCCCGGGCCTGCCAGCCCCGGAATCCCACCCAACCGCCGATCGTGAGCACCAACGAGGTGACCACCAGCGAGGTGAGCAGGACGCGACGCAGTCGGGCACGCCGCCGTCGGCGGGATCGACTCCGCCGCCGACGCGGACTTTCACTGTCCGTCACACTTACCTCACTTCTGGCGATATGGACAGAAGGCACCATAGTTCTAACAGTTGGTGACCGTTTTATGGCTGTTATCGCCTCATTCGGCCGGAATGAGGGTGGCCTTCGACGTATCCGCTCCACCCCTCGAATCGCCCACCGCGGCCTCCCGCAGGAGTCGTTCGATCCGATCCACGCCCCCCGGCAGCGACATGTCCCGCAGGTACGCCTCCCGGCCGCGACGGCCCATCTCGGCTCGTGCGGGCGGGGGTATCTGCGCGGCGAGCCAGAACCGGTCCGCCAGGCTGGCCCAGTCCTCCGGCGGGCAGGACAGTCCCGCCCGGGCCCGTTCCACGAGCGCGGCGGTGTCGCCGCCGGCCGAGGCCACCACGGGTGCCGCGCAGGACAGGGCCGCCGGGAGCTTGTCCGGTACGGTGCTGCGCAGCGCCGGCAGATCCCGCAGCATGACCAGCTGGTAGTCGGCGGCCGCGTACAACTCCGGCATGTCCAGCGGCGAACGCCGGTCGACGAAGCGGATGTTGTCGGCCCGCAGCTCGGCGGCGAGCCCCCGCACCCGCCGCTCGTGCGCACCCGAGCCCACCAGGACCAGATCGATGGTGTTCTCCAGCGCTGCCGCCGCCCGTACCGCCGTCTCCAGCCCCTGCCGCGCGCCGATGGTGCCGGCGTGCATCACCACGCACCGCTCGTCGCGGCGGACCAGTCCCCGGGCGGCCGAGCCGGCCGGCGCGGGCCGGAAGATCCGCTCGTCGGTCCAGTTGAGCACCACCTGGACCCGGTCCGCATCGGCGCCGACCGCGACCACCGCGTCACGCAACGACGGCGTGCTCACCGCGATCGCGCTGGCGGCCCGGTAGGTCCGGGTCATGGCGGCGCGTACCCGTGCCGCCCAGCGGCCGTCGTCGGTGTCGTCCGGCGCCTGCTCCGCCCACACGTCCGGCACGTGCAGCACGACCGGTTTGCGGCCGAGCAGCCGCAGCAGCGTCGCCGAGGCGAACGCCGTCGCCGGCGGCTGATGGACGTAGAGGACGTCGACGTCGGCGAGGTAGCGTCGACCGACCAACCCGGCACTGGCGGCGAAGGAGAGCCAGGACGCCATCCGGGGCCGGACACCCCCGTCACCCGTGCTGTAGCGGGGCACCCGGCGCACGGTCAGTCCGCGGCTGCGGGTCTCGTGCCGCCAGCGCTGCCGCCAGCCCGGGTAGACGTGACCGCCGGGATAGTCGGGAAACCCGGTCAGCACCCGCACCTCGTGGCCGCGCGCGGCCAGTTCCTCGGCCAGGCTGCCCGGGATGAACGCGGGCTCGGGCGGAAAGTGGTAGGTCAGGATGCCGATGCGCACCGGGACACCCCCGCTCCCGCCCGACCCGGCGCGGCGTCCGCGACGAGGGGCTGTCCCGCTGCGTACGATGCCGGCAACCCCTCCCGGGACGGGTGCCGGTGGCGGCCGTCCTTCGTTGCGGCGCCAGCGTGTGCGGCCGCCTCGTCGAGAGGGTTCCCGATGGTCAACGCAGTTCTGTTCGTCTGCCACGCCAACCTGTGCCGGTCACCGATGGCCGAGTACACCGCGCGCCGCATGCTCGCCGGGCTGCCGGTGACCGTGGCCAGCGCCGGCACGGACGCGGTGACAGGACGCGCCATGCACCCGTACGCGGCGGCCGTCGTCGCCGAGGCCGGTGCGGATCCGGAGACCTTTCGCACCCGACGGCTGGCAGCGGAGCACCTCACCGACGCGGTACTGGTGCTCACGGCGACCCGCCGCCAGCGTTCGGTCTGTACCGCGATGGCGCCGGCCGCGCTGCATCGGACGTTCACCCTGCGCCAGTTCGGCCGCCTGGCCGCGGCCGTCGAGCCGCCGCTGACCGAGCAGGATGGTCCGCTGGCCGCCGCGGTCACCGCCGCCACGCTGGCTCGGGCGCGGCTGCAACCCGCTCCCGGCGACGCCGACGACCTGCCCGACCCTGTCGCCGGTACGCCTGAGCAGTTCCGGCGCTGCGCGGAGGAGATCGAACGGTCGCTGCGACCACTGGCGGTGCTCATCGGGACAGCCGGGTGAGTTCCTGGGTGTGGTCGACCGGCTCGGCAGCGCCTCGACGCTCGGCGTGCCGGCCGGCCGAGGACCGCGCTGCCGACGTCGACGCGGCGTCCGTCACCACTCGGTAGGCCTCGTACTGGTAGGCGTCGGTCTTGGGCACCCGCGCCATGTTGAGCACGCAGCCGAGCAGCCGTACGGAGACCGAGTGCAGGGCCCGGGCGGCGGCGGCCACCTGTGCCCGCGAGGTGCGTCCCTGCTGGCTGACCAGCAGCGCGCCGTCGGCCTGCACGGCCACCACCACGCCGTCGGTGACGGCGAGCAGCGGGGCGGTGTCGATGATCACGATGTCGGCCGACTCGCGCAGTGCCAGCAGCAGATCCGACATGGCCTTGGAGCCGAGCAGTTCGCTCGGGTTGGGCGGTGCCGAGCCGCTGGGCAGTACGAGCAGGGACTTGTCGCCCCACCGCTGCACCACGTCGCCGACGTGCACGTCGCCGACCAGCACGTCGGTCAGTCCGACCCCGGAGTCGACGCCCAGATAGTGGCCGACCTTGGGCCGACGCAGGTCGGCGTCGACAAGCAGCACCCGCCAGCCCGCCTCGGCCAGGGCGATCGCCAGGTTGCACGACAGGGTGGTCTTGCCCTCGCCCTGCAGCGCGCTGGTGACGGCGATGACCCGGGCCGGTTCGTGCACGTCGACGAAGCGCAGGTTGGTCCGCAGCTTGCGGATCGCCTCGGCCCGGGCCGAGGTCGCGGCGTCCCCGACGATCAGCGGGGCCACCCGGGCGCTGCCGTCCAGCGGGATCTCACCGAGCAACGGGCTGCCGGTGACCCGCCGCAACGCGGCGGCGTCACGCAACCGGACGTCGGCCATCCCGCGCAGCACCGCCAGGCCGACACCGGCCAGCAGGCCGAGCAGGGCGCCGATGACGGTGTTGCGGACCGGCTGCGGGGAGACCGGGCTGGGCGTGACGCGCGGGCCGCTCACCACCTCGATCTTGATCGGGCCGGCAGAGCCGTCCGGCTTGGTCTCGACCTTCTGGACGAGTTCCACGAAGTTCGCCGACAGCGCCTCGGTGACTCGCAGCGCCCGCGCCTGGTCGGTGTCGGTCACCGAGGCCCGCAGCAGGACTGTGCCGTTCTCGGTGGAGGTGCTCACCCTGCGCTGGATCTCCTCGGCGGTCAGCCCGACCTGCCGATCGGCGGCGGCACTCTGCGCCAGGCGGTCACTTGTCAGCAGTTCGGCGTACGACTTGACCCGCTGCTGGAGAAACAGGCCGCCCTGGTAGGCGTCGGTGACGCCCTGGCTCGGGGTGGTGACGAAGAAGGTGACCGAGGCGACGTAGCGGGGCTGCGCCCGGACCGTGATCAAGGCGGTCACGCCGAGCGCCACCATGACGGTGACCAGGACGATCCACCAGTGCTGCCGCACGAGGCGCAGCTGGCGCAACAGGTCCATCAGGCACGCCTCCGGATCGGCCCGGTAACGCCAAAGAACTTCACGAAAACCCCCAAGGTCGACTGAATCTCGTGAAACCATTAAAGCGGCTTATGTGGCCTGTGTCCGGAGTTAGGCGTTTTCCTGGCGGCGACTCCGCTCCCCCATGCCCAACCGGACCGAGCGTCCGTCGGAATCGCCCTCGCCGCGGAAAAGATGCGGTTTGACGCAGGGAGACATCGACGAGCCGGTGGCCGGATGGGGGTCGCCCGATCGCCGCTCTCGCGCCCGCCTCCGCCAGGGGATAAGGTCGTGGCCGGTGTGCCGGGAAGTCTGGTCGGCGACGAGATCCGTACTCCCCGATCGACAGGTGGAATCTGCGCATGACCGACCACGACCCACGCCCGCAACACCGCGGCGTGCGCCGCCTCTTCTCCCGTACCTCCTGGCCGGAGGCCCGCTTCCTGGCCGACGTGCTGCGCACGGAGACCGTCGGTGGCGCCCTCCTGCTGGTCGGTGCGGTGATCGCGCTGATCTGGGCCAACTCCCCGTGGGGGGACTCCTACAGCGAGCTGGGGCGATGGGTGCCGTGGCCCGGCGGCTCGGCGCTGCACCTGGACCTCGACCTCGCCGCCTGGGCCGCCGACGGGCTGCTGGCGATCTTCTTCTTCGTGGTCGGCCTCGAACTCAAACGCGAGTTCGTCGCCGGCGAGCTACGCGACCCACGCCGGGCCGCGCTGCCGGTCGTGGCGGCGGTCGGCGGCATGGCGCTGCCCGCACTCATCTACGTCGCCGTCAACATCACCGCCGGCGGCGAGGGGCTACGCGGCTGGGCGATCCCCACCGCGACGGACATCGCCTTCGCGCTGGCCGTGCTGGCGGTGATCGGGGCGTACCTGCCGCAGGGGCTGCGTGCCTTCCTGCTCACCCTGGCAGTGGTCGACGACCTGCTCGCGATCACCATCATCGCGATCTTCTACACCGACGACTTCAACCTGCTCCCGCTGCTCGGCGCCATCGCGCCCATCGCTTTGTTCGCGCTGCTCGTGCAGCGGCGGCGCACCTGGTGGTGGGCACTCATCCCGTTGGCGGTGATCGCCTGGACCCTGGTGCACTCCTCCGGGGTGCACGCCACGGTGGCCGGCGTGCTGCTCGGTTTCACCGTGCCGGTGCTCGCCGGCAAGGGCCGCGACGGACGCCCCGCGCCGGGTCTGGCCGAACACCTGGAGCACAAGTGGCGGCCGATCTCGGCCGGCTTCGCCGTACCGGTGTTCGCGTTCTTCGCCGCCGGGGTCTCGCTGCGCGGCGCCGACCTGGGTGCGGTGGCAAGCGATCCGATCGTGATCGGCATCGTGCTCGGTCTCGTGGTCGGTAAGACCGTCGGCATCCTCGGCTCCACGTTCCTGCTGGCCCGGTTCACCCGGGCCCGACTCGACGAGGACATCACCTGGTCGGACCTGCTCGGTGTGTCGCTGCTGGCGGGCATCGGGTTCACCGTCTCGCTGCTCATCGGCGAACTGGCGTTCGGTGCCGAGAGCATGGCGGGCGCCAACGTCAAGGCCGCGGTGCTGGCCGGATCGCTGATCTCGGCGCTGCTGGCCACCGTGGTCCTGGTCCGCCGCAACCGGGCCTACCGGTTGATCGCCATGAAGGAGCAGGTCGACCTCGACCAGGACGGCGTGCCGGACGTCTACCAACGACCCGACGCCTGACGTCTCACCGGCTCGACGCCCGGTCGGCCTGTCCGGCCGGGCGTCGGCGAGCCGAGGCCCGCCAGCGGTCGTCGGCGAGCAGCCCGGCCCGCAGCATCCGACGCACCGCCACGAGCACGACCACCGCCGCCAGACCCGACCAGGACGTCCCACCGGCCAGCCGCACCAGCCCGGCGGCGACAAGCATGTCCAGCAGCACCTCGACAGCCGTCGGCACCGACCGGGTGGCGAGCAGCGCCACACCGGCGCTGAGCACGCCGAGCGCGCCGACCACCGCGGCCAGGGCCCCGATCATCGTGTCGCTTCCCGGGGCTTCTCCACCTGCCGTTGCTCCTGCTCGATCTCCTTGCGCAGGACACGGTTCAGGCCGGTCCGGATGGCCGCGACCGCGGCGAGCTGACCGATCTGGGCGAACGTCGGCGACAACGCGGTACGCAGGATGTCCGCGGCCAACTGGAACTCCAGGCCCAGAACGAGGAAGCGGCCCAGGGTCAGCCGGATCCGGGTGAACACCACGGCGTCGCGGCACCGCAGCCCGTCGACCACGAACCGCAGCGCCGCCCAGCCCACCCCCGCGACGATCACCACGACACCGACCAGCTCGACCGCGGTCACCACGAGCTGGTGACCGCGGTCGACAACCTCCTCGACGTTCACCCCGGCGCCTTACCCGGCCGGCACCCGGGTAGTCGGTGCCGGGGCGGCCGTTCAGAGCAGTTCGGTGAGCGCGTCGATGATCAACCAGATGCCGCTGATCGCGAACAGCGCGGCGGCACCGTACTTGATGGTCCGTTCCGGCAGCTTCCGGCCGAGCAGCCGGCCGACGATGATGGCGAGCGCGTCGGCGGCCACCATGCCGATCGTCGAACCGACCCAGGTGCCGAACCACCCGTACTGGGTGGCCAGGGTGATCGTGGCGAGCATCGTCTTGTCGCCGAGTTCGGCGAGGAAGAACGCGACACCGACGGTGAGCACCGCGGACTTTCCGCCCCGGGCGGCCTTGCGCTTGTCCTCCTCGGTGAGGCTGTCACCGCGCAGGGTCCACAGCCCGAAGCCGATGAAGGCCGCACCCGCCAGCAGTGAGATCCAGCCGGTCGGCAGAGCCGAGCCGAGGCCGTACCCGATGGCCACCGAGGCCAGGTGCACCACGGCGGTGGCGACGGTGATGCCGATCAGAATCGGCATGGTGCGATATCTGGTGGCGAAAGCCAGCGCCATGAGCTGGGACTTGTCTCCCAGCTCCGCAACGAAGATCACGCCGAAGCTGACGGCCAGCGCGACGAGGAACCCCTCCATGACATCCTTCCGGATCATGCCGGGAGGAGGTACGGGGATGCCCTCGACCCGGCTGTGTACAGCCTGGTCGAAGGTCTCGCCCGCCTCGCTGCGCGAGGCCCCGTGGCCGGATGCGGAACGCACCAGTATGTCGACCACGATGTTGCGGGCTACTCCCCTTCGCTGCGCCCAGCCTAGCCGACCACCCGAGGGTCGGACGGCCGGGTGGGGTGGCTGGCGTCGAGGCCCGGCGGACGCGTCGCCCCCCCCCGGCAGGGGTCAGTCGGCGCGGGCCAGGGTCACCCCGAACAGGCCGTCCGGGTCGGTCCAGAACCGGTACGCGGGCAGCCCGGCCGCAGCCAGTTCGGCGGCGATCCCCTCGGGGCGGAACTTCGCCGAGACCTCGGTCCGCATCTGCTCGCCGGCGGCGAAATCGACAGCCATGTCCAGCACCCGGACCCGCATCGGTCGTTGTGCCCGCAGTCGCATCTCGATCCACTCCCGCTCCGGATCCCAGAGCGCGACATGGTCGAAGGCCTCCGGATCGAAGTCGGCACCGAGTTCCCGGTTGAGCACCCGCAGCACGTTGCGGTTGAACTCGGCGGTCACCCCCGCCGCGTCGTCGTAGGCGGGCACGATCACCGACGGGTCCTTGACCAGGTCGGTGCCGACCAGGAACCAGTCCCCCACCTCCAGGGCGGCCCGCATCCGGGTCAGGAACTCGGCCCGCTCGGCCGGCAACAGGTTGCCGATGGTGCCGCCGAGGAAGATCACCAGCCGTCGCCCACCGGCCGGCAGCCGATGCAGGTCACGGGTGAAATCACCGACGATGCCGCGCACCCGCAGCCCGGCATAGTCGGCCGCGAGAGCGGCGGTGGAGCCCCGCAGCGCGCTTACCGACACGTCCAGCGGGACGAACGTGCCCAGGCCGCCCCGACGGGTGAAGGCGTCCAGGAGCAGCCGGGTCTTCTCCGACGACCCGGACCCGAGCTCGATAAGCGTCTTCGCGCCTGTCGACTCGGCGATCTCGGCCGCGTGTTCGGCCAGCACGGCCCGCTCGGCCCGGGTCGGGTAGTACTCCGGCAGCCGGGTGATCTCGTCGAACAGTTCACTGCCCCGGGTGTCGTAGAACCACTTCGGGGGCAGCCACTTCGCCTCGGCGCTCAGCCCCACGCGTACGTCCCGACGCAGGCTCTCGGCCACGTCCCGGTCGTCCAGGTGTATCTCCAGCGGTTCGGCGCTCATCTGCTTCCTTTCGGTGATGCTTGTCGGTTCGTCCGGGTGGTTCACGGCCCGGTGAGCGCCCACTGGCGCACCATGGTCGCGGTGGCCTGCACGAGGTGGCCGTCCGGCACCTCTCGCCAACCCGGGTCGTCGTCGTGCGGCTCGGAGGCGAGCAGCACCGATGCGGGTGTGGCCCGCAGGGACAACGCGTGCCCGACGGTCGTGGCGACCGCCGTGTGCCCGTCGGTGAGCAGCAGGTTGAGCCGGGAACCGGGGGCGGCCGCGGCGACCCGGGTGACCGTCTCGGCGACCGCCTGCTGCGGTGCGACGCCCGCGCGCAGCCGGTGCCGCACCAACGCCCACAGCAGCGCCGAGTCGGTCGTCGCGTCGAGCGTGAGCAGGTCGCGTACGGGTAGTTCGGCGGCGAGCGGCACCATCGAGTCCGGCCAGCCACGCACCACGCCGTTGTGGCTGAACAGCCACCGGCCCTCGGTGAACGGGGCGGCAGCGCCGTCGACGACCGCCATGCCGACCGTGGCGGAACGCACCGCGGCCAGCACCGCCGTGGTCGAGGTGACCGCCGCGAGGTCGGCGATTGTCGGATCGCTCCAGATCGGCTGCGCCCGCCGGTACCGCACCGGCGGGCCGTCGCCCGGATACCAGCCGACACCGAACCCGTCGGCGTTGATCGTCCCCCCGCCGCGCATGTCGCGGGGGGCCCAGGACTGACGCAGCAGCGAGTACGGCGGATCGAGGAGCACCTCGCGCAGGGTCACCGGTGGTCCCAGGTAGACCAGGTGGCGGCACATCAGCCCACCGTCACCGGCGGGCCTGCTCGGCGTCGGCGTCACGGGCACAGCGGAAGCCGCTGAAGATCTGCCGCCGGATGGGGTAGTCCCAGTTGCGGAACGTGCCCCGGCAGGCCGCCCGGTCGGTGCCGAAGGAACCACCCCGCAGCACCTGGTGGTCGTCGCCGAAGAAGACCTCCGAATATTCGCGGTACGGGAAGGCGACGAAACCCGGGTAGCCCCGGAAGGTGCTGGAGGTCCACTCCCACACGTCGCCGATGAGCTGGTGCACGCCCAGCGGCGAGGCACCGGCCGGATAGGCGCCGACGGGCGCCGGCCACAGGTGCCGCTGCCCCAGGTTGGCGTGCGCCGAGGTCGGGTCGTCGTCACCCCACGGGTAGCGCCGGGAGCGGCCGGTGGCCGGATCCCAGCGGGCCGCCTTCTCCCACTCCGCCTCGGTGGGCAGTCGCTTGCCCGCCCAGCTGGCGTACGCCTGCGCCTCGTGGTAGCAGACGTGCACCACCGGCTCGTCGGCGCGGACCGGGGCCCACCGGCCGAAGCGCCGGTACGCCCACCCGTCGCCGTCACGCCGCCAGTGCAGCGGCGCGCTCAGCCCGGCCTCCTGACGGTGCTGCCAGCCCCGCTCGCTCCACCAGCGCGGATCGTCGTACCCGCCGTCGGCGATGAACTCGGCGTACGCCCCGTTCGTCACCGGCGTGGCGTCGATGAGGTACGCAGGCAGCTCCACCCGGTGGCCGGGACGCTCGTTGTCCAGTGCCCACGGGTCGGCGTCGGTGCCCATCACGAACGGGCCGGCCGGCACCAGCACCTCCGCGGCGGGCCGTACGGTCGGTTCGGGTGGCGGCGGCGCCTGCAGCACCGCCGGCCCGGAGCGCAACTGGTGGGTGGCGAGCATGGTCTCGTCGTGCTGCTGCTCGTGCTGCACGATCATGCCGAAGGCGAAACCGTCGGCGACAAGTGGACGGCTGTCGAAGGCGACCCGGTCGAGCAGGTCGAAGACCTTGTCCCGGACGGTGGCCACGTACGCCCGCGCCTCGGTCGGCGGCAGCAGCGGCAACGAGGGGCGGTCCCGGCGGGGCTGCTTGAAGGCGTCGTACAGGTCGTCGATGTCGCACCGCACCGGCTCCCGGCCGCCGACGTCGCGCACCAGCCAGAGCTCCTCCTGGTTGCCCACGTGGGCCAGGTCCCACACCAGCGGGGACATCAGCGGCGAGTGTTGGCGCATCAGGTCGGCGTCGTCCACCACCTCGGTCAGCAGGGCGGTCCGGGCCCGGGTGCGTTCCAGTTCCGCGGCGATCCGGCTGCGCAGTGCCTCGGCGTCCGCCCCTTCGGTCACGGTGTGGGTCACCCTTGCCTCCTTCGTGCCGCGGCCCGCCGTCGGCGCAGCCCTCGGTCGATGTCGTCGTGCAGTTCCGCCGGCAGGTCGAGCCGCGGCAGTGCCGCCCGGGCCAGGTCGAACAGGGCGGCGGCGGCCGAGGCCAGGGCCGGGTCGCCCAGGCCGTGCCGGGCCGCGCTCTGCCACCTGTCGGCCACCGGCGCCGCGACCGCGACGGCCGAGTCGATCGTCTCGGCGTCGGCTAGCAGGGCGGCGAGCACCGCAAGCGGGAGTGTCCAGTCCCGGCCCGGCTGGGCGTCCAGGTAGCGCAGTTCGAGGTAGCCACGCGGGCGCACCGGCGGAAAGAGCGTGCTCGCGTGATAGTCGAGGTCGTCGACGGTGGGTGGTCGGGGCAGCGCCCCGTCGAGCCAGTCGGCGAAGGTGACGCCCGGTGGCGCGGTCCAGTCGCCGTCGGGGTCGCGGACGCAGAGCAACGGCGCGGCGAGCACATACGCGGTCCAGGCGGCGACCGGATCCTGGTCGGGTCGGCCGGGGTCCCAGACCGCGGCGGTACGAGCCGGGTCGATGCGCAGCCACGCGCCCATGCGGGCCGAGGCCCAGCCGGTGTCCCGGCCGGCGTGTCTGCCTGAGGTGGCGAAGGCGGCCAGCAGTGGTGGCCCGATCATGTGCACCACCGCCCAGCGGGCCGCCACCTGACCCGGTTCGCCCGCATCCAGGCAGACCTGCAGGCCCGCGGTGCCGTACATCATCGTGCGCCCAGCCGGGCCACGTCTGTCGAAGGCCAGACGCATGGCGCGGTAGCGAGGAGTGTCGAGCAACGCTCCGGGCGGACGGTGGGGATCGATTCCGGTGCTGCCCAGCCGCAGACCGGCGGCGCCCAGCAGGCGGGCGACCTGGTCGATGTCGGACTGGGTGGCCTCGATCAGGGCCGCCACGGAGGCGCGCGGTGGGGTGGAGATCTCCACCTGGCCACCCGGCTCGACGGTCACCGCGCCGCCGTGCAACAGTCGCAGCGCGGGGCTGGTCGGATCCAACGTGGTGGGGCTGTAGGGCCCGAGCGCCGCGCGCAGCCGCTCGGCGTCGACGGGACGGGTCGGGTCGACGGCATCGTGGACAGTCCATTCGAGCTCGACGCCGGTGTAGGTCGGTGGGCCGGTCTTGAAGCAGATCCGGGCGAGATGCCGGGCGGCCGCAGCGCGATCACGCAACTCCTGGACCCGGTCCAGCTCCGGTGACATCACCATGCGACGGCTCCCCTTGGCACCATGCGACGGCTCCCTTCGGCGCTGCCGGCTCAGCCCTGTCAGTCACGGTAACCCGTACCTGTGACATCGGCGGACCGCCACCTTCTGTCTAGCAGGCATCAACCGAACGTCAAGGGGAAATCCTCCGCAGGGCAGCCGGGAGGAGTCCCGCCGCGTCGGTGGACCCGGCGGCGGGACCGTGTCTGGCCAGCCACTCCGGGTCGGTCTCGGCCAGCACCGCCTGGCAGTACGCCAGTACGTTGTCGGCACCGCCGGCCGCGACCACCAACTCGCTGAACGCGGGGGTCCTCAGCGCCTTCTCCCGCTGGCGCTCCGGCTTCGACAGGTAGGCCTTGCAGAGCCCTGGCCGGTCGGCGGTGTTGTCGGAGTTGCCCGGGCCGGCCTGCACCGTACGGTCCACCGCCGGCTCACGCTGCTGAGGCGGTTCGGGTGTGGGCGAGGCCGACGTCGTCGGGTCCGGCGCGCCCTCGGTCGGCTCGGCGCTGACGCCGGGGGTGACTCCCGGGGAGGCGGTGGGTGCGGCGCCGGGCACTCCCTGGGACGGGGTGCCGCCACCCCGATCAGGTTGCCCGCCCGCTGCGCTCGGCGACGGCGCGACGGGACGGGTGATCGGGGTCGACGGCGGCGCCGACCGCTCGTGCGGCCAGTCGAGCCGTACCGCCGCCAGGGCGGCACCGGCGGTGGCGGTGGCGGCCACCCCGGCGATCCAGACCACGACGCCGGCGGTGAACCGCCGCCGGCGCGTGGGGCGGGACGGTGGAGCGGTCAGGCCGGCCTGCCGGGCGGCCCGGAAGGCGGCGAGCGCCTTCTCCTCGCCGACGAGTTCCGCCGGGCGGGGCGGGCCGGCGGCGGCCCGCAGCAGCCCGGCGACCGGATCCGGCGAGTCGGACGGCCCAGCCGTGGGGCGTGGTTCACGCGCGGCGTCGAGCAGGTGGTCGTGGTCGGTCGGCACTCCGGTGCCTTCCAACCGCCGCAGGTACATGCGTAGTCCCCTCACGTCAGCCGTCCACCGGCTCGGCATGCGGCGTCTGTGAAGCGGTACGCGGAAGTGGCGGCGTGGCCCGTGTCGCGGCGGGCTCGTCGCACTCCTCGGTCGGCTGACCCAGCATCAGCGCCAGCCGACGCAGGCCGCGGTGCGCGGCGGTACGCACCGCCCCGGCCCGGCGGCCGAGGACCCGCCCGGCGGTCTCGGCGTCGAGCCCGACGACGGCACGCAGCAGCACCGCCTCCGCCTCCCGGGGCGGAAGGCTGGCGATCATCGCGAGGGCGGCCTCGGTGCCGATGCTCTCCCCGGCCCGCTCGGCCGTGTCGGCGTCCCCGGCCAACTCGCTGAGTTCCTGCACCGGCACGGGCAACGCGGGGCGACGGCGTTGCCGCCGCAGGTGATCCATGGCCCGGTTCCGGGCGATGGTGACGGCCCAGGCACGAAACTCCCCACCGCTGAAGTTCGGCAGGTCGCGTGCCACCTGCAACCAGGTCTCCGAGGCGACGTCCTCGGCGGCGTCGGCGCCGACCAGGGCGGTCAGGTAGCGCAGCAGCCCGGGCTGGAGGCTGCGGTAGAGGAAACGGAACGCCTCCTCGTCGCCGGCCTGAGCCGCCTCGACGGCCTGACTCAGTTCACCGGACATGGCCTTGCCGCTTCCGTTCTACCGGTCCTTCCATGGGTCGCCCGAACCACAGGCGCAGCGGGCACGGGTCGATTGTCCGGGCTGGCACCGTTCCCCGCACCCCGCCCCCGTCGACCTGCTCGCTTCCGGGCCGTTGTGGCCCGGATGCGGATTGTTCCCGACAGCACCGCCGACCACAACCACCGGTCGCGGAACCCGAGCCGACCCGAAATGCGCCGTGCAAGCACCTCGTCACCGGTGGTCACCATCGGGTGCCGTACGCTCATCGCGGCCCGTCGGGAGGCCTCCCGCAGCCGGGCCGCCGGCGCGCCGATCAGGCTCATCATGGGTACGGTGGTGCCGTGTTGTCTTCGGAGGTCGTACTCAGCGGTCGATACCGCTTGGACGAACGCGTCGCCACCGGCGGCATGGGCGATGTCTGGCGAGGCACCGACCTGATCCTCGGCCGGCAGGTCGCGATCAAGGTGCTGCTGCCCGCGCTGGTGTCCGACCCCGATTTCATCGCCCGTTTCCGCGCCGAGGCCCGGATGATGGCGGCGCTGCGTCACCCGGGCATCGTGCAGGTCTTCGACTGCGGCGAGGACGACCTGGCCGGCGGCGGGCGGGCCGACTACCTGGTGATGGAGTTCGTCACCGGCCAACCGTTGTCGAAGCGGATCGAGGCCGAGGGTCGTCTGGACGTCGCCGAGACCATGTCCGTGGTGGCCCAGGCCGCACAGGCCCTGCACGCCGCACACCAGCGCGGCATCGTGCACCGTGACGTCAAGCCGAGCAACCTGCTGGTCCAGGAGGACGGGACGGTCGTTCTCGTCGACTTCGGCGTCGCCCGATCGGTCAATGTGACCAGCATCACCAGCACGAACGCGGTGCCGGGCACCGCCCTCTACATGGCCCCCGAGCAGGCTGCGGGACGACCCGTCTCCGGAGCGACCGACCTGTACGCGCTCGGCGCGGTCGCCTACTGCTGCCTCATCGGCAGCCCGCCGTTCACCGGCGACAACCCGCTCCAGGTCGCCGTACGGCACCTCGACGACCCGCCGCCGGAGCTGCCCCACGACATTCCGGAAGCGGTGCGGGCCCTGGTCGAACGTGCCCTCGCCAAGGATCCCGCGGACCGCTTCAGCAGCGGCGCGGCGATGGCGGAGGCGGCCCGCAGCGCGGTCTCGGACAGTTCCCTGCCCACCGCTATGGTGCCGGCGGCGGTACGCGGTCCCGGACCGGACACCCGCACGGCGAACACGGTGGCGCAGGCCGTACCGGCCGGCTCGCGTTCGCGCCGCGGGCGCGGCACGCTTGTCGGCGCGCTCACCGCGGTGGTGGTGGGTCTCGTCGCGCTCGGCGCGGCGCTCGGCGCAGCCCGCCACGCCAACACCCCGGCGGTGCAGGTGCCGAGCAGCGTCCCGGCCACCGGTTCGGTCGTCGAGGCCGAGGAGCCGTCGGACGCGACGGAGAGCAGGCCGGCACGGGTGCCGCCGTACCGGCCGGCGGGCTCGACGGGCAAGGCGACCGATTCGCCCTCGGCCTCACCCAGCACCGGGACGCCCAGCGAGTCGAGCGAGCCCGAGTCACCCGACCCGGCGCCGAGCACCGACACTCCCGCTCCCGGTCCCGTCACCAGCACCCCCGCCACGGAGCCCGCGACACCGCCGACCTCAGCGCCGGCCCCGACGACCGCACCGCCCGGCGGCGACACCCCGCCCGAGGACGATGCCGAGGCCAGCTGACCCGCACCAGATCGACCCAACCACACCAACAGCCCCGGAATCCCCAAAACGGACACCCGGCATCATAATTCACCTTAGGCTCCTACCAGCAATTACCGCCTGACGTTCGGGAGCCCGGATGAGTGTGGAGAAGCTGGTCGTCGTCGGCCAGGGGTACGTCGGCCTACCGCTGGCCATGCGAGCCGTCGAGGCGGGCTTCGACGTCGTGGGACTCGACGTCGACACCGATCGGGTGAAGCGCCTCGCTTCGGGTGAGTCGTTCGTCTCGGACATTCCGGCTGACCGGCTCGGTCGGGCAACGGCGACCGGGCGGTACCGCCCGAGCAGCGAGTACGCCGACGCCAAGGACTTCGACTTCTGCGTGATCACCGTGCCCACGCCGCTGCGCGACGGCACTCCCGACCTGAGCTTCGTCGAGGAGGCCGGCACGGCGATCGCGCCGTACCTGCGTCCGGGCTGCACGGTCATCCTCGAGTCGACCACCTACCCGGGTACCACCGAGGAGCTGCTCCGGCCGCTGCTGGAGTCGGCCAGCGGGCTGCGCAGCCCCGGCGACTTCCACCTCGGCTACAGCCCGGAGCGGATCGACCCGGGCAACCGCACCTGGCGGCTGGAGAACACCCCCAAGGTGGTCTCCGGGATGGACCCGGCCGCGCTGGACCGTGTCGACGGCTTCTACCGGCGGCTGGTGGAGCGCACCGTCCCGGTGGACTCCACCCAGGTGGCCGAGCTGACCAAGCTGATCGAGAACACCTTCCGCCAGGTCAACATCGCCCTGGTCAACGAGCTGACGATGCTCTCGCACCAGTTGGACATCGACGTGTGGCAGGCGATCGAGGCGGCGGAGACCAAGCCGTTCGGTTTCATGCCCTTCAAGCCGGGCCCCGGCGTCGGCGGGCACTGCCTGCCGATCGACCCCTGCTACCTGTCCTGGCAGGTCAAGCGGCGGCTCGGGCGGCAGTTCCGGTTCATCGAGCTGGCCAACGACATCAACCACGAGATGCCCGAACACGTCGCGCAGCGGGTGATGGCCGGGCTGAACCGCTCCGGTAAGGCGGTCAGCGGCGCCCGGCTGCTGGTGCTCGGGCTGGCGTACAAGCCCAACACCGGTGACATGCGGGACTCCCCGGCGGTCGACGTGACCCGGCGGTTGCGCGAGCTCGGCGCCCAGGTTCGCGCGGTCGAGCCGTACGCCGCGGCGCACCACCTGCCCGACGGGGTGCTGACCGTGGACCTCAGCGAGCGGGAGATCCGCGAGGCCGACTGCGTGGTCGTGATCACCGACCACGACGTGTTCGACTACGCCCTGGTCGAACGGCACGCCCGGTACGTCTTCGACGCCCGCAACCGCTGCTCCGGCCCGAACGTGGAACGCCTCTAGGGCAACGGCAACGCAACGGCCCCCGCCGGGTTCGGCGGGGGCCGTTCGTACGCCGTCACAGGTCCGCGAGCGCCTCCACCACCGGTCGACGCAGCGCGCGGCGGGCGGGCAGCACCGAGGCGGCCAGCGCGGCCAGCACCGCGACGGCGAGGATGCCGCCGAGCTGCCCCCACGGCACGGCCAGCATGAAGCCGCCGCTGAGGCTGGCCAGCATCGCCATCGCCGAGCCGGTGACCGCGGTGCCCAGGGCGACGCCGAGCAGCGCGCCGACCAGCGCGGTGAGGACGGCCTCGACGGCGAGCATCGCGCGCATCCGTCCCCGGGTCAGGCCGACGGCCCGCAGGACCGCGTTCTCCCGGGTCCGCTCCAGCACCGACAGGCTCAGCGTGTTCGCCACACCCACCAGGGCGATCACCACGGCCAGGCCGAGCAACGCCACCACGAACGCGAGCAGCATGTCCACGGTGCTTGTCAGCATCCGCTTGTACGCCGCCTGGTCCATCAGGTTGACCGTCGGATAGTCGGCCAGCACCGATTCGATCACGTCCCGGGCCGCCGCCGACGACACCCCCTCGGCCGGCTCGATCTCGACCAGGTAGCCGCGCTCGTCGGGGAAGAGCCGGGTGAAGTCGGCGGCGACCAGCTCGACGACGCGACCGGGCGACACCGGCCCGTCGGCGGCATCCGGGCCGACGACCACGGCGGCCACCTCGAACGAGTGCCCGTGCAGGTCGATCCGGTCACCGGGCGACCAGCCACGCTCGGCGGCCAACTCCCGGTGCACCAGCACCCGGCCCGGCCCGAAGCTGCCGACCTGCCCGGCCAGCACGCTCTCCAGCTGACGCTCGACAAGCGCCGGATCGGCCGCGCGGATCCTGCCCTCGTCGACGATGCGGGACCGCTGCTCGTGCACCACGCCCAGCTCGGGCCGGGCGGCCAGCGCGTCGACCACCCCGGCGGGCAGGTCCCCGCCGATGCCGGTCACCACGAAGTCCACCCCGATCTGGGCGTCCACGCTGCGTTCGATGACGGCCTTGGTGCTGTGGGCACCCACCACGAAGGACGAGACCAGGCCGATCCCGATCACCAGGGCGGTGGCGGTGGCGGCGACCCGGCGGGGGTTGCGGACCGCGTTGGCCACCGCGAGGCCGGCGGTGATCCCGAAGGCCCGTCGGGCGACGACGCCGAACATCCGGACCAGCGCCGGCACCAGCACCGGACCGAACAGCACGATGCCGAAGAAGCTCAGCATCCCGCCGAGGGCGACAAGCGCGATCTGCCCGGTGCCGCCCGCGCCGGCCAGGGCCGCGACGCCGGCCGCGAGGACCAGCCCGCCGAAGATCAGGCGCAGTCGGCCGGCGGTCCGGGTGACCTGGAGGGCGGCGTCGGTCAGCGCGGCCACCGGGGCGACCCGGGTGCCCTGCCAGGCCGGTACGAGGGCGGCGCCGACGGTGAGCACGGTGCCGATGACGAGGCTGCCGAGCACCGTGGTGGCGGTGACCGTCAACTCGCCGTTGAGCGCAATGTCCAGGCTGTTCATCAGGGCGCTCAGCGCGGCGGCCATGCCGATGCCGATCAGCACACCGACTGCCGAGGCGACCAGGCCGAGCACCGCGGACTCCAGCAGGGTCGCCCGGAACACCTGTCCCCGGGTGGCGCCGACCAGCCGCAGCAGGGCCGTCCGTCGGGTGCGCTGGGCCAGCACGATGGTGAACGTGTTGGCGATGACGAACGCCGCCACCAGCACCGCCACCGCGGTGAAGACGAGCAGCACCATGTTGAACTGGTTGACGTCGCGTACCGCGTCGTCGACGGCGGCGTCGAGGATCTCCGCCCGGGTGTGCACCGTCGTACCGGCGCCGGTGACCTCGGCGATCCGTGCGGCGAGCGCCTCGTCGGCGACGCCCGGCTCGGCCGCGACGAGGATCCGGTGGTAACCCGACTGCTCGGTGACCGCGAGCGCCTCGGGCCCGAACAGCCCGATGAACGGCCCGCCGATGTCCCGCGAGGTGCCGGCCACGTCGACCACACCGACCAGGGTGTACGGCTCGGCCGCACCGCCGGCACCGCCGACCCGCACCTCGGTGCCGACGGCGAATCCCTCGTCGGCGACGGTCCGCTCGTCGAGCACCGCCTCGCCGGCCCGTTCGGGCAGCCGCCCGGCCAGCACGTCGTAGGACTGCAGGGCAGGCTCGGCGGGGACGGCGACGAGCACCCCGAAGCCGAGCACCGGACGGCCGTCGGCGCCCACCACCCCGCCGGTGCCGACCAGTTCCGCCGCCGCGGCCCGGACGCCCTCGATTGCGCGCACCTTCTCGACGAGCGCGGCGTCGATCAGATCCGGGTCGGTGTCGACGTCCGGATCGGGGTACACGCCGACGTCGGTGTGCCGGTCGAAGGTGGCTGCCCGGTCGTAGGCGCCGGCCCGCATGCCGTCGACGAAGATCAACGTTCCGGCGATGAAGGACACGCCGAGGACGACGGCGACTGTGGACATCAGCATGCGCGCGAGATCGGCGCGCATGGAGCGCAGGGTCAGACGCAGCACGGGTCACCGCCCCCGCTGCGCCGCGACGGCGTCACCGGCCCGGTCGGCACCGGGGTCCAGGTGGGCGAGCACGTCGAGGATCCGCTCGGCGGTCGGTGCGGCCAGGTCGCGGACCAGCCGGCCGTCGGCGAGGAAGACCACCCGGTCGGCGTGGGCGGCGGCGGTCGGATCGTGGGTGACCATCACCACCGTCTGTCCCAGGGTGTCCACCGCCTCGCGCAGCAGCCGCAGCACCTCGTTGCCGGCCCGGGAGTCGAGGTTGCCGGTGGGCTCGTCGGCGAAGACCACCCACGGCTTGGTGACCAGCGCGCGGGCCACCGCGACCCGCTGCTGCTGGCCACCGGACAACTCGGCCGGTCGGTGCCGCAGCCGGTCGGTCAGCCCGACGGCGGCGACCACCTGGCGGAACCAGTCGGGTTCCGGTCGCCGACCGGCGATGGCCAACGGCAGCAGGATGTTCTCCTCGGTGCTGAGCGCGGGCAGCAGGTTGAAGCGCTGGAACACGAAGCCGACCCGGTCCCGGCGCAGCAGGGTCAGCCGCCGGTCGTCGAGGCTGCCCAGTTCCGCGTCGCCGATGCGTACGGTGCCGGCGGTGGGCCGGTCCAGGCCCGCCAGGCAGTGCATCAGGGTCGACTTGCCGGAGCCGGAGGGGCCCATGATGGCGGTGAATCGGCCGGCGGCGAAGGTGACGTCGACGTCGTCGAGGGCGACGACGGCGGCCTCCCCGGTGCCGTACTGCTTGCGCAGGCCGTGGGCGGTGACGGCGACGCCGGCGGTGACGTGGACGGGCGGGGCGAGGGACACGTGGATTCTCCGAGCAGGCGGTGATCTCTGACGTCTTCAGACGCTACGGAGATCACCGCCGGTGGAGATCAACCTGCGCGCTCGACCTGGGTACGACCCAGGTGGCCCCGGACCGGGGGCACCCGTACGCCTCAGGTCGTACGCCCGGACTCCGCACCGGGCACGACCAGCCCGCTCTCGTACGCCAGTACCACCGCCTGCACCCGGTCGCGGAGCTGGAGTTTGGCCAGGATCCGCCCGACGTGGGTCTTCACCGTCGCCTCGGCGACGTGCACCCGTTCGGCGATCTCGGCGTTGGCCAGCCCCTGCGCCACCAGCAGCAGGATCTCCCGTTCCCGCTCGGTGAGCTGGGCCAGGCGGGGGTCCTCGCCGGGGGTGGTGCCGAGTTGACCGGCGAACCGGTCGAGCAGCCGTCGGGTGATCGACGGGGCGACCACCGAGTCGCCCTGGGCGACGACCCGGATCGCGGCGAGCAGTTCCTCCGGGGGCACGTTCTTGAGCAGGAAGCCGCTGGCCCCGGCGCGCAGCGCGGCGAACGCGTCGGCCTCGGTGTCGAAGGTGGTCAGCACCAGCACCCGCGGTGGGCCGGCGGGACGGTCGGCGCAGAGCCGGCGGGTGGCCTCCACCCCGTCCATGGTGGGCATCCTGATGTCCATCACCACCACGTCCGCCTCGACCCGGGAGAGCAGGCGCAGCGCGTCGGCACCGTCGATCGCCTCGCCCACCACCTCCAGGTCCGGCTGGGAGTCGAGCACCATCCGGAAGCCGGCGCGGACCAACGCCTGGTCGTCCACGATCACCACCCGCACGGTCATGCCGCGATCACCTCCGCTGTCGGCGACGACGGTAGCGGCAGCCGCGCCAGCACCTGCCAGCCCCCGGCCAGCCGCGGACCGGCGGTGAGGGTGCCGTCGTACACCGACACGCGTTCGCGCATCCCGACGAGGCCGTGACCGCCCGACGGCGGCGGACCGGCCGGGGTGCGGCCCTGCCCGTCGTCGGTGACCCGCAGCGTGACGGCACCGCCGACGTGGGCCAACTCGACCTGCACCTGTGCGCCCGGCCCGGCGTGCTTGAGGGTGTTGGTGAGGGCCTCCTGCACCAGGCGGTACAGGGTCAGTTCGAGTGCCGGGGGCAGCGGGCTGGGCAGGTCGGTGACCGTGTATCCCACCCGCAGCCCGGCGTCGCGGAAGCGCTCCAGCAGGGCGGGCAGTTCGGCCACCACCGGACGCCGGTGGACCGGTTCGGCGGCGGGCGCATGCGGGGCGTCGGCGGGCGGTTGCGGCTCCCGGAGTACGCCGACCAGGCGGCGCATGTCGTCCAGGGCGCGGCGGCCGGTGTCCGCCACGGTCCTGACCGCCTCACGGGCGGTCTCCGGGCTGCTGTCGAGCACGTACCGGGCCCCGTCCGCCTGGGCGATCATGACGGCCATGCTGTGGGCCACCACGTCGTGAAGTTCCCGGGCGATGCGGGTGCGTTCCTCGGCCACCGCTGCCCGGGCCTCGGCCTCCCGTTCCCGTTCCAGCGTCGCGGCCCGCTCCTCCAGGCTGAGCACGTACAGCCGGCGGGTACGGACGTTCAGGGCGAACAACCAGACCGCGCCGATGACCAGGGCGTAGAAGATGGCGGTGAAGTACCAGATGCCCGGGGTGGAGGTGCGGACCGCGGCGAACACCGCGCCGCCGACGGCGACCAGTCCGGCGATCACCCCGGGCCGCAGCCGGTCGGCGTACTTGACCACGCTGTAGAGCGCGACCAGCACCGCCAGGTCGTACGGCAGCGGCGCCCAGCCCAGGGCGACCTGGACGAAGGCCAGCACCGCCACGACGGCGGTCACCGCCACCGGTCGGGCCCGGCGGGCCAGCAGGGCGGCGCCCATCGCCGCCCCGATCGCGGCGGCCCACCAGCCACCGGGCTGGACCGGGGCACCGGCTGCACTGACAAGCATCACCGGCGCGGCGACGACCACGTCGAAGGCGACGCTGCGCAGCGGATGGCCGAAGACCGTCGTTCTCATCGGCACCTAGCGTACGCAGGGGATTCGGGCCGCCCGGCGGGCCAGTACACGGTGGCGGACCACCGCAATATATGTGATGCAGATCACATCGATGACCTCCACTGGGGCGTATGGTACGAGAAAGGTCCTTCCTTCCCGAAGGGTGTCGCCGATGGTCATACCGACTCCGGCGCGGGCGCGGTGGTTACGCGTCGCCAGCGCCGCCGCCACCGGGCTGCTCCTCGCCAGCATCGCCGCCGCACCCGGCAACGCCGGGCCGGTCACGCAGGCGGTCGCCACCTCGACGTCGGCCGCCGCGCCGCCGCTCGGCGTCGACGAGATCGCCCACAGCCCCAACCTCAGGCTGATCGCCAACCTGCCGAAGCAGTCGCCGTTCAACACCACGAACGCCCTCGGCACCGACATCGCCTTCCAGGGCAGGTACGCCTTCGTCGGCAACTACGACGGCTTCGTCATCTACGACGTGTCCCGGCCCAGCCAGCCGAAGATCGTCTCGCAGGTGCTCTGTCCGGGTTCCCAGAACGACATCTCCATCTACGGTGACCTTCTCTTCCTGTCGACCGACTCGTCCCGCAGCGACGACTCGTGCAGCAGCGTCTCCCAGCCCGCATCGGTGAAGGAGTCGTGGGAGGGCATCAAGATCTTCGACGTCCGGAACAAGCAGCAGCCGCGCTACATCAAGTCGGTGGAGACCGCCTGCGGCTCGCACACCCACACCCTGGTGCCGGCCAAGAACACCAAGTCGGTCTACCTGTACGTCTCCTCGTACAGCCCGCAGGACGCCTTCCCGGACTGCCAGCCGCCGCACGACTCGATCAGCATCGTCAAGGTGCCGCTCAAGAAGCCGACCGACGCCGCCGTGGTCGCCACCCCGAACCTCTTCCCCGACGGCGGCTACGAGGGCCGCACCGGCGCCTCGGCGACCACCGGCTGCCACGACATCACCGCCTACCCGCAGAAGGACCTGGCCGCCGGCGCGTGCATGGGCGACGGGGTGCTGCTGGACATCAGCAAGCGGGAGGCCCCCCGGGTGCTGCACCGGGTCCGGGACACCACCAACTTCGCCTTCTGGCACTCGGCCACCTTCAACAACCGCGGCACCAAGGTCGTCTTCACCGACGAACTGGGCGGTGGCGGCGGTGCCACCTGCAACGAGACCGTCGGCCCGGAGCGCGGCGCCAACGCGATCTACGACCTCACCGGCCGGGGCGACAAGCGCAAGCTGGAGTTCCGCAGCTACTACAAGATCCCGCGGACCAACGGCGACACCGAGAACTGCGTGGCGCACAACGGCTCGCTGATCCCGGTGCTCGGCAAGGACATCATGGTCCAGGCGTGGTACCAGGGCGGCATCTCGGTGTGGGACTTCACCGACTCCCGCCGGCCCACCGAGATCGGCTTCTGGGAGCGGGGACCGCTGTCGGACACCCAGCTGGTCGTCGGCGGCTCCTGGTCGGCCTACTACTACAACGGACACATCTACTCGTCCGACATCCAGAAGGGGCTGGACGTGCTGGACCTCAACGACTGGCGGACCTGGACGGCCAAGCTGGTCCAGTTCCGTGAGCTGAACGTCCAGACCCAGCCCAGTTATCTGAGCTGGTAGGAGATCGCCGGGGCGGACGGCGTCCGCCCCGGCGCATCCCCCTGGTTCCCTGTCGCGTTTTGTCCCTCGCGTCCCGGGTACCTCGTCGGCACCTCTGGTACCAGGAAGGGATGCCGAGATGACCCGCACCGAGTATCACGTCGTGCCCGACGGTGGTGGCTGGAAGGTCGAGCAGGGCGGCACCACGGTCGGCACGTACGACACGAAGCACCGCGCGGTCGAGGCCGGACGCGAGGCGGCCCACGGCAGCGAGCCCAGTCAGCTCGTGGTGCACACCGCCGACGGCCGCATCGAGACGGAGTACACCTACCAGGACGACCCCTACCCACCGGCCGGCTGACCGTCAGCCAGACCGCCGGCCGGCGCCTGACCGCAGGTGGCGCCGGCCGGCGGCGTGTTTCATCCCCCCGGTGCCGCCGCCGTCACGTCGGCCGGCTCCGGCGCCGGTGAGACATCGCGGACGTGCGAGGATGGCCGGCCGTGACCGCCATCGGGGACGCCCCGACACCACCTGGCCGCAGGCCACACCCGCTGGACGTGATCGCCGTCGGGCTGGCGCTGGCCGGTGCCGCCTGTGTCGCGACCGGGCTGCTGCCCCGCGCCGACGCCGCCGCCACCCTCACCCGGATCCTGCCCCTGCTGATCTTCCTCGGCACGGTGGTGGTGCTCGCCGAACTGACCGCCGCCGCCGGCGTCTTCGACGTGCTGGCGACCCGGATGGCCCGCGCCGCCCGAGGGCGCTGGCCCGCGCTGTTCGCGCTCTGCGTCGGCTTCGCCGCGCTGACCACCATCGTGCTCAACCTGGACACCACGGCGGTGCTGCTCACCCCGGTGATGCTCGCGCTGGCAGTGACGCTGCGCACCGCGGTGGCACCGCTGGCGGTGACCACGGTCTGGCTGGCCAACACGGCGAGCCTGCTGCTGCCGGTGTCCAACCTGACGAACCTGCTGGCCAGCGAACGGATCGGGCTGGACCCGCTGGCCTACCTGGGCGTCATGTGGTTGCCCCAACTGGCGGCGATCGCGGTCACCACCGTCCTGCTCTGGTGGTTCTGGTGGCGGCGGGACCAACCACCGGACGGCCGGTTCCCGCCACCGCCGACACACCGGCCCACCGACGCGGTGCTGTACCGCACGGCGCTCGTCGCCTGCCTGCTCTTCGTCGCCGCCATCCTTCTCGGGGCGCCGGTCGGGCTCGCCTCGGCCGTCGCCACCTGCCTGCTGCTGCTCGGCTTCGCGATCCGCTCCCCCGGCACGTTGCGCCCGGCTCTGCTGCCCTGGCGGCTGCTGGTCTTCGTCACCGGGCTGTTCCTGGTGATCCAGACCATCGGCGTGCACGGGCTCAACGACCTGGTCGCCTGGCTCGCCGGTGACGAAGGGGGCACGTCGGGGGTGCTGCGCGCCGGCGGCACCGGCGCGCTGCTGGCCAACCTGGTGAACAACCTGCCCGCGTACCTGGCCGGCGAGGCGGTGCTGCCGACCGGCGACCGGCAGCGCCTGCTCGCGCTGCTGGTCGGCACCAACGTCGGCCCGCTTGCCCTGCCCTGGGCCTCCCTGGCCACCCTGCTGTGGCTGGAACGATGCCGGGCCGCGCGGGTACGGGTGCCGCTGGCGCGGTTCCTGCTGACCAGCACCGTGCTGGCGGTGCTCGGCACCCTGGCCGCGGTCGGCGCCCTGCTGCTCACCGGCTGAACCTGCCCAGTCCTTGTTCTCGGCCCCCACCGGCCATAGACTTTGCATTGCAAAGTTCTCTCCATGACCGAGTCAATGGCAGCAGGTGGGAGTGACACATGGTTCAGGGAAACGCCGACGACGCGGCCACGACCCTCGCCGCCCTCGGTCGACTGCGCGAGCGGGCACACCGGCGGGCCCATGGCGGGGCGTGGCTTCCGGCCCTCGGCTTCGCCGTACTGCTGGTGGCCAGCGCCGCCCTCTACCGCCACCCACTGACCCGGCCCTACTCGATCGACGCGAAGCACCCGTTCTGGGCGGGACTGCCCGACGAGCAGGTCAGCCCGGTGGCGTCCTACCTGTTCTGGTTCCTCGGCACACCGTTGCTGTTCGCCGTCATCGCGCTCTGGTACGCGTGGCGGGCCCGCCGTCACGGCGTACGGGTCGGCTGGCCGTTGGCCGCCGCCACCGGGCTCGGCGTCCTGGTGCTGCTCGCCGTGCTCGCGGCGGTGCCGGTCGGCCCGGTTCCGGACGGCCTCGTCTCCGCCTCCGGCCCGCACTGGGCCGGCCTGTTGACCCCGCTGCTCCCCCTGGCCGCCGCCGTCATCGTGCTGGGCCGGGCCGAGCACAGCCGGGGCCTGGTCGCCGCCGGCATCTGGATCGCCGCACTCACCGCCTGGCTGTGCACCTCCTTCCCGCTCGGGCATCTGCCCGGCTGGACCAGCGTGCTCATCGGCGGTAGTGGTGCCGGCGGCCAACTGTCGCTGCGACCGGCCCACTATCTTGTCCTGATGGCCCTGCCCCTGCTGGTCGTCGCCGCCGTCAACCTGGCGACAGCCCGCCGCCCCAGGTGACCGAGTCACGCTCCGGCGGCCCGGACGCCGGGTCGTCGCCGCACCCGGCGACGGCCCTCGACGACGTGGTGCACCAGCGGGTACGCCTCGGCATCCTCACCGTGCTCAGTGAGGCGACCGAGTGCCGCTTCGCCACGCTCCGCGACGAGTTGGGCCTCACCGACGGCAACCTCAACCGGCACCTGCGGATCCTGGAGCAGGCCGGACTGCTCCAGTCCACCAAGGGCTACGAGGGCCGCCGACCGGTCACCTGGTTGCGGCTGACCCGGGCGGGCCGCACCGCGCTGCGCGCCGAGGTGGCCGCCCTGGAGCAACTGGTCAGCCGGATCCGGACCGCCACCGCCGCCGACGACGAGAGCTGAGGCGCGCGTCGCTGCCACCGCGCACCGGGCGGCGGACCGGGGCGTCAGCCGGGCAGGGGTGCGCCGTCGCCTCGGTTGCGGCGCGGGGTGACCAGCCGACGCACTATCGGGGCGGCGTTCCACCGGGCCGCGCCGACCAGGTCGCGGGCGTGTTCCAGCACGGTGTAGTCCCGCCGTTCCCGACCGGCCGCGATCGCCGCGTCCAGGTCGTTGTCGCAGCTCGTCAGGACGCTGTCGAAGTCGCGGCGGACCGGCTCCAACAGGTGGTAGCCGAACGTGCGGTGCAGCCGGGCGAACAGCGGCTTGTACAGCCGGGCCCGCTCGTGCAACCCGGAGGAGTACGACATCGGGTTCTTCGGCCGCCGCCGAATGTAGTCGGGCAGCAGGTCCGCGAAGGCCTGCCGGACGATCCACTTCTCCTGCCCCTCGCGCATCTTCAACTCGATCGGCAGGCGCATCGCCAACTCGACGAGGGCCAGGTCGAGAAAGGGCACCCGGGCCTCCACCCCGAAGCCCATGCTGGTGCGGTCGACGCGCTGCAACTCCGTACGACAGAGGTTGCGGATCTTGTGCAGGAACAGCCGCCGCGCCGCCTGGGGGCCGACCTCGTGATACATCGGGTAGCCGCCGAACAGCTCGTCCGAGCCGTCGCCGGTGAGCACGACCTTGACGCCCAACTCGGCCAGGCGTCGGAAGATGGGCACCGAGACCACCGCGTTGATGATGTCGCCGTACTCGGTCAGCTCGGAGATCCGGATCGCCTCCCGCACGTCGGCCAGCCGGATGTCGCGGGGCCGCAGCTCGACGACCTCGTGCCGGACACCGAGTTCCCTGGCCAGCCGCCGCGCGTACGCCACGTCGGGGCTGTCCGGCACGCCGACGGTGACCGCGACGCAGTCCGGGTGCCGCTGCGCGGCATGCAGCAGCACCAGGGAGCTGTCCAGCCCGCCGGAGAGCACCACACCCACCGTGAGGTCGGTGTCCAGCCGCACCTGGATGCTGTCGGTGAGCGTGGTACGGACGAGCAGGGCGGCCTCGTCCGGATCCGTCACCATCGGGGCATCGGCACCGAGGGAGAGCAGGTCCACGTACGGTCGCAGGTGAACCTGGTGGTCGGCGTCGACCCAACCGTGGTGGCCGGGCGGCACCTCGACCACCGGTGCGCCCGCCCGGACCAACGCCTTGACCTCGCTGGCGACGTGCAGACAGCCCGGCGTACGCGACAGGTACAGCGGCTTCACCCCGAGCGGATCCCGCACCAGGTAGGCCCGGCCGGTGGCCCGCTCCACGATGGCGAACGCGTACTCGCCGCGCAGCCGGGTCACCATCTGCTCGCCCCACTGCGCGAAGGCGGCGAGCACCACCTCGGTGTCGCTGGCGCTGCGGAAGCGATGACCCAGCCCGCTCAGCTGCGCGCGCAGCTGGTGGTGGTTGAAGACCTCGCCGTTGTAGCAGAGCAGCCAGCGTTCGTCGGCGGAGACCCACGGCTGCACCGCCCGGTCCCGGTCCACCACCCGCAGCCGGCGGGTGCCGGCGAGCAGGCCGGCCTCGTACCGGGTCTCGGTGACCTCGCCACGGGCGGCGAGCACGGCGAGCATCCTGCGGAAGATCACCGGATCGGCCTCCGGACCGAGGCTGAGTACGATCCCGCACATCGCGTCAGATCCCCATCTCGGCTTCGTACGCCCGGCGCAGGCGTGCGGTCGCGGTCGGTGCCAGACAGACGTGCCAGGCCTGACCCTCGTCGACCACGTTGATCTCGCCGGAGCGCTGCCGGTTCAACAGGAGCCCGGCGAGGGTGTCCCGGACGCCGTACCGGCCGAACCACTCCATCTCCAGGTCGACCGCCCAGCCGAGGCAGTGTCCGCTGGGGACCATCGCGGCGTAACCCAGCCGGCGCAGCCGGTACTGGTGCTCGGCGCTGCGCACCAGGCTGGTCACCCACAGCGGCGGGGTGCCCGCCGGGGTCACCGCGGCGAACTCACGACCGATGTCGTTGAGCAGCGCGACCACCTCCCGCCGCGCCCGGCGGAACAGCAGACCGGCGGTACGCGGAGTGGCGTCGGGGAGCACCCGGCGGCGCAGTGCGCGTACTCCCCGTCCGACCAGGGTGCGGGGCTGCTCGGTGTAGCGGAAGTGCAGCAGGTCCCGACGCCGCAGCCAGTCCAGGTCGACCAGGTCGACGCTGTGGTGGACCTCGATGTCGGTGAGGAAGGTGCCCGCGTCCCGCCACCACATCACGTCGATGCGGGACAGCAGATAGATCCGCACCAGGGCGGTCAGGTCCGCGGCCGAGCTGCGCGCGTTGGGCTGGTATCTGGCCATCTCCAGCAACAGGGTCTCCCGGGCGCCGATCAGCCCCTGAGGCGTGGCGTCGAGCACCGCGGCGATGGCCGGCTCGCGCAGCCGCTGGTCGATCAGCACCTGGCGGGCCTTGGTGCTGCTGGCCGACGCGAGCGCACCCACCTCGACGAGCAGTTCCGCCACGGCGGCGCGGTAGGCGTCCAGATCGGGACCGTTCGCGGCCGGCTGCCGTCCCGGGCCACGCGGGCGACGCCGGGCCGGTGCGGCAGGAGGACCAGGCCGCTGTCCCGGACTTCGACTGGGCACTCGCATGGTCGGGTCCTCTCTCCCGGTGTGGGTTCGCCTGTTGCCGACAGTAACCACACTTTGCGGGATGAGTCCGAGCAATCCTCCCATTTTCCCTGAATGGGTGCGCACCGTCCTTATCGCCGCCGGTCGTTGGCGGTGTTGCGGTGGTCGCCGCAATGCGGCCGGGGGCGTAATGAAAAACTTGACCCATGAGTTCCACGCCCGTACTGCCGGACCCGTCCACCGAGCCGCCCGCCTTCGCGGACCTTGGCCTGCGTTCCGAACTGCTCGCCGCGCTCTCCGCGCTCGGCTACGAGGAGCCCACGCCGATCCAGCGGGAGGCCATCGGTCCGCTGCTGGCCGGTCGGGACCTGCTCGGGCAGGCCGCCACGGGCACCGGCAAGACGGCCGCGTTCGCCCTTCCGCTGCTGCAACGCATGCCCGACGAGCGACCCACCGGCGACCCGGTCGCCCTGGTGCTGGTGCCGACGCGGGAGCTGGCCGTGCAGGTCTCCGAGGCCTTCCACCGCTACGGCAAGGATCTCGGTGCCCGGGTGCTGCCGATCTACGGCGGACAGCCGATCGGCCGGCAGTTGCGCGCCCTGGACAACGGGGTCGACGTGGTGGTCGCCACGCCGGGCCGGGCACTCGACCACATCGCCCGGGGCACGCTGCGGCTGGGCAACCTCGCCACGGTGGTGCTCGACGAGGCCGACGAGATGCTCGACATGGGCTTCGCCGAGGACATCGAGGCGATCCTGGAGCACACCCCCGAGCAGCGACAGACCGTGCTGTTCTCGGCGACCATGCCGTCGCGCATCGACGGGATGGCCCGCGCCCACCTGACCGATCCGGTCCGCATCCTCATCGCCCGGGAGCAGCCGGTGGCCGGCGAGGCCCCCCGGGTACGCCAGAGCGCGTACCTGGTGGCGCGGGCGCACAAGCCGGCGGCGCTGGGCCGGGTGCTGGACGTCGAGTCGCCGACCGCGGCGATCGTGTTCTGCCGCAGCCGGGAAGAGGTCGACCGGCTCACCGAGACGATGAACGGGCGCGGCTACCGGGCCGAGGCGCTGCACGGTGGGATGAGCCAGGAACAGCGCGACCGGGTGATGGGCCGGCTGCGCGGCGGCACCGCCGACCTGCTGGTCGCCACCGACGTGGCGGCCCGTGGGCTGGACGTCGAGCAGCTCAGCCACGTGGTCAACTACGACGTGCCGTCGGCCCCGGAGTCGTACGTGCACCGCATCGGCCGGGTCGGCCGGGCCGGGCGGGAAGGGGTGGCGATCACCCTCGCCGAGCCGCGCGAACACCGGATGCTCAAGACCATCGAACGGGTCACCGGGCAGCGGATCACCATCGACAAGATCCCGACGGTGGCCGACCTGCGTACCCGCCGGCTGGAGCTGACCCAGGCGGCGCTGCGGGAGAGCCTGCTGGAGGACGACCTCGATCCGTTCCGGGTCATCGTCGAGACGCTCAGCGACGAGTTCGACCTGATGGAGGTGGCGCTGGCTGCGGTGAAGCTGGCCCACGAGGCGACCCTGCCCGGTGCCGAGGAGGCCGCCGAGGAGATCCCCCAGGTGGCCGTCCGCGCCCCGCGGGAGTCCCGGCCCGGTGCCGATGCCCGCGGCGGCGACCGCCGCCCGGCCCGGCCCCGCAGCAACGGCACCACCCAGGTCTTCATCGGTCTGGGTCGCCGTGCCGGGGTGCGCCCGCAGGACCTGGTCGGTGCGATCACCGGGGAGACCGGCATCCGGGGCCGCGACATCGGCTCGATCGAGATCGCCGACCGGTTCTCCCTGGTCGAGGTGCCGATCGCCGTCGCCGACGAGGTGATCGCCGGGCTGCGTGGCAGCACCATCAAGGGCCGCAAGGCCACCGTCCGCCGCGACCGCGACGACCGCCCCTGAGGCGTACGGGGTGTGTGCAAGGAAGGGCACCTTGTTAACGCCTCGCGTATAGAAGGGAACCCTTCTCACCCCACGCGCAACGACATACGGGCACCTGTGCCGCCTTGCGTGGCGGCACAGGTGCCCGTGGCTTGCCCGTTGTTAACAGGGGCACCCTGCTATGCAGAATGCGTTAACAAGGTGCCCTTCCTTACACCTCAGGCGGGGGTGAGGTTGGGGGTGATGAGGGTGTCGGCGTCGGCCGGGCGCAGGGCCAGGGCGAGGACGTCGGCGACGTCGGCCAGGGTGTGCACGGTCAGCGCCTCGCGGACCTCGGTGGGCAGATCGTCGAGGTCCGGCTCGTTGCGGGCCGGGATGATCACCTCGGTCAGGCCGGCCCGGTGCGCGGCGAGCAGCTTCTGCTTCACCCCGCCGATGGGCAGCACCCGACCGGAGATCGTCACCTCACCGGTCATCCCGAACTCGGGGCGTACCGGGCGTCCGCTGGCCAGCGAGGCCAGGGCGGTGACCATGGTGATGCCCGCACTGGGGCCGTCCTTGGGCACCGCGCCGGCCGGCACGTGCAGGTGGATCCGCCGCCCGGCCAGGGCGTTGGGGTCCAGACCCAGCCGGCGACCGTTGGCCCGTAGGTAGGACAGGGCGATGTGCGCCGACTCCTTCATCACGTCACCGAGCTGACCGGTAAGGGTCAGTCCGGGCTCACCCTCCATGCTGGTCGCCTCGATGAACAGCACGTCTCCCCCGGCACCGGTGACCGCCAGGCCGGTGGCCACCCCCGGCACCGCCGTACGCTCCGCCGACTCCGGCGTGTGCTTCGGCCGGCCGAGGTAGCGGACCAGGTTTTCGGCGTCGACGCGGACCGGCGCCGGGTCGTCGGTGAGCGCCACCGCGACCTTGCGCATGATCTTCGCAAGCGCCCGTTCCAGCTGCCGTACGCCGGCCTCCCGGGTGTACTCCCCCGCGATGCGGCTAAGCGCCGAGGGGTCCACGTCGACCTCGTCGGCGGTCAGCCCGGCCCGCTCCCGCTGCCGGGGCAGCAGGTGATCCCGGGCGATGGCCACCTTCTCGTCCTCGGTGTAGCCGTCCAGGGTGACCAGTTCCATCCGGTCCAGCAGGGGGCCGGGAATAGCCTCCACCACGTTGGCGGTGGCCAGGAACAGCACGTCGGACAGGTCGAGGTCGACCTCCAGGTAGTGGTCCCGGAAGGTGTGGTTCTGCGCCGGGTCGAGCACCTCCAGCAGGGCGGCGGCCGGGTCGCCCGCGTACCCCGCGGAGAGCTTGTCGACCTCGTCGAGCAGCACCACCGGGTTCATCGAGCCCGCCTCGCGCAGCGCCCGGACGATCCGGCCTGGCAGCGCGCCGACGTAGGTGCGTCGGTGACCGCGGATCTCCGCCTCGTCGCGGATGCCGCCGAGGGAGACCCGGACGAAGCGGCGGCCGAGTGCCCGGGCGACGGATTCGCCGAGGCTGGTCTTGCCGACACCGGGCGGACCGGCCAGGGCCAGCACCGCGCCGGAGCCGCGACCGCCGATCACGCCGAGGTCACGCTCGGCCCGCCGGTTGCGCACCGCCAGATATTCCAGAATGCGATCCTTCACATCGGACAGACCGGCGTGGTCGGCGTCGAGCACGGCCCGCGCCGCGGTCAGGTCGGTGTTGTCCTCGGTACGCGTGCTCCACGGCATTTCCAGCACGGTGTCCAGCCAGGTACGAATCCAGCCCGCCTCCGGGGAGGCGTCGCTGGCCCGTTCCAGCTTGCCGACCTCGCGCAGCGCCGCCTCGCGTACCTTCTCGGGCAGGTCGGCGGTCTCGACGCGGGCCCGGTAGTCGGCCGAGCCGTCCGGGGCGTCCTCGCCGAGTTCCTTGCGGATCGCGGCGAGCTGCTGGCGCAGCAGGAACTCCCGCTGCGTCTTCTCCAGCTCTTCGCGTACCTCGGAGTTGATCTGCTCGGTGACCTCCTGCTCGGCCAGGTGGTCCTTCACCCAGCCGACGAGCAGTTCCAGCCGCGCGGTGACGTCCGGTGCGGCAAGCAGTTCGGTCTTCTGCGCCAGGCTGAGCCAGGGCGCGTAGCCGGCCGAGTCGGCCAGCTCGCCGAGGTCGGTCATCCGCTCCACCGCGTCGATGACCTGCCACGCGCCGCGTTGCTGGAGCACGGCGGTGACCAGGGCGCGGTACTCGCGGGCCAGTTCCCGGGCTCTGCCGGCCGGGGCGGGTTCGTCGATCTCGGACGCCTCGACCCAGAGCGCCGCGCCGGGACCGGGCACCCCGGAGCCGATGCGGGCACGGGCGATGCCGCGGATCACGGCGACCGGTTCGCCGCTGGGCAGCCGGCCGACCTTCTCGATGGTGGCGATCGCGCCGACGGAGCCGTACTCGCCGTCCAGGCGGGGCACGGCGAGCAGCTTGTGGTCGCCGGTGGCACGGGCCGCGTCGACCGCGGCCTGGGTGGTCGGGTCGAGGGTCACCGGGATGACCATGCCGGGCAGCAGTACGGCGTCGGTCAGTGGAAGTACCGGAAGAGTTGCCATCGAACACCTGCTATCCCATTGAGTTGAGCGTGTCAGGCTCAAGTCGCGAGGAGCGCTCATTGTTCCGTGATGTGATCCAGGACACTTGAAGCGGCCGGATGCGACCGCTGCCGGGCGCTGACACCACTACTGGAAGCAAGGTCGCCAAATCGGGATTTCGATGAACCGCAAAACGCGACGCGCAACAAGGGGTGCTTTTGTTGCGCAATTGGCTGGGCATACGTCAAACTTTGACCACACCCCGCCACACACAGGGAGTAATCAACGATGGCGAGAAAAGTAATCACGGTACTGACTGACGACCTCGACGGCGGAAAAGCCGACCGGACGGTCGAGTTCAGCCTGGATGGCGTGGCGTACACCATCGATGTCTCCGACGAGAACGCGGGCGTCCTCCGCAAGGCGCTGGACCCGTTTATCAATGCCGGCCGCAGACTCGGGCGTGGCACCGACACCACCCGCAGCGTTCGCCGCGTCACCGGCCCGGCGACTCCGGGAATGAACCGTGAGCAGAACCGCGCCATCCGCGAATGGGCGATCAGCAACGGTTACAAGATTTCCGAGCGGGGTCGCATCCCGGTCGAGGTCGTCGAGGCGTACAAGAACCGCTGAACAGCGATCGCCCGCGGCAACTCACCGCGTGCGCTCTTTCACGACCAGGGCCGCCCGGAGGAAGTCCTCCCGGGCGGCCCTGGTCGTTGTCGAGTCAGTTCACCGGATCAGTTGACCTGAATCCGTACCGCGTCGAAGGCGGGAGTCTGGTTCGCCCGCTCCGACATCGGGATACGGTGCGAGCCGTCACCGGCCCAGACCGCGCACTGCGCGGTACCCGACTCCGGCAGGCCCGGAATCTGGATGACCACGCTGTCCGGCTGGCTACCGCCGCCGCCGTCCTCGGTGGCGACGAAGAAGGCGGGCACCGGTTCCGGCGCGGGCGCCTCGTCGGTGTTGTTCAACATCCGGCACGCGGTGTGGAAGTGACCGCGGGTCAGTCCTTCACCGTTGAGCAGCGAACTCTCCAGGTAGTAGCCGCCCTGCCCGGCCGGCAGGAAGCGGTCCCGGACCAGGTTGCGGGTGCTCACCCGGATGGCGAAGCCCTGGTTGCGGTCGATCTGCTGCGGGAACTCGGTGATCAGCAGCGACGGGTTGTTGGCCGCGGCACCGACCTCACCGAAGGCGGTGCTGATGCAACGGTTGCCGTTCTGGAAGCCGTCGTGCGGCTGCAACTGGCTGTTGTTGCAGTTGTTCGCCAGCACGTCGAGGCCGTTGTTCGGGTTGCCCCCGTTGTTCCCACCATTGTTCCCGCCGTTGTTGCCACCGCCGTTGTTGGGGTTGCCGTTGTCGGGGTTGCCGCCGTTGTTGTTGTTGACCGGCCGCGCCTGGCACTTGGCGAGGTCGGCCAGACCGCGCGGCCGGGGGCCGAACCGGTCGATGGCGATGGTGATCCGGTCGAGCGTGGCGCGTCGCTTGCTGGCCAGCGGAGCCAGGATGGCGTTGTTGATGAAGCCCTGACCCTTGTTGCCCTCGGCGGCGAGCCGCTTGTCGGCGTCGGTGATCTGGGTCTGCAGCAGGGCCAGGTTACGGTCCACCTCGGCGCGCGCCCGGTCCGGCACCTGCGGCAGCCGGCTGACCACGTCGGGGCAGGCCACGGCGAGCGAGCCGGTGGTCGCGCCACCGCCGCTGCGGGTCTCCTGGCATTCTTCGATGGTCTGCTGTCCGTCACCCCAGTGGTTGGTCACCCAACGGCCGTTCTGGAAGGTGCGGGTGGTGGTGGCGCCACGAGCGGCCGGCGCGGTGGCGCCAGGGCTCGGCGCGACGCATTCGGCCGCGACCGGACGGGTCTGCTTGTGCGGCCGTCGGTCACCGGCCGATGAGATCTGGGTCACGGCGACCACACCGCCGAATACGGCGAGCGTGGCGCCGATGGCCAGCAGTCGCTTCGTCCGCGTGTTACCGGATGGTCGGCGCGACCGGGGGGACCTGCGCATCGAATTGCTCTCCTTCTCGATCCGGTACCTGATTCGTGACTCGACGGACCGAACGGAATCGTGGTGGCACGCCCGGCGGACATCCGAACGCGCCGATGGCACGTCGACTAACGACGATGCCCTTTCCGCACCGTCTCCCGCGCCTGTCGGTGCGGGTCGGGGATCCTGTCCATTCCCGGTGAGGTACGGACCCGCCACGACGGGGGTTCAAAGTCGGCGGAGTTTTTTTCGGCGCAGGTACGCCGGATCAGTCGATGCGTCGACCGGCAGGCGTCATGCCTGGCAGAGATGGTCGTAGGCGAAGCCGTCGGCGAGTTCGTCGCGGCGTTCACGTAGTCGCCGAATGTCACCGAGCAGTTCCGCACGATCGACCAATATCGGAATGTCGGCGTCCGGCTTGCGCAGCCGGTCGCCGACCGCGAGCGCGGCCAGATCCTCGGCGAGTCGAGCGGGGTCGACGCCACAGGAGAGGCGGTGCGCGTGCAGCGACACCCGTTCCACGAGGCACTGCCCGGGGCGTACCTCGACCCAGGCCCAGCCCTCGGCCGGGCCGGCCGTCCAGCGGACGTGCAGTCCCCGCAGGATCGGGTCGGCCAACCGCCGGGCCACGTACGCCTCGACCGCGTCCGCCCGAGCGAGCGCGCCCAGGTCGTTCACCGGCCCGGTGCGGCCGTCGGGCAGCCGGCCGACGATGTCTCGGAAGCCGACGGCGGCCACGTCGGTCCCAGCGGCGCCCTCGGCGTACCGGCGGGCGTCGAGCAGGTACGTGACGATCCCCGGCCCGTGTTCGGCCGCGTTCAGGGTGGACGACACGATCCGCAGCACGGGCAGCCCGACGGCGGCGGTGACCGCTGCGGTGGCCCGTTCGACGCGACGGGCGGCCGGGTCGGACGACGGCGGCCGGAACGCGACGGCGAACTCGACGTCGTCGCTGTCCACAGCGGACACCACGAGGTCGAGACGTTCCCGGCCGGCGATGTTCCACTGGTGTGCGGTCAGGCCCGCCGGACGACGCCGGACCAGGTCACCGAGGCGTAGCCCGGCATGCACCCGCTGGCCGGCCCGCGCCAGCACGTCACCACGTGTGCCCTCGGCCGGGATCGTCGCCGTCGAGGAGTCGTCGCCACTGGTCATCGTCGCATCCACCCCATCCTGCCGCCGACCGCCCGAGTCTAGGATGGCGATCATGCCCACCCCCTGCCCCGGGTGGGCCGTCCCCCCGCCAGGTCCCGTCGGGGCGGGTACAAGGTCCCGCCCGGTCATGGCCCGGTCGGCCCTGCACACCACCTACCCGGCCGGCGTCCAATGGAGATGTCACCGGGACAGCGGTGCGAAGCAGAGAAGGGACGTGGACACGATGACCGCGATGATGGAGCGGAACACCGCCACCGCCAAGACTCCCGGGGCCCCGACCGTCCAGGAGCGCACCGCCCGCAAGCGCGCCACCCGCTACCTCCTCGGCGGGCTCCGCCTGGCCCTGGGCTGGATCTTCCTCTGGGCCTTCCTGGACAAGCTCTTCGGTCTGGGATTCGCCACCGAGGCGAAGAGCGCCTGGATCAACGGTGGCAGCCCCACCAAGGGCTTCCTGACCTTCGGCGCCACCGGCCCGTTCCAGGGGTTCTACAACAGCATCGCCGGCGCCGCCTGGGCGGACTGGCTGTTCATGATCGGCCTGGCGGCCATCGGCACGGCGCTGATGCTCGGCATCGGGGTACGCGTCGCCGCCGCAGCCGGTGGCCTGCTGCTGGTGCTGATGTGGACCGCCGCCCTGCTGCCCGCCAACAACCCGTTCATGGACGACCACCTGATCTACGCCGGTGTGCTGGCCCTGCTCGCGGTGACCAACGCCGGTGACACCTGGGGTCTGGGTCGCACCTGGGCCCGGCTGCCGATCGTCCAGCGGTTCGGTTGGCTCCGCTGACCTGACTCAACTCCCCCCGCGCGGCGGGCGTCACCACCAG
>NZ_BOPA01000023.1 GCF_016863515.1 Micromonospora gifhornensis
GTCACCACCAGGTGACGCCCGCCGCTTGCCGTAGCATCCGGCAGGATTGTGCTGACTGAAACCGACGTCACAGGAGAATTCGCATGAACCAGGCAGCGAGCAAGCCCGAGATCGGTCCGATCGAGGGAGCCCCGCCGGCCGACCTCGTGATCGAGGACATCACCGTCGGCGACGGCCCGGAGGCCCAGCCTGGCCAGGTGGCACGGGTCCACTACGTGGGGGTGGCGCACTCCACCGGCGCGGAGTTCGACGCGTCCTGGAACCGCGGCGAGGCGTTCGAGTTCCCGCTCGGCGGCGGACGGGTCATCTCCGGCTGGGACCAGGGCGTGGTGGGGATGCGGGTCGGCGGTCGCCGCAAGCTGACCATCCCGCCGCACCTGGGCTACGGCAGCCGGGGTGCCGGTGGTGTCATCAAGCCCAACGAGACCCTGGTGTTCGTGGTCGACCTGCTCGGCGTGCGCTGAGGGCAGCGTCGGCGGCGTCGGATGCCTCCCCGGTGTCCGACGCCGCCGCTCTGTTGGTCAGCAGACGGCCGCGAGCATCCGGTCAGGGGTCGCCTCGGCGATCGGGATGACCCGGCGCAGACCGGTGGCGCGCAGCACCTTGTCGACCACCGGCGGCGGATCCACAAGCACCAACTGGCCACCCTGGGCCCGCACCCAGAGCCGCGCGGCGATCAACGCGCGCACCCCGGCCGCGGAGAGCAGCCGGACCTCGGAGAGGTCCACTCGCAGCTGCGACCGTGCCGGTGCCGCCCAGAGCGCGGCCCGGAACGCCCCGACAGTGGCGATGTCGATCACACCCACCACGCGCACGCACACCACGTCGTCCGACACCGTGGTCTCGACGTGGAATCGTTCCTCGCGCTCTCGCATGAGTCGAACCTATCCAGCGGGACCGACACTTTCACCCTGCGCAGAGATGGTTCCGGGTAGATCCAGGGCATGACCCGCAGACCCACCGGGTCCACCCTAGGGAGGATCCCCCGCGCCGGTGTCGTACGCCGACGCGGGCGGCATCCGGGCCGGCCCGTGACGAGCCGGCCCGGAGCGTACGGACGCCTCAGCCGCCGCTGGCGGACGGTGCCGGCTCCGGTGAGCCACCGGCCACCGCGCCGGGATCCGGCGCCTGGGTCGGGGTGGGTTGCAGCCCGGCCGGCACCGGCAGCGCGCTGCCCTTGGCGAACTGCTCCCAGCTGACGTTCCAGGCGGTCCAGCCGTTGCCCTCGTCGAGTGGGACCTCGGTGCCCTTGACGGTGACCAGGTCGCCGACCTGGGTGACGCCCATCAACCAGTCGGCGTTGGCCGCCGACAGGTTCGTGCACCCGTGCGACACGTTGGTGTAGCCCTGGTCCCCCTCCGACCACGGGGCGCCGTGGATGAACTCACCGCGCCAGGTGAGCCGTTGCGCGTCCTCCACGTCGACCACGTACGGATCGGCCGAACCCCGGGTGTCGAAGGTGGTGAAGTCGTGCTTCTCCATGATCACCATCTTGCCGCTGGAGGTCGGCGTGCTCGGTTTGCCGAGACTGACCGGCAGCTTGCGCAGCAGCTTGCCGTCCTGGAACACCGACATCCGCTTGGTCGCGTTGTCGATCTCCAACTGGACCTGCCGGCCGATCTTCGAGGTGGCCCGCTTGTCCGTGTCGCCGACGTACTCCTTGCCGATGGGCAGGCCCTCCAGTCCCGACCGGACGCTGATCGTCGTCCCCGGTCGCCAGAAGTCGGGCGCCCGGTAATAGACCTGGCTGCCGTCGGACACCCAGGACCAGGTGCCCGGCTGCGGCGGATCCGTCTTCACGAACAATCGACGCTGCACATCCGCCCGCGCCTCTTTCGGAATGGGCGGGTCGAAGGCGACGGTTACCGGCATCGCCGTGCCGTACGTCCGATTGCCGGCGAAATACAGCACGCTACTGATGGCCGGTTTCGACGATTTCGGCTGAGTGGTGAACGTGGTCTTACGGGTGACCGTGTCCCCCGAGTCGCCGGTGACGGTCACCTCCGCGGTGTACGTCCGCTTCGGTGCCAGTGGCTTGCTCGGCACCCATCCGGTGCCGTCCTCGCGTGGCTCCGCCTCGACGGCGGCGCCCTTGTCGTCGGTGATGCGGACGGCGGTCACCCGGCCGTGCTTGACGTCGGTGCCGATCTCGCCGCTGATCGGCACGTCACGGGTGCCCTCGGCCGGAGTGACGGTCACCTCCGGCTTGGCCCGCGCCTCGGCCTGCTGCTGGCCGGGCCTGCGGTCGCTGGTGCATGCCCCCAACGCCAACGGTGCCGCCGCGACGGTCACCGCGAACAGCGTCAGTCGCCGCCTGAACCTCATGATGATCGTCCCCCCGTTTATCTCCGTCCTCTGCCACATTCTCTCTGCCGGACACCGACTGTTTTGCAATTTCGGAAAGAGCGAAGAAAAGCGCGGCCCCGACACTTCCGCGAATTCCGCACCGCCTCGGCCCCTCAGATACCCGGTAGCGCAGCGAAGGGCGGTGCCGCCGCGAATGTCCCGGCCCGTGCCGAGCGGGCGCCCTCCGGTCGGCGGACAGCCGAACGCGCCCGGCGTCCCCTTGTAGGGGGGATGCCGGGCGCGTGGTGGTGGTGCCGGACTCAGACGGCGGCGATGAGCGCCTCCGGCCGCTCGACACAGTCGGCGACATGCCGCAGGAACCCGCCGGCCACCCCGCCGTCGCAGACCCGATGGTCGAAGGTGAGGCTGAGCTGGGTGACCTTGCGGACCGCGAGTTGACCGTCGACCACCCACGGCTTGTCGACGATGCGACCCACCCCGAGCAGCGCCGCTTCCGGGTGGTTGATGATCGGCGTGGAGCCGTCGACACCGAACACGCCGTAGTTGTTGAGCGTGAAGGTGCCCCCGGTCAGCCGCGCCGGTGGCAGCTCGCCGGCGCGGGCGGCCTGCGTGGTGGCGGCCAACTCGGCGGCCAGTTCCATGGTGGTCAGCCGGTCGGCGTCGCGCAGCACCGGAACCAGCAGACCCCGGTCGGTCTGGGCGGCGATGCCCAGATGCACCCCGGCGGACTGCACGATCCGCTGTCCCTCGGTGTCGACCCGGGCGTTGAGCTGCGGGTAGCGCCGCAGGCCGGACAGGCAGATGCGGGCCAGCAGGGCCAGGATGCTCACCGGCCGGTCGGGGTACGCGGCGTTGATCGCGGCCCGGGTCGCCAGCAGGGCGGTGGCGTCGGCGTCCACCCAGATGGTCACCTCGGGGATCTCCCGGCGACTGCGGGAGAGCTTGTCGGCGATCACCTTGCGGATGCCGGTCAACGGAATGACCTGATCCCCCGCCCCGGTCGGGGCCAGCCCGACGTGCGCCGCCGACTGCGCGGCGATGGACGAGTCAACGGTGGTGGAGGTCGCGGCGTCGGCCGCCGCCTCCACGTCCGCTCGCCGGATCACGCCGCCGGGCCCGCTGCCGCGTACCGTGGCCAGGTCCACCCCGCGCTCGCGGGCCAGCCGACGCACGATCGGCGAGATGACCAGGGCCGTGGCCGACTGTGACGGTACGGACGTGACCACCGGTGCCGGGACGGCGGCCGCTGGCGCCGGGGCGGCCGGAGCTGGGGCCGTCGGAGCCGGAGCTGGGGCCGTCGGAGCCGGGGCGGCCGGCGAGGCGGTGGCGTGGGCGACGGGGCGGGCCCGCCGACGGCGGCGTGCCCCGCCGTGTCCGGTGCCGTACCCGATGAGGACGTTGCCGGAACCGGCCCGCTCCTCCTCCCGGTAGACCGCGTGCCCGACCGGTTCGGACCCGCCGTCCGCCGCCACGGTGATCAGCGGCTGGCCGACCGGGCGCACCTCACCCTCCGCGCCGTGCAGGGCCACGACCCGGCCGGCGTACGGGCAGGGCACGTCCACGACGGCCTTGGCGGTCTCCACCTCGACCACGGTCTGGTCCACGGTGACGACGTCGCCGACCGCGACCCGCCACTGCACGATCTCCGCTTCGGCGAGCCCCTCGCCGAGGTCGGGTAGGAGGAAGACCTGCTCGCTCATGCCGGCACCCCGTCGGTCAGCCACCGGGAGTCCGGCTGGTCGTCCCACTGCAGCCGGGCCACCGCGTCGAGCACCCGGTCGACCGAGGGCAGGTGGGTGTGCTCCAGCATCGGCGCGGGGTACGGGATGTCCAACCCGGACACCCGCAGCACCGGGGCGTGCAGGGCGTGGAAGCAGCGCTCCTGCACCCGGGCGGCGATCTCCGCGCCCACCCCGGCGAAGCCCTGCGCCTCCTGCACCACCACGCAGCGACCGGTACGGCGTACCGAGGCGGCGATCGTGGCGTCGTCGAACGGCACGATGGTGCGTACGTCGACGACCTCCAGGTCCCAGCCCTCCTCCTTGGCGGCCTCGGCGGCCTCCAGGGCGACCGGCACCGCCGGGCCGTAGGCGACAAGGGTGGCGTCGCGGCCGGGCCGGCGTACGACCGCCCGACCGAAGGGCTCGGTACGCGCCGGAAGGTCCGCCTCGCCGCTGGCGAAGTAGAGCTTCTTCGGCTCCATGAAGACCACCGGGTCCGGGTCGTCGATCGCCTCGCGCATCAGCGAGTACGCGTCGGCGACGGTCGCCGGGGTGATCACCTTCAGGCCCGGGGTGTGGGCGTAGTACGCCTCGGAGGAGTCACAGTGGTGCTCCACCCCACCGATGCCCCCGGCGTACGGCACCCGGATGACCATCGGCACGCTGAGCGCGCCACGGGTGCGGTTGCGCAGCTTCGCCACGTGCGAGGCGATCTGCTCGAAGGCCGGGTACGCGAACGCGTCGAACTGCATCTCGACCACCGGACGCAGCCCGGACATGGCCAGCCCGACGGCGAACCCGACGATGCCGGCCTCGGCCAGCGGGGTGTCGAAGCAGCGCTTGTCGCCGAAGCGGGCCTGCAGGCCGTCGGTGATCCGGAAGACCCCGCCCAACTGGCCGACGTCCTCGCCGAAGACGACTACCCGCTCGTCGTCGAGCATCGCGTCGGCGAGGGCGGCGTTGAGGGCCTTCGCCATCGTCATGGTGGCCATCAGGCGTCCTCCTCCTGCGTCGCGGCCAGCTCGGCGCGTACCTGTTCCCGCTGCTCCACCAGTTGCGGGGTGGGCTCGGCGTAGACGTGCTCGAAGAGGCTGAGCGGGTCGACGGTGGGCTGGACGTTCATCCGCTCGCGCAGCCGCGCCGCGTACGCCTCGGCCTCCTCGGCGATCTCGGCGACGGCGGCGTCGTCGAGCACCTCGCGGGCCCGCAGGTAGCTCTCCAGCCGGGTGATCGGGTCACGCTCGCGCCACGCCTCGACCTCCTCGGCGTCGCGGTAGCGGGTCTGGTCGTCGGCGTTGGTGTGCGGCTCCATCCGGTAGGTGTGCGCCTCCACCAGGTACGGCCCCTTGCCGGCCCGGGCGTGCGCGACGGCCCGGTTCAGCACCGCCAGCACCGCGACCGGGTCGTTGCCGTCGACCTGCTCGCTCGGCACCCCGTAGCCGACGCCCTTGTAGGCCAGGGTCGGCGCGGCGGTCTGCCGGGACAGCGGAACGCTGATCGCGTACCTGTTGTTCTGCACGAAGTAGACGACCGGTGCCTTGAACACGGCGGCGAAGTTGACGCCCTCGTGGAAGTCGCCCTCGCTGGTGGCGCCGTCACCGATGTAGACCAGCGCGACGGTGTCCCGCCCCTGGTACGACTCGCCGTAGGCCAGGCCGGCGGCGTGCACGCACTGGGTGGCCAGCGGGGTGCACTGCGGGGCGGTGCGCACCTCGGTGGGGTCGTACCCGCAGTGCCAGTCGCCGCGCAGCAGGGTGAGCACCTCGACCGGGTCGATGCCGCGGGCGGTCAGCGCCATCGACTCGCGGTAGGTGGGGAACACCCAGTCGTCCTCGCGCAGCGCCAGGACGCCGCCGACCTGGCAGGCCTCCTGGCCCCGGGAGGACGGGTAGACGGCCAGCCGGCCCTGCTTGGTCAGCGCGGTGGCCTGCGCGTCGAAGCGGCGGCCGACCACCATCCGCCGGTACATCTCGCGCAGCGCCTCGACGGGCGGCTCGGGATAGTCGGGGTGGGCCGGCAGCGGGGTGCCGTCGGAGTTCAGCAACCGGACCGGCTCGGCCTGCGGCATCAGGCCGGCGGACGGGTCCGGTGCGGCCGGGGTGGCCGGCCGGCGCTTTCGCGGGGACGCCCTGCGCGCCGCCTGGGGGGTCGTGGTCACGGCGAACCTCCTGGACGTGTGGTGGCCCTATGCTCCTTTGGTTGGATGATTGACTCAAGATGCCCGGTGAACGCGGGATGATTGGCACCGAGGGGAGGCTGCGATGGGCCAGGAGACCGTCAACGGCCCGGCCGTGACGAGCGCCACGGGACGTTCGGCACAACTGGACGAGGTGGACCGGCGGTTGCTCGACGAGTTGACCCGCGACGGGCGGATGTCCATCCGTACCCTCGCCGAGCGGGTGCACGTGTCCCGGACCAACGCGTACGCCCGGGTCGAGCGGCTGGTCCGGGACGGGGTGATCACCGGGTTCACCGCTCGGGTCGCCCCGGAACCGGCCGGCCTGGGCACCTCGGCGTACATCGCGTTGACCATCCGGCAGAACACCTGGCGGGAGGTCTCGGCGGAGCTGGCGCAGGTGCGCTACGTCGAACACGTGGCGCTGCTCAGCGGCGAGCACGACGTGCTGGCCCTGGTCCGCGCGCCGGACAACGCCACCCTGCGGGACGTGGTGCTGGACCGGGTCCAGCGCATCTCCGGGGTGCTGTCCACCCGCAGCTGGCTGGTCTTCGAGGAGTACGCCGGGGTCAACAGCCCCTGGTCGTAGCGGGGCTCAGCGTTCCGGTGGCGCGGCGAGGCCCTCCCGGTCGGCCAACTCCAGCAGCCGGTCCAGCGAAAATCGGGCCTCGTCCAGTCCCGCGTGCAGGTCGCCGTGTTGGGCGAACCGGCCGGGCATGCTCACCACGTCGAAGTCCTCCGGCCGGACTTCGTCCAGCTCGGCCCAGTCCAGCGGCGCGGAGACCAACGCCTGCGGGGTCGGGCGGATCGAGTAGGCCGAGGCCATCGTGTGGTCGCGGGCCATCTGGTTGTAGTCGATGAAGACCGGCCGGTCCCGCTGCTCGCGCCACCAGGTGGTGGTGACCAGGTCGGGGCGGCGACGTTGCAGCTCGCACCCCAACGCCAGCACCGCGCGCCGGCAGTCACCGAAGCTCCACCGGGGTTCGATCGGGACGTAGACGTGCAGGCCCCGGCCGCCGGTGGTCTTCGGGTAGCCGGTCAGACCCAACTCGTCGAGGAAGCGCCGCACCTCGTGCGCCACCGGCACCACCTGGTCGAACCCGACGCCGGGCATCGGGTCCAGGTCGATGCGCAGCTGATCGGGCCGCTCCACGTCGGCGCGGGTCACCGGCCAGGGGTGGAAGCGCAGGGTGCCCAGGTTGACCGCCCAGATCACCACCGCCAACTCCCCCGGTGCGACCTCGTCGGCGGTGCGACCGCTGGGAAAGGTGATGTGGGCGGTGCCCACCCAGTCGGGCGCGCCGGACGGCACCCGCTTCTGATAGAAGGCGTCGCCCCGGTTGTCCTGCCGGGTGGCGATTGTCGCCCCCTCGAACACCCCCCGTGGCCACCGTTCCAGCATGGTCGGGCGATCCCGCAGCGCACGCAGGATGCCGTCACCCACGGCGAGGAAGTAGCGCACCACGTCCAGCTTGGTCAGCCCACGCTCCGGGAAGTACGGCTTGTCCGGGCTGGAGACGCGAACCGTCCGCCGCCCCACCTGGATCTCCTCGGCCGTACCCGCCATGGACATCACCATAGGCGTGTCGATGGCCGGGTGGGGTGCGACGTCCTGGGGTGTAACGCCACATATCGAACGGACGCTTCTGATGTGAGAGCGGGCAACCCGTCCGCCACCGCCGGGCCGCCCGCACGAGGGTGCCGCACGGCGGGTCGCACCCTGGGGAGTCTGTGTGAAGAAGCTCGGCCGCAAGGCACTCGCCGTGGCGGTCGCCGTGGCACTCGGCGCCGGCGTCACAAGCGTTGTCACCGCCCCGGCCACCGCCTCGGTGAACGGCGGAGAGGCCCACGGCGGCGAGGCCACCTTCCTGGTGCTCACACCGCAGGGCGCCACGGTCGACCGGGCGCTGGCGCGGGTGGCCGCCGCCGACGGCCGGGTGGTCGCCGACTACCGGCAGATCGGTGTGCTGGTCGTCCGCTCCGCCAACCGTGACTTCGTCGCCGACACCGCCGGTGCGGGCGTCGAGTCCGTGGCGTCGACAGCCGGCCTGGGCACCGTGCTCGACGAGGGTCACACCGTCGAGCTGACCCCGGCGCAGGTGGCGGCCGCCGGCGGCGACCCGAGCACCGAGCCGCTGTTCGAGCAGCAGTGGAACATGCCGATGATCGACCTGCCGCGCGCCCACACGGTCACCGCCGGCAGCGCCGACGTGGTGGTCGGCGTACTGGACAGCGGCATCTCCAGCAGCCACCCCGACCTGGCCGGCCAGATCGCCCGGGACAAGAGCGCCTCCTGCCTCGGTGGGGTCGCGGACACCACCGAGGCGGCCTGGAACCCCACCACCTCCGACCACGGCACCCACGTGGCCGGCACCATCGCGGCCGCCCGCAACGGCGTCGGCGTCACCGGCGTGGCACCGGGCGTCAAGGTGGCCGCGGTGAAGGTCGTCGACAACGAGGGCTACATCTATCCGGAGGCTGCGGTCTGCGGGTTCATGTGGGCGGCCGAGCAGGGGATGCAGCTGACCAACAACAGCTACTACATCGACCCGTGGCAGCTGAACTGCCGCAACGACGCACGCCAGCGGCCGGTGTGGCAGGCCGTGCAGCGGGCCATCCGCTACTCGCAGAGCAGGGGTGTGCTCACCGTCGCCTCCACCGGCAACTCCCACCACGACATGGCGCACCGGTTCGTCGACTCGGGCAGCCCGAACAACGGCACCCCGGAGGTACGCGAGGTCAACGGCGCCTGCCTGGTGCTGCCCGCCCAGGCGCCGGGCGTGGTGACCGTCGCCGCGGTCGGGCCGACCGGGCAGAAGAGCTACTACTCGTCGTACGGTCAGGGGGTCGTCGACGTGACCGCGCCCGGCGGCGACAGCCGGATCCGCACCCAGGGCCTGGCCCCGACGACCGCCGACGCCATCCTGTCGACCACCTTCAACACCGTGACCCGCACCGACGGCTGGGGTTGGAAGCAGGGCACCTCGATGTCCGGTCCGCACGTCACCGGCGTCGCGGCGCTGGCCCTGTCGGCTCGCCCGGGCACGGCCCCCGGGCAGCTGGCGGCGCTGCTGGAGCGCACCGCCGTGCCCCAGCCCTGCCCCGCCGGCGGGTACGACCCGGTTCCGCTGCTGCCGAGCGCGACCGACTACACGGCCACCTGCCAGGGCGGCACGCGCAACGGCTTCCACGGCGCCGGCATCGTCAACGCCTACCGCGCGGTGAAGTGATCTTCGGCGGGGTCCGGCGTTCGAGGGGGACGCCGGACCCCGCCGACGGCCGACGTCGCACCCGGTAGGATCGGCGAGGGCCGTGACTGGCGCGTGGGGATGGAGCACCATCGGGAAGCGGTCCCGTCACAACGACGCACGCCGAGCGCCTGGGCCTTCCGCACATCCTCTGGAGGTCGCATGTCGCCCAACGCCGAGTCCACCGCCTTCCGCAGCGCACTGGAGGTCATCCGCTCCGTCGAGCCGCGGGTCGCCGACGCGATCGGCGCGGAGCTGGCCGACCAGCGCGAATCGCTCAAACTGATCGCCAGCGAGAACTACGCCTCACCGGCCACCCTGCTGGCGATGGGCAACTGGTTCAGCGACAAGTACGCCGAGGGCACCGTCGGCCGCCGCTTCTACGCCGGCTGCCAGAACGTCGACACCGTCGAGGCGCTCGCCGCCGAGCACGCCCGGGAGCTGTTCGGCGCGACCCACGCGTACGTGCAGCCGCACTCGGGCATCGACGCCAACCTGGTGGCGTTCTGGGCGATCCTGGCCGACCGGGTGGAGGCGCCGGCGCTCAAGCAGGCGCAGGCCCGGCACGTCAACGACCTGACCGAGGCCGACTGGTTCGCGCTGCGCCGGGAGCTGGGTGACCAGCGGATGCTCGGCATGTCGCTGGACGCCGGTGGGCACCTCACCCACGGCTTCCGGCCGAACATCTCGGGCAAGATGTTCGACCAGCGCAGCTACGGCACCGACCCGGCGACCGGCCTGGTCGACTACGACAAGGTCGCCGAGGCCGCCCGCGAGTTCCGGCCGCTGGTGCTGGTCGCCGGCTACTCGGCGTACCCCCGGAAGGTGAACTTCCGGATCATGCGGGAGATCGCCGACTCGGTCGGCGCGACCTTCATGGTCGACATGGCCCACTTCGCCGGCCTGGTGGCGGGCAAGGTCTTCACCGGCGACTTCAACCCGGTGCCGCACGCGCACATCGTCACCACCACCACCCACAAGTCGCTGCGTGGCCCGCGCGGCGGCATGGTGCTCTGCGGCCCGGAGCTGGCCGAGCAGGTGGACCGGGGGTGCCCGATGGTGCTCGGCGGCCCGCTGCCGCACGTGATGGCCGCCAAGGCGGTCGCGCTGGCCGAGGCCCGCCGTCCCGACTTCGCCGACTACGCCCAGCGCATCGTCGACAACGCCCAGGCGCTGGCCGAGGGCCTGCTGCGCCGCGGCGCCAAGCTGGTCACCGGCGGCACCGACAACCACCTGGTGCTCATCGACGTCAGCGGCTACGGGCTGACCGGCCGGCAGGCCGAGCAGGCGCTGCTGGACTCGGGCATCGTCACCAACCGCAACGCCGTGCCGCAGGACGTGAACGGCGCCTGGTACACCTCCGGCATCCGGATCGGCACGCCCGCGCTGACCACCCGTGGGCTGGGCGCGGCGGAGATGGACACCACGGCCGAGCTGATCCACACCGTGCTGAGCCAGACCACCGCCGGTACGAACCCGGACGGCACCGCCTCCAAGGCCAAGTACGTGCTCGACCCGGCCCTGGCCGACAAGGTCAGCCGCCAGGCCAGCGAACTGCTCGCCGGTTTCCCGCTCTACCCGAGCGTCGACCTGGGCTGACCGACGCGGCTTTCCGGCCGGCCCGACGCTGTGCGGCGTCGGGCCGGCCGTTTCTGCGCTGCCGTTCTGCTGCGGATGCACTGCCTGCCCGGCGGCGGGGCGCGACCCCACTCGCCCGTGGCACCGCCGGGTCAGGCACGTCTTCAGTTCAGCGGGCGCTTGAGGTGGTAGCGGTGGACCTCGGTGCTGCCCTGCACGTTGTTCACGTCCTCGGCGGCGGTGACGAGTTCCCAACCTTCCCGGCCGACCCGGTTGAGATGCGCGACGGCGGTGTCACCGTAGGCGGTGACGTCCTTGCGTGACCCGTCAGGGCCGTACCAGACGAACGTGACGTGAAAGTTCCGGCCCTGCCCCTGGTAGCGGCGGACCAACAAGGCGTACTCCCAGGCAACCATGCGATCCATTATGACTGTCCACCCAGGACCGGACCACGGGGGCCGTCACAGGTTGCGAACGGGTGAACGCGCTACGTCAGCTCAACGGGGTCATCGTTTTACAGGGCGACAGGCAGTGCGTCGTGGTGCAGGACGACAAGGGTCGCGACGGCTCGGGTCAGTACGACGTAGAGCCGGTTCATGCCACGCGGTTCGGCGGCCACGATCTCGGCCGGCTCCACGACGATGACGTGGTCGTACTCCAGGCCCTTGACCAGGCTGGCCGGGACCACCGCGACGCCGGGGGCGTCGATCAGCGGGGTGATCGTCTCGGTCCGGTCGTCGGCGGCGATGACGGCGACTGTCGCGTCGTGCGGCGCCTGCTGGAGTTCGTCGCGCAGCGCGGCGTGCAGGTCGTCGACCCGGCGTACGGCGAGGGTGCCACCGGGCCGGTACGACCGGGTCGGCGCGATCCCGGGGGTGAGGGCGCGGGCCGCGTACTCCGCGATCAGCGCCGGCACCCGGTAGCCGGTGTGCAGTTGCAGGGTGCGGATCTCCCGCTTGCCGATCCGGGCCAGCAACTGCGGCCACGACTGCGCCGCCAGCGGATGGGTCGCCTGCCCGAGGTCACCGACCACTGTCATCGAGGCGTACTCGACCCGCCGGGCGATCATGCGGCACTCCATCGGGGAGAGGTCCTGCGCCTCGTCGAGGATCACGTGCAGGTACGGCTCGTCGTCGGCGGAGTCCTCCTCGGCCTCCTCGACCGGCAGCGGTTCGGCCAGCACCGGCACGTACCCCTCCTCGCCGTGCGGGTCGAAGCCGTCGGCCCAGCCGACGACCTGGTGCCCCTCCCGCAGGATGACGGCCTCCGCCCAGCGCTGCGCGGCCACGACCGCGTCGTTGTCGATGCCCGGTCCGGCGAGCGCGAAGGGGGTCGACAGGTGGGGGGCGTACAACTCCCAGCCGTTGCGCAGCCCGCAGCTGAGCACGAAGGTCGCCACGCTCCGGGTGCCGGTGGTCAGCTCCCGCAGCCGCCACTCGGGCTCGGGCGCCTGCGGTGCGGCGGGCGGGCGGCCGAGCAGTTCGGCCAGTTCGTCCAGCAGCGGCACGTCGTCGACGGACCAGTCGGGCCGGTTCCGGTACGTCGCGGCCACTGCCTCGGCGTCCTCGGGGTCCAGACCGACCACCCGGGCCGGGTCGGCGAGCCAACGCAGAACCTCGGTCGGGGTCAGCGGCGGCCACCAGGCGCGGCGGAACCGACGGAACTCGTCACGGTCGCGGACCTCCTCGGCGAAGAGCTTCCGGTCCAGGTGCCTGCCGTCGACCTCCTGCCACAGGGCCTCCAGCAGAACGGCGGTGGCGGTCGGTGCCGCGGCGTTGGGTGTGGTGCCGTCCGCCGCGCAGCGGGTGCGGATGCGACGGCGGGCCGCAGCCAGGTGCCGCGCGTCGAGCGTCAGCGGCTGGCCCGCGTACACCAGTCGTAGCCGTTGCGGCGCGGTCGGCGGTGACTGCCAGATCAGCTCGGCCAGCACGTCGCGCATCCGGTCGTCGCCCTTGATCCGGGCGACGGCGGCGCGGTCGCGGCGGGTGGCGGTCACCCCCTCGACCAGCTCGCCGAGGGCCCGCAGGTGCACGCTCTCCTCGCCGAGGGAGGGCAGGACCCGGCTGATGTAGCGGGTGAACACGGTCGACGGGCCGACCACCAGAATGCGGCCGTCGGTGAGCCGGCCCCGGTTGGTGTAGAGCAGGTACGCCGCCCGGTGCAGCGCGACCTGCGTCTTGCCGGTCCCGGGCCCGCCGGTGATCAGGGTGACGCCCCGGGCCGGGGCCCGGATCGCCTCGTCCTGCTCCCGTTGGATGGTGCTGACGATGTCGCGCATGTGCGCGCCACGCGAGCGCCGCAGCGCGGCCAGCAACGCCCCTTCGCCGAGCACCCGCAGCTCACCGGCCTTCTCGGGGGTGAGCACGTCGTCGTCGAGGTCGATCACCTTGGGCCCTTGGCAGAGGATGACCCGGCGGCGGATCACCCCGAGCGGGTCGCCCGGCGTCGCCCGGTAGAACGCTGCGGCGGCCGGGGCCCGCCAGTCGACAAGCAGGGGTTCGTGGTCGTCGCGTACGCCGAGGCGACCGATGTGGAAGGTCTCGCCGTCGTCGAAGTCGAGCCGGCCGAAGACGATGCCCTCCGCCTCGGCGTCGAGCGACCGCAGCCGTACGGCCGCCCGGTGCACCATCGCGTCCCGCTCCACCAGTCCGGTGGCCGGGCCGCCGGCCGCCCGCCGATGCCCCTCGCCGGCGAGCTCGTCGGCCCGTTCCCGCGCGCCCTCCAGTAGCTCGTAGACCCGGTCCACGACGCCCTGTTCGGCAGCGATCTCCTGTCCCCTGACGTCAGCCATGCCCGCCCCCGCAACGCACGATGATTACCGGGTGAGCCTACGAGCCGGCCTGGGGACAAAAATCATCAATCCGGACGATCTGAAGGCGCATGGCGACCCGTACACTGAAGATGGCACGGACAAGCAGTCACTTCCTGGCCGCCTCGCACTTGTCTGCTCAGACCGGGACCGGGGTCTGCGCGTGCACGTGAAAGCGCAGCGACCGGGCGTCGGTGAAACACTCCCGCATCGGCCGGACCAGATCCCGATGCTCCGGGCTGCGTTCCCACGCCTCGAAGTCGGCCAGGCTGGCCCACTCGCTGGTGATCAACCACTGCTCCGGATCGGTGGCCGAGCGGCACACCTGGTCGACCAGGTGCCCCGGCACCCCGTCGGCGACCAGGTGCCGGACGGCCTCATAGGCCCGCAGGAAGTCGTCGGTGCGCTCGGTGGGCACCCGGACGAGGAAGACGACACGTCCTCGCGTCATGGTTTGTCCTTCCCGGCCGGTGCCGTCCCCCGCAGCACCAGCGCACTGTTGAAACCGTCGAAGCCGCGCGCACAGACCAGACCCACCCGGGTACGCGGGCGGCGGGGCTCGCGCACAAAGTCCAGCTCGCAGCCCTCGGCGACCAGCTGCGGGCCGGCCGAGGGGGGCAGCGTGTCGTGGGCGAAGGCGAGCAGGACGGTCGCCACGTCCAGTGCCGAGCCGCCCTGGTGCGCCCGCCCGGTGAGCGCCTTGTGGGTGCTGACCGGTGGGGCCGTACCGGCGAAGACCGCCCGCAGCGCGCTGGCCTCGGCCCGGTCGTAGCGGGCCACCCCGAGCGCGTCGGGCACCACCAGATCCACCTCGTGCGGCTCGACCCCGGCGCGGCCCAGGGCCAGTCGCATCGCCCGGGCGTACTGGTGGGGGTCGCCGGCGCTCTCGGCGGTGGCGTGTGCCGCGTCGTGGGTGGCGCCCCAGCCGGTCACCTCGCCGTAGCCGCGTACCCCCCGGGCCCGCGCGTGCTCGTACTCCTCGACGACGAAGACGGCACCGCCCTCGGCGGGTAGGTAGCCGTTGGCGGAGACGTCGAACGGCAGGTAGGCCCGCTGCGGGTCGTCCACCGCGCTGAGCAGGCCGGAGCGCAGCTGGCAGGCCAGCGCGTACGGGCTCAGCGGGCATTCGGTGGCCCCGGCCAGCACCACGGACGCGCCCCGCCGGATGGTACGTACGGCGTGGGCCAGGCTGTCCAGGCCACCTGCCGACTCGGCCACCAGCACCCCGCACGGCCCCTTCGCCTGGTGCGCGATGGACAGTTGCCCGACACTCGCCGCGTAGAACCAGGCGATCGACTGGTACGCCCCGACGGTGCGGCTCGGCGACGACCAGAGCCGCTGAAGTTCCCGCTGCCCGAACAGGTTCCCGCCGGACGAACTGGCCAGGGTGACCGCCCAGCCGTACGGGTCGGCGGGGCGCTCGGGCAGGCCGGCGTCGCGCAGGGCCAGCCGGGTGGCCGCGAACCCGAGGTGGGTCCAGCGGTCGGTCTGCACCAGGACCCGGTTGTCGGTGTACCGGGCCGGGTCGAAGTCGGGCACCTCGCCGCCGAGTCGGGTCGGATAGTCGGCGGCGTCGAACAGGGTGATCGGGCCGGTACGCCGCTGACCGGCGAGCACCGTACGCCAGTGCGCCTCGGCGCCGACGCCGCTGGGCGCGACCACGCCGATCCCGGTCACCACCGCCCGACGACGCTCGTTCATGCCGGCACCTCCCGGGCCAGGCGGCGGAACAGCATCGCCGACTGGAAGCCGCCGAAGCCGCTGCCGACCGACAGGGCCACGTCCACCGGCACCTCGCGTGCCTCGTTGGGCACGTAGTCCAGGTCGCACTCCGGATCCCGGGTCGTCCAGTTGGCGGTGGGCGGCACCACCCCGTACTCGATGGCCAGCGCGCAGGCGGCCATCTCGATGGAACCGATGGCGCCCAGCGAGTGCCCGACCATCGACTTGATGGAGCTGATCGGCACCCGGTACGCGGCCGAGCCGAGCGCCCGTTTGAACGCGGCGGTCTCGTGCCGGTCGTTCTGCCGGGTGCCGGAGCCGTGTGCGCTGATGTAGGAGATGTCCTGCGGCGCCAGTCTGGCCTGGCGCAACGCGTCGGTGATGGCCAGCGCCATCTCCACGCCGTCGGGGCGCAGGCCGGTCATGTGGTAGCCGTTGCTGCGGCTGGCGTAGCCGGCCACCTCGCAGTAGACGTGGGCGCCGCGGCGGCGGGCGTGCCCGGCCTCCTCCAGCACCAGCACCGCCGCCCCCTCGGCCAGCACGAAACCGTGCCGGTCGGCGTCGAACGGGCGCGACGCGTGCGCCGGGTCCTCGTTGTCCGGGCTGGTCGCCCCGATGGCGTCGAAGGAGGCCACGGTGACCGGGGAGATGGGCGAGTCGGCGGCGCCGGCGAGCACGATGTCCGCCTCGCCGTCGGTGATGAGCTGGTGGGCGTAGCCGATCGCGTCGATGCCGGAGGTGCAGCCGGTGGAGATCACCTGCGCCGGGCCGTGCAGGCCGTGCGCGCAGGCCACGTCGGCGGCCAGGCTGCTCGGCACCAGCGCCTGGTAGAGGTACGGGCCGCCGAGCCCGGCGTCGACCAGCCAGTGTCGGCCGCTGTCGCTGACCGTGACGTACTCCTGTTCCAGGGCCATGGTGCCGCCGACGGCGGTGCCGAGCACCACGCCGGCGCTGTCGCGCTCGGCGTCGGTCAACTCCAGGCCGCTGTCGGCGATCGCCTCGGCGGCGCAGGCGAGCGCGAACTGCACGTACCGGTCGGCGCGTCGCCGCCGGTCCAGCGGGATGCCCGCGGCGTCCGGGTCGAAGTCGCACTCGGCGGCGATCTGCGAGCGGAACGGCGTCGGGTCGAAGAAGCTGATCCGGCGGGTGGCGGTACGCCCCTCGGTGATGGTCTTCCAGAACCGGTCCCGGGTCACGCCACCGGGGGCGACCACCCCGATGCCGGTCACCACGGTCCGTCGGCCGGTCACGACCCGTCCCGCTGTTCGACCAGCTCGGTGTCGACGTGGCCGAGTTCCGGGCGGGGGGCCAGGGGACCGAGGTGGAAGACCACCTCGGCGGGTACGTCGCCGGTGTTGCGCAGCCGGTGGCGGACGTTGCGGGCCACGAACAACGCCTCACCGGCGGTCAACGCGACCGGCTCGTCGTCGAGGTCGACGGTGATCGCACCCCGGGCGACGTAGAGGAACTCCTCGCTGTACGGGTGGTAGTGCTCCGCGATCCGCTCCCCCGGTTCCATTGTCGCCACGCCCATGAATCCGGAGGTGCTGCCGACGGTGCGCGGGCCGAGCAGGACCCGCAGTTCGCCACCGCGACGGCGGTCGGCGGGCACGTCCCGCGCGGCCACCAGAGCCAGGTCACGCATCGTCGCCTCCGGTGGCCACCGCGGCGGGCCGGGCACCGGCCAGCCGTTCGATCCGTTCCTTGATGACAGCGAGCTGCACCTGGCTGTTGGTGTTGATCCGCTCGGTCATCCCGGCGTTGTCCACCGGCGCGGTCGGTTTCATCGCGAAGTCCTGCACCCAGGTCATCCGGATCCCGTCCGGTTCCTCGGTGTAGGTCCAGTGGATCCGCATGTACTCGAACGGGCCGGTTTCGACCCGACGGGCCCGTACCTGCCGGGTGGCCCGGTCGGTAGTGCGTTCGCTGACCCAGCTCCAGGCCACCCCGTTCTCGTCGGGATGCATGGTGAGCCGGAACCGCACGGTGTCGCCGTCGGTGTGGAGGATCTCGGCCCGGGCGTACTCGGTGAACAGGTCGGGCCAGCCGGCCACGTCGTTGGTGACGGACCAGACCAGTTCCAGCGGCGCGGCGATGACGATGCTGTTCTCGGTGTGCCCGGGCGGATCGGCGCGGCGGGAGATCAGGTCGGCCACGGCGGGGATGCTCAGCCGGGCGGCCTGCTCGGGGATGCGCACCCGCCACCGGTCGGCGACGACGGCCGTCAGTTCGAGCAGCGCGAGGGAGTCCATCCCCAGTTCCTCCAGGGAGGCGGCCGGCTCGCGGGCGGCGGCGTCCGGATCGAGCCCGCAGTTGGTCACCAGGATGTCGGTGATCTCCTCGGTCAGCGAGCGGCCGTCGGTGACGGTCATAGTTCCCTCCTCGGTTCGGCGTCGAAGCGGTAGAAGCAGCGGGCCATCGCGTCCCGAGGCGAGCGCCAGTCAGCCAGGTACGGCGTGATGTACGGACGCAGCCGGGCGCTGATCCGCCGGAACTCCGGGTGGTCCCGCGCCGCCTCGACCGCGCCGTCGCCGGGCGTGTCGGTTTCCAGCAGGTGTACGTACAGGTCGTGCAGCCGGTACAGCGATCGGTGCGCGACGCCGACGAGGTGTGGCAGTTCGGTCGTGTCGGATTCGGCGAAGATCTCGGCGACCGCGTCCTCGGCGGTCGGGACCACCTTCGCCACGATCAGCGTTCGGTCCATGTTGTTTCCTCCCCACGGGCCGTTGCCGACCCCACCCGATGTCCGGGTCGACTGTCGACACGATGGGGACCGGGCCGTCACCCGGGCGTCACCGACACCCTCCACCGTCACCGGTGTCGGTGACGCTGCGTTGACGCAAGCTGTGGCTCAGCTGTGCGACACCGAACCTGAACACCACTACGATTGACCAGTTCAGAGGCGCTTTCAAAGATGACGTACGAGTTACGTAGCCGACATGTGCGTTGACCCACAGTAACTGCGATTGATAGCCTTCACGACGGTCCGACCCGGCTTCGCGCGTGCGGTTGCGCGACGTTCGCAGTCGACAGTGGCGTCGCGGCGGCCACGCCGGGGCCCGGCCATGCCCGCAGACAACGCCTTGCGCAGGGGGTGCCCGTGGCCGATTCGCCCACGCCGACCACCGGGAAACTCCGGGACGCCGAGGTCCGACTTCATCTGCTCGGTGGTTTCCGGCTGACCCACGACGACACCCCGGTGGTGGTGCCGCGTGGCCTGCAACGAGTCATCGCGCTGATCGGGCTGCGGCCCGCGACGACCCGCACCCACCTGGCCGGCCTGTTGTGGCCGGAGACCACCGAGGAGCGGGCCCTGTCCTCGTTGCGGACCGCGCTGTGGCGGCTGCGTCAGGACCCGTACTGTCCCTTGGCGACAAACGCCGACACGGTCCGCCTCGATCCGGCGGTGCAGGTCGACGTCGACAAGCTGGTCGACACCGCCGGCCGGGTACGCGACGGCCAGACCCCCACCGACGCCGCGCAGGCGCTCGCCGCCGGGCGACACGACCTGCTGCCCGGCTGGTACGACGAGTGGGTGTTGGCCGAGCGGGAACGGTTGCGCCAACTCCGACTGCACATGCTGGAGCAGGTGGCCGGTCACCACCTGGTCGCCGGACGCCATGGTGAGGCGCTCGACGCGGCGCTGGAGGCGATGGCCGCGGAGCCACTGCGCGAGACGCCGCACCGGCTCGTGGTGCGGATCCATCTCGCCGAGGGCAACGCCTTCGAAGCGGTGCACGCCTTCTACGTCTACCGCGACCTGCTGCTGCGCGAACTGCGGCTGGAGCCCTCCCCGGCGATGAGCGCCCTGCTCGACGACACCCTGGAACCGATCCGCCGCGCCAGTCAGGCGACCTCTACGCCACGTCGGTACCCGGCGCTGCGGTCCACCCACCAGAGCGGTTGATCATGCGCGCCGGCGTCACCGCATCGACCGTCGACGTTGACGGTCAGGTGACAGGCCCGCAGGCAGGGTGACAGGTGCGTCCGGCGAGGCAGCCGGCGCGACCACCGGTGAGAGGGGACCGATGAGCAGCCGTCTCGTTATCGTCAGCAGGATCATCCCGGGCGCGGAGGGTCGGGTGGCGCAGATCTTCGCCGAATCCGACGCGACCGAACTGCCCGGCCTGACCGGGGTACGTCACCGTTCCCTGTACTGCCTGCACGATCTGTGCGTACACCTGATGGAGACCGAGGACGTCGGTGCGGACGCCCTGGCGACGGCCCGCAACCACCCGCTCTACCGCCAGGTCAACGAGCGGCTCTCCGCGCACACCTCGCCCTACCTGCCGACCTGGCGTTCGCCCCGCGACGCCATCGCCAACTGCTTCTATCGCTGGGACGGCGCGGACGTTCCGGCACCGCGTGCGGCCAGCTGACCGGACGGCACCGTGGTCACCCGGACACCGCACGTACTGATCATCGGCGCCGGCACGGGCGGACTCTGCCTGGCACACGGGCTTCGCCGAGCCGGCATCGGCGTCGAGGTGTACGAGCGCCATCGCAGCCGGGCGGACGGGCTCCTCGGCTACCGCGTGGGGATCGGCCCGACCGGCAGTCGAGCGCTGCGCGACTGCCTCCCACCCGAACTGTTCGACATCTACCTGGCCACCTGCGCCCGGTCGCCGCGCTACTTCAACGTGCTGGACCAGAAGCTGCGGCCCACGGCGTCGTTCCCGCTGCGTCCGGACACCCATCCGGTCGACACCGAGCGGTCGGTGGCGCGGATGACGCTGCGCCAGGTGCTGTTGACCGGCTTGGAAGATGTGGTGCACTTCGACCGCACCTTCACCCGGTACGAGCAGCACCACGACGGCACCGTCACCGCCCACTTCGCCGACGGCAGCACCGCCACCGGTGACCTGCTGGTGGCCGCGGACGGCACTCAGTCGGCGGTACGCCGCCAGTACCTGCCGCACGCGGTGATCCGGGACGCCGGCACGATCAACATCGCCACCCGGATCCCGCTCACCGACGACACCCGGGCCCTGCTGCCACCGGCGGTGCAGCGGGGCATCTCGCTGATCTTCGGGACCGGCGGGATGATGGGCGTGCTGCACGTGATGGAGTTCAAGTGGAACGCCGACGGTCGACTCAAGCCGGACGTCGACCCCGCCGATGCGGCGCTGCTCGCGGACTGGCCGGGGCTGCGGCACGACAGCACCCGCGACAACATCAACCTGGTGGTCTGGAGCACCGCCCGACGCTTCCCCGAGGACGTGATGCGTCGCCGGGGGTCGGAGTTGATCCAGGTGGCGCTGGACCTCACCGCGAACTGGCACCCTCGCCTGCGCGACCTGCTCCGGCAGGCCGACCCGGACAGCGCCCTGCCGATCCGGGTGTCCACATCGGAGCCGGTGCCGCCCTGGCACAGCAGTACGGTGACCCTGCTCGGCGATGCGATCCACACCATGACACCGGGCCGGGGCGTGGGCGCCAACACCGCGCTGCGGGACGCGAACCTGCTGCGCCGGCAACTGATCCTCGCCGCCGCCGGTGAGAAGTCCCTGATCCAGGCGGTGGCCGACTACGAGGCGGTGATGGTGCCGTACGGCTTCGCCCGGGTGGCCGACTCGTTGGCGCGCAGCGGCACCAGCGGCGACGACCGGATGTACAAGCCGGTGTTCGGTCGGCTGGCCCTGCTCGGCGCGCGGGGCTACTTCCGGGTCACCAGCCGGGTGCCCCGACTGCGGCGCAAGTTCGTCGACGACTTCTACACCTATCGCGGCGAGGAGGACTGATCCGGCAGCCGACCTCCGCCCGTACCGACGATCCCGGCTCCCGCGACGGCGCCGGGATCGTCGGCGTGCCGCCATGGCGGACACCCTCCGTTCCTTGCCGGGCACCGCTGGTAGCTCCGGCCGCAACGACACGGACTGTTACCTGACCTGCCTGTTGCCCACGTCGCTGGTATGCGAAGCTTCGGCGAGTTTTTCTCGCCACGATCCGGACGTGAACTTCAGGGAGGTTTGCCGTGATCGACTCTGTCGGCAATTGGCTGATACTGCTCGTGGTGCTGTTGGTGGGCCTGGCCGGGGGCTGGGTGCTGCTGCGCAACCGTCGTGGCGAACCGCCCGCGTCGACGCACCCCACCACCAGCCAGGCACCGGTGCCGGCGTCCCGCCAGCCCGCCGAAACCGAGCAGTCGAGCCCGAGCAGCCAGCCCGCGTCGTCGGAGCCGACACCCAGCGTGTCCGCCGAACCGGTCGCCACGACCGACTCCGCCGCGCCCGTCACCACGCTGGACGCGGCGGATCCGATCGCCACGACCGACACTGCGGCACCCGTCGCCACGATAGATAAGGCGGCACCCGTCGCCACGACGGACACTCCGGAGTCGGTGGCGACCACGGACACCCCCGAGCCCGTCGCCACGACGAGCATCGCTGAGCCCGACACCACGACGGAGATCCCCGAACCGGCCACCACGACGGACGTCTCCGAGCCGGCCACCACGACGGACGCCGTGGTGGCCGACACGACGGTCGAGCCCGAGTCGGCACCGGCGGTGTCCGTCCCGGACGGTCCGGTGGAGCCGGCGGTCGAGGAGACCGCGGCGGCCCGTCCCGCCGTAGCCACCCCGCCGAAGCGGCGCAAGGCCACCACCACGCCCCGCCCGCGCACCGAGGCCATCCCGGCAGCCAGCACCGACGAGACCCCGGCCGCCCCGGCCGCCGCCGTTGCCGCCGACGCCAGCGATGCCGTCGACGACTTCCGGCGGATCCAGGGTGTCGGGCCGAAGATGGCCGCCGCCCTGCACGGCGCGGGCATCCGCACCTACCACCAGCTGGCGGAGCTGGACGAGGCGACGCTGCGGGACACCATCCGGGGTGCCGGGCTGCGGGCCACCGCCAGCCTGGTGACCTGGCCACAGCAGGCGAAGATCCTGGCCGCCCAGCCCGACGACACCCCCTGAGCGACACCGCCGCACCCAACCACCGCGGGTAGGGGCAGCGCCCCGTCAAGGCGCCGCCCCACCTACGCCCCCGGACACATCCCGCCGTCCGGATCACCAGCGGGTGCAACTTCGGGGAAGATGTCGCCTCGGTGCGGGCGGAGGCAGCACATTCCCCGAAGTTGTACGGGGGTCGGTAAACGGGGCACCTGGGCGGGGCGGGGCGGTTAGGGTCTGCGATGTCGACATCGCAGGGCCCACCAGCAACCGACAGTCGGTAGTCCAGGAGCCACCCGTGCCGTTGCCGCAGGATCCCGCGCGCTCGGCATGTGTGCTCCGCAGCGCGAGGACGCCCACGCGGACGACCCTGCTGGAACTCTTCTTCGACCTCGTCTACGTCGTCGCACTCGCCCTCATCTCGCACGACCTGGCCAAGGATCTCACCTGGACCCAGGGCGCCCGGACGACAGTCCTGCTGGCCGCGGTGTGGTGGACCTGGGTCCTCACCACCTTCCTCACGGAGCTGTACGACCCGGGACACCCCGAGATCAAGGCGCTGGTCGTCACGGTGATGTTCGGCGTACTGCTGATGACCACGGCGATACCCCAGGCCTTCGACGATCGTGGCCTGATCTTCGCCATCGCGTACGTCGCGATCCACCTGGGACGCGCGCCGTTCGTCATTCCGGCGTTGCGCCACCAGCAGCAGCTCCGGCAACGGCCGATCCGAACGACCGTGTGGTTCTCGGTGTCGGCCGTGCCGTGGATCGTCGGGGCCACCGTCGACGGCGACGCCCGGTTGGCGCTCTGGTCACTCGCCCTGGCCATCGACTTCCTGGGCCTCTGGCTGGCCTATCCGGTACCCGGCATGGGTGTCATTCCCCCGGCACACCGCAACGCCACCGCCGAGCACCTCGCCGAGCGGTTCCAACAGTTCGTCATGATCTCCCTGGGCGACGCGATCCTGGTCATCGGTATGGCCTACAGCGTCCATCATGCCGAGCTGGAAATGGCCGCCAGCCTGGTGATCGCCTTCATCACCACCCTGTTGCTGTGGCAGATCTACGTGTACAAGGCCGGGGAGCTGCTGCCCGGCTTCATCAAGGCCGCACGGTTTCCGGGCCGCTTCCTGAAGTCCGCGCCCTTCACGCATCTGCTCATGGTCGCCGGGGTTGTCGTCACCGCCGCCGGCTTCAACCTGGTGACGCACACCCTGCCGCCACGTACCCCGCCCTCCTGGGCCGTGGTCATCCTGGGCGGGCCGGCACTGTTTCTGCTCGGTCGGGCCTGCTTCGAGGGGGAGGTGTTCAACCGGGTCTCGCCGTCGCGGCCCGGCGGCATCCTGGCGCTGCTCACCGCCGCGCCGGCGGTGCTGTTCCTGCCTCCGCTCGCCGCCGCGCTCGCCGCCGCCCTGGTGCTGGCCGGGGTGGCCCTGGCCGACGTCCGGCGCAGCCGCGGTCGCCCACCCGAGATGCCCAAGCCGTCGTGGTAGCCACGGGCCGTCGTTAGCCGGAGAGCGCGGCGGGGTACATGGCCGGGACACCCTGCTAGCACCCCCGACCGTGGAGGAAACCATGCGTGGCACGTCGATATTCGGAGTCCTCGTGGTGATCTGGCTCGTCATCGGCGCGATCGCCGCGGGTCAGCGCGGTTACTACAGCGACGAGGAAGCCAACTGCGCCGAGGTCGGCACGATCCTGGTGACCATCGCCGCCGGTCCGCTCAACTACGTCGGCGCCAACCCGAAGGTCGACTGCGAACTGCCCGAGCCCTCGCAGTGACCCGGTACGACGACGCTGCGTCCAGCCCTCCGCACGGCCCGGTCGTCGAGACCCGGGCGGCCGGAGGCCGGACGCAGCGTCGTCGGGTGGTTCCTCGCTCAGCGGAAGCAGTGCGCGACGGGAACCTTGCTGCCCAGGCAGTTGGTGGGACTGTTGTCGACGACGATGCTGTCGTCGTCGATCTTGACCTGGGCCCGCTCGGCCTGGATGCCGCCGGCCTTCACAGTGGACCGGTTGCCGACGATCAGGCTGCGGTACACCGAACTGGTGCCGGCGGTGACGAAGAGCCCGGCGCCCTGCGACTTCTTGCCGACCGCCTCGTTGCCCTTCACGTCCGTGCCGCGCACGAGCAGGTTGGACTTCGCGGCGTAGACGCCACCGCCGTTGCCGCGCGTGGTGTTGCCACTGATCACGCTGTCGTCGATCGGTAGCAGGCCCTGCACGGTGGAGATGCCGCCACCGGCGACGGTGGCGAGGTTGTCCCGGACGGTGAGCTGGCCGAGCACCAGCACCGCGTCGGAGTTGGCCAGGCCACCGCCGGTCTGGGCGCTGTTGCCGGCGACCAGGCTGTCGAAGACCTTGGTACGGGCCGAGAAGCTGGCCAGTCCGCCACCCTGCGCGGCGTTGTTGCGGACGAACGTGGAGGAGTAGACGTCCCCGGCGGCGCGGAAGTTGGCCAGCCCGCCGCCGTAGCTGACGGCGCTGTTGTGCCGGAACTCGGTGCGGTACATGGTCATGACACCACCGTTGAGCAGGCCCCCGCCCTTGCCCTCGGTGCCGGCGGCCCGGTTACCGACAAGTGTGCTGTCGCTGATGCGCAGGTTGCCGTCGTTGAAGATGCCGCCACCGCCACCGTCGGCGGACAGCGACGTGCTGTTGGCGACGGTGACCCGTTCGACGACTGCGGTCGCGCCGTGCACGATGTGGATGCTGCCACCCTCGGCCTTCGACCGACCGTTGAGCAGGGTCACGTCACGCAGGGTGAGTTCGCCGCCGTCGCGGACGGTGAAGAAGCGGAAGTCCGGCGCGTGCACGCCACGGGAAATGGTCGCGCCGGAGCCCTCGATGGTGATCGCGTGGTAGATCACCGGCAGGCCGGCGGTGTCGTGCGCCGGGTTGCGCGGCGGCGCCTCGGCGTCACCCGGGTTCTCGGCGGCGTCGGCGGCCTCCCGGGCGTCGCGGATCCCACCGTCGTACTCGTCGGCCTGCTGGAAGGCGTGGGTCAGGGTGTACGTGCACTTGTCGGCAAGCCGCAGCAGGCCGCCGCCCTCGGCGTTGACCCGGACCAGCGCGGCGATCAGTCGCGTGGAGTCACAGGGCACCTGCACGGCCTTGTGCTGGGGCGCACGCCCGTTGCCCCCGCTACGCCGACCCTCGGGTTCGTCGGGTCGACCGTTTCCGGGGCCGCCGCGTTGGGCGTCGTCGGAGCCGTGCCACTTCTTGTCCCGGTCCTGCTTGTCCCAGTCCTGCTTGTCCCGGTCCGCCGATTCGGCGTCCCAGGGTCCGTTGTCGGCGGAGAGCGCGGCGGGCCGGCCCGGTGCCGGCGCGGGCGCGTCCCGGTCGATGGCCGACGCGGCAGCGCCGCCGAGACCCGCCACCGCGGCCACCAGGCTGCCGGCCGCCAGCCCGCCGGCCAGGTACCAGGGCGATCGGCGCCCGCGTCGGGCCGGTTGTCGGCCCCCGAGGTACGTGGACATGAGGGTTCCTGCCTCTCGTGTGTGCGAAACAGAGGCCGCACCGAATCGGGCGCGGAGCGGCTGACCTCGCGGTAGCCACCAGAGGCAACGTACGACCAATAAGGGCTGAAATCCGGCATAAGTGAATAAGTACGCCTTTCGTCTTCATGTCTCTGTCCTGGTCACGAACCGGACCGAGGCTCAACCGCCGACGTGGATACCGGGACGGCGGGCGGGATCGGGCTCGGACTTGCGCAGGATCTCCCGGACCACCGGCGGCGTGTCACCCCGGCCCAGGATCAGGTACCGCAGCAGGTGCGCGATCGGGTTGCCCTCGGACCACTCGAAGTGCGCGTGCGGACGTACGCCGGTGGCGTCGCGCAGCGCCAGCAGGACCGCGGCGATGGCGTTGGGCGCGGCCGGGCTGCTGGCCCGCAGCACCCGGTAGCCGCCCACCTCGACCCCACGGACCCGCAGCACGTGCCGGAACCCGGACGGGTCGACCACGTCGATCTCCAGAAACAGCACGTCGGTCGCGCCCGGCACCGGGTTCTGCCCCCGCTGCGCCCGTTCCTTGATGGTGTACTCCTTGACCGCGCCACTGCGCCGCTTGTGCGCGATCACGTGCAGCCGACCGTCGTGGGCCACCGAGTCGGCGATGAACTGCCGCGCCGCCTCGTCGAACTCCACCCGTTCCGCCCGCAGCTCCGTGGTCCGGCTGACCCGCGACACCAGGGAGACGGCGATGATGCCGAGGATGAACAGGCCCGAGATGGCGATGCCGTCCGGCTTGGTCAGCACGTTCTCGGTCAACGCGTACAGCAGGACCAGGGTGAGCACGGTGAAGCCGGCGGCGGTCGCACGCTGGCGACGGCCGAGCGCGGCGATCGCCACCGCGACCGCGGCGGAGACCATCATCGCCAGGATCCCGGTGGCGTACGCCCCGGCCTGCGCGTCGACGTCGGCGCGGAAGACCACGGTCAGGCCGATGCAGATCACCGTGTAGACGATGACCACCGGCCGGATCGCCCGCGCCCACTCCGGCGCCATGCCGTACGACGGCAGGTAGCGCGGCACGATGTTGATCAGACCGGCCATCGCCGAAGCGCCGGCGAACCAAAGGATCAGCACGCTGCTGAGGTCGTAGACCGTGCCGAACGCCTCGCCGACGTGCTCGTGGGCGAGGTAGGCCAACGCCCGCCCGTTGGCCGCCCCGCCCGGGGCGAACTCCTCGGGCGGGATGAGCAGGGTGGTGACGAAGGTGGTCGACAGCAGGTACACCGACATGATCAACGCGGCGGCGGTGAGCAGCCGCCGGGTGTTGCGGATCCGGGCGGCCAACCGGGTCTGCGCGTCCGGCCCCTCCCCCGCGACCAGCGGCATCATGCTCACCCCGGTCTCGAAGCCGGAGAGTCCCAGCACCAGCAGCGGGAACGCCAACGCCGCGGTCAACGCCAACTGCCCCGGTCCGCCGCCGGCGGTCAACGCCGTGGTCCAGTCGGACAGCACCCGGGGGTCACCGGCGATCTCGACCAGGGAGACCACCACGATCACCGCGTTCAGGGCGAGGAAGACGGCGACCAGGGGTACGGCCACAGCCACCGCCTCCCGGAACCCGAGCAGGAACACCCCACCCAGGATCAGCAGCAGCACCACGGTCACCACGACCGCGACGGTGTTCCCGCTGAACGCCGCCGGCAGGTACGGGTTCTGCAACATGTGCACGGTGGCGTCGGCCGAGGAGAGGGTGATCGTGATGATCCACGAGGTGGCCACGAAGCCGAGCAGGATCAACACGAAGATCTTGCCCCGCCAGAACGGCAGCAGCCGCTCCAGCATGGCCACCGAACCCTGGCCGTGCGGGCTGTCCCGAGCCACCCGGCGGTACATCGGCAGCATGCCGAACAGGGTCAGCACCACGATCAGCAGGGTCGCCAGCGGGGAGAGCGCCCCGGCGGCCAGCACCGCGATGCCCGGCAGGTACGACAGGGTGGAGAAGTAGTCGACGCCGGTCAGACACATCACCCGCCACCAGGCATGCGACGGGGAGTGCCCCTCGGCGGTCTCCGGGCCGACCGGCTGCACCTGGTGCATGAGCAGCCACCGACGCAGCCGGCTCGGCGGCACCGCCGGACCGGGCTGACGCACCGCCACGTGCTCGGGCACGGCGACCCGTGGACCGGCCCGCTCGCCCGGCCGGGTCGGATCGCGGGCGGCCCGCAGTGCGGGCTCGGGTGTGCCGGACACCTTCCCCCGGCGGCCCCGGCCACGTCGCGCTCTGGTCCCGTCCCCCATGTTCTGGCCCGCCCTCCCCCCACTCACTGCCCCGACCGTAGGCGGTCGCCGAACACCACCTCGACAAAACGGTCAAAGCCGGTCGGGTGTCGCCGAGAGGGCACGGGCCAGGGCGTCCGGATCAGTGACGGTCACCGTCATCGCAGGGTGGCGCAGCCACCGGCCGGGCAGCAGGGCCGGCACCGGTCGGCCGAAACGGACGCAGAGCCCTCGCGCGGTGCTGCTGCCGAAGGTGACCCCGACGTCGGCGGCCGACAGGTGCGGGCCGATCGCCCGCCACCAGCGGTACGGGCCGCTCTCCTGGACCCCGGCCACGTTGTCCCGGGTGGTCCGCAGCAGCCAGGGCCCGAAACGCACCGTGACCTCGTCGGCGTCGACATCGACCCAGGCCGTCGACGGCCGCACACCGAACAGGGCCAGCACGGGTCGCCACGGTGGATCGAAGCGGAACTCGAAGCGCCGCCGGCTCATCCGCGGGCTCCCCGGCCGGCACGGTCTCCCGGCCGGGCGGGACGTGCCGGGGCGGAGGGGCGAGGTCGGGGCCGTGTTGCGGGACGGCGCCGGGACACAGCGGTCATGGGGGCGGCGTACCCGCAGGGGGCCGGCCGACACCCCCCGGGCCGGCCGACCCCCTGCTCCCCCCTGGTCCGATCCCGGCGATGCCCCCCGGCTGCCGGACCGCCCCCGCGCCCCGCCCACGGGCCGGGCGCGGGGACCCCCCGTCCCCGGCTACTGCAGAAACGCCCCCAGGGGCGAGAGCAGCAACCGACCGAGCGCCGCGGCCGTCTCGTCGAGCCGCTTACGCTCGCGTTCGTGTTGGAGCGGGTCGTGCCGGCACCGCCAGACCCGCTGGGCGTTGCGCCAGGCGACGTCCCGCGTGTATCCGATCAACTCACCCTGGTACCAGTCGTCGATCTCCCCGTTGAGCATGTCGATGAGCAGCTGCCACCGCTCCAGGTAACCCCGGCGCAGACCGGGGATCTTGTCTGCGAAGATCTTGTTGATCTCCAGGTAGTCGCGGTGCTGGTCACTTCCGTCGACCGGCTCGGACTCCAGGTGGGCGAACGTGGTGACCAGCGCGAACGGCAGGTCGAAGTTGATGTGCGCGTTGACTCCGGCCGCCGCCGAGGGCAGCGGTCGGGCGTCCGGGCCGCGCATCCGCTCGAACAGGCAGGACCATGCCTTGGGCGTACCCGGGCTGGAGTCGGTCCACAGCCGCAGCGCGTCGAAGTAGCGGGCGGCGAACTCCACATCCAGTCGGGACAGGAAGGCCGGGTCGACGAACCGGTCGGCGTACAGGCCGTCCAGCACGCTTGTGGTGATGGTCAGGTACAGCTTGTTGAAGTCGGCCAACGGGCAGCTGTCCAGCAGCGGAGGCAGCCGGACCAGCATGTCCTGCAGCTTGGTCAGGTGGTCGACCACCGCCGGCACGTCCGTCGGGTGGTCGGCGAGCAGGTCGACGATGTCCCCGTGTATCGGCCCCCAGACCCGCTCGCTCATGTCGCCCTCCACGCTGATCGTCGCCGCCGCCGTGCCCTTGCGGCGCCGGGCTCAGCCTTTCAGGAGGACCACCCGTACGACATCAGTAGAACTACCTATCCGACACCTACGTCCGACTACGTAGGAAGATGGCGCTGGCCTGGACGCGGGTACGTACCTGGAGCTTGTCGAAGATGTGCGACACGTGGACGCCGATGGTCCGTTCGCTGATGTACAACCGCTGGCCGATCTCCCGATTGGTCAACCCCTCGGCCACCGCGGCCAGGACCTCACGCTCGCGGGCGGTGAGCGCGGCGAGTTCCTCGCCACCGACACCGGCCGGCTCGCGTGCCCCCAGCGGGCCGGTCTCCTCAAGCGTCACCCGGGCACGACCGGCGAGGGTACGGATCTCGTCGGTCAACGGCACCGCGCCGAGCCCCTGGGTCGTCTGGTACGCCTGCCGCAGCAGCTTGCCCGCCGTGGCGGTACGCCGCCGACGCGCCAGCAACGCCTCCGCCTGACGCAGTCGGGAGTACGCCGCCGGATACGGGTGGTTGCGGTGATCCCACGCCGCGGCGGCCCGCGCCCACAGGTCCGGATCGGTCACGTCGAGCCGGCTCACCTCGGCGGCGCAGAGCGCCAGGTAGCCGTCGACCACGTCGCGCACCGGCTGGGCCGCGCGCACGCTCTTCTCGGCCACCCGGTCGACGATCTGCCGCAACCGGCGCACCGCGTTGTCGTCGACGGAGGTGCGGTTGGCCTTCGCCTCCGCCTCGGCACGCAGACCGTGCCAGACGAGCACCGCGACGATGACCAGGTCGTCGGAGCGGGTCTCGGTCAGCCCCCGCTGCACCGCATGCCGGGCCACGTCGTGGCGGCCCTGCCACATGGCCAGCCCGGCCCGCAGGGTGAGCAGGGGGATAACGTGCCGGGCACCACCGCCGGCCAGCATGGTGGCCACCGCGTCGAGGTCCCGGTCGGCCGCCTCGATGTCGCCGTAGCCTACCGAGAGGCGGCACCGGGCCAGCAGCAACTCGACCGCGTCGGTGCCGGAGGGGCGATGCCGCAGGGCCGCCGCCACCACCTTCTCCGCCTCGGCCCACTGACCCACCCGGAACAGACCGTTCGTGGCGATCGCCAGCAGCCGGGTCTCGTAGCTGCGACCGAGCCCCAGCTCGGCCACCCGCTCGGCGCCCCGGCGGGCCACCACCACCCCCTCCTCCATGCGGTTCAGCGGCCCGGTGAGCAGCTCGGCCAGATGCAGATAGGCCAGGGCGACGTCTTCGGGCCGGCCGGCGCGTTCGGCGGTCGTCAACGCCCGACGCAGCACGGCCAACCCGGCGTCCGGATCCTGGCGGTACGCCTCGGAGAAGCCCAACGCCATGCTGGCCAGGACCACCTCCGTGGTGGCGCCCTCGGCCTGCTCGGCCAGGCTCAGCGCCTCCTTGGCCCACTGGCCCGCGTCGGCGTACCGGCCCAGCTGCAGCAGCAACTCGGCCAGGTGCGCGGCGGCCGTGGCCCGCTGCCGAGGGCTGCAGTCCGCGGCGTCGAGGGCACGCTGGTACTCCGCCTCGGCCAACGCCGAACGGCCGGCCGCCGCCAGGTAGCGGGCTCGACGGATGTGCAGCTCACAGGCCGTCTGATCGACGTCGATGGCGGCCAGCTTCTCCAGCAGCGCCAGCGCGCGGGCGTACTCGCCGCAGTGGTGGGCGGCCTCGGCCGCGTGCCTGAGCAGCGTCGCCCGCTCCGCGTCGGGCAGCCCTTCGGCCAGCTCCACCGCGACCGACCAGTGCCGGTGCGCCTCCGCGTAGCCGTACAGCCGCTCCGCCTCCTGCGCGGCGGCCACCGCCGCCGGCAGCGCCCGCTGCGGCTCGCCGGCCAGCCGCCAGTGGTGGGCCAGTCGGGCCTGGTGCAACTCCCCCGGCGCGGCGGTCAGCGCCTCGGCGTACCGGCGGTGCAGCAGGGCCCGCTCGGCGGGCAGCAGCTCGTCCTCCAGCACCTCGGCGACGAGTCGGTGCCGCAGTCGATAACCGTCGTGGGAGCTGACCACCAGCCGGTGGGCCACGGTCGCCCGGATCGCGTCCAGCAGGTCCTGTTCGGGCAGTGCGACCACCTGGGCGAGCAGCCAGTGCTCGACCGGCTCCACCCCGGCGGCCACCGCGTGCACGACCCGGTGCGCCGGTTGCGGTAACGCGTCCACCCGGGCCAGGAAGACCTCGCGCAGGGTGTCGGAGAGCCCGTCCCGGCCGTCGCGCAGATCCCGCGCGAGCTCCTCGACGACGAACGGGTTGCCGCCGCTGCGCTGACACAACTGCTCGACCGCCTCGGGGGGCAGCGGACGACCCACCACCGCCGCGGCGAGCTGCTCGGCGGCGGCCCGGTCCAGCGGGGCGAGATCGAGCACCTGCACCGAGCGCAGTCGACGCAGCTCGGTGAGCACCCGGCGCAGCGGATGCGCCCCCTGAAGGGACTCCGAACGCACCGCCGCGAGCACCGACAACTGAAGGTCACCGAGGCCGGCCAGCAGATACAGCAGTAGTTGCCGGGTCGTCCGGTCGACCCACTGCAGGTCGTCGAGGACCAGCACCACGGGCCGACCGCCGGCGATCACGCTCAGTCCTCGGGCGACGCGCTCCAACAGCGCGCCCGCGCCGTCCGGCCCCGCCGCGTCCTCGGCGAACATCGCCAGCAACGCGCGGACCGAGGCGGCGGCGGCCGGCGGCAGGTCGACGTCGAGACGACGCAGCGCCTGCCGCAGCGGATGCAGGGGTGAGGCGTCGCCGATGTCCAGACAGGAGCCGGTGAGCACCAGCGCACCCGCGTCGCCCAGCCGTTGGCCGAGCTCGCGGAGCAGTCTGGTCTTACCCACCCCGCTCTCGCCGGTGAGGAAGACGGCAGCCGTGCTTCCCGGCGCCACATCGTCGAGCAGCGCGGCGCGCGCCGTCGCCACCAGGTCGGCCCGACCGACGAGCGGTGTGCTGTCCACGTCGCTGGCCATGGCTCGCAGCCTAGTCACAGCCGCCCTTCCCGTTCTACCGCCGCCGCACCCCTGTCCCCCACCTCGCGTCGACATTGCGACCAACCGGTTGCGCCCGGCCGACATACGTCGTTCTGCCGATCCGCCGGTCAGACCTGCAGTGACAGTCTCCCCGCAACGTCGACCCAAGCGGGGAGAGGCGGGTGCGTCCGATGCCAATGTCCACCATCGTCCGTGCTTACGGGCCGACCAGCCGATTGCGCTGGTCGGTGACCGAACAGCGGCGGACCGTCACCGTGCTCTTCGTCGACATCGTCGGGTCGACCCGGCTGGTCGACCGGCTCGACCCGGAGGACGTCCGGGCCCTGCAACGCGTCTACTTCGGCACCGTCGCCCGGGTGCTGCGCCGCTGGGACGGGGCGGTGGAGAAGTACGTCGGCGACGCCGTGATGGCCCTGTTCGGCGCGCGCACCGGTGACGGGTGGCAGGCGTACCGGGCGGTGCGGGCCGGCCTGGAGATCCAACGGGCGCTCGACCGCCGTACCCCCGCCCTGGCCCCCGGGCTGCGGGTGCGGGTCGGGGTCGCCACCGGCGAGGCGGTGGTGGACCTCGGGATGGGGCACGACGGCGGGCACGGCGTGGCCAGCGGCGCGGTCATCACCCTGGCCGCCCGGTTGCAGGGGTACGCGCCGCACGGCGGGGTGGCGCTCTGCGCGGCCACGCACCGGGCCGTCGCCGGCCTGATCGCCCAGCAGCCGGTGCCGGCGGTGACGGTGGCCGGCAAGGACGTGCCGGTCGACATCTGGCTGGCCACCGGCACGCTGCGTCCCGAACTGCCCTCGGCCGACGGCCCGTTGCTCGGCCGGCGTCGCGAGCTGGCCGTGGCCCGCGAACACCTGACCGAGGCGGTACGCGGATCCGGTCCACGGCGTCTGCTGCTGACCGGGCCGCGCGGGGCGGGCCGCAGCCGGTTGCTCCGCGAACTGGTCCGCAGCACTCCCACAGTGGAGGGTGGCGCGGTGCGATGGTGCGTGACGACCTGCCCGCCGTACCCGGACGGTCCGCTGACTCCGCTTGTGGACCTGCTGCGCGGGCTGGCCGGGGTCCGTGACACCGACGACGCCGCGACGGTACGTCGTCGCCTGTCCGCCGCCCTGCACGGGCAGGTGTCGGCGCAGTGCCTGGCGGCGGCGACGGCTGCGGTGACCGGTGCACCCGGCACGACCGGCGTCCGAGCCGCGGCCTGTTGGCGGGAGGTGCTGCTGAGCCTGGCCCGGCGGCAACCGGTGGTGGTGGCCGTCGACGATCTCGACCGGGCCGCGCCGGCGCTGCGTCACCAACTGGACCTGCTGCTCGACCAGGCCACGGCCGACGGCCTGCCGCTGGCGCTGGTCGCGACAGGTACCGGCGAGGTTGCCGGATGGGCCCCGGTGCCGTTGCGTCCACTCGACGCGGTGACCACCGGCCGGTTGCTGCACCGACTGTTGCGCCGGGCCGGGCGGCCGATCTCGCTGGTGCGGCACCTGATCCCGCTCGTCGGCGGCAACCCCGGCTATGCCAGGGCGTACGTGGACGCGCTCGACGCCGACGCGGCGACCCCTCCCCCCGTGCCGGAGAGCGTGCGCCGGGTGGTCGACGCCCGGCTGGACCGTCTCGACGATTCGCTCCGGATCGCCCTGATGGCCGCCACCGTCTCGACCCGCTGCTCGGCGACGCAGCTGGCCCGCGCGGTGGGCTGGTCGGCGGATCGGGCGGCAGTGGCGCTGGCCGACCTGACCAGGGCGGGTCTGCTCGTGGCGCTGCCGACCGGCGGACACCGGTTCGCCGATCCGGTGCTGGGCCAGGTCGCCGCCGCCCGGCTGACCCGGGCCCTGCGGGCCGCGTTCGCCCGCCGGGCCAACCTCACCACGATGGCCGGCCGGACCGGCGGTGCCGTGGAGGCCGGCCAGCCGGCGGAGGTGTGTGGTGCGGCGGGGCGGGTCCGGGCCGGTGGGTCAGCTTCGGCGGCCGGCAGCCGCTCCGGCACTGGACTTCTCCGCCGGGTCGGGGCGGCCCGTGCCCGGGCGCAGGGAGCGGCTGTGGCCTCGGAACTCGGCCACCACCTGCCCGTCCTCGCGGGTCACCGTGACGTCGTAGATCCCGCTGCGCCCGTACCTGGTGCGTTCGGTGGCGCGGGCGAGCAGCAGGTCACCCTCGTGCGCCGGACGGACGAAGGTGATCTCGCCACCGGCCGCGACGGTCACCGGCCCGTGGCTGTTGCAGGCGAGCGCGAAAGCGGTATCGGCGAGCAGGAACACGAAGCCGCCGTGGGCGATGCGATGTCCGTTGACCATCTCGGCGGTGATCCGCATGCGGGCCACCGCGGCACCGTCCGCAGCCTTGATCAACTCAATGCCGAGCCGGTTCGAGGCCACGTCGGCGTCGAACATCTCGTGCGCGGCGGTGCGCTGCGGTTCCACCTGACTCCTGAGGCCGTACGGTCGGGCGGGCCCCGCCCTCGGGCGACCATGTTATCGCCGGTGGCAGGGGCCGTCGGCATCCGCCGACGGCCCCAGGATCATCGCCCCGCCATTCTCTCTCTATTGCAAATTGTTGGCAACAACTCTGGACAGGTTCCGTGAGATGTAAGTAGCGTGTCCGGCTGTGAGCACTTACATCTCGGACATGGACGCCTGGCAGGAGAGCTGGGACCGGCAGCAGGAGGCGTACCTGCCGGATCGGGAGCAGCGCTTCGCCGCCATGCTCGACGCGGTCGACGCCATCCGCGACAGCGCGCCGCTGCGGCTGCTCGACCTGGCCGGCGGCACCGGCACCATCTCGCTGCGCGCATTGCGCCGCTTCCCCGACGCCGACCTGACCCTGGTCGATCTGGACCCTGCCCTGCTCGCTCTCGCCACCGCCACCTTGGGTGACCGGGCCAGCATCGTGACCGCCGACCTCGGCCGCCCCGACTGGCACACCACCCTGCCCCACCGGCACTACGACGCGGTGCTCACCGCCACCGCGTTGCACTGGCTGCCGGCCGAGCGGTTGGCCGACCTCTACGGCGAGGTACGTGACCTGCTGCGCCCCGGCGGCCTGCTGGTCAACGCCGACCACATGCCCGACGACGGTCTGCCGGAGTTGACCGAGCGGCTGCTGGCCCGGGCACGACGACGCCGCACTGCGCGGTACGCCGCCGGCGCCGCCCTGTCCTGGTCACAGTGGTGGCAGCAGGCCGAACAGGACGAGACGCTGGGCCCGCTCGTACGCCAGCGTCAGGCGATCTACCCGACCGGCCACAGCCCGGAGTGGAATCCGCCGGTCTCCTGGCACCTGGCCGCCCTCTCCGCCGCCGACTTCACCGAGGTCGGCACCCTCTGGCGCGCCGGCCCCGACGCCGCCGTGGTCGCCGTCAGGTGACCGACCGGTCCTGGTACGAAAGCGCCCATGGAACGGCGGTTTCGTACCAGGATCTCGACTCAGCGTGGCGGCCGGGCGGCGGGGACCAGAGCGAGGGTAGGCAGGAGGAGGATGGGCACGACCAGTAGGGCGCGCAGCGTGCCCACCTGGTCACCGAGCAGGCCGAGCAGGGGCGGCCCGGCAAGGAACGCGGTGTAACCGATCACCGCGACCACGCTGACCCGGACGTGGGCGTGCTCCTCCTCGTCGGCGGCGGCGCTCATGCCGACCGGGAAGCCCAGCGAGGCGCCCAGGCCCCACAGCAGCACACCGACGACCGCGATCGGGCCGGAGCCGGCGAGCACCGCCAGGGCGGCCCCGACGATGGCGAGCACGATGGTCACGGTCAGCACCGGCCCTCTCCCCCACCGGTCCAGCGCCACCGTGCCGAGGGTGCGACCCACCGTCATGCCGACCACGAAGAGACCGAAGACCGCCGCGCCGGCCGCCTCGCTGAAGCCGTACCCGTCGATGAAGGCCACCGCGAGCCAGTCGTTGGCGCTGCCCTCGGCGAAGGCCACCGCCAGCACCAGCAGGCCGATGAGCAGGGTGCGGGGCTCCCGCCAGGCGGCGAGCAGGCGTCGACGACGGTCCGCCGGGGTGCTGGGCTGCGCCTCCGGCTCGGCCGCCAGGAACGCCCGCGCCCCGAGCAGGGTGCCGCCGAGCACCAGCGCGGCCAGGACGCTGAGGTGTACGCCGATCGGCACCCCCAGCCGGGCCGCCCCCGCACCGATCCCGGCACCGGCCACCCCGCCCAGGCTCCACGCGGCGTGGAAGCGGGGCAGCACCGTACGCCCGAGTCGACGCTCGACGGCCGCACCCTCGATGTTCATCGCGACATCGCAACTGCCCGAGCCGTAACCGACGGCGAACAGGCCCACCGCCACTCCGGCCAGTGAGTCGAGCACGCTTGCCGACACCCCGGCGACGGTCAACCCGATCGTCAGGATCAGCGTGGACAAGGCCACCGCGCGGGCCGCACCGAGCCGCTGGGTCACCAGGCCGGCGGTGGGCATGGCGACGATCGCACCGATGGACATGGCCAGCAGGAGCAACCCGAGGCGTCCGGGGGTCAGGTCGAGGCCGTCGCGGACCGCCGGCACCCGCGCGAACCAGGTGGCCACGGCCAGCCCGTTGAGCGCGAACACCACCGCCACGCCGTTGCGGGCGGCCAACACGGTACGGGACGGGCCGGAACTGGCCGGCGCGGCCGTGGGGATGGCGCTGGGATCCACCTGTTCGCGTTCCTCTCCTGGTGCCGACCTTTCGCCACGATCCCACACCTGGGAGCGCTACCAGCACAATCCTCCCCGGTCCTTACCGCCGGGCCCTTCCGCGAGGCATGATGCGCTCGGACGCCCGCACGAGGCGCGCAGGACAGGCAACCGCGCAGGACAGGCAACGGGGAGCACATCATGACGACGGCACGACGGCACGCCACCCTGGAGGATGTCGCCCGGGCGGCCGGGGTGTCCCGGTCGACAGCGTCGCGGGTCCTCGCCGAGAGCGGATTCGCGTCACCGATCGCCCGGGAGCGGGTGCGTGACGCCGCCGACCGGCTCGGCTACGTGCCCAACGCGGCGGCACGGGCGCTGGTGCGGGGTGCCGGCGTACGCCTGCTGGTGGCGGTGGCGGGCACCTCGCCGGGGGTGCTCGACGACAGCTACCTCGACCAGGTGGTCAGCACCACCGCGCAGGTCTGCGCCCCGTACGGGCTCGGGGTGACGGTGGCGTGGGTGCCGCTGGACCAGCCGGGACAGCTCGCCCGGCTGGCCGACGATCGCGCGGTGGCCGGCCTGGTACTGGTCAACACCACCGAAGCCCTGCTCGATGTGGTGCCGCGCCGGCTGCACGGGCGGACCGCCTCGATCGGGATCGGCTCGACGGCCGTACCGTCGGTGGACATCGACAACGGCGGTGGCACCAGCGCGATCGTCCGTCACCTGTACGCCGCCGGCCGCCGGCGGATCGCGATGGTGACCGGCCCGGCCTGGCTGGCCTGTTCGCGCCGCTCGGTGGAGGCGTACCGGGGGCTGCTGCGTGAGGCCGGGCTGCCGGTTCGGGAGGTGGCCGGGGACTTCAGCGCGGCGCGCGGCCGGTCGGCCGCCCGGGAGGTGCTGCACCGCTGGCCGGACACCGACGCGATCGTCGGGATCAGCGACGCGACCGCGCTGGGCGTGATCGACCAGTTGCGCGCCGACGGGGTACGGGTGCCCGCCGACGTCGCGGTGACCGGGTTCGACGACATCCCGCTGGCCTCGGTGACCGCGCTGACCACGGCGAGCCACCCGGTGCGGCGGATCGCCGCAGCAGCAGCGACCATGGTGTTGGAACAACGCCCGGCACCGCCGACGACCATGTTCCCCTCGTCGCTGGTGCTGCGGGAGAGCGCGTAGCTGCCCTGATCAAGATGCGCAGGCAGCCAACCCTTCAGAATATCCATCCGCACCATTTCCAGCCTCGGCTGAATGTGACTGACCATCGGTAAGATCGGCGACTTGCTTATGACTGATCGCTGACTGATGGGTCGGACGGAAAGCGCACACACTGTGCCCATGAGAAGTGGGTTCGGGCGCATCAAGACACTCCACGGTGTGGTGTGCCTCGTCCTGCTGGCGGCCCTTTCCGGCTGCATGCAACTCAACATCGGGCTCACCGTCAAGGCGGACGACACCGTCAGCGGGCAACTCCTGCTGACCGCCGAGCGCAAGGTCCTGACCTTGAACAACAAGACCGTCGAGCAGGGCTTCGCCGACCTTCGGCAGAACATTCCCGCGCTGCCGCCCGGCCCCGAGACCCCGTACGCGACCGACACCCACTTCGGTTTTCAGATCAACTACCAGAATGTGCCTCTCGATCAATTCGACAGCGAGAGTCTGCGCATCGTCCGGGCGAATGACCGCTACGTCTTCACCCTGCCACTCGATCCGAAGAAGTACGGCGGAAAAGTGGCCGAACAGGACCCGGAAAATCAAGCCAGATTCATGTTGTTGATGTCCTTCGAGATCGCCGTGACCTTCCCCGGCCGCGTTCTCGACGTCAACGCCGGCGGCCAGGTCAACGACCGGACGGTGACCTGGCGGGTCAACCCCAACGAACCCAAGCCGGCCGAGCTACGTGCCGTGGCCGAGGCGCCACCCCGACCGTCCGCGGCCGCCGCGGACACCGACGCCGCCGGCGGGCCGCCGTGGCTGCTCATCGCCGCTGGTGCGGTGGTACTGCTGCTCGTCGCCCTGCTTGTCGTCCTGCTGCTGCGCCGCCCCCGCGCAGCCGGCGACTCGACCACGGACACCGAGGCCACCGCAGCCAGCGCGGCCGGCGAGGTGACCACGGCCACCGAGGGTAGTGCGGCCGGCGAGGTGACCACGGCCACCGACGGCAGTGGGGCCGCTGACGCCACCACAACCGTCGAACCCACTGACGGCACCGCCCTTCCGGCCGCGCCGCGCACCACGATTCCCGGCTCGCCGGGTGCCGGCTGACCTGACCGGCCGCCGCCCGCCCGGACAAGGCGGACGACACCTCCTCCTCCCCACCCCGCACCACCGCGCATCGAAGGGAGATCGGCCATGAACGATCTCTTCACCTGGGCCGCGCTGGGCAGCCTCACCGGCGCGAGCGCCGCGACCCTGCTCACCACGAACGTCATCGGGGGCCTGATCGGCCCCAGCGCCGACAAGGCGCGCAAGTGGATCGCGCTGGGCATCGCGCTCGCGCTGTCGTACCTCACCGCGGCCCTCGCCACCGACGTGGGCCCGGAGAAGTGGATCATCGCGTTCTTCAACGGGCTGGTCATCTTCTCCGCCGCGCTCGGCATCAACCAGTTGCCGCCCGGCAACCGGCAGGCGACGCCGATCCAACTGGCGCAGGGCAACGAGCCCCGCTTCGTCCGCTCCTGGGCCTGAACGGAGCAGTGTCATGGTCTTCGGCATCATCAGCGCTGCCGTCCACGTCGCCGCCGGCGCGGTGCTCGGTCTACTCGTCGGCGGCCCGGTCGGGCTGCTCGTCGGCGCGGTCCTCGGCCTGCTGGTCGGTGGCGTCTTCGGCTGGGCGATCACCTCGGCCCAGGTCTACGGACCCGACGCGCGAGGGGTGTTCCTGTTCGTGGTCGACCACACCTGGAGCCTGCTGAACACCCTGGTCGGCGCGCTCTACCTCGCCGTACACCTGCTGTTCGGTCATTCCCTGGACCGCGCCACCTCCCAGCACAGCTGCCGGGTCAACGTGCTGGAGGGGGTTTCCCCCCGGTACGCCACCACGCTCGGCACCGTCTGCGCCGGCTCCGGTCCGGGCATCCAACGGCACGAGGACGTGCACGTCTTCCAGGCCCGCCTGCTCGGGCCGCTCTACATCCCGCTGGTCGTGGCCAACTACGTGCTGTTCACCATCGCGCCGGTGTGGCTGCTCTACCACGACCACGCGGGCGCGCCGATCAACCGGTTCACCCGGTACTTCGAGATCGGCGTCTACCCGCACGTGTGGAACGAGGCCATCGCGTACCGCATCCAGGGGACACCACCGCGATGAGCGACCCCGGGCCGATCGAGGGCGCCACCGCCGACCTGGCGGCGTGGCTGGCCGGGGCGGCGGGTGCCGCCGTTCCGGTCGGCCCGCCCGGGCCGGACACCGATCCGGGCGGGTTGACCCTCTGGCCGCTGGAACTGCGGCCGGTCCGGCAGACCCGGGGCAGCGGCGCAGCCGAGCCCTACCGGTTCACCGTCCGCTACCTGCTCGCCGTGGGCGGACCGGACGCCCTCGCCGCGCTGGACCGGGTGCTCGTCGCGGCCACCACCACGGGAACCCACACGCTCACCCTGGAAGCCGGCGACCCGGCACTGTGGACGGCGTTCGGCGCGCCGCCCCGACCGGCGCTGCTGATCGACGTGCCGGTCCAGATCACCCCCGCGCGGCAGCCGGCCGCGCCGGTCCTGCACCCGCTGCGGCTGCGACAACTGGACATGCTGACCTTCGACGGTCGGGTCGTCGGCCCGGCCGAGCAGCCGCTCGCGGCCATGCGGGTCGAGGTCGTCGGTCAGGCGTACGCGACCCGCACCGATCCGGCCGGCCGGTTCCGCATCGTCGGCGTACCCCACGATCCCGAGCAGCCCGGCCCGGTGCGGCTGCGGCTCACCGGCCGGGGTCAGGTGCTCACCGCCGAGGTCGATCCGACCGAGCCCGACATCGTCATCGTCTGCGCCCCACCGACCCGCTGACCCACCGACCCGATTCCGGGAGGACCGATGCCCACCTACTTCTCGCCCGGCATCTACGTCGAGGAGGTGCCCGGTGCTGCCAGACCGATCGGACCGGCCGGTACCAGCACCGCCGCGTTCGTCGGTGTCGCGCCCGACCGCACCGCGCACCTCGGCGAGGCCCTCGCCGTGAACAACTGGACCGACTTCCTGCGCCTCTACGCCGACGGCGACGACTTCGAGAGCACCCCGTTGGCCCGGGCCGTCTTCGGTTTCCTGGACAACGGTGGCACCCGCTGCTGGGTGGTCAACGTCGGGGAGGGCGGCGCGGTCACCGGCACCGGCCGCAAACGCGCCGGCCTCGACCTGCTGGAGGCGGTCGACGAGATCTCCATCGTGGCCACGCCGGGCTTCCACGATCCGGTCTCCCACGAGGCGCTGTTGAGCCTGGCCGAACGCACCCGTTCCATGGTCGCCATCTGCGACCCGCCACCGGACATCGACGACATCTCCACCCTGACCCGGGTCGCCACGCCCGGCTCGACCCGCCCGGCCAAGCCCGCCGACACCGCCGACCCGGACTCCCCCGGCTCCGGTGGTGGCTCGGGGGGCGGATCGGGTGGTGGTGGCCCGGTGTCGAACCGGCCCCGGCAGTCGGACTACGGCGCCCTCTACTACCCCTGGCTGCGGGTGCGCGATCCGCTCTCCGGTGACCTGGTGCTCACCCCGCCGAGCGGGCACGTGGCCGGCATCTGGGCCCGCACCGACGCCCTGCGCGGGGTGCACAAGGCGCCGGCTAACGAGCCGGTACGCGGCGCGGTCGACCTGGGCCACCTGGTCACCCGGGCCGAACACGACGTGCTCAACCCCAAGGGTGTGAACGTCATCCGCTACTTCCCCGGCGAGGGCATCCGGGTCTGGGGCGCGCGTACCCTCGCGGCAGAGGCCAGCGAGTGGCGTTACCTGAACGTACGCCGGCTCTCCATCTCCATCGAACAGGCCATCGCCAACGGCACCCGCTGGATGGTGTTCGAGCCGAACGACTTCTCGCTGTGGCGCTCGATCCGCCGCGACATCGGCGCGTTCCTGACCCGGGTGTGGCGCGACGGCGCGCTGCTGGGCCGTACGCCCGAGGAGGCGTTCTTCGTCAAGTGCGACGAGGAGACCAACCCGGCCGACGTCCGCGACGCCGGCATGGTGGTCGCCCACATCGGCATCGCCGTGGTGAAGCCGGCCGAATTCGTGGTGTTCAAGCTGAGCCAGTGGGCCGGCGGCACCGAGACCGAGACGATTGGAGGCTGACATGCCGACCACGGCCACACCACAGCCGGGCGCCCCGGTCGACCCGTACCGTGCGTACAACTTCAAGTTGCTTGTCAACGGCGTCACCAACGGTCATTTCACCGAGGTCAGCGGCCTGGAGGTGAACATCCCGGCGGTGGCGTACCGGGAGCAGGGCAACGACCGGATCCGGATGATCCCCGGCCAGGTCGAGTACGGCCCGGTCACCCTGCATTTCGGCCTCACCTCGTCGCGGGAACTGTGGGACTGGGTGCACGCGGTCGCCCGCGGCACGGTGAACCGCCGCAACGTCTCGGTGGTGCTGCTCGACGCCGCCGGCACCGCGGAGGTGCTGCGCTGGAACCTGATCAACGCTTGGCCGACGAACTGGCGCGGCGCGCACCTGAACACCCTCGGTCAGGAGATTGCCATCGCGGCGCTGACCCTGCGCTACGAGAGCCTGGAACTGGAGGCCGGCGGTGCCGCGCCGACGACCGCTTAGCCGGCTGGCCGATCTGCTCCGGTCCGCGGCCCAGGCCGTGGACCGCGTCGCCGGCCCCGCGGTCGCCTCCCCGGTCACCGGCCCGGCACCCGACGCCACCGCTTCCCCCCGACGTCCCGGTCGGCCACCGGAGCACTGGCTGCGAGTGGTCGAGGCGCACGCCCCCGGCCTGCTGCGCGACCTCCCGCCCGACGAACCGTCGCCGGCCACCGCAGCGCCTGCCTACGACGGGCCGGACCACGGCGACGCTGCCGTCTCACTCCACGCCCCGACCACTGCGGAGGGCGGTCCATACACCGCACCCGGCTATACGTCCACCGACCCCTTTGCTCTGCTTCAACCGACGCAACGGCCACTGTCCGGATATCGGACGCCGGGCGGTGCGTGGAGTGAAGCAGAGCAAAGGGGGGTCGGCGAGGTAGTTCGGGCTGCGGAGCCACACGGGTCGCCGCAGACTGCCGTCGGGCCGGGCGAGTCGCCACGGGCCGTCGTGAGGCTTGGCGAGTCGCTGCGGGATGTCGTGCGGCCGGGCGAATCGCCGCAGGCTGTCGTGCGGCCGGGTGGGTCGGCGAGGGCTGTGAGGCCGGGCGAGTTCGGTCGGGTTGGGCCGGACGGCATCGAAAGGTCGACGCCACGAGATGGTGATGCGGTTCCGGCGTACAGCGCAGCCGGCACCGCAGCGGCCGACGGGCCGCGCCCTGCCGACGAGGACGATGAGGACACGGCCACACCTCGGCGGCTCGGCGGGCCGGATGCCGGCTGGTCACACCCGACACCCCGGCTGCCCGCCCCTGGTCGGCGAGTAAGGGCGGCGGGAGGGCTGTCGTCGAACCGGGCTCGGCTGCGTGACGCCGGGCAGCCGGGCGCTGTTCCTGGGCCGGGGCGCAACGGATCTGGTGGCTGGGGCGGCGGCGACCCGGCTCGGGGCGGTCGCTGGCTTCGGGCGGTCGATGCCGGTCGCACCGCCGACGACACGCATCCGGAAGCCAGTGGACCCCCGACCGGGTACGGATCCAGCCGCCCCACGGCGGACGACGAGGCCGACCGCACACCCATGTCCGGACACCCACGGCGACCTACCGATGGGCACGGATACCCGGGACGACTCACCGACGGACCCGCGCCCGGCAGCCGAGTCATCGGCGGGCGCGAGCTGACCGGCCGGCCGACCACGGGATACGAGCGCACCGGCAGTCCTACGGTCCGGTACCGGCCCGGTGGGCGCGCCGTGGCCGGGGACGGGCTGTGGCCCGCCGGCGGAATACCGGCCGGTGTCGACCAGACAACCGACGGCAAGCAGTTCACCGGTGGCGAGTGGGCCGGTGGTGGTGGGGGGCGGTGGCCGGACCTCGACCCGTCGGGGTGGTCGGACCGGCGGCGGGTCGACGGGCCGTGGCCGAGGCTGCCTGACGATGCTCCCCTGTGGTCGGTGGCAGAGGTCTCCGGTGACGACGGCAGGCACCTGCGTCGGCTCGACCGGGAACAGGCGGGCGACTGATGGAACGGGTGGCCTTCCTCATCGACGCCACGGGTGAGCGGATCGACTGCCTGCTCAACCCGGAGAGTGTCGAGGTGACCCGGCTCGCCGGGGTACGTCATCGGGGCAGCACGGGCACCCAGCTCACCGGGGCCGGGCGGGCCGACGATCCGTTGGTCTTCACCGGTGGTGGGCGTACCGAACTCGTTCTTGATTTGCTGTTCGACACCGATTTTGCCGAGGGTCAGGTGCGTCCCGCCGACGTCCGGGAACTGACCCGGCCGTTGTGGCTGCTCGCGGAGAACTCGGCGGTGGAGCACGGCTGGGTGCGGCCGCCGTTGGTCCGGCTGGTGTGGGGCAAGACCTGGAACGTGCCGGGGGTGATCGTCGCCGTCGCGGAACGGTTCGACGCGTTCACCGCCACCGGGTCACCACGCCGGTCCTGGTTGCGACTCAAGCTGGTCCGGGTCACCGAGGACGCCGACCGGGCCCGGGAGGGCTTCGCCGAGGAACTCGCCGCCGCGCAGACCCCGGCCGTCGCGCCGGGCACGGCCGTGGTCGCCGCCGGCGACGGCAGCGGTGCCGTCGACTCCTCCGGCGTACGCTTCGACCTGCTCGCCCACGACGCGCTTGGTTCGCCGCTGCGCTGGCGGCTGCTTGCCGAACACAACCGGATCACCGACCCGCTCGCGGTGCCCGCCGGCACCGCCCTGGCGGTGCCACCGCTGCCCGAGACCATCTCTGCCGGGGGCGAGCGGTGACCGGCGTCGCGCCTCGGGCGCTGATCGTGCTGCTCGACGGCGTCGCGCTGCCCGAGGCGTTTACCGGTCAGCTGCGTACGGTCCGGGTGGCCGCCCGGCTGAACCGTCCCACCCAGTGCGAGGCGGTGCTGGCCGCCGGTCCCGGCACGGCGGCCCTGACCGGCCCGGTGCGGCTCGGCGCGAGCCTGCAGGTGCGGCTCGACGGTCGACCGGAGACGCTGTTCCGGGGTGAGGTCACCGCCGTCGAGGTCGAGTACGCCGCCGACGGCGCGGCCACGCTCCGGGTCCGCGCGTACGATCCGCTGCACCGGCTGCGCAAACGGCAACGGCTACGGGTCTTCGAGTCGGTCACCGTCGCCGACCTGGCCGATGACCTCTGCGCCGACCTGGGGCTGCGCGTCGACGCGCAGTGCGACGGGCCACGGTTGGAGCGGCTGGCGCACCACCGGGCCAGCGATCTCGACCTGCTGCTGGCGGTGGCCGGCCGGGCCGGGTTGCACCTGACCGTGCAGGACGACGTGCTGCGGCTGGTGACCTTGCAGGGTGACGGCGAGCCGATTCCCCTCGAACTCGGCCACCACGTGCACGATCTGCGTCTGTCGGTGAACGCCGACACCGCCGCGGGCGAGAGCACGGCGTTGGGCTGGCATCCGCAGCGCGCCGAACCGATCGCGCAGAGCGCCGACACACCCCGCTGCGGACGTCGTACGCCTGTCGAACCGGATCCGGCCGATGTCGGCGCGGACGGTGCCCGCACCGCGCTGGACCAGCCGGGCCGCAGCGACGACGAGATCGCCGCGCTGGCCCAGGCCCGCCTGGACGTCCGGGCCGCCGCCCTGGTCACCGCCGAGGGTACGGCCGAAGGCGATCCGGCGCTGCGGCCCGGCCGCCGGGTACGCCTGACCGGGGTCGCCGAGGCGGTGGCGGGCACCTACGTGCTCACCGAGGTGGTGCACACCCTCGACGCCGACGGACACCTGACCCGCTTCTCCACCGTCCCACCGCCGGCCCCGCCGGCCGGGCCACCCCCACCGGCGGTGGTCACCCTGGGCACGGTCACCGACGTGGCGGACCCCGACGGGCTGGGCCGGGTACGGGTGGAGCTGCCCGCCTACGGCGGCGCGGACGCCGGCTGGCTCGCCGTGCTCTGCCCGGGGGCGGGGCGGGGCAAGGGCCTGGTGGCGCTGCCCGATCCACAGGACAGCGTGCTGGTGGCGCTGCCCGGTGGTGAACCCGCCTCCGGCATCGTCCTCGGGTCGCTGTTCGGCGCGGTCGAGCCGTACGACGCCGGGATCGACGACGGTCGGGCCCGGCGCTGGTCGCTGCGGACCGCCGGCGGGCAGCAGGTCGTCATCGACGACGTGGCCCGCAGTCTGCGGTTGAGCACCGACGCCGGCAGCTGGCTGGAGTTGACCCCCGACCTGGCCACCCTGCACGCCGCCACCGACCTGGTGCTCTCCGCCCCGGGCCGGGCCATGGTGGTGCGGGCCCGCAGCGTCGACTTCCTGCACGCCGAGACGGTCGAGGACCCGGACACCGCCGCCGAGCAGGCCCGCACCCTCGCCCGCGCCCACCACGAAGGAGGCGGCTGATGCGCTGGATCCACCGCGACTCGGTGATCAGGTGCGACCACGACGGCCGGGTCCACAACCATGCCTCGCAGCAGTGGGTGACGATCGCCGGTGTCCCGACGCTGGTGGCCGACGACCCGAAGGGCCGCACGATCGTCGCCTGCCCCAACTACGGCACCACTGTGAAACCCTGCACGACGACCGAAGCGGTGCGGGTCGGCTACAGCAGGTGGGTACGCGTCGACGGTCGACCGGTCGTGCTGTCGCACCTCGAGGGATTCACCAACGGCAGCCCGCCCGGCCAGTTCACCTACCGGGTACGCGATCCCCGGCAGCGGTTCGTGGCGGCCGACCGATGAGGGCGATCAGGTTCGTCGGTGCCGGCTTCGACCCGGGTCGCAGCGGCGGGCTCGGGCTGACCGCCGCCGGCGGGCTGGCCATGACCGACGGCGACGAGACCGTACGCCAGGCGCTGTTCCTGCTGCTGTCCACCACCCCGGGTGAGCGGCTGATGCGCCCCGGCTACGGCTCCCGGCTGCATCGGCTGGTCTTCGCGCCGAACGACGACACCACCGCCGGCCTGGCCATCCACTACGTACGGGCGGCCATCGCCCGCTGGGAGCCGCGCATCGACGTGCTCGACGTCGACGCCGGTCCGGACCCGGACGACGCGTGGCGGCTGGTGATCCGGCTGGACTACCGGATCCGGGCCAGCCTCACGCCGGGCCAGCTGGTCTTCTCCGTCGACCTGCTGCCCGCCGACGACGAACCGGCCGCCGGGCCGACCGCCGAGCCCGGCACCGACGCTGAGGAGGCGCGATGACCCTGCCCGTGCCGCACCTGGACGACCGCAGCTTCCTCGACCTGGTCACCGAGGCCCGCGAACGGATCCAGCAGTCCTGTCCGGGCTGGACCGACCTGTCCGCGCACGACCCCGGCATCGCCCTGCTGGAGGCGTTCGCACACCTCACCGAGGTGATGATCTACCGGCTGAACCAGTTGCCGGAGAAGGCGTACGTCGCCTTCCTGAACCTGCTCGGGGTGAGCCGACACGCGCCGAGCGCCGCCTGGGCGGACGTGGTGTTCACCCGGACCGGGTCGGACGACGCGCCGCTGCGGATCCCGGCCGGCACCCGGGTGGCCGCCGCCCGGGGCGCGGACCCGCGGCCCGTCGTCTTCGTCACCTGTGAACCGGCGTCGCTGGCCGCCGGGCAGCGCGAGGTGACCGTCCGGATGCACCACTGCGAGCTGGTCGAGGCGGAACTGCTGGGGGTCGGCACCGGAGCGCCGGGGCAGGTGCTGCACGCGGCCCGGGCACCGCTGGCGCGTACCGCCGAGGCGTTGGATCTGCTGCTCGGTGTCGAGGTGCCGGCCGGGTCGGTGGAGCTGGGCGCGGCGGCCCGGGAACACGAGGGCCGCACCTTCGAGATCTGGCGGCCGGTGGACAGCTTCGCCGGCCTCGGCCCGCAGGACAAGGCGTACCTGATCGACAGGTGCTCGGGCAGCGTCACCTTCGCCCCGGCGCTGGACCTGCGGACCACCGACGCGGAGTCGCTGCGCTTCGGCGACGGCCCGGTCGGGGCAGTGCCACCGGCCGGACGGCAGGTACGGCTGTGGTACCGCGCCGGTGGCGGGCCGACCGGCAACGTGGCGGCGGGCACGCTGACCAGCCTGCGCGACCCGCTGCCCGGGGTGAAGGTGGTCAACCCGCTGCCGGCGGTCGGTGGCCGGGAGATGGAGACCATGGAGTCGGTGCTGCTGCGCGGCCCGTACGCCTTCTTCGCCCAGCAGCGTGCGGTGACCGCCCGCGACTTCGAGGTGCTGGCCACCGCCGCCGGCGGGGTGGCCCGGGCCCGGGCGTTCACCCGCGCCGCCGTCTACAGCTTCGCCCGCCCGGGCGAGGTGGAGACGGTGCTGGTGCCGTACGTGCCGATGCAGGCGCGGCCGGGTGGCGGGCTGCCGGTGGAGGTGTTGCGCGAGCACGAGGTGGAGGAGACCCGACTGCGGGTCGAGGCGGATCTCGGGCGACGTCGCTCGTTGGGCACCACCTGCCGGGCCAGTTGGGCCCGGTACAAGGCGGTGTCGATCCGGGCCCGGGTGGTGGTCCGCCGGGAGGAGGACGTCGACGCGGTGCGCCGACGCATCCACGACCGGCTGCACCAGACGCTGAGCCCGCTGCCGACCGCGCTCAACCCGACCGGTTGGGCGTTCGGCGAGCCGCTGCGGGCATCCAACGTGTACCGGCTGCTGGAGCATGCCGAGCCGGGGGTGCGCTACGTCGAGTCGGTGCGGTTCGTGGTGGACGAGGCACCGGACAACCAGGTGCGTACGCTGGCCGCCGACGAATACCAGGCGAACACCTGGTACGCGGGCAGCACCGAGGTGCTGTTCCGCTCCACCAACGCCGGTGCGGGCTGGGAACCGGTCGGTCGTTTCGACGGGGAGACCGTGCAGCGGGTGGCGCCCGCTCCCGCCCCGGTCCGACCCGGCATCGTGTCCCGTCCCGGCTCGGTGGCGGTGGCGACCGTACGCGCCGGTGGTGGTTCGCGGGTGCACCTGAGCACCGACCTGGGGGAAACCTGGTCGCTGCTGGCCGACCTGGAGGCGCGGATCAGCGACCTGGCCTGGATCGACCGGGACGGCGCCGGTGCGCTGCTGGTCGCCACCGACTCCGGCCTGTACGAGGTGTCCCTGCTGCCCGGCGCGGTGCCGTTGCAGATCCTGGTCGACCCGGCCGACGCCGACCGGGGCTTCTACGCGGTACGCGCCTTCGTCTCCGAACGCGGTGCCCGAGGGGTGGCGGTGGCGGCCCAGGCCGGTTTCGGGGTGTACCTGTCGGCGAACGCCGGACGCCCGGGCAGTTTCACCCACGTGGGTCTGGCCAACGTGGACAACCGGGTGCTCGCCGTGCAGTACGACGGCCCGGCCACCCTGTTGTGGAGCGGCGCCGGCGAGCCGGACCCGAAGAAGTCGGGGCAGGGCTGCTTCCGGGCCCGGCTGTTCGAGTCGGATGTGAAGTGGCAGGCCATGCAGGCGGGCTGGATCGGCGGGACCTGCCGGGACCTGACCTTCAACGCCACCGTCGCGCTGGCGGCCACCCAGAGCGGCGGAGTGCTGCGGCTGGACACCCTGGCCGGACAACCGCAGTGGGCGTCCGTGTCCGTCAACTGTGGACTACCGCTGCGGGACCGTACCCGGTTCATGCCTGTCGACGCGGTCGCCGCGGCCTCCGGTGGACAGCGGCTGGTGCTGGCCGGGGGCGAACGCGGCGTGTTCCGCAGCACCGACGCGGTCGACTGGTCGGCCAGCGCGAACCAGGCCACCGCCGACGTGGTGACCGTTCCGGACACCTGGCTGCTCTGCTCGGGTGAGCACGACATTGAGGTGGTGCGCCACGATGCGGCGAGCGGGCATTGAGCGGCTGCTGCCCGCGGCGTACCAGCGGGCCTGCGTGCCGGGCAGCGTGCTGTGGGCGCTGCTGGAGGTGATGGAAGGGCTGCACGCCCCCGACGAGGCGGTACTGGCCGAGGTCGACGCCCTGTTCGCGCCGTACCGGGCACCCGGGGAGATGGTGGCGTACCTGGCTCGGTGGGTGGCGATGGACCACCTGGTCGCCGCGCCCCGGCGGGACGCGCCGCTGCCGCTGTCGTTGAGCCGGCTGCGGGACCTGGTGGCGCACGGCGCCCACCTGGCGGCCTGGCGGGGCACCCCGGACGGGCTGCGTACCGTGCTGGAGCTGGCCACCGGCGTCACCGGTTTCGTCCTCGACGAACCGCCCGACCGGCCGTTCCACCTGGTGGTCCGGGTGCCGGCGGCCGTCGCCGACCAGGTGGCGCTGATCGGTCGCATCGTCGAGGCGGAGAAGCCGGCCGCGGTCACCGCCGAGGTGATCGTCGACCCGGCTCCAGCCGTCGATCCCACCCCAGCCGTCGTCGATCCCACCCCGGTCGTCGCCGGCCCTGTCGATCCCGCTCCGGAGGAACCGTCATGACCACCGAATGGACAGTCGTCGCCGCCGCCGAACAGTTCACCCTGGACGCCCGCAACGCCGGGGAGCTGACCTTCACCGTCTCCAACCCGGGACTTGCACCGGACACGGTCGTGTTCGACGTGGCGCCCGGCGAGGGCTCGCAGCGTGCCTGGTTCACCGTCACCGAACCGCAGCGGGTGGTGCCCCCGCAGGGCTCGGTGTCGTTCCTGGTCCGCCTGGCCGTGCCACCCGGAACCCCGCCCCGACGGTACGACATGACCGGGTTCGCCTACTCGGCGAACACCGCGCCGGAGGAGAGCTCCCGTTCCAGTGGCCGGGTCACCTACGAGGTGCGGGCGGTGGCGCCGCCGAAGCGTACGCCCTGGCCCTGGATCGCCGCCGCGGCGGCGCTGGTGCTCGTCGTCTCGGCCACGGTCGTGTTCCTGGTGACCCGTGGCGAGGATCCACCACCGTCGCCGCCGCAGGTGGTGACCATCGAGGCGGAGACCCTCGTGCCCACCGCCCAGGTCGGCTCACCGTCGAACTCGGCCGCGAGCGTGGTGGCGCAGGGAAACTGCTGCCAGGTGGCCTGGTCGCAGGACGCCCAGTTGTTCTTCCTCGGCCGGGCGATCAACGACCGGGTGACCGTACGCGTGGAACTGCCAGCCGAGGCGACCTGGCAGTTCTCCGCGGTGCTGACCACCGCCCCCGACTACGCCAACACCGTCTTCCTGATCGACGGTCGGCAGGTCGGTGACCCGTTCATCGGCTTCACCCCGAAGGTGCAGATCACCGACTGGCTCGACGTGGCCCGCGTCCACCTGACCGCCGGCCCCCACGACATCACCCTTGTCGCGATCGGCAAGACCCAGAGCACCGACAGCTACTTCGCCGGCATCGACGCCCTCCGCTTCACCGAACTCCCCCCACCCAACCTCTAACCCCTCTCCCCCGGACCCCGGCCCTCTGAACGCGTTGATCAAGAGGTTTGCGTCAAAAATCGGCGTCAACCAGACGCAAACCTCTTGATCAACGAGGGCAAGGGTGAGCAGGGACGGGGTGGGCGGGGTGGGGACGGGGTTGGGGAGTGAGAGGAGGGGTGGGGATGGGTGGGAGACAGAAGGTGCTGGTGGTGGGGCTGGGTGTGTTGCTTGTGGTGTTGTTCGTGGTGGCGGTGGGTGGGGGGCGGGAGGAGCGGGGGGACCCGGCGGGGCGGCATTCGCTCGTGGAGTGGCTCGGGCGGGGCAGTGGTCGGCAAGGCACGGTCGATCCGGCGACGGTCGAGGCGGAATGTGTCGAGGCGCCGGGACTACTGGCGGTGGTCGGCGACTGTGAGCTGCGGGTCGCCGACCCGGGCCGGTTGCGGACGCTGATCCTGCGCAGTCCGGGAGGGTTCACCGTCGAGGCACCGGCACCCGGCGACACCGACTTTACCGTGACCGACACGGTCACTCCGGAGCAGGACGGCACGGAGGCGGTGGCCCGGATCGCCGTGGATCGGCCGGCCACGGTGACGCTGCGCTGCCCCACCGGCTGCCTGGTCACGATCAGCGCGCAGTGAGAGCGAGGAGACCTGATGGGCGCGTTACGCAGGCCGTTCCTGCTGCTGGCCATGCTGGCCCTGGTGCTGGCGGTCGGCGTCGAGGTCGGTGCCGGGCTGCTGTTGGGCGGCTCGGACGCCGGGGCGGCGCTGGCCGGCAGCGCCGCCGACCTGGGTGTCGAGGTGTCCGACGTGAGCGGGGTCAGCGAGCCGTCCGGGCGGGGCACCGGCTACCTGGCGCTCGTCGACGCGGCGGCGTTGTGGACCACCGGGCTGTTCTGTCTGGGACTGGTGCTCCCCGAGCGGATTCACGGGCGGGTTCAGGGGGTCGCCACCCTGATCTTCTCGATCGTCCTGATCATCGTGGCGATTCTGGCCCTGGTGATCGCCTTCGTCGAGCTGTCGATCATGGTTTCGCTCTTTCTGGCGCCGCCGTTCGGCACGCTCGCCTATCTGGCGCTGTGGGGCTTCTTCCCGGTCGGGGACTCGGCCGTCCTGCTCGGCCTGGTGCTGCTGCTCAAGCTGGCCTGGGCCGGCCTGCTGCTGCTCGCCCAGCCGAAGTTCATCCAGAACAAGGGCCTGGTGCTGCTGATCGGGACCAGCCTGCTCTGCACGGTGGTGCTGGAGTTCCTGCACCGCCTGGTGCCGGTGATCGTGGTGAGCATCCTCGACGACCTCGGTGCGATCATCTTCGCCGTGATCGCGATCATCTGGGCCCTGGTGCTGCTGATCGGCGCGATCCCGGCGATCGTCAAGGCGATCCGCGCCACCGCCGCCCTGCGCGCCGAACCCGATCCGCACCGCTAGCGCGTGGTCCACCAATCCCCCGCCGGGGACACCCGGCCGGCACTCGAGGACATCCGGCTGGCACTCGGGGCACCCGGCCGGCGCTCGGGGACACATGCTTGTCGCGCCTGGCGGCTATGGTTGTCCTGTGATCGGGCTCGGCATGCTCTGGTACCTCGTCGGCATTCTCGCCGACGTGGGTGCCACCGGCCTGGTCACCGGCACCGCCGCGGCAACCGGCGTACTGCTGACGGTGGTGCTCTCCGCGGCGAACCTGCTCCGCCGGGTGGTCACCCCGGCCGAGCTGCGGGTCACCCGCCGGTTGATGCGCGAACGCGCCGGCCGCACCGGCGTACCCCGGCACCGTGATCCGGACGCGGCCGGCCGCGCCCGTCCCAGGGCCCCGACGGCGACCCTCGCGGTCGCCTGAGCCTTCTCTTCTGCCGCTCGACGGCGACCGCACCTGACTGGTTCCTGCCCGTTGTCAGTCCTCGGTCGTTCTTCGAGAGGTGCACCATGTCCAATTCGCCCACCCGCCACGCACAGCACACCGGAGGCCACCGGTGAGTACGCTGTTCAGCCCGCTGATGGCGGTGATCTACGCGGGCATCTCCGCGATCCTGTTGTTCTGGCACGGTGCCTGGCAGTTGGTCTTCGACGACGCACCGCTGCTCGGCACCAACTGGTCGTGGGTGCTCGGCATCGTCTTCCTGGTGCTCACCGTCCGGGCCGTACTCTTCCCGGTCTTCGTCAAGCAGATCAAGGCGCAGCGGGCGATGCAGGCGTTGCAGCCGCAGATCAAGGCGCTCCAGGAGAAGCACAAGGACGACCGGGAAACGCTCCAGAAGGAGCTTGTCGAGCTGTACCGGACGGGGCAGGCCAACCCGCTGATGGGCTGCCTGCCCATGCTGGTGCAGATTCCCGTCTTCCTCGGTCTGTTCCACGTGCTGCGGCACCTCAAGCCGTCGATGCCGGAGCACATGAAAACGCTGTACGGCTGGACGGTCACCCAGTTCGACAGTGCGTCGACGGCGACCCTGTTCGGCGCTCCCATCGCCGCCAACTTCCGCTCCGGCACGCAGGAGCTGGCGCTGCTCGGCGCGGACCAGGTCACGGTCCGGGTGGTGGCCGCCATCCTGATCGTGGTCATGATCGCGACCACCTACCTGAGCAGTCGGCAGATGATCCTGCGTACCGGCTGGGCCGATGATCCGCAGCAGAAGATGGTGCAGCGGTTGATGCTCTACGGCATTCCGCTGTCGCTGCTCGTCTCCGGTCTGATCTTCCCGATCGGCGTGATCATCTACTGGGTGACCACGAACCTGTTCTCCCTCGGGCAGCAGACCTGGGTGCTCCGTAAGTACCCGCCACCGCCCGTCGGCGGCGTCGCCGCCTCGACGGCGGTCACCGACGCCGTCGCGTCAGCACCGCCGAAGGTGGGGGCCAGGCCGAAGAAGCGGCGCTGACCAGCCGGACCCTGGTGCGTGGCCTGGGAGCGAACGCACCAGGGTCCGGATGATGGTCAGCGCAGTTGCGAGGTGGTCCAGCGGGGCGAGGAGGTGGTCACCGGGGCCAGGTCGCCGACCAGGACGGTACGGGCCTGGACGGCGCGGTGGGCGCTGGTGCCGACCCAGATGTCGACGTCGCCGGGCTCCACCACCCGGGTGAGCGTGCGGTCGGAGAAGGCCAGTCGGGTGGTCGGCACGGACAGCTCGACCGTGACCGACTCCCCCGGCTCCAGGTGGATCCGGCGGTACCCGAGCAGCTGCGCCACCGGCCGGGTCACCGAGGCCACCAGGTCGTGGCCGTAGAGCTGGACCACGTCCTCCCCGGCGACCTCGCCGGTGTTGGTGACCCGGACGCTGGCGTGCAGCGTGCCGGTGGTGGGCACGGTGTCGGACACGGTCAGGTCGGCGTACGCGAACGTGGTGTACGACAGGCCGTGGCCGAACGGCGCCACGGGTGCCGCCGACAGGCTCGTCACCCCGCTGCCCTCCCCCAGAGTGGGGTGCAGGTACGAGTACGGCTGCGCCCCCGCCGAGCTGGGCAGGGTGATCGGCAGCCGGCCCGACGGGTTGACCCGCCCGGAGAGCACGCCGGCGATCGCTCCGGCGCCCTCCTCGCCCGGGAAGAACGCCTGCACCACGGCCGCGCAGCGGTCCAGTGCCCAACCCAGCGCATACGGCCGCCCGGTGAGCAGCACCAGGACGACCGGCGTACCGGTGTCCAGCACGGCCTCGACCAGTTGGCGCTGCACGCCGGGCAACTCCAGGTCGTCGCGGTCGCAGCCCTCGCCGACGGTGCCGCGCCCGAACAGGCCGGCGTGGTCACCAACGACCAGTACGGCGACGTCCGCGTCGGACGCGACGGCGACGGCCTCGGCGAAACCGGACCGGTCCTCGCTGTCCACGGCACAGCCCGACGCCGAGCTGATGTGCTCGGCACCGAACTCGACCCGCAGCGCGTCGAGCACGGTGGGCACCTCGATGCCGGTCTCCACACCGGGTCGCTGCGCGAGCACGTGGTTGAGGAAGGAGTAGCACCCGAACAGCGCCGCCTCCCGGTCGGCGTTCGGGCCGATGACCGCTACCCGACGCCCCGCCGGCAGCGGCAGCACCCCCTGGTTGGCGACCAGGATGATCGACTTCTCGGCCAGCCGGCGGGCGATCGCCCGATGCTCGGGCGGATCCAGGTCGATCTGCTCGGCCGGCTCGTCGTCGAAGGTGGCGTCGAGTAGACCGAGTTCGAGCTTCTGGCGCAGCACCCGCAGCACCGACCGGTCGATCAGGGCCTCGTCGATCCGGCCGGTACGCACCGACTCGATCAGGGTCAGGTAGGCGTCGCCGGTCGGCAGTTCGATGTCGACACCGGCAGTGAGCGCCTGCACGGCCGCCTCCGTGTTGTCTTCCGCGACGTGATGCAGCAGGTTCAGGAAGGCCACGCCGTAGTAGTCGGCCACCACCGTGCCGTCGAAGCCCCAGCGGTCGCGCAGCAACTCGGTCAGCAGGGTCGGATCGGCGGCCACCGGCACGCCGTCGATCTCGGCGTACGAGTGCATGATCGAGCGCACGTCACCGTCGAGGATCGCCATCTCGAACGGTGGGAGCAGCACGTCGGCGATCTCCCGGGGGCCGGCGTGCACCGGGGCGAAGTTGCGCCCGGCCCGGGAGGCGGAGTAGCCGACGAAATGCTTCAGCGTGGCATGCACGCCCTGGGACTGCAGGCCGCGCACGTACGCCGTGCCGAGGGTGCCGACCAGGTACGGGTCCTCGGCGATGCACTCGTCGACCCGGCCCCAGCGCGGGTCCCGGATCACGTCCAGCACCGGGGAGAGTCCCTGATGGATGCCGAGGGCACGCATCACGGTCCCGATCGCTGCGGCCATCTCGGTGACCAGGTCGGAATCGAAGGCGGCTCCCCAGGCCAACGGCGTGGGGAATGTGGCGGCCTTCCAGGCCGACAGTCCGGTCAGGCACTCCTCGTGCACGATCGCCGGAATGCCGAGCCGGGTGCCGGTGACCAGTTCCGACTGGAACTTCCGTAGCCAGGAGGCGCGGGCGGCGGGGTCGACCGGACGCGTGCCGTACGGTCGGGTGAGGTGACCCAGACCGTGCCGGGAGAAGGCCTCCAACCCGCCGATGTCGCCGAACTCGCCCTGCAGCGGGGCGACTGCCTCGCCGTCCTCCTTCTCCCAGAACCCGACGAGCTGCGCGACCTTCTCCTCGATCGTCATCCGACCGAGCAGCTCACGTACGCGCGACTCGCCGTCTGGCCCGTCCGGCCGGTCGGGGCGCGGACCTGTTTGAGCCGGCGCCGACGCGCCCACCCCTTGACGGACCTCAATCATGCTGTGCCTTCCATTTCTGGTGCTCGTGCGGCTGCCGCTCAGCCCTTGACCGCACCTTGCAGGCCTCCGACGATCTGTTTCTCGGCGAAGGTGAAGAACAGTAGGGCGGGCAGCATCGCCAGCGAGGTGAAGGCGAGGATGCCGGCCGTGTCGGAGCTGTACTGACTGGAGAACTGCTGCACGCCCAGCGGCAGGGTATGCAGGCTGGCGTCACCGAGGACGAGCAACGGCAGGAGGAAGGCGTTCCAGCTCGTGACGAACGCGAGGATCCCGACGGTGACCAGTGCCGGCCGCGCCAGCGGCAGCATGATGCGCCAGAGGAAGCCGAGCCGGCCGGTGCCGTCGATCGCCGCGGCGTCCTCCAGTTCACGGGGGATGGCCGACAGGAACGGTCGTAGGATGACGATCGTCAGCGGCAACGAGAACGCGACCTGCGGAAGGATTACCGCATAGTACGAGTTGATCAGGCTGAGGTCGCGCAGCATGAGGTACAGCGGCAGGATCGCCGCACCGGCCGGGAACAGCAGTCCGAGGGTGAAGAAGGTGTAGAGCACCTCACGCCCGCGGAAGGTGTACCGGGCGAGCACGAACGCGGCGGAGACCCCGAGGGCCACCACACCGAGGGTGGTGCCCAGGGAGACCACTGCGCTGTTGAACGCCTGCCGCCAGAAGTTACTCTCGGTCAGCACTCGGATGTAGTTGTCGAAGACCCACGGGTCGGGCAGGGCGGCCGGGTTCGCGACGATCTGTGGGGTGGTACGGAAACCACCGATGACCACGTAGATCACCGGCGTGATCGACACAGCCGCGACCGCGAGCGCCAAGGCGTAGGTCAGGGGGTTTCCCCAGGACACCGGGCGGCGCTTGGCGGGCGACAGAACGGTGTTCGCGGTCGTCACGTCATTTTGCCTTTCTGGTGATGGCGCCCTCGATGTCGCGACGGAGCAGGAAGCGCTGGAACAGGATCGCCGCCACGAACGAGATGACGAACAGGATCACCGCGATCGCGTTGCCGTAGCCCCACAGACGGGCGAAGAAACCGTTGTCCACCATGTATGTCGCCATGGTGGCCGACGCGCCGAGCGAGCGTACCGCCGGCACCGAGGTCACCCAGATCACGTCGAAGACCTGCAACGAGCCGATCATGGACAGGAACATCCAGATCCGGATCGTCGGGCCCAACAACGGCAGCGTGACGTGGCGCTGGATCTGCCACCAGCTTGCCCCGTCGATCTGTGCCGCCTCGTTCAACTCCTGCGGCACGTTTGACAGTCCGGCCAGCAGCAGGATGATGGCGAACCCGACGTACTTCCAGGTGAGGACGAACAGCAGCGTCCAGATAACGATATCGAGATCGGCGAGCCACGCCTGGATCAGGCCGCCCAACCCGATCGAGCGCAGCAACGCGTCGAACGTGCCGTTCTCGGTCAGGATCAGCTTCCACATGATGCCGACGGTGACCTCGGCCAGCACGTACGGCACGAACGCCAGCAGGCGGAACACCGTGCGGCCGCGGAAGTGGCGGTTGAGCAGCAGGGCGACGCCCAGCGCGATGGGGCCCTGGATCAGCAGCGATCCGAACACAATGATCGCGTTGTTACGCAGCGCGTCCAGGAAGATCGGGTCCTGGAAGGCCATGACGTAGTTGTCGAAGCCGATGTAATCGGTGGGCGGTCCGACTCCACGCCAGCGGAACAGGCTGTAGTAGAAGGCGAAGCCGATCGGCACCAGGACGAACATCACGTACACGACGATCGCCGGCGTGGTGAGCCCGATGATCTCGTACCACTTGCGTCGCGTCTCGCGGGCCCGGCCGGCTTTCCGATCGGCGGGCCGGAGCCCCGCCGGCGGCGCGGACACGCCGCCGGCGGGGTTCAGGGTCTGGTTCACGGAGCTCACTTGCGGGCGGCCGACTTCATCGCGTCGACGACCTGCTGCGGCGTCCCGTTGCCCGCGAAGATGGCGACGATCGCGTCGTTCATCGCGTTACCGACGGTGCTGCCGAAGGCGGTGTCCAGCCAGAGCTGGACGTAGGTCGCGCTGGTGGTGGCCTCCAGGATGGAGCGCAGCGCCGGGTCCGAGACACCGGACTCCGAACCCTTGGCGACGGGCAGACCGGTGCCGGTCTCGGCGTAGCCCTTCTGCACCTCGGGGCTGACGATGTACTTCAGGAACTCGACGCACTCCGCCGGGGCGTTCTTGGCGCAGGAGAATCCGTCGCCACCGCCGAGGGCCGCCTTGGGGTCACCGTTCGAACCACTGATCGCCGGGACCGGGAACCAACCGATGAACTTGTTCATCGCCTCGGCATCCTCGGCAACGTTGTCCAGGGTGCCCTTGTTCCAGTCGCCCATCAGCTCCATCGCGGCCTTGCCGTTGGCGAGCAGGCCGTTGGCGCTGGTCGGGTCGTTCTGACCCGGGGTCGCGATGAAGTTGTTCTGGAACGGCTTGGTGTCGATGAAGGCCTTCAGGTCCTCGCCGGCCTTGAGGAAGCACGGGTCCTCGAAGTCCAGGTCCTTGGAGGCCTTCTTCAGGGTGTCGACGGAGCAGGCCCGCAGCGCGAAGTTGTACCACCAGTGCGCGGCCGGCCACTTGTCACCGGCGCCGACGGCGATCGGCACGACGTTGATCGCCTTGAGCTTGGTGACGGCCTCGTTGAGCTCCTCGAACGTGCTCGGCGGCGCCGCGATGCCGGCCCGCTCGAACATGTCCTTGTTGTACCAGATACCCTCAATGCCCATCCGGAACGGCAGACCGTACTGCCTGCCGTTCACCGCCCAGATCTCGGCGGAGCTGCCGACGTTGGCGATCTCGTCCTTCGCCAGGTCGGTGAGGTCCTTGAGGTAGTCGGCCTCGACCTGCTCGCGGATCTCGCCGCCACCCCAGGTCGGGAAGATGTCTGGCGGATCGTTGCTCAGCAGCGCGGCAGGCAGCCGGGTGCGCTGGAGCTGGTTGGTCTCGATGCCCTCGATCTCGATGGTGACCGTGGGGTGCAGGGCGTTGAAGTCCTTGGCAACCTTCTGCCAGTACTCCTTTCCAGGCCCATCCTGGCTGGCGTTGTGCCACCAGGTCAGGGTCACCGGGTTCTTGTACAGCTCGCTCTCGGCGGGCTCTTCGGACTCGCCGCCGCTGCATCCGGTGGCAAGTAGTGCGGTGGTGATGGACAGCGCTAGGACGGTTCGTACGCGGCGCTTTATAGCCATCGGTATCTCCTCGACTAGTCAGTCGCGGTGCTCGGCCTGCGGGGGAGTTTTACAGCCGTGTAACCGAGTGTCAATCGGTGTCGATAACGTTTTCGATACGCCGCTCATCGAGCCCCGTCGGCCCTCTATCATCGTCGGCGTGGCGTTCCCGCAGCGTGTCAACATGTCGGACGTGGCCCGCGCGGCCGGCGTCTCCGTGGCAACTGTATCCAAGGTGGTTAATGGCAGGTACGGCGTGGCACAGGCGACCGTCCAGCGGGTCCAGCAGGTCATTCACCAGCTCGGCTACGAGGCCAGCCTGGGCGCGCAGAGCTTACGTAGTCACCGCACGAACGTCCTGGGCATCCTCGTGGCCGAGTTCGAACCCTTCTCCACCGAGTTGCTCAAGGGCGCCTCGGCGGGGGTCACCGGCACCGGCTACCAGTTGCTCGCCTACTCCAGCGGCGACGTGGCAGGTACGGCCGTCGGCTGGGAACGACGATCCCTGGCCCGGCTGTCCGGAACGCTCATCGACGGCGCCGTCATCGTCACGCCGACGGTGGTCGAGACCAAACAGGGCTTCCACGTCGTCGCCGTCGACCCGCACACCGGTCCCTCGGGTCTGCCCACCGTCGACTCCGACAACTTCGCCGGCGCCGTGCTGGCGACCAACTACCTGCTCTCGCTCGGCCACCGCCGGATCGGCCACATCAGTGGCCGCGCCGACCTGGAGTCGTCGCGGCTGCGTGAGGCGGGCTTCCGGCAGGCCATGGCCGACGCGGGTGTGACCGTGGACGAGCAACTGGTACGCGTCGGCGGGTTCCGCATCGAGAGCGCCGCCGGCACGGCCGCGGAACTGCTCGCCCTCCCCGACCGGCCGACCGCGGTCTTCGCGGGTAACGACCTGTCCGCGATCTCCACGATCAACGTCGCCCGGAACATGGGCCTGTCGGTGCCCGACGACCTGTCCGTGATCGGCTTCGACAACGTTCCGGAGTCGGCGCTTGTCAACCCACCGCTGACCACGATCATGCAACCGATACAACGGATGGGCGCCGAGGCGTTGCGCCTGCTGGTCGACCTGATCGCGGGGGTGCAACGCGACATTCACATCCGGCTTCCTACCGAGCTGGTCGTCCGCGCCTCCTGCCGCGCCGTGCCGGACTGACCCCGGTCACCCGCAGCCAGACTGACCCCGGTCGCCCGCAGAAGGAGTTTGCCGCTCTTCGCGCCATCTGACAGCACGACGACACCACGACGGTATTTTCCGGCTCGCCACCGGCTCCAGAAAGGCGTAACCGCGCCGACACGGAACGGAAACGCCGGGTCGGCCAGTCTCCGTCGATGGGAGAAACGCTGTCATGAGCAGTGCAGGAAGACGTGTCCGCAGGGCGGTCCTGGGCGTCGTCGCGGGCGCCGCGCTGGCCGGGCTGCTGTCGGTCACCGCAGCCGTCGCCGCGCCCCTCGCGGCCGCCGACCGGGCCGCCCCGACCGCCCGCACCGACATCTACATCAAGGATGTCGACGGCGATGTCGGGCTCCAGCCGCACCCGCTGAACCCGCTGTGGGCCAGCCCCGACATCAAGGTCTGCCCGACTCCCGTGGAGTGTGCCACCAGCCAGAACCCGATCGTCGGAATCACCAACTACATCTTCGTCAAGCTGCGCAATCCCGGGCCGTACGGCGCGGGCACCAGCTTCGGAACGCTGCACGTCTACCGGACGACCCCCGGTGGCGGCGCGACCTGGCCGGCCCACTGGACGCACATCGGCGCGGCCACCGTCGCCGCCAACGCGGGCGTCACGACGGTCACCATCCCGTGGACGGGAGTGCCCGGGCCGGGTCACTTCTGCCTGCTCGCGCGCTGGGTGTCCGACACCGACCCGATGGTCGCCGAGGGCCCGGACATCAGCACCAACACCAGGAACAACAACAACATCGCGTGGCGCAACGTCGACTCGGTGCGACTCAGCGCCGGTGAGACGAACCCGGCCGTGCGACCCTTCGCCATCGGCAACTCGCTGCGGGTGCCGTCCGCCAACGACCTGGTCTTCGAGGCGACGCAACCGTTGCAGGGCATCGGCGGGCGGGTCGTCGTCGACCTCGGTCCGGAGCTGTTCGAGCGCTGGCGGGCCGGCGGCGCGGTCGGCACGGGCGTACGCGCCGTGGGCCGCACCCAGGTGGAGATCGTCGAGCCCACCCGGGCCAGCCTGGGCAATCTGCGGCTGAACCCCGGTGAGCGGGTGGAGTTCTCGCTGCTGTTCAGCGCGACGACCGCGTCGGACCGGGAGATCGCGTTCAACGTGACCCAGTTCGGCCCGGACGCCTCCGGGGCCAAACGGACCGACCTCGGCGGCGTGCAGTACCTGATCAGCTCCGTCAAGCGGTAGTGCGAGGGGGTTGCGGCCCGACCGGGCCGCAACCCCCGTCAGCGCAGGCAGACCCAGTCGGTGGCGACGGTGAAACCGCCGGCCTCGGCGAGCAACTGCACCGGACCGGGCGGCGGGACGCCGAGGGAGAACAGGCCCACGGCGTCGACGGAGGTCTCGTCGTAGGTGCCGTCGGCGGTTCGGGCACTGACCCGGCCGCCCTCGGCCGGGCAGAGCTGACCGACGACTCCCGCGTCGCTGACCTCGATCTCCAACACGATCGGTCCGCCCCGGAAGGACAGGGTCCGCACGGAGGCACCCGACCGGGTCTGCCCCGCCGGCTCACATGCCGAGTCGAAGGTCAGCTCGGCGAGGGTCAGCTCGGCGTCGACCGTCCGCCAGGCGAATGCCGCCCGCGCCGCGGTCAGATATTCCTCGGGCACTCCCCCGGCGTTCCACAGCGCCGCGCCCAACTCCACAGTCAACCGGTCGTCATCGACCGGCGGCCACGGCTCCATCGCGTTCACCCGCCTTCGACGATGCGGACCGACCAGGAACAAGGTACGGCGCGAGGGCCGGACAGTCGCGCAACCTGCGCAGACAACGGGCCTGGGTCGGCCCGATGCTGCCGACCGGTACGCCCAGCCGGTCGGCGATCTGCCGGTAGCTCAGCGGCGGATCGGCCGTCAACAGCGCGAGCAGCTCCTGACAGCGCGGCGGAAGCTGGGCGAAGCTCTCCCGCAACGCCTGCCGACGCTCCGCGCGCAACAGGTCCTCGTCCGGCGCCGCTACGTTCGCCCAGCTCCCGTGGTACCCCTCCAGCGCGTCGTCAGACGGGTCGACGGGTCGGGTACGCCGGCCCAGCCGCGTCATCCGGTAACACTCGCGCCGGGTGGTGACGGCCAGCCATCCGGCCAACGCCTCCGGGTCGCGCAGCCGGCCGAGTTGCTCCACCAGCCGCAGCCAGACGGTCTGGTTGACGTCGGCCGCGTCGGCGCCGGTCAGGTCGTGGGAGCGGATCACCGAATACACGAGCGGGGTGTACCGGTGCACCAGCTGCGCCCAGGCCGATTCGTCCCCGTCCGCGGCGGCGGCGACCAGCTCCCTGGTGTTCACCCGACCAGCACTCCGTAGTCGGGGTGCCAGCGGGGTTGCGCGAGCAGCGTCAGCCGGGCCGCGTCGGCGCTCAGGCCGCCGGCGGTCATCAGGGCGGCCAGGCGACCGCTGACGTGTGCGGTGGCGAACGACGTGCCGGCCCAACTGGCGTAGCGGTGGAACACACGGGTCGGTCGTCCGGGCAACGGCAGGGTGCCCGCGACGTAGGTGCTGTCGTGTCGACCGAGCGCGCAGGCGTCCACCCACGCCCCGTGCCCGCTGTAGTCGGCCGGTACCAGTCCCGCCGGGCCCAGGCTGACCGCCGCGACCGCCACCACCCGCTCCAGCGCGGCCGGCCACAGTGGCCGGCGGAGGCCGGCGTTGCCCGCCGCCGCCACCACCGCGGTCGTCGGCGGCAGCGCGGCCAGGGCGTTGGCCAGTGGCAGCGAAGGCTGATCGTCGAGGGTGTAGCCGCCCAGGGACAGGTTGATCACGTTGACCTCGGGCGACAGCCGGCTCAGGGCGGCCACCACCATCGACTCGTCACCGATGCCGTTCTGGTCCAGGGCCGTCTCGGGATCGACACGTACGCCGGGTGCGGCCTGACGCACCACCCCGGCGACGAACGTGCCGTGACCGCCCTGCGGGGCGAGCACGTCGGCGTACGCGTAGAGCGGGTCCTCGTCGTCGGGCTCGGGCAGGTAGGCGCCGTCGAGCCAGTGCGGGTGCTGCTGACCGGCGTACCGCCAGATGCCGGTGTCGCAGATCCCGACCGTCACCCCCGCGCCCTCGGCGAGCCGGGTCGGATCCGGCGGCGGCAGCGCGGCGACCGCCCGAGGCGGCCCGGACGGGTTGCCCATGATGTTGCCCAGGCCGAGCAGCACGTGGTGGGGTTGGACCCGCGGTACGGGTTGGCCGGACCACTGCCGAGGATCGCGCAGCATCCCCACGATTGCGGGAATATCGGTCTCCGTGGCGAACAGCAGTCGGGTGACTCCGGCGAATCCGTTGCCAATGGTGACCGAATGCCCGCGGCTTCTCAGCCAGGCGGCGACCCGACCGGCATCTGCGGCGGCGGCGAGCAGTTGCCGGGGACGGTAAAGGAATTCCCGTCCGGCGACGATGTGCCGCCGCACATTGCGGTCCGCGTCCAGCACCCGGGCGAAGGCGAGTTGGTATGCGGTGTCGTCGGGGTCCTGCTCGGCGCGCGATGCGGCCGCCGTCGACCCGATGCCCAGTGGAGTGGCCACGGCGGCCAGCGCGGAGGCGGTCAACAGTCGCCGTCGGGACAGCCGATGGGAATTGCCCGTTCGGGGATAGTCAGGAAGCAAGAGTCCTCCCAGATAGCCCAGGAAACGGCAAGTCACTGGTGGCGGGCAAGTCGAATTCCGCAGGCCTCGCCAATTCTTCCAAGCAATCGGCGTATGTCAATGGCCCGTCCGGGTGACCGCAATACGGCCACACCCGTGAGACGATTCCCGGGCATTGACAGTACGGCGATAGCTGGTGAAGCCTTCTCTCATGTCCGACAGCACCGCTGCCGGCACCGACAGCACCGCTGCCGGTGCCGGCATCGCTGCGCTGGCGCTCGACACCGTCCAGCGCCGCCCACGTGAGGCGATCACAATCGCCCAGCGGGTACTCGCCACCGGGCACGTCGACGACGACGAACGCTCCACTGCGGAGCGGGCCATCGGCCTGGCGCTGCGGGAACTCAACGACCTGACCGGCGCGCTGCACCACCTGCGCCGGGCGGTCCGCGCCGCCGAGTCGGCCCGGACCCGCGCGCTGGCCCGGATGAGCCTCGGCTACGTCCTGGCCACCGCCGGCCGCACTTCGGCGGCCCTGCGGGCGGTGACCGCCGCGCTGCCGGAACTCACCGGCGCCGACGCCGGGCGGGCCCGGATGCAGCGCGGGGTGGTGCTGCACTACCGGGGCCGGTACGACGAGGCGGTCAGCGACTACGGGCTGGCCATCGACATCGCCCAGCGTGCGGGCGATCTGCTGCTGGAGGCGCGGGCCCGCAACAACCGGGGACTGCTCAACGCCCACCGGGGCGGCAACGGCGACGTCGACGACCTCGCCCGAGCGGCGGCCATCTTCGGTGAACTCGGGCTGGACCTCGCCGCCGCCGACGCCCGCTGGAACGGCGGCATCGCGGCCGGCCGGCGCGGCGACATCGTGGGTGCCCTGCGCCGGTTCGCCGCCGTCGGCGAGGAGTACCAGCGTCTCGCCGTACCTCGACCGGCGTTGCTGCTGGACCGTTTCGAACTGCTGCTGTCGGTGCCCCTGGTCGACGAGGCGACCGAGGTCGCCGCCGCAGCGGTCGACGAACTGCGGCGTCGGGGCATGGCCTCCGACCTCGCCGAGGCGCTGCTGGCCCAGGCACGCGCCGCGCTGCTCGCCGGTGACCTGGACACCGCGACCGAGGCCGCCGCCGCGGCACGGACCCGATTCCGCCGACAGGGTCGCCGCATCTGGACCGCCTTCGCCCGACACGTCGAGTTGCGTGCCGAGTTCCGTCGCGGAACCCGCACCGCCGCCCTGCTCACCGCGATGGTGCGTACCGCCGATCAACTCGACGCGACCGGCTGGCCGGATCCCGCGCAGCTCACCCTGATCGACGCCGGCCTGCTGGCGTCGGCGCTGGGTCGCGTCGACCGCGCCGCGGAGTTGTTCGGCACGGTCGCCCGCACGCGGGGTCAGGGTACGGCGCCCCGGCGCGCCCAGGGCTGGTACGCCCAGGCGCTGTGGCACCGGCTGCGCGGCGACGAATCCGCCGCCGCCCGTGCCCTGCGTCGCGGGTTGGCCGTCCTCGACCGGCACCGGACCTCGCTCGGCGCCACCGAACTGCGGGCCAACAGCGGGGCGTACGGGCAGGAACTGGCGGCCGAGGGGCTGGACATCGCCGTGCGGGCCGGCGCACCGGCGCGGGTGCTGGCCTGGGCGGAGCGGTGGCGCGCCACCGCGCTGCGCAACCGGCCGGCGTTGCCACCCGACGACGCCGAACTCGTCGCGGCGCTTGCCGAACTCAGGCTGGTCAGTGGCCTGCTGGAGGACGCGGTGCTGACCGGCCGGCCGGTACGCGTGCTGCGCGGGCGGCAGGCCCGGCTGGAGCATCGCATCCGCGACCTGACCCGGCTGGCGACCGGCGCGACGACCACGCCGGCCCCGCCCCGGGTGGGTGAACTGGCCGACCGGCTCGGCCCCCGGGTGCTCGTCGAACTGTTCGTGCACGGTGACCGGCTCGGGGCGGTGGTGGTCGCCGACGGACGGGCCAGCCTGCACGATCTCGGCCCGTCGGCCGAGGCGACCCGGCTGGCCCGCTGGCACCGCTTCGGGCTACGTCGGCTGATCGTCACCGGGGACTCGACAGCCGCCCGAACCGGCGCGGCGCACGCCGCGACGGCGTTGGACCGGCAACTGTTCGACCCGCTGCGGCGGCGGCTGGCCGACCGGCCGCTGGTGATCGTGCCGGTCGGCGCCCTGCATGCGGTCGGCTGGGCGGGGCTGCCCACCTGCGCCGGCCGGGCGGTGACTGTCGCACCGTCGGCGACCGCCTGGCTCACCGCCGCGCAGCAGCAGACCTGGGCGGGTACGCCGACGCTGGCCAGCGGCCCACGACTGCCCGCCGGGACGGTCGAGGTCAAGCGGCTCGCCGACGTGCTGCCCACCGCCCGCCTGCTCACCGGGGCGAACGCCACCGCCGAGGCGCTGACCGCCGCCCTGGACGGCGCCCCGATGGTGCACATCGCCGCGCACGGCACGTTCCGCGCCGACAACCCCCAGTTCTCCACCCTGGAGTTGGCCGACGGGCCGCTGTTCGCCTACGAGTGGGAACGCATCGCCCGGCCGCCCGGCTGCGTGGTGCTCTCCGCCTGCGAATCGGGCCTGTCCGGGGTACGCCCCGGCGACGAGATCACCGGTTTCGCGGCGGTACTGCTGGCGCTGGGCACCCGATGCCTGATCGCCACCGTGCTGCCGGTGCCGGCGGAACCCACCACCGAACTCATGGTGGACCTGCACCTGCGGATGCACGCCGGTGCCGAACCGGCGCAGGCCCTCGCCGCCGCCCAGCGGGCCTTCGTGTCCACCGGCGATCACACCGCCTCGGCCACCGCGGCGGCCTTCGTCTGCCTCGGCGCCGGCTGACCACGACGCGCCGTCGAACTGGGCGGCACTGTCGGACTGTGGCAGCGCACAAGCGGATGGACGGCGTGTCGACCAGCTCCACTGCCACAGCTCACCGCAGGTCGGCGAGGGCGGCGGCGGTGTCGACGGTGAGGATGCCGTCGGCTATCACCACCCGGTGGTGGTTGCGGCGACTGGTGCCGGCCGGGATCGTCGCGGTCCGCGCGAAGGCGAAGGCGACGCACACCCCGGGATACATGGTGGTCCGGACGAACCACCTGTCGCCCGCACCCAGACCGCTGAAGACCAGGGTGTACGCGCCGCCCTCCGGTGACCGGCCGGTCATCGCCAGCCACGGATCGGCACATCCGTTGACCCTCTCCTCGCCGACGCGGGTGGCGGTGAACACCTCGGGTGGTTCGCCGGCCACCGCCCGCCAGAAGAACCCGCCGTAGCCGGCCCCACCCGGCCGACCGTTGGTGGCCGGGCTGCCCAGCACGACGTCCCGGTCGGCGGGAGCGGTGAGCACGCTGTCGACATCGAGCCGCCAGGCACCGGCTCGCCCGGACGCCGGACTCCATGCGCTGTCCGGACCAGGTACATCGACGTGCTCCGGTACCGCTGTCGCGGTCAGAGTGCGCCGCTCGGTGAGCAGGACCGCGCCGGTCGGGTCGCACCAGTGCAGCAGGTGGTCGAGCCGGTCCGTCGAGCGGTGGTTCCATCCGGTGTGGACGATCCGGCCATGGTCGGCACGCCAGGTGTAGCCGAGGTCGCGGACGTAGGTGCGCCCACCCCAGAGGTTGGTGCCGTTGACGTCCTGCACCGCCAGGGAGGCCCCGAGGTGCCAGACGTGGTCGGCGGGGAGGGCGTCGGTGACCCGGGTGCCGGCCAGGGTACGCACCGGGTGCAGGTAGGGCCGCGGGCCGTGGGTGGCGTCCAGGTCGGGGGCGAGCACGTACCGGGCCACCGGCGTACCGTCGACAAGCAACTCCTGATCGTCGGCGGTCATGACAGCTCCGCCCGGGTGAGCGGGCGGCGGCGGGCGACCGCGTGCACGGCGGCCAACGCGTACCCGGCGAGGATCGGCACCGCGACCGGGGTGACAAGCACCCCGAGCAGCACGGCGACGAGGCTGGTGCCGGCCAGCGCGGCGCAGGTCGCGGGGTGGTCGAGGCAGGTGCGGGCGGCCCGGGGAACCGCCGCGGCCCACCCGGTGCCGCCGGTGCGGCCGACCTCGACCACGATCGCGGCGGCGTACCCGAGCAGGGCCGCCGCCACCACGACGGTGACGGCCAACCCCACGCCGCCGCCCGGCACCCGGCCGGTGGCCAGTGCCGTCAGGTTTGTGGCGAGCAGCCCGACGGCGGCCAGCCCGAGCAGGGTGGCCGGCACGCCGGGCAGCAGTCCCCGACCGAACCGGGAGATGATCTGCCGGGCGGTGGGCCAGCTGCCGGTAGCCAGCCAGTCGTGCACCGCGGCGCTGGCGGTGCCGATCGCCGCGCCGGCGGTCAGCACCGGGGCCGAGGCGAGCACCGTCAGGATGCCCAGCAGCGCCAGATCGGCCCCGTCGCGTACGGTGTCCCGCCAGTCGCGGCGCGGCGGCTGCTCAGCCCTTGATTCCACTTGTGTTGATCCCCTCGACGAGCATCCGTTGGAAGGCGACGAAGAACACGAAGACCGGCAGCAGGGACAGCACCGCCATGGCGAACATCGGGCCGATGGCGCTCTGGCTCGTCGAGTCGATGAACAGGGTCAACGCCACCGGCACGGTGTAGTCGCTCAGCTCGGACAGGAAGACCAGTTGCCGGAAGAACTCGTTCCAGGTCCAGATGAACGAGAAGATCGCCGTGGTGACCAGGGCGGGTCGGCTCAGCGGCAGGATGACGTGCCGGAAGATGCCGAAGGCCCCGGCACCGTCGATCCGGGCGGCCTCGTCCAACTCGCGTGGGATGCCCCGCATGAACTGCACCATCAGGAAGACGAAGAACGCCTCCGTGGCCAGGAACTGCGGGATCAGCAGCGGCAGGTACGGCCAGTCCCCGCCGACCAGGCCGAGGGTGCGGAACAGGATGTACTGCGGCACGATCAGCACGTGCGCCGGCAGCAGCAGGGTGCCGATCATGATGGCGAACCACAGCCGCCGCAGCCGGAACCTCAACCGGGCGAAGGCGTACGCGGCCAGCAGGCAGCTCACCGCGTTGCCGACGACGGTCAGCAGGCTGACCATCGCGCTGTTGAGGAAGAACCGGCCGAAGCTGACGTCGAAGTTGCTCCACCCGTCGGTGTAGTTGCCCGGGGTGAAGCGCTCGGGCAGCAGACCGATGTTGCTGACGATCTCCTGCTGCGACTTGACCGAGGTGCCGATCATCCAGATCAGCGGGTACAGCACGACCGCCACGATGGCCAGCAGGATGATCAGCCGCAGCCAGGATCGGCTGCGTGAGCGCTGCGGGCGGGCCGCCACGGGCGGGGCCAGGGTGTTCGCCACCATCAGCGGTCCTCCCCGTCGGAGTAGTGCACCCAGAACCGGCCGGTGCTGAAGAAGACGGCGGTGATGAGCGCGATGGCGATCAGGAAGACCCAGGCCATCGCGGAGGCGTAGCCCATCTCCAGGTCGGTGAACCCGGCGATGTACAGGTTGAGGGTGTACATCAGGGTCGAGTCGATCGGTCCGCCGGTGCCGTTGCTGAGCACGAACGCGGCGGTGAAGCCCTGGAAGCCGTTGATGGTCTCCAGCACCAGGTTGAAGAAGATCACCGGGGAGAGCATCGGCAGGGTGACGCTGACGAACTGCCGGAACCTACCGGCCCCGTCCACCGAGGCGGCCTCGTACAGCTCGGTCGGCACCTGCTTGAGCCCGGCCAGGAAGATCACCATCGGGGCGCCGAACTGCCAGATGGCCAGCACCATCAGGGTCTCCAGGGCCCAGTCCGGGTCGTTGACCCAGGGCTTGCCCTCGATGCCGAACAGGGCGAGGAACGAGTTGAACGCGCCATCGCGGTTGAACATGTTCACCCAGACGATGGCCAGCGCCACGCTGCCGCCGAGCAGCGACGGCAGGTAGAACAGACCACGGAACAACCCGACCCCGCGCCAGGCACGGTTGAGCAGCAGGGCCACCCCGAGCGCCGCGGCCAGCTTCAGCGGTACGGCGATCAGCGCGAAGCGCAGCGTGACCCGCACCGAGTGCCACCACGACGGGTCGGCGGTGAACATCCGTTCGTAGTTGGCCAGCCCCACCCATTCCACCTCGGACCACGGGGTGAGGATGTCGTAGTTGGTGAAGCTGAGGTACAGCGACAACAGCATGGGTAGCGCCGTGATGCCCATCAGACCGATGAGCCAGGGCGACAGGAAGACGTAGCCGGCCAGACCTTCCCCGTGCCGGATCCGTCCGGTCCCGCGCCGGGTGGCGGGGGGTCGGACGGATCCGGTGCCGCGGCGAGTCGGGTCGGGCGCCGTGGTCAGAGCCACGAACTGCTCCTCTCCGGGTGACGCGGTGCGGTCAGGAGGCGATTGCCGCTTTGCAGGCCGCGACGAACTGGGCGGCGGCCTCGGCGGGGGTGACCCGGCCGTACTGGGCGTTCTCGGCGGCCTTGGTCAGCTCGGCGCGTACCTTGCTGTGGCCCTTGATCGGCACCTGCGGGGCCTCGCCGAAGGTCTCGGCCAGCTTGGTCTCCACCTCGATGGACTGCTTCATCGCCGGGTCGGTGGTGTCGTCGCTGACCACCCGACGCAGGTCCAGGTTGGACGGCAGACCCCGGTCGGTGCCGAGCAGCTTGACCGCTTCCGGGTCGTTGACCAGGAAGTTGATCACGTCGACCGCGATGTCGGCGTTCTTGCTGCCCCGGAAGACCGACCAGTACATCGAGGCGCGGGCCCACTGGGCGCTCGGGTCACCGGGGTAGGCGATGACCCCCAGCTCGTCGGCGGTGTTCTTCTTCAGCTCCGGCATCTGGTTGACCCAGACCCAGGAGGTGGCCGACTTGCCGGTGACCACGAGCTGCTTGGTGATGTCGGTGGCGTTGCCCTCGTGAATGACGTCCGGGGTCGGGGTGGCGCCGGCGTCCCGGGCCCCCTTCCACAGCTCGAACCACCTGGTCACGTCCTCGGCGGTGAAGCCCAGGTCGCTGCCGGAGTAAAGGTCCTTGCCCTGCTGGCGCAGCCACACCCAGAAGGCCTTGTAGTCGGCGCTGGGGTCCTGGGTGCCGGGCACTCCGGTCTTCTTGCTGACCTGCTCGGCCCAGGCGATGTGCTCCTCCCAGCTCATCCCGGTGGTCGGCTCGGGCAGCCCGTTCTTGTCCAGCAGGGTCTTGTTGTAGACCAGGCCCTGGGTGTTCTCCCCGGCGGCCAGACCGGCGAGCTTGCCGTCGACCTCGCCGTACTGGAGCAGGCTGGGCGGGAACTTGCTGGTGTCCAGGTCGCCTGCGTCCTGGTACTTCTTCAGGTCCAGGGTGGCGTTGCGGGCCGCGTACTCGGTCAGGTAGTTGTCGTCGATCTGGAAGATGTCCGGCGGGTTGCCGCCGGCGGTGAGGGTGGCCAGCTTGTCGAAGTAGCCCTGGTTGGCCTGCCAGGTGGTCTCGAAGACGACGTCCGGGTTCTTCTTGGTGTAGAGGTCCAGCGCCTGCACGGTCAGCTCGTTGCGGGCGTCACCGCCCCACCAGAAGATGGAGACCTTGGTCTTGCCGTCGGAGGCGTCGTCGCCGCCGCAGGCCGCGGCAGCCCCGACCAGGGGCAGGGCCACGACCGCGGCGAGCAGGCCGCGCAGCAGTCGGCGACGCAGCAGGGGGGTACGGTAAGTGCGCCCGTCGGGCGCGCTGGTGGGGTGCGTTGCGGGGTGCATGTGCGCTCACTCCTTGGCGTTAGGAGGCGACGACGTCACCGGCGGCCACTCTCGGGCCGCCCGGGTCCGCACGGCGATGCGGGCCCGGGCCTTCGGCAGTGGCACCGGGACGCTCCCGGCCGGCATACGGGCCCGGTCCGGTGGAGTCGCGGATGACCAACTCGGTCTGGAGCATTACCTGTGCGGTGGTGCGACGGACGCCGACTGTGGTCCCGGCACCGCCGGCCCGCCCGGTGCGCGGAAGGTCGGTGTCGTGTTGCAGCAACATGTCGACGGCCGTCCGGCCGGCGGCCGCGGTCGGGGTGGCCACCGTCGTCAGCTTGGGGCGGGTGAGCCGGCTCAGTGAGATGTCGTCGACCCCGACGACACTCACCTCCTGCGGCACCGCCACCCCCAGTGCGTCGAGCCCCTCCAGGAGGCCGATCGCCATCAGGTCGTTGTAGGCGAGCACGGCGCTGACCCCGGCCCGGCGGACCTGCTCCGCCTGGGCCAGTCCACCGTGCTCGGTAGGTGGGTTGGGGCCGAGCACGGTCAGCTCCGCGCCGGCCGTCCGGGCCGCCGCGCCGGCCGCACGGCGGATCTCCCGGCTGGTCCACGAACCGCGCGGCCCACCGAGCAGGGCGATCTCCCGGTGGCCGAGGCCGGCCAGGTGTTCGATGGCCGACCGGGCGCCCTGACCGACGTCCATCAGCACGCACGGCAGCCCGGCCAACTGGCGGTTGACCACCACCAGCGGGACCTCCCGGCTGAGCTGCTCGATCAGGCTGTTGCTCATCCGTGGGCTGCACAGCAGCACCCCGTCGACCTGCTTGGCCAGGGCGTGGACCAGCTCTTCCTCGGCGGCGGCGTCCTCATTGGTGTCGGCCACGAAGACGTGGTAGTCGCGGTGCCGGGCCTGGCTCTCCGCCGCCTTGATCAGGGGCGGGAAGAACGGGTTCGCGATGTCCGCGATGATCAGCCCGATGTTGTGCGTACGGCCGGTGATCAGGGCACGTGCGGCCCGGTTGGGGCGGTAGCCCAGGTCCTCGGCGCAGGCGAGCACCCGTACCCGCGTCTCCGGGTTGACCAGGTGGGGTGCGGAGAAGGTGCGGGAGACGGTGGAGATGTGCACCCCGGAGGCCCGCGCGACGTCCCGGATCGTGACAGGCACTGCGGCCCCCTTCGTGTGTCGGCGGTCACGGGTGCCGCCAATTAATGCAAACGGTTGCGCCAGTGTCAACGGTCGATGATTACAGCTAGGTTTCACAGCCGCACTTGCCATGCCCTCCAATACTCATGAATCAGCACAAAGGCCGCTGATTGCTGATACACCGTTGACGCCAAGGGATCGAACATGATTACTTCGCTGCAAAGGTTTGCAGAGAGATCGAGGAGGATCAGTTCGTGTCTCCGCACTCCGGCGGGCGGGCCCGGTACGCCGTGGTCGGCACCGGCGCCCGCGCCGAGATGTTCGTCCGCGCGTTGGTCCGCGACCACGCCGACACCGCCGAACTGGTCGCCTTCGCCGACGTCAACCAGGCCCGGATGGACGCCCACAACCGGTGGCTCACCGAACTCGGCCACCCACGGGTGCCCACCTACCACGCCGGGGACTTCACCGCGATGCTGGCCAAGGAGCGGGTCGACGTCGTGCTTGTCACCTCCGTGGACGTCACCCACGACGAGTACGTGGTCGCCGCCGTGGAGGCCGGTTGCGACGTGGTCACCGAGAAGCCGATGACCACCGACGCGCCGCGCTGCCAACGCATCCTCGACGCGGTACGCCGCACCGGCCGGCGGGTCACCGTCGCCTTCAACTACCGCTACAACCCGCTGCACGAGCAGATGCGCCGGCTGCTCACCGAGGGTGCGGTCGGCGAGATCGGCTCGGTGCACTTCGAGTGGCTGCTCGACGTACGCCACGGCGCCGACTACTTCCGCCGCTGGCACCGCGACAAGGCCAGCTCCGGCGGGCTGATGGTGCACAAGGCCAGCCACCACTTCGACCTGGTCAACTGGTGGCTGAACGCCACACCCGTGCAGGTGTACGCGGCCGGACGGCTGTTCTTCTACGGCGAGAACGGTCGCCGGCACGGCTACGCCCGCGACTACGACCGGGCACACGCCAGCCCCGCCGCCGACGACGACCCGTTCGCGCTGCGCCTGGCCGAGCACCCCCGACTCCGCGAGCTGTACCTCGACGCCGAGGCATCCGACGGCTACCACCGGGACCGCAACGTCTTCGCCCCCGGGGTGAGCATCGAGGACGACATGGCGGTGCTGGCCACCTACTCCACCGGCGCGACCATGACCTACCACCTCACCGCGTACGCCCCCTGGGAGGGCTACCGGGTGATGGTCAACGGCAGTCGGGGCCGCCTCGAACTGGAGGTCACCGAGAGCGACTACGTCAGCCCGGCCGCAGCCGGCGCGCTCAAGGGTGCGGCGCTGCACGGCGACCAGGCCGCCGCCGAGGGTGGCGCGGCCACGCTGACCCTGCGTCCCTTCTGGTCCCCACCGCAACGCATCGAGGTCGACGGGTACACCCGCCACGGGCACGGTGGCGCGGACGCCCGGATGACCCAGGTCCTCTTCGGCGGGGCGACCGACCCGCTGCACCGCGCGGCAAGCGCCCGCGACGGCGCGCTGGCCCTGCTCACCGGGTTGGCCGCCAACCGGTCCTTCGACACCGGCGCCCCGGTACGCGTCGCCGACCTGCTCACCCTCGACTGACCTCTACCCCAGGAGTCGCACCCCGTGCCCACCTCGACCCGACCAGACCTGCTCCTCCCCGCCGACCCGGGCCAACGCGCACTGGCCCGGGAGCTGTACGCGCTTGTGGCAAGGTTGCCGATCATCTCCCCGCACGGGCACGTCGACCCGGCGCTGCTGGCCGAGGATGAGCCGTTCGGTGACCCGGCGCAGCTGCTCATCGTGCCCGACCACTACCTGACCCGGATGCTGCTCAGCCAGGGCGTACCTCCGTCCGAGCTGGGTGTGCCCAGCCGCGACGGCACCCCGGTGGAGACCGACGGGCGACGGATCTGGCGTCGCTTCGCCGAGCACTGGCACCTGTTCCGGGGCACCCCGTCACGGCTGTGGCTGGAACAGACCTTCACCGAGGTCTTCGGCGTCGACACCCGACTCTCCCCGGCCACCGCCGACGAGGTGTACGACGCCCTCGCCGCCAAGCTCGCCGAGCCGGACTTCCGACCCCGGGCGCTGTTCGAACGGTTCAACATCGAGGTGCTGGCCACCACCGAGTCGCCCCTGGACGACCTGGGTCGGCACGCCAAACTGGCCGCCGACGGCTGGGGCGGGCCGGGTGGGCGGGTGGTCACCACGTTCCGCCCGGACAACGTGGTCGACCTGGAATTCGAGGACTGGTCGGCAAACGTCGACCGGCTCGGCGAGATCACCGGCGAGGACACCGGCACGTACGCCGGTTATCTGGCGGCGTTGCGGGCCCGCCGGGTGGCGTTCATCGACGCCGGGGCCACCTCGTCCGACCACGGTCACCGCACCGCCCGCACCCTCGACCTCGGTGCGGACGCGGCGACGCTGTTCGACCGGGCCCGGCGGGGCCGGGCCGAGCCCGGCGACGCCGAGGCGTTCGCTGCGCACATGCTGCTGGAGTTCGCCCGGATGTCGCTCGACGACGGGCTGGTCATGCAGCTGCACCCCGGCGCGGTCCGCAACCACAACCGCTGGCTGTACGCCCGGCACGGCCGCGACGTCGGCGGCGACATCCCGCAGGTCACCGAGTACGTGCACGCGCTCGCCCCGCTGCTGGACGCCTACGGCAACGACCCCCGGCTGCGGGTGGTGCTCTACACCCTCGACGAGGACACCTTCACCCGGGAACTCGCGCCGCTGGCCGGCGGGTACGCCGCTCTGCTGCTCGGTGCGCCCTGGTGGTTCCTGGACTCCCCCGAGGTGCTGCGCCGGTTCCGGGAGACCGTCACCGAGACCGCGGGCTTCTACAACACCGCCGGGTTCGTCGACGACACCCGTGCCTTCTGCTCCATTCCGGTACGCCACGACGTGGCCCGCCGCATCGACGCGGGTTTCCTGGCCCGGCTGGTCGCCGAGCACCGGCTGCCCATGGACGAGGCCGCCGAGACCATCGTCGACCTGGCGTACCGGCTGCCGAAGCAGGTCTACAAATTCGGGGAGGGGCAACAATGACCACCATCACTGATGTCAATGTGCACGATGTGCGGTTTCCCACCGCCGCCACCGGCGACGGCTCCGATGCCATCAACCGGGGTGACTACTCGGCCACCTATGTCGAGCTGAGCACCGACGACGGGCCGACCGGGGCCGGGTTCACCTTCACCAACGGTCGTGGCAACGAGATCACCTGCGCGGCGGTGAACGCCCTGGCCCATCACGTGCGGGGGCGGACGGTGCAGGAGATCACCGCCGAGCCGGTGGCGTTCTGGCGCTCGCTGGTCGCCGATGTGCAGTTGCGCTGGCTGGGCCCGGAGAAGGGGGTCATCCACATGGCCGCCGGGGCGCTCGTCAACGCGGTGTGGGACCTGCGGGCCAAGCTCGCCGGCAAGCCGATGTGGCGTTACCTGGCCGAGATGCCCACCGACGAACTGGTCGCCAACGTGGACTTCGGCCACATCACCGACGCGCTCACTCCCGACGAGGCCGCGGCCATCCTGGACAAGGGCCGTGACGGGCTCGGTGATCGGCTGGCCGTGCTGGAGCGCGACGGTTTCCCGTCGTACACCACCTCGGTCGGCTGGCTGGGCTACCCCGACGACAAGGTGCGCGCCCTGACCCGGGAGGCGTACGCGGCCGGGTGGCGGGCGATGAAGATGAAGGTCGGCGGACCGCCCGCCGACGACCTGCGGCGGGCCCGGATCATCCGGTCGGAGATCGGCCCGGACGCGCTGCTGATGATGGACGCCAACCAGGTGTGGGACGTCGACGAGGCGATCACCAACATGACCGCGCTGGCCGAGGTGGACCCGTACTGGATCGAGGAGCCGACGCACGCCGACGACATCCTCGGCCATGCCCGCATCGCCCGGGCGATGGCCGAGCTGACCGGCGGGCGGTGCCGGGTGGCCACCGGCGAGGTGGCCGCCAACAAGGTGATCTTCAAGCAGTTGTTGCAGGCCGAGGCGATCGGTGTGATGCAGATCGACGCTTGCCGGGTCGCCGGGGTCAACGAGGTGCTCGCCGAGATCCTGCTGGCCGCCAAGTTCGGGGTGCCGATCTGCCCGCACGCCGGTGGGGTCGGCCTCTGCGAGTACGTCCAGCACCTGGCGATCTTCGACTACCTGCGGGTCGGCACCAGCCTGGACGGCCGGATGGTCGAGTACGTCGACCACCTGCACGAACACTTCGTCGACCCGGTACGTACCCGCGACGGGCGGTACCTGCTGCCGACCGAACCCGGCTACAGCGCCACCATGCACCCGTCCTCGATCGCCACCTTCCGCTTCCCGGACGGCCCGACGTGGCGGTGACCGTGGGCGCCTCCCGACTCGACCTGGGGGCGCTGCGTCGACTGCCCGCCGACGCGCGTCCGCTGGTCCAGCCCGGCACCGTGCCGGCCGGGGTACTGCACCTGGGGCTCGGCGCGTTCCACCGGGCCCACCAGGCGGTCTACACCGAACAGGCGGTGGCGGCGGCCGGTGGTGACTGGGGCATCGTCGGGGTGGCGCCGCGCAACGCCGACCTGGTGCGGGTACTGACCGCGCAGGACAGCCTGTTCAGCGTCAGCACGCTGTCCGCCGACGACCGGCACACCCGGGTGATCGGGGCGCTGGCCGGGGTGCGGCTGGCCGCCGCCGACCCGCAGGCGGTGGTGGCGCTGCTGGCCGACCCGGCGATCCGGGTGGTCACGCTGACGGTGACCGAGAAGGCGTACCAGCTCGATCCGGCCGGTGGGACGCTGCGCCCGGATCCGGCGCTGGTGGCCGACCTGACAAGCGACCGGCCGCCGGTGACCGTGCCCGGTCTGCTGGTGCGTGGGCTGCTGGCCCGGGCCGCCGCCGACGCCGGGCCGATCGCGCTGGTCAGCTGCGACAACCTGCCCGCCAACGGCCGCCGGCTCCGCGGCCTGGTCCAGCAGGCCCTGGCGTACGCGCAGGCACCACGACACGCTGTCGACTGGGTCGGTACGCAGGTCGGGTTCCCCGGCACGATGGTGGACCGGATCGTGCCGGCGAGTACGGCGGAGACCCTCGCGGCGGCGCGGCGGGCGCTCGGGGTGGAGGATCTGGCGGCGGTGGCGGCTGAGCCGTACACCCAGTGGGTCATCGAGGACGACTTCCCCGGCGGGCGGCCGGCCTGGGAGCGGGCCGGCGCGGTGCTCTGCGCCGACGCCGGGCCGTGGGAGCGGTTGAAGCTGCGTACGCTCAACGGGGTGCACTCGGCCGCCGCGTACCTCGGCGCGTTGGCCGGCTGCGAGACGATCGCGGACGCGCTCGCGCTGCCGCACCTGGCGACGGTGCTGCGCCGGCTGATCGCCGAGGACGTGGCCGCCAGCTTCACTCCGCCGCAGGGCGTCGACGTGGTCGACTACGGCGAGCAGGTGCTGGCCCGGTTCGGCAACCCGGCGATCCGGCACCGCACCCTTCAGGTGGCGATGGACGGCTCGCAGAAGCTGCCGCAGCGGATCCTGCACACCATCGCCGACCTGCGGGCGCAGGGCCGGTCGGCACGTTGGGCGACACTGGTGCTCGCCGCCTGGATCCGGTTCGCCCAGGGCACCGCCGACGACGGTCGTACGCTGCCGCTTGACGATCCGCTCGCGGACCGCATCCGGGCCGCCCTGGCCGACGCGCCGCAGACCCCGGCCGGGGCGGTCGACGCGGTGCTCGCCCTCGACGAGATCGTCCCGCCCGACGTGGCCGCCGACGCGCAGGTACGCGCCGACGTGACCACCTGGCTCACCGACCTCACCACCCACGGCGTCCGCACCACCCTCACCGCCGCCTGAGGGAAAGGAAGGGCACCTTGTTAACGCCTGGTGTAGAGGAAGGGCCCCCTGTTAACGCGCCACGGGTCGCGGTTAACACGCCACGGGTCGCGCTGATCGGAGCGAACGGGCATGGTCGCTGGCACCGGCGGGTGATCGGCCCGCTGCACGACGCGGGGCGGCTGCGGCTGGTCGCCCTGGTCGACCCGAGGCCGATCGAGGAGGAACCGGCCGCGCCGGTGCCGGCGGGTACCCGGATCTTCACCGACCATCGGGCGATGCTGGCCGAGGTGGCCCCGGAGGTGGTGGTGATCTGCACCCCGCCGCACACCCATCTGCCGATCGCCCGGGACGCGGTGACCGCCGGCGCCGACCTGCTGCTGGAAAAGCCACCGGTGCTCACCAGCGGGGAACACGAGGAGTTGGCCGGTGCCCTGGCGACCACCGGCCGGGTGGCGCAGGTCGGGTTCCAGGCGCTCGGCTCGACGGCGCTGACCGCACTGACCGACGCGGCGAGCACCGGCCGGCTCGGTACGGTCACCGGCATCGCGACGGTCGCGGCCTGGCAACGGCCGGACGCGTACTACGCCCGCGCCCCGTGGGCCGGACGGCGGCTGCTCGACGGCCGGCCGGTGCTCGACGGCGCGCTGGCCAACCCGCTCGCGCACGCGGTCATGCAGTGCCTGGCCGTCGCCGAGGCGGTCACCGGGCAGCCGGTGGAGCCGGCCACCGTCGAGGTGGAGCGGTACCGGGTACGGCCGATCGAGGTCGACGACACGGCGGTGCTGCGGCTGCGACAGGTGGTCGGTCCGCCGATCGTCGCCGCGGTCACCCTCGCCGGGGAGGACTTCATCGCCGGCGAGGTGATCGTCACCGGCACCGGTGGCCGGGCGGTGCTGGAGTACCCGACCGACCGGCTGTGGTTGCCCGGCGAGGCGGGTCCGCGGGTGGTGCCCGGCCGGCAGGGACTGCTGGAGAACCTGCTCGCGCATCGGGCCGACCGCCGGGTGCCGCTGATCGCGCCGCTGGCCAGGACCGCCGCCTTCACCTCGTTGCTGACCACGTTGCAGGAGGCACCCGAGCCCACGCTGCTCGGCGGGGAACTGGTCGACCCGGTCGGCGAGGGCGCCCAGCGGGTGCTGCGCATCCGCGGCGTCAACGCGGTGTTGCGTCGCGCCGCCGAGCGTGGCGAACTGCCGTCGGAATCGGGCGTGCCGTGGGCTGTCACGCCGTGGCGGGTCACCGCACCGAAATAGGAGGTAACGGCAACCGGACTGCAAATCGACGATCCGAAATGGATCGACTCAATGCGTTGACCAGCACTTCCCGACCAGGACAGGCCGGGTCAATTCCGGCCGATCACAATTAATGCAACAAACCTGCATAACAATAATATTGACCCTCATAAAACTCTATCCGTAGCCTTCGTTACATACGAGAAACACAACGAAGGAACGGACCCACCCCATGCGCAGAATCGCCGCCAGCGCGGCACTGATCACACTCACCCTGACCGTCGCACCCGCTCCCGCCGCCGCCCACGTACCGGCCGGGACCAGCGTCACCGCCGCCCTGTCCCCGTCGGCCCGGTCTGCACCGGCCCTGTCTCCGCTGGCCCTGTCTCCGCTGGCTCGCCAGCTCGGGCGGCAGACGCTGCCGGCCGGTGACGGCTGGGCGTCCGCCGGGCCGGGCACCACCGGCGGCTCGACCGCGACCGCCGACCAGGTGCACGTGGTCACCACCCGAGCCGAGCTGGTCGCCGCGCTCGGCGGCGACAACGCCACAAACGCCACGAACAACACCCCAAAGATCGTGTACGTCAAGGGCACCATCGACGGGTTCGAGGGCCCCGACGGCACACTGCTGGACTGCACGGATCTGGCCGATCCCGGCTACTCGCTCCAGGCGTACCTGGCCGCGTACGACCCGGCGGTCTGGGGTCGGGTGGCGCCGAGCGGGCCGGTCGAGGAAGCCCGGGTGCGGTCGGTGACCAACCAGACCCGGCACACGCAGATCAACGTCGGCGCGAACACCACGGTCATCGGGCTGCGGGGGGCGCGGCTGGCCGGCCTCACCCTGATGATCGACCGGGTCACGAACGTGATCGTCCGCAACATCACCTTCGACGACGCCCGGGACTGCTTCCCCGCCTGGTCCCCTACCGACGGCGAAACCGGCAACTGGAACTCCCAGTACGACCAGATCTCGGTGCGCCGCAGCGAGAACGTCTGGATCGAACACAACACCTTCACCGACGGCGACAGCCCGGACAGCGCCCAACCGGTCCACTTCGGTCGCCCGTACCAGGTGCACGACGGCGCGCTTGACATCACGCACACCGCCAGCCTGGTCACCGCCGCCTGGAACCGGTTCGACGGGCGGGACAAGCTGATGCTGATCGGCTCGTCCAACACCGTCGGCCCGGACGTCGGGCGGCTCAACGTCACCCTGCACCACAACCTGTTCGACGGGTCGCTGCAACGGCTGCCCCGGGTGCGCTTCGGCCAGGTCGACCTCTACAACAACGCCTACCGGCTCGCCGGCGACGACTTCGAGTACGCCATCGGCGTGGGCGTGCAGTCCGCGGTGTACGCGGAGAACAACCACTTCACCCTCGGCACCGGCATCACCGCCGCCGACCTGCTCTACGACTGGGGTGGCACCGCCATCACCACCCGGGGCAACTGGATCACGCCGGCAGGCGGGCTGCCGCGTCCGGTCGACCTGGTGGCCGCGTACAACGCCGGACACGACCCGGACCTGTCCCCGGACGCCGGATGGACGCCGACGATGCGGCACGGCCCAGTGCTGCCGGCACCGCTGGTGCCGCTGGTCGTCGGCCCGCTCGCCGGCGCCGACCGGCTGCCGCTGTAGCGGCACACACCGCTGTTAAAAGGGGGCCCTTCCTATACCGGAGGCGTTAACAAGGGGCCCTTCCTTTCACCACCACCAAGGAAGGTGAGGCAAGGATGAGACGCACAGTCGCGCTACGAATCCTGGCGGCGCTGGCCACCACGGCCACCGGAGCCGCCGTCTGTATGGCCGTCATGACGCCACAGGCGTCGGCGGCCGTCGGTAGCGCCACCGGCTTCGCGACCCGCAACGGCGGCACCACCGGCGGGGCCGGCGGCCAGACCGTACGCGCCACCACCGGCACCCAGATTCACGCGGCCCTGTGCAACCGGGCCAGCAGCAGCACCCCGATCACCATCCAGGTCGAGGGGACCATCAACCACGGCAACACCACGAAGGTGTCGGGGTCGAGCTGCAACACCGCCGCCGACGTGATCGAGCTCAAGCAGATCAGCAACGTCACGATCCTCGGAGTGGGCAACGGCGCCACTTTCGACCAGATCGGCATCCACATCCGTGAGGCCAGCAACATCATCATCCAGAACGTGACCGTCCGGAACGTCAAGAAGTCGGGCTCCCCCACCTCCAACGGCGGCGACGCCATCGGCATGGAGGCCAACGTCCGCAACGTCTGGGTCGACCACGTCACCCTGGAGGCCTCGGGCGGCGAGTCGCAGGGCTTCGACGGGCTGTTCGACATGAAGAACAACACGCAGTACGTGACGCTGTCCTACAGCATCCTGCGCAACTCCGGTCGCGGTGGCCTGATCGGCTCCAGCGAGAGCGACCTGTCGAACGGTTTCGTCACCTTCCACCACAACCTGTACGAGAACATCGACTCCCGCGCTCCCCTGCTGCGCGGCGGTGTCGCGCACATCTTCAACAGCCACTTCTCCCGGATCAACGAGTCCGGCATCAACTCCCGGGCCGGCGCCCAGGCCAAGGTGGAGAACAACTACTTCCAGAACGCCAAGGACGTGCTGGGCACCTTCTACACCGACGCGGCCGGCTACTGGCAGGTCAGCGGCAACATCTTCGACAACGTGACCTGGTCCAGCCGTAGCGGCGACACCAACCCGGCCGGCCCCAACCCGACCTCCAACACCAGCGTCAGCATCCCGTACTCGTACCGCCTCGACCCGGCCAACTGCGTGCCGGACATCGTCCGCCAGACCGCCGGCGCCAACAAGGGCATCCGTACGTCGAACGGCAGCTGCACGCCGACGAACCCGACGAGCAACCCGACCACGCCCACCCCGGGCCCGACCACCCCGACGCCGGGCCCGACCAGTCCGACCCCGACGCCGAGCCAGCCCAGCGGCACCAACCTGAGCATCGGGGCCGGTTCCGACGGCTCCAGCAAGGCCAGTGGCACCAGCTACGGCGACGTCCGCGACGGCAACATGAGCACCGCCTGGTCGCCGTCCGGATCGACCGGCCAGATCTCCATCAAGTGGGACACCGCCACCCGGGTCTCCCGCGTCAACATCCGCGAGGCCTCCGGTGCGGTCGGCAACGTCCGGTCGTGGCGACTGCTCAACCACGACACCGGCGCGGTCCTGGCCACCGGCAGCACGGCCGGCGTGATCACCTTCCCAGCCACCTCGCTGCGGAAGATCACCTTCGACATCACCGGCTCCTCCGGCACCCCGCGAATCGCCGAGTTCGAGACGTACGCCGGATAACACCTGACGTGCCGGCCACGCCGGCACCTGAGCATCAAGCCGGTGGGGGCCGTCGATGACGACGGCCCCCACCCTCATTCCCCCGAGCGCCCTTTGCTCTGCTTCAACCCACGCAGCGGTTCCGCCGCCGGATCGTTGCGCGGGTTGAAGCAGAGCAAAGGGGTGCGGGAGACACCAGAAGCCCCAGGCCGAGGGGGTTGTTCCGGGGGTTGTTGCGGCATGCCGGCGGTGTAGGGGGCGTACGGCAGAATGTGCGGGCGATGGACGCGGCCGTCATCCTCACCGCGCTCGCCGACCTGGCTCCGACCGGGGCCGAGCGGGTCCTCGACATGGCCGCAGGCAGCCGGCCGCTGGTCTGGTTGCCGGAGCCGCACCGCGGCCCCCTCAACGGCCACCTGGACCGGCTGGCGGCGCAGGACGCCCTGCACCGCGACGAACGCATCCTGCGCCGTGGCCTGGCATTCCTGGTCGGCGGGGCGGACATCGACGGGGTACGGCGGCGGATCCGGCTGCCGCTGCTGGCCCAACCGGTACGGCTGGAGCGTGGTCGAGGCGGCTACCGGGTGGTCCCTGCCGGTGACCTGGAGATGACCTCGCTGATCGAGGATCGGGATCTCGCCGCCCGGTTGGAGGCCGCACCGGGGCTCGCCGGGCCGGGTTGGCTGACCGCGCCCGGCACGGCCGCCTGGATCACCGCGGCGGCCGAGGCGGCCGGTCTGAAGGTGGAGCAGGTCGTGCCCCGGCCACCGCGCCGCTTCGACGACACCTGCCTCACCGGGGTCGCCGCGGCGGCGATCTTCGTGACCCGGGACGTGTTCGCCGGTCGACTCCGCGACACCCTGCTGAACTGGGCGGGTCGTCCCGGGTTGGCGGACACCGCCCTGCGCCGGCTCTATTTCGGTGGCGCTGACGAGAACGCCGACCCGGCCAGCCGGGACAACGAGGAGGTGCTGTCTCCCCTGCCGCTGAGCGGCACCCAATTGGAGGTGGTCCGGCGCACCCGTACCGAAGCGGTGGTGGTGGTCTCCGGAGCCCCCGGCAACGGCAAGAGTCACGCCCTGGTCGCCGCCGCGCTGGACGCGGTCGACCGGGGTAAGTCGGTGCTGGTGGCCACCCAGTCCGTGGCGGCTGCGCAGGCCCTGGGCGCGCTGCTGCGCCGGCATCCCGGCCCACCCCCGGTGCTCTTCGGAGACGCGGAGCGACGCGAGGCGGTCGCCGCCGACCTGGCCGACGGCGCCGCCGGTGGGGTGCGCGACGACCAACTGCGCGAGGACGCCGCAGCGGTGGCGGCGGCCCGGCACCGGGTCACCACCATCCAAGCCGGGATCGCCGCCGCCCTGGAGCAGGAGCGCCGCGCCGCCACGCTCCCGGGCTGGCAGCCCCTGCTGCCCGCGCTGAGTCAGGACGCGCCACGGGTCTTCGACCCGGACGCCGACCTCACCGCCATCCGGCACGCCCTGAGGGACACCAGCCGCCAGGGCGCGGGCTGGTGGCCGCGACTGCGACGGTCGTACGCCCAACGGCGGCTGCGACAGCTGACCGGAGCCGGTCCCGGCCTGCCCCGGGAACGGCTGGACGCGGCGGTGGAGGCGGCCGAGGCCGTCCAGGCGGCGGCTCGACTCCCCGCCCAGGGCGGCACCGAACTCTCCGCCGCCTGGCAGGCTTTGGCGGAGGCGGACACCGTACTGGCCGAGGCGGTCGGCACCGCCCTGCGGCACCACACCACCAGCGCCCGACGGTGGACCCCGCAGGCCCGGCGGGCCGCCAACGGTCTGGGTACCGCCCTGCGGGCCGGGCGCAACCGGCGCCGGGAACTGCTCGCCGGGCTGGACGCCGAGGCGCTGGTGCGGGCCCTGCCCCTGTGGGTGGGCACGGTGACCGACGTCGAGGATCTGCTGCCGCCGGTGGCCGGCATGTTCGACCTGGTGGTGCTGGACGAGGCCGCCCACATCGACCAGGTACGGGCCGCCCCGGTGCTGGCCCGCGCCCGGAACGCGCTGGTCGCCGGTGACCCCCGGCAACTGCGGTTCGTCTCCTTCGTCGCCGATGTCGAGGTGACCGCCACCCTGCACCGGCACGGGCTGGACCGGCTGGCCAACCGGCTCGACGTCCGACGGTCCAGCGTCTACGACCTGGCGGCCGGTGCCGCCCGGGTCACCTGGCTGGCCGAGCACTACCGGTCCGCGCCACACCTGATCGGGTTCTCCGGTGAACGGTTCTACGACGGCAGACTGGAACTGGTCACCCGGCACCCGCGCAACGAACAGGCCGACGCCATCGACGTGGTGACGGTCGACCAGGCCACCGTGGTCGACGGCGTCAACCAGGCCGAGGTGGACGCCGTACTGGACCTGGTCCGGGCCCTGTCCACCCATCCCCGGGCCGGCGGGATCGCGGTGATCAGCCCGTTCCGGGCCCAGGCGGACGCGGTGGAGGCGGCCCTGCTGTCGGCGTACGACCTCGAGGCGATCCAGCGGCTCGGTCTGCGTACCGGGACGGTGCACGCCTTCCAGGGCAGCGAGGCGGACGTGGTGATCGCCTCACTCGGGCTGGTCGACGAGGACCCACCGGCCCGGCACCGCTTCCTGACCGATCCCGGCCTGCTCAACGTCCTGATCACTAGGGCCAGGAAGCATCTGACCGTGGTCACCTCGCTGCGCTCCCCCGAGGGCATCATCGGCGACTACCTGCGCTACGCCGAACAACCCCCGACACCCCCGACCGGCCCGGTCACCTCCGCCTCGGACCCCTGGGCCCGGGCCCTGGCCCTCGAACTCGAAAAGCTGGGACTGCCGGTACGGGTCGACTACCCCGTCGGCCGCTGGCAGATCGACCTGTGTGTCGGCGAGGACACCGAGGCGGTCGGGGTGATCTGCGGGGTCCATCCCGACGGCGTGACCGCCCACGTCGAGCGGCAACGGACCCTGACCCGCGCCGGATGGCACCTGTACGACGCCTTCGCCAGCCACTGGAACGCCGACCCGATCCGAGCCGCCCTCGACCTGGCCGCCCGCATCCGCGACGCTGACAAGGCGTCGAACCCCAGATCAGCGAACGCGTGATGCACCTCGCGTGCTTGGTCCTGACTGGCCCTCACCCGGTGGAACGCTATCCAGCGTGAGGTGCCCCTTCGGCACCAGCAACACAGCCCACCAACCGGGCTCAGGCGCGCCTATGGGACGACGGCACCCGTAAGGCCCGTATTCGCCGCCAACTCGCTACCTACGGCTCCCGCATCCAGAGGCTGGGATCGTTCACAAAGACACCCTTGCCCTGATGCCGCCAGATCACCCGGAGCGCTTCCAGCCGCACATAGACCTGCTTGACCGTTGACGGGCTGACCTTGTGCTTGGCCGCGAGCTGCGTGATCGAGGGCAGCCTGTCTCCCGGCTTGAGCTTGTCGGCTCTGATGTCGGCGACGATCTCGTCGGCAATGCGGATGTAGTCGGCGGTGATCGGCATGACCTTCCCCTTGCGTGGCACGCCAATTCGATCACGCAACGACACTCCACAACAACTCATTGTTTGACTCAGGTGACTGGGACAGCTAAGTTGGGAAGCGCCTCTCACCTTGCGTGGCAACAAGGGACTGAGGTGTTCCCCCTGGTCGGGGCGGGTGCGCGTGCCCGTCCCGACCCATACCGGCTGCTCTGTCGTCGTACCGCCGAACTGGGCTGCGGCGGCCGAGCGGGCGGGCCGTGCGGACGCCGGCCACGCACGGCCTGCCCTTCCAGACCCACCGCACCGACCTTTCGCGCTTCCGCTCGCCCAGGAGAGGACCGACGTGGCCCAGGTGTATCGATCCGGCCAGCTCTACGGGACCGGACTGCCGGCCCGGATGACCCCGCACGAGGTACGCACCCGCACCTTCGACCCGCGTCGCCGTGGCGTCGACCCCGATCAGGTACGCGAGTTCCAGGCCCGGGTCGCCGATGACCTGGCCGACCTGCACCGGCAGATTCGTACGCTCGCTGAGGAGAACGAGCGGCTCAAGCGGGCGCTGCGCGACTGGCAGACCATGCACGCCCGGGAATGCCGCCCACCGAACGACGGCCACTGGTAGCGATGGCCGCGTCGAGTTGTGGCAGTTCAGCTGGCTCAAACGTTAATTTCGACAGCTGAACTGCCACAGCCCAGGTGTGGGTCGGGGTCACCGGCGGGTGGCGAGGATGGCTAGGGTTTCCCGGCGTACCTGGTCGGGCTCGTGGAACAGGCGGCGGTGGGCGAAGCGGACCACCAGGATGCCGAGGGTGGCCAACAGGGCGTCGCGGCGCAGGTCGATCTCGCGTTGGCTGGGGTCGCCGTGGGTGGTGGCCCCGTCGAGTTCGATGTTGACCTGTTCCTCCTCGGCGAACAGGTTCAGGTACATGGTGCGTCGCCCTACCATGATCCGCTTCTGCCGCTGGAACGCCGGCATTCCGGGGCCGGTGAACACCCGCTTGTGTCCCCAGATCTCCAACGGGGCTACGGCAACCCTCGGCCAGCCGGGTCACCAGTGTGCCCAGCGCTGCCCGGTCCGGCACATTCGAGGCGCCCCGCAGGGCCGCCGCCAGGCGGGCGGGGGTCAGTCGGTCGTTGACCGCCCTGATCATCGGTGCGCGTCGCTCGGCGGACGGCAACAACGGCCAGGAATCCACCAGGGCCTGCTCGATGCGTGTCACCGCCAGAGCCTGGCGGACCACCACCTGCGGTGGCTCCGGGGTGAAGTCCCGCCGTCGGTGCACCCGCACACCGGGACGGCTACGCAGTCCCCCGCCGAACGGCGCGCTCAGATGCACAAGGTCACCGGAAGGCTGGCGACGCAGTCCCCACACATCGGGCGCGGTGAGATGGCTCAACGCGGCGCGGCCCTCCGCCCAGGCGTACGCCGCACGGTTCCGCAGAGCAGGGTCGAGGCGGCTCAACGTCGGGGTGCTCGGAGATGGGTCATCGAACAGGTGCGCCGCGACGAACACCTCGGGCAGCACCCGCACCAGCTCACCCTTGCGGCAGGCCCGCTGCAGTATCCACTCCGGCACCGCCTGCTCGGCTGCCCTCCGGGTCACCAGCCCACCGCTGCGCGCCACCAACTTCCGAAGCACCCCGTTCACGCCGCGACCCTGCCCACCTGCCGTCGAAGGCCGCAACCACCCCCACCCCATCCTGTGGACGCCCACTCTCCTGTGGAAATCCCCCGCCGAGCCGCCGGATGTGCTACCCCAGGGCAGGCTGTGGCGAGTCGGCGCACCGGGTCGCTCGGCGGAAGCCCATGGGTGACCGCTGGGCTGGTGATCGGATATAAGAGACGGATGGATCTACCGCCGTATCTGGCCACCATGCCGATGCACGCCATCACCGAGATGCACGGCGAGCCGGGCCTGCGGGAGAGGTTCCGGCTGGAGTGTGCGGCGTTCGACGCCGACGCCCGGCGTCGGTTCGGTGAGGCGTTGGAGTTGGCTGCCCGGCTGCACCGCGACGACCGGCGGTCCCGGGAGCCGTACGTCAATCATCTGCTGCGGGTGGCGATCCGGTTGATGCACCACTACCAGGTACGCGAACCGGACGTGATCGTCGCCGGTCTGCTGCACGACGCGGTGGAGGACCATCCGGCGGAACTGGCCGGTGAGGCGTACACCGGGGGTGATCCGACCAGTGCGGCGTTGGCGGTGCTCGCCGACCGGTTCGGTACGCGGGTGGCGCGACTGGTCGCGGCGGTCACCAATCCGCCGTGGGATCCGGAGCGGGACCGCAACGAGCAGTACCGCGAGCATCTCGTGCACAGTCTCGAGGGTGAGCCGTGGGCCCGGGTCATCAAGGTCTCCGACTTCACCGACAACGGTGTCGGCGTCATCCACTCTGTCGGGCCGAAGGTGGAAGCGTTGGCGCGCAAGTACCGCCCACTGGTGTCGGTCTTCCGCGATCTGGTCACCCGCGCCGACACTCCCCTGTCCGCGCCGGTGCGCCAACACATCCTCGACCAGCTCGACCTGGCCGAGGAGCGGTTCAGCGCCATCCTCGACCAACCCGCGCACCACGCCTGAACACAGCGCGGCTGAACACAGCGCGGCTGAGCGCCGCCGGGTGATCAGGGCATCAGCTCACTGAGCTCAGCGTTGCGCGGGCGGGCGGCTGTGGCGTGGGTAGAGCCGGTCGACCAGCAGGGCGGCCTGGGCCACCGAGCCGCCGCTGACGCCGAGGCCACCGCGGGCCGCGTCGTAGAACTGGTCCCGCGCCTCGTTGGCACGGTGCAGCAGGTCGGGCAGCCCGTCGGTGGCGGAGCCGTCGCGGGCCAGGCTCTCGACCTCCCAGACCGCGTCGCGCCACGCCCGGGCGGCGGTCACCGTCGGGGCGTCGCCGAGCAGCAGGACGTTCTCCCAGGCGATGGTGTGCCGGAAGTTGGCCTCGGTCAGCAGGGCGAGTTCCTGCTCGCGGTCGAGGTAGCCGCCGATCAGCCGGCTGGCGATGGTGTGCACCTCCTTGAGCGCGCGGGCGAACTCGGCGTACGCGTCGAGTCGCCGCTCGTCCCATCGCACGCCCTGGCGGCGACGCCAGCGGGCGCGGTCGGCGAGCGACGTGGCCACGATCGTGCCGATGGTGCCGACCAGCACACCGATCAGGGCGGGCAACTGTGTGACGAGGCTCCCCATGGCGCACAGCCTGCCAACCGCCGGCAACCCGGCGGCTGGTGGCGTCAGCGCAACCGTTGCAGCGCGGCAGTGATCGCCTTCGCGTCGAAGTGGGCCGGGTCGAAGGGGGTGGATTCGGCAAGGCCCAGCCAGTCGCGGCGGTCCTGGTGTTCGGGGTGCGTGGGGTCGGCGAGGATGTCCACCAACTCCGCGTAACCCCACACGCCTCCGCAGTCCTCCGGCGGGGCGGCCCGCCGGCCACCGACACAGCGCGGGTACGTCACGGCCGGATCACGGTCGAGGATCTGTTCCACCAGGATGTCGTGCTCCCAGCTGTCACCGAAGTCGTAGGTGTAGTGGAGCTTGTCGTTCACGGCGGTCGCGACCTGTTCCAGGGTGACCCGCGACTCGGCCCGGTGAGCGAGTTCTGCGTCCGGACGACCGAAGCTGCCGTACGGGGTTTCGAAGACGTGCAGGTGACTGTCGTCCCAGTCGAAGGCGACCTGAATCAGCGTGTGCAGCCGGGCCAGCGTGACGTCCCCGGGAACGTCGAGGCGGCGCCAGATCGGCGGGCGGGCTCCCCTCAGGCCGACTTTGATCCGGTAGATGGGGGCCGGCCCGGCGGACTTCTTCCGCTTGGGCGGCAGAGTGGCGCTGCGGGGTCTCGGTACGGCACCTCTCCGTCCACGCCCCGGTAGGCGGTCCAGCAGCGCGGATATCGAGGCGATGTCCAGTTCGCCGTCGTGCCGGTGCCGTGGCCGGCTGGCCGGCTCCGGCAGCGCCCGTAGCCAACTGCGCAGGAGCAGGGCGAACGCCGGGTAGCCGGGGCCTTCCTCGTCGTCGAGGAGGTCGTCCACGTCGCGGTCATGGTCGTGGTCGGCACGGACCTCCAGCGCCTCCTGCACGGCGCGGCGGAAGTCTGCCGGCTGAATCCTCTCGTCCCGGATGGAGACGCCACCGGCCCGCAGGTCGGATCGGAGCGACCGGCGCGCGGCATCCCACTGGTCGGGGTCGATCAGGAGAATCTCCTGCGCAGCGCCACAGTCGAGGGGATCGACCACCACGAACACGGCCAGCGACCGGCCGGCCCGCTGGAACATGCCGGCCAGCAGGAAGGTCTCCCCCATCGGGTTGAGGAACTGGCGGCACTCCTGTGCCACGACCGGGATCTCCAACTCGGCGAGCCAGGCCGGCGCGTCGACGCCTGCCTCGGCGAGCCGACCGGCCGCCTGCGCTGCGAGGCAACTCGTGTCGCCGTCGCAGATTGCGGCGATGCCGGCGAGCATGGCGCGCGCCGATGCCGTGGCCGTCGTCTCCAGCGTCGGTACGAACAGCTCCGGCAACGCCCGGTCGAAGTCCTCCCCGACGAGGGCACCGACCGCCAGGAACATCGCGGCGGCAACTTCGATTTCCGTCGGGTCCTGCATCGCGTCCAGGTCGACCAGCGGCATCAGGCTGTCGAGTTGCTCCGGCGTGGGCTGATCCCCGGCACAGTGCGGGCAGTCACACTGGTCCGGCGGGTCCATCACGACGAGCGGCGCACCGCTACGGACGGATCGACTCTTCGGCTTACGGCGACGACTCACGGGACTCACGCAACGCAGTCTGCCCTATGCCGACGACGCGGCAACTCATGGACACGGTCCGACGCCCGCGCCACACCAGGCCGATCGAGCCGTGCAACGACACGGCGGGGACCCGGTTCGGGTCCCCGCCGTCATCGCGTACGAATCAGGAGGTGAACTTGTCCAGCGCCAGCTCGATGGCGCCGTCGTCCGGCGAGGCGTACGCCTTCATCGTCGACTTGTTGTAGGAGATGAAGCTCGGGCAGCGGATCGCCGGGGCGTTGATCCGGCCGCCGTCACCGATCTTCTCGCCGGTCTTGGCGTTGTGGAAGGTCAGGGTGTAGCGCGCGGAGACATAGTCGACAGTGATCTTCTTGTCGTCGCTGTCCTTGTAGTCACACTTGCGCGGCTCGCCCTCGCTGCCCTCTTCGAAGGTGAGGCAGCCGACGACCGAGACCTTGGACCAGTCGGCGACCTTGGCGTAGTACGGCTTGTTGTAGCCGACCGACTTGCTCAGCCAGGATTCCGGGCGGTCCGGGGAGTTGGCGAAGGTGTAGATCTTGGCGCTCTTCGCGCTGGTGTACGGCGCGGCGTTGAGGACGGGGTTGCCGTCACACACCGCCGACAGGTCGCTGGAACTGCGGGCGGTGATCGCGTTGTTGTTGTCCGGCTGCTCCTCGTCCACGGGCGGCGGTGCCGCCGAGGGGGATTCGGAGGTTTGCGGAGCGGCGGCCGACGGGCTGCTCGAGCCGCTGGCCACCGGCGTGGGGTTGTCCTCGTCGTCCGCGGAGAGCATGAAGTAGCCGATGGTGCCGCCGCAGGCGACGAGCACGGCCATCACCGCGGCACCGATGCCCAGCCCCAGCCAGAGGCCGTTCTTCGACTTCTGCGGCGGGGGGGCACCGTACGGCGGCGGGGGCGGTGGGACCGGCGTGCCGTACGGCGACGGGTAGCCGGACTGACCGGCCGGGGAACCGTGCGGCATCGGCTGACCGACAGGGGAGCCGGGCGGCATCGGTCCGACCGGGGATCCGGGCGGGGTGCCCCAGCCCCCGGCGTTGGGATCCGGCTGCCCCCCGTACGGCGGGTAACTGTCACTCATGCGTGGCCCTTGTCAAGTCGAGAGGTTCGCTGGCACATGATCAGGGTCAGGGTAGTTACCGGTGCAAACTCGCGCACGGTCACGCTGCGACGATTCCGTAACGTGAGCAGGCCAGGGCCACACATTCACCACCGTTGGTGTCGGCTCCCATGCAGGCTGCGACGACGCGGTCCGACGATGCGAACTAATGGGGCAGACCGTCGGAGCGAGGTGTGGCATTTGCCATAGGACAACCAGCCGCGTATTCGAACCGATTGGCGCGCCGTCCCGTGTGGCCTGAGCCACCGGCGGGTACCTGACCCTCACCTGCACGAGGGAGGACGAGATGACCACCGATCCCAGGTACACCCCGATCGCGTTGGCCGCGGCGGGCAAGTTGGTCGCCGACGGCGGGGACTCCGACGGCGGCGAGGTGGTGGGCGCGGACGACGCGGCGGCAGATGCCGCCCGGGCGGGCGCGGACATCGACCTCAGCGCGGCGCGGCGCGACACCGACCCGACTCCGGTGGGTGCCGCCGACGCCGAGGCCGATCGGCGACGCGCGGCCGACCAGAGCTGAGCGGGTACGCCGAACACGACGCCCCGGGAAACGCTTCCCGGGGCGTCGACCGTTGCCGAGACTTCGATGCATCCAAATATTGCGTCATTGTTTCGACCCCACGTAGGCTCTCGTGGGAGCGCTCCCGGCCACCGTCCTATGTGGCCGGAGTCGCCGTACCACCACCAAGCCGTACCACCACCGAGCCACACCCGCACACCGAGCCGTACCCGCCCAGCAGGTCGCACCCACCACGACCAGATTGTGACGGTCCACCATGAAGCATCCCCCGTCCCGTCCACGACGTCTCCTGGTCGCGGCCGGCGCCGTCGGCGCGCTGACCCTCGGCGCGCTCGCGGCGTTGCCCGCCTCCAACGCGATGGCCGCGACCGGCTGCTCCGTGACCTACACGACGAACAGTTGGTCCAACGGCTTCACCGCCAACGTCACCGTCACCAACCTGGGCGACGCGATCGGGAACTGGACCCTGGGGTTCAGCTTCCCGGACAGCGGGCAGCGGGTCACCCAGGGTTGGTCGGCGACCTGGAGCCAGAGCGGCAACGCCGTCACCGCGCGCAGCGAGAGTTGGAACGGCAACCTGGCCACCGGGGCCAGCACCAGCATCGGGTTCAACGGCAGCTTCACCGGCAGCAACCCGTCGCCGACCGCCTTCACCCTCAACGGGGTGCCCTGCACCGGTTCCACCACCACTCCCCCGCCCACCACCCCGCCACCGACCAGCCCTCCGCCGACCACTCCCCCGCCGACCGGGCAGACCCCGGTGCAGATCAACGGTCAGCTGCGGGTCTGCGGGGTCAACCTGTGCAACCAGTACGGCCGGCCGATCCAGCTGCGCGGCATGAGCACCCACGGCATCCAGTGGTTCGACAACTGCTACAACAACGCCTCCCTGGACGCTCTTGCCACCGACTGGCGGGCGGACCTGTTCCGGATCGCGATGTACGTGCAGGAGCAGGGTTACGAGACCGACCCGGCCAGGTTCACCAATCGGGTGAACACCCTGGTCGAGGAGGCCACCCGGCGCGGCATGTACGCGATGATCGACTTCCACCTGCTCACTCCGGGTGACCCGATGTTCAACCTGGAGCGGGCGAAGACCTTCTTCGCCGCGGTCTCCGCCCGGCACGCGTCGAAGAACAACGTGATCTACGAGATCGCCAACGAGCCCAACGGGGTGAGCTGGTCGACCATCAAGAACTACGCCGACCAGGTCATCCCGGTGATCCGGGCCAACGACCCGGACGCGGTGGTCATCGTGGGCACCCGGGGCTGGTCCTCGCTTGGCGTCTCCGAGGGTGCCAACCACACCGAGATCGTCAACAACCCGGTCAACGCCAGCAACGTCATGTACGCCTTCCACTTCTACGCCGCCTCGCACCGGGACAACTACCGGGCCGAGGTGGAGCGGGCGGCGGCCCGGCTGCCGCTGTTCGTCACCGAGTTCGGCACGGTGGACTACACCGGTGACGGCGGTGTCGACCTGGCCAGCAGCACCCAGTGGCTGGACCTGCTGGACCGGCTGAAGATCGGTTACGCCAACTGGACCTTCTCCGACAAGGCCGAGGGCAGCGCCGCGCTGCGACCGGGCACCTGCAACGGCAGCAACTACACAGGCACCTCGGTGCTGACGCCGTCCGGTGTCTTCATGCGGGAGCGCATCCGTACCCCGGACAACTTCCCGACCAGCTGATCAGTGCCACGCCACGGCGGCCCCTGGGGATCTTCCCCCGGGGCCGCCGTCGTACGTGAGCACCGGTTCGTCAGGACAGGTCGACGACACGGTCGGCCCACCGGGCCAGCAGCGCGGCATCGTGGCTGATCACCAGCACGCCGGCGGAGTGCCGGCGCTGGTACTCCCCGATCACCGCCGCCACGTGGGCCTGGGTGGAGGCGTCCAGCATGGCAGTCGCCTCGTCGCAGAGCAGGTACGCGGGCCGGTGCACCAGCGCCCGGGCCAGGCAGGCGCGTTGCAGTTGGCCGTCGCTCACCGCGTGCGGGCGGCGGGTCAACAGGTCGGTGGTGAGCCCGACGGTGTCGGCGAGTTCGGCCGTACGCTCGCGGGCCTGCTCGGCCGGGGTGCCGGTGGCGCGCAACGGCTCGGCGATGATCTCCGCCAGCGTGAGCCGAGGGTCGGTGGCGGCGCGCGGGCTCTGGAACAGGATCGCCACCCGGGTACGCATCGCGACCGGCACCTGATGCCGGGTGCCGGTCACCGCGGCGCCGTCGAGGCTGACGTGACCGGAGTCCGGCCGGTGCAGCAGCGCCAGCAACCGGGCCAGGGTGGACTTGCCGCTGCCGGAGGGGCCGCTGAGCCCCACCGTCTCACCGGCGGCGATGTGCAGGTCGACGCGATCGAGCACCCGCTGCGAGCCGTAGCTCGCGCTGACCTGGCAGGCGGCCAGGGCGCGGCCGGTCACGCCGGCACCTCGGCGCAGAGTTCGGCGCGCTCCAGCGGGTGATGGCAGGCGACCTGACCGGCGCGGATGCCGGTGAACGCGGGCTGCACCCGGCAGGCCGGGGTGGCCCGGTCGCAGCGGGCGGCGAACGCGCAGCCGGCCGGCAGGTCGGTAAGCATCGGCGGGTGCCCCGGCACGGGCCGGAACGCCCGCTGCGGCAGCGCGTCGAGCAGCGCCGCGCTGTACGGGTGCCCGGGTGCCTCGAACAGCGCCTCGGTGGGGGCGTGCTCGACGATGCGGCTGGCGTACATGACCGCCACGGTGTCGGCCACCCGCTGTGCGGCAGCCAGGTCGTGGGTGATCAGCAGGACGGCGGCGCCGGCGTCGCAGCGTCGGCGCAGCAGGTCGAGTGTGTGGTCGACAAGCGGGCGGTCCAGGCCGGTGGTCGGCTCGTCGGCAAGCAGCAGCGGCGGGTCGGGCGCGAGCGCCAGAGCGGTGGCCAGCCGCTGGGCCATGCCGCCGGACAACTCGTGCGGGTAGCGGTCGAGGTCGGCCGGGTCCAGGCCGACGTCGACGGCGAGGCGGTCGGCGGCGACAGGGGCGTCGGCGCCGGTGTGACCGTGTGCCCGCAGCGTCTCCACCAGCAGCCGACGACCGGTACGCACCGGTGTCAGCGAGGTCGCCGGGCTCTGCGGCACCAGCCCGACGACCCGTCCGCGTACCTGCCGGGCCAGTTGTCGTGGCGGGCAGGCGAGCAGGTCGACCGGCGCTGCCCCGTCGCCACCGCGCGCCAGGGCGCTACCGCCGCGCGATCCGGCGCTACCGCTGCGCGAGCCGGCGCTGTCGGTGCGCAGCAGGGCGCGGCCGGTGACCGTGGCGTTGCGGGGCAGCAGGCCGAGCAGGGCGTGGGCGAGGACCGACTTGCCGCAGCCGGACTCGCCGACGACGGCGACGAGTTCACCGGGTCGGATGTCCAGGTGCAGGTCGGTGACGGCGTGGACGACGGCGTCCGGCAGCCGGAAACGGACCGTGAGCCCGGCGACGGCCAGCAGCGGGTCGGTGGTGGTCACAGTTGCAACTCCGCACGTACCCGGGGGTCGAGGTGGTCCCGCCAGTGGGCGGTGAGGGCGGCCAGCGCGAGCGTGACCACGATCAGCACCAGGCCCGGGGTGAGGCTGGCCCACCAGGCGCCGGCGAGCAGGGATCCCCGACCGTCGTTGATCATGTTGCCGAGGGAGGCCAGGTGCGGGGGCAGGCCGAGACCGAGGAAGGACAGGGCGGTCTCGTGCCACACCGCGTGCGGGATCATCAGGGTGGTGGCCAGTGCGAGCCGAGGCAGCACGTGCGGCAGCAGGTGCCGGGTGAGCACCCGCATCCGCCCGGCCCCACCGGAGACGGCCGCGTCGATGAACGGCCGGTGCCGCAGGCTCAGCAGCTCGGACCGGACGATCCGGGCGGTGGACAGCCAGTGGGTGAGCCCGACGGAGAGCACCACCGCGCCCAGGCTGGGTCGCAGCATCGCCACGATGAAGATGCCCAGCAGCAGGTGCGGCATCGCCGCGATGGTGTCCACCAGCCGCATCAGGATCCGGTCGACCCAGCCGCCGAGGGTGCCGGCGAGCGCACCGACGGCACCGCCGATGACGGCGGCGACCAGGGCTGCGAAGACTCCGACCAGCAGCGAGACGCGCAGCCCGTAGATGCTGCGCAGCAGCACGTCGCGGCCGAGATCGTCGGTGCCGGCCGGGTGTGCCGCCGACGGTGCCAGCCGGGTCTGCGACAGGTCGATCGCGCTCTGGTCCAGCGGCCAGAGCACCGGGGCGAGCAGGCAGGCGAGCACGGCGACGGCGAGCACCGTGCCGGCGACGGTCGCGCCGAGGCGGCCCGGCCGGAGTCGGGGCAGTCGGCGTACCCGGGTGAGGACGGCGGCGGTCATTCGAGCCGTACCCGTGGGTCGGCGGCGGCGTAGGCGAGGTCGGTGCCGAGGTTCGCGGCCAGCACCACGACGGTGGTCGCCAGGGTGGTCGCCGCCAGCAGCGGGAAGTCGCTGCCCAGCGCGGCCTGCACGGTCACCGCGCCCAGGCCGGGCAGCGAGAACACGGTCTCCACCAGCACCGCCCCGCCGACGAGTTCGGGCAGGTGGGTGCCGATCAGGGTGAGGAAGGGCAGCAGCCCGGTACGCAGGGCGTGACCGAACAGGACGGTACGCCCCGGTAGGCCACGGGCGCGGGCGGCAAGCACGTGGTCGTCGCGCAGGCTGTCGGCGACCGAGTCACGGATGAACAGCACGAACCACGGCAACTGGGACACTGCCAGCACGCCGACCGGCAGGATCAGGTGCCGGGCGACGTCGGCCACGTCGGTGCTGGTGGCGGTGATGTCGGTCAGGCCACCGGCCGGCAGCCAGCCGAGGCTGAGCGCGAACAACGCGATCGCGGCCAGGCCGAGCCAGAACGACGGCACGGACTGGATCGCGTACGCGGTCGTGCGCAGCGCCCGGTCGAACCAGCCACCCCGGCGGTACGCGGCCAGCGTGCCGAGCAGCAGGCTGGCCAACAGCACCACGACCAGGGCGGCACCGACAAGCAGCAGGGTCCAGCCGGCGCGGGCGGCCAGCACGTCGGCCACCGGCTCGTGTCGGCTGGTCGACCAGCCCAGGTCGCCCCGGAGCAGGTTGCCCAGCCAGCGCAGGTACTGCACCGGCAGCGGGTCGTCGATGCCCCAGTTGGCCCGGATCTGGGCGAGGTTCTCCTCGCTTGTGGTGAAGGCCGCCGCACCGGCGTACTGCTGGGCGGGGTCGATCGGTGAGGCCGCGCCGAGGGCGAACATGCCGGCGCTGGTGGCGAAGAGCACCGGGACGGCCACCAGCAGCCGGTTGCGGATCATGCGGCCGGCGCCGGTGCGCCGTCGACGCCGGGCCCGGGTCGGGGCGGTCACGAGCGTCGGGTCCAGGTGTTGATGTTCCACCAGATGCTGTTGGCGACGTCGTGCTCGTGCGGCTCGACCCGGGGCACCACACCGTTCACCGAGTCCCGCACCACGTAGGTGTGCTCCAGATAGGTGAGGAACACCCACGGCACGTCGGTGGCCAACTGCCGCTGGAAGGTGGCGTAGGCGGCCTTGCGCCGCGCGGGGTCGGCCTCGGCCCGGCCGTCGCGCAACGCCCGGTCGGTCACCTCCGAGGCGTACGAGCCGGGGTTGAAGAAGCCCTGCCCGGCGAAGTCGGAGTGGAACAGCTTGTAGGAGACGAAGTCCGGGTCGTACGGGGTGCCGTACCCCATGATCAGGGCGTCGGAGCCCATCCGGGGAGTGATGGCGTCCCAGGTGAGGCCCTCGGGCGTGACCGCGATGCCGATCTTCTTCGCGTCCGCGGTGACGGCCAGGGCGAGTTCCTTGCGCAGGCTGTCGGCGGCCGGGTACATCAGGCTGAAGGCGGCCCGGGTGCCGTTTTTGACCCGGATGCCGTCCGGGCCGGGCCGCCAGCCGGCGGCGTCCAGCAGCGCGGTGGCGGCGGCCGGGTCGGCGGTCGGTGCGCCGGCCACGGCCGGCTCGGCGAACTCCGACGACGGCGGCACCGGACCGTACGCCGGCTCGCCGGCCCCGCCGAGGACGCCGTTGACCATCGCGGCGCGGTCGACGGCGACGTTTAGCGCACGCCGCACCGCCACGTCACCGGTGACCGGGTTGCCCATCGGCAGCATGACGCCCCGGTAGTCGGCGGTGGGCGTCTTGTGCACCCGGTAGCCGGCCTGAGTGTCGAAGCCGCTGGCCAGCTTGGGTGGCAGTTCGGCGGCGTCGAACTCGCCCGCGCGGGTGCGCTGGGCGCGGACGTTGTCGTCGGGTACGAAGGCGACCACGACGCCGCTGTTGGTGGGGCGGCCACCCCAGTAGCGGTCGTTGGCGGCCAGCACCAGCCGGTCACCCGGAGTCCACGAGGTGACCCGGTACGGCCCGGTGCCGATCGGCTGCCGGTTGAAGGCGGCCTTGTTGACGTCCTGCCCGTCGAACGCGGCGGCCGGCACGATGCCCAGCGTCAGCCGCTGCAGGAACGGCGCGTAGGCGTACCGGAGGGTGAAGACCACTGTGGTGTCGTCCGGCGCGGTGACCGAGGCGAGCATGTCCAGGTCGCTGCGCAGCGTCGAGTCGACCTTCTCGTCGAGCACCGCCTGGTAGGTGAAGACGACGTCCCGCGCGGTCAGCGGGGTGCCGTCGTGGAAGAGCACTCCGTCCCGGAGCCGAGCGGTGATGCTCTTGCCGTCGTCGGAGACCGTGGGCAACTCCCGGGCCAGGGCCGGGACGAGGTGGTTACGCTCGTCCCGGCTGACCAGACCGTCGAAGATCAGCGCTGCGCCGTCGACCCCGTAGTTGAGTACGGGGTTGAGGGTGTCCGGCTCTCCGGCGGTCGCCACGATCAGGGGGGCGTCGGCCGGAGCGCCCGACGGGTTGGTCGGTGACGAGCAGGCGACCAGGGCGAGTAGCAGTGCGGTGCCGGCGGCCAGCCGGACACCTGTCGTTCGGGACATGACTGTTACCGCTCCTCGCGGGTGGCGACGATGGGTGCGGCGTCCGACCCGAGGTGACCGGCCGGTGAGCCGCCCAATGGGTAGGGATCTTGGATCGCCACACCGCCATACTTGCGTAGTTGCAAACTCATGGCAAGAAAGCGCGCTGTGGCCATTGCCACGTTCGCTCCACCCGCGCCGACCAGGGGTCAGACCCGGCCGTCCTGCATCATCCAAGCCCCGGAAAACCGCAGCTCACGCCCGGGTTAACCGCAGCCCACCACCCGATGAAAGCCCAGCTCACACGCCCCTGGTGCCCAGCTCACGCGCCGGTGCGACATCTCCGGTCACTCGTCGCCGCCGTCGTCTGCGCCCTCGTCCCCACCGTCGTCGCCGAAGGCGTCGAAGACCTCCTCGGCCACCATGCCGCCGGCGAACCCGAGCGCCGCACCGCCCACCACACCGGCAGCCACCGCGCCCATTCCGGGCCCACTCCGCCCATGATGGTCGTGGTCGTGGTCGTGGCCGTAGGCGGGCTGATGCGGCGGATACCCGTACCCCGGCTGGCCGTAGCCGGGCTGGGTGGCGCGGTACTGCTCCAGGGCCTCGCGGAACCAGCCGTCCACCACGGCGGCCCAGTCGAGTCGCTCGGCGTCGGCGTGCGCGACCCGGTAACGGCCGTAGGAGTCGTGGCCGCCGGTGAAGAGGCCGCCTCGCCTGTCGAACTCCAGGACGATGTCCATGCCCTGCTCGTCGGCGAGGAAGGTCACCTCGACCTCGGTGACCCCGTGGGCGTACTGCGGCGCGGCGAAGTACTCGATCTCCTGGTAGAACGGCAGCGTCTGGTGCACCCCGGCGATCTGCCCCCGCTCCAGGTCGGCGCCCTTGAACTGGAAGCCGAGCCGACCGAAGGCCTCGAGGATGCGCTCCTGCACGGGCAGCGGGTGCACGTGCACCGGGTCCAGGTCGCCCTTGTCGACCGCGCCGCGGATGACCACCTCCGTGCGCAGCCCCATGGTCATGCCGGGCAGGCGCTGGCCGTACACGTCGGTCACCGGGGTCTGGATCGGCATCTGGACCTGGAACGGCAGGGACAACTGCTGCCCCTGCGCCAGGCGCAGCCCACCGGCGACCGGGGTGCGGTGGAACTCGACGGTGGCGTCGTGGTCCCCCTCCTCGCCGTCGATCTCGACCCGGGTGACCAGCCCCACGACGATCTGGTCGATGTCCACGTCGTGGCTGCCGCCGGTCAGGTTCACCTGCCCACCGAGCATCAGCCCGGGGCGGGTGCTCGGATTCGACAGGACCGTGTCGACGCTGGGCGCGCCGATCCCGAAGGCACCCAGCATCTTCTTGAACACCACGAGCATCTCCCTCGACAGCGGCGGGCGCGGCGCGGACGCGAGATTCTTACGCAGATCCGTTGTGCCGCAACGGGATCAGCGCCATCCACGATGGATCCCGTCGGGTCGGCAAGCTAACACCGCCGGCTGAGAGATAGCTGAGAGGGGTCAGCATGTCACACTCAGTGAGAGCTTCGCTCTGCCGGGCGCGGGAGACGCCAGCCGCTCGCCGGGCCCAGCAACGAGTCGGCGGGTCCGGCGGAGCCGGCCGGGTAATCCCGCAGCGGCACCGCGCCCGCCTTCCAGGCGGCCAGCACCGGCTCGACGATGCGCCAGCACTCCTCGGCCACGTCGCCGCGCACCGACAGGGTCGGGTCCCCGTCGAACGCGCCGCGCAGCACCTCGCCGTACGCCGGCAGGTCACCGGGGCCGAACTCCGCCAGCAGGTCCACCTGGTCCAGGTCGAAGGGGTTGCCCGGACCGTTGATGTTGAGATCCAGGCCGAGCCGGTCCGGGCCGAACCCGATCCGCAGCCGGTCCGGACGCTCGTACCCGGTCAGCCCGTCGGGCACCCGGTCCGGCTGCTTGAAGGTGATGACCGCTTCCTTGCGTACGCCGGCCATGGCCTTTCCCGACCGCAACCGGAAGGGCACTCCCGCCCAGCGCCAGGTGTCCACGGTCAACACCAGTTCGGCAAGCGTCTCCGTGCCCCGGGCCGGGTCGACGCCCGGCTCGTCGACGTAGCTCGGCAGCCGCCGACCGGCGATCTCGCCCGCGGTGTACCGGCCCCGGCGGCTGGACATCACCGGGTCGTCACCCCACAGCCGGGTGGCCCGCAACACCTGGGCCAGGCGGCCCCGCAACTCCCGGGCCTCCAGGCTGGGCGGCGGTTCCATGGTGAGCAGGGCGAGCACCTGGAGCAGGTGGCTCTGCACCATGTCCACAAGCGCGCCCGCGCCGTCGTAGTAGCCGGCCCGACCCTCCAGGCCGAGGGTCTCGTCGAAGACGATGTCCACGCAGGCCACGTGCGTGGAGTTGAGCACCGGCTCGAAGATCCGGTTGGCGAACCGCAGCCCGAGCAGGTTCAGCACCGTCGACTTGCCGAGGAAGTGGTCGATGCGGTGCACCTGCTCCTCGGGCACCAGGGTGGCCAGCAGGTTGTTCAGCGACCGGGCCGAGATCCGGTCGACACCGAACGGCTTCTCCAGCATCAGCCGGGTGCCGGGCGGTACGCCGATGCGGGCCAGCGCGGCGGCCGAGCGGGCGGCCACCATCGGCGGCAGCGCGAAGAAGATCACCAACGGGCCGGTGCAGTCGCCCAGCAGCCGCCGCAGATCCTCCTCGCGGGTCACGTCGGCCGGCACGTACCAGCTCCGGCCGATCAGTTCGGTCTCGCGGGGGCCGTCCGCGCCGACGGTGGCGAAGGACTCGGTGACCCGGCGACGCCACCGCTCGTCGTCCCAGTCGTCCATGCCGCTGCCGATCAGCCGCAGCCCCGGCAACGCGCCGCTGGCCACCAGCCGACCCAGGCCGGGCAGGAGCAGCCGACCGGTCAGGTCACCGCTGGCGCCGAGCACCAGCAGGGTCTGCGGTATGCGGGTGGTGGTGGGCATCGCGGGAGCGGCTGGGGAGGCGATCGGGGCCGACGTCGTCATGTCCTTACGATGCCCTGTCCCCGGCCCAGGTCGTACCGCGGCCTCTGACCTCGCCTTCGGCGGACCCGCCCGGTCGCCGCTCACCTGCGGATCGTGACCACTCGCGGGCGTCGGGCTGGCACGGCGATCTTCATGTGGCAGGCTGGTCTCAGCCGTCGGTCGGACCCCGGCGGTGTGCCGACACAGCGAGGAGACGATCGATCCGATGGCTGCGGACGTCACCACCACCGACGAGTGGCAGGCCCTGCGCAAGCACGCCGACGAGATCCGCGCGACGCACCTGCGGGACCTGTTCGCCGCCGACCCCGAGCGGGGCGCACGGTTGACCGTCGAGGTGGCCGACCTCTATGTCGACTACAGCAAGAACCTGGTCACCGACGAGACCCTCGGGCTGCTGACCGCGCTGGCCGAGCGGGTCGGGCTCGCCGACCGGATCGCCGCGATGTTCGCCGGTGAGCACATCAACGGCACCGAGGACCGGGCGGTGCTGCACACCGCGCTGCGACTGCCCGCCGACGCCGCGCTGACCGTGGACGGTCAGGACGTGGTCGGCGACGTGCACGCCGTACGGCAGCGGATGGCGCAGTTCGCCGAGCAGGTACGCGGCGGGCAGTGGCGCGGGCACACCGGCGAGCGGATCCGCACCGTGGTCAACATCGGCATCGGCGGCTCCGACCTGGGGCCGGTGATGGCGTACGAGGCCCTGAAGGCGTACCGCGACGCCGGCATCAGCTGCCGCTTCGTGTCGAACATCGACCCGACCGACATCGCCGAGGCCACCGCCGACCTGGACCCGGCGACCACCCTGTTCGTGGTGGTGTCGAAGACCTTCTCCACCCAGGAGACCCTGGCCAACGCCCATCAGGCCCGACGCTGGCTGCTGGCCGGGCTCGGCGGCGACGAGCAGGCGGTGGCCAAGCACTTCGTCGCGGTCAGCACCAACGCCCAGCGGGTCGCCGACTTCGGCATCGACCCGGCGAACATGTTCGGCTTCTGGGACTGGGTCGGTGGCCGGTACTCGCTGCCCTCGGCGGTCGGCCTGTCGGTGATGCTCTCCATCGGGCCGGCCCGCTTCGACGAGATGCTCGCCGGCTACCACGCCGTCGACGAGCACTTCCGCACCACGCCGCTGGCCCGCAACGCGCCGGTGCTGCTCGGGCTGCTCAACGTCTGGTACACCAACTTCCTCGGCGCGCAGACCCACGCCGTACTGCCCTACTCGCAGTACCTGCACCGGTTCCCCGCGTACCTGCAACAGCTGACCATGGAGAGCAACGGCAAGTCGGTACGCACCGACGGCCAGCAGGTGTCGTACGACACCGGGGAGATCTTCTGGGGCGAGCCCGGCACCAACGGCCAGCACGCCTTCTACCAGCTCATCCACCAGGGCACCCGGCTGATCCCGGCGGACTTCATCGCGTTCAGCGAGCCCCACCACGACATCGGCGACATGCACGACCTGTTCATGTCGAACTTCTTCGCCCAGACCGCCGCGCTGGCCTTCGGCCGCACCGCCGAGCAGGTCGCCGCCGAAGGCACCCCGCCCGAGCTCGTGCCGCACCGCGTGATGCCCGGCAACCACCCCACCACCTCGATCGTCGCCGCCCGCCTCACCCCCGCCACCCTCGGCCAACTGGTAGCCCTCTACGAACACATCGTCCTCACCGAGGGCGCGATCTGGGACATCAACCCCTTCGACCAGTGGGGCGTGGAACTAGGCAAGGTCATGGCCAACCAACTGGCCCCCCTCCTCACCGGCGACGAGGCCGACCTGACCACCCTCGACTCCTCCACCGCCACCCTCATCCACCGCTACCGCACCCAACGCCACCGCCCCTAGACGAGTAGTAAAGGGTCGTAGGCGATTAGGGCCTGAGCCACAGCCGGATCCTCAACACCCTTCGTCTAACTCCAGCCCGGGGCGTTAGGACTTACTCGTCTAGCACGGTGCGGGCGCGGCGCTGAGGTCGCCCGCTCACAACTGCCCGGCGTAAGATCCGCGCAGCTTCACCGATGTTGCTGTCTCCAGGTACCTCCGAGGCAGCAACATCACCGCAGTTGCGCGGATCTTGATGGTCTCGCGCGGGGTCCAGGAGTCGGCGCAGATGACCGGACACCTCTTGGTCAACTCCGGGAAGCGCGGATCAGGCCGACGGTGGTGGCCAGTCGCGTACATCGGCCGGTGCGGGTCCGCGCTAGATGACCTGATCGAAGAGGGTATGCACGTCGTCGGTGGTGTCCGCGGCGGTGAGGGCGGCCGAGAGCGCGAGCCGGTGGTGACCGAGGGCGCGGAGGGCCTCGGCGATGGCGATGGCGATGGCGATGGCGCCGGTCGCGGCGGGCATGGCACCGTGATCCGCAGTCGGCGGCGAGCCAGGCGACCTCGGGATGAGGATCTGAGCGCGCATGGAGCGTAACGTCTGGCGCACGTCGAGCCATTCCGGCAGCAACGGCCGGTGCGTCGGGGTCCGCGACCGAGGCAGCGAGGTCGGCGTACGCGATTCCAAGGGACCTACTACCGGACGGCTGAGCTTCGGCCCGGTGGCCTGGGACGCTGTCGTCCGAGACGGACGACCGTCGCCCCTGGCCTGCGGCCCCTGCGGCCACGTATGCCGGACCGATAGGAGGAAATTCTCAGCTATCGCTGTCTGCCGTAAGGTGTTTCGCCGCCGCCGTGATCAGCAACGCGGGAATTGCTAATGCGATGGCCAGACCGACCCGAAACATCACCAGACTTGCCATACCTGGCACGCGGTCTGTCACCCAGCGTCGACTGTTGAACAGCAGCGCGAAGATCATCAAGACAGCGACTACTGACGCTATTGCCAGATCAACCGTCGGGTTGAAGCCGGCGAATCCGGGTGCCAGGAAACGCTCACCCCAGTCGCGCATCAGCAACTCGTACGCCCCGACCGGATCCGGTAACCTACTCAGCCAAGGATCCATGTTCCAGGCCCTTATGAGTTGGTGGCCATAGGGTGCATCTACCGCCGCTGCGGTCAGGACCGTCGAAAGCGCCACACCTAGGCCGGCGGCGGCGTCCGCGCAACTGGCCTGATCCCGTCCAGCGCTGCCGGCACCTTTCACCGATACCACGATCAGCCGGCCAAGGTGGCCGAAAAACGCCACCACCAGACCTGCTATCAGCAGGACCAGCATCACCACTAAGAACGCGACGAAGATGAAGGCAAGGACCGGCGCAACGTACCGGGCCAACACCTCGCCGAGAAACGCGAAGACACCAAACAAGTAGGCCAGCACCAGCAGCACCATGCCGCCTGCCCATATACCCACAGTGAGCCAACGCCCAGCTCGCAGCTTCTCGACGAGCACGTACAGTCCGAAGATGACGACAATGCCGACTACGATCACGAGAATCACGGTGAGAAACGGGATCAGCCAGTCGATGACCCGAACGCAGATCCGGTACAGCCAGACCCCAAGCCGAACCAGGCCCACCAGCGCCTCTACCGCCCAGCTGAGCCCAGGTATCGCCAGCAGCCCCAGCACAAGCGCCGGCACGCTCACGATGAACGGTCGCCACCGCCCGACCTTCAAACAGCACACCAGTACAGCGGCCAGAACCACCGGCACTGAATAGAACACGACCACCGACAGATAGCGCTCCATCGTCTCGGCGGTCGGACCTTCCAGCGGTGGTTTCACCACTGTATTGGCGAACGTGGCGATGTGGTCAAGCGCAC
>NZ_BOPA01000024.1 GCF_016863515.1 Micromonospora gifhornensis
CCGACAGCGCTTCAGCGTGGACCGGATGGTCACCGACTACCTGTCCGTCTACGACCACCTCACCCGTCGACCGCACCGCTGAACCCGGCCACCGCATACGAATCCGTTCCGCCGGCCACACACGCTGGCCTGCGTGCGCCGTCACCGCGTGACGCCGCCCCTGCACCTCAGGAGGCGACCGACAACCGGGCACACACCGAGCAGGTCTCCACCCCAACGGTCACTCCTCAGCCTCCTGCACGTCGCAGTCGACGCGCAGCGCGTCGCAGGCACGCTGCCAGGTGCCGTCCATCGCCCAGCGCCGTTTGCGCTGGTACACCGTCTACGTCGGACCCTCACCCTCTCGCCGACTACACTCCGTCACTTCCGGGGTTGGTCGCGCTCATACCGAATCTGCGGCAGATCCGCGCATTCGCTGTAGGCAGCGTACGGTCGGCGTCGGGTTTGCTAGGTGATCGGGGCGCGGTGGAAGCGGGGGCGGCGGCAGGTCAGTCAGCGGTGTCGTTCATGACGAGACCGGCGTTCTGGAGCGCTTGTCGGCCGGCCCACCCGCCAGCCACTGGAAAGGCCGAACCGTCTCGCAGGGCGTCCTCAAGCGGGCTGGCCCATACGTGCTCGATGAGCAGGACGATGACGTTGGTGCCATCCGGGACGCTGACCCCGATATCAGGGATGGGGGTTCCCTGCACGAGAAACCCGGTGGAATCCGTCGTGTAAGTGTTGAGAACCCGGCTAGCTCCAGCCGACCTCAACATTTTCCGGATGAGTTCCCCGTCCCAATCGTTGATCTCTTCGATCGCATGTTCGGTGATGGTGCGATCCTTGCCCTTGTTGATGGCGTAAATATCAAGCAGTCTGACAGCGTCGCTCGATCGGAGCAGGTTGATTTCATTCACTATCTCCTTTGGCAGCTCCGCCTGCTTGTAACCGAGGGCGAGGACTTGCACGGCACCGATCACGATTAACCCCTTCACCTCTGACAGACGCCGTCGTCCGCCACAGCCGGCGAGTACCCATGCCCGCTGCCACCCAAACGCTCATCGCAGCAAACACCCGTTACACTGGCCAGCAACAAGATCGTGACGTCTACTCCATCGGTCGAACGCGACGCCAGGCCTGCTTCCACCGGCCGCATGGGTGCTCGAAAGAGCGCACGACGGGCCCGTCACACGCTTCCTGACATTCGCCGCCGAACCCGAGAGCGGTCCCATCGAAACCTCACAAACAAGCACGTCTACCGCCAGTGCCGGTGCGGGCTGATTCGACGGCGGGCAATGCCGCCCCGGCCGTATTCCGGGCGGCGGCCCGGACGGGGTGAGACGAAGCCTCCCACACTGAGCGTGGTCACGTCGGTGGTCACACAGCAAGATCAAAGAGCCGTGATGGCGCGATATTCAGTGACAGAAGGCGTCATTTGATCACGGAACGTTGTGCCTGCTCAGCGTAGGTTCCGGCATCCGGCGGTACGTCGTGACAGAATTGTTACCAGACTGGCAGTGTGGGGGTCAGGGGTTCGAGTCCCCTCGGCTCCACCTTGTATTTGTGCAGGAAAATCGGCACCAGTCATCGACTGGTGCCGATTTTCCGTGATCTCGTGGTCGCGGCCATGGTCACCCAGCGCCCGACACTGCACTCCGGTGACGGGCGTGAGCTGGGCGGGCTCGTGCTGGCAGGAGTCCCGTGATCACGTTCGGCGACTTCGAAGCTCAAATGCCCGATTTGTGGTCGCTGCGTGTGACGGCTATTTACACAGATCGTGTCCCCTCCTACAGTTAGCGCATCGATGTGCATGATCACGGGGGCTGGTATCTGCATGGGCGTGTCGCGGCGTGCGTGGACGGCGGAGTTAGCAGCAGAGGGTGACGTAAGGGCTGGCGGTTTGCGCCGTGTCGAGCATCATCGCCGCCGGCACCCCCGGCGGGCTCACCTGGCTTGCCGACGACTCCCAGCGCGCCCCAGAACATCGCCATCGGCGTTGTCTGCCGGATGCCGTCAGACTCCTACGGCGATCGGCGTGGCAACCATCTTGCCTGTCCCGGCCTCACGGGCTTCGTCAATGGCGATAACGAGTTCCTGGGCCTGACCCGCCTCGGCACCTGCCAGCGCGCCTCACCACCGGCTGGCTCACCTCCGCTGACCCCATCTAGGACCTGGCGCAGCCGTAGCAATAGCACGGCCACTCCTATCCCTGTGCCGACGTCAAGGGCACATCTCACCGCTCGAACGCAGACTCGGAGGCATCAATGTCGATCGCGCGGGGAATCCGTGGCCGGAACAATCGGCACAGGTACGTCTGGCGAGCCCGTACAGCCGGGCTGGCCGCGCTCGTGATGGTGGCCAGCTCGCTCGTGGCGACCTCTACCGCCAGTGCCGAGCCCGCAGCGCTGGCTGAACCAGCCTGCGTCGATGAGCAGCCGGACGCGCGCAGCGCCGAGTCGATGGTGACGATCTGTCAGAGTCGGGTGGAGATTCTCTCCGAACGAACCGAGGTGTCGCAGACCTTCCTGAACCCGGACGGGTCGCGGACCTTGGAGGAGAGTCTGGCGCCGGTGCGGGTGCGGCGCGGGTCATCGTGGGTGCCGGTGAACACCACGCTGAAGGCGACATCGCAGGGAGTTTCGCCGAAGGCGTCGGTGCTGCCGGTCTTCCTCTCCGCAGGTGGCGACGGACCGCTGGCGCGGGTCGTGGACGGGAGCCGGGAGTTGTCGGTGTCCTGGCCGGATCCGTTGCCTGCACCGGAGTTGTCGGGGGACACCGCGATCTACCGTGAGGTGCTGCCGGAAACGGATCTTCAGGTCACCGCCAGCGCGTTGGGGTTCTCCCATGTACTCGTGGTCCGGACGCCGAAGGCCGCGAAGAACTCCCGGCTGTCCGAACTCCGGTTCGGGATGTCGACCAAAGGGGTGACCGTCAAGGAAGGCGACGGAGGGACGCTCGTCGCACACGACGACCGGGGATCCGCCGTGTTCACGGCCCCGGCACCGTTGATGTGGGACTCCTCGGTCGACTCGGACCTACCCGGCGGTGAGCTGAGGCTGACCTCTCCGCCGGCTGGAGCTGCTCCGGCACGCCGGAAGGGCCAGGATCCGGCCACGGCCGCGGCGGACAAGGCCGCGGCGGACAAGGCCGCGAAGGCGAAATCGGCGGACGCGGCGGCGCGGGAGCCGGCCGAGGGCGCCCGGCGGGCCGTGATGCCGGTCAAGATCGGTCGGAACAGCCTGACGATCGTGCCGGACAAGGCGCTGCTGAACAGTCCGACGGCGACGTTCCCGATCTACATCGACCCCGCGTGGACGGGAAACATCTCCGGTAGCGCGTGGACGACGGTGTGGAGCAAGTACAAGACCAGTTCGTTCTGGAAGAACGCCAGCGCGCTGAACAACGGCTCCACCAACGGCTCGGCCGGCGCGGGCCGGACCGAGGACTGCGCGGGGTGCGGTGACCACATCATCCGGTCGTTCTTCCGGATGGACGTCTCCGGCGTCAAGGGCAAGATCATCCAGGCCGCCACCTTCCGGATCGAACAACGCCACTCCTGGACGTGCAGCCCGAAGTCGAACGCCAAGCTCTGGCTGACGGGTGACATCTCGTCGACCACGACGTGGAACAAACAGCCGACCTGGAACAGCAGTTACACCGCACAGACCGCCGCGAACCGCAAGAACGGCGCGGTCCACGGCTGCCTGGGCGTCGGCCCGATCGAGTTCAACGTCCTCTCGATGGTCAAGAAGGTGGCGGAGCAGGACAAGAAGTCGACCATGACCGTCGGGCTGCGGGCGGTCGACGAGAGCACCAAGAACCAGTGGAAGCGGTTCAACCACTCCTCGCCGAAACTGGCCATCACCTACAACACCAAGCCGGCCGCGCCGACGGACCGGAAGTCGGACGGTAAGGCCTGCGCGACCGGCTCCGCGCGGCCTTACGTGTTGACCCTGACGCCGACCCTCGCCGCCCGGCAATCGGACCCGGACACCGGTCAGCAGTCGCTGACCACCTGGTTCCACTGGTGGCCGCTCGGCGGCTCACGGAACGACACCGACCGCGTCTCGCAGGCCTCGGGTAACCCCTCCACGGTGTCGCGCGCCATCCCGGCCGGCAAGCTGGTCGACGGTGGTACGTATGTCTGGCAGTCGCGTACCCATGATGGGAGCCACTACAGCGACTGGTCGGGAACCTGTGAGTTCGTTGTCGACGCGACGCCCCCGGAAACCCCCGCCAACGTGACCTCCACCGACTACCCGACCGGGGCCACACCACGCGGCGGTGTCGGCCTCGAGGGCACCTTCGAGGTCACCGCTCCGACGCTGCGCCGTCACGAGGTCAAGGAGTACGCCTGGACGCTGGACTCCGGGACCTACCTGAACGCCGCCACGGTCCCTGCCCGTAGCGGAGACTACGGTGCGACCCTCAAGGTGAAGCCGGTCCGAGACGGGACGCAGACCTTGCGGGTGTGGTCCAAGGACCATGCCGGACGCTACTCGGCGACGCCCAGGACGTACACCTTCGTCGTGCGGGCCGGCGCCGGCCCGGCGGCGCACTGGACATTCGACGAGGCCAGCGGGAGCGCTGGCGACGTGACCGAGCACGGCAACGAGCTTTCCCTGGCCGCTGGCGCGTCGCGAACGGCCGGTCGGTCGGGGGTGGGCAGCGCGTTGTCGGTGAACGGCACGACGGGACACGGAGTGGTGACCGGGGCGATTGGCTACCCGCACCCGGACACGAACGTGTTGACACCGATGCGCACGGATTCCAGCTTCACCATCACGGCGCGGGTTCGGGTCGATTCGACGAGCGGGGTGACCGGCCAGCGGACCATTGTCTCGGCCAACGGGTCGCGGGTGTTCGCCTACACGCTGGGTTACTCGGGCCCGGACAACCGCTGGCGGTTCGCCATGGCCGGTGCTGACATGGACAATCCCGCGTTGTTCTCGGTGTTGTCCAACAGTGCCCCCACCGCGGGCAAGTGGACCCACCTGGCGGCGGTCTACGACGCATCGACGACAACGCTGCGGCTATACGTGAACGGCGTCGCGCAGACGGCGACCGCGACGTTGAGTGGTGGCTTCAACGCGGCCACAGATGTGACCGTCGGTAAGCGAAAGTGGAATGGCGGGGACGACGGATTCTTCGCCGGTGCAATCGACGACGTGCGAATCTACAACTTCGCGGAGAGCGCGACCAAAATCGCCGAACTGGCGGTCCCGCTGCCGGCGGTGATCGCATTCCCCGGCGGCACCGAGGCGAACACGGGTGGTCAGCTTTCCGTCACCTTCAACGCGGGCGGGGATACCAACGTCACGAAGTTCCGCTACAGCGTTGGCAGCACCGCGGTGGACACCGAGGTGTCCGCATCCGCACCCGGTGGCACGGCGACAGTGTCGATCAATGTGGGCAGCGTGGTTGGAGAGCGTTCCCTCTTCGTCGTGGCCGTCGACGACGGCAACCGGCGCAGCGGACTCGCTCAGGCGTACTTCGAGGTGACCGCGGCGACCAGCCTCAGCGGTTCGGTGCTGGACGACGCTGACTTCAGTCCGCTGGTCGGTGCGGTGGTGACGCTGGAGCCGGGCGAATACCAGACGACGAGCGACAACTCCGGGGCCTACGCCTTCACCGGAATGCCACCGGGCACGTACACGCTCACGGCCAATTACGGCGACCGATGTGGTCTGACCGCCAGCGCGACGATCACCATCACCGCTGGTTCGCCACGGTGGCGAGATCTCTACCTCGCGCCGTACACGGACGACTCGGGTTACACCTGCACTAGCCGGACGGCCACGTTCGCCACTGCCAACGAGACGGTGCTGCCGCTGACCGGCGACAATGCGGTGACCGAGGTGTCGCTGCCGTTCGCCTTCCCGTTCTACGGTCAGGCGTACCTGTCCGGGTGGGTGGACACCAACGGCTATCTCACCTTCATCGACCCCGGTGGGTCGCATCCGAAGACCAGTGGTACCTGGCCGCTGCCGGCAGCCCCGAACGCGCTGGTCGCCCCGTTCTGGGACGACCTGGTGGTGGACGGGTCGGCGAGTGTGCGAACGGCGAGCACCGGCAGCGGAGCGGACCAACGGTTCGTGGTCGAGTGGCGCAACGTGCACCGCAAGGGCAACACCGCCCAGCGTCTTTCGTTCGAGGTGGTCCTGGCGCCGGACGGCACGATCACCACGAACTACGACGGTCTCACGAGCGATCCTGTGCGAGGTGCCTTCGCGGCGGTCGGTATCGAGGCGCCGGATGGGGAGATCGGTCTGTCGTACTCGGTGGACGAGCCTGCGCTGGCCAGCGGGCAGGCGGTCACCTTCGTGCACCCGCAGGAGGACGGCACGCTGGAGTTGCATGACCTTTCCGGGGTGTTGCGCGACGAGAACGGCAACCCGGTGGTGGGTGCGACGGTGACGCTCGACCCGCGTGGGTTGTCGACGACAACCGGCCCGGGTGGGGCGTGGGGTTTCGAGGATCTGGTGGCGGACAGCTACACCGTCTCGGCCCAGGTCGGGGCCCGCTGCGGCCGTAGCGCCGAGGACCAGGTGGAGTTGGACGACAACCGCACGGTCGACCTCCAGTTGGGCCCGGACCACGGAACGATGGGGTACGCCTGCGTGATAGGCGCGTCGGGCTACGTGGCGGCGTCGAACGTGGTGGCGCTGACCGGCGACGACGCCTGGGCGAACCTGAACTTGCCGTTCCCGTTCAGCTATCACGGCCGGCCGTACTCGAAAGCATGGCTGCACACCAATGGTTTGATCAACTTTGGGGTCGAGCCGGGCAACGTGCAACAGATCTGGGTGAACCCGACGATGCCGACGGCGGCGATTCCGAACGGGGTCATCGCCCCCTTCTGGGACGACCTGAATGTGGACTCGTCGGCCAGCATCCGTACCGAGCTGCTGGGTTCCGCACCGAATCGGCGGTTCGTTGTGGAGTGGCGCAACGTGCTGATGCAGGGAGTCGCCGCGCCGAACAACCGGGTGACCTTCGAGTTGATGCTGCACGAGGACGGGCGGATCGGGTTCCACTACGGCACCCTGACCACCCCGATCCAGCAGGGTGCGGGAGCCACTGTCGGCTTGGAGAGCACGGAGCGGGCCGAGGTAGCCGCCCTGTACTCCTTCCAGACGGCAGTAGTGCCGAGCAACGGGTCGATCGTCTACAGCCCGAACACGTCGGGCACGGTCCGGGGTACGGTGACCACTGCGGTGACCAGTGAGCCGGTCGCCGGTCGGACGGTGACCCTGACGCCGTCAGGGGCGACCACCACCACCGCTGGGGACGGCAGTTACGAGTTCACCGGAGTGCCGATCGGTGAGCACGTCGTTGCCGCCGCGACCGGTGACGACCGCTGTGCCGGCCAGTACGCCCGGGAGGTGTTCAACTTCGCCGGTGGAACCACCAGCCGGATCGACCTCTCGGTGATGATCGATGGCGACGAGTTCGGCTATGGGTGCGAGACCCGGTCGCAGCCCTTCATCCCGGGCAATGTGACCGAGTCGTGGAGCGGCGACGACACGGTGTGGCAGAAGAACCCGCCATTCCCGATCAAGCTGTATGGCGAGTCGTACACCTCGGCCTGGATCAGCGCCAACGGTGTGATGAGCTTCCGGAACCCGGCTTTCCACGGTTGGATCTACGCCAACTCGACCCCGATCCCGTCGCCGCCGTCGGAGGGTCGACCCAACGCCGCCGTATACGTGCACTGGAACGACTGGATCGTGGACTCGGCGGCCCGGATCGCCACCGCGACCAGTGGCACCGCGCCGAACCGGCGGTGGGTGGTGGAGTGGCGCAACGTGCACCTCTACGGTGACACCTCGGCCCGGGCCTCCTTCTCGGCGGTCTTCGACGAGAACGGCGACGTCACGTTCACCTACGCCGACATCAACCCCGTCCACGCAGGTGAAAGAGGGTCGGCGGCCACGGTCGGCATCGAGAACGGCGCAGGCACCATCGCGTTCCAGTACTCACACAAGGAAGCTGTGCTCGCCACCGGTAAGGGCATCTTCTTCAAGCCCAACCCGCCGGGCAGCGGCGTTGTCAGTGGCACGGTGACCTGCCAGGGAACGCCGGTGGCCGGGGCTACCGTGGCAATGGCTGGCCGGAGCGCCACCACCAGCGCCGGCGGCGGGTACCAGTTCGACGATGTACCCGGCGGGACGTACGCGGTGATCGCCACGCTCGGTTCCGGCCCGTGTGTCGGGTCCGCGGTGACGCCGGTGACGGTCGGCACGAACACCACGAGCGCGGTGAACTTCGACCGCGGCGCCACACCGTCCGGCGCCCGCTACACGATCGCCGAACAACCGGTCAGCTTCGTGCCGGCCGACGGCACGGTGCTGCCGCTGACCGGTGATGACGCCTACACCCCGATCACCCTGCCGTTCCCGGTCACCCACTACGGCCAGACGTACACCACCGCATGGGTCGACACCAACGGCCTGCTCACGTTCGTCGAACCCGCAGCCTCGTCGCCGGACGCCTGGCCAATCCCGTCATCGGCGGAGTCACAACTGCCGAAGGCGGCGATCTACCCCATGTGGCACGACTGGATCGTCGACGCCGACGCCAGCGTCCGGACGGCCACCACCGGCAGCGGGCCGAACCGCCGATTCATCGTCGAGTGGCGCAACGTCCGCTCGTACGAGGATCCGACGACCAGGATCTCCTTCGAGGTGATCATGGACGAGGCGGGAGGCTACACCTTCGCCTACAGCGACAACGACGGCACCAACATCGAGCAGGGCGGTGCCTCGACGATCGGTATCGACAACGCAGACGGCACCAGCGCTCTGCGCTACACCTACCGGCAGCCCGTGCTCCACCCCGGAACCGGACTGCGAATCGAACGCCTTCCGTAGGCCCGTTAGTTGCCTGGGACCGGTCCGATCGGACCGGTCCCGGCGATCCCGTCCATCCGTCCCTGCCCCTGGCTAACCAACTCGGCCTCGGAGGTATCACCGGTGAAGGCAACCCCTCGGTTACATTCGCTGTCGAACTCGGCACGATGGCGGCGACGTCGCCGCTCGACCCTGTCCGGCGTCATCGCGACGGTCCTCGCCGTGACTCTGCTGCAAGCCCCGGCGTCAGCCCGGCCGGAGGACCGGTTGTCGGTCGAGCCCGAGGCTCGTCCTGTGCCGACGGTGCCGGTCACCGATGTGGCGACCACCGCGCCGGCACGAGCCACCGCGATGCGCAGCGCCAGTGCCAAACCGGCGCCGGTCTGGCCGTCGGCCGCGACGGCCGTGGCCGAACTGGACACCAGCGCCACGGTCGTCTCGGCGCGGGTCGGTGGCCTACCGGTCCGGGTCGAGCGAGCCGGGGACGGGTCGACCCCCGCGCAGCGGCTGCGCGCCCAGGGGCTGGACGCGCAGCGGGTGCGGGTGCAGACCTTGGACCGAAAGACCACTGAGCGGGCCGGAATCCGGGGTGTGCTGATGCGTGTCGGTCAGGCCGATACCGCTGCGGCCCGAGCCGACGCCGGGCCGGCCGACCTGCGGATGACAGTCGACTACTCGTCGTTTGCCACCGCCTACGGCGCCGACTGGGCTACCCGGCTGCGGTTGGTGACCCTGCCGGAGTGCGCGCTGACCACGCCGGAGCAGCAGCGCTGTGCCGGAACGCCGCTGAAGTCGCGGAACAACCCGGTTGCCCAGACGGTGTCGGCCCAACTACCGGTAGCGGCGGCAGGCACGCTGGTGGCGGTGGCAGCAGGCGCTTCCGGGCCGGCGGGTGACTACTCGGCGACCCCGTTGCAACCGTCGTCGACCTGGTCGGTCGGAGGCAACACCGGTTCCTTCAACTGGTCGTACCCGATGCGGGTGCCGCCGGCACCGGGCGGGCTGGAGCCCGATCTGGCGTTCGGCTACTCGTCCCAGTCGGTGGACGGCCGGCACGCGGCGTCGAACAACCAGCCGTCCTGGGTCGGCGAGGGGTTCGAGTTCTGGCCGGGCGGCTACATCGAGCGTCGGTACCGCTCGTGCGCCAAGGACACCGGAGGAAACAACACCACCAAGACGTACGACCTGTGCTGGGAAACCGACAACGCGACGCTGCACCTCGACGGTTTCTCTGGCGAACTGCTCTACAACTCGTCCGAGCAGAGGTGGCACCTGCGTACTGACGACGGGGCGCGGATCGTTCGGCACACGGGCGCGGCCAACGGCGACGAGAACGGCCAATTCTGGACGCTCACCACCACCGACGGCACGCAGTACCGGTTCGGCTCGAACCGGCTGCCCGGCTGGACCTCTGGTGACCCGGTGACGAACTCGGCGTGGAACGCGCCGGTGTTCGGCAACGACGTGAACGAGCCCTGCCGGGAGCCTGCGTTCGCCGATTCCTCCTGCGAGCGCACCTGGCGGTGGAACCTTGAACACGTCGTCAACCTGAACGGCGACTCGATGTCGTTCTGGTACACGAAGGAGACGAACAAGTACGGCCGGAACAAGACCGCGAGTGACGCGGTCAGCTACGACCGTGGTGGCTACCTGAAGCGGATCGATTACGGCACCAGGGTGACCGCCGGGCGTGATTCGGCGCTGGACAACGGTGCCAGCGCTCGGGTGGTCTTCACCGAGGCGGATCGGTGCCTGAGCAACTGCACCACCAAGGATGAGGTGCGGTGGCCGGACACCCCGTGGGACTCGGAGTGCACCGGCTCGACCTGCGTCGACAAGTTCAGCCCGACGTTCTGGTCCAGCAAGCGGTTGAGCGCGGTCACCACGCAGATTCGTAGCGGCAGTGGGTTCAGCAACGTCGAGCGATGGAGCCTGACCCACGGGTTCCCCGACCCGGGCGACGGCACCCGGGCTGGTCTCTGGCTGGAAAAGATCTCCCACGAGGGCCTGGTCGGCGGCAGCACCACGCTGCCCGACGTTGAACTCACCGGCATCCAGTTGGCGAACCGGGTCGACACCATCGACTTCGCCGCGGCGATGAACTGGTGGCGCGTCGCCCGGATCCGCAACGAGACCGGCGGAACGATCAACATCACCTACTCCGGGGAGGACTGCGTCGCCGGCAGCACCCCGACCGCGCAAACGAACACCAGACGGTGCTATCCGGTGCGGTGGACCCCGGAGGGTTACCAGTCGGCGGTGACCGACTGGTTCCACAAGTACGTCGTCACCACGATCTACGAGATCGACCACACCGGCGGGTCGCCGCCGTTCGGCAGCCCACGGAAGGCCTACTCGTACAGCTACCTCGACGGTGCCGCCTGGCGTTACACGGATGACGACGGGCTCGTCGACAAGGACGAGAAGACCTGGTCGGTGTTCCGTGGTTACGGGCGGGTCGGGGTGACCGTCGGTGACGCTGGTGAACAGAGCTACACCGAAACTCGCTACTTCCGGGGCATGCACGGCGATCGTGCAGGACCCTCCGGCGGCACGAAGAGCGCCAGCCTGGACGGCATCACCGATCAGGACTGGTTCGCCGGCATGGCCCGCGAGGTCACGGTCCGTAACGGACCGACTGGAGCGGTGGTCTCCCGCGAGGTCAGCGATCCCTGGGCGTCGGGCCCGACCGCCTCTCGGACGGCCAACGGTGACACGGTGACCGCCCGCTTCGTGCGGGTCGGGACCGCCCGCAGCTACGTCGCGCTCGACGGCGGTCGGGGCGAGCGGGTTACCCGGACCACCACCAGCTTTGACAGCCTGGGCATGCCAACGCAGGTGGATGACTTCGGTGTGGAGGGCACCACTGGCGACGAGCGGTGCACCAAAACCGATTACATCCGCCGCGACACCAAGTGGCTGATGGATCGGGTCCAGCGGACTCGGGACTTCGCGGTGTCCTGCTCGGCCAGCAACGGCACCCTGACAGAGGCCGATGTCATCGGAGAGACCCGACTCTCCTACGACGACGCGGCATACGGGACGCTACCGGCGAACAACAACGACGTTCGTGGTCTGCCGACTCGTACCGAGGTGATGGCGGCGTGGAATGCCGGTGCACCGAGCTTCGTCACCAAGGAACGGACCGCGTACGACAGCCACGGCCGACCCACGTCGAGCTGGGACGCGATGAACTTCCTGACCACCACCACCTACACGCCGGCGCTCGGTGGGCCGACCACCCAGGTGGTCGTCAAGAATCCGCGAAACCACGAGACCAGGACGACCCTCATTGCGGCGTGGGGATCTGAGAGCAGCATTCTCGACCCGAACGAGAAACGGACCGAGCTGGCGTACGACGCACTCGGCCGACTCACTTCGGTCTGGCTGCCCAACCGGAGCAGAGCCACTGAGTCGGCGAACATGACCTTCGGATATACGGTCCGCAACAACGCGCCCACCGCCGTACGTACCTCGAAGCTGAACGCCGAGGGCAACTACGTCAGCTCGTACGAACTGTTCGACGGTCTGTTGCGAACGCGGCAGACGCAGGCACCGTCTCCCGCGGGCGGTCGGTTGATCACCGAGACGTTCTACGACACCGCTGGGCGAAAGGTACGTGAGTACGACAAGTACCATGCCAGCGGTACCCCCGGCACGACGTTGGCCACCGCTGTGGACGGCGCGCACATCCACACCCAGAACCGTATCGAGTACGACGGTGCGGGCCGACCGACCGCGGTGATTTTCCAGCCGTACAACGCCGAGCGGTGGCGCACCTCCATCCAGTACGGAGGAGACCGGGAGGACGTGACACCGCCGACCGGCGGTACCGCGACCTCGACGATCACCGACGCCCGGGGCAACCGAGTGGAGCAGCGTCGGTACCACGGCGCGGCCCCGACCCCATGGACGAGTGGCTCCTGGGACACCACCACCTACACCTACAACCGCAAGAACCAGCTGACCGAGCTCACCGACGCTGCCGGCAACTCCTGGACCTACACCTTCGACATCCGAGGCAGGCAGATCCAGGTCGACGATCCGGACAGCGGAACCAGCACCTTCACCTACGACAACGCCGACCGGATGACCAGCAGCACCGATGGTCGGAACCGAAAGCTGGCCTACCGGTACGACCAACTCGGCCGGAAGATCGGGGTGTACGAGAACAGCACCAGCGGAGTGCTCCGGGCCGAGTGGCAGTACGACACGCTGGCCAAGGGCCTCCTGACCCGGAGTATCCGGGAGGTCGACGGTCTCGCCTACCAGGTCGAGTACCTCGGCTACACCGACTTCTACCGGGAGACCGGCGTCAAGTACGACATCCCGACCACCGAGCCGGGAATCGGCGGTGCGTACCTCTACGAGAAGACCTGGAACCTCGACGGCAGCCTGAGCGCCGTCACGCTGCCCAACACCAACAGTGACCTGCCGGCGGAGACCCTGCGCTACGGATACGACGCACTCGGCCAGCCCAAGACGCTCAGCCGAGTGTCGGGAAGCACGACCAGCAACTACGTGCCGGACACCGACTACAACGCGCTGGGGCAGGTCGAGAACATCGAACTGTTCACCGGCAGCGGTGCTCGGGTCTGGCAGGGATTCGACCGGGAACTGGAGACCGGACGGATCACCGACTTTGTGACCAGCCGCGACGCCATCAATCCGGACGTGCTGGCTGACCTGAAGTACAGCTACGACGACGCCGGGAACATCACCCGGATCGCGGATCAAGCGCCAGACCCCGTCGACGACACCCAGTGCTTCGCCTACGACCATCTGCGCCAGCTGACCCAGGCGTGGACGCCGGCCTCCGGCGACTGCGCCGCCCCCCGCTCGGTGAATGCCCTGGGCGGCCCGGCGCCGTACTGGCACTCCTGGACGATCAACGCCATCGGCAACCGGACCAGCCAGACCGTCCACACCGGCTCCGGTGACCAGGTCACCACCTACACCTATCCGAGTGCCGGCGCGGCACGCCCGCACGCCCTGACCGCCACCGCCGGGGCTCAAGTCGGTTCCTACACCTACGACAACTCGGGCAACACCCTGACCCGGCCCACCGCGACCGCCGGTACCCAGACCCTGACCTGGGACCATGAAGGCCGCTTGGAGTCGACCACCGATTCCACCGGCGTCACCAGCTACCTCTACGACGCCGACGGCAACCGGCTCATCCGCCGCGACCCCACCGGCACCACCCTCTACCTACCCGGCCAGGAGATCCGCCACAACACCACCACCAACCAGAGCTCCTGCACCCGCTACTACACACACGCCGGTAAAACGGTCGCCTCCCGCTCGGCCGCCGGCCTGACCTGGCTGGTCGAGGACCACCAGCGCACCGCGCAGGTGGCGGTGGACGCCGCCACCGGTACGGCCACCACCCGCAGGCAGACGCCTTACGGGACGGTCCGCGGCAGCGCGCCTGGATGGCCGAACGACAAGGGCTTCGTCGGCGGCACGGTGGAGAACACCGGACTCGTGTTCATCGGCGTCCGAGCGTACGACCCGACGACTGGCCGGTTCATCAGCATCGACCCGCTCCAGGACCACGATGACCCACTCCAGTGGCACGGCTACGCCTACGCCAACAACTCGCCGATCACCTTCAGTGACCCGGACGGCCTCAAGCCCCTCATCACCGACAGCGTCCAAGGCGACGAGAAGCACTACCGCGAGACCGGCGAGAAGGTCGTCTACCAGAATGGGAAGTGGACGTCGAACAAGCCCGTCTCGGGTAAGAGCGGCGGGGGTGGAAAGCCCGACATCTTCCGCTGTGACAAGCAGACCACCTGCCACATCCGTGGCCAAGACAAAGACACCAAGAACGTCGTCTACGAGTGCAACTCGCCAGGATCATGCATCATCGAAAACCGCGGACGCGGCAGTGGGGCGGTATACAACTGCAATGTGCCCGGTGCGTGCAAGGTTGACGCTGACTGTCGAAATGGCCAGAAATCGTGCTCCGTCGGAAACTCTGCTGTGGATGGCAAACTGGCGTGTCGCGTCAAGGACTCCTGCATTTACTACATCTGGAAGCATTCACCAGCAGCACCCGGCAAGGATGCGCAAGAGTTTCACGCCGTTAAGGATTTCTTTATGATGCCGGCGGCGTACGCTTCGTCGGGCACTGCGGGGGGAGCCGCAATTGGCTGCGCTGCCGGTTTGTTGGGTGCGGGAGTTGCGTGTCCGGTGCTGGCCGCAAAGGGTGCTCTGATCGGTGGCGTGATTGGTTTTGAGGTTGGGCTCTACTACTACTACGAAGCCTATTTCGAGTCGAAGAAGCCCAAGCCGATTTGGATGGTCCCCGAGCGTGTTGAGTTGGCGCGAGAATGAGCGTGCGGCAAGAAAGGGGGCCGATGCGAAGGTGTACACTCCTAAGATGAGGACATGGCGTCGCTTGGTGGTAGCGATTGCTAGTGGCGTGGCAGGAGGACTGCTGTTCGTGTGGCTTGTCCCCGACCGAGGTCACTCAGTGGCAACCTTCTTAGTCTGGTTGGTCGTCTGGACTCCCTCGTTCTACTGGTTCGGGCTCCGTCCAACTATGGGTAACGAGGGGCAGCCAAAGGTCAACCGCCCCGCGCCTCCCAGGGCAGAGGGGAGCGGTGACTCGCGAAAGCCACAGTCCTCGTGAAGGAAGTGACGTGGACCATCGGTTCACCGAAGAGCGCCTTCGTGAGCGATTCGAAGGCGATCATCGATGCGCCGCAGCGCTGGTAAACCACTGACCGCCCTGGCGGCCGTGGTGGGGCTCGTCCTCACCACGGCCTGCGGGCCGAGCGGCGAAACCTCCCCGACCGGCGGCCGGGAGCGGCCGGCCACCACGTCGACCGACCCGCACAGCACCGACCCGGCGGTAACCGGCGTGCAGCCACTCTATGATCTGAGCCCCGAACTCGAGGATCAGATCGGCACAGTGCTGATCGGTTCGGCCCTGGGTATCGACGGCGTTGCGGAGGTGCCGCTCCAGTCGCCATACATGGACGACCTCCTCTCCGGGGCGTGCGGTACCGAGCCGGGAAACGGCGTATACCTGAGTGCTTTCGGGCAGCGCCGTGAGTGGAAGGCGCCGCACGTTCGGATCCAGCAGTTCGCTGGCGGATGGGGGGTCAGCCCGGCGGCCGAGGCGGTTGCCCAGGTTCGTGGCCGGCTCGGGTGCGGCACCTACCAGGATCGAGAAGGGCTGCATCGGGTTCTCGGCGAGCGGGAGCTTTCCCCCCTGAGCGGGCTCGACGACCAGCTGATGTTCTGCGAGGTGATCAACGAGGAGGGGCCAGAGGGCCCGACCCACCTCTGCACCGTGCTGCTGGCTCGGGGTGAGATCGCCTCCAGGATCCAGACCCGGGCCGCCACCGCCGAGCGGGCCGAGCAGGTCGCCCGGGAACTGGCCGTTCCCGCAGCCAGGCGCCTCGCAGCGGTGTCGTGAGGTAGACAACCGTGATGGGTTCCGTGGCGTCCGCTGGTTGAGTCGACCAGCGGACGCCACTGAACGGGGGACCCGAGCCGCTGTGCCCACGCGGCGGCGCGCAGGCGTCAGTCAGGCTCGGAGACCTGTGCGGGCGGGATCGGCCCGGGCGGGTCGACATTGTCGCGATCGCCAGGTCCGTCGCGGTGTGGAGCGCCGGGGACAGGTCGGTCCTGGCCGTCGTTGCCGCGGATGCGTACCGCCACACCGGTGACCGCGTCGAGCGGTTCCGGCCCGACGGCTCGCGAGTCGTACGACACCGGGCGGTTGTCGCCGACCACGAACACCCGGCCCGGCGGTACGTCGACGGTGGGGAACGGATCGGTGGGGCCGGCGACGTACGGCTCGGTGAGCGCGGCACCGTTGACAAGTAGTGCCGGGCAGCGACCGTCGGGGCCGGCCGGGCAGCCGACCGTGTCGCCGGGGAGGCCGAGTACCCGCATCACTGCGTCGAAGTCCCGGCCGTTGTCGGACCGACGTAGCAGGACCACATCACCCCGGCTCGGGGAGAGGGTGCGGTCGAAGACGAGCCGGTCGCCGATGGTGACGGTGGGCGACATGGCATTACTCGGCTGGATCACGGTGAAATGGTCGGCCCGGCCGAGCAGCGTGGTCGCAGCCAGCGTGGTCAGTACGGCGAGCCCGCCGGCTGTGGCGATCGCGGTGCGCCGCAGCCGACGCCGCCGTCGGGCAAGGTTCAGCACCTGCCGGGCCAGCTCCGGCCGAGTGCTGATGGTGGCGGCCGCTGTGGCGGCCAATGCGCGCAGCTGCTCGGCGGTCTCGGCGTGCCGAGGGGGCAGGTCGGTCATTGGGCTGCCTTCTGAGTCGAGGGTGGGGCGGACCTCATCCGGGTCCGAATCTTGTCCAGGCCGCGGGCAAGGTTGCTCTTGACCGTGCCGACCGAGCAGCCGAGCAGATCGGCGGTCTCCGCCTCGCTGCGGCCTTCGAGTACCCGGAGCACCACCGTGATCCGCTGTCGGGGCGGCAGCGCGGCGAGTAGCTCGTCGAGGTGGGCCCGAGCGGCGATCCGGTCGGCATGATCGCCGGCCGGGCAGGGCTGTTGCTGGTCTGTCTCGGCCGGCACGGGCACCAGGTGGCGACGTCGGCCGCGGTCCCGGGCGAGGTTGACAAGTGTGGTTCGAACGTACGCCTCGGGTGTGGTGGGTCGGGGTGACCAGTGTCGGGTCAGTCGCAGCAGGGCGGTTTGCAGCGCGTCCTCGGCCTCGGCGTCGTCGGGCAGCAGCAGGCGGGCGAATCGGAGCAGCCGGTCGCCGTGGGCCTTGACGAAAGCGGTGAAGTCTCGCTCATCCGAGGGTGTCACGTCCCTGAAGACGAGATCGGCCGGCGCGGGGTTGCACGTGTCGTGGACCGGTACGGAATCATCGCGGGCGGATCGAAGGTCGGGACGGTACCGTTCCAGCCATGCGCTACGTGCGGCTCGACACGTCGAAACCCCTGTCCAAGATCGGCCTTGGTACCTGGCAGTTCGGGTCGCGGGAGTGGGGTTACGGCCCGGATTACGAGCGGTTGGCGGCGGACATCGTCCGGCGGGCCGTCGAGTTGGGTGTCACCGTCTTCGACACCGCCGAGGTGTACGGCTTCGGCCGTAGCGAGCGGATTCTCGGCGCGGCGCTGGCCGCCGATCGGGACAAGGTCACCATCGCGACCAAGATATTTCCGGTGTTGCCGGTGGCGTCCGTGGTGCAGCAGCGGGCGGTGGCCTCGGCGGCCCGGCTCGGGGTCACCAGCATCGACCTCTATCAGGTGCACCAGCCCAATCCGGTGGTCAGCGACCAGAGCACCATGCGGGGCATGCGGGCTCTTCAGGACGTCGGCCTGGTGGGCGAGGTGGGGGTCAGCAACTACAGCCTGCGCCGCTGGCAGGTCGCCGAGGCGGCACTGGGCCGTCGGGTGCTGAGCAACCAGGTCCGCTACAGCCTGCTCGACCGCAAGCCCGAGGAGGACCTCCTGCCGTACGCGGAGCAGGCCGGCCGTCTGGTCGTCGCGTACAGCCCACTGGCGCAGGGGTTCCTGTCCGGGCGGTACGACGCGAATCATCCCCCGGTCGGCGCGGTACGCCGGGCGAATCCGTACTTCCTGCCGGAGAACCTGGTCCGTGGCACGGCCCTGATCGAGACGCTGCGCCAGGTGGCCGCCGCGCACGACGCCACACCGAGCCAGATCGCCCTGGCGTACGTGTTGCGGCACCCGAACGTGGTGGCGATTCCGGGGGCATCCACGGTGGAGCAGTTGGAACGCAACGCCGCCGCTGCCCAGATCGACCTGACCGAGGACGAGTACGCCGCTCTGGTCAACGCGGCGCGGGCGTTCCGCCCGGTCACCGGGCTGGCCGCCGTACCGGGAATGGTGCGGGCCCGCGCCGGACGCTGATCCGGAGCGACCACCCCTACCTGCCCTTTGCTCTGCTTCAACCCACGCAACGGTTACTGTCCGCAAGCGCCGCCGTCCGCCTTCCGCAACTGCTGCCGGATATCGACCCTGCTCGGGCGCTATTGCGTGGGTTGAAGCAGAGCAAAGGGGGAGCAGGTTGGTAGGGGCGGCGCCGACGTGGATCGCGGAGAGTGACAATCCGCTGGTCGACGCGCCGCACACCGCCGCGGTGGTCTGCGAGCGGTGCGCAGGCGCCATCTCCCGGGGGTGCGGGGGCGGTCGGTCAGGGCAGGTCGCGGGCGTAGCAGACGGAGAGGGGCGCGCCCCGGTACGGGCCGAAGTTCTCGATGCGGTGGTAGCCCTCGCGTTCGTAGAAGCGCATCGCCTCGGGCTGGGCGGTGCCGGTCTCCAGCAGCAGGGTGCGTACGCCCGCCTCTCGGGCCTGGTGTTCCAGGGTGCGCAGGATGGCGACGGCGACGCCGGTGCCCCGGGCCGACGGGGTGACGTACATCCGTTTGATCTCGGCGGAGCCGGGGTCGAGCAGACGCAGCCCGCCGCAGCCGATGGCGGTGCCGTCGGCGTCGCGGGCGACGAGGAAGACGCTGACGCTCGCGGCGCTGGGTGGTTCCCCCGGCTCGTGGTTGTCGTTGCCGTAGCGGGCGTCGAGTTCGACGCGTTGCGCCTCGCGCAGCCGGGCCGCGTCGGCCGAGTCCCACGCTTCGTGGTCGATGGAGACCATGCGACGTTCCTTCCCGCCGTGATTCCGTAACGAGCGTTACCGTAACGTACGCTACGGACCGGATCCAGCGCCGGGGAAGAGGTACGGATGGCCAGACGACGTGACCTCGCCGACCAGCAGCAACGCCTGTCGGCGGCGACCTGGTCGGTGCTGGCCGAGCGGGGACTGCCCGGCCTGACCCTGCGGGCGGTCGCCGAGCGGGCCGGCTGCACCACAGGCATGGTGCTGCACACCTTCGCCGACAAGCAGGCCCTCCTGGTGCACGCCCGCGAACTGTTGCATCGGCGTACCGGCCAGCGGGCCGACGCGGCTCAGGCCGCCGCAGACACACCCCGGGCCGCGCTGCGGGCCGTACTGTGGCAGGCCGCGTCACCGACCGAGGAGAAACGGGAGGAGGCGCGGGTGTGGGTGGGGTTCCTCGCCGCCGCGCTGGCCGACCCGGTCCTGGCCGACCTGCACCGGTCGTACAACCGTCGGTTCGTCGACCGGGTCGCCGCCCTGGTCGCCGCGGTCCGTCCCGACCGACCGCCGGCGGACTGTCGCGCCACCGCGACCAGCCTGGTGGCGCTGGTCGAGGGGCTCAACGCGCTCGCGGCCGTCGACCCGGCCACCTACTCCGACCAGGCCCAGCGCAATGCCATCGACACCGCCCTCGCCCGCCTCGACACCCGCCCGTGACGGTCGACGTGCCTCAATGGACAGCGCTGATCAGGCCGGCTCCAGGTCACAGTCGAGTCGGTTCGCCTCGGCCAGGGCGATGGTGTGCGGATGAGCCTCACCGAGCACCCGCCGGAACAACGGCGAGTCGACGGCAGGCGCGCTAGCGTTGGGTGGGTGACCGCTCCGAATCCGGCAACTCCGGTCCCACCGCCCGATCTGCCCGGCACGCTCGGCGCGCTACGCGCCGCGGGATGCCGGTACCGCACAGTCAAGCAGGAGCTGCGCGACAACCTGCTGGCCCGGCTGCGAGACGGCGGGCCGCGGTTCGCCGGCATCGTCGGGTACGACGACACAGTGTTGCCCGAGGTGGAACGGGCGCTGCTCGCCGGGCACGACATGGTGCTGCTCGGTGAGCGTGGCCAGGGCAAGACCCGGCTGATCCGATCCCTGGTGGCCCTGCTGGACGAGTGGACCCCGGTGATCGCCGGGTCGGTGCTCAACGAGCATCCCCTGCACCCGATCACCCCGGCGTCCCGGGCGCTTGTCGCCGAGGTCGGCGACGACCTGCCGGTCGGCTGGCTGCACCGCTCGATGCGCTACGGCGAGAAGCTGGCCACCCCGGACACCAGTGTCGGTGACCTGATCGGCGACGTCGACCCGATCCGGCTTGCGCAGGGGAGGACCCTCGGCGACCCGGAGACGATCCACTTCGGCCTGGTGCCGCGTACCAACCGGGGCATCTTCGCCGTGAACGAGCTGCCCGACCTGGCCGAGCGGATCCAGGTGGCGCTGCTCAACGTGCTGGAGGAACGCGACATCCAGGTACGCGGCTACCAGCTGCGACTGCCGCTGGATCTGTTCCTGGTGGCCAGCGCCAACCCGGAGGACTACACCAACCGGGGGCGGATCATCACCCCGCTCAAGGACCGGTTCGGTGCCGAGATCCGTACCCACTATCCGGCCGACCTGGAGTTGGAGCTGGCGCTGATCCGGCAGGAGGCCGACCTGGTCGCCGAGGTGCCGGAGCACGTGCTGGAGGTGCTAGCCCGCTTCGCCCGCGCGGTGCGCGAGTCGCCGTCGGTGGATCCCCGCTCGGGGGTCTCCGCCCGGTTCGCGATCGCCGCCGCGGAGACGGTCGCCGCCGCCGCGCTGCGTCGCGCCGGCCTGCTCGCCGCCGCCGCCGCGCCGCCCGGCGACGACGAGGTGTTAACAGGGGGCCCTTCCTCTACCGGAGACGTTAATAAGGTGCCCTTCCTTGCACCGGAGGCGGTGGCGCGGGTGGGGGACGCGGTGTCGGTGACCTCCACGCTGCGCGGCAAGGTGGAATTCGAGAGCGGTGAAGAGGGCCGGGAGATCGAGATCCTCGGTCATCTGCTGCGTACCGCCACGGCCGAGACCTTCCGGGCCCGGTTGGCCGGGCTGGACCTGTCCGGATTCACCACGCTGGTCGAGGACGGCAAGGCGATAGAGACCGGCGAGCTGGTCCCGGCGACCGATCTGCTGCGTCAGGTGGGCACTGTACCCGGCCTGGCGAAGGTGCTCGACCGGCTCGGCGTCGGTGACGCGCCGAGCGCCGGACAGGCCGCCGCCGCGATCGAGTTCGTGCTGGAAGGGCTGCACCTGAGCCGTCGGCTGGGCAAGGACGTGACGGATTCGGGGCGCACCCGCTACGCCGGCCGGGACTGAGCATGGCCGGCAATCGGTTCCGGTACGGGCAGTGGCACGGCGGCCCCGACCCGCTGGCCCCGCCGTACGACGTGCAGGCCGCGGTGGACCAGGTCGGCCAGGAGGTGCTGGCCGGCGGCAGTCTGCGCCAGGCCCTACGCGACCTGCTGCGCCGGGGCCTGCAGGGGCGCGGCGGGCTGGACGATCTGACCGCCCGAGCCCGCCGACTGCGTCGGGAGGTGCTGCGCCGGGGCGAGCTGGACGGCGCGGTGACCCGGGCCCGCGCCCAGCTCGACCAGGCCCTCGCCGCCGAGCGCGACGAGTTGGCCGGTCGGCAGGACGAGGCGGCCCGGTTCGCCGAGACGGTGCTCAACAACCTGCCCCGCTCCACCGCCCAGGCGGTACGGGAACTCTCCGGCTACCAGTGGGCCAGCGACGAGGCCCGGCAGCTCTACCAGCGGATCCTCGACGGGCTGCGCGACGACGTGCTCGGCCAGCGGTTCGCCGGACTGCGCGAGTCGGCACAGTTGGCCGCCGACCCGGCCGTGCAGGAACGGCTCGCCGAGATGATGCAGGACCTGAACGCCCTGCTGGCCCGGCATGCTCGCGCCGAGGACACCACCGATGCGTTCGCCGAGTTCATGCGCCGGCACGGCGAGTTCTTCCCGGAACGACCGGGCAACGTCGACGAACTTATCGAGTTGCTGGCCCGCCGGTCGGCGGCCGGGCAGCGGCTGATGAATTCGCTGTCGGAGCGCCAGCGCGCCGAACTCGGCGAGCTGATGCGGCAGTCGCTGGGTGACCGGCTCGCCGGAGAACTGTCGGCGCTGGAGCAGAACCTGCGGTCGCTGCGACCCGACCTGCGGTGGGCGCGCGGCGAGCGGACACAGGGTGGCGAGCCCTTGAGCTACGGCGAGGCGACAGGTGTGCTCGACGAGGTGGCCGAGCTGGACGACCTGCTCGACCAGTTCGGTCAGGCACATCCCGGGGCCACGCTTGACGACATCGACGTGGATGCGGTCGCCCGGACCCTGGGCCGTGACGCTGCCGCCGCCGTACGCCAGTTGCGTGAACTGGAGCGCGAGCTGCGCCGCCAGGGCTGGGTGACCCGCGACGCCGAGGGGTTGACGTTGAGCCCGAAAGCGCTGCGCCGGCTCGGCGGCACCGCGCTGCGTCAGGTCTTCGCCGAACTGACTGCCGGCCCGCGCGGGCATCACGACCTGCGCACGGCGGGGGCGGCCGGTGAGGTCAGTGGGGCTTCCCGCCCCTGGGAGTACGGCGACGAGCAGCCGCTGGACGTGGTGCGTACGCTCACCCGGGCGGTCGCCCGGGCCGGACCGGGCGTGCCGGTGCCGCTCGCGGTGACGGACTTCGAGGTGGTCGAGACCGAGCGGCGGGCCTCGGCGGCGGTGGCGCTCTGCGTGGACCTGTCGTACTCGATGATCTCGCAGGGCCGGTGGGGCCCGATGAAGCAGACGGCGCTCGCGTTGGCCCACCTGATGGCGACCCGGTTCCCGCAGGACGCGTTGCAGATCATCGGATTCGGTCGGGAGGCCGCGCCGCTGCGTCAGCAGGAGTTGGCGGCCGTGGAACCGGACATGGCCCAGGGCACCAACCTGCAACACGCGTTGCGGCTGGCCGGCCGGCACCTGCGTCGTCATCCGGACGCCGAGCCGGTGGTGCTGGTGGTCACCGACGGGGAACCCACCGCCCACCTGGATGCCGAGGACGGGGAGGCGGTGTTCTGCTGGCCGCCACTGCGGGAGACGATCGAGGCGACCATCCGTGAGGTGGACCGGCTCGGCCGGTACGGGGCCACGCTGAACCTGTTCATGCTCGGTGACGACCCCGGGCTGCGCCGTTTCGTCGACGCGGTGGCCCGCCGCAGCGGCGGCCGGGTGTTCACCCCCGACACCGAGGACCTCGGCGAGTACGTGGTCAGCGACTACCTGCGGGCCCGTCGCGGTCGGCGCTAGCGTCGTTTGTTAAAAGGGGGCCCTTCCTCTACCGGAGGCGTTAACAAGGTGCCCTTCCTTTGAAGGTGCGGCGGTAGGCCGACGGCGCGACGCCGACGCGTTGGTGCAGTTGCTGGCGCAGGGCGGCGGCGGTGCCGAAGCCGCTGCGGCGGGCGACCTGGTCGATACTCAGATCGGTGCTCTCCAGCAGCAGCCGGGCATGGTCGGTGCGCTCCCGCAGCAGCCACTGCGCCGGGCTGAGCCCGGTCTCGGCCCGGAACCGTCGGGTGAACGTGCGTACGCTCATCCGCGCCTGCCCGGCGAGGTCCCGCAGGCTGACCGACTCGTGCAGCCGCTGGCGGGCCCACTGGCGGGCCCCGGCGGTGCTGGTGTCCGGTGCCTGCGGTACCGGGCGTTCGATGTACTGGGCCTGTCCACCGTCGCGCCACGGCGGCATCACGCACCGGCGGGCGGACTGGTTGGCGACCTGACTGCCGTGGTCGGTGCGAACCACGTGCAGGCACAGGTCGATTCCGGCGGCCACCCCGGCGGAGGTGAGCACCGGGCCGTCGGCGACGAACAGCACGTCGGGGTCCAGGTCGACCTTCGGGTACAGCTCACGGAACCGGTCGGTGTACGCCCAGTGGGTGGTGGCGCGGCGCTCATCGAGCAGGCCGGCGGCGGCCAGCACGAACGCGCCGGTGCAGATGGACATGACCCGAACACCCCGGTCGTACGCGGCGCGCAACGCCTCGATCACCTCGGGCTCGATCGCGTCGCGTCGCCGGGTCGCGTCACCGTTCACCCCGGGCACGATCACCGTGTCGGCACCCTCCAGCAGTTCCAGGCCGTGGTCGGGCAGCACCTGGAAACCGGCCGTACTGCGCACCGGCCGACCGCCCGGGGTGCACGTGTCGACGGTGTAGAAGTGCTGGTCGTCGGCGTTTCGCGCGGTCCGGAAGACCTGGGAGGGGGTGCCCAGGTCCAGCCCGACCACATGGTCGACGGCGAGGACGGCGATACGGTGCGGCGTCATGGCCCGATTATTGCGGAGGATGGCCTTTCGGCCACTCGTCCGTCCGGCCCGGTGGCCGCAGACTCTCCTGGTGAGTCGACCTGTCCGCCTGCACCCCGCCTGGATCGTCGCCGCCGTCGCCTTCGTCGCGCTTGTCGGTGCCGCCGGCTTCCGGGCCACCCCGTCGGTGCTGCTGCACCCGCTGCACGCCGAGTTCCGCTGGCCGCTGGCCACCATCTCCGCGGCCGTCTCGGTGAACCTGCTGCTCTACGGGCTGACCGCGCCCTTCGCCGCAGCGCTGATGGACCGCTTCGGCATCCGCCGGGTGGTGGCAGCCGCGCTGACGATGGTCGCCGCAGGCAGCGGACTGACCGTGTTCATGACCGCGAGCTGGCAGCTCATCGCCTGTTGGGGCGTACTGGTCGGGCTGGGCACCGGCTCGATGGCGCTGGCCTTCGTGGCCACCGTGACCGGGCGCTGGTTCGTGCACCGCCGGGGCCTGGTCACCGGCGTACTCACCGCCGGCGGGGCCGCCGGTCAACTGGTCTTCCTGCCGCTGCTGGCGATGCTGGTCGGGGCGTACGGCTGGCGCTCGGCGGCACTTGTCGTCGCCGGGGCGGCCCTGCTGGTCGTACCGCTGGTGTGGCGTCTGTTGCGGGAGTACCCGGCGGATCTCGGGCTGCCCCCGTACGGCGCGAGCGAGGTCGTCGAGCCGGTCAGGCCGGCCGGTGGTGCCGCCGCGCGGGCCCTCGGCGCGCTGACCCAGGCGGCCCGGACCCGACCGTTCTGGCTGTTGGCCGCGGGTTTCGCGATCTGCGGTGCGACCACAAACGGTCTGGTCGGGACGCACTTCATCCCGGCCGCCCACGACCACGGCATGCCGCAGACCACGGCGGCCGGGCTGTTGGCGCTCGTCGGTCTCTTCGACATCGTCGGCACGATCGCCTCGGGCTGGCTCACCGACCGGTACGACCCTCGGCTGCTGCTGGGCGCCTACTACGCGCTGCGCGGCGGTTCGCTGCTGGTGCTGCCCGGCCTGTTCGCGGCCACCACCGAACCGAGCATGCTGGTCTTCGTCATCTTCTACGGCCTGGACTGGGTGGCCACCGTTCCGCCGACCGTGGCGCTGTGCCGGGAGTACTTCGGCCTCTCCGGCGCGGTGGTCTTCGGCTGGGTCTTCGCCGCACACCAGTTCGGTGCGGCAGTGGCCGCCATCGGGGCGGGACTGGTCCGCGACGAACTCGGCACGTACACCCTCGCCTGGCACGTGGCGGGAGCCCTGTCGGTGGGCGCGGCGGTGCTGTCGCTGATGCTGCTGCGCCGACGCGGTGCCGTCCTGATGGAACCGGCCCCGGTCGCGGTGGCCCCCAAGGCGTGGAGCTACCGGGACTGACCGGGTCGCCTCATCGCAGCGTCCAGCGCTGGGCCGGGTTGCCGTTGCAGGGGGCCTGGGTGACGTCGTCACCGGCGGCGGTGCCGCCGCCATGGACCTGGGCGCACTTGCCACTGTGCACGGCCACCAGCAGGATCGCGCCGCCGTCGACCGGCTGGAGACGCCACTGCTGGTTGACCTCGCCGTGGCAGCCGTACTGCAACAGCCGGGCGCCGTCGTCGCCGCTGCCCCCCTCGACGTCGAGGCACTGGTTGTACGCGGCGTTGGTCAGCGTCACCGTGTCCGGACCGTACCGGCTGACGATCCACCGCTGCTCCGGACCGCCGGTGCACACGGCCAACTCGGCGATCGCCCGCTCACCGGCACCGTCGAGGCCGAGGCACAGGCCCGAGCCGACGCCGGCGAACACCTTCGGGCCGACGAGCGGGTCAGGGGCGGCGCTGGAGGTGGCCGACGGGGTCGGCTCGGGCGCCTGGGTGGTGGGCGGTGGCTGCTCCTCGGTCGGGCTCGGCTCGGTCGAGGGTGCGCTGCTCACGGCCATGTTCGCCGCCGGTGGCGGGTCACCGTCGTCGAGGGCGCCGGTGGCGAACACCACCCCGGCCAGGATGCCGATCAGCCCGATCGCCAGCGCCGTGCCCAGCAGTGGGTCGCGGAGCAACCCGCCTCGGCGGGTGCCGTAGACGGTGCCCGGTCCATCGGTTTCCGACATGCCGGCATCCTGGTGCACGCCGGCCGGTTCGGGCCAGTCGCCCCCGGCCCGGGTGACTCAGTCGACGACCTGGACGTCCTTCCAGAAGGCGACCCGGTCGCGGACCATCTCCGCCTCCGGGAACGGCTCCGGGTAGTACCAGACCGCGTCGGCGCTGGTCCGGCCCGCGTGTTCGAGGGTGTAGTAGGAGGCGGTGCCCTTCCACGGGCAGACGGTGTGGGTGTCGGAGTCGCGGATCAGGTCCTCGCGGAGGGCGGCCCGGGGGAAGTAGTGGTTGCCCTCCACCACCACGGTGTCGTTGCTCTCGGCGATCACCAGGTCGTTCCAAACGGCTTTCGGCATGACCCCAACGCTATGCCCGCCGGAGGCCGGGCGGTATCGCGGAGACGGAGTATCCGAAATGCCCCTCATGGACATCCCAGGACGGCGTCGGAGCGTACAGTGATCCCATGCACGCCGTCCGTGATCATGACCTGGCGGTGGCCCAGCTGCGGCGGTCGTACGAGGCGGTGCCTCCGGGCCAGCCGGTGCGGCTGGCCAAGCGCACGTCAAACCTGTTCCGCCCGCGCAACGCTCCCCGCACTCCCGGGCTGGACGTCAGCGGGCTCGACGGGGTGCTGGGTGTCGACCCGGTCGCCCGCACCGCCGAGGTGCAGGGCATGTGCACCTACGAACGGCTGGTCGACGCGACCCTCGCGCACGGGCTGATGCCGATGGTGGTGCCGCAGCTGCGCACCATCACCCTCGGCGGGGCGGTCACCGGGCTGGGCATCGAGTCGACCTCGTTCCGCAACGGCCTGCCGCACGAGTCGGTCATCGAGCTGGATGTGCTGACCGGTGCCGGCGAGGTGGTCAGCGCCCGGCGCGAGGGTGAGCACGCCGACCTGTTCGCGGCGTTCCCCAACTCGCTGGGCAGCCTCGGTTACGCCACCCGACTGCGCATCGAGCTGCAACCGGTGCGCCGTCACGTCGCGCTGCGCAACGTGCGGTTCACCGACCTGTCCGAGTTGACCGCCGCGATCGGCCAGATCACCGCCAGCCGCAGTTGGGACGGCGAGCCGGTCGACGCGTTGGACGGGGTGATGTTCAGCCCCGACGAGGCGTACCTGGTGCTGGGGACCTTCACCGACGACGTGCCGGCGGTCTCCGACTACACCGGCCAGGACATCTACTACCGCTCGCTGCGCCGACGTCAGCGCGACGCCCTGACCAGCTACGACTACCTGTGGCGGTGGGACACCGACTGGTTCTGGTGCTCGGCGGCGTTCGGGGTGCAGCATCCGGTGGTGCGGCGGCTGTGGCCGACGCGCTGGCGGCGCAGCGACGTCTACCACCGCATCGTGCGTCTGGAGCACCGGCACCAGGTGGCTGCCCGGATCGACCGCTGGCGCGGTCAGCCGCCCCGGGAGCGGGTCGTGCAGGACGTGGAGATTCCGCTGGAGCGTACGGCGGAATTCCTGCACTGGTTCGCCGACCGGGTGCGGATGAGCCCGGTGTGGTTGTGTCCGCTGCGGTTGCGTGAGCCGACGGGCGCCGGATCGGCCCGGTCCTGGCCGCTGTATCCGCTACGGCCGGCGCAGGACTACGTCAACATCGGGTTCTGGGGAACTGTGCCGATCGCCGAGGGCGCCGCCGACGGCGACGTCAACCGTGAGATCGAGCGCGCGGTGTCGGAGGTGGGCGGGCACAAGTCGCTCTACTCCGACGCGTACTACGACCGGGATTCGTTCGACCGGCTCTACGGCGGCGACACGTGGCGTGCCGTGCGGGACCGGTACGACCCGGAGCATCGCCTCACCGGACTGTACGAAAAGGCGGTAGCACGAGCATGAGCGAGCGGAGTGAGCGAATCATCGGGCTCAGCGCGGATGTGCCTCATGGTGGCGCGGAGCGAAGCGGAGTGCCGGCATGAGCGAGCGGAGTAAGCGAATCATCGGGCTCAGCGCGGATGTGCCTCATGGTGGCGCAGAGCGAAGCGGAGTGCCGGCATGAGCTTGACTGATCGAGAGCAGGGCGCGGCCGGGGCGTCCGCTACGCCGCCCCCGGGGTCCGGGCGGCGTGGGCCGACCGTGGCGGACGTCATCCGGGCGGTGACCGCAGGCCCCCTGCCGGTACGGGTCACCGGCTACGACGGCAGCGCCATCGGGCCGGCCGACTCCGGCATCACCCTGGCGATCCGCACCGAGCGAGGGCTGTCGTACCTGCTCACCGCCCCGGGCGATCTGGGCATGGCGCGGGCGTACGTCAGCGGGGATCTGGCCCTGGAGGGTGTGCACCCGGGTGACCCGTACGAAGCGTTGCGGGTGTTCAAGGACGAGCTGCGGGTGCGCCCACCGGCGCTGGCCGAGGGGCTGGCGCTGGTGCGCGGGCTGGGCTGGGAGCGGCTGCTGCCGCCGCCGGCCCCGCCGCAGGAGGCGCTGCCGCGCTGGAAGCGGGTGGTGGGCGGGTTGCGGCACTCGCGGACCCGCGACAGCAGCGCCATCTCCCACCACTACGACGTGTCGAACGCCTTCTACGAGAAGGTGCTCGGGCCGTCGATGACCTACACCTGCGCGGTGTACCGCAGTCCCGACGACACCCTGGAAGAGGCCCAGGCCAGCAAGTACGACCTGGTGGCGGGCAAGCTGGCGCTGCGTCCGGGGATGCGGCTGCTGGACGTGGGCTGCGGCTGGGGCGGCATGGTCCGGCACGCGGCCCGCGAGTACGGCGTGAAGGCGCTCGGGGTGACGCTGTCCCGGGCACAGGCGCAGTGGGCGCAGGCGGCGATCGAGCGTGAAGGGCTGACCGGGCTGGCCGAGGTGCGCCACATGGACTACCGGGACGCCCCGCACGAACAGTTCGACGCGGTCTCCTCGATCGGTCTGACCGAGCACATCGGGGTGCGCAACTATCCGGCGTACTTCGGGTTCCTCGCCGACCGGCTGCGGCCCGAAGGTCGCCTGCTCAACCACTGCATCACCCGGGCGGACAACCGGGCGCCGCACCGCTCCGGGGCGTTCATCGACAGGTACGTCTTCCCTGACGGTGAGCTGGCCGGGCCGGGTCGGGTGATCAGCGAGATCCACGACGTCGGCCTGGAGGTGCACCACGAGGAGAACCTGCGCCAGCACTACGCGCTGACGTTGGCTGCCTGGTGCCGCAACCTGGTGGAGCACTGGGACTTCTGCGTCGGCGAGGTGGGTTCCGGCACGGCCCGGGTCTGGGGGCTCTACATGGCCGGTTCGCGGTTGGCGTTCGAACGCAACGGCATCCAACTGCACCAGGTGGTGGCGACCCGCAACGGCCCCGACGGGGTGAACGGTTATCCGCTGCGCCCGGACTGGCTGGCCTGACCTCCTCTGGCCTCCTGACCCACTGACCTGCTGACCTGCTGATCGACAAAGGCCGCGCCGGAACTGCCCGGCGCGGCCTTTGTCGGATCGATTGACAAACAGATTTTGTACGTACAAGCTGGTTTTTGCGATGAGAGACGTCCTGTACCTGGAACAGATCGAGCAGGCCGAGGTCCTGCTCAAGCCGCAGCGCGTCGAGGTGCTGCGGCAGTTGGCCGAGCCGCGCACCTGCACCGAGGTGGCCGCCCGACTGGAGCAGACGCCGCAGCGCGTCTACTACCACGTCAAGCAACTGGTCGCGGCCGGGCTGGTCGAGCAGGTCGACCAGCGCAAGGTCCGAGGCATCACCGAGGGCATCTACCAGGCCGCCGCCCGGTCGTACTGGCTCTCACCCCGGGTGGTGGGACGGATCGGCCTGCGTCGCACCCGCGACGAGCTGAGCCTGGGTTACCTGCTGGACCTGATGGAGGAGGTCCAAGCCGATGTCGCCGCCCTCGACCGCAGCGCACCCGAGCTGCCCTCGATCGGCGTCTCCGGCGAGATCCGGGTGCCGGCCGAGCGCCGGCAGGAATTCCTGCACGACCTCCAGTCCGCGTTACAGGAGTTGTTCACCCGCTACGGCGGCACCGAAGGTGACGCCTTCAAGCTCGCCGTTGCCTGCTATCCGAAGGAGACCGACCGTGACTGAACCGATGAACATCGCCATACGCCTCGCCGCACCGATCGCGCGGGTGCGCCAGGCCCTGACCGATCCGGCCGAGCTGCGGATCTGGCTGGCCGAGCACGTTGAGGTCGACCTGCCGAAGCGGTACGAGTTCTGGGGTCGCTACACGCCCGAGGGGGACGCCCCACACCAGCGACTGCTGGACGTCGACGACGACCGGCTGCGCTTCGCCTGGTTACTCGACGGTGAGGAGACCACCACCGAGATCACATTGCGCCCGGACGGGCCGGACGCCACGGTGCTGCACCTGTCGCAGACCCACTTCGACTTCAACGACGTCATCAACGGCACCAGCATCCGGGGTGCGCTCCAGACCTACTGGGCACTGGCCACCGCCAACCTGAACGCCCACCTGGAAGGCAGCCCACTGCTGCCGAAGACGGACTTCACCAGCACCGATTTCCGCGTGGAAATGTTCATCAACGCCCCCGCCGACAAGGTCTGGGAGTCGCTCACCGACTCGGAGCAGGTCACCGCCTGGTTCGGCTACCCGATCGGCATCGAGCCCTGGGTCGGCGGCCGGTACGCCATGGGTGGCCTCGAAGCGGATCACGCCGCCAAGATCGTTGACTTGGAACCGGGTCGGCGGATGTCCGTCGACTGGGAAGGGCCCGGCGTGACGACCTGGGAACTGGCCGAGTCCGACGGGAAGACCAGGCTCACCTTCGTGCAGAGCGGCTTCGACGAGCAGAACCCGCCGTATGCCGCCTGGGCCGGCTTGGTCTCCGGCCTCGCCGAACTACGCCGCTTCCACGAGATCCCCAACTGGCAACCCATCTGGATCCCCACGAACTAACCCCACCCAGACCCACCCCACCCTCCCGTTCCCGCACCGCCCCTCCCTCACCCCGCCGCCCCACCCCGCCCCGCCCGTCTGCGCCCGCGATCTTGCACTTTCGGTCGGGGAATAAGGGGTGAAAGGTGCGGATCGGCGACCACAAGTGCAAGATCGCGGGTGCGGGTGCGGGTGCGGGTGCGGGTGCGGGTGCGGGTGCGGGTGCGGGTGCGGGTGCGGCAGGGCAGGGCAGGGCAGGGTGGGGCAGGGTGGGGTGGGGGTGGGGGTGGGGGGTGTTGGTGGGGTGGTGGGGGTGGGGGTGGGGGCTATGGTGGCGTGTCGTGACGAGTAGCGAGCAGCGGCTGGCGGAGATTCGGGGTGGGCTGCCGCCGCGGCGGCACAACGCGCGGACGATCGCGGCGTTGACCGGTAACCCGGGTTGCACACGCCGAGCCGTCCTGGACGGTGCGGGGGTGGACAAGCCGTCGCTGGCCGAGCGGGTCGGGTTTCCCGCCAGGTTCGGGCAGTCCCGATTCGCGATCACCCGGGGCAACACGTTCGAGGCGCAGGTGAAGGCGGACGGCGGTGCCGAACTGCTGCGCCTGGTTGCCGATCGGCTGGGTGTCCCGGTGCCGGCGGTGGCGAGCTGGACCGACCTGGGTGACGGGGACGAGTTGACCGGCCGGGTGGAACGCTCGGCCGCGCTGCTCACCGCCGCAGTCACGCCCCACGAGCCGACCGACCCCGGCCACGCGGGGAGTCCCCACGAGGTGGATCAGGGTGCGGCGTTGTTCGATCATCCGCTGCTCGGGTTGGAGGTTGCCGGGCGGCGGGTGCATCTGGAGCCGGATCTGGTGACCGCGCGGCTGGGCGGCCGGTTCCACGTGGTCGAGATCAAGTCGTTTCCGGTGGTCGATGGGCAGGCCGATGCGGCCAAGCTGGCCGCCGCGGCGGTCCAGTCGGCGGTGTACGTGTTGGCGCTGCGGGACCTGTTCGCCATGCGAGGACCCGATCCGGATCTGGTGTCGCACGAGGTGGTGCTGATCTGCCCGCGCGATTTCACCAACCGGCCGGTGGCTCACCTGCTGGACGTGCGGAAGCAGTTGCTGGTGGTACGCCGGCAACTGGACCGGATGGCGCAGCTCGACGAGCTGCTGGCCGGCGTACCTGCCGATTTCACCGCCGACCCGGCGGCGGAGCCGGCGACGTTGGTGGCGTCCCTGTCGCAGGTGCCGGCCCGCTACGCCCCGGACTGCCTGGCCAGCTGCGAGTTGGCGTACTTCTGTCGGCAGGAGGCGGGCGGGCACACGGCCGCGTTGGGTCGGCCGGTCCGTGAGGCGCTGGGCGGCATCGACAGTGTGGCCGAGGTGCTGGCGCTCGCCGACGGTGAGCCGGTCGCCGATCCGCAGCGGGCCGAGGCGGCGGCGCTGTTGCGTACCGCTGCCCGCCTGCGCGCCGAGGCCCTCAGCGGGGCGGCGTGAGTACGCTGCGGGCGCTGGCGGCAGCGCAGGCGGTGGCTGCCGGGGTGGCCCAACCGGTGGCCACCGTCCGGCACCTGCATCTGTCCCGGCGGCCGTTGGTGCTGGTGCCGTTGGCCATGGCGGGTGAGGCGAACGCGCCGTTGGCGGCGATGGTCGGCGCGGCACCGGGCGAGGCGCGGCTGCTGATCGTGCCGCAGCCACGTAACCGGGACCAGCGGTTCGCGTTCGTCGCCGAGCTGGCGGCCACCGTGCTGCCCTATGTGGACGCCCATCGTGGGGCGAACGAGGCGGTGCCGGTCGACCGGGGGCGGGACGTGCGGTACCGCTACCTCGATGCCCCGCAGCTGCTGGTGCCGAATCCGGCCGGGGTGACGTTCCTGCGGCTGTTGGGCCGGGCCACCCGGTTCCGGCGGATCGACGGCGATTATCCGGTGCCGCCGCAGGTGCCGTTGCTGGGCCGGTGGCTGACCTTCTTCGCCGAGCGGGCTGAGCATCCGGGCTCGTCGGCGTTGGTGGCGATGACGCAGGCGTTGAGTCTGCACTGGGCGACCGGGCAGAGCGCGGTGGAGGACCTGCATCTGCCGGCACTGCTCGGCTGGATCGCGCCGCCGGCCGGTCGCAGCGGCGCCGAGGCGGCGGCCTGGGCCGAGGACCCGCAGAGGTGTCCGCCGGCCGGCCCGGCGACCGACCCGAGCTTCGACAACGAGCGGCTCGCCCCGGCCATCGAGGCGTACGCTGCCGCCGAGGCGGACGAGGTGGCTCGGGGTGAGGCGTACGCGGAGCTGGAGAAGTTGCTGCGCGATCAGCTGACGCCCACCTGGGAGCTGATGTGGCGCGGCGTGGGGTTGTTGCGGGCGCTGCCGCCCGGCGCCCGGGTGGCCGGCCGCTGGGACGGTGACCGGGACGCCTTCACCGCGTACGCCGATCATGTCGACGCCGACGGTGCGCCCCAGCCGCGCCGCGACGGTGCGGTGGCCGCTGCCGCCCGGCTGCACCGGCTGGAGCGGGCCGCGGACCTGTACGCGGTGCAGCGCGCCTACGACGATCCGCTGGTGATGGCCGAGTACCGGCTGACCGGCGAGGCGTTCGTCGGCGAGGTGGTGCTGGCCGATGCGGCACGTATCGACGACAGTGGCCGGCGGCCGGTGCTGCGTCCACGGATCCAGCTGGTGACCACCGACCCGGTGCTGGTGCCGGTGGGCGCGGTTCTGTCCAGTCCGGCCCGGCCGGCGCAGAAGGCGCGGGTGGTCTTCGTGACGCCGGTGGCCGACGGCAAGACCGAGGTGGTGGTGGAGCTCTCCGGGGGGATGGGTCGGGGGCTGACCGCCGCACCGGGCAGCGTGCCCGAGGTGGGGGAGCGGCTGTGCTACACGACGCTCAGCGAGGCGTACGTGCCGGCGGGAAGCTTCCCGGCGGTCGAGGAGACCCCGTGGACCCACGGCGGTCCGCCCGCCGCCGGCGTGCCCGTCGATCCGTTGCCGGCCGGCGAAGGTGCGGCACCGGTGCCCGACGAGGAGTGGACCTAGACACTGGGTCGTGTGTTCGTCGCGCAGTGTGTCCTTTGTGGCCGGCTGGCCGGCTGCTGATGGATGTGGATGGCTTGGTCTGGCCGTCGGGTTGCGGACTCCGTCCGGCTGGATCTGGCGGTGCGGTCGATTGCGTGGCTAGTCTTTCCGGGTTTGCCGGGATCGGTCTTCGCCGTCGAGGGTGCGCGAACGAGAGAAAGCCAGAGCGATCGCTGTGTCGCGAAAGGACATCGAACAGGCCACCGTGCGGTCGGCCGGGCAGACCCGGGTCGGCCGGGCAGGTGTGTACGCCGCCAGCGCGGTAGTGGCCGTCGAGACCGTCTGGTTGGCCCTCGAACTGCCGCAGTCGGCCCTGGTCAGCGACCTCGGTGCGATCACCGTGGCGGGCTGGGCGGCGGTGGCCTGTGTGGGGGTGGCCCGCCGGCATCCCCGGCCCCTGCGCCGGTTCTGGCTCCTGCTCGCCACCACCATGCTGCTCGCCCTCGCCGGCCGTGCCCTGTGGACGTCGCAGCGGCTCGCGGGTCAGGAACTGCCGCACACCCTGCCGATCGGGTTGATCTTCACGGCGAGTCTGCTCACCGGGACCGGCGCGTTGCTGTGTGCGCTGACCGCGCCCCGCACCTCGCTGGGGCGCGCCCGGGCCGTGCTCGACGGGGTGATCGTCGCGCTGGCGTTGATGCCGATCGGCTGGCTGCTGCTGTTCCGTAACGTCGCGCTGGCGGACCTCAACGAGCCGCTGCGCTATGCCGGCCTGCTCTACCCGCTGCTCGACCTGATGCAGTTGACCGTCCTGATCCTGGTCATCGGGCCGGGCCGGCCGGTGTGGCGTCCGCTGGCGTTGCTCGGCGTGAGCCTGACCATTCGTGTGGTGGCCGACTCGATGTACGTGTCGATGGCGGCTGCCGGCACCTATCAGTCCGGCACCCTGATCGACGTGCTGTGGCCGCTGAGCTACCTGCTGATCGGCGTGGCGACCCGGCTCGCTCCACCGCAGCACTGTCAGCGCGGCGACGACGTCGCTGAGGTGCCGCTGCCGCCGTGGTGGCGGGTGGCGCTGCCGTACCTGCCGGTGGGCGGGGTGATCGCGGCGGCGCTGCTGGCCCGGGACGCCTCCGGGCACAGCCCGCTGCCGGTCTTCCTGGCGTTGCTGGGGTTGTTGGCGGCGCTGGCGTTGCGGCAGATCCTGGCGGCGAACGAGAACCTGCGCCTGGTGGCGCGGCTGCGGCACCTCGCCTACGTCGACCAGCTCACCGGGCTGCCGAACCGGCTGGCGTTCACCCGCCGGCTGCGCAGCGCCCTCGGCGGGGCCCAGCCGGTCGCCGTCCTGCTGCTCGACCTGGACGGCTTCAAACAGGTGAACGACCGGTTCGGGCACAGCACCGGCGACACCCTGCTGACCGGTCTGTCGCGGCGGATGCGTCGCGCGGTCGCCGACGACGGCATGATCGCCCGGATCGGTGGCGACGAGTTCGCCGTACTGGTCACCGGGCGTACCGCCGCGCCGGAGCGGCTGGCGGAGCGGCTGCTGGCGTCGCTGCACCCGTCGGTCGGCGAGGAGGTCGTCGGGGTTCACCCGTCGGCGAGCATCGGCATCGCCGAGTACGGACCACAACACGTCACCTACACGGATCTGCTGCGCGACGCCGACATCGCGATGTACGCGGCGAAGGCGGCCGGCAAGTCGGCGTACCGGCGCTGCACGCCGGCCCTGCGGGAGTCCGCGGTCGGCCGGGCGGAGTTGATCGCCGACCTGCGGCGGGCGGTCGACGAGCAGCAGTTGCACCTGGAGTTCCAGCCGATCGTGGACCTGTCCACCGGCACGGTACGCAGCGCCGAGGCGCTGGTGCGGTGGCGGCATCCCCGGCTGGGCATGCTCAGCCCGGCGCGCTTCCTGCCGCTGGCCGAGGAGACCGGGTTGATCCTGCCGATCGACAGGTGGGTGATCCACGAGGCGTGTCGGGCGGCGGCCACCTGGCAGGCCCAGGTCCCGTCGGCCACGGTCGCGGTGAACATCGCGGCGGCGCACCTGCAGCGGCCGGATCTGATCGCCACGGTCACCGAGGCCACCGCCGGGGCCGGGCTGGCGCCGCGTGCGCTGACCCTTGAGCTCACCGAGTCGGCGTTGATCGAGGGCAGCGACGCGGTGATCGACAGGCTGGGTCAACTCCGTGAGCTGGGCATCCGGATCGCCATCGACGACTTCGGCACCGGCTACTCCTCGCTGAGCTATCTGCACCGGATCCCGGCCACCGAGCTGAAGATCGACCGGTCGTTCGTGGCCCGGCTCTCCGAGGACACCCGGGCGTACGCGACGGTGGAGATGGTGACCCGGCTGGCCGGGGCGTACGGCCTGGGTGTGGTGGCCGAGGGGGTGGAGACCGAGCGGCAGCACGACGCGGTCGCCGCGATCGGCTGCGTGCAGGGGCAGGGCTACCGGTACGGGCGGCCCGCCGCCCTGGACGAGTTGCGTACCGTGCTGGCCGGCTCCGCGCCCGCGACGGTGTCCGATGTCGCAGAATCGGGCTTGACCCTCACGTAACGGCAGGCGGGACCGTGGTTTCCCGGAAGGGAGGGAACCATGGCGTACACCGTCGGCCAGGTGGCCAGGCTCGCCGGGGTGACCGTGCGGGCGCTGCACCACTACGACCAGATCGGGCTGCTGTCGCCCAGCGGGCGCACCGGCGCCGGCTACCGCCGCTACAGCGACGCGGACCTGGAGCGGCTGCAACTGGTCCGGTACTACCGCGAGCTGGGGTTCCCGCTGGAACAGATCGCCGAGATCCTCGACGACCCGGCCGGTGACCGGGATGCGCATCTGCGCCGCCAGCACGAACTGCTGACGGTACGGATCAAGCGGTTGCAGGAGATGGTCACGGCGATCGAGTTTGCGATGGAGGCGAACAAGTTGAACATCCCACTCACCCCGCAGGAGCGCTTCGAGGTGTTCGGTGACTTCGAGCCGGAGGCGTACGCCGAGGAGGCGGAGCAGCGCTGGGGTGGCACCGACGCGTACCGGGAGTCGAATCGGCGCGCGTCGAGCTACTCGAAGGACGACTGGCTGCGGATCAAGGGCGAGACCGAGGACTGGGGACAGCGGATCGTCGCGCTGATGGCCTCGGGTGCCCCGGCGGACGGGCCGGCGGCGATGGAGCTGGCCGAGGAGCACCGGCAGCACATCAGCCGGTGGTTCTACGAGTGCTCGTACGAGATCCACACCGGGCTGGCCGACATGTACCTGGCCGACGAGCGGTTCCTGGCCCACTACGAGGCGATGGCGCCGGGGCTGGGCCAGTACCTGCACGAGGCGATCCACGCCAACGCGATCACCCGGGCGTGACAGGCTCCGCGCGTCGGTGGTTCGACGGGCGGGAACTGTCGGTGCGGGGGAGTATGACTGACGGGGTCATGTCCTGATCTGCGGAGGTCATTCGTGTTGATAGTCGCCGGCACGCTCTATGCGGATCCGGCCGAGCGGGACGACTACCTGGCCACCTGCGCCGAGATCGTCCGGCAGGCCAGGTCGGCGCCCGGCTGTGTGGACTTCGCCATCAGCGCCGACCTGGTCGAGCCGGGCCGGATCAACGTCTACGAGCGGTGGGAGTCCGAGGAGCAGTTGTTGGACTTCCGCGGTTCCGGTCCCGAGCCGGAACAGCAGGTGGCTCTCGTCGGCGCCGAGGTGCACAAGTTCCGGATCAGCGCGGTCGAGTCCCCCTGACCCCGCCCCGGCGGTCGTACGCCGGTCGCGGTCGATCACCCCGATGCCTGCCGTACGACGACGCTACCGCGGGCGTCGGGCCAGGCGGGCCAGGAACGCGGCCACCGCCGCCGGTTCCCCGGCCAGTTCGCCGGGGCGGGCCGGCCCGCGCAGCGCACGCAGCGTGGCGGCGAGCCGTCCGACCCGGTTGAGGGCGACCGGGTCGCCGTCGAGGAGCAGGTCGGCGGTGTCCCGGTCGATCTGGCGGGTCGGGCTGCTCATCTCGTGGCCCCGTTCGTCATCATCCCGTCAGCCTCGATGTCGGTACCGTCAACTCGTCTGAATTGATTGGCGTCAGCGCTGCTGGATGCGTCACACCTGACCGTCGCTGACCGGTCCGGTGAGGTGGTGTCGGCACGCGGGACGGCCGCAGCAAAACCACCAACTCGTCCGCATTGGTCCACCGATCGGGTAGTTCGCCCGGTGTCGGCCGTGTCCATCGTGCCGCCTTGTGCCGTTAATCACTGTGACACCCCTCTGAATGGCCTGCGGTTGGTGGCATGCGCGGCGAAGGAGTCGGCGTGGCGAGGACTGATTCGACGGGTTCGACATGGCGGTACCGGTGGGCGCGCCGGCAGAACGAGCGCCGGCTGCGGCTGTTCCGCAGCGCCGAGGGGGCCTGGCGGCGACGCGACGACGAACTGCGCCGACTGCGTACGCTCGCCGAGCAGTGCCACGGCTCCGCCGCGGCCGGCGAGGGTCTGCTGCTCGAACTGGGCCCCGACGAGATCGTGCTCCGGGTGGTGCCGGCGGCCCAACTGGTGGACGTACGGCACACCGCCGTGCTGCCCGCCCCCGAGTTGACAGTCGGCGTGGAGCACGGCCGACTGCACCGTCGCCTACCCGACGGCGTGCGGGTCACCGACGCCGGCATGGCGGTGATCACCAACCGGCGGCTCGTGCTGCTCGGTGGACGCGGTCGACGGGACTGGGCGTACGGGCGGATCACCGGCCTGGCCCACGACCCGCGGGCGCCCGTCTCCCTGATCCAGGTGCTCGACCGGCGGCGTACCTCCGGGGTGCTGGTGCCCGCCGACGCGGCGGCCGAGTTCCGGTTCCTGCTCACCCTGGCCTTCGCCGACGCCATCGAGCAGCGTGACGCGGTCATCGCCCAACTCGACGAGCTGATCGCCGAGCACACCAGGGCGCGCCCGTCCCGGCCCGGCATCGCCACGCCGGCACAGGCCCGGCTGGTGGCGCTGCTGCCCGGCGGCCGGCGGACCGCGGTCGTCGCGGCTGCCCTGGCCGTACTGGTGCCGCTGGCGTTGGCGAACTCCGGCCCGTCGGATCCGACCGGCCGGGAGACGGCGGTCGCGGCCACCCCGGCACCGGTCGCCGCCACCGTCGCACCCAAGGCACCCCGCGCCACCGGCTCCCCGAAGGCATTGCGGGTCACCGGCCCGAAGACACCCCGCGCCAGCGGCTCGCCGACGGCGGATCGGAGCAGCCCGCAGCGACGGTGCGGCGCCCCGGCCAACCCGATGGGGTACGACTTCTGCTCCGGTGAGCGGATCCGTGAGCCCGACCCGCAGGTGTGCGAGCACTTCGACTGTGTGCCGGGGTTCTGGGAGGGGCGCGGCTACCTGGTGCAGTGCGCGAACGGCAAGATCAGCCTGGCCGGTGGCAGCCCGAGGGCGTGCGGACTGCACGGCGGCGTACGCCGCACGGTGTGGCACTGACGGCCTGACGTGACGCCGGGCGTGGCCCCCGCGGCGGGTGGTTGTTGCCCGGGGCGGACCGGTTTGGTCTGATGCGCCAATGGGAGTTGCCGAGGTCAACCGCAGCATCGACGCGGTGTGGCGGATCGAGTCCGGGCGGGTGATCGCCGCCCTGGCGGGGCTGGTACGCGACGTCTCCTGGGCCGAGGAACTGGCCCAGGACGCGCTGGTCGCCGCACTGGAGCAGTGGCCGCGTGACGGCGTACCGACAAATCCGGGGGCGTGGCTGACCGCGGTGGGCAAGCGGCGGGCCATCGACGGCCTGCGCCACCGGCAGGTACGCGACCGCAAGGTCGCCGAACTCGGCCGTGACCTCGGCGAGGAGGCGTTCACCCCGGATTTCGACGCGGCCTTCGAGGACACCATCGACGACGACCTGCTCCGGTTGATCTTCACTGCCTGCCATCCGGTGCTGACCCCGCAGGCCCGCGCCGCGCTGACCCTGCGGATGGTCGGCGGCCTGAAGACCGAGGAGATCGCCCGGGCGTTCCTGGTGCCGGAGTCCACCATGGCGCAGCGGATCACCCGGGCGAAGAAGACGCTCGCCGAGGCCGGGGTGCCGTTCGAGGTGCCCGGTGCGGCCGACCGCCCGCAGCGGCTGGCCAGCGTCCTGGAGGTCACCTACCTCATCTTCAACGAGGGGTACGCGGCGACGGCCGGGCAGGACTGGATGCGCCCGGCGCTCTGCGAGGACGCGCTGCGGCTGGCCCGGATGTTGCAGACGCTGATGCCGGACGAAGCCGAGGTGCACGGGTTGGCCGCGCTGCTGGAGATCCAGGCGTCCCGGACCGCGGCGCGCACCGACGCGGCCGGGGAACCGGTCCTGCTGTTGGAGCAGGATCGGCGGCGCTGGGACCACCTGCTGATCCGCCGAGGGTTGGCGGCGCTGGAGCGGGCGCGGACCAGCAGTGACCAGGCCGGCCCGTACACCCTCCAGGCGGAGATCGCGGCGTGTCACGCGCGGGCGCGTACCGCTGAGGAGACGGACTGGGCGCGGATCGCGGCCAGCTACACCGAGCTGGCACAGGTCGCGCCGTCGCCGGTGGTGGAGCTGAACCGGGCAGTGGCGGTCTCCTTCGCCGACGGGCCGGCCGCCGGCCTGGCGGTGGCCCGTCCGCTGGCCGACGAACCGGCGTTGGCCCGCTACCACCTGCTGCCCGCGGTGCTCGGCGACCTGCTGGCCAAGCTCGGCCGCTACGACGAGGCCGCCGCCGAGTTCACCCGCGCGGCCGAACTCACCGGCAACGCCCGGGAACAGGCGCTGCTGCGCGACCGGGCCGCCGACTGCGCCGCCGGGGTGCCGCCGAGGCGCTGAGAAAACCTTCTGGAAAAATCCCGCCGCGATGTCGAATCCCGGTCGGGTCGCCCGACGCGTCAGTGACAGCCGGTCTGACCGGCCGGCCCAACAGGAGAGGAACGACATCGATGCGTTTCATGGTCATGCACAAGCTCGACGACACCAGGCCCGAGCTGTGGCAGCCCGACGAGGCCTTCATCGCCCGGATGGGCGCCTTCATGGGCGAAGCGAACCAGGCGGGTGTGCTGCTCGCCGGTGAAGGACTGCGGCCGAGCAGTGTGGACGCCGGCCGGATCACCGTCACCGGGGGCAAGTCGACGGTGACCGACGGGCCGTTCGCCGAGACCAAGGAGCTGATCGCCGGGTTCGCGCTGTTGCAGGTCCGGGACAAGGCCGAGGCGATGCACTGGGCGCAGAAGTTCACCGACATCTTCATCGCCGCCGACATCGACGTCGAGGTCGACGTCCGCCGGGTCGCCGAGTGGGAGGACCTGACTCCGTCGGCCTGACCGCCGTGGGACCGGACCGGCTCGGCCGCGCGTCGGCCGGGCCGGTCCCGCTCGTCACCGGCCGCTCGGCCCTTTGTCGACGGGTCAGCGTTGCTGGGCGAGCTGGTCGGCCAGCCGGGACAGCGCCGGTGCGGCGGCGAGCAGCCGTTCCCGATCTGCGGCGTCCAACTGGGCCAGGGCGGCGGCGAGCAGTTCGCTGCGGTGCTGGCCGTAGGCGGCCGTCCGGTCCCGCGCCGCGGCGGTCAACTCCAACCGGACGGTACGCCGGTCACCCGGGTCCCGCTCCCGGCTCAGCAGGCCCGCCGAGGTCAGCTCACCGACCAGGGTGCTCACCGTGTTCGGTGCGGTGCCGAGGCGCTCGGCGGCCTCCCGGACGCTGATGCCGGGCTGTCGCTGCACCAGACGCAGCACCTCCACCTGAGCGTCGGGCAGGGCCACCCGACCCGTCCGTTGGCTGGCCGTACGCCGCAGCACCCGGTGCAGGTCACCCAGGGCCGCGCCGAGCTCGGCGAGGGTTTCCTCCGTCACAATGCGCCCCCGTCCGGATCAAATGCCTCTGTAGGCAGAGCTATCGTAGCCGCCATGCCGCAGACCGCCACGCCCCCGACCGCGCCGGACCGAGTCGCCGTACCGACCGGCCGGGCCGCCATCGGGCTGCTGGTGCTGCTCGGCTGCCTCACCGCGATCGGGCCGCTGTCGCTGGACACCTACCTGCCGGCGCTGCCCGACATGACCCGCGACCTGTCCGCCAGCCAGGCGCGCATCCAGCTCTCCCTGACCACCTGCCTGATCGGCGTGGCCGTCGGCCAACTCGTCACCGGTCCACTCAGCGACCGCTGGGGACGGCGTCGGCCGGTGATCGTCGGGTTGGCCGCGTACACCCTGTTGTCGCTGCTCTGCACGCTCGCGCCGTCGGCGGAGACCTTCGCCGCGGCCCGCTTCTTCCAGGGTTTCGCGGGCGGCATGGGCACGGTAGTCGCCCGCGCCATCGTGCGTGACCTCTACGCCGGTCGCGCCGCCGCGAAGTACTTCTCCCGACTCACCCTGATCTTCGGCCTCGCCCCGATGATCGCCCCCGCGTTCGGCAGCCTGCTGCTCAACTTCGGCGACTGGCGGGTCATCTTCGTCGCCCTCACCGTCATCGGTGCCCTGCTCGCGACCGTCGTCACCTGGCGGCTGCCCGAGACGTTGCCCGTCGCGCGGCGCAACACCGGCGGCCTGCTCTCGATCGCCCGCATCGCCCGCGTGCTGATCACCGACCGCATCTACCTCGGCTACACGCTGACCCAGGGCCTCGCCTTCGCCGGACTGCTCGGCTACCTCTCCGGCTCCTCGTTCGTCCTGCAGGACGTCTTCGGCCTCTCCGTCGGGATGTACAGCCTCATCTTCGGCGTCAACTCCCTGGCCTTCGTCGCCGTCGGCCAACTCAACGCCCGACTGCTCGACCGGCACGGCCCCCGCCAACTGTTGATCACCGCCCTCGGCCTCGGGCTGCTCGCCGCGCTCGGCCTGATCGCCGGGGCGCTGCTGGAGGCTCTGCCCCTGGTCATCGTCACGATGTTGGTGTTCCTCGGCTCGCTCGGCATGGTGATGCCCAACGGCACCGCCCTGGCCCTGGACCGACACGGTGCCCACGCGGGGACGGCCGCCGCACTGCTCGGCGGCATCCAGGCCGTGGTCGCCGCCGGCGCCGCGCCGTTGGTCGGCATCGGCGGGGAGGGCAGCGCCCTGCCGATGGCCCTGGTGATCGCCGGTGCGGCCGCCGGATCACTGCTGGTGGTGCTCACCCTGGCCCGCCGCCGCTGACTCCGCAGGCGCTGACTCCGCCGCCGCTTACTCCGCAGGTCAGGCTCAGCCGGCTCGCGGCCCCGGCTCGTCGGCCAGGTCGGCCGACAGGCGATCCAGATAGGCGTCGACCTCGGCGATGTCGTACCCGCGCAGACTGACGGCGAGGTCGGTGCGGGCCGAGTCGATCCGCGCCCGGACCGCGGAGCGTTGCGCCGGCACGCCTGAGGCGAACGCCTCCAGGCCCTGCCCGACCAACTCGTCGATCTGACGCCTGTCGTAGCCGCGCAGCGAGGTGGTGAACGACGGCGGCTCGGACGCCGGTCGGCGGTGCTGGCGACCATCGACGAACCGGCCACCGCCGAAGCGGATCAGGGCAGCCGTGACCTCGTCGACCGACTGCCGTACGGTGCCCAGATCGAGCAGGAGCAGGCCCTTGCGACCGTCGACGGGGCTGGGCTCGGTGAGCGGACGATCGAGGACACCGGCCGCCGGCACCAGCAGCAACCACGGTGCCGGGCCGGTGGCCGCCGGCCGGCACAGGACGATCGCGTCGATCTCGTGCCAGGCGAGCGTGCGGCGCAGCCCGGTGACCCGTACGTCCAGCCCGTCGGCGTCGATCCGGAACCGGAACGGCCGGACCACGGCGGTGACCAACCGCCACCCGTTGAACGCCACAAACAACACGCCGCCGACGACGGCGAGCAGGCTCGGCTCATCGGCCAGCACCAGTACCGACAAGCCGAAGAGGAACAACACGCCAGCCAGCAGCAGCGGAGCCCGCTTCTGTCTCACATCCATCGCAGGCCCCCGATCGCCGGCCACCGCCGGCCACCAGTATCCCTGCCCAGCCTCAGCCGAGGGGGACCTGCACCGCCACGTCGTGCTTGGGGTAGTAGGACTCGACCTGGTCGGGGCCGTACTTGTCGCGGAACATGGCCACGATGTTCTCCACCTGCCGGGTGTCGGTGATGGGGGTGGCGCTGGAACTCAACGAGGTGCCGTCGACCGCCAACTGCACCATCGGGGTCTGCTGGACGTTCTTGTACCACTGGGTGTCCGAGCCGGTCACCGGCATCAGGAAGACGTTGTCGTCGTCCTGCACGAACCACACCGGGCGGGCGATCTGCCGTCCGCTCCTGCGGCCGGTCACGGTCAGCTCGACCTCTTCTACGCCCGACAGTGCCTCACCTATCGCGTTGGTCATGGTGTCCTCCGGCAGCTTGCCCTGCGACGATGCCCTCGCCCGTCAGGGTAGGCAGCGCGCGAGGTGCGCGCCGCCGGTTCGGCCCCCGGTCCCCGCAAAGGAAACGCCCGGCACCGCTGGTCGCGGTACCGGGCGTTCCTCGTCGGGTGGATCAGCTCAGCGTGCCGCCGCCGGGCTGGACCACGTTGTTCACCGTCAGCTTGTACGGCGCGTACTGGGTGACCTGCTCGGTCGGCTCGTCGTACGCGACGATCGCGACCACCTTCGGGAAGGTCAGCAGGGCCAGCGTCGGCACCACACCGAGGGTGAAGCTCGACTTGCCGTTCACCTCGTACTGGTAAGCGATCTTGTTCTTCTCGTCGAGGCCGACGAACCGGACGTTCCAGTTCGCCACCGGCGTCGGGAAGACCTCCGACGGCGAGTCGAACGGAGCCAGGCTCGACCCGTCGCTGACCAGCGTGCCACCCACGGTGATGTCGTCGATCAGCAGGCCACCCTCGTTGACCCCGCCGTCGCTGACGTACCGGAAGCTGAGCAGGATCTGCTGACCGGCGTACGCCGACAGGTCGAACGAGTGCGGCTCGAACCCGCTCGTGGTGCCGTTGAGCGCCGGGCCCAGCGGACCACTCACCGTCTTGTCACCGGCGATCGGCGTGTACGACTTGCCGCCGTCGGTGGAGACGCTGACGTAGCCGTAGTCGTAGCCGACCTCGGCGCCGTACTTCGCGAGGAACGTCAGCGTCGGGTTGGCGGCCGGTACGGTCACCGGGGTGACGGCGGCGGCGTCGGTGCTGTTGCCGTTGCCGGACCAGATCACCGAGTTGCCCGGACGATCCGGGTCGTTGCTCACCGTCGTCCAGGCCAGCGGGATCGCCGGCAGCGACTTCGCGCCCTGGAACTTGATCGAGCGCAGGTCGCCCCGACCCAGCGGCTTGCCGTTCGCCTTGCGCAACTGGACGTAGTCGGCGCCGTTGGGAGCCGCTCCCGGAGTCGCGTACGAAGCCGGGTTGTCCAGGTTGACCGTGGCGTTCAGGCTGTCCGTGGTGACCCGCCGTTTGTCGACGCCGAGCATGATGCCCAGCTTCGAGTTGCCCACGACCCGGTCGACCAGGTTCATCGTCTGGTAGTCGTGCAGCACCTTGTACATGTCCTTGACGCCCTCGTCGGCGAGCGCCGCCTTCAGGCTGGCCAACCCCTGCAGGTCACCGTCCTGGTGCAGCCGGGAGATGAAGTCCAGGCCGTAGCGGTCGTAGAGGAAGAGCATCAACGAGTACGCGTTGCCGTAGTCGGCCAGCACCCCACTGCCGCTGCTGCCCTCGTTCCACAGGTTTATCGAGTTCTCAGGGCCACCACAGTCACGTGGGTTGGTGTTGTACGGCGTCTGGACCGTACCGAAGCCCTGGAAGCAGTAGATGTGGCTGTCCGTGCCGGGCTGGTCGATCCGGGCCCGGGCGTCCACATAGCCGGCGAGCGTCTGGGCGAAGTCCGCCAGTCCCTCGTTCAGCCACACCGACTCGAAGGGGTCGGCGTGGTAGTGCGCCAGGTGCTGCCACTCGTGGACGAAGACACCCTCGTAGAGGTTCGGCCGGGCCGGCCGGGAGGTGCACACGTCGTCCGTGGGCTCGTTCGGCGGGTTCTCGCCGGTGCGGTGCGCCCAGTCGAAGGCGTCCACCGTCATGATGTTGCGGTCGAGCAGCTCGTCGAAGAGCGAGAAGTGGAACCCGGCGATGTAGCTGGCGGCGGCCGGGAAGTCGTAGAAGTTGTCGTCCCGGACGTTGTCGACGAGGGTGACCGTACGGTTGCCGGCCCCGGTGAAGTCACCGGCCAGCTCCGCGTTGGTGCCGTCGCGCTCCGGCGGGGTGCTGAACGCCGCGATCGACTTCGGGTACATGTTCGTGTCGAACTCGCTGATCAGGCGGTCGACCTGGGCATCGGTGATCACCGTCGAGTTGGGGATCTGCTGACGGCAGTCGCCCTCCGGGAACTCGGTGTCGTTGGCTACCCACACCTCGATGTTGTCGCCCACCCCACGCAGGGTGTACGGCTTCAGGTAGATGACACCCTGGTAGTCGTCCAGGGCCAGCCAGTTGCGTACGGTCCCGACCGGCGGCGTCTCGGCCGCGGCCTGCGTCCGGCGCGACTGCGCCTTCGGCTGGTACTGGGTCGGCACCTCGACCTTCTTACCGTTGAAGGTGAAGTCCTTGCGGGTCAACTCGCGGATGTCACTGACGAGCCCGCCGGTGTCCGCGGCGCTGGGCGCCACCTGCGGGCCGGGAGCGGCCGACGCGGTCGCCGGTGCGGCGACGACATAGATAAACGGTAGGACAATGGCGCTTGCTGCTATCCCCGCAAAGCGGCGACGTGCCATGGAACCTCCTCATCGATGGAAGATCCGCCCAGGTCCTGTCACAGTCGACCAGGCATTAAGTGGATCTACGCACGCTGATTGAGCATCTCCGTGACCTCAACACATGCACATCGATCAGGCAAGAGGGCCCCGCCCGGGTCCGCCGGAATCGACTACCGCAGAAAACGCCGCCGGCCCAGGAGGCCAAGGTCCTGGGCCGGCGGCGCGCCGAATGTATCGGCATTCGTGGATCAGACGAAGTTCACGTCACTGCACCACATGTACGCCTGGTCGAGGTGCGATGCCTGCCAGATGACGAAGAGAATGTGGTGTCCGGTGTAGCCGGAGGTCGAGACGTTGAACGAGATGTTCTGCGCCGGTGCGTAGCGCCCGGTCTGCGTGATGAAGTCGAGGTTTCCCCACCCGAGTTGCTGGGTAGCGGGGTTGAATCCCTGCTTGCTCACGTAGACCCGGAAGTAGTCAGCACCGTGGCTCGCCTGGTCGTGCAGTTGGACGGTGAAGTTACGGCTGATGTTCGTGGTCTTCCACGCCCCGGGACGATTCAGGCTGTTGTTGCGGGACAGGGCGTTGCTGCACAACTGGCCGTCAGGAGTACGGGCCTGGAACTGCCCGCCGAGGCCGTCGCGCAACGCGCTCATCCAGTTCCACATGGTGTCCGGGTTGGCCTGGAACGCCTGCCAACACATCGGGTCCTGCTGCTGCATCTGCGGGCTCATGTGGTTGTTGCCCCAGGTCTTCCAACACTGGTACGCACGAGAGGCCGGGTTGACGATGGTGCCGTGGGCCTGGGCCGTACCGGCCCAGGGCAGCATCCCCACCACCAAGGCGAGCAGCAGGACGAGCGCTCGTGCGGGCCGGCGGGCAGCGGACCGGGATCGCTGGCCGGACTGTTCGGATTCGAGTGATCGCACTTGCATCCTCCGTTCTAGACATCCATGGACGTCGATGGGAGCGCTTCCGCTGAGTCTGCCACTCATAGCCCGATATGGCAACGATCGTCTATTGATGTTGGGCTGGCGAGGATTTGATCCGGCTAGTCGCCACGGTGCTGATCTGCCCTCATCTGCATGGGAAGCGTGAAGGTTGGGACGTATGCCACCTCCGACGCCATCGCTGGTGTCGGGTTCACGACGGTAGCCCGTATTGGCTCGCGGGAATGACCACCAGGCGGTCGATGACGGCGCGCTTGGACGCGGATCTTCCCGCGGGTAGGCCCCTGACCTGGCGTTGGCAGCTCCTTGCCCTCAAGCAATATCAACTCCCAAGCTTATTGACAACGCAACGAGGTTGGGTGGGATGGGCTGAACGGGGGACTCAGGAGGGTCCCGCTGGTAGAGCTCCTGCCGGTAGTGTCCGCCCAACGCCTTGTGGGGAGGTGAGAGTCAATGCGCTCTGGGCTGAAGCCGGAAGGACCGCTCCGTCAGATGGAACAACCAGCGGCGCGTGTCCTGCTACCCGTTGTTGGCGATGCGACTGATGCCGCAGTGGCGAGGGTCGAGGATACGCGCAAGGTTCGCACCACATCGATGATGCGGGCTACGGCTTGCTCTGCGGGCTCGTGCTCCCAGATTCGAAGCACGATCCAGCCCGTGGCCGCGAGCTGCCGGTTGGTTTCGCGGTCCCGCTCGCGGTTCCTGAGGATTTTGGCTTCCCACCACGCCGCATTGGCCTTTGGCCAGGTCGCATGCAGGGGACAGCCGTGCCAGAAGCAGCCATCGACGAACACCGCCAACTTGATACGGGTGAAGGCGATGTCGATGGTCCGTCGACGGCGGCCAGCGATTGGCAGCGATACCCGATACCTCAGTCCTGCGCGGTGCAGGGCACGGCGGATCGCCAGCTCTGGCTCCGTGTCCTTGCGACGCTGCCGTTGCATGCGGCTACTGACGCTAGTCGAACTGGCTGGGGGACGGTCGGGCACGCCCTCACGATAGAGGCGGCCACGAGGCAGCGATCGCCGGCCCCAACCGCTTCGCGCCTCCCCCTGGCTTCCGTCGAGATCTGGAAAGGTGGTAGACCTTGAGCCTGTACGCCGTCTTCGCGGACTGGGCCAGGCGATATGGTGTTGAGGCGGCCGTCCTGAGCTTCTCCGAATCCCTGCCAGGGGACGTCGTTGAGAAGTTCAGAGGTCAGTTCGAGGCGGACAAAGCGAAGGTGCAGGCGGGCGGACCGCCGATCATCACGGCCGGATCCGACGACTGGTACAGCGGCCCGGGTGACTCCGACCGCTATTGGCAGGCGCTGAAGGCACGGTTCGAGGCGGAGGGATGGCCGTCCGTCCGGATTGATTCCGTAGATCACTCGTCTAGCACTGTCGTTGCTCACACGCCGCGTCCCGACCGTCAGAAGTGGGACGCCAAGGGTCTAGTGGTCGGCTATGTGCAGAGTGGCAAGACGACAAACTTCACGGCCGTCGTGGCGAAACTGGCTGACGTGCAGTATCGGCTGGTCATCGTCCTCTCCGGCATTCATAACGGGCTGCGTCGACAGACACAGGTGCGCCTCGATCAATACCTGAAGGAGCTCAATCCCGATCGCTGGGTGACCCTGACGGAAGAGACACGAGACTTCGTGAAACCCTCCCATGACGCGTCAGCCGCTCTGAGCGCCGAGAAGACTGTCTTGGCGGTGGTTAAGAAGAATGCCGCTGTCCTGGGCAAGCTCATCAAGTGGTTGGACACCTCGAACGGGAGAAAGGCCCTCGAGTCTGCGGCGGTGTTGATCATTGATGACGAGGCCGATCAGGCCTCGGTGGCCACAGGGCGCATCAATCCGCTGATTCGTAGACTGCTGCGCCTCATGCCACGATGCACGTACGTCGGCTACACGGCGACACCTTTTGCGAACGTTTTTGTCGATCCTTCCCAGGATGATCTTTATCCCAAGTCCTTCATTCTCAACCTGCCGCGCCCGGAGGGATACTTCGGCCCAGAGAAGATCTTCGGGCGGAATGCTGTCGAAGGTGAGAGCGTCGACGAGCAAGGGCCGCCGGACGGCTACGACATGGTCCGTCTGGTAGACGAGGGCGACGTTCCTCTATTGCGCCCCGGGAGTAGGGAGCCGGCAGAAGGCTTCACCCCAACGATGATTGATGAGTTGGTTACCGCCGTTCGTTGGTTCTGGCTCGCCACAGCTGCACGCCGGGCCCGCGGTGATACGGGCCATAGCACCATGCTCATCCACACATCGGTCAAGATCGCAGTGCATGAGAGTTACCGAGCGCCCCTCGAGGCTCTCAGGCTGAAGTCCGTGGCTGATCTTGCGTCCGGTCGTCCAGGAGTCGCTGACGAGTGGCGGAACCTGTGGGAGAAGGAGTCGGCACGGGTTCCGGCCGAGGATTTCGGGCGGATACAGAACTTGTTCGACGACCTATTGCCGCACCTCGGCGACGTCGTTTCCTCGACCAGGGTTGTTCTTGACAACTATCGGAGTCAGGACCGGCTCGACTACTCCGATCCGTCCGTGGTGGCGATCGCTGTGGGCGGCAATACGCTTTCTCGGGGGTTGACCTTGGAGGGGCTTGTCGTCAGCTTCTTCGTGCGGGGCGCCACGGCGTACGACACTCTGCTTCAAATGGGTCGCTGGTTCGGTTATCGTATAGGTTTCGAGGATCTGCCCCGAATCTGGATGACGCCCAGTCTCAATGCAGCATTCCGGCATTTGGCAACAGTCGAGCACGAAATGCGAGACGACATCGACCGCTATCAGCGGGAAAATCTCACGCCAACCCAGGTGGCGGTGCGAATTCGCACCCATCCGGCGCTTCGAATAACAGCCAAGATGGGTGCCGCTCAGCCCGCCTTCATCTCGTATGCCGGACGCAGGCTCCAAACAAGGTACTTCCGTCATAGGGACACTGGCTGGCTCGAGAGTAACCGTAATGCTGCGGAAAGTTTCCTTCAAGATGCGGTCCGCCATGGAAATGTGGACGAAGACGTCGACGGGGCCCGGCTCATCCGAGATGTCCCGGTGTCGCTTGTTAAGGCCTTCCTCAAGCGTTACGGGGTGCACGAGGACTCGCCGGATTTGGACACGACTCTCATGGTCAGGTACATCGACCAACAGCTTACGAGTGACCCACCGAGTCTTGCCACATGGTCCGTCGCCGTCGTAATCGGTGAGGGCTCGGCAGAGAAACTGGGCGGCCTTGACATCAAATATTCGATCCGGTCCCGCTTGAACGACGGTCAGAGTGAGCGTGCCGACATCAAGACGCTGATGAGCAAGCAAGACCGAGCGCTCGACCTCGGTCTGACGCTTGCCGAGGCGCGGGCGCAGAGCGAGAGCGAGCTGGTTCAGCTGCGTAACAACCACCCGGTCTGCCGAGACCGTGGTCTTGTCGTCCTGTACTTAATCGATCCAATTAGCGAACCGGCAAAACAAACGAAAACTGAGGAGCAGGCTCATTCGTTGCGTATCCCGCTTCAGGCGTTGCAACCCGTGGTCGGAATGGGCATCACCTTCCCTGGAGACGTCCGGACGAAGAGCGTTCAGGCCACCCATGTCGCTGTGGACCTCACGGATGTCGAGAGTGAAAACGTCGATGAGGCGCTTGACGTGGATACCGAGGGGATGGCGTGAGGGAGTCCGAGCCGACCATGCTGGAGCGTGCGTGGGCGGTGCTGGTGCCGCCACGCGGCAAAGGGCTGACCTCCTTTCCTCTCGAGGTCCTGTCCGGAGAGGAGCCGTGCCGCGTTGCGCTCGATGCCGCTGGCGCCAGGCACCTTCTCGTGCCGGCGGGCCATCAAACCGAATCTGTCGACCCCAAGCCGGCGGTGCTCGGGCTGGCGATCCGCCAGCTCAGCTTCGGACGTGGCGCGATTACCTACGTCGACGTCTCATGCGCTGAGCCCGACCTGTTCCCTGAGTTCGACGGGGTTGTGACCGATGTCCTGGAGGCGGTATCGGATGCCCCGCGACCGGCATCGGCTGCCGTCGAAGCTGTTCTGCGTTGGCGCAGGCTCTTCCGGAGCTCACTCCTCCGAGGTATGTCCCGCCAGGCCAAGATCGGGCTGTTCGCCGAGCTGGTGATGCTCTCAGCCTTCGTCGAAGCAGACCGCGGGTTCCCAGTTCAGGCATGGCGGGGACCATTCAACGACCCACACGATTTCGAGGCGATCACTCGGTGTGTTGAGGTCAAGGCCCTGGGCGCCGCGGGTGACGGCATCATTGTCCACGGACTGGAGCAGCTGGACACACATGACGACCGCCCTCTGGATCTTGTTCTCATGAGAGTGCTGGAAGATCCTGATGGGTGCAGCGTGAGCGACCTCGTACACCGGCTACGCGGTGTTGTCGCGTCGCGATCCGACCTCCGGGCTCGTCTCTCTGCGGTGGGCTGGTCCGAACAGCCCGATCGACCCGACCTCGACATGTTCGTCGTCGACGAGGTGCTCCGGGTGGCCGTGGATGGAGAAACGCCTCGCATCGTACCGGCATCCCTCGCCCTGGGTGGGCTCCCAGATGGCATCGACAACCTGAGTTACCGGGTGGAACTCGGTGCGCTGCTTCCGCTCGCCGTCGGTGCCTCGCTCTCCGAGATCGCCGAGGAGTCGGTTCGATGAAGGCCCAATGGTGGTCGCAGCCATTTGCGCCGGAAGGGTCGGCCGCTGCAGAAGGCATCGTCAAGCAGTTGGGGAGACCGTCGCTCGATCCGCTCACCGTTCTAGTGCGAGAGGCGGCGCAGAACAGCTGGGACGCGCGCCTGCCGGATGGCGTAGTGGAATTCGGGGTTGACCTCCGCGTGCTGGGCGAAAAGGTAGGGGCCTGGCGGAACCTACTGCTGCCGGGACCACTCACGGAGTCGAACCTCAACCTTGACGAAGCTCTGAGGCCCGAAACCGTCGTGCTGGTGATCTCGGACCGAAACACGGTAGGCCTAGGCGGCCCTCTCCGTGCCGGGGAACGGGCGAGCGACGACGAGACACCGGACTTCGTGCAGTTTCTCCGGAACGTCGGGGAACCGAGCGACCACCAGTTCGGGGGTGGCACGTACGGTTTCGGCAAGGGGATCTTCTACCGACTCAGTCGAGTCGGGACTATTCTGGTGGACACAAATACGGCAGCAGGCGGCCCGGCTGGACGCCGGGTGATGGGCGCTGCTCTCGGCCACAGCTGGTACCACAAAGACCGACGTTTCACTGGCCGACACTGGTGGGGGCAGGTGGCGGCTGACGATGTACCAGATCCGCTCTTGACGGGAGAGGCCGACGCGGTGGCGGAGGCCCTGGGCCTACCGGGCTTCGCCGACGGCCGCACAGGGACCGACATCGTGGTTCTCGCAGCCGGGTTGGGGGCCGCTGGGTCGGAGCCGGACTCCCGCGAGAGGACGCCGGCCGAGGCCGCGACATTCATTACTTCGTCGATCCTGTGGAACTTGTGGCCGAAGATGATTCCGGACGAGCGTGGCCGCCAGATGCGCTTCGTGGTGGGAGTCGACGGCTCGTCGGTCGCGGTCCCGGCACCCGACACCGTCGACGACCTGGCACCCTTCGTCGAGGCGTTGCGCGATGTTCGCGCCGGTAGGGGAACTGGCTACTCGCGGACCGTCCCACCGAAGTACGCGGGCTCCTTTGCAATGGCAGTCGGGGCGGCCGCCGACAGCAGTCGTCGGCTGTCGGTCACAGCGGCACGGCCGTTCGAGGGACCCTCTCACCACGTCGCCCGGATGCGTATCGCTGAACTTGTGGTGGACTACATGCCGGGACCGGTGCACCCTGACGCGCGCCTTTCCTACGGCGCGGTGTTCAAGGCTTCCGAGGAGGCGGATGCGCTGTTCGCGCACGCCGAGCCGCCCACGCACGACGACTGGATCTCCAAAGGGCTGAGTGGTTCTGCTCGAGGCGTCGTGTTGGGGGCGCGCACGTTCGTGCAGAAGCAGCTGGACGAGAAACTCGGCCTCGGACCTCAGGCCGGCGGCTCGGGTGGCCTGGGTGAGCTCTCGGCACTGCTCGCAAGCATCGTGCCTGCTCGCCTCGATTTCGGCCACGAAAGCGAAGAATCCGACCGCGGAGGTAGCTCCAGCAGTGGCGAGGGCACGGGTCGTAGCGGAGGTTCGTTCGGCGGGGTGCCGTCTCGACCTGGGGGAAAAGCGCGCCTTACTGGTACCCCGTCTCTGCGAATCCATCAAGGAAACCCCTACCTCGTCGCACCGGTCAGGGTTCCTGCTGATTCGAGGGTGAGGGTGGTGTCGGCGGATGTAGAGGTGGTAGTAGAGGGCGGCGGTCGCGAGAGCGAGCCGCCTCTGGGTGCCGTCGTGCCGCAGGTCATGCAATGGCAGTCCGCCAACGGAGATGTCGTCGTACAGGGAAGGAGCATCCAGGTGCCGCCGGGTGAGGACTCGGACTGGTATGTGTATGCCACCTACCTCCCGGACGCCGTGGTGCGTTTTCGCGTGAGTCAGGTGGTCCACAGTGCCGGCTGAAGTACGCCCCTATCTTGTACCCCAGGCCAACACGGTGGTCTGGCAACCATGGTTGTTACTCGATGGGCATGAGTGGCGTCCCCTCCCGCACGAACTCGAAGGCTGGGACCCTGCCACAGATCTCCATATCGCGCGGCGGGTGCAAATCGATGCCCCCAGATTCTTTCACGAGACGGGAGTCGAGCTCGAAAACCTAGCTTTGACCGCCTCGTGGACCAGTTCGACGACAGACATGACGGACGCGTCTCCTCCGGTGCGGTTCGATTCGGGTGGCTGGGCCGTCGTGGACACCATCCTCGTCGGGGAGCGTCTGTCAGGGGTGCTGACCCTTCGAACCACGGTCAGCCTCGTTCATCCACCGGCTGGCCGAGCGATCGGAGTTGCGACGGTGCCCGGATCCGTACTGGCTGATCAGGTCCAACGGGTGGTGTTGGAGAACGTCTCCTCCATGTTCCCGGTCAGCGAGATCGACTTCTCGCGGACCCGGCTCTCACCAACGGCGAGCTGGCACCTCGAGACCAGCACTGACCTGGTCGCGCCGTTCTACGGAACATTTCGTGTGCTAATCAACAGTCGTGACAGGGAGCTGAGCGCGGCTGTCGCGCGCGGTGCCAGGGACAAGAGGCAACAAGCTTTGCTCGACGAATTGCAGGCTGGGGTTGCCGGCTTGCTTCTCGAGCTTGCGCTGTATCTCCGTGAGGACCTCGGCGATCGTGACGAGTGGCCACCCGACAGTGTCGGAGATATCCTTTCCAGAACGCTGGCGAGTTCACCATTGTCGACTTCAACACCGCCATCGGCGGCAGATCTAGCCGAATTCAGGACGCAGGTCTCAGGCGCAATTAGAAATCTCGGAAGAGGGCGTGTGTTCCGTTGAGTGAACTATGGCCGCATTTGCCGGCGGTCGTCGGTGCAAAGATATATGCAGAGCTCAAGAACGGCAGAACACCTGCTCCGTGTCCAAGCCACCCGGAGCAGATTTGGGCGCCTGTCGGTGGTCGCGTGTCCGCCAACCGCGTCCGTGATCTCATTGATTCCGTCTCGTTGCTCGGCCAGAAGTATGGCTTCCCAGGATCGGCTGGCCCTGAGGCACGAGTCGCCTTCGATAGGAGTGCGGCCGCTCTGTTGCGTAGCCGTATGGATCTGTCATGGGCCGAAGCCGGCAACCGAGATCTCTGGTCTTTCATCTCACTGGTCGCCCTTCCGCACCTGACGATGTGGCGCTTCGGCGCGGAGAACCGGGAAAGATGGGTGGCCACTGACCTGACGAGACACACGTGGGCACGACTGTGGTGGCAGGCAGTCGTCTTCGCTGGCCACGAGGGGATTCTCGCCGCCCTCACCGAGAGTGACCTCAACCAGTTGCTCGAGCGCCGCAGCATCGGCGGTGACCCGCGCCTGGTGCGGGAAATTGCTCGCGCGGTCACACAGCTGTCCGGGAGCACTCCCCGTAGGAAGGTCATTCGTGACGTCACACTGAGGCTGATGCGGTATTTGGCGTTTGTCGATGTAAGGGCTCTCGCCGATCAGCAGGTTCGAGACCTTTGTTCAGCGTTGACGGCCGAGACGCTCAGACGTCTGGCTGCAGAGGAGCTTCCTCGTCAGCGTGGCGTCAACCTGTCGGCGATGTGATTCGCCAGTCCCGCCGCTAGCTCGACGGGTACGGCGTTGCCGATCTGCCGGGCGATTTGAACTTTGTTGCCGCACCACTTGAAGTCGTCCTTGAAACCCTGAAGCAGGGCCGCCTCGTGGTGGCTCAATGCCCGGTGCTCCTCGGGGTGCAGGTATCGCCCTTTCTCTGGCTTGAAGAACTCCGTCCTGATGGTGACTGAGGGGCGGTCCCAGCGAAGGCGCGCGAAGACATCCATGCCCTCTGTCCGGTCGACCCAACAGGGAGGAAGGAGTCTGCGGGGGATACTGCGCCGGTCGCCCTCCGGTGGGATATGCATCATCCGCTCGTGAGTTGTCTCCGAATAATTTCGCGCGAAGTCCAGGGCCGACGCCTTGAAGACTCCAGGCACCTTCTTCTCGAAGAACCAGTCAGTGTCGTCGGGAAGTTCGGTGTTTTCGGGGACTACCGAATTGCGCAGGCCCCAGATTGCGTCACGTACGGTACGCCAGGCTTCGCGGGGTACGTCCCCCTCGGGGACGTCAATCGGATGGTAGTCATTTCGGGTGCCGATGACGATGAATCTGCGGCGCAGCTGCGCGGCCCCAAAGTTCGTTGCGACAACGGTTTTGAACTTCAAGGAGTAATTGTTCAGGACTTCGTCGGATTCAGTCAGAGCCTTGAGGCTCTCGAACTGACGAGAGTGCTGGAACTGTGGAACGTTTTCGAGGAGGAACGCCTTGGGTTGAATCTTGACCAGAGCTTCGACGTAATGGCGCCACATCGAGTTTCGCGGGTCGTCGACGTCCTTTTTGCCCAGATTGGAGAAGCCCTGGCAGGGTGGGCCGCCGACTACGACGTCGGCGGACGGCAGTTTTTTCTGGACCCATTCGGCGATGTCGCCGGGGTACATGTTTTCTTCGCCGAAGTTCGCGGCGTACGTCGCTGCCGCGGCGAGGTCGAACTCTACAGCTCCTACGGTCTGGTAACGCTCTGTGCTGTGGAAGCCAGCCGTCAAACCGCCGCAGCCAGCGAAGAGATCGACGACTCGAAGCTTGTTCGACTCACCCTGCAGCGCGTGCGTCACCCGTTCCTCCTGCTGGAAGAAGCTGTCCCGAATGAATGACTGGAAGCAGTGAAGTAATAGTATTTATCGATTTCGTCGATGCTGTAGAGGCGCGCCGAAGGCCTGGTACCAAGAGGGGGAAGCTCTGCCAACAGGTCTCTTCCTCCGTCGAACAAGGCTCATACGCGTTCGCCAACCGTACAGGCCGACTACGACATCCACGCCTCGCGAACTCCCGCAGGCTTGCCCGAGGGAGAGCCGCGAGGCGTGGTCCAGCAGCGTAACCGAAGACCCGGCGCCCATCGACTGGAGGTCATCATCGCGGCTCGCGTCGATGAGGCGGCGCTCGGTCGCGTCCAAGGGGAGTGGTGTATGACTGGCCTGTCAAGGGTGTGTTGCGTAGCTGGGAGACGACCATCGTGTCGACCCTTCGGGGCAGCCAAGTCAGAAAAGGACAGAGAGGACGCAGCCGCACCCCCAACGTCCACACGTTGATTGCTGTGGGCGTCAACGTCGACGAAGGGTGCGAAGTCCTCGGCCTCGACGTCGCCCCAGACGAGGACAGCGCCAGCTGGCGGGCAGCGGGCGTCGGAGATGACTAGCCGGACGCCAGCCAGGCCGCGGGCGGTCAAGGATCGCAGGAACAGGTGCAGGACCTCAGGCGGATTGGCTGCGTCGAGCCGTCTGTGCTGCACCAGCGCCGGATCAACGTCCGCGAGCTGGCCGGCGAGCTGCCGAGTGAGTAGGTGCTCGTAAATGCCATGGTCAAGAGCCGCCACATGGTGAGTCAACCAGTAGCCGATCAAGGCTGCTGCATCTGGCTGGCTCGCGTCTTTGCACCGACCGGCCCACGACCTTATCCGTCCGATCGATGAGACCTCACCCATTGTCGATGAGGCTCTGAACCTTCAGCTGTCATCGGGCCCATTCAGCGGTACCTGTGACCAGCTCAGTTAGGGCAGTGTGCCAAGGGTCGTCACGATCGCGGGACATCCAGCGGGGTTGATCGGAGAGGGCTGGTAATGGCAGAGCTGCCGAAGACAGCATCAGATTGGCCTACGCGCTGGGCAGACCGAGAGAACGCTCGGCGGCACAACGCGTACCGTATGACGGCTGACGCATGGGCACAACGTGACAACGACCTCGTGAACATGCGTGCGGCAGCCACGAACTATCGGCCGTTGCCCCATGCGCCTGCGGGTGTGCTGATCGACCTTCGTCGAGGCGAGTTGGTGTACCACACCGTACCTGCCGCACAAATGATCGAGGCACCGCAGTTCGCCAGCCTACCGGCGGTGACGCCCGAGTTGGCGGCAAGCCCGGCTGTCGCTCTTGGCCGGCCCTTGCCCGAGGGCTTCAGAACGATGGATGCCGGCACGGTAGTGGTCACCGATCGTAGAGTCGTCTTTCTCGGCTCCCGAGGCAAGCGTGAATGGTCGTACGCCAAACTGGTCGGGTTGCTGCATGACGGCAACTCGCCCTACACGCTGATGCACGTCGTCAACCGGCAGCGAATATCGGGCCTTTATCTTCCTTCGGCCAGTGCGCCCGGTTTCCGCTTCAACTTGGCGCTGGCGCTGGCCGATGCCCGTCAGCAACGCCCCGCCCTGATCGCCCAACTGGACGGCATGTTGGCCCAGCACCGGCACGCGCGGCCTCCGCAACCCGCCCTCGTTACTGCCGCTAACGCGCCAGTGACTGCGCGGGTGCCCGGCGGGGTGTTCAGTATCGCGGTCGTCCTGCTCTTCGCGCTCTGTGCCTTCGGCGGGTTGATCCAGGCCGTCTCCGACAGCACTGCCCGACGGGTGGCGGATGTAAGCGCACTGCCTGACATCTCTACCGCACCCGGTCCATCGTCGTCTGCTGGAGGCGTCGGCGAGAATCCCACACCACCGACCGCCGGCCCCACGGTCCTGGCGACTTCCGCGGTGCCGACGGGAGAAGTGGAATCCACCGCCGCAGGGACGAACAAGGCGTCGGTAAGCCCGACGTCGCCGCGGATCCCATCGCCCAAGCCGACCACGGCGCGACCCGCTCCGACCAGCTCGGCACCACGGCCGGCGCCGACCTCGGCATCGCCGAAACCCAAGCCGACCACGAAGGCACCCACGCCGAAAAAGGTGGACCTCTGCGGCGCTCCGCAGAATCCGTACGGCTACAACTTCTGTGGTGGCTCTCGCATCTACTCACCCGCTGCGGGAGTTTGTTCGTACTTCTCGTGCATCAACAACTTCAGCAACGGCAAGGGGTACATGATCGAGTGCAACGACGGCATGGTCAGCATGTCCGGAGGCCGCCCCGGATCCTGCTCGTACCACGGTGGCAACCGACGGACGGTGTACCGGTAATCCGCCGGGTTCTTGCCCGGTCGTCACGCAGCGATTCGGTCGGTGACTGTTCGCCAGTCCTGACTCCCGCGCATCGGTGTCACGGCCACGCCGGCGTCCTGAAGCAGCCGCACGTGCCGGTCGTAGCTTGGGTGGGCGGCCAACTGCTCCTTGACGTTCGGGAAGGCGTAGACCGGAATTCCGGCACCGAGTGTCTCATTGAGGATGCCCAGGGCGAGGGTGTCGTTGATGCCCTGGGCCCACTTGTTGATGACGTTGAACGTCGCTGGGACCACGGCGACGGCATCGGCCGGAGGGTGCGGCTCGGGCTCGCCCGGCTTGCGCCACTGCACCCGAACGGGATATCCAGTCTGCGTTTCAAGGGCGTTCAAATCTATCCATGTGGCCGCAGTCGGTGTGGCGGTCAGGCAGATTGTCCAGCCGTCCTTTTGCAGCAAAGCGATCAGCTCGCTGATCCGCAGTACGGGTGGCGCGGCGCAAACGATCAGAGCCAGCACACCGCGTCTGGTCATGGCAGCAGTCCGGCTCGCTCCGCCAAAGGTCGGAGCCCCGGTGTCGCCGTACGTCGTTCCTGCGCCAGTAAATCGAGGAGCAGCGTTCGGGACTGCACGTTGGTGTGGACGCATTCGGCAGCGACCCGTTCCGCTTCGAGGAGGTGAAGCACCGAGATGGCCCGGTCGCCAGCGGAGCGCAGCACGGCCTCGGCCATGTCGACGTGCACCTGGGCGCGTCGCCCGATCAACACGGTTGGCAGTCGGGATGTGTCGAGCCGGGTTCCGATATCCATGGCCTTGTTCACTTCCCCGGCTCGCACCGCCGCTGACACCGTGTGTATGACGACGTTCGTCGGACCGAATCCGGTCCAGAGCCGGTTGCGGTCCGATCCGAGGGCGTTCGCCAACGCCTCGGCCCTGCTCAGGAACTGCACTGACTCCTTTGAGTTGCCCTGCCCGGAGGTCAAAACCGCAGCAAGGAGGAGTAGGGAACCGTGGGCAGAGACGCAATCCGGGTCGGCCGCCTGGCTACCGGTATCCAACTCGTCAATACTGGTTCGCACGATCTGCTCGGCTTCCGTGCTCTGTGGTGTCAGCCGTATCAACCCGCAGGCGGCCTGATAGGCAGCGATTGCGGCCAGCGGCCGGTCGTTTGCGATTCGAGCGGCGGTGGCAGCCCGATCTGCGGTAAGGAGGGCGGTGTTGCCGTCGCCTACCTTGACGGCCAGCTTCGAGGCAGCGATGTAAGCGGCGGCCAGCAGCCGGAAGGCGGTAGTGCGGTGCATACCCGTGCCGGCCTCGGCGAAGGCTGTCGCTTGAGTGAGTACATTCGGCAGTATCTGTGCGGCGGATGTATAGCTCGCCCGCTGGTAGTGGTTGTGCACCTTGCCTACCGCCCGTCGTACCTCCAGGACTGACAGCTGTGCAGGTCCGGCTGCGGTGAGGTACCCGGTCAGGAAGGCCCGTAGACCGTGCAGCAGGTCGAAACGGATGGCGCTTGAAGCTGGGTCATGGGAGTCGTTTCGCATGGCCGTTCCCCGATGCCTAGCCACCGATACGTCGGTGAGCATGCCGTCGAGTTCTTCGAGGGTGACGCCGAGAGCGGAGGCTATTCGGGTGCGGTGCCACGGCTGTGGATCCGTTTCGGCGTTCTCCCAGCGCACCACGGTTGACCGCTCCACACCGAGAATGTCGGCCAAGCGTTCCTGGCTGTGACCGAGTGCCTTACGTCGCTGACAGAGCCGATGCCGTTTGAGCGCCACAATCGACCTCCTATGCCCGTGCCCGTCACTGTAGTAACGCTCCGTCCTCGGGGTGAGTCATCCGATGCCACATTCCTGCGTCATGGCGGCTACGCGAACGCTGTGGTCCGTGGTCGGTGCCCTGTCGAGACTCTGAGTGAGGCCCGGGGCGGGTGCTGGGCTCCGGCGGCGTCGACCCGAGCGGCGTACGTCGTCCCCGCCCGTCTCGGTGCCGCTATTCAGGGAGGGACATGGATTCGATCGACGAGGTGCTCGGCGAGTTGCCGTTGCCGCCGTATGTGACTGCTGAGGATGTCGGCTTCGCTGTGAGGGCGTTGAGTGTGCATGCTGCGGAGCAGTGGCCGGAAGGGCTGCGGTGCCGTAACGACCGCGCACCGCATCCGTGTCGGCTGCACCGGTGGGGGCAGCGGGTGGTGGACCAGCGTGGCCTGACCGAACGGCAGGTGCGGTTGCTGATCGCTGAGCAGGAAGCACCCCGACGATGATCTACGCGAGTGGGGATCGGCTGCATCCGCATCAGGTACGGGCCGCCACGTTCGACCGTCGGTGGCGGGGATGGGACCCGGGGCAGGTCGAGGCACTGCTCGGTCGGGTGGCCGACGAGATGGCGCGGTTGCAGCGGGAGGTGGTCACCGCGAACACCGAGGCCGAACGGATCCGGCAGGCGTTGCGGCAGTGGCAGTCCCGGCACAACGCCTGCCGCCACCCGACAGATCAGCCACAGGGTGGGCGGTGATGAGCGCACCACGCTGGATCATCCACCTGCCCACCACGCTGACCAGCCTGGACGAGGCCGTCGACCTGGCGGTCGCGTTACGGGACTCGCTCGGCCACGTCACCGTCGTCGACTTCGGCGAGACCACCCTGAGTGAAGAGGACAAGCAGTTCCTGCGTACCCGAGTGTGGTGTGACGCCCGGGGCGACGGACCCGGCCGCTGCCAACGCCGCGATCAGCACGACGGACTCTGCGTCACCGTGCCGGAGTAGCCTCCGGCGCATGTCCGCTTCCTCGATCGATGACCTGTTGTCCGGCTTCACCGCACCCCGACCGTACACAAGGGAGGTTGCCGGCAGTGCTCCGTCAGCTCCCGGCGTGCATGTGGTGCTTGACGGCGGCACGGTCATCTACGTCGGTCGCACCGGCAACCTGCGCAACCGGCTTCGGCAGCATCTGACCGGCAACCGGGAGTCGTCCGTGCTGCACCAGCAGGTCGGACAGCACCTCGACCGGCGGGGGCCGGTGGCGACGGCGGACGACATCGCCGCCTGGCTGGGCCGCCGCGAGGTCCGCTGGCTGGAGACCGACAACCCGGAGGGTACGAAGGACGCCCTGGTGCTGGCCCTGACCCCGCGCTTCAACCGGCAGATCCCCAACCGCCGCGTCTGAAGCACAGATCTTGGTACGAAACCGCCCCCGGAAGGGCGATTTCGTACCAAGATCTACGGCGGGCACCCGGCACCATCAGCGCTACGGGCCGTGCGGCCGTACCGCCTTGGGCGGAGCGGTTTAGGCGTTGGTGTCGCCGTATTCGCGGGTGCCGTTGACGTCGAGGGTGATGCGGCTGTTCTCGGTCCAGCCGCCGGTGCTCTGCTGCCAGCTGGGGTCGTCGCGTTCGTCGATGGCCGTCCAGTTCTGGCGGTGGTGGCGTAGCTGGATGGGGCCGGTCGAGGCGCCGGGGGCCAGTGTCCCGCTGGCGAAGGTCAGCTCGATCCAGCCGGGGATCGACGTACCGTGCGGCGGCAGGACCGTCCGAGTCGGAGTCGGGGTCGGAGTGCGGGTCGGCGGCGGTGGCGGTTGGGGCAGCGGGAAGAACTGGACGTGGCGTTGTACGTTGGCGCAGCCGATCGCGGCCCAGTCGCAGTTGGTGACAAGTGAGGTGTTCCCGCCCTCGAACGTCACGTGGTAACGCACCCGCACCTCGGTCAGGTCCAGCGGGGTGGTGCCCGTGTTGACGATCTGGAGGGCGTGCTGGATCTGGTTGTCGGTGGGTGACCAGTCCATGTTGTGGTAGCTCACTCTGGCCTTGCCGTACGCGGTGCGCACCGGGATCTGCGGTGAGTCGAGGGAGTATCCGCCGTTGGTGGAGGCCCAGACGGTGAGCCGGTATTCGGTGCCGGGTGCCAGGTCGGTGAGCGTGAGCTCGGTGCCGGTGGTGGTGCCGAGGCTGCGGTAGGTGTTGGGGCCGAGCCACGCCCGGACCTCGTGCCGGATGGGCGTCGCGCCGGGCTCGCCGATCCAGGTCGATGGTGCCCAGCTCAGGGTGAGCAGGTGCGGCTCGTTGGTCACCACCACCGGTGCACCGGGGGTGGTGAGGATGACCGGGTCGTCGGCCGCGTACGCGATGGCCGTGCCGGTGAGCCCCAGCGTGGCGGCGAGGAACGCGACGAGGGTGAAGCGACGAGCACGCATGGTGAGAATGCTAGAGATTTACATGCATGTTTATCAATGGTTAGGGGTGTCGCGCTCGTTGCGACCGTCCGCGATGGCGGCAGCCGCCCAGGCGAGCAGGATGCCCATGGTCAGGCCGGGCGGCAGGTACCAGAACGTGAGGAAGCCCGCCGGCGGCGTCAGCGGCAGTGCGGCGACGAGCGCCCACGCGACCCGGCGTGGCAGCACCCCGCGACGCAGCCCCTGCACTCCGCACCAGACGGTGCCCACCAGCGCCGTCAACAGGGCCACGAGGTCGAACACCCACCCGTACCCGGGGCTGTTGTATTCGAGGCCGATCGCGATGGTCGCGGCGAGGAGCCCGTACCTGGTGAGGCGTCGAGGTGTCGCGGTGGCGTGGCGGGTCACCGTCCAGACGAGCGGCAGCGTCAGCAGCATCGAGACGAAGAAGGGCCCGCGCCAGATCCACGCCGGCTCCGACCCCGCGAACAACTGGAGGTTCTCGGCCATCCATCGCGCCGGAGCGGGTAGGGACCAGATGTCTCGGCCGCCGCCGACCTCCCATTGGGTGGCCATCGCGGCGCCGAGAACCATCGCGATCAGCGGTGCGGGAACCGCCAGGGCGCGCCGCCAGCGGGCGACCTGCCACCTGCCCTCGACGCCGGACGGGCCGACGCGATCGGGTACGTGCTGCGGGTGCTCTGGTCGCATCGGTTGATCGTCGCCGCGTCGCTGGGGAATCTCATCGGCGGAACAGCCGAGATCACCAGCGACGCGGCGACGGGTCAGCGGGATTCGATCTGGCCCAGCGGGCCGGGATCGACTGTCGACCAGGCCGGGTCCTGCGGGTTGAAGGCGCTGTGCAGGTACGCCGTGGTGGCCCGCTGGATCAGGGCGACCCGTTCCGGGCTCTCGTCGGTGGTCTCGGTGACGCCGTAGCCGGAGACGCCACCCAGCGAGTGTTCGCCGCCGACCACGGTGAGCAGGCTCTTCGGTGCCGGGCTGAGGTGGTACGGGTCGGTGAACCAGTCGGGTCCGCGTACCGACAGCGGTGAGTCGTCCTGGTCGCCGGCGACGATCAGGGCGGGCGTGGTCATGCCCGCGAAGTCGGGGCTCATGAAGGGGAAGTGTTCGGCGGCGAACGGGGACAGGTCGGTGCCGCCGGTGCCGGTGGTGGCGAGCAGGACGCCGACGGTGACCCGTGGGTCGGTCATGTCCTCGCCGGGTAGGCCGTCGGCGTCGACAACCCGGGCGCCCAGCAGCATGCTTGCGGTCTGGCCGCCCCAGGAATGGCCGGCGACCGCGATGCGCTGGTGATCGAGTCGTCCGTCCAGGCCGGGGACGGCTGCCTCGATCGTTTTCAGCGAGTCGATGACCTGCGTGAGGTCGGTGACCCGGATGCGCCAGATCTCCGGGTACCGCGGGTCGTCCGGGCCGATGGCGAGGGTCCGCGCGTCGAGGTGGGTGGGTTGGATGACGGCGAAGCCGTGGCCCGCCCAGTGATCGACGAGCGGTGCGTACCTGTCCATGTCGGCGCCGAAGCCGTGGGCGAAGAGGATGATCGGCAGCCCGCTCCCGGAGATCGGGGCGGTGATGCGGACCTGAAGGTCGGTGCCCCGGGCCGGTGCCGGCAGCACCACGGGGCGTACCGAGACCACCGGGCTGGGCAGGTGCTGGGGGATGCTCATTACTGTTACTCCTCAGCAGAGAGGTAAGCGGATCATCGTTCCGTTTAGACGATACGGAACCATGTTCCGTTTGCTCAGTCATCGTGACGGAGGCCACAGGACCGTGCCGGCCCGCAACACCGACTCATCGCCCCCGCGCAAACGGGCGGACGCCGAGCGCAACAAGCAGGCGCTCCTGGAGGCTGCCGCCGCCGCCTTCGTCGACGCCGGGGTCAATGCCCCGGTCCGTGACATCGCCGCCCGGGCAGGTGTCGGCGTGGGTACGATCTACCGCCACTTCCCGGCCCGTGCCGATCTGATCGTGGCCGTCTACCGGCACCAGGTGCAGGCCTGCGCCGAGGCCGCCCCGACCCTGCTGGCGACCGGCCCGACCCCGCACGACGCGCTCGCCGCCTGGGTCGACCTGTTCGTCGACTTCCTGATCACCAAGCACGGCCTCGCCGAGGCGATGCGCTCCGACGCCGCCGCCTTCGAGCCCCTGCACGCCTACTTCCTGGAGCACCTGATCCCCGCGGTGACGCTGCTGCTGGACGCCGCCGTCGACGCCGGTCAGATCACCCCGATCGAGCCGTTCGCCCTGCTACGCGGCATCGGCAACCTCTGCATCGGCGCCGACCCCCGATACGACCCCCGCCCCCTGGTCGCCATCCTGATCAGAGGGCTGCACACCTGACGCGCAGATCCTGGTACGACCGCCCTCGCAGGGCCTCGTACCAGGATCTGCAGCGGGTTCAATGTCCGGGTTGTCGGTATGCGACGGGCAGGTTGACGACGGCGTCGACCTGTTCCGGGGTGAGCAGCGGGATGAGGCGCGCGTTCACCAGGCCGCCCGCCCGCACCGCGATCGCCACGGCGGTGGCGGTGACCTCGTCGGGCAGGTCGCAGATGACGTACGTGTCGTACTGGCCGAACGAGAAGTACAGGGCCTCCAGGCGGCCACCGGCGTTCTCGACGAGCGCCCGGACGACCTCGACGCGTACCGTCCCGCCGTCTGCGGTCAGCCCTTCCAGCCCGCCGCCCGTGTAGGTCGTCGTGAGCAGGAACTTCGCCATCCCGGCACCGCCTTCCGCCTGGTTCGGCGACGCGCCTACCCGCTGCGTCGGCGGTTATGCAGGCGCTGGTGGACCCGGTCATGTCGGTGCCGCTGACTATGGTGCGGGCAGGAGTCGGTCGGAAGGTGGGCGAGGATGCGGGCCGAGTGGGACGTGCCGCCGGGTGTCGAGGCGGAGCGGGTGATCACCGCCGTGCTGGCCGACCTGCGCTCCGGGGAGCATCGGGGTGTGGTGGTCGACTCGCCGCCCGGGGCGGGCAAGTCGACGCTTGTGGTGCGGGCCGCCGTGGAGCTGGCCGGCACCGGCGAGCCGCTCATGGTCATCGCACAGACCAACGAGCAGGTGGACGACCTGATCGACCGGCTCGCCCGCAAGGCACCCGAGCTGCGGGTCGGGCGGCTCTCCGCGGGTGACTACCGACCGTCGGCCCGGGTGCGGGCGCACGAGCAGGTCCGGGTCGCCGCGAAGGTCACCGACCTGGTTGCCTCGGCCGTCATCATCGGTACGGCCGCCAAGTGGGCCACGGTCACCGAGGGTCGCTGGCCGTGGGCGATCGTGGACGAGGCGTACCAGATGCGCTCGGACGCCCTGCTGCGAGTGGCCGGCAGGTTCGAACGGGCCCTGTTCGTGGGGGATCCGGGGCAGCTCGACCCGTTCTCCACAGTGGAGGTCGGCCGGTGGGCGGGGCTGACCTGGGATCCGATGCAGTCGGCGGTGGCGGTGCTGCTGCGGCACAACCCGCACCTGCCGGTGCACCGGCTGCCGGTTTCCTGGCGGCTGCCCGCCTCGGCGGCCCCGGTGGTGTCGACGGCGTTCTACCCGTTCAGCGGCTTCCGGGCCGGCACCGCCTCCGCCGACCGGGCCCTGCGGCTCACCAGGGCCGGGCGCGGTGACGCCGTGGACCGGGCGGTGGAGCTGGCGACCGACACCGGCTGGGCGCTCTACGAGCTGCCGGCGCGGCACACGCTGCGTACCGACGGCGAGGCCGCCGCCGCGTGCGCCGCGCTCGCGCTGCGGGTGCTGGCGCGTGGCGCGGTCGCGGTCTGTGAGCAGGCACCCGACGGCGCGCCGGTCACCGCGGACCGGATCGCCGTGGGGGCCGCGCACCGCGACCAGGTCGCGGCCATCCGGGCCCAGCTGGGCGAGGCGGGAGCGGGCATCACCGTCGACACCGCCAACCGCCTCCAGGGCCGGGAGTACGACATGACAATCGTGCTGCACCCGCTCTCCGGCCGACGCGACGCGACCGCCTTCCACCTGGAGTCGGGGCGGCTCTGCGTGCTCGCCTCCCGGCACCGGCAGGCCTGCGTGGTGGTGGCCCGGGCCGGCATCGGTGAACTGCTCGACGCCCACCCGTCGACCGACGTGCCGCAACTGGACGTGCCGGTGAAGTTCCCCGACGGCTGGGAGGCCAACCAGGCCATCCTGGCCCACCTGGCCGACGTGACCCATCCCGCCGGGCGGTGAGGGGGGCTACTTCCGCCAGGCCGGGATCATCCGCTCGGACATGTCCCGCCAGAAGATGCGCAGCTCCTCCCCGTCCACCTTCTGCCACCAGGCCCAGTAGGACGGCCGCTGCCACTGCCCGACGAGATCGGCCTGGTTCGCGCAGAATGCCTCGTCCATCTGGTACGACAGCTCCTCGCCCCGGGGCGGCAGCGGGCAGAGCCGGAACGGGCAGTCGTCGATGCAGGTCGCACCCGGCTGGACGTCACGGGACTGCCGGCGGGTGAGATTGACGCGCATGGCGGTGCGGTCGATGGTGAGGCACGGCGGCAGGTCCGAGCGGCTGGACCGGCCGAGCCGGCGGGTGCGTTCGGCGTCGTCCGTACCCCGGTCGGCGAGGTTGAGCAGCAGCATGACGTCGGCGAGCAGGCGTTGGGCTCGCGGCTTCAGTACCGCCCAACCGTGCGACGGCGGCAGCCACGACGCCTGCTGACGACGGATCGCCGGCTGCGGGCTGGCCGAGCCGACCCGGCCGACGATCTCATGCTCGTCGACCCAGCAGTGCAGTTCCGGGTGCCGGTCGACCAGCGCGGCGACACACTCGTCCGCGACCGTCCGTACCAGCGGGTGCGTCGATCCGCTGCCCGGCTGTGGGGCAGCAGTCCCACCGCCGGCGATGGCGAGCCAGTAGTCGACCAGGCCACGCGGATCGGACCCGTGCCGGCCGACCTCGCCCAGCGGCTCGGCGGGGTTCTCGGGCAGGGCCAGCAGGGTGAGCGCCGACCGGGACCACCCCGACGTCCATCAGCATCTCGGCGAGCTTGACGAGCGTCGTGGTCTTGCCGGTGCCGATGCTGCCCACCAGCAGCAGCGGCCGACGGTTGTGCGGATCGCGTACCCGCCGGACCATCAGTTGGCACAGGTCCTCCCGGCCCACCACCTCGATGTCGCGGACGTCCTGCTCAGCGCTCGGCACCGCGAGCTGCTGGTTGTGGCGGGCCTGCTTCCGATACGACCCCAGCACCCGGCGATATCGCCAGAACAGGAACACCGCCACGGCGAGGGCCGCGGTGAGCAGACCCTTGACGAAATCGTGCACCTGCCCGCAGTAGTAGGGCCTGGCGCCCGAGCCGGTACACCAGTTCGAGGGCCCGTAGTCACCGAGCGGATCGTGTTTGATCACCGCCCCGGTCAGCGAGAACAGCAACCACAGGACCAGCAGGGTGGCACCGCCGACGGTCACCCACCACAGGCCCCGGTGATCGCGTCGCCAGCGCGGCGCACGGGCGGTCCGTTCGTCGACGCGCCGTCGGGTGCGGCGCTCGTCGGCGCGTTCCCTGCGGGTCCGCCATCGACGCCGACGTTGCCGTAGCCACAGCTCGGTCTCGAAGACCGGGCCGCGCTTCGGTCGCCGCATGGACACCCCCGTGTCGCCTGAACGGTTACCGGACGCGTGGGACGCGCCGCCCACCACCACGGTAGGTCCCGACCGTTGCGGCGGTGGCGCGTTTGAGGTGATGTCGCAGCTCGCACCGGATCGGCGGACGACGCCCACCCGCCGCCTTCGCAGGCCGGCAGACACCGGGTCGGTACATGACGCAGGACGGCCGAACGGAGCGCCGCGATGTCGGCCCGGTCGGATACCGTCGGTTTCCATGGGGACGCAGTCCGGCGCAATGCTGATCGGGCGGGAACATCCGGCCGGCCTGCTCCGGGCGGAGCTGGACCGCGCCACCGCCAGTCACGGCGGTCTCGTGCTGGTCGGCGGTGAACCGGGCATCGGCAAGACGACGCTGGTGACCGCCGTCGCCGAGGAGGCTCGCCGGCAGGGCGCGCTTGTCCTCGGTGCCGCCTGCTGGGATTCGGCGAGCGCCCCCGGTTACTGGCCCTGGTTGCAGGTGCTGCGGGGGTTGCGTCGGTCGGCCGCCGACTGGCCGGTGGCCCGGGAGTCCGCCGAGCCGGCCCTGGCCCTGCTGCACGGCGAGCCGGCCGGCCACCGCATGGTGAGCGGGTCGCGCGAGGGGGACACGGTCGAGCAGGAGGCGTTCGCGCTCTACGACGCGGTCACCACCGCCCTGGTCGCCGTCTCCCAACGTCGGCCGGTCGTGGTGGTCCTGGACGACCTGCACTGGGCCGATGCGGCGTCCATGCGGTTGTTGCAGTTCGCCGCCCAGCACACCTGGTTCGAGCGGCTGCTGTTCGTCGGCACGTACCGGGACGCCGAGGTCGAGGCGGGTCAGCATCCGCTGCGCCCGCTGCTGATGTCGCTGACCGCCAAGGCCACCACGATCACCCTCACCGGCCTGTCCCGGGACGAGGTCGGGGTGTTGATCGCCCGCATCACCGGGCAGGAACCCACCTCCGACTGCGTCGACGACGTCTACCGGCGCACCGGGGGCAACCCGTTCTTCGTCGAGCAGACCGCTCGGCTCTGGCACGTCGACGGCGCGTCGAGCGGCATCGCGCCCGGTGTCCGGGAGGTGGTGCGCAGACGGTTGGATCATCTGCCGGACGCCGTGGTCCACGCGCTCGTGGTCGCCGCGGTGCTGGGCCGGGAGTTCCACCGCGCGGTCCTCGCCGCCGGCGCCGGGCTGCCGCCGACCCGACTCGACCAGCTGCTCGACGTCGCGGTGAGCGCCCGACTCGTGCTCGCCCAGCCCGACGGTGGGTACGCCTTCGCCCACGACCTGGTCCGGGAGGCGCTCTACGAGGGTCTCGCCGACGACGATCGCAAGGAGCACCACGCGGCCGTGGTCCGCGCCGTCGACGAGCACGCCGCGCTCGCCGAGCGGCTGGTTCCCGCCGACCTGGCCCGGCACGCCTGGCTGGCCGGTGACCGGCTCGATCCGTACCGCTGCGCCGACCTGCTGATCGCCGCCGCCCGCGACGCCAGTTGCCGGCTCGCGTTGGACGAGTCGGCCGTGCACCTGCGCCGGGCGCTGGTGGTCAGCCGGGACGAGGTGCAGCGGGTACGCATCATGATCGAATTGGCCGACCGCCTCTACCACACCGGCGACCGGGCCGAGGCGAGTCGACTGCTCGCCGAGACCACCGTGCAGGCGTTGGCGGTCGACGAACCGGCGCTGCTGGCCCGCTTCGCGCTCAGCGTCCACCGGCACTGTCAACTCAACGGGCGGTCGGAGACCGACACGGAGGCGCTGGTGCGGGAGGCGTACCGGCGGCTCGTCGGGGAGCCGGTGGCCGACGTGCCGGTCGCGGCCCTGGAAGCCGGCCTGATCAGTGCCACCGAGGAGCTTGCCCGACGCACCCAGGACGACGACGCGCTCAGCGTCAGCCTCTGGGCCCGCCACGACGCCGCCTGGGGGCCGGGGACGGCGGCCCGACGCGCCGCGCTCACCGCCGAGATCCGCGAGGTGGCCCGCCGCTCCGGTGACCAGGAAGGTCCGCTCTGGGCCACCTCGCTGCGCTGGGTCGCGCTACTGGAACTCGGTGATCCGCGTTATCTGGACGAGCTCGCCGCCTTCGTGACCGCCGGCCGGCGGATCGGCACGGTCCGGCACCGGATGGCAACCAACATCGACAGCGGGATCGTCAGCGCCTTCCGGGGCGACTTCGCGGGCGCCGAGTCCTGCTACGCCGAACTGCGCAGCCTCGACGACTCCGATCACGAGGAGCACCTGTTCATCGGTCATCACCTGCTCTGGTCGCTGGCGCTGCTGCGTGGTCGCCTCGACGAGGCGCAGGCGGTGCTCGACGGGCTCGATCCGACCGAGCACCGGTTCCTCGACCTGCTCCAGGCGGTCACCGCAGCCGAACGCGGCGATCACCGCACCGCCGCCCGGATCGCCGCGCGGCGGGCAGGCGCGGGTGGCGTCCCGGACGGCCAGACCGGCGACGCCGGTTACCCGTCGGTGATCCTGCCGTTGTGGCTGCGACTGCAGGCTCAGGTCACCGTGGCTGACCCGAGTCGCTGCGAGGCTGCCCGTCAGGCCCTGCTGCCGTACAAGGGGCAGTGGCTGGTCGCCGTGTACGGCTGCGACATCAGCGGCCCGGTCGACCACTGGCTGGCCGTGGTCGACGCCGCCGACAAGCGCTGGGACGACGCCGTGGCCGGCTTCACCGCCGCCCGCGACAACGCCGACCGGATGGGTTCCCGGCCCTGGTCGCTGATCGCCCGCACCGCACTGGCCGACGCGCTTGTCGCCCGGGACGGCCCCGGCGACTCGGCGGTCGCCGTCGGCCTACGCCGCGAAGCCGAGCGCGAGGCCCGCAGCCTCGACATGCGGCAGGTGCTCGCCCGACTGGCCGACCCCACACCGGTCGGCTCAGCTCCGGCGCCGGCCGGTGGATCCCTGCCCGAGCCTGAGTCGGGTGGGGCGACAACCGCCCCGGCGTACGAGTTCTGTCGTGACGGGGCGGTCTGGCGACTCACGTACGGCGGCACCACCGCGTACCTGCCGGACACCAAAGGGCTCAACGACCTGCATCTGCTGCTCGGCTGCCCCGGTGTCGACGTGCCGGCGGTCGGGCTGCTCGACCCGGCCGCCGGGCCGGAACTCGTCGCCGCTCGCCGGCTCGGCGGTGACGAGATCCTCGACGAGGAGGCCAGGAACCGGTACCGGCGGCACCTGGCGCTGCTCGACGACGAGATCGACCGGGCGGCGATGCGGGACGACACGGCGCGCGTGGCGACCCTCGACGACGAGCGGCGGGCCCTGATCGGCCAACTGCGTTCGGCTGCCGGTCTGGCCGGACGCAACCGCCGTCTCGGCGACGAGGCGGAACGGGCCCGCAAGACCGTCACCGCCCGGATCCGGGACACGCTGCGCCGGCTCGACCAGCAACACCCGCCGCTCGCCGCGCACCTGCGTCAGACCGTCTCCACAGGTGCCGCCTGCCGCTACCAGCCCACCGAACCCGTGCCGTGGCGACGGTGACCGGTCTGCCGGTCCCCGCCACGGCACGGGTGCTGCTCAGCGGCGGTTGTAGCGGTACATGGTCAGGGTGCCGAAGACCACGATGAACAGGGCGCTCCACACCACCATCCAGGTCATGCTCGACGCGTCCGTCGTACCGCCCATCGCGGCGCGCACCGACGACACCAGGTGCGTGATCGGGTTGGCCTTGACGAACGCCTGGAGCCAGCCCGGCATGGTCGACGGGTCGACGAAGACGTTGCTGAGGAAGGTCAGCGGGAACAGCACCATCATGCTGACCCCCATCACGGACTTCTCGCTGCGCAGGATGAGCCCGAAGAACGTCCACACCCAGGAGAACGCGAACGAGAAGACCACGAGCAGGCCGATCCCGGCGAGTACGCCGAGCACCCCACCGTCGGGGCGGAAGCCGAGCACCAGCCCGACGCTCAGGATCACCACCGCCGCCAGGATGTAGCGCAGCACGTCCCCGACGATCATGCCGACCAGCGCGGCGGGTCGCCACACCGGCAGCGTCCGGAACCGGTCGAAGACGCCCTTCTCGATGTCGGTGTTCAGCCCGACCCCGGTGTACATGGTGATCATCACGACGCTTGTCACCATGATGCCCGGCAGGAAGAACTGCAGGTAGTCACGCGGGCTGTCGGCGAGCGCCCCGCCGAACAGGTACGTGAACATCAGCACCATGATGATCGGGAACGCCGTCACGTCGAACAGCTGCTCCGGCACGTGCTTGATCTTGAGTAGGGCGCGCCAGCTGAACGCCAGCGACGCCGCCAGCGGGCTGGGTCGGGGCGGTCGCTGCCCCGGCGCGAGGATCGTCGCCAACGCCTCGGTCGACGGCACGTAGACCGACGGCGCCCGGCCGCTCGAGGTGGCGGTGTCGCTGCTCATCGGGCTGCCTCCAGGGCTTCCGGCTCGGCTTCGGCCGGCACGGCGGGACGGTCGGTCAGGGCCAGGAAGACCTCGTCCAGGCTCGGCTGGCCGAGGGAGAAGTCGTCCACCACGATCCCGGCGCGGGACAGCTCGCCCAGCGCCCGGGCCGCCTGGGCACCGGCGTCGAGGTCGCTGCCGTCCCCGCCGACCCGGGCGGTGATCGCCACCGGATCCGGATCCAGCTGCACGGGCACACCGAGGGTGGTCCGCAGCAGCTGCTCGGCGTCCGGCCGCTTCGCCGCGTCCCGCAGGCGTAGGTGGATGGTGCCGGAGCCGACCGACGACTTCAACTCGCCCGGGGTGCCCTCCGCGATCACCCGGCCGTGGTCGACCACCGCGATCCGGCTGGCCAGCTTGTCGGCTTCGTCGAGGTACTGGGTGGTCAGCAGGACGGTGGTGCCGTGGGCCACCACCGCCCGGACGATCTCCCACACCTGGTTGCGGCTGCGCGGGTCGAGCCCGGTCGTCGGTTCGTCGAGGAACAGCAGGTCGGGTGTGCTGAGGATGCTCGCCGCGATGTCGATGCGCCGCCGCATGCCGCCTGAGTACTTCTTGACCTGCCGACCGGCGGCCTCGGTCAGCCCGAACGCCTCCAGCAGCTGCTCGGCCCGCGCCCGGGCGGCCGCCCTGTTCAGACCGAGCAGACGACCCAGCAGAACCAGGTTCTCCGTGCCGGTCAGGTCCTCGTCGACGGAGGCGTACTGGCCGGTCAGGCTGACCCGGGCGCGGACCGCGTCGGCCTCGCCGACAACGTCGTGGCCGAAGACCCGGGCCTGCCCGCCGTCCGGGCGCAGCAGCGTGGCCAGCACCCGCACCGCAGTGGTCTTGCCGGCACCGTTCGGGCCGAGCAGCCCGTACACGGCACCGGCGGGCACCGCCAGGTCCAGTCCGGCGAGCGCATGGGTCTCGCCGAACGACTTGGTCAGCCCCGCGGCCTCGATGGCGAGGCCGGTGGCGCGTCTACTCATGATCTTGTTCTTCCTTCCGTCCGGGACTTCTGCGGGTCGCCAGAGCACCGGCGGTACGCCCGTACGCGCGACTCGCATGCTGCCCCACCACAGCGCACGCGTACGACAGTTCGCAGCGTGGCCGACCACTGCTACAACGATGGCGGCCGGCGGTGGTTGTAGCCAGCTTCGCCCTACTGGCGCGAGACGGCGACCGGCCGCCGCTAGATCCGATCTAGCGGCGGCCGGCGAACAACCTCGAGGTCAGCTCGGCATCTACCCGAAGGTGTCCGGGTGCGGGCCGGTCCGTCCGTCCTCACCCCGGTCCAGCCGGGTGATCCGTTCCATGGTCGCCTCGTCCAGCGCGAAGTCGAAGATCTGGAAGTTCTCCGCCATCCGCGTCGGCGTGACCGACTTCGGGAAGACCACGTCGCCGCGCTGGATGTGCCAGCGCAGCACCACCTGGGCCGGCGTGCGGCCGAGCTGCGCGGCGATGTCGGTGATGGTCGGGTCGTCGAGCACCGCACCCTGGGCGATGGGCGACCACGCCTCGGTGACGATGCCGTTCTTCGCGCCGTACGCCCGCACCTCGTCGTTGCTGAGATAGGGGTGCGCCTCGATCTGGTTGACCGCGGGCACCACCTCCGTCTCGGCGGCCAGCCGCTCCAGGTGCGGCACCTGGAAGTTGGACACCCCGATGGACCGGGCCCGGCCGTCGGCCTTGAACTCCTCCAGCACCTTCCAGGTGGAGACGAAGTCACCGTCGTGGCGGGTCGGCAGCGGCCAGTGGATCAGGAACAGGTCGAGGTAGTCGGTGCGCAGCGCGTCCAGCGACGCCTGGAACGCCGCGCGGGCGTCCGCCGGACGGTGGGCGTTGTTGTTGAGCTTGCTGGTGAGGTAGACCTCCTCGCGGGCCAGCCCCGCGGCGCGTACGCCCTGACCGACCTCGGCCTCGTTGCCGTAACCCTGCGCGGTGTCGATGTGCCGGTAGCCGATGTCCAGCGCGCGGCGTACCGCCTCGGTGGTGTCGGCCGGGGAGATCTGGAACACCCCGAAGCCGAGCTGCGGGATGGTGTTGCCGTCGTTCAGCGTGACGGTCGGAATGGTGTTCGCCATCGCATCGGCTTACCCGTTGACGTCGAACTTCGCACGTCGACCCGCCGCTGTCGATGCCGCTGGCGGAGTTACTTCCGAGTATCGGCACAGGTGAGAGCTGTTATGGTTTGCCCTCGTCGGCGGTGCTCTGCGGGGAGGAAATGCGGCGTGGTAATTGCGTTCCGCGATGCGCTGGCCCAGATGTTCAAGGCCCGGTTTCCGATTCTCTACGTCGAGTCCTCCGAGGAACAGCGGGTCGTCGCCGAGGTCTGCGCCATCGCCGGGGACGCCAGGGCGGTGCGTACGCCCCGCGCTGTCTGGACCTGGTCGCTGACCACCGGGCTGGTGACGCCCGACGGCACGCCTCGCCAGGGCACCACCGATCCCGAGGCCGCGCTCGACGCCGCGTTGCGGGTCGACCAGCCGAGCGTACTGATCTTCAAGGACCTGCATCCGGCGCTCGGCGCCGACGGCCGACCCGGCAGTCCCGGCCTGATCCGGCGGCTGCGGGATCTGGTCGCCGCGTTCAAGTCCGGCCCGGTGCCGCGCACCCTCGTGCTGGTCTCGCCGGTGCTGCACATCCCGGCCGAGCTGGACAAGGAAGTGACGATCGTCGACTTCCCGCTGCCCACTGAGGCGGAGATCCGGCAGGTGCTGGACGCGATGATCGCCGCCAACGCCGCCAACGGACGCATCCAGATGGTGCTGGACGAGCCCGGTCGGGAACGGTTCGCCAAGGCGGCCCTGGGGCTCACCCTGCACGAGGCGGAGAACGCCTTCGCCCGGGCGATGGTCAACGACGGGATGCTCGACGCTCACGACCTCGAGGTGGTGCACGAGGAGAAGCGGCAGACCGTCCGCAAGTCGGGGCTGCTGGAGTTCGTCGAAGCCGACGTCGACCTCGACGACGTCGGTGGGTTGGAGAACCTCAAGCGGTGGCTGGCCAAGCGGGACGGGTCCTGGCTGGCGGAGGCGGCCGCGTACGGGCTGCCCGCGCCGCGGGGCGTGCTGATCACCGGGGTGCCCGGCTGCGGCAAGTCGCTGACCGCGAAGGCGATCGCCGCCGCCTGGGGGTTGCCGCTGCTGCGGCTGGACATCGGTCGGGTCTTCGCCGGGCTCGTCGGCTCCAGCGAGCAGAACATGCGCACCGCCATCCGTACGGCCGAGGCCAGCGCCCCCTGCGTGCTCTGGATCGACGAGATCGAGAAGGGCTTCGCCGGTGGCACCGGCGATTCCGGCACCTCCACCCGGGTCTTCGGGTCCTTCCTGACCTGGATGCAGGAGAAGAAGCAGTCAGTCTTCGTCATCGCCACCGCCAACAACATCGAGGCGCTGCCTCCGGAGCTGCTCCGCAAGGGGCGCTTCGACGAGATCTTCTTCGTCGACCTGCCGACCCGCGCCGAACGGGCCTCGATCTGGCGGGTTCACCTCGCCCGACGGCTGCGCAATCCGGCCGTCGCCGGTGGGCTGACCCTCGACGAACCGCTGCTCGCCGAACTCGCCGCCCTGAGCGAGGGCTACTCGGGGGCGGAGATCGAGCAGGCGGTGGTCGGCGGGCTCTTCGACGCCTTCTCCGAGCGTCGCCCGTTGCGCCGCGACGACCTGGCCCAGTCGGTGGTGAGCATGGTGCCGCTGAGCGTCACCCAGGCCGAGCGGATCGACGCCCTGCGTACCTGGGCCGACACCCGGGCCGTCGCCGCCACCGCCGCCGAGGACTGGGACGGTGGCGCCCGGTCCGGCCCCCGCGACGAGGTCCCCCCGCCCGTCGCCCCGCCCGCTGCGCGCGGGCAGGGTGGACGAGCGGTGGAATTCTGAGTGCCATGCCGAGTACGGGAGACCGATCATGAGCATCTCGCTGGTACTGCTGCCGCTGGCCGTGGCGGCCGTGGCGGCGGCGCAGGGCGTTTCAGCCGGACGCGACGGGCAGGGCCGGGTGGTCTGCCAGGTGCAGACCCGGATGCGCGACGAGACACTGCTCGCCGCCGCGCTGCACGACACCGCCGCGGTGGTCGGCGTCGACCAGGACGCCATCACCGCGGAGTGGACGGGCGTACGGGCCAGGTTCCAGCGCGGTGCCGACGGCATCTGGACGGCGCACTTCGCCGGCGAGGTCGACGAGCAGCGGGCCGTCGAGGTGGTCCGGGCCATCGATGTCGCGTACGGGCGGCAGGTCCAGCGGGCGGTGCTGGAGCGGCTGCGCCAGCAGGCCCCCGCCGCCGGGCTGCGGCTGGAGTCCGAACAGGTGGTCGAGGACGACAGCGTACGGCTGGTGTTCGCCGTCGAGGGGCGGTCCTGATGGCCGAGCGACCGCGAATCGTGATCACCGTGAGCAGTTCGGGTGAGGTGAGCGCCGAGACGCACGACATCTTCGGCGACAAGTGCCTGGACTATGTCGACGTGCTGGAGGATCTGCTGGCGGCCCGTACGCTGCACAGCGCCTTCACCGCCGACCACGCCCGTACCGCCACGGTCCTGCGCCAGGAGAAGCACGATGTCGAGCGGGCATGACCCGCGAGGGTGGCCGCCCTCCGAGGGGTACGCGCCTTCCACCGGTCACCCGCCGGCCGGGCCGGGAGGAGTCGGCCACCCGGCGGCGCGGCTCATGCCGGTCGGGGAGCCGTTGCCGGCAGCGAAGTTCAGCTGGCGGCTGCGGCACAGCTGGTGGCTGCTGCTGCCGATCTTCGGCCTCAGTTGTCTCGGCGGGTTCGGCTTCCTCTACGTGGGTCTGCGGGCCCGTCGGCCGGCCTGGTGGCTCGCGGGCTGCTGCTATCTGGTGGTCGGCTGGGCGGCGTTCGTCCTGACCGGCGCGTCCGGCTCGGAGAGTTCCTTGTCCGACTGGATGGTGGGTCTCATGCTGGCCGTCTGGATCGCCGGCATCGTGCACGCCTGCCTGATCAACTCCGCTTGGCTGAGCCACCGGGCCGGCTACCGTCCCTGGTACGAACAGCGAATCGGCGGCTACCCGCCCGGCACCCTCGCGCCACCACCGAGGGTGAACTCGGTCGCGCCGCCCACCCACCCGACCTCGCCGGCCTACCCGCCCTCCTCTCCGGCCTATCCGTCGGCCGCGCCGACCTACCCGCCCGCCAGCCCGACCGCTGCGTGGTATCCGCCGAGTCAGCCGACCGCCCCGACATATCCCACGGGGTTGCCGACCGCCCCGGCGTATTCGGCCGGGGACCCGACCTTCGCGGCCTATCCGCCGCCGCTGCCGTCGACGGACCACTTCGGCGCCGGACCGGTGCCGGGCCAGCCGGTGGACGCCGCCGGACCGCAGGTGGCGCACACCGGGCCGGTGGAGGTGAACACCGCCGGGTTGGACGACCTCGCCGGGCTGCCCGGCTTCGATCCGCAGCGTGCCCGGCAGGTGCTCGCCGAGCGGGACCGGCGCGGGGGATTCGGCAGCCTGTCGGAGTTCGTCGCCGCCGCCGGACTTGCCCCGCACGAGTACGCCCGACTGCGGGACCGTCTGGTGTGCGCACCACCGGCACCACCCACGCCAGGACAACCGCCGCAGGGGCGCGTACTGGATGTCTGAGCCCCCTGCGATCCCGCGCGGCCCGGCGGAGACGGTTGCCCTGGCCCGGTTCCTCGCCGCCACCCGAGCCGAGGGACCGGGCGAGCGGACCGCCATCTGGGTGCAGGGCTGCGCCATCCGCTGCCCCGGCTGTTTCAACCCGCACCTGTGGGGATTCCGGGGCGGCGAGCAGGTCGCGCCGCACGAGTTGGCCCGCCGGGTGCTCGACGCCGGCACCGACGGGCTGACGCTGTTGGGCGGCGAACCCTTCGACCAGGCGGCCGCCCTGGCCCGGGTGGCCGCCGAGGTGGGGGCGGCCGGACGCTCGGTGATGACCTTCACCGGCTACACCCGGTCGCAGTTGGATGCGGCGGTGGACGCCGGACGTACCGACGTCGCCGCGCTGCTCGCGGCGACCGACCTGCTGGTGGCCGGCCCGTTCCAGGCGGACCGGATCGACATCCGCCGCCCGTGGGTGGGCTCCACGAATCAGGAGTTCGTGGTGCTCAGCGACCGGTTCCCGGATCTGTTGGACGAGCTGCCGGCGAACCCCGACCGGGTCGAGATCACCGTGGACCCGGCCGGGCGGGTCGCGGTGAACGGGTGGGCCGACCCGGACGCCCTCGACGAACTGCTGGCGGGTCTGCGGGCCTCACACCGGTGAACCGGCGCTGACCTGCGCCGATCGGTGACATCGGATACCGTCACTCCGGAGCAGTCATCGGGGCAGATGAGTGCCTGGGACGAACGTCTATGTGACTCGGCTGAACAGGTGCTTTGCGGTGCCGCCCCGGTGCAGCAGGATTGACGAACAATCCGGCGCACGGGGGTGCGGGGAGCCGGATATCCACAGAGGAAGGACGTGGCACATCGTGGTGCCTTTCTCAGGTAGGCGGGTGGTCGCCGCTATCGCGGCCAGCACTCTCCTCGGCACGATGGCGCTGGCCGGCCCGGCGCAGGCCAGCCCGAACAACAACACCGTCGACAAGCTGACCAAGGCGGTGACGGTCAAGGGGGTGCTCAAGCACCTCGACAAGTTCCAGGACATCGCCAACGCCAACAACAACACCCGCGCCTCCGGGACCCCGGGTTACGACGCGAGCGCCGACTATGTGGTCGGGCTGCTGAAGAAGGCCGGCTACCAGGTCAGCCGGCAGCAGTTCGACTTCGCGTTCTACGAGGAGTTCGGCTCGTCGTTCGCGCAGGTGGCGCCGACCGCCACCACGTACGTCGACGGGGTCGACTACACGCTGATGGACTACTCCGGCGCCGGCGTCGCCCAGGGCCTCGTCGTCCCGGTGGACCTCGCCCTCGACCCGCCGCGCGCGTCGACGTCGGGCTGTGAGGCAAGCGACTTCGCCGGCGTGGACGTCGCCGGCAAGATCGCTCTGCTGCAGCGTGGCACCTGCGCCTTCGGCGACAAGGTCGTCAACGCGGAGGCCGCCGGCGCGATTGGCGCCATCGTGATGAACCAGGGCAACGGTACGCCGGAGGCCAACGCCGACCGCTACGACCTGTTCGCCGGCACCCTCGGCGCCCCGGTCGGCATCCCGACGGTCTCGGTGTCCTACGACACCGGTGCGCAGTTCGCGACGACACCGGGCCTCACCCTGCGGATCGAGGCCGACACCACCTCGGAGATCCGCAGCACCGAGAACGTCATCGCCCAGAGCAAGCACGGCCGCACCGACAACGTCGTCATGGCCGGGGCGCACCTCGACTCGGACCCGGCCGGCCCGGGCTTCAACGACAACGCCACCGGCAGCGCCGCGCTGCTGGAGGTCGCGCTCCAGATGGCGAAGGTCAAGCCGTACAACGCGGTCCGTTTCGCCTGGTGGGGCGCGGAGGAGGCGGGTCTGATCGGCTCGCAGTACTACGTGGACAGCCTGAGCGAGCAGCAGGTCGCCGACATCGCCCTCTACCTCAACTTCGACATGATCGGCTCGCCGAACTACGTGTTCGGGGTGTACGACGGTGACGACTCGGCGCAGGAGGGTTCCGGCCCGGGGCCGGAGGGTTCGGCGCAGATCGAGAAGGTCTTCGAGAAGTTCTTCGCCTCCCGGAAGCTGCCCACGGTGGCCTCCGACTTCACCGGTCGCTCGGACTACGGCGCGTTCATCGACGTCAACATCCCCGCCGGTGGTCTGTTCACCGGGGCGGAAGGCGTCAAGACGGCCGAGGAAGCCGCCCTCTTCGGCGGTGTGGCGGGAGTCGCCTACGACCCCTGCTACCACCTGGCCTGCGACAGCCGTACGCCGGTCGCCGACGGGGCCGACGCGGCGGTGTACAAGTCGCTGGGCAAGAAGTACAAGCTCCACGGCAACGTCAACGTGTTCGCGCTCGACGTCAACTCCGACGCGGTCGCCGCCTCGGTGATCACCTTTGCCTTCGACACCTCGGCCGTGAACGGCGTGCCGGGCAAGGCGCCTGGAAAGGGCAAGGGTAAGGGCAAGGGCAAGGGGCACAAGCACCACCACAAGCACGGCCACAAGCACCACTGGAAGTAGGCCGGCTCAGCTCGAAAGGAGGGGCCCCTTCTTAACGCCTGCGGCAGAGGAGGGGCCCCTTTTTAACGCGTTCGGGTAACGCTAGGCGCAGACCGTCACTGTGGTGACCGGTCCGAGCGGGTCAACCGCCAGTACTGGCGCTTGGCGTCGTCGCGGACCACCACGCCGTAGCGGCCGAGTTCCGCGCGCAACTCCCGAGCCTCGTCGCGCCGGTCCCGCTCCAACGCCTCCTGCCGGGCCCGCAGCAGCGCGTCCGCGCCGGTCGGCAGGCCGGGCAGGTCGGGCACCCAGCGCCGGTACTCGTCCCGGTGCGGATCGGCGTCCGCCCAGGGCCAGCCGTGCTCCTTCAACGCCGCGGCCAGCCGGTCGGCCGGCAGGTCGGACCGTTGCCGGACCAGCTCACCGGCGTCGCCGTCGAGCAGCACCAGATCCTTGCCGTCGACGAACGCCACCCGGGTACGCGACCGCGTGACCTCCTGCTCGGTGCCACCGTGACGCAGCCGGATCCGGGCACTGTCTACTGTGACCAGTACCCGGTCGGCGGTGCCCATGGCGGCGACCACCAGTCCGGCCAGCACTCCCAGCCCCACGCCGCCGCCCAGGGCGTACCCGTCGGGCAGGCCGTCGACCAGGCGGAACAGGCCCTGGGCGGGTGCCCAGGCCAGGCCCGCCACCCAGCCCGCCCCGGCGGCCAGCAGTCCACCTGCCGCGCCGCCGACGATCGGGAATCCGCCCCAGAGCACCACCAGTTCCCCGACACCGTCGCCGACCACCGTCGGTTCCTCGTACGCCGTCACGTCACCTCCTGGCGCATCGTGCGGACCAGCCCGGCGGCCAAGGGTACGACCAGCCACAGCAGCAACGACACCGCGAGTCGCTGCCACTGGCCGCTGGTCATCTCGGCAGTGAACAACGGCTCCATGGTCCGGTTGGTGTCCAGCCACTCCCCGGCGCGGTACAGCGGCTGGACCAGAGCGCCCAGGATGGACCACGCGATCGGCAGCACCAGGTAGGCCACGATGGCCAGGGGAGTGTGCAGCAACAGCAGGCCGAAGCCCGCCCCGATCAGGGCGGTGCAGACCTGGAGCACGACGGCGTGCGCGATCAGCATCCCGTCGAAACGCCAGGTGCCCGCCCCGCCGGTCGCCTCGGCGATAAGTGTCGCGACGGCCGCGACTGCCAGGCTGACCAGCACCGAGGCCAACGCCGCCAGCACCACCGCGAGGAGCTTGGCGATGATCACCCGCTCCCGGCGGGGGACCAACGCGAACGTGGTCAGCGCGGTGCGTTGCGACCACTCGGTGGTGATCGACAGGATGCCCAGCACCGGCAGCAGGACCCCGACCGGGAACAGCGACGGGACGAAGAAGTTGGCGAAGGTCTGCTCGTCGTCCGGCGCGTACGCCAGTTGCAGGGCGATGATGCCGGCGGCGACCAGCCCGATGGCGACCAGCAGCCAGCGTCCGGCCCGGGTGTCGACGAGCTTGCGCAGCTCGACCACGGTCAGTCGGCTCATCGGCGGTCGGGGCTGCCCGGCGGCGGCATCCCGGCCCACGGCGGGGGCGATGGTGGCGGTCATCGGACGATCTCCTCGGTGGGCGGGACGGCGGCGGACCGGGCCGAGGCCGGGCCGGTGGCGGCCTCGGTGGGCCGGGTCGAGGCCGGGCCGGTGGCGGTCTCGGCGGTGAGGGTGAGGAAGAGTTGCTCCAGGCCACCGGTGCCGGTCGGGCGCAACTCGGTCAACGCGACCCCGGCCGCGGCGGCGGCCAGCCCGACCGCCTCGCTGTCCGCGTTCACCAGCAGCCCGTCGGTGCTGTCGTCGACCGGCAGACCGGCTCGCTCCAGCGCGCCGCGCAGCGCCGCACGGTCGCGGGCGCGCACCAGTGTGCCGCTGCCGGCGAGCAGTTCCTCCTTGCTGCCCTGCGCCACGACCCGGCCACCCCCGATGACCACCAGCCGGTCCGCGACCGCCTCCACCTCGCGTAGCAGGTGGGAGGAGAGCATCACGGTGCCACCCCGGTCGGCGAAGTCGCGCAGCAGCCCGCGCATCCAGAAGATGCCCTCCGGGTCCAGCCCGTTGGCGGGCTCGTCCAGCACCAGCACCTGAGGATCGCCGAGCAGCGCGTGCGCCAGGCCGAGCCGCTGACGCATGCCCAGGGAGTACGCCCGCACCCGGCGCCTGGCCGCCGCCCCGTTGAGGCCGACCCGGTCGAGCAACTCGCCGACGGCCCGCCGGTCCACGCCCATGGTGGCGGCGGACAGGGCCAGCGCCTCCCGCCCGGTCCGTCCGGCGTGCTGCGCGGAGGCGTCCAGCAGTACGCCGACCGTACGGCCGGGGTTGGGCAGGTGGCGGTACGGGTGCCCGGCGATCGTGGCGGTGCCGGAGGTCGGCGGGGTGAGCCCGCAGATCATCCGCATCGTGGTGGACTTGCCGGCGCCGTTGGGGCCGAGGAAGCCGGTCACCGTGCCCGGCTCGCAGTGGAACGACACGTCGTCGACGGCGGTGTGCCGTCCGTACCGTTTGGTGAGCTGCTGTACCGCGATCATGCCGGTCAGCCTGCCCGGGCCATCCGGTCGAGCGCAGCGGCCGAGGGTCTGCCGTCGCCTCGACCAAGGTCGACGCCGAGGTCTCGACTTTGGTAGCTGGTCGGCCCTGCGGCGGCTGCCTACCATTGCGCCTGTGACCAGCGCCGCCGTCCTCGAACACCCTGGGTTGCTGCCCGGGGCGCTCGACCCGACGGGCCCGCACTCCCGGCGTACGGCCCGGGACTGGCTGGTCGACAGCCTCTGCTTCGTGGCGGCCCTCGGCTGGGTGGTGGCGGCGACCCTGGATGCCGCCTCCCCGCAACCGAGCTACGCCGAGCGGCTGCCGTACCCGTGGATGATCACCGCGGACGCGGTGATCGGGGTGGCCTTCGCGGTGGCGCTCTGGTTCCGCCGCCGCTGGCCGGTCGGGCTGGCCGTGGCCACCCTGCCACTGTCAGTGTTCTCGATAACCGCCGTGGTCTCGCTGCTGGTCATCTACTTCACGGTCGTGGTGCACAGGCGTACCGCGGTGGCGCTGGCGGTCACCGCGGGTGGCCTGGTGGCGAACATGTTCTTCGCGCTGGTGCGTCCCGACCCCGAGCTGGCGTACTGGCCGACCACCACCTGGGGGGTGGTGATCACGCTGCTGGTGCTGGCCTGGGGGATGTTCGTGCGGGCCCGCCGGCAGTTGGTGCTGTCGCTGCGGGAGCGCGCCGAGCGGGCCGAGGCCGAGCAGCAACTGCGGGTGGCCCAGGCCCAGCAGGTGGAGCGCACCCGCATCGCCCGGGAGATGCACGACGTGCTGGCGCACCGCATCTCGTTGCTCAGCCTGCACGCCGGTGCGCTGGAGTTCCGTCCCGATGCGCCCGCCGAGGAGGTGGCGCGGGCGGCCGGGGTGATCCGCAGCAGCGCCCACGCCGCGTTGCAGGACCTGCGCGAGGTGATCGGCGTGCTGCGGGCCGAGGGTTCGCTCGCCACGGAACCGGAACGCCCCCAGCCCACCATCGCGGACCTGCCCACCCTGGTCGCCGAATCCCGAGCCGCCGGGGTCCGGGTCGATCTGCGCGACGAGGTGTCCGCCGCCGACGAGCTGCCCGCCGCGACCGGCCGGACCGCCTACCGGATCGTGCAGGAAGGGCTGACGAACGCCCGCAAACACGCCCGTGGCGCGGCGGTCACGGTGGGGCTGCGCGGCGCACCGGCCGACGGGTTGAGCGTGGAGATCCGTAACCGGTGGCCGGTGGGCGAGCCGGACGCCGACGGCATCCCCGGTGCCGGCACCGGCCTGATCGGCATCGCCGAGCGGGTGCATCTCGCCGGCGGGCGGCTGGAACACGGCCGTGACGGCAGCGGCGATTTCCGCCTGGCCGCCTGGCTGCCCTGGCCGGCGACGTGACCGGCGGAGGCGTGGGCGAGCAGGCCCGGTCGGAGCCGCCGGACACCGCGCTGCGGCCGGTGCGGATCCTGATCGTGGACGACGACGCCCTGGTCCGGGCCGGGCTGTCGATGATCCTCGGCGGTACGCCCGACCTGACGGTCGTCGGGGAGGCGGCCGACGGCAGCGAGGTGATGGCCGTGACCGCGGCCTGCCGGCCCGACGTGGTGCTGATGGACATCCGGATGCCCCGGCTGGACGGGTTGGCCGCCACCGAGCTGCTGCGGGCACTGCCCAGGCCGCCCGAGGTGCTCGTGCTGACCACCTTCGACGCGGACGAGCACGTGCTGCGGGCACTGCGGGCCGGTGCCGGTGGCTTCCTGCTCAAGGACACGCCGCCCGCGGAGATCGTCCGGGCGGTACGCCGGGTGGCGGCGGGGGAGGCGACCCTGTCCCCGACGGTCACCCGCACCCTGATCGCGCATGTCACGGCGGGTACCGCCGCCGATCCGCGCCGGGACCGGGCGGCCCAGTTGCTCGCCGGGCTCACCGAACGGGAGCGGGCCGTCGCGGTGGCCCTCGGGCGAGGGCGTACCAACGCCGAGATCGCCGCCGAGCTGTTCATGAGCGTCGCCACCGTCAAGGCGTACGTCTCCCGGCTGTTGACCCGCCTCGACCTGAACAACCGGGTGCAGGTCGCGCTGCTCGTGCACGACGCCGGACTGGTCTGAGTCGAAATCGGCCAAGGCCGGTGAACGGCGTTGAACTATCCCGCCCCGGGGGCCGTACCAATGGTTGAGGTGCGCTGCTCAAGCGCACCGCCACCTCAGTTGCGGGAGGCCTGCCGTGCGAGTTGATGAGCAGTCGACGGATCCCATCGATCAGATTCTGGGTGAGTTGCCGGTGCCGACGCCGCTGACCCCCGAGGATGTCCGGCTGGCGGTCCGGGCGGTGGTGGTACACGCGGCCGAGGAGTGGCCCTCCGGGGCGCTGTGCCGCAACGACGGATCCCGGTTCCCCTGCCGCCTGCACCGCTGGGGTCGACAGGTGCTGCTGAACCACGGGCTCAACGAGCGACAGCTCGACGCCCTCATCCGGCACGGCAACCCGTTCGTACACGTGCCGTTCCCGTTTCTGGTGAACGGACCCAACCCGGGACGTACCCCGGCGGCGCGTCCGCCGGGCGGCGACCGGACCGCTTCCCACCCAGGGCGGACCGCCGACCGGGCCGCCGGGTATCCGCCACGCCAGGGCCTCGCCGCCGGCCATCCGGCGCGTGTCCCGGTTCCCCGGGTGGCGGCTCCCCCGGTTCGGGCCGGCGCCCGCACCGCCGGTACCGGCCGGCCGGTGGCACCCCCCGCCACCGCGCCGCGCTGGCCACGGGCGAGTTGAGAGGGCTCGCCCGCCGGCGGTACGACGCCGGCCCGGGGTGCGGGTTGGTTCCCCCCGCCTGACCCCGGGCCGGCGTCGCTCCCCTCAGCGGTTACCGGCGGGAATGCCGCAGTTGGGGGCGGCCCAGTAGGTGTTGTTCGTGACCCCGTCGCGGTTGTTCTCCCGCCGCGAGTCGACGTGGACATGGGTGTTGTGACCCGACACGCCGGGCCCGATGATGCCGCTGAACCCGTGGTTGCGGGCGGCGCGGGCGACGTCGCACAGCGACCGGTCCCGTGAGATCAGGTCGGCGGCGTTGCCGTAGAGGTGCTGGCTGTTCGACGCGCCGCCCACCTGGCTGTTGCAGGTACGGCTGCGGAAGCCGCTGGTGACGATCAGCGGCTTGTCGCCGAGGCTCTTTCGCAGCGCCTCCAGCTTCCACATCGTGCGCAACGCGTTCTGCCGGGTCTGCGCCGTCGTCAGTGGGCCACCCGTCCAGCCGCCCCGGCCGCAGCCGTCGTCCATCTCGGCCCAGTTGAAGTGCCGGGGCGTGCAGTTGTTGTCCTGGATCTGGTACAGCTTCGCGAAGGTCTGCGGGCCGGCGATCCCGTCGGCGGTGAGGCCGTACGCGGACTGGAAGCGGCGTACCGCGGCGGCGGTCTTCGGGCCGTACCGGCCGTCGAGCTCCACGATGTCGCGGTTGCCCGCCCAGCCGGCCACCCGCAGTTGCAGCTCACGCACGTCGCTGCCGGAACGCCCCTGGGAGAGGGTGCGGTCCCAGGTGTAACAGGCGTCGGCATGGGCCGCTGGCGCGGCGACCACGGAGGCGATCGCGGCGCCCGGCACGGCCAGGGCGAGGGCGACCAGAACCCGTTTCAAGCTGTGTACGCGCACAGAAGTCCTCCCGATAAGAGCGATTGGGGTGGCGTGCGGGCCTTTGGTCAGGGTGGTCCCGCAGATCCACCCTGACACCCGACGGGAGGGTTCGCGGCTATTAACAAGAATTGTCCTCATGATTCGCTGTACCTCGGGACTTGCTGAGAATTGGTCGCTTTTTCGCAACCGGACATCGACCCCGGTACGGCCCGATGCGGCTCTTCCGGTGCGGAACATCGCAGCTGGTCACCGGGTTTGTGCGGTTCCCTGACCGCAGTGATCCCGGTAACGTCAGCGCGGGTTACGACGGGGAGGCGGCGTGGCGCGCGGTGGCATCTTCTGTGTCGAGGGTCAGTGGCACCGGGATCTCAACGAACGTGGCTCGGTGCTGCCCACCCTCGAACTGCTCGAACGACTCGGCAAGATCCGCTTCATCCACAAGGACGCCGCCACCCGCGACGAGTTGTTCTACTTCGTCGATCGCTGGTTGCTCAAGCAGTACGCCGACCACCGGTTGGGCTTCTTCGCCATGCATGGCGAGCCGAACCGGCTCTGCCTGACCGACTGGCACTCCGTCGAGCTCACCGAGGTGGCCGAGCGGATGGCCGGGCGCTGCGAGGGGCGGCGGCTCTACTTCGGCAGCTGCTCGGTGCTGCGCGCCCCCGAGTCGGCGCTGCGCGAGTTCCTCGCCGTCACCGGCGCGGCGTTGATCTGCGGCTTCACCCGCGAGGTGGACTGGGTCGAGTCCGCCGCGTTCGAGACCGTCCTGCTCGACGTGCTCGCCAACGGCCAGCGACACAATGCCGCCGAGCTGCGGATGGGCTCGGCGCACTGGGCGCCGCTGGCGTCGTACCTCGGCTTCCGGATCATCTACGCCAACGGCCGGGCCTGGCGGCCGTCGGTGCGGCCGAGGGTGCCCAGCCAGTCGTCGGCCGGCCGGGCCGGCTGATCACCACGCGACCGCGCTGCGTACGCCGTACCGCCGGTCCGCCGGCCCAGGCTGGTAGAAACGAGCGATGGCACGCATGATCGCACGCAACACCCGGGTCGACCGGGACGGCCTCGTCGAGTTTCTCCGCCCCCGGCACCGGGTGCTGCTGATGACCACCCGCGCCGACGGCCGACCACAGTCCTCGCCGGTCGCCGCCGGGGTGGACGACGCCGGACGCCTGGTCATCTCCACCTATCCGGAACGCGCCAAGGTGGCAAACATCCGTCGTGACCCGCGGGTGTCGGCGTGCGTGCTGTCCGACGACTGGAACGGCCCCTGGGTGCAGGTCGACGGCACCGCCGAGGTGCTCGACCTGCCGGATGCCCTCGAACCGCTCGTGGAGTACTTCCGCAGCATCTCCGGTGAGCATCCCGACTGGGACGAGTACCGGCAGGCCATGATCCGGCAGGGCAAGTCGCTGATCCGGGTCACCATCACCTCGTGGGGGCCGGTGGCCACCGGCGGGTTCCCGGCACGGCTGGCCGACTGAGGACGGCGTCCTCGCGGCGGGTGTCTCGCGGCCGGTGCCTTGCGGCAGACGCGAAGCGGGGGTGCGGCCGACCGGCCGCACCCCCGCTCACGAACAGATCAGGCCCGCGCGGTCGCGTACGCGGCGGTGCCGATCAGCTCCATCGACACCTGGAGACGCTCCAGGCTGATGTTGTTGGCGATGGTGTCCTCCGGGGTGTGGTACGGAGGCTCCAGCAGCGCCGGGGACTCCTCGCCACGCCAGGAGAAGTTGGCGCTGGCGATGCCGACCTCCTGGAAGGACTGGTGGTCGCTGGAGCCGCGCTGGGTCACCGGGGAGATCTGCGGCTCGTAGCCGAGGCGGCGGGCCGATGCGGCGACCTCGGCGGTGGCCCGGTTGTCCTGGCCGTCGAAGGAGAGCAGCCAGTACCTCGTGGCCGGGTCCCAGCTGGTCGCGACCATGTCGTTCTGGTAGACGGCGAGGATCCGGTCCCGCTCGGCCTGCGGCAGCTGGCGGACGTAGTAGCGCGAGCCGATCAGGCCCTGCTCCTCCGAGCCCCACAGGCCGAACCGGATGGTGGCGTTGGTCGGGATCGCCTTCAGCACCCGGCCCAGCTCCATGCAGAGCGCGGTGCCGGAACCGTCGTCGTTGGCGCCCGGGGCGCCGATGACGGTGTCGTAGTGCGCGCTGATCATGACGATCGGGCCGTTCGCACCCGACTTCCCGCGCCGCTCGGCCAGCACGTTGTTGGAGGTCAGGTTGCGGTGCGCGGTGGTGGCGACGGTGAGGGTGAGCGGACCGGTGGCCAGCAGCTCACGCAGCCGGTTCTTCTGGGACTGCGCGACGCCGAGCACCGGGATCGGCACCGGGTTGTTGGCCGAGCCGGGCAGGGTGGGCGAGAAGGTCCCGGCCAGCCGCGGCGCCGCGGCGTCGGCGGCGAGGAGGATCACGCCTGCGGCACCGGCCGCGACGGCGGTGGCGACGACCTGCTCGCGCCGGTTGGCGACGTAGTCCACCAGCACGATCTTGCCGCGCACGTCGGCCGGGTAGTCGCTGGCCGCGCCGGCGCGGACGTCGACCACGTCACCGGTGACCTTGGTGTCCAACGCCGCGTGGGCGCTGGCCCCGGTCTGCCAGTTCAGGTCCTTCGGCAGCTTGCGGCCACGGGCCGGCGTGCTGATCTGGCCGGTGAACTTGTCGGCGACCGTGAACGGCTGAAGGGTGGTGTCGTAGCCCAGCTTGTCGAAGTGGCGGGCGATGTAGTCGGCGGCACGCCGCTCGGACTCGGTGCCACCGATGCGCGGCCCGATGTTCTCCGACAGCTTGACCAGGTGCTCCAGGGCCCGGCGCGAGGAGATCTGCGCGATGACCTTCCGGTCGTCCGGCGTGAGCTTCGGCGGCTTGTGCGAACCCGGCCGCTTGTCGTTGGCGGCCCACGCCGGCACGGGCAGCGCCACGGTAGCGGCACCACCGAGGGCGACGGTCAGCACCCGGCGACGATTGAGGAACCCGGACCCGATGGAGTTGGACGATTCGTGCGAGGGTGTCACGGTGTCGTCGAATGAAGACAAGACTGCGCCTCCTGAATTGAGGTCGGAACCGGGCGCAGGGGGTTTGCGACCCGGACCAAGGAGGCTTGAATCTAACTCGCGAGCTGCCGTTACTCAAGATCAGGGGTCAGTAGGCAACGGTGAAACGAGAATTCGGGAATTGCGAATTTTCGATTTCGTCAATGACGGCGACAGCGAGATCCTCATAGCTGAGTGCGCATCGTCCGGAAGTGTCGGTAACCGGGTGGTCGGTTCCGATGCGATATCGCCCGGTACGTTCACCCGGATGGAACTCCAGCGGCGGTGGCGAGACGTAAGTCCAGCTCACGCCGTCGGCATCTGAGCGGTAGACATCCAGCGCCTCCGCCTGGCCGAGCGCCGAGTCACGGTACTGGGCGGGGAAATCGGGCTCGTCCAGCAGCCGGCGTCCCGACGGGGACAGCAGGGTCGCCCCGCCACCAACATGGATGATCCGGGGTGCGGCCGGCATCTGCCGCAGCCCGGCGATCAGAGCGCGGGCGGCGTCCGGCCAGAGCGTACGGTCGCCGCCGCCGATCGCCACCACGAGCGCGTCCGCTGCCGGTGCCAACTCCCGTACGCTGCGTTCGCTCGTGGCGTCGCCGGTGACCACCCGCACCCCGGCCGGCAGGTAGGTGGTGGCCTCCGGCCGCCGTACCGCGGCCACCACCCGGTGACCCCGGTTGAACGCCTCGGTGACGATCCGCGAACCCGCGGTGCCACCCGCCCCGAACACGACGATGTCGCTCACGATCCCAGGCTAGGGAGCGGGCCGGGTCACCGTCGGCGGAACGCCCGATCCGGTGCCGCACCGGCCGCTGCCCGGCGGCAGATGCGGCACCGACCGTTGCTCAGCCCACCAGCGCCGAGTAGACCAGTTGCCGCAGCTGGGGACGGATCGGCCAGGTGCTCGACGGCATCAGCTGGGTGAAGAACATGGCGGTGATCTGCTCCACCGGGTCGACCCAGAACGCCGTGCTGGCCACGCCGCCCCAGTAGTACTCACCGACGCTGCTCGGCACCCGGCTGGGGATCGGGTCCTCCACCACCGCGAAGCCGAGACCGAAGCCGATCCCGTCCAGGGTCGTCTCGGCGAACCCGCCGGTGGACAGGGCGCCCAGATCGCGCCCGCCGGGCAGGTGGTTGCGGGTCATGAAGCGCACCGTGCGGGGCGCGAGCAGCCGGGCGCCGTCCAGCTCGCCGCCGCGCAGCAGCAACTGGGTGAAGCGGTGGTAGTCGGCGGCCGACGAGATCAGGCCACCACCGCCGGAGAGCAGCGTGGGCTTCTCGTACGCCAGCGCGCCGAGCGCGTCGTGGCGTACCGCCCGGCCGGTCTTCGGATCCGCGGCGTACAGCGCGGCGAGGCGGGCGGCGTCGGCGCCGTCGACGTACCACCGAGTGTCCTCCATGCCCAGCGGGCGCAGGATGCGCTCGGTGAGGAAGGAGTCGAGACTCTGCCCGGAGACCACCTCGATCAGTCGGCCCAGCACGTCGGTGGCGACCGAGTAACCCCAGGCGGTGCCGGGCTGGAACAGCAACGGCAGCTCGCCGAAGACCCGGCAGGCCTGCGCCAGGTCGACGTCCGACGGCGGGTACAGGTCGTAGCCGGCGGCGCGGTACAGGCCGTCGACCACCGAGGTCTGCATGAAGCCGTACGTCAGGCCGGCGGTGTGGGTGAGCAGGTGCCAGACCCGGATCGGCTCGACCGCCGGGACGGTGTACGGCTTGAGCGTCGACCCCTTCGAGTAGACCCGCATGTCGGCGAACTCGGGCAGCCACCGCCCGATCTCGTCGGTCAGCTCGAACCGACCCTCTTCCCAGAGGATCATCGCGGCCACCGAGGTGATCGGTTTGGTCATCGAGTAGATCCGCCACAGGGTGTCGGCCTGCACCGCCGCACCCGATTCCCGATCGCGTAGCCCGTACGTCGAGCAGTGCGCGACCTCGCCGCGGCGGGTGACCACCACCTGCCAGCCGGCCAACCGGCCGTCGTCGACGTACCTGCCGAAGTGTTCGTCGATCCGGGCCAACCGTGCCGGGTCGAAGCCGACCTGTGCCGGGTCGATGCTGCGCGCGATACTCACCCGGTCGAACCTACCGACCGGCCCTGGCGTCGGGAAGGTGCCTGTCGGTGGGTTTGGTTAGCCTGCGGAAATGCCGGAGCCGATCGAGGGTGTCACCTTCCACGACGAGGACTGGTACGCCGAGGACCTGGGCGACCGCCACTACGTCGACTGCGACTTCCACCGGGTCGACCTGACCGAGGCGACCAGTCGGGGTGCGTCCTTCTCCGGCTGCACCTTCGGCGACGTGCGGTTCAACGTGTCCCGGCACACCGACTCGGCCTTCACCCGCTGCACGTTCGTCCGGTGCAACCTCTTCGAGGCCGAGTTCACCGGCTGCAAGTTCATCGGCAGCACCTTCGACCGCTGCGACATGCGTCCCCTGACCGTGACCGGCGGAGACTGGTCCTTCGTCACGCTCGCCGGGGCCGACCTGCGCGGCACCCGCTTCACAGGCGTCCGGATGCGCGAGACGGATCTGTCCGGTGCCGACCTGACCGGAGCGACGGTCAGTGGCAGTGACCTGTCCGGCGCGCAGTGGCGTGGCACCCGGTTGACCCGGGCGGATCTTCGCGGCAGCGACCTGACCGGGCTCGATCCGACGGCCGTGCAGCGCGTTGGCACCATCGTGGACGTCGGGCAGGCCATGGCTCTGGCGCAGGAGCTCGGGTTCGACGTGCGGGCCTGACGTATCGGGCGCTTCCTATCGACTGGCGTGAAAGGTGTCCGTAATGTCTACGTGAGTCGGCCCCGCATCCGGGTCGCGGATGCCGGTGGGATTCCGGTCCGGCAGAAGTGGAGAGTCGGTGGCCGAGGAACCCAGGCCGGACGGTGCCACCCGGGTCGCTCGCCGGATGGCGCGGGCCCGCCGACGCCGCCGGTACGCGGTGGAGGTCCTTGCCGCCTTCGCCGGGCTGCTGGCCCTTGTCGCGTTCGTCGACAGGTGGTCGGAGCCCGCCGTGGAGGATCCGGCGGAGCCCGACGGCCTGCCGGCGGTGGTCGGTCGACCGACCCTGCCCAGCCCGGTGCCCACCGCCATGGCGGTGCCCGGCCTGCAACCCCGCGAACGGTCACCGAGCCCGAGTCCGAGTTCGAGTCCGAGCGACAGCCCGACCCCGGTGGCCGCGCCGATGACCCTGGCGGTGAGCCGGGCGGACATCCCCGACACGGTGGACCTGACCCGGTCCGGCCGGCGCGACTGGCTGCACTGGGGGCGGGGCGGTGCCGACGTCGCGGTACGCAAGCGCGACGGTTCCGGCGAGCTACGCGACCTGGGTGGCAAGGGTGAACGCAGCGGCTGGGACGGCAATCAGGAACTGTTCCGGTGGCACGACGGCGCGCCGGTGAGGTCCGCCGACCCCACACCCGACGGGGTCTACGTCTGCGGCCGGGGCAACGGCTTCCAGTTGGCCGTCGTCGCCGACGGTCAGCCGCGTACCGTCACCGCCTATCTCGGTGTGTGGATGGCCCGGGGTCGGCTGGACGTGCGGATGTCCGGTGGCGGGCCGGGTCGGACGGTGCGGCTGGAGGAACGACACACCAGCATCTCCACCCAGGTCACGGTCCGCTACCAGGCGCCGAAGGGGACCCGGCTGGTGTTCACCTGGACGGTGGAGGAGACGTTCACCCCACACTGCGGCAACGTCGGGCTCCAGGCGATGGCGCTGCGGTGATCGCCGGTCCGCCGGTCGACGTGTCGAATCCCCAGTAGCGTGTGCGGGATGACGACAATCATCCAGGGGGACCGATGAGCACGAGTGAGCAGGTGCTGGACAGCCCGTCGGGCTGGGTTGCCGAGCACATCAACCGGTACGTCGCCACCGACGGCGAGGAGGGGCACGAGTGGCAGCCGGGCGTCTTCACGCTGCTGCTGACCACGCGGGGCCGACGCAGCGGGAAGCTGCGCCGTACCGCGTTGATCTACGGGCGCGACGGTGAGGCGTACGTGATCGTCGCCTCGCAGGGCGGCGACCCTCGGCATCCGGCGTGGTATCTCAACCTGGAGGCCGACCCGACCGCCCAGGTGCAGGTGGGCGCGGACCGGTTCACCGCGCGGGCTCGGACCGCCACGCCGCAGGAGAAGGCCCGGCTCTGGCCGATGATGACCGACATCTGGCCCGCGTACGACGAGTACCAGGCGAAGACGGAGCGGGACATTCCGGTGGTGGTGCTGGAGCGTGTCTGAGTTGATCGGCTACCGGGACAGTTTGTCCGTCGCGCAACGGTGAACGGCTCGTACCGTGCTGCTGTCCGGGTTACACCGTCCTGAGTGGAGGTTTGGCCGATGCCAAGCAGCAGTACCCTCCGTCCGACCGCGCCTACCGGCGAGCCGGCCGGAGCGGCCATGCGGGAGATCCCGCTGCCGCCGTACGTGACCGCCGAGGATGCACAGTTCGCCGTACGGGCCGTGGTGGTGCATGCCCCCAGGAGGTGGTCCGGGGGGACGGTCTGCCGCAACGATGCCAGCCCGCACCCGTGCCGCCTGCACCGGTGGGGCACCCGGGTGCTGGCGCTGCGCGGCCTGCACGACGCCGACATCGCCGCGCTGATCGAGCGTGGCGACCCCGCTGCGCCGCTGCCGCCCTCGACACCGGCCTGAACTCGACTCCGGCCTGAAGCGAACCCGTTGTGGTACCCGTTCACGGCGGGTTCAAACTCGGCGATTCTATCGGCGACTGCCTATTTGACGGATGTCCCTTGGAGGGGCAACGTGGGCAGTGGAAGGGGCCCTGAGCTGCCCCGATGCGACGGTGGCTGGTCGCTGTCCGGCGACCGTTCGGCAGTGGTCAGCGCCGGCCGCCGACGTAACTCCGGGGCGGGTGGTGGTGTGATCCGCCCGCGAGGCGACGCAGCCCGCGTTCGCGCCGGAGCCGAGTGAAAGCCAACGAGGAGTCCCACCATGCTCACGATGACCGACAACGCAGTCCTGGTGATCCGTGACCTCGCCGCCCAGCAGGACGTGAGTGAGGGCGGTGGGGTGCGCATCGCCGCCGACACCCAGGCCGGATCGCTCACCGTCGAGCTGGTCGCCGAGCCCGTCGAGGGCGACCAGGTGGTCGACACGCAGGGCGCCCGGATCTTCCTCGACTCCGACGCCGCCGACCTGCTCGGCGACGCCTCCGTCGACGCCTCGGTCGACGACGAGGGCATCGTGCAGTTCGGGTTCACCGAGAAGCAGTAGGGCCGCAGCTCAACCGACGCGGCGGGGGCGGGGCTGACCGCCGCGCGGTGCTCGACTGCGCGGTGGCGGTGGGCCGGATCGTGGCTCCCCGCCCCGGGCCGGCCGATGCAGCGCCGTCAGCACCTGAGCGAGATGGTGCGAGGTGCTCCAGGCCAGCCAGTTCGCCGTCGACCCGGCCCCGGCCACCCGTCGGGCCCGCCGGAAGATCTCGTGGTCGCCCCAGGAGAAGTTCGCCCCGGCCGGCGGCCAGTGCGGCGCCGACACCAGCGCCCGGCACAGGTCAGCCACCCGCTGGTCGCCCCGCCCACCTCGCCGCGACCAGCGGTAGATCCACCAGGCGTCGTCGCCGGTGTAGCGGACCGTCGGCAGCCGATCGGCGGAGGGCTCCACGTCGGGAGCCGCCGACGCCACGCCGTAGTCGCCGAAGCCGACGCCGAGGTCGGCCAGCCGCTGCCAGAGCAGCCAGTCCCAGCGGCACAACCGCACCGGCTCGTCGATGGGCAGCCGGGACAGCGCCGGTGGCATGCCCCCGGCCACCACGCTCACCGAGCACCAGGCGTGCCGACGCGCCCACTCCAGCGCCCGGCGGGCCCGGGGCTCGACCGCCCGCACGTCGGCGGGGCAGCCCACCTCCCCGCAGTCGACAAGCAGATCGCACTGCTCGGGGGCCAGGCGCGCGTACCGCCAGATCCGTTCCACGACCGCGTTCGTAGCGTGCGGGCCGGCCCGGTCCTGACCGATGCGGAGCCGTACCACGGCCCGTCCGGCGTACGCCCTGGCCGTGATCCCGTGTGCGACAAGCCGTCGCTCACCGTCGGTCAGGCAGATCACCGGCATCAGTGGCACACCCCAGTGGGCGAGTTCGGCTTCGGCCCCGTCGGGCAGGGCGCTGACGTCGACGGCCGGCAGCAAACCCGCCGGCAGTCGACCGAGCGAGTCCACCGTTGACACATCTGTTGTGGACAATTGAAAAATCGGAGCGACGAGCGGGACGTGGACGCCGTCGAGGTGACCGAGTGCCTCCAACTCACCGCGCCGGGCGGCGAGCACCGGACGGTAGACCGGCTCTGTCACCCGGCCTCCGCGGGCGGGCATCATAATTCAATGTAGCCAGCCAATTTCCCAGCTCACAGGGTAAACGGCGGGGAAATACCCGGACTGCTGTCAGCTGCCGGACTATCGTCACCGCGTGCCCGATCCGTTGACCCGCTACCGGTCCGCCGACGAGGACAGCATCCGCTGGCGCGACTTCCCGCTGCGCCCCGGCGACATCGTGATCAGCACTCGGTCCAAGAGCGGTACGACCTGGATGCAGATGATCTGCGCCCTGCTGGTGTTGCGTACCCCCGATCTGCCGGCACCCTTGACCACGCTCTCACCCTGGCTGGACTGGCTTGTCGAGCCGGCGGAACAGGTGTACGCACGGCTGGCCGCCCAGCGGCACCGCCGGTTCATCAAGACCCACACTCCACTCGACGGCGTACCGGCCGATCCGTCGGTGCACTATCTCGTGGTGGCCCGCCATCCGTTGGACATGGCCGTCTCCCTGCACCACCAGAGCGGAAACCTCGATCGGACCCGCCTGGCCGAACTCACCGGCCACCCCGGGCCACCGGATCCGGACCGGCGTCGCCCGTCGGTCGAGGAGGCGCTCGTACGCTGGATCGACGCGGACCCCGACCCGCGCGAGGAGTTGGACTCGCTGCCCGGCGTCCTGTGGCACCTGCGCGACGCCTGGGCGCGACGCGACAAGCCCAACGTCCACCTCGTCCACTACGACGACCTCCGTGCTGACCTGGCCGGGCAGATGCGTCGCCTCGCCGGGGCGCTGGATCTCGAACCGCCCGGCCCGGATCTGGTGGAGGCCGCCACGTTCGACCGGATGCGCAGTCACGCCGACCTGCTCGCCCCGGACCCGGCCGGCGTGTTGAAGGACCGGCAGGCGTTCTTCCGCACCGGCCGCTCCGGCCAGGGCAGCGCCCTGCTCAGCGCGGCCGACCGCGCCCGCTACCACGCGAGGGCCGCCGCGCTGGCCCCACCCGACCTCCTCGCCTGGCTGCACCGAGGTCGCTGACCGGGCCGGTGCCACCCGCGCGTGGGACGGACCGTAAGACGCCCCGGCACGGCGGGTGCCGTGCCGGGGCGTCAGCGATTCAGAGGGCCCGATCAGAGGGCCGGATCAGACGGTCCGGTCAGTCGTCGTCCCGGTCGTCATCGTCATCGTCGTCGTCCTGGTCGTCATCGTCGTCGACCGGCTCCTGCTCGGCCTTGAGCACGGCACCGGTCTCCCGGTCGATGTCGATCTCGTGTTCGACGTCGCCGTTGACGATCTCGACCTCCCAGACCGGTCGGCCGTCCTCCCGGTCCCGGTCGATCTCGGTGATCCGACCGCCGCCCGCCTTGGCCAGCGCGAGTTCACCGGCCCGCTCGGCGCTCACCGCGTCCTGGCTGCCCGACGTCGCGCCCTCGGTCGGCGTCGCCGGGGACTGCGGCGCCACGGGGGTGCCGGTGGCAGTCGGGTCGCTCGGCGTGGCCGGCGGGGCGGGCGCGGCGCTGCTGGCGTCGTCGTCCGGAACCCCTGCGGTCGTCGGGGCGCTGGTCGCGGCGGTCAGCGTCGTCCGCTGGGTCCGGTCGCCGTCGGCGGCGGTGACACCCAGGAACACTCCGGTCGCGGCGAGCACTGCCGCCGCGCCGCCGACCGACGCCAACATCAGGGGGTTGCGCTTCATCGTCTTCACCCTTCCTCGGTTCTTGCATAGAGGATCGGTGCCGACGGGATAGCCGCGCGCTGTCCGAACGCTAAGGCCGGGTTAAGGGCCACCGTCGGTGAGTCTGCGCGCGCCGTATCGCCGAAACGG
>NZ_BOPA01000025.1 GCF_016863515.1 Micromonospora gifhornensis
AGTCGATCACGCACCAACCCCGAGGTCAGGGTCTGGGGGCGCCGAGCAGGAGGGTCACCTCGGCGCCGCCGCCGGGGCGTTCACCCAGTTCTAGGCGACCGCCGCTGGCCTGGGCGGCCCGGCGGGCGATGTCCAGGCCGAGGCCGGTCGACCCGGCCTGGCTGGCACCTCGGCGGACGGAGTCGGCGGCGATGCCGGGGCCCTCGTCGGCGACGGTGAGCGCGACGTGGTGACCGGTGGGAGCGAGTCGTACCGCGAAGGCGGTGCCGTCCGGGGTGTGCGCGAAGACGTTGCCGAGCAGCGCGTCGACCGCCGCCGCCAGTTCGTCGGCGGGTACCCCGACGGGCAGCGGACCGGGTGCCAGGTTCAGGTCGACCGCGCGGCCGGTGTCCTCGGCGAGTACCGACCAGAAGGCGACCCGCTCGGCCACCGTCGCCACGGCGTCGGTGGCGACTGCACCGTCGGCCGGGGTACGCCAGCGGGCCTGCCGGATCAACCCGGTCACGGCCCGTTCCAGCCCGTCGACCGCCTCGGTGATCCGGGCCGCGTCCTGCGGGTCGCGCAGTGACTCCGCTTCCAGCCGCAGCGCGGTCAGCGGGGTCCGCAGCCGGTGGGACAGGTCGGCCACCTGTTCGCGCTCCTGCAGCAGCAACTCCTGGATCCGGCCAGCCAGATGGTTGAGCGCGCCGCCCACCTCGCGTAGCTCCGCCGGCCCGGCCGGCTGCACCCGGGCGTCCAACTCGGCGTTGGCCAGCCGGTGGGACACCGCCGACAGCTCACCGATCGGCCGGACCAGGGTCCGGGCCAGCCGGTCGGCCACGGCCAAACCGATCAGCACCAGCACCACCCCGAGCAGGGCCAGCACCAGCCAGGCCCGCCCCACCCCGGCGGTCATCTCGGCGTACGGCACGACCGTGCGGATGACCGCCGTGCCGTCCGCTCGGCCCTGTACCGCGATCACCACCTCCCGGCCGTCGGACGCATCGGCGGTGAGGCTCTGACCTCGCCCGGCCAACTGCACCGCCGGGGTGGGCTCGGCGGGCGAGCCGAGCACCGTGCCGTCGGGCAGGAACACGCTGACCGGGCGACCGGACTCGGCGACGAGTTGGTCGACGGTCAGCCGGATGGTGTCCGGGTCGGCGGTGCCGACCACCGTGGCGAGGCTCTGCGCGTCCCCGGTGGCGCGTACGGTGGCCCGGTCCTCGGCGGCGGTACGCAGCAGCAGCGCCAACGGCACCAGGAAGGCGATCACGATGAGTACGCTCACCGCCGCCACCAGCAGCGCCAGCCGCGCCCTCACCCGCCCACCTCCGGGGCGACCAGGCGCACCCCGACTCCGCGTACGGTGTGCAGGTAGCGCGGTTGCTGGGCGTTCTCACCGAGCTTGCGGCGCAGCCAGGACAGGTGCACGTCGACCGTCTTGTCCGCCCCGCCGTAGGGGATCTGCCACACCTCGGTCAGCAGTTCCCGCTTGGTCACCACCTCACCGACCTTGGTGGCCAGGTGCCGCAGCAGGTCGAACTCGCGGGGGGTCAGCTCGACCGGCGCGCCGTCCAGGCTGACCTGCCGGGAGCGGGGATCTATCCGCAGGCCCCCGACGACCAGGGTCGGGTCCTCGTCGGCCGGTCCGCCGGGCCCACGGCGCAACACCGCCCGTACCCGTGCGTCGAGTTGGGCGGCGGTGAACGGTTTGACCACGTAGTCGTCGGCGCCCGCGTCGAGGACCTGGACGATCTCCCGCTCGTCGTCGCGGGCGGTGGCCACGATGACCGGCACCGCGCTGACCGCCCGCAGCATCCGCAGCAGTTCCCGGCCGTCCAGGTCGGGCAGGCCGAGGTCGAGGACGACCAGATCGGGCCGGTCGTCGAGGGCGTCGCGCAGACCGGTCATCGCGGTCGACGCGGCCGCCACCGCGTGGCCCCGCTCACGCAGTGCCCGCACCAGTGGCGTACGGATGGTCAGGTCGTCCTCGATCAGCAGCAGGCGGGCCACAGCAGGCAGAGTATCCCTGTCAGCGCCGCACGGCCGGTCGCGTTAACCCACTCTTAGGGTTGCCCGAAGCTCATCCCAACCGGCGATCGGGGATAGTCGGGTCATGGGCCGTCGTACCTTCCTCGCCGCCGCCGGATGGCTGGCCACCGCGGTGGTCGCCACGCTGATCGGGGTCGCCGCGATCCAACTGGTGGGGGAGAGCCTCACCGGGACGCCCGGCGGTGTGCGCAGCCAACAGGAGGTGGCCCGGGCCCTGGCCGAGCCGCCGCCGGTCGTCCCGTCCGCCAACCCGACCGCCGCCCCGCCGAGCCCGAGCGGTACGCCGACCGACCCGAGCGGTACGCCGACGAGTGTGCCCGGCACGGTGAGCCCGAGCACCGACGCGGGTAGCCGGCGCAGCTTCAGCAGTCCCGGTGGCAGCGTCGTCGCCGAGTGCGTGCCGGGTGGGGTGTACCTGGTGTCCTGGACGCCGCGGCAGGGCTACCGGGTGGACGACTACGACCGGGGGCCCGACGACGACGCCGAGGTGACGTTCGTCGGCCCGACCGGAGAGCACGAGTTGTCGCTGCGCTGTCAGGGCGGCGTGCCGGTCCTGGAGACCGACGACTAGGGCGTACGCCCAGGTCAAGGGCGTGATCATCTCGGGTTGGTGTCCTTGATCGGACAGCTCCTCGCGTGGCTGCCAGCCGGTGGAGCGACATACCTTCGGAAGACGGAAACGGTGCGATTGTCCCTGGTCGCCCCGGAAAGGCGAGGCGTGTCGGGGCGCGCCTGACCCTCTATTCAGCGTTGAACCTCCCGGCCGGACGGCTGGGAGGAACAACTGGTTTCCGTTCAGACCACACATCCCGTCAAGGCGGCGGCCGGCCGGAGAGGAGTCTGATGTCCAGCGCGAAAGCAAGAAGCAGGTCATGGGTGCAACCCGTGCCCAAGGAGGGCGCGACGGACCGTGCTGATGCCGAACACACCACCTGTGCCGGTGCCGGCATGCCACTGACCGCCCGGGTGCTGTTCGCGGTCGTCAACGCCCAGGGGGTGCTGGTTCGCGGGCTGGGAGCGGCCACCGCCAACCGCCTCGGCACCGGCATGTACCAGGTGGTGTTCGACCAGGACGTGACCGGGGCCAGTTGCGTCGGCACGGTCGGACTGTCCGGCAGCATCGGCCTCGCACCGACCGGGCAGATCACCGTCGCCGGCCGCACCGGCATCCCGAACGCGGTATTCGTGACCACCCACGACAGCGCCGGCGTTTCCGCCGACCGACCGTTCCACCTGGCCGTACTCTCCTGACCTGCCGGGCCGGTAGGCGCACACGAGCGCGCGGCGCCGTTCGACAGGAGATCGAAACGTCGCCGCGCTCGGCCGTCTCCCGCCACCGCAGCCCAACGGCGGTACGTCAGCGGGGACCTGGCATCGCCGGAGCTTGCCGGCCGTGGTGTCGATCCCCGTTCGATGGCGTGGCAAACCCTCGATCCGTGGTCATTTCCACCATTTGCCAGTCCCGGCGTGGCAGGGCCGCTGACGGGGTATGTGCCCAGGCATGGAGCACTTCACTATCGCGACCGTCGCCGAGAAGAGCCCGGATTTCCGCCGCGTGCTGTGGACCGGGAAGAACACCCAGCTGGTGATCATGACTATCCCCGCCGGTGGTGAGATCGGCGAGGAGGTCCACGAGGGCATCGACCAGATCCTCACCTTCGTCAGCGGCACCGGCGAAGCCCGGGTCGCCGGCGAGAAGCGTGAGGTCGTGCAGGGCGACCTGGTGGTCGTACCGGCCGGCACCAAACACAACTTCGTCAACACCGGCCCGAACCCGCTGGTGCTCTACACCGTCTACGGTCCGCCGGAGCATGCCGACCAGGCGGTGCACCGGACCAAGGAGGAGGCCGACGCGGCCGAGGCTGCCGGGAAGGACGAACCCCCGACCTCCTGACCGAAGACAGGAGTCTCTCGGCATCGGCCGGCACCGGTCCGGCTCCGACGTGAAGCGTCCCGGAGACCGGGTACGCAGACCGGATGCAGCCGCCGATCTCCGACTACGGGTTCCTCTCCGACCTTCGTTCGAGCGCGCTGGTGAGCACGGACGGATCGGTCGACTGGTGGTGCCCGCAGCGGTTCGACTCCCCGTCGGTCTTCGCGCGACTGCTCGACCCCGGCGGCGGCCACTGGCGGCTCGCACCGGCCGCCGCCGGGTCCGCCGGGCACCGGGTGCGTCGGTCGTACCTGCCGGACACGCTGGTCCTGCGCACCGTGCACGACACCCCGGAGGGCAGTGTCGCGGTCACCGACGCGCTGGCCGGCGAGCCGGGGGTGCGGGCTCACGAACTCGGCATGAACTCACCTGCGGTGCTGGTGCGCGTGGTCGAGGGACTGTCCGGACGGGTGCCGATGACCGTGGAGTACCGGCCGCGACCGCAGTACAACCTGACCGCGCCGTACCTGAAGGAACGGGCCGACGGCGCGGTGCTGGCCGTCGCCGGCTCGGTCGACCTGGTGCTGCGCTGCCACGGCCTGCGGCTGCGCGCCGATGACGACCGGGTACGACAGACCTTCGAGATCGCCGAGGGACAGGTACTCGGGTTCGACCTGGCGTACGGCGGCGCCTACAGCGATCCTCCGGCCGAACTGGACCCGGTCGCCGCCGTGGCCGACACCGTGCAGGCCTGGCAGGCGTTCCGCGAGCTGCACCAGTACGAGGGCCGTTACCAGGATCTGGTCCGCCGCAGTGCGACGGTGCTCACCGGCCTGACGTACGCCCGCAGCGGCGCGGTCACCGCGGCGGCGACCACCTCCCTGCCGGAAGTGATCGGCGGTGACCGCAACTACGACTACCGCTTCGCCTGGTTGCGGGACTTCGCCATGACACTGCGCGCGCTGTGGGTGGCGGCCTGCCCGACCGAGTCGTCGCGGCTGTTCGCCTGGGCGACCCGCTCGATCGGGCGCATCGGCGCCGAGCCGATCCCGGTGCTGTTCGGGTTGGAAGGCGAACGCGACGTCTACGAGCACGAATGTCCCCGCCTCGCCGGCTATGCGGGCAGCACGCCGGTACGCGTCGGCAACGATGCCTGGCGGCAGCGACAGTCGGACGTGCCCGGCGAGATCGTCTCGGCGGCCTGGCTGCTGCGTGATCACCTCGGCGACGAGTTCGACAACGAGATGCTCGAGATGGTCGTCGGCCTGACCGAGCAGGTCGCGGCCACCTGGCGGCTGCCGGACCGGGGCATCTGGGAGCCGCGCGACCAGGAGCGGCACTACCTGTCGTCAAAGGTGCTCTGCTGGGTGGCGATGGACCGGGCGGTGCAACTCGCCCCGCACCTCGGGGAACGTGCCGACGTGCGCCGGTGGGCGGCCATCCGGGACGAGATCCGGGCCACGGTGCTGCGTGAGGGCTTCGACGAACGCAGAGGGGTGTACACCGTCGCCTTCGGCTCGCCGGACCTGGACGCCTCGGCGCTGTACCTGCCGGTGATGGGCTTCCTGCCGGCCGACGATCCGAGAATGCGGGCCACCATCGCGGCCGTGGAGCGGGAGTTGAGCGGTCCCGGTGGACTGATCCGCCGCTGGCAGGACGAACCCGGCGGCTTCCTGCTCTGCTCGTACTGGCTGGTGGAGTGCCTGGTGATGGCCGGGGAGCGGGAGCGGGCGGCGGGGCTGTTCGAGCAGATCTCCGGCCACGTCAACGATCTGGGGCTGCTCAGCGAACAGATCGACCTGGACAGCGGGGCGCAGTTGGGCAACACGCCGCAGGCGTTGTCGCACATCGGCCTGATCAACGCCGCGTGGCGGTTGACCGAGTCGGACGGGAAGTGAGCGGCCTCAGCGGGGCAGCACCGGCACGTCGGAGACATCCACCGTGTCCGGGTACTTCACACCCGCCCCGGTGTTGAGCACCACCACCCGTTCCCCGGAGCGGATCCATCCGCCGGCCCGCAGCTTGCGGGCGGCGGTCAGGCAGGCGGCCCCCTCCGGACAGAGCAGCAGGCCCTCCCGGGCGGCGAAGTCGCGCAGGTCGGCCAGGATCTCGGCGTCATCGACCGCGATCGCGGTGCCGGCGCTGGCTCGTAGCGCGGCCAGGATCAGTTGATCGCCCAGCGGTGCGGGCACGGTGATGCCGAACGCCACGGTGTGCGCGTCCGGCCAGGGATCGGCCCGGTCCTCCCCGGCGGCGAAGGCCCGGACGATCGGCGCGCAGCCGGTGGACTGCACCGCCACCAGGCGGGGCAGGCTGTCCTCGACCCAGCCCAGTTCGCGCAGCTCGCCGAGCGCCTTGTGGATGCCGATCAGGCCCACCCCACCACCGGTCGGGTAGATGATCACGTCGGGCACCTGCCAGCCGAGCTGTTCGACGATCTCGTACCCCATCGTCTTCTTGCCTTCGAGCCGGTACGGCTCGCGCAGCGTGCCGGCGTCGAAGATGGTGCCGGCGGAGGCCCCGACCAGCGCGGCGATCTGACGCCCGGCGTCGCCGATCAGGCCGTCGACCAGGCGCAGGTCAGCGCCGGCGGCCACGCACTCGCGGCGGCAGATGCTCGGCGCGTCCACCGGCATGGCGATGATCGCGCCCAGCCCGGCTCGGGCCGCGTAGGTGGCCCAGGCGGCACCGGCGTTGCCGTTGGTCGGCATGGCGATCCGGCGGATGCCCAGCTCGCGGGCGCGACTGACGCCCACGGCGGCCCCGCGTGCCTTGAACGAGCCGGTCGGGGTCAGCCCTTCGTCCTTGACCAGCAGTTCGTCCACGCCGATCCAGGCGCCGTACGTCGGGGCGCGCAGCATCGGCGTCCACCCCTCGCCGAGGGTGGTGACGTGGGCGGGGTCGGCCACCGGCAGCAACTCCCGGTAGCGCCACAGGGTGGCCGGACGTAACCCGAACCGCTCCGGTTGCAGCACCCCGGCGACCGTGGCCAGGTCGTAGCGGGCCAGCAGCGGCGAGCCGCAGTCGCACAGGTTCTGCGGTACGTCGGCGTCGTGTTCCCGGCCGCAGCCCGGGCATTCGAGATGGGTCAGGTACACGATGCTCCTCGCCGTCTCAGCTCGCCTCGATGCGACGCGCCGCGGTGCCGGAAACCACGGCGGGGTCTGCCAGTGCGGGCCGGTCAGCCACACCCGCATTCTCCGCCACGCCGGCCGGTTGTGCCCGGTTCGGCCCGTCCCCACCCCGATGGGGTGCCGGTTGCCGCCTGCGATCCGGCTGGCGTCTCCGTTCCCGCACGAGGTAGCTGCAATCAGGGGTAAAACGGGCAGTATGGAGCATGCCCACCATCCCACCGCACTTCTCTCCGGCGACGTCCGGATCCCCCTGCTCGGCTTCGGCACCTGGCAGGCGACCGGCGAGGCCGGCTTCAAGGCCGTACTCGCCGCGCTGGACGCCGGCTACCGGCACATCGACACCGCCACCATGTACGGCAACGAGGAGGAGGTCGGCAGGGCGGTACGGGAGAGTGGACTGCGTCGGGAGGACGTCTTCCTCACCACCAAACTGCCGCCCGAGCGCGTCGGCCAGGAACGGCGGACCATCGAGGAGAGCCTGCGTGCCCTCGGCGTCGACCACGTCGACCTCTGGCTGGTGCACTGGCCGCCGAGCGACCCGGGAGCGCTGATCCCGGTCTGGCGGGAGATGCTGGCCGCGCGCGACGAAGGGCTGGCCCGCGCGGTGGGCGTGAGCAACTTCAGCACCGGGCAGATCGACGAGCTGATCCAGTCCACCGAGGAGAACCCGGCCGTCAACCAGATCAAGTGGAGCCCGTTCCTGTACGACCGGCAGCGGCACGTCGAGCACCGGGACCGTGGGGTGGTGCTGGAGGGGTACAGCCCGTTCAAGACCAGCGACCTGTCCGACCCGGTGCTGGTCCGGGTCGCCACCGCACACAACGTCTCGCCGGCCCAGGTGGTGCTGCGCTGGCACCTCGACCACGAGATCGTGGTCATCCCGAAGTCGGTGACCCCGGAGCGGATCCGGGCAAACGCCGACGTCTTCGGTTTCTCGCTGACCGCCGAGGAGATGCGCGACATCGACGCCCTCGGCACGGTCTGAACCGTGCCGGGGGCGCGGCAACCGCCGCACCCCCGGCCGGTCTGGTCAGGAGCGCGAGCAGGCGGTGCCGTTGAGGGTGAAGCTGGTGGGGTTGGCGTACGCCCCGTTCAGGGTGCCCTGGTAGCCGAAGCTGGCTGTGCCGCCGGGCGGGATCGTGCCGTTGTGGCCGACGTTGCGGGCGGTCACCGACGATCCGCTCTGGCTCACCGTGGCGTTCCAGGAGTTGGTCACCTGCTGACCGGACGGCAGCGAGTACGCGAGCGTCCAGCCGTTGATGGTGCTCGACCCGGTGTTGGTGATCTGCACGTCGGCGGTGAAGCCGTTGTTCCACGAGTTGCCCGTGTACTTCACCGCGCAGGCGGCGGAACCCGACGGCGGGGGCGTGGTGACGGGCGGCGGGTTGTTGTTGCCGCCGCCGTTGACCGCGGCGGAGAAGTTGGTCACCGCGAGCCCGGCGCCACCCTGCCACGGCTCGAAGCCGGCCTGGATGCTGGTCAGGTACCAGGAGTTGGTGATCGCACCCCGGTTACGGGTGTCGTTGATGAAGGCCAGCAGGTTGAGGTTGGCGCTGCTGATCGCCGACGGGGCCACGTACGAGATGACGTTGTTGCCGCCGTTGTTGCCCCGCCAGACCTCCCAGTTGCGGCCGTCGATGTTGGCGTTGCCGACCGGGGAGCCGATGGGCTGGATCGAGCCCTGCCGGTTCAGCCAGATCATGATCTCCATCTGGTTCACCCCGTCCCGCTTGGGCGACGGGTCCAGCCAGATGTCGTACGAGGCGTTGTAGATGGCGTTGCTCACGTACCGGTAGTTGATGCTGCTTGTCGCGCTGCTGATCTGGCTGACCTGGATCGGCAGGTTGGTGCCGGGGGAGCAGTTGGTGTAGTGGCAGCCGAGGAAGACCGACGGGTACGCCGTCGGGGCGCCGTTCGTCGGGTTGCTGCCGTTCTGGGTGGTGATCTCGAAGCCGCTGCTTGTGACGTTGATGCACTGCTGGGCGGTGGTGCCCCACTTGTTGTTCTGCACCACGTAGCGGTTCTGGATCACGGTGCTGCCGTACTGCTCGCAGATCACCGTGTCGGCGGCGGCGGTGCCGCCGAGAGCCACGGCGACGATCGAACTCGCGGCGAGCAGGCCGGCGGCCGCGAGGGCTCGCAGGGTACGTCTCATGGGTGCTCCTTGCGCTGCGGCGTCGCAGGGACGCCGGGGACGGGAGGTGCGGACCGAAGCGGTGGGGGAACGCCGACGGGTGGTGGGGTCCGGGAGCGCTCCCATGTTCATCGTCACATTTACATCCCTCGACCAATTGACGCAACCGACGAGGGGGAATGAGGTGGAAAGTGAGGTGTGTCAGGCGTCGTCCGAGCGGTGCGTCGCCGCTGTCCCTTGGTCGGATCGGGAGGGGTCTGAAGAGCGGCGCGGCCCATCGGTGAGCGCCGGTGGTGAATCCGATTGCCTCTGGTGTGCGGCGATTGCGCCGAGTAGTGTCTTGCCTCCGACGCGTTCCGATTCCCCTCCGGGAGGCGTACACCCCCATGCGTGGCTCCCCCCTGCGCATCCTTGTCGTCGGCGCAGGCATCGCCGGTCTCTCCGTGGCCCGGGCCTTGCGCCTGGCCGGCTTCCGGCCGGATGTCACCGACAAGGCGCCGTCGAACGAGCTCGACGACGGCGGTCTCTACCTACCCGGCAACGCCGCCCGGGCGCTGCAGCGGCTGGATCTCGACGGCCCGGTCCGCCCCTTCGGTCAGGTCATCCACCGGCAACGCTTCCTCGACGCGGCCGGGCTGCCGCTCTGTGAGGTTGATCTCGACGCGCTGTGGGCCGGGGTCGGCGAATGTCGGGCACTGTCCCGCTGCGACCTGCACCGGGTGCTGCTCAGCGGAGCCGGCGGCGCGGTCCGGCACGGCGCCGAGGTGTGCAGCATCGACCTGCTGCCGACAAGCGTCGGCGTCACCTTCGTCGACGGCACCTGGTCGGAGTACGACCTGGTGATCGGCGCGGACGGGCCACGCTCCTCGATCCGCGCTCTGGCGGCCCTCGGCGGCCCGCCCCGACCCGCCGGGCAGGTGGTGTACCGCAGCATCGTGCGCGACGGCCCGGCGGTCGACGAGTGGACGGCGCTGCTCGGGCAGCGCAGCGGCTTCCTCGTGGTGCCGATCGGCGCCGGCCGACTGCACTGCTACGCCGACGAGGCCGGCACCGAGGTGCCGGCGGATCCCCGGGCTCGGCTCGTGGAACTGTTCGGTGACTACGGCGGGCCGGTGCCGGAGGTGCTCGACGCACTCGACCAGGTGCACGTCTCGACCACCGACGAGGTCGAACTCGGACGCTGGTACCGGGGCCGGGTGCTGCTGGTGGGTGATGCTGCCCACGCCACCGCACCGACCCTGTCCCAGGGGGCGGCGATGGCGCTGGAGGACGCGGTGGTGCTCGCCGAGTCGCTGCACGCCGCGAACAGCGTGGAGGCCGCCCTCACCGCGTACGAGAGTCGCCGCCGGCCGCGTACCCGATGGGTGCGGGATCGGACCCGTGACCGCAACCGCACCCGCGACGTACCGCCCGCGCTGCGCGATCCGCTGCTGCGCGGACGCGGCGACCGCATCTTCGGCGAGCACTATCGGTTGCTACTCGGCCCCTTGTGATCCACGCCCGGTGACCCCACGCGGCGCTGCCACCTGCCGGGGACTATCCTCCTTGCGGATGACGGCCGCCCCGACAGCGTGCCGAGCGGGACAACCCAGAACCGGAGGCCACTCGTGACCACCGTCGCACCCAAGCCGGTCGTGACCCGGCCCTGGCCGGTCCGGGAGCCGGTCAAGGGGTCGGCCATCGCGCGGATGCTGCGGACCACGGACGCGAAGCAAATCGGGATCATGTACATGGTCACCGCGTTCGTGTTCTTCATGATCGGTGGTCTGATGGCCCTGATCATGCGGGCCGAGCTGGCCCGGCCCGGGCTGCAGTTCCTGTCGCCCGAGCAGTACAACCAGCTGTTCACCATGCACGGCACGATCATGTTGCTGTTCTTCGCGACGCCCATCGTGTTCGCGTTCGGTAACTACATCGTGCCGATCCAGATCGGCGCGCCGGACGTGTCGTTCCCGCGGCTGAACAGCTTCGCGTACTGGCTGTACCTGTTCGGTGGAACCATGGCCACCGCCGGCTTCCTCACCCCGGGCGGAGCGGCCGACTTCGGCTGGACCGCCTACACCCCGCTGAGCACCACCGAACACGCCCCGGGCGTCGGCGGGAACATGTGGGTGATGGGTCTGGCCATCTCCGGTCTGGGCACCATCCTCGGCGCGGTCAACCTGATCACCACGATCCTGACCCTGCGCGCCCCCGGCATGACCATGTTCCGGATGCCGATCTTCACCTGGAACATGCTGGTCACCAGCCTCCTGGTGATCCTGGTCTTCCCGCTGCTGGCCGCCGCGCTGTTCGCGCTCGCCGCCGACCGTCTGCTCGGTGCCCAGGTCTACAGCCCGGACACCGGCGGGCCGATGCTCTGGCAGCACCTGTTCTGGTTCTTCGGGCACCCCGAGGTCTACATCATCGCGCTGCCGTTCTTCGGCATCATCAGCGAGATCATCCCGGTCTTCTCCCGCAAGCCGATCTTCGGCTACAAGGGCCTGGTCGCCGCGACCATCGCCATCGCCGGCCTCTCGATGAGCGTGTGGGCGCACCACATGTTCGCCACCGGCCAGGTGCTGCTGCCGTTCTTCAGCTTCCTGAGCTACCTGATCGCCGTGCCGACCGGTATGAAGTTCTTCAACTGGATCGGCACCATGTGGCGCGGCCAGATCAGCTTCGAGACGCCGATGCTCTGGTCCATCGGCTTCCTGGTCACCTTCCTCTTCGGTGGTCTGACCGGTGTGCTGCTGGCCGCCCCGCCGCTGGACTTCCACCTGCACGACTCGTACTTCGTGGTGGCGCACTTCCACTACGTGCTCTTCGGCACGATCGTGTTCGCGGTGTTCGCCGGCATCTACTTCTGGTTCCCGAAGATGTTCGGCCGGATGCTCGACGAGCGGCTCGGCAAGATTCACTTCTGGTTGACCATGATCGGCTTCCACACCACCTTCCTGGTGCAGCACTGGCTCGGCAACGAGGGCATGCCCCGGCGTTACGCCGACTACCAGGCCATCGATGGCTGGACGACGCTGAACATGATCTCCACGATCGGCGCGTTCATCACCGGTATCTCCACGCTGCCGTTCCTCTACAACTGCTGGAAGGCCTACAAGGCCGGCCCGGTGGTCGAGGTCGACGACCCGTGGGGCCACGGCAACTCGCTGGAGTGGGCGACCAGCTCCCCGCCGCCGCTGCGCAACTTCGACCGGATGCCGCGGATCCGCTCCGAGCGCCCCGCCTTCGACGCGAAGTTCCCCGAGCTGGCAGCCGGCCAGACCATCGCCGGCCCGCCCGAGGGCGGCTCCAAGCCGCTGACCAGCGAGTCCGACGGTGGCGCCAGCTACACCGAGGACGTGGCCAGCGACATCGACCGCCGCTGACCCTCCGTACCCAAAGAACGGGCGCCGCCCCCACCAGGGCCGGCGCCCGTTCTTGTTGTCCCTCCCCGGCCCTCTCCCTCGACCCTCTCTCTCGGCCCCCGACGCTTTGCCCTCCGACGTCTCGCCCTCACTGCCTGGCCCTCACACTGCCTGGACCTCCCTGCCTTGCCCCCAGCGCAGCCTTTCCGATGCGGCCCGGCACCGTCGGCAGCCAAGGTCTTCCAGGCACTTGATCCACGCCGCCGTATTGCGTCACCTCAGTGCCGAGACCTGCTTCGAACATCACCGCGGGTAATTGCGGGCGCCATCGCGCCTTGTTGCAGAGCGTGATGTTCTTCTCGTGCCACCCTCCATCACCTGCAAGCCCTTTGCTCTGCTTCAACCCACGCAATAGCTCTTCACCTGTGCTTTTGCGATTGGCGTCCAGGATGGTTGGCCTACCGATCACCACGGAGAGCGAAGTTGTGCGTGGGTTGAAGCAGAGCAAAGGAGGTGAGTAGGGCTGTGGGGTTGGAGAGGGTGGCCACGGAAGGTAACGATCTTGGTCGCCAGGTCGCCAGGTCGCCAGGTCGCCAGGTCGCCAGGTCGCCAGGTCGCCAGGTCGCTCCGTGATCGTGGGCTCGGCGAGAGAGCTGCAGGTCCTGCCTGACACCGGCATCCGGGCGCAGGCGGTGGGCGGGTGGGGTGGGGGGCCGGAGGCCGGGGCCGGGGGCCGGGGCCGGGGGCCGGGGGAGGGAGGGGGGTCAGGCGGAGGCGTGGGTGAGGGGTTGCGGGGCGGCCTCGTCGGTGGTGGCGGTGATGATCGCGGCCGCGTCGGCGCGGCGGTGGCGCAGTTCGATGGGGAGCACGGCGAGGGTCACCAGGGCGCCGATCGCGCCGATGACGGCGAAGCCCCACAGCGGGCTGGAGGCGTCGATGATCGCGCCGGACAGTGGGGCGCCGACGGCCATGCCGAGGGTGACCGCGGAGCCGTGCAGGCCCATCGCCTCGCCGCGGACGGTCGCCGGAGCGAGGCGGCTGACCGCGTCGGAGGTCGAGGCGAGAGTCGGTGCGCAGAGCACGCCGGCGGGGATCAGCGCCAGGGCGAGCAGCCACCAGTGTGAACCGCCCAGCCCGACCGGGATGGTGAGCAGGCCCAGCACACCGATCAGCGCGACCGGTGAGAAGGAGCGGCGGGCGGCGCCGTAGGCGAAGCCGCCCACCAGCGAGGCGACCGCCCAGACCGCGAGCACCACGCCGGTGAAGGCGGTGTCGCCGTTCTCCCGTAGCGCGGCGATGATCGCCACGTCGCTGCCGCCGAGGACCAGGGTGGCCGCGGCGCTCACCACGAAGACGGCGACCATCCGGGAGGTGAGCCACTGCCGACGGGCCAGCCTCGGCTGCGGCCCGACGGTCGCCTCGCTGGCGCTGCGTACCGGTGGGTTGAGCAACCACAGCACGACACCGGAGACGACGATGCCGGCACCGACCAGGTAGAGCGTGAGGCGGGCCGAGATGGTGGTGACACCGACCGTGGCGAGCGCCGGGCCGATCATGAAGGACAGCTCGACCGACATGGAGTCCAGCGCGTACGCCGGGCGTCGCTTCTCCACCGGCACCAGCGCGGCGATGGACTGCCGGATCACCGAGAAGATCGGCAGCGCCAGCAGGCCGGCCACGAACGCGGCGGGCAGCAGCAGGGGGTACGAGAGCATCGGCGCGGTGGACCAGAAGATCCCCTCGACCACCACGGTGAGGACCAGGACGGGCCGCAGCCCACGGCGGTCCACCAGCCGGCCGAGCAGCGGAGCACCGATCGCCGCACCGACGGTGATCGCCGCGCCGACCAGCCCGGCCGCGCCGTAGCCGCGCCCGAGATCCTGTACGACGTAGAACGTCAGCGTGATCCCGGTCGCGGTCAACGGCACCCGGGCCAGGATCGCCACCAGCAGCAGCGACCGCAGACCGGGCAGGGCGAGCGCCTCCCGGTAAGGCTTCATGTTCACGTCGGTCCGTACCTCCGCCGGTCATCCTTGACCTGTGCGGCGGCGACCGCCAACGAATTAGCGCATCATGCGGCCCTGATCACAGGGGTGCCGTGCGTGGTGATCCCGGCTCCCTCGAACGCCCGCAGCGCGACGTCGAGGGTGTCCGGAGCGACGGCTGCGGTCAGGTCCAGCAGCACGGTGGTGGCGAAGCCCTCCTGCGCGGCGTCCAGGGCGGTGGCGCGTACGCAGTGGTCGGTGGCGATGCCGACCACGTCGACCCGGTCGACCTGGTGCCGGCGCAGCCAGTCGGCCAGAGTCTCGCCGTCCCCGGCATGGCCCTCGAAACCGGAGTACGCGGCGGCGTACTCGCCCTTGTGAAAGATGGCCTCCACCCGGTCGGTGGCCAGCTCGGGGTGGAACTCCGAGCCGGGAGTGCCCACCACGCAGTGCTGTGGCCAGGTGCTCACGAAGTCCGGCGGATCGCCGAAGTGCGCGCCGGGATCGACATGGTAATCCTTCGTCGCCACCACGTGATCCCAGCGGTGCGGCTCGCTGGCCAGCAACCGGGAAATCCCGGCGGCCACCCCCGCGCCGCCGGCGACGGCGAGCGAGCCGCCCTCGCAGAAGTCCTTCTGCACGTCAACGATGATCAGGGCGTTGGCCATGGACCTGCTCCTCTCACTCGGTCGGTACCACGGTGACCGGAATGGCCGGGTCACCTGCGGAAAGCTTCAGGCCCTCCCACGGGATGGAGATCAGGCACTGCCGCAGGTGATCCCGCGACTCGTCAAGCGTCGGCAGGGCCACCGCCTCGCCGCCGGTCAGGTACGACCGTTGCAGCAGCCGGTCGTTCGGGTGCCGATCCGGCACACCCTGCGGGACGATGACCTCCTCGGTGGCGGTGCCGGTCGGCTTGTGCCGGCGCACTGCGACCTTGCGCCCGCCGATGGTGGCCTTCTGCTCGGACCGCTTCACCACCGGGCGTCCCTCGACCTCGACCAGCTTGTAGACCAGGCCGGCGGTGGGCGCGCCGGAGCCGGTCACCACCGAGGTGCCCGCGCCGTACATGTCGACCGGCTCGGCGGCCAGCGCGGCGATGGCGTACTCGTCGAGGTCACCCGAGACGATGATCTTGGTTTCGGTGGCGCCGAGCGAGTCCAGCAACTCCCGGGACTGTTGGGCGATCACCGCCAGGTCCCCGGAGTCGATCCGGACCGCCCGCAACTCCGGCCCGACCACCTCGATCGCGTTGCGGATGCCCTGGCTGATGTCGTACGTGTCGACCAGCAGCGTGGTCTGGCTGCCCAGCGTGGCGACCTGCGAGGCGAACGCGGTCCGCTCGTCGTCGTGCAGCAGGGTGAACGCATGCGCGGCGGTGCCGGCGGTGGGGATGCCGTACCGCTGCCCGGCGGCCAGGTTGGAGGTGAACTGGAACCCGGCCAGGTACGCCGCACGGGCCGCCGCCACCGCGGCCTCCTCGTGCGCCCGGCGGGACCCCATCTCGATCAGGGCGCGACCTCGGGCCGCGGTCACCATCCGGGCCGCGGCGGCGGCCACCGCACAGTCGTGGTTGAGCACCGACAGCACCACCGTCTCCAACACCACGCACTCGGCGAAGGTGCCGGAGACGGTGAGGATGGGCGATCCGGGGAAGAACAACTCACCCTCGGCGTACCCGTCGATGTCCCCGGTGAACCGGTAGTCGGCCAGCCACGCGGCGGCCGGCTCGTCCACCACGCCGGTACGCCGCAGGAAGTCGATCTCGGCCGGGTCGAAGCGGAACTGGCGGATCAGCTCGATCAGCCGCGCGGTGCCGGCGACCACGCCGTAGCGACGCCCGGCGGGCAACCGGCGACTGAACACCTCGAAGACGCAGTGCCGGTGCGCTGTGCCGTCCCGCAGGGCGGCGCTGACCATTGTCAGCTCGTAGTGATCGGTCAACAGCGCGGGACGAAGGGTGTGCACGCCCTCAGCCTAGAGTTCAGGTGCTCGGCGTGCCGTCGTGCCCCGGGATCGTCCGCAATGCCGCCCTCAACTCCGCACGACCGTTGAGCCCGAGCTTGGTGTACACCCGTTGCAGGTGGTTCTCCACCGTCCGGGCGGAGAGGAAGAGTTGTTCGGCGATGGCCCGGCTGGTTTCGCCGTCCGCCGCCAGCCGGGCCACCTGCCACTCCCGCTCGGTCAGCGCCGGCGTGGCCGCCCGCAGCGCCGGGGTCTGCACCAGGTCGCAGCAGCCGAGCAGAACGGCGAGCCGCTCGCTGGCCACGCCGATGTCCGGCGAGCGGCGCTGCCGCAGCAGGTGCACGGCCCCTGCGGCGGCCTCCGCGGCCGGCAGGGCCAGCCCCAGGTCCATGAAGTTGTCGGCGACCGAGAGCAACTGCTCGGGTGAGCCCTCGACGGCCGCCCGCGCATGCCGGGCCAGCAGCGGAGGCAGATCCCCGTCGACCCGCTCCGACAGCTCCGCCAACCGCTGGGCGACGGTACGCCGGTTGTCGTCGGAACAGGTCGGGCCGGTCGCCGCGCCGGCCTGGCCGAGGCGTACCAGGTCGTGCAGGGCCAGCACCTCGTGCCCGGTGAAACCGTGGGCACGCAACCGACCGACCAGGTCGTGCAGGTGTGCCACGGCTGCGGGCAGGTCACCGCCGACGGCGAGCGCCGCCGCCCGGGCCTGCTCCAGCCACGGGTACAGCACCGCCATGTTCGGCGCGTGGATCCGGTCGGCCTCGGCCATCGCCTCGGCCGCCTGCCGGGCGTCACCGCGCAGGGCGGCGGCCTGCGCCCGCTCGGCCTGGGCCAAGCCGGCGTACACCCGGCTGGTCGCCAGGATCGCGCAGGCGCCGAGCGCGGCCTGCAGGGCGGTGTCGCTGCGCCCGCGCAGCCGTGCCGCGTACGCCCGCAGGATCGCCAGATATCCGCTGCCGAGCCGGAAGTCACCCGCGTCGGCCAGGTCGGCGAACTCGTCCGCGACCAGCCGGTCGATGCCGGCCAGGTCGCCGGAGAGCGCCAGCCGGGTGCCCCGAGCCAGCTCCACCGCGAGTTGCAGGTACGGCATGTCCGCCCGCCAACTGGCCGCCTTCGCCTGCACCAGGTCCACCGCCGTGGCGCTGCGGCACAGCTGACCCTGCACGGCTTGGAGGTGGGCGATGGTGCACCGGGCCAGCTCACGCGCGGCGGTGCTGGCCGCCGGCCGGTCCAGGACGCCCTGCGCGAGTCGCAGTGCGGCCGGCGCGTCCAGTCGGTGCAGACGCATGATCCCCTCGAAGGCGCGGATCCGGGCCTGCGCGGCGAGATCGGTCAGGCTGGCGCCACGCTCGGCGATCTCCTCGACCGTCGACTCCTGACTGAGCCCCCAGTAGCTGACCATGCCGCGGGCGGTCAGCCACCGGCTGAGCCGATCCTCGTCGTCGCTGTCGGGAGCGACGGCGTCGAGCACACCGAGCGCCTCGGCCGGCCGGTCGGCGAACATCAGGATGGTGGCCAGCAGTTCCGCCGCGTTGAAGCCGCCGTCGGCGTCGAGCGCCGCCCGCGCCAGCCGGGTCGCCAGCGGTACGTCGTACCTGGCGAACGCCTGCCCGGCGGCGGCGACAAGCATCGACGGATCCTGCGCGGTGCCGGAGTCCAGTCGCCAGACCGCCACCCGCAGCAGATCCTCACGTCGCCGTTTACCGACGCTCTCCAACAACTCGGCCAGGTCCGCCTGCAACCGACGGGTCCGGCTGACCGGGCACTGCCGGCGTACCACCTCGCCGTAGAGCGGATGGGCCAGCCGGACGTCGAGCCGCCGGTCGGACTTGACCATCGTGATCAGTCCACGTTCCTCAGCGGTCTCCACATCGGTCTGACTGGCGGCCTTGTAGAGCAGTTGGAGCCCGAGCGGCTCACCGAAGGCGACCAACTCGACCACCGTGCGCACTCCGGGGTTGAGCTGGCCGATCCGGATGTCGATCAGATCCGTGAGGCTGGGGGCGAGCTCCAGCCGCCCGGTCCAGGTCCAGATGCCGTACCGCCTGGTGAGCTCCTCGCTGCCCTGGGCGGCGTGCACCAGCTCGCGCAGCAGCAGCGGATTGCCGGAGCTGAGTCGGCCGAGCCGGTCCGACGAGCCGCCGTCGACCGGGCCACCGAGGATGGCGGCGAGCAGCCCGGCGGTCTCGGTCGGCGCCAACGGGCTGAGCTCGGCGTGCTCGACCAGCCCGTCCGTCCACAGTGCCCTGATCGGCAACGGGATCTGCTCACCGTCGCGCAGCGTGCCCACCACGCAGGCGTTCTCGGAACGGGCCACCAGGTGCACCAGGGCCGCCGACGGCGGATCCAGCAGATGCGCGTCGTCGACGGCGAGCACGATCCGTCGACCGGCGGCCTGCTGCTGCAACACGTCGACCGCCCACCGCAGGATGCCGGCGGGCGAGAGCCCTTGCGGCTGCTCCACGGGAAGGACCTGCACCAGGCCACCGAAGGGCATCGCCGCAGTGGTGGCGCTGGCCGCGATCCACCAGACCGCGTAGTTCTCGGCGGGCAGGGCGGCCATGCCCTCCCGCAGCAGGCGACTCTTGCCGATGCCGGCGCTGCCGCTGAAGAACATCCCCCGTCCCTGAGGGCCGGTCACTGCCGCATGTAGGCGGTCGAGTTCCATCGTGCGGCCCACGAAGCTCCACGGAGTCATCCGCGCAGCATATCGACGTTACTGCGCGCCGGCCGGTAGCCCGAGCGGGTGAAGTTGAGTAGTGCCACAGTTACCGCTGAGTACCCGATCTGTCTCGTTCACGACGCTGGCGGCCGTACTCTTCCGGCATCCGGATGTCGCCACCGGATGTTCACGCGGCCGGTGTTGCCGGTCGCCTTGCCACGGAGGCCGCCGCCTGATGAAGCCGGGCCCTCTCCATCGCCTGGGTACGACCGACGGCGCGGTTCGCCCATCGGGCGCCGGTCCGTTTCCGGAACGCCTCGGGGTCAGCGCCACCAGCCCGCGCGAGCCGCTCGCGGTGATCGCCGCCGGTCCGGCCGGCGCCGGCCGCACCAACGTGCTCGCCGCGCTGCTGGAACTCGACGCCGCCATGCTCACCACACTGGCCGGCAGTTGGCTGATGGTACGCCATGCTCTACAGCCCACCCGGGCCGCCTTCGTGCCCGGCTACCGGCAGTCGCACTCGTACCGGGTGGACCTGCCCACGGTGGGACCGGCCCTGGCCCGGCCGCCGCGCCGGGTGGAGCTGAACCTCCCCGAGCCGTTGCTGAAGCACTTCGCTGTGGTCGACACGCCGGACACCGCGACGATGGGCCCGGCCGGCGAACGGATCCTGCTGGACGCGGTCGGTCGCGCCGGTGCCCTGCTCTTCGTGATCGCGGCGGACCAGTCCTTCAGCTCCGCCGAGTTGGACCTGCTCGCCGAGATCGCGGGAACCCCGGTGCGGGTCTTCTTCGCGGTCACCCCGGGCACCGGTGGGAGCCCCACGATCGATCCGGCCGCCGTCGACGCATGCCGGGCCGCACTGCTCGCCGCCGTGCCGGGACTGGCCGACGCCCGCTGGTTCCCGATCATCAACGGCGAGGCGGCCGACCTGAAGCGCGCCATGGTCGCCTGGGCCGCCGACGAAGGGCTGTGCCGTGCGAGCGGCGAGCCACCGGAGTTGCCCGGTACGCACGGTCGGGTGCCAGTGGTGGCGGACCCGGGGGCCTGGTCCGAACAACTCGACCGGCAGTCGCGTGCGGCCGCCCAGCGGATCCGTCAGTGTCTGGCGCTGGAGCTGGCCAAGGTGCACCTGCGCGTGGTGCAGGACGTCCTCTTCGGCGGCGGCTGCGCCGGCCTGCCCCAACTGGTCGACCGTGAGATGGAGGCGTTGTCGCTGCTGGCCACCGCGCAGTGCGACCACGCCGTACGGGTGCTCGTCGACGACATCGCCGGTCGGCTCTTCGGCGGGCCGTTGGCGGCCGGCGTCCGGCAGCGGATCTACCAGGCCGTCGCCTGGAGCATGCCGGAGCACACCGCCGGGCCGGAGCTGGAGCGGGTGCTGCTGATCACCAGTACCGCGGGTGTCGCGGGGCTGAGCGGCGCCGCAGCGATCGACGCGCTGTCGACGTACCCCGGGCCGGCCCGCAGCGAGGTGCTTCCGCCGGTGGCGGTGGCGCTGTCGGGTGGCTGCTGGCAGCACTGGCGTACTCCGGCGAACAACGACCCGGATGCGGCCCGGGCCTGGGCCCAGCGCGCCCTGCGCGAGATCGAACTGGAACTGTCCCGAGAGGTTGCCCGCCGTTTCGAGGCGACCCGCATTTCGCTCGGCACGGTGCTGTCCGATGCTGCCGAACACGGCATCCTGCTCGCCTGACCGCCCGTCGGGGCACCCGGTCGGCGGCCCCGACGGGGTGTCCGCGGGCGCTGCCGGAAGGCGGTCCGGCGTTCCGGTTCCTCGGTTCCGCCGATCCGGTGGCACGATGGGGGGCATGGCGGCTCCACAGGTTGCACCGGTCGAGACTCCGGCCACCGATGAGGTGCCGGCTTCGGACCGGCCGTGGGTGACGATCGTGTGGGACGACCCGGTCAACCTGATGAGCTATGTGACCTGGGTGTTCCAGAAGCTCTTCGGGTACAGCCGGGAGAAGGCCGAGCAGCTGATGCTGGACGTGCACCACAAGGGCAAGGCCGTGGTCTCCAGCGGTGCCCGGGAACGCATGGAACACGACGCCTCGCAGTTGCACGCGTACGGGCTCTGGGCGACGGTGGACCGGTCGTGAGCATGTTCCGCCGTCAGGGCGACCGGTACGTCGCCAGCCTGGCCGTCGACGAGGTACGCGTGCTGCGCAAGGTCGCCTCCGAGGTGGTCGGCCTGCTCACCGACGGGTTCGACCACACCGATCCGGTGGTGTGCCGGCTGTTCCCCGAGGTGTATCCGGACGACGCGGCGGGGACCGCGGAGTTCCGCAGATACACCGAAGGTGACCTGAAAACCGCGAAAATCGACCAGGCCGGGGCGATTCTGGCGGCGCTGCCCGGCGAGGGCGGTGGCGAGGTACTCCTGGACGCCGAGGCGGCCGAGGCGTGGCTGCGGGCACTCAACGACGCCCGGCTGGCGATGGGCGTACGGCTGGAGATCAAGGACGGGACGGACCTGGGCGCCGAGCTCGACGACGCGGTGGCCGAAGATCCCTCCTCCAGCCGGGTGTTCCAGCTTTCGGTCTACGCATACCTCGGCTACCTCCAGGAATCCCTGCTCAACGCCTTGATCGAGTGAGTGTGACCCGCGCCGCCTCGCGGATCGCCAGCGGCGGGCGCTAGGCTTGGCGACGTGCTGACCATCGACCGGTCGATCGTTGACGCGATCGTCGCCCACGCCCGTCGGGATCACCCTGACGAGGCCTGTGGCGTGGTCGCCGGCCCGGTCGGCAGCGACAAGCCCACCCGGCACATCCCGATGGAGAACGCCGCCCGCTCGATGACGTTCTACGAGTTCGACTCGATGGAGCAGTTGCGGGTCTGGCGGGAGATGGACGATCGGGACGAGGAGCCCGTCGTCATCTACCACTCGCACACCGCCACAGAGGCGTACCCGTCACGTACGGACATCGCCTTCGCCGGCGAGCCGGGCGCACACTATCTGCTCGTTTCCACCCGGGAACCGGACACCGAGGAGATTCGCTCCTTCCGGATCGTGGACGGGGTGGTGACCGAGGAGCCGGTGCGGATTCTCGACGCCGGGGTGGATCCGCACGCCGTGCAGTCCTACATGTTCGGGCAGAGCCCGGCGACGGTCGACTACGAGTGTTCGGACAGCTGATCCCAGCCCCGCACACCCTTTCCGGCACGTCACCGAGCACACCTGATCAAGGAGTAAGACATCATGGCCATCGAAGTTCGCATCCCCACCATCCTGCGCAGCTACACCGGCGGCGCGAAGGTCGTCGAGGGCAGTGGCGACACCCTGAGCGACCTGCTCGCCGACCTTGACTCCCGGCACGCCGGGCTGCGGGCGCGGCTGGTCACCGACGCGGGCGCGCTGCACCGCTTCGTCAACGTCTACGTCAACGACGAGGACGTACGCTTCCTCGGCGCGCTGGACGCCAAGCTCTCCGACGGCGACAGCGTCACCATCCTGCCGGCCGTGGCCGGCGGCGCGTTCGGCTTCGCCGCCGCTGCGGCGATCGCACAGCACGGCGCCGCCGCCGCGGCGATCGCACAGCACAGCCGTACGCCCGTCACCGCCGGCTGAGGCGAGCGGCGATGGCGCGGTACGAGAGCCTGCTGGACGCCTGCGGCGGCACACCTCTGGTGGGCCTGCCCCGACTGTCGCCGACGGTGCCCGAGGGGGCGCCGCCGGTGCGTCTGTGGGCCAAGCTTGAGGACCGCAACCCGACCGGCAGCATCAAGGACCGGGCGGCGTTGTTCATGGTCCGGGCCGCCGAGGAGTCCGGCAAGCTCCGCCCGGGCGACACGATCCTGGAGCCGACCAGCGGCAACACCGGCATCTCCCTGGCCATGGTGGCGAAGCTGCGCGGTTACCGGCTGGTCTGCGTGATGCCGGAGAACGTCTCCACCGAGCGGGTGCAGTTGCTGCGGATGTACGGCGCGGAGATCATCTTCTCGCCGGCGGCCGGTGGCTCGAACCAGGCGGTCGCCACCGCCAAGCAGATCGCCAGCGAGCATCCGGACTGGGTGATGCTCTTCCAGTACGGCAACGAGGCCAACGCGCGGGCGCACTACGAGACGACCGGCCCGGAGCTGCTGCACGACCTGCCGACGATCACCCACTTCGTGGCCGGGCTGGGCACCACCGGCACCCTGATGGGGACCGGCCGCTACCTGCGGGAGAAGGTCGAAGGCATCCAGATCGTCGCGGCCGAGCCGCGCTACGGCGAACTGGTCTACGGCCTGCGCAACATCGACGAGGGATACGTCCCGGAGCTCTACGACGCCACCGTGCTCAACCGGCGGTTCTCCGTGGGCACCCGGGACGCGGTGCTGCGGACCCGGCAGCTGGTCGAGGTCGAGGGGCTGTTCGTCGGCTTCTCCACCGGGGCGATCCTGCACGCGGCGTTGGCCGTGGCGCACGAGGCGGTCCGTGACGGTCGCCGCGCCGACGTGGCGTTCGTGGTCAGTGACGGCGGCTGGAAGTACTTGAGCACCGGGGCGTACGGCGGCACCCTCGCCGACGCGGAGGAGGCCCTGGAGGGGCAGCTCTGGGCCTGACCTGTGCGGAAAGTGACGAGTTCGAGGGCCATCGGCGTACCGCCGGTGGCCCTCGTCCGTCGGCCTGGACTGACTGGCCACTCAGCCAACGTCGACTCGATCGGATGGCCGGGGTGGGTGTCACGTTGGTGACAACTTCCAGCGGATCATTCTTGCCTTCGCATCGGCGGGCGTAGGCTGCGCAGCGTGGCGTACGCGTCGGTAGTGATCACCGCCGGAGCGGTGGCCCGGAAGATCACCACCTACCGTGACAGCGAGACAACTCGATGCGATTGACCGTCCTGGGCTGTGCGGGCAGCTTCCCCGGACCCGAGTCCCCCTGTTCGGCCTACCTGATCGAGGCCGAGGACTTCCGGCTTCTGATCGATTTCGGCCCTGGCTCGCTGTCCACCCTGCAGCGTTACGTCGGGTTGCACGCCCCTGACGCCATCCTCCTGACTCACCTGCACTGCGACCACATCCTCGACGCCACGTCGTACGTGGTGGTCCGCCGGTACGCCCCGGACGGCCCGTACCCGCCGTTGCCGGTCTACGCTCCGGCCGGCGCCCCGGAACGGCTCGCCACCGCGTACGGGCAGGAGGGCGGCAGCGTCGAGGACGTCTACCAGTTCTACGCACTGGAGCCCGGCACCTTCCCGATCGGCCCGTTCACCGTGACCGTCGACCGGGTGCTGCACCCGATCGAGACGTACGGGGTGCGGCTGGAGCACGACGGCCGGGTGCTCTGCTACTCCGGGGACACCGCGCCCTGCGAGGCGTTGATCAGGCTGGCCCAGAACGCGGACACGTTCCTCTGCGAGGCGAGTTACCTCGACGGCGTGGACAACCCACCGGATCTGCACCTCACCGGCCGGGAGGCGGGCGAGGCGGCGGCCAAGGCGGGCGTCGGTCGGCTGCTGCTGACCCATCTGGTGGCCGCCTGGGGCAGCGAGGCGCACACCGTCGCCTCCGCCGCCGCCGCGTACACCGGGCCGCTGGAAGTGGTCCGCCCCGGCGCCACGTACGACATCTGAACCGCTGGACGGGCACCGGGGGACGGTTCGATCACGGCACCACATAGGGTGCAGGCATGGCGCGACCTGACGGGCGGCAGCCCGACCAACTCCGTCCGGTGACCCTCACCCGAAGCTGGAGTACCCATCCCGAGGGATCGGTGCTTGTGGAGTTCGGTGCGACCCGGGTGCTCTGCACGGCAAGCGTCACCGAAGGGGTGCCCCGCTGGCGTCGTGGCTCCGGGCTCGGCTGGGTCACCGCCGAGTACGCGATGCTGCCCCGGGCCACCAACACCCGCTCGGACCGGGAGAGCGTCAAGGGTCGGGTCGGTGGGCGTACCCACGAGATCTCCCGGCTGATCGGCCGCAGCCTGCGCGCCGCCATCGACCTCAAGGCGCTCGGCGAGAACTCGATCGTGCTCGACTGCGACGTGCTCCAGGCCGACGGCGGCACCCGGACCGCCGCGATCACCGGGGCGTACGTGGCCCTGCACGACGCGGTCAGCTGGCTCGCCGCCCGCAAGGCCCTGACCGGCACCCCGGAGAAGGTGATGCACCGGTCGGTGGCCGCGATCAGCGTCGGTGTCGTCGCCGGCGAGCCGCGCCTGGATCTGTGCTACGACGAGGACGTGGCCGCCGAGGTCGACATGAACGTCGTCTGCACCGGCACCGGTGACTTCGTCGAGGTGCAGGGCACCGGTGAGGCCGGCGTGTTCGCCCGCGACCAGTTGGACGCCCTGCTCGACCTGGCCACCGTCGGCTGTCTGGACCTGGCCGAAGCCCAGCGAAAGGCTCTCAGCTCCCTGTGAAGCGCGAGGAGTGAGCTTGCGAGCCCCGCAGTCGCGAACGAAAGGTCGCCCCTGTGAAGCGCGAGGAGTGAGCTTGCGAGCCCCGCAGTCGCGAACGAAAGGTGGTTCTCTATGAACAAGGTGCTGCTCGCCACCCGTAACCGCAAGAAGCTCATCGAGTTGCAGCGCATTCTCGACGGCGCGCTCGGCGCGCACCGGATCGCCCTGGTCGGGTTGGACGACGTCGAGGCGTACCCGGAGTTGCCGGAGACCGGGCTCACCTTCGGCGAGAACGCGCTGATCAAGGCGCGGGAGGGCTGCCGGCGTACCGGGCTGCCGACGATCGCGGACGACTCCGGGCTGGCGGTGGACGCGCTCAACGGCATGCCGGGGGTGTTCAGCGCCCGCTGGGCCGGTCGGCACGGGGACGACGAGGCCAACCTGCAACTGGTGCTCGACCAGATCGGTGACGTGCCGGACGAGCACCGGGGCGCCTCCTTCGTGTGCACGGTGGCGCTGGTGCTGCCCGGTGGCAAGGAGCATCTGGTGGACGGCCGGCAGCAGGGTCGGCTGCTGCGTGCGCCGCGCGGCGACGGCGGTTTCGGCTACGACCCGATCTTCCTCGGTGACGGTCAGGACCGCACCAACGCCGAGCTGACCCCGCAGGAGAAGGACGCCATCAGCCACCGCGGCAAGGCCCTGCGCGAACTGGCCGCCCTGGTCGCCAAGGTCCTCTGACCCCGCGAAGTCCGCCGCCCCGCCCAGGTCCGGTGCCCACCTGACCCCGCCGAAGTCCGCCGCCCCGCGAAGTCCCGCTGAGCATCGGGATCTTGGTGCGAAACCGCCCCTGGAGGGGCGCTGCCGTACCAAGATCCCGACGGTGCCGAGGTCCGGGGAGCTAGTCGAGGGTGCCGATCTCGCGTTCGATGGCGGTGCGGAGGGTGGGGGTGGCGACCACCTCGCGGGCGGCTTCCATGAGCGGGGCGAGGAAGACGTCCGGGCCGGGCTCGCCGGCGATCTCGCCGAGGGCGGCGATGGCGGCCCGACCGGCCGGTGACGGGGTCAGCGGGGCCCGCAGTTGCAGTCCGCGTACGGCGGCGAGCAGTTCCACCGCGAGCAGGCTGGTCAGGTTGTCCAGCACGGTACGCAGCTTCTTGGCCGCCGCCCAGCCCATCGAGACGTGGTCCTCCTGCATGCCGCTGGTGGGCAGCGAGTCCACCGAGGCGGGTGCGGCCAGCCGACGGTTCTCCGCGACGATCCCGGCCGCCGTGTACTGGGCGATCATCAGCCCGGAGTTCACCCCGGCGTCGGGGGAGAGGAACGCTGGCAGGTCACGGGAGCGGGTCACGTCGAGCAGCCGGTCCACCCGGCGCTCGGCGATCGCGCCGACCTCGGCGGCGGCGATGGCCAGGAAGTCCGCGGCGAACCCGAGCGGGGCGCCGTGGAAGTTACCTGTCGACTCGACCCGGCCGTCCGGCAGCACCACCGGGTTGTCCACCACCGACAGCAGTTCCCGCCCGGCCACCGTACGCACGAAGTCCAGGGTGTCCCGGGCTGCGCCGGCCACCTGCGGGGCGCACCGCATCGAGTAGGCGTCCTGCACGGCGTGGTCCACGTCGTCGCGGTGCGAGTCCATCACCGCCGAGTCCTGCAACAGCCGGTGGATGTTGGCCGCCGAGCGGCCCTGCCCGGGGTGCGGGCGGATGGCATGCAGTTCCGGCAGGAAGGGCCGGTCCGAGCCGAGCATCGCCTCGATGGCCAGCGCGGCGGTCACGTCGGCCATGGTGAACAGGTGCGCCGCGTCGTCGACGGCCAGCAGCAGCATGCCGAGCATGCCGTCGGTGCCGTTGATCAGCGCCAGCCCCTCCTTGGCGGCCAGCTCGATCGGGGCCAGCCCGGCCCGGCGCAGCGCGTCGGCGGCGGGCAGCCGCTGACCGTCGGGGCCGAGCACCCAGCCCTCGCCGAGCAGCACCAGGGCGCAGTGCGCCAGCGGGGCCAGGTCGCCCGAGGCACCCAGCGAGCCGTGCTCCGGCACCCACGGGGTGACATCGTGGTTGAGCAGGTCCACAAGCGCCGAGGCGACAAGCGGGCGGACACCCGAGTGGCCCAGCGCCAGCGAGCGGACCCGCAGCAGCATCATCGCCCGGACCACCTCGCGGGGCATCGGCGCACCGACCCCGGCGGCGTGCGAGCGGATCAGCGCGTGCTGCAACTCGGCGCGGCGTTCGGGGGCCACGAAGGTGTTGGCCAGCGCCCCGAAACCGGTGGAGACGCCGTACACCGGGCGACCGGCGGCCTCGATGCCGTCCACGATGGACCGACTGGTCGCCATGGCGTCCAGGGTGGCCGGGTCGAGGACGACCTTGGCGGCGCCCCGGGCCACGGCGAGCACGTCGGCGGGACAGATCCCGGTGGGCTGGATGGTCACGGTCATCGCGGTACTCCGTTGTGCAGGACCTGGCGGATCAGTGGCACCCCCGGCCGGTAGGCCAGGTGCAGGTGGGACGGGGCGTCGAGGATGATCAGGTCGGCCCGGGCGCCGGGCCGCAGCACCCCGATGTCGCCGCGGCGCAGCGCCCGCGCGCCACCGGCGGTCGCCGCCCACACCGCCTCCGCCGGGGTCATCTGCATCTCGCGTACGGCAAGCGCGATGCAGAACGGCATCGAGGAGGTGTACGACGAGCCGGGGTTGCAGTCGGTGGCCAGCGCCACCGTGACACCGGCGTCGAGCAGTCGGCGGGCGTCCGGGTAGGGCGACCGGGTGGAGAACTCGGCACCCGGCAGCAGGGTCGCGACGGTGGTGGTGTGTCCGCCGTCGTGGCACATGCAGTCGAACCGGGTCGAGGCCAGCGCGTCGATGTCGGCGTCGGTCAGGTGGGTGCAGTGGTCCACGCTTGCCGCGTCCAACTCCACCCCGAGCTGCACCCCCGGGCCGGGGCCGAGCTGGTTGGCGTGCACCCGTACGCCGAGCCCCAGGGCCTGTCCACAGGCGAGGATCGCGCGGGCGTGGTCGGCGTCGAAGGCGCCCCGTTCGCAGAACACGTCGATCCAGCGGGCGTACGGCGCGGCGGCGACAAGCATCGGCCCGCACACCAGCCCGACGTACTCGTCGGGACGGTCGGCGTACTCGGCGGGAACCACGTGCGCGCCGAGGAATGTGGTCTCCCTGCTGACCTCGGCGGCGATCCGCAGCGAGCGGGCCTCGTCGGCGACAGTCAGGCCGTACCCACTCTTGATCTCGATCGTGGTGGTGCCCTGCCGCAACGCCTCGGCGCGCAGCCGGCGCACGGTGGCGCGCAGTTCGTCGTCGGAGGCGGCGCGGGTGGCGCGCACAGTGGTCCGGATGCCGCCGCCGGTGTACGGCTGCCCGGCCATCCGGGCGGCGAATTCGGCGGCCCGGTCCCCGGCGAAGACCAGATGGGCGTGGCTGTCCACGAAGCCGGGCAGCACCGCCGCGCCCTCGGCGTCGATGCGTCGGTCGGCGGCCGGAGCGTCGCCGGTCGGACCGACCCAGACCACCTCGCCCTGCTCGACGAGCACCGCCGCGCGTCGCTGGATGCCCAGCGGCCCGCCCTCACCCGTGCCCGCCACATTGGTGACCAGCTCACCGATGTTGTACACCAGCAGACTAACCACCAGTCACCTCCGCCATGGCGTCAGCGAGTTCCTGGGGGACGTCGACGGTGAGGTGGTGGCCGTCGCGGACCAGGACCCGGCCGTCCACCACCACCTGGGTGACGTCGGCGGCGCCGGCGGCGAACCAGAGCCCGGCCGGGGCGACCCCGGCGGTGCGTACGCTGTCCAGCCGCACGGTGACCAGGTCGGCGCGGCCACCGACGGCGATCCGCCCGGCGTCGGTCCAGCCCAGCGCGGCATGTCCGGCCGCGCTCGCCGCGTGCAACAGCTCCGCCGGGGCGAAGTGCCCCCGCTTGCGGGTGCGCAGCCGTTCGTCCAACTCGACCGCGCGGGCCTCCTCGAACGGGTCGATCACGGCGTGACTGTCGCTGCCCAGGCTGAGCGGAATGCCGGCGTCGGCCATCCGGCGGGCCGGGCCGATGCCGTCGGCGAGGTCCCGTTCGGTGGTGGGGCAGAGGCAGACCCCGGTCCGGCTCTCCCCGAGCAGGCCGACGTCGCCGCTGGTCGGGTGGGTGGCGTGCACCGCCGTGGTGGCGGGGCCGAGCACGCCGTGGTCGGCCAGCAACCCGGTCGGGGTACGCCCGTGCACCGCCCGGCAGGCGTCGTTCTCCGCCGGCTGCTCCGACAGGTGCACGTGCAGCGGCGCGTCCCGTCGGTGCGCCCAGCCGGCCACCGTGGCGAGCTGCTCGGCGGGCACCGCGCGCACCGAGTGGATCGCCGCGCCGAGCCGGGCGTGCCTGCCGTCGGGGGTGAACGCGGAGACCCGGTCGGCCCAGCGCAACGCGTCACCGTCACCGAAACGCAGCTGCGACCCGGTCAACGGTTGACCATCCACTGTGGCGGTCAGGTAGCAGGTGTCCAGCAGGGTCAGCCGGATCCCGGCGTGCGCCGCCGCCTCGACCAGCGCCGCACTCATCGCGTTCGGATCGTCGTACGGGGTGCCGCCGGCACCGTGGTGCAGGTAGTGGAACTCGCCCACGCAGGTGATCCCGGCCAGGGCCATCTCGGCGTAGACCGCCCGCGCCAACGCCAGGTAGGAGTCCGGGTTCAGGTGGGCGGTCACCGCGTACATCTGGTCGCGCCAGCTCCAGAAGTCACCGCGCCCACCGTGGGTGTGCCCGCGCAGTGCCCGGTGGAAGGCGTGCGAGTGGGTGTTGGCCAGTCCGGGCAGGGTCACCCCCGGCAGCCGGACGGCGTCGGCCAGCACGTCGACCCCGGCGTCCGGCGGGCCGCCCGGCGACAGCGGCGTGACTGCGGTGATCCGGCCGTTGACCGTCTCGATCAACACCTCCGGGGTCGGCGCGGCCCGCTCGGGCAACCAGGCGTACTCGGCGAGCCAACGCGTCGTCGTCATCGGGTCAGCTCCTTCAACACCCGAGCCAGGGCGGCCACCCCGGCGGCGCAGTCGACGTCGTCGGCCGACTCGGCGGGGGAGTGCGACACCCCCGTCGGGTTGCGTACGAAGAGCATCGCCGTCGGTACGTGCGCCGCCAGCACCCCCGCGTCGTGGCCCGCGCCGGTGGGCAGCACCGGGGCGTCCAGCAGCCGGGCCAGCCGGTCGGTCAGCCCGTTGTCGAAGGACACCAGCGGGGTCGCCGACTCCTCGGTCAGGGTGATCTCGGTGCCGTCGCGGCGGGCCCGCTCGACAGCCTTGGTGTGGACCGCCTCGACCAGGCCGGTGAGCGTCTCCGGTTCGGCGGCGCGGGCGTCCAGCCAGCCGGTGACCCGCGACGGGATGGCGTTCGTGGCGTTCGGTTCGACCGTCACCCGGCCGACCGTGGCGTGCGCGTCGCGCAGCCGGGCCTCCTTGTTGGCGGCGAGCACCGTGAACGCGTACGTGAGCATGGGATCGCGGCGGTCGGCCATCCGGGTCGTACCGGCGTGGTTGCCCTCGCCGGTGACGTCGAAGCGCCAGCGGCCGTGCGGCCAGATCGCGGTGGCCACCGCGACCGGCGCGTCCTGCTCGACGAGCGCGCGGCCCTGCTCCACGTGCAGTTCCACGAAGGTGCCGAAGCGGCCCAGCAGCGTCGGGTCGCCGCCCGTCGGCCGGGCACCCAACGCCTCGGCGAAGCTCACCCCGGCCGCGTCGCGCAACGCGCCCGCCCGCTCGACGTCGATCTGCCCGGTGAGCAGCCGCGACCCCAGGCAGGGTACGCCGAAGCGGGCCCCCTCCTCCTCGACGAACGCGGCGACGACAAGCGGCCGGGACGGGGTGACCCCGGCCGCGCGCAGCTCGTCCACGGCCAGCCAGGCGCTGACGATGCCGAGCGGCCCGTCGTACGCCCCGCCGTGCGGCACCGAGTCGAAGTGGCTGCCGGTCAACACGGCGTCACCCGCGTCCGGGTCACCCCACCAGGCGAACAGGTTGCCGTTGCCGTCCTCGGTGACCGGCATGCCCCGCTCGTCGGCCTGCGTCCGGAACCACTCCCGTAGCCGCAGCTCCGGCTCGGTGAGGGCGTAGCGCAGGTAGCCGCCGCTGCGCGGGTCACGGCCGATCGGCGCGATCTCGTCCCACAGCGTGCGGAACCTGTTAAGAAGGGGCCCTTCCTCTACCGTATGCGTTAACAAGGGGCCCCTCCTTGCTCCGCCATCGGGATGCGGACGTCGGTGTGCGGGGTGGGGTAGCCGGCGTCGACGTGCCGGATCACTCCCATCGCCGGGTCGTTGGTGAGCACCCGCTCGATCTTCTGCCCGGCCAGCGCGCTGCCGTCGGCCACACAGACCTGACCGGCGTGGATGGAGCGGCCGATGCCCACCCCGCCGCCGTGGTGGATGGACACCCAGGACGCGCCGCTGGCGGTGTTGACGAGCGCGTTGAGCAGCGGCCAGTCGGCGATCGCGTCCGAGCCGTCGGCCATCGCCTCGGTCTCCCGGTAGGGGCTGGCGACGCTGCCGCAGTCCAGGTGGTCCCGGCCGATCACCACGGGGGCGCTCAGCTCACCCGAGGCGACCATCTCGTTGAACCGTACGCCCGCCTTGTCGCGTTCGCCGTAGCCGAGCCAGCAGATCCGGGCCGGCAGGCCCTGGAAGGCCACCCGCTCACCGGCCAACCGGATCCACCGAGCGAGGGACTCGTTCTCCGGGAACAGGTCGAGGATGGCCCGGTCGGTGGCGGCGATGTCGGCCGGGTCGCCGGAGAGCGCCGCCCACCGGAACGGTCCCTTGCCCTCGCAGAACAACGGCCGGATGTACGCCGGCACGAAGCCGGGGAAGTCGAAGGCCCGCTCGTACCCGCCGAGGCGGGCCTCGCCCCGGATCGAGTTGCCGTAGTCGAAGACCTCCGCACCGGCGTCGAGGAAGCCCACCATCGCCTCGACGTGCCGGGCCATCGACTCCCGAGCCCGGTCGGTGAACTCGGCAGGCTTGGCCGCCGCGTAGTCCCGCGCGTCGTCCAACTCCACCCCCACCGGCAGGTACGACAGCGGGTCGTGGGCGCTTGTCTGGTCGGTGACGATGTCGACAGGTACGCCCCGACGCAGCAGCTCGGGGAAGACGGTGGCGGCGTTGCCGACCACGCCGACGCTGAGCGCCCGACGGTCCCGTTTCGCCGCGAGCACCCGCTGCACCGCGTCGTCCAGGTCGTCGGCGACCTCGTCCAGGTAGCGGTCGTGCACCCGGCGATCCAGCCGGCTGCGGTCGACGTCCACGATCAGGCACACGCCGCCGTTCATGGTCACCGCCAGCGGCTGCGCGCCGCCCATCCCGCCGCAGCCGCCGGTCAGGGTCAGCGTGCCGGCCAGGGTGTCGTCGAAGCGCTTGGCGGCCACCGCCGCGAACGTCTCGTAGGTGCCCTGGAGGATGCCCTGGGTGCCGATGTAGATCCACGATCCGGCGGTCATCTGGCCGTACATGGTCAGCCCGAGCTGCTCCAGCCGGCGGAACTCCGGCCAGGTGGCCCAGTCACCGACCAGGTTCGAGTTGGCCAGCAGCACCCGGGGCGCCCACTCGTGGGTCCGCATCACCCCGACCGGCCGGCCCGACTGCACAAGCATGGTCTCGTCGTCACGCAGGTCGGTAAGCGTGCGCACCAGGGCGTGGTACGACGGCCAGTCCCGCGCGGCCTTCCCGGTGCCGCCGTAGACGACCAGGTCGTCCGGGCGCTCGGCGACCTGCGGGTCGAGGTTGTTCATCAGCATCCGCAGGGCCGCCTCCTGCGGCCAACCACGGGCGGTGCGTTTCTGGCCTCGGGCGGCCCGGACAGGGCCGGGGGCTGTGTGGGTCATGGTGTGTCTCCTCCTAACCGAGGAACAACTGGCGACGGGCGGCGGAGGCTTCGAACGCCTCCAACCGCCGCTGGGTTTCGGCCGGAGCGGCGTCGCAGATCGCCTGGAGCAGCACCATGGCCAGGGTCATCGGGGCGGTGTGCAGGTCGAACACGAGTTGGGTGCCGACCGCGGCGGGCAGCACCACATCGGCGAGTTCGGCCGCCGGGCTGACCGGCGAGTCGGTGATCGCGACGACGGTGAGCCCGGCGGCGCGCGCCTCGCGCAACGCGTCCAGGGTCTCCCGGGGATAGCGGGGCAGCACCAGGGCCAGCAGGGCGCTCGCCCCGGCCTCGGCGGCCTGTTCGATGCGGTCGGTGAGCAGGCTGCCCCCGTCGTCGAGCACCCGCACGTCCGGGTGCACCTTTGCGGCGAAGTACGCGAAGTACGCGGCCAGCGGGGCGGCGGCCCGCAGGCCGAGCACCGGCAGGGGGCGACTGGCGGCCAGGAGTCGACCGGTCTCGGCCAACCGTTCCCGGTCGGTGAGCTGCTCGGCGAGCCGGTCCAGGTTGCCGATCTCGGCGCGTACCGCCTGTTGGAGTTCGTTGCCGGCGGTGGCCGGGCCGGGCGCGGCGGCGGTGAGTTCGCGCAGCCGCCGCCGCAGCGCGGGATAGCCGTCGTGGCCCAGCGCGACGGCGAAGCGGGTGACCGACGGCTGGCTGACGCCGGCCAACTCGGCGACCTCGGCGGCGGAGAGGTAGCCGACGGCGGGGGCGTGCTGCACCAGGCAGTGCGCGATGCGTCGCTGGGTCGGGGTGAGTCGGACGCCGTCGAACAGGCCGACCACCCGCTCGGTCGGCGCCATGGCAGCCCCTTCATTCATTCCGAGACTCTATGCATCAAAACTTTCAGCAGGCAAGTGGTCGAACTCATTGCCCGCCGGTGAGCTGCGTATTCGTGGCGATGTCCCTGGGTGCGGTCACCGGCGGCCAGGCTGACGTGCGATGGCTCGGTAGGATCCGCACGGCGGTTGAGCAGAGGAGTTGCCATGCAACCGGACGGCCCCTACCGGTACACCCATCTGCTGGGTGGATCGCCGGTCGGCAAAGCCTGGGCGGCCCTCGACCAGCAGGGCCGGTTCGTGACCGTCGCCGTCCTGGACGCCACTGTGGCCGCCGCCCCCGGCTGGCGGGAGGCCTTCGCCGGGATCGTCAACCACCTCGCCCAGACCCCCGGCGGAACCCCCTTCGTGTACGCCGACTTCTCGGCGGCCGCCCCGTGGGTCGCGTACGGCCCGGAAGCCGGCCCGGCGGCGGAGAAGCTGTTCCGAGCGCTCAACGTGGAATACACGCCGGCACCCACGTCCGGGCCGCCCGTTTCCGCTCCGCCGACCCCGGAACCCTCTCCCGCCGTCCCACAACAGTTCCCCGCCCCTGCACAGCCGACCTCCGGTGTCCCTGCGTCGGTCTCCGGTGCTCCTGCGTCGGTGTCCGGCATGCCCCAGTCGCCGACGCCTGTCGGACCGACGTCCTTTCCCGGGCAGCAGGCGCCGTTCCTCGCGTACCCGGTGTCGGGCAGTCCCGTCCCGGCGCCCGATTCCGCCCCGCCCAGCGGTGCCCTGGTGTCGGCGTTTCCGTCCACGCCGAACGAGCCGGCGCCCGCAGACCCCTTCGCGGCACCGGCCCGCCGGATCAAGCCCTCGGAGACCCGGCGGAGTCCCGTCGGGCTGCTGGTCGGAATCGCCGCACTGGTGCTCGTCGTCCTCGCCGCCGCCGGCGGCCTGTTCGTCTGGGTGGGTTCGACCGGCAGCGACAAGGCCACACCGCCGCCCTACACCCACGAGGAACGAGCGGTGGCGATCGCTGCTCCAGCTCTGGTCTATGTAGAGGTCGTGGTGACCGGGTACCTGCGGGACAAGAGTTCCGGTACGCCACTGCGGGCGGCACCCGTCACCTTCAAACGGCGCTGCAGCGGATTCGTCGTCCAGGCCGACGGGCACGCGTTCACCAACGGTCTCTGCGTACGGCCGGCGGCGGACACCGCGCGACAGAACGCGCTGTACTCCCTGGGTCGGACGCTTATCGAGGAGGGTGAGCTCGACTCCGCCGACCTCGACGACTTCGTGGCGAAGCGGCTCAACGCCACGGTTCTCGGCGGCGTAGGTGCCGACCAGGAACCGGAGGTACGGCTGTTCGGCCAGTTCAACGTGGCAAAGGGCAACGTCACCGAGAGCCCGGCGATCCCAGGCGAGATCGTCCGGACGTGGGAGCCCGAGCTGGGTAACGTCGCCCTCGTCAAGTTCGCCAAGCAGGATCTGCCGGTCGCCGAACTGAACGCGGCAGCCGATGTCCAGCAGGGCGCATCGTTGTTCACGCTCGGCTACGCCACGAGCGAGCGTGACCCGCTCACCGCCTCGTACGCCATCGCCTCGAAGCCGGTCACGGTGCTCGGCTCCGGCAGCGTCGGCGCCGTCTCCGGATACCGGGTCACCGACGATGTCGGCATCCACTCCCGTGGCGGCATGGTTATCGACTCCGGCGGCCGGGTGGCGGGAATCCTGGACAACGACCGGGAACTCCCCGACGGGGCGAACCGGGCGGTCGTACCCGCGGCGACCCTGGCCGGGATGCTCACCGACGCCGGCGTCAGCAACGCCCTCGGCCCGGTCGACACGGGGTACCGGAGTGGCCTCGACGCCTACTTCGGCGGCCGGTACGCGGACGCCATCGCCCACTTCGACGCGGTTCCCGACGACTCGCCCGCGAAACTGATCGCTCAGGACTACCGCCAGAAGGCGGCCGACCGGCAGCAGATCGAAGGGCAGGGCGGGGGCTCGGCCCGCACGGTGGGGCTGGTCGCCGCCCTGGGTGGGGCGTTGGTCGGCGCGCTCATCCTTTTCTTGATCATGGTGGCGAGGAGACGGATGCGGTAGTGACCGGTCGATGACGACCGATCACTGGCAGCGCCGGGCGAGGAGCCGTGGCAGTCGGCTGTGGATCACAGGCTGACGCGGAACAGCGGCAGTGGTGTCGGCTGGTAGCCGCCGAGGTACTGCGCCGGATCAGCGTGCAGTACGGAGCCGATGAGCGTTCCGACGACGTCTCGAAAGTCCATCGTCGCCTTCAGATCACCATCGTCGAGATCGGTGAGGCTCGGCTGTTCCCCGTACCGGCCGCCGGCCACTGCGGGGCCCAGCACGAAGACGGGACCGGCGGTGCCGTGGTCGGTGCCGTCCGAGGCGTTGGCCCTGACCCTGCGACCGAACTCGCTGTACACCAGGACTGTCACCCGTCGACCGGCCTTCGTCACGGCCAGCCGTTGCACGAAGGCCGACAGCGCCTCGTCGAGCTGCTTCAACAGCCACTCCTGCCCGACCAACTCGTCGGCGTGGGTGTCGAAGCCGCCCAGGCTGACCGAGTAGACCCGGGTGGGGACGCCTGCCTCGACGCACCGGGTGACGAGCGCGAGCTGGGCAGCCAGCGCACTCGCACCACCTGTCGCGGTCGCCGGCAGAGGCGGGAGTCCCGCCGCGTCCGGTGGCAGATCGGCCTGCGCGGCCTGGCGGACGATCTCGTCCGCGCGGAGGAAGTCCCGGTAGGACTCGGCCGCGCGCAGGTGCAGCGATGATTCACCGCTCTGCGCCTGACCGAGGGCGGCAACGGTGTCGGCATCGATGCCGGGCGGCAGGTGCAACCCGTCCACCGAGACGCAGGCGCCGACCCGGGTCTCGCCGACGAGCAAGGGCGGCAGCACCGGCTCGAAGCTCACCGCTGCCTCGGGAGGGGCGTCGACACCGTCGAGCCAGCGGCCCACCCAGCCGGTCGCCACGGGGGCCTGTGGCGAGGCCGTCTGCCAGATGTCCATCGAACGGAAGTGACTGCGATCCGGGCGGGGATACCCGACACCGAGCACGATCGCCAACTGCTGTCGGTCCCAGATTCGCTTGAGTCCGGGAAGCACCGGATTCAGGCCGAGCGAGTCGTCGAGTGCCAGCACCCGCTCGGGCTCGTACGCCAGCTCCGGTCGTGCCGAGTGGTAGGCCGCGTCAGCGTAGGGGACGACGGTGTTCAGCCCGTCATTGCCACCGTAGAGAGTGATCACGACCAGCTTGTCACCCCCGCCGGCCGCCTCCGGGTCGTCCTCGCCGGCCGTGTCGAGCAGCCGGGCCAGGCCCATTCCGCCGGTGGCGAGTGCGGCGGCGCCACCGGCCGCGGCGGAGGCCAGCAGGAACCTGCGTCGGGTCACCGTGTCCATCTCAGTTCACCAGGTATTCCGGGCTGGCGAGGCCGAGGGTCAGCAGTTGTCGTGGATTCTTCGCCCGCTGCAACACCAGGTAGGTTCGGTTCGTCCAGGTCTCGACCGCCAGCAGGTTCGCCAACTCCTCCGGATTCAGCCGGTCGATCTGCGTGAGCCCGGCGAGCAGGTCCGCGAAGCCCAGGCGTGCCTGGGCCGCGGCCGAGGTCAGCCAAGCGGCTCCACTCGGCCAGCCACCCACGCTCAGCGGCGCGAACGGCACCTGTCCCAGGCCGGACAGACCGCTCACGACCTGATGCAGGGTCTGCTTGGAGAAGTCCGCAGGCCGGATCCGCAACTGACGCAGCGCGCCGACGAGCCACTCCACCGGCTGCTTCACGACGCGATGACGCGCCGACCGGAACTCCTCGTCCTCGAAGAGGACCCGCAGCATCCGCATGCCGACCGGATATGCGGCAACCATCTTCCGCAGGGTGGAGGCGGCGATCGGTTCGGTCGAGGACACGTACCGGAACCACAGGCGCTCGGCGATGAAGCGGGCGCAGGCCGGTTGATCCGTCAAGTGGTCGACCAGGGAGTACGCGTCGAAGTGGGCGGTGGTGCCGAGGATCGTCTTGCGCCCGCTGTCGTGATCGGCCGGAAAGAAGATGGCGTTCTCCGGGTGACTCAGGTCGGTCTTCCAGCCGGTCAGCGCCCGGCCCGCCGCCTTGACATCCTGCTCGGTGTAGTTGCCGATGCCGAGCGTGAACAGTTCGAGCAACTCCCGGGCGAGGTTCTCGTTCGGTGCGCTCCTGGTGTTGAGCTGCCCGTCGAGCCAGTAGACCAGCGCCGGGTCGGAAACCAGCTTCCTGGCCATCGTACGAAAGCTGGGTGAGCTGCGGATCTTCATGTGCTGGGCGAGCATGAACTGCGGACTGCCGACCTTTCGCATCGACGTCGCCCAGTGCCCGTGCCAGAAGAACAGCAGCTTTTCGTTGGCCTGGTGGTCGGCGACGGTCAGTCGGTCCAGCCACCATCGGATGATCGCATCGGAGTGCTCGATCCGCAGGGCTTCCGCCCTCGTCCGTTCTTCGACGGTCGGGTTCGGGAGATCGTCGAAGGCGTCCGGCCCGAGAACGGGGATCGGTGCCCTGGCGGCACCCCGATCCGGCCCGACGGGCGCCATCAACCGCTCCACCGTCGCGGAGTAGCCGACCCGCTCGGCGGCCGCCAGCTCCGCAGCCGTAGGGCCGAAGCCCGCCCGCCGCAACAGCATCGCGAGGTCACCGCTCATCATGCCAACTTATGTCGGGTCGTACGACCTGCACAGGCCGATCCGAAGTGGATTGGTGTCGCGCGTTCGCCTCCCGGTGGTCTGCCTGCGGCACACGGCACCGCCGAGCCTAGCGGGCGGGCCGGGTCACTATCACACCGAGCAGGTTCGCCTCGGCCCGGCGGAGCACTCCGCCGGTGGCGCTGAGCTGCTCGGCCGGGGTCACCCCGACGCGGCAGACGACAAGGGTGGCGCTGGTGGCGCTGACGAGCGTCGTCGCCTCCACGTCGGACAGCGGCGGCGGTGTGCTGACCACGACGAGAACCCGCCCCAGCCGGAAGGACTCCAGCAGGTTGGCCAGCCGATCGGGCCGGTACAGCTGCTCCGGCGGGGACGACTCGACGCCACCGGCGGGTAGCACGTAGAGGGGAAGATCTGGACGCCACTTGACGATGACATCGTCGATGCCGGCGGTACCGGCCAGGATGGCTGCCAGCCCTGCCTCGTTGGGCACCGCGAACAACTTGTGGATCTGCGGCTCACGGAGATTTCCGTCGACGAGCACCACTGTCTCCCCGGCCCGCGCGAACGCGAGCGCGAGGTCTCCTGCGACCGCTGCCTGCCCGTCATCAGCGCCGCAGCCCGTGACCGCCAGACTGGTCAGCTGCTGGCCGATCTGCTGGAGCCGGATGTTCGTCCGGATCTGCCGGAACGTCTCGACGGTGGCGGAGGAGTCCTCGCGCGCGGTGAGTGACACATCCGGGCCGGTCGCGACGGTACCCAGCAGGGTCAGCTCGGCGACCTCGGCGGCGTGCTGCTCGTCGCGTACGGTGCGATTGCCGGCGTAGCGCAGTATCGCCGCGCCCACCCCGACGAACAGCCCGCCGGCAAGACCAAGACCGACATTGACCAGCGGTCGAGGCGATTCCGGCGACGACGGTGTGGTGGCCGCGCGGACCACGGACACCTTGATCGGCGGCGTTTCGATCTCGGTCGGCTGTTCGAGCTGGGTGATGAAGCCGGGCAACTCGTCCGCGATCGTGTTGGCGATGTCCCGGGCCCGCTGCGGGTCCGAGTCACGGACCTCGACGTCCAGTACGGCCGTGCTGGCCTTACCCGTCACGGTCACCTTCGACATCAGTTCCTCGGGCGAGTAGCCGAGCCCCAGCCGATCCGTCACCGCCGCCGCAACCGTCGGGCTGTTCGCGATCTCGCTGTAGGACCGGACCCGCTGGAGGATGTAGTTACCCCCGGCGTTGAGCTGGTGGACGTCCGGCTTGTCGAAGTTGGGCGAGAAGAACAACTGCGCACTCGCCTTGTACGTCGGGGTCTGCGTCAGGGACGCCAGCGCGCCGCCCGCACCACCGAGCAGGACCAGGATGACCAACGGCAACCGGTAGTCGCGTACGGCCCGCAGGTGATGGCGGGGGGTCAACTGGGCCCACTGCCGCGCCACCAGAAGCGATCTGTCGGCGGCGGCACCGAGCCGGGACAGGTGTCGGGACAGGCCCGATGCCGGGTGGGACTCCTCGGCCGGGGATGACGACCTGGATAGCCGCACGTTCATTCCTCACTCGCTCCGGCAGCCCCACCAGAGGGCGCCAGTGGACTTCTCAGCAGGGTGTCGTGGGGACGGGTCGAGGGCCGCGCCGCCGCGGCGGACGCGGATCGCTCGGCGGTCGCCAGCCCGGCGGCCAGGATCAGTACGGCGACGGCACAGGGCCACAGGTAGACGTCGAAGAAGAAGATCTGGGCGGCGATGCCGACCACGAGGAGCCGGGCGGCCAACGACCTGGACGTGGCGAACAGGGCGATCAGGAGGGCGACGAAGGCCGCGACGGTGATCAGCCCGAAGTCGTACCAGAGGGTCAGGTAACTGTTGTCGAAGGTCTGGGCCAGATGATCGCCGATCCCCACCTGCTGGAAGAACCGGACGTGCGCCTCCGGCCCCAGGCCGAACAGCAGTGTGTCGACACGTTCCGACAGGCCTGACCAGGCGACGTCGTAGCGGCTGTAACGAGCGGTGGCGGACGACGACCCCGAGACGTTGGAGAGCCGGGCGGTGAGTATGTCGAGCGCACCGCGTACCGGGCCCGGCCTGACGACGAGCAGCGCCGTCCCGGCAACCGCGAAGGCGAACACGATCGTGAGCCCTCGGCGGGTCACCTTCCGCTCCTGGCCCAAATACCAGACGACCAGGGCGAAAGCCATCCCGATCCATGCGCTCCGGGAGCCGGAGAGCAGCAGCCCGATCGCACTGGCCGCGAACGGCACCTGCCACATCCGCCCCCGCAGCGCGATGGCGATGCACATCGCCATCAGGCAGAAGGCGCCGTACACGATGGGATGCCCGACGGTTCCCACGGAGCGTCCCTCGCCGGCGGTCGAGGTGAACGCGTTGCTGACCGCCCACCCGTCCAGCAGCGGCCATGTGCCGGAGACCCGCTGGTACATCGCCAGGACGGCGACCGGAACACCGACCCAGGCGAAGGCCCGGGCGAGCCGGAGCAGGCCTGCCGGCTCGCGCCGGGCCTCATCCACCACGTGCCAGGTGATGAGCGCGTAGCAGACGAACGGCACGAGCGAGATGACGAGATCCTTGGGTCCGCTCCAGCTCACCAGGGCGGCCAGGACGGCGACAGCGGGAACGACGAAGGCGAGCATCCCGGGCGAGGCGAGCGGGGTGTCGGGGTGGAACCTTTGCAGGCGTCCGAACCCAGCGATGAGGGTCGCGCCCAGCAGGATGACCCAGACCGGCTCGGTGGGGTAACCCGGGTCCGCGGTCACCGGTACGAGGAACAGCACCGCGAAGAGCGCATAGTTCAGCCGCGACGGTGTCCAGAGACCCCAGCCGAGCAGGGCGACGAGTGCGATGACGGCCACCAGGGCGGGCCACCAGCTCACCACCACACCGACGGTGACAGCCAGTGCCGCGGCCGGGACGAATATCTTCGCGGGGTTGGTCACGATCGGTTCGCTTGAAGTTCTTCGAGGTAGGAGATGAAGCTCGGCGCCGAGGAGGGGGCGCTGCTCAAGCTGACGGCGCGCTGCCGTGCTTCGTCCCGGAGCCGGTGCATGGCCGCCTCGTCCCCAGCCAGTGTCAACAGGGCGTCGGCCAGTGCGTCGGCGTCCGGCGGGACGAGCAGACCGCCCCCCTCGTCAAGGATCTCGATCGTGCCGCCCGCACGATAGCCGATCACCGGTGTGCCCGACATCAGCGACTCCACCGTCACCCGGCCGTACGCCTCGTTGCGGGACAGCATCAGGGTGGCGTCCGCCCACTGGTAGAGCAGGTGGGGCTGGTCGGCCCACTCGGTCACCTCGACAAGGTGACCGACCTCGTGTTCCACGGCAAGTGCCCGGACCGACCGTACGGCGTCGGCATCGCCGACACCCGCGAGCCGCATCTCGAACGCCTGCCCGGCTCGGGCGCAGCGGCCGAGGGCCTTGATCGCGTCGGCCTGGCCCTTCTCCGCGGTGAAGCGCCCGAGCAGCAGTAGCCGGCCCAGGCTTGCCGGGCGCGGTCGCGGCTCGCGGACCGGAACCTCCGTGTGGCGCGCGACCGACGGCACGATCACCCGTAGTTTCCGCTCGGCTTCCGGGGCGGCGTCCCGCAACTGACCGGCGACATACCGGGAGATCGCGACCACGCCGTCGGCCCGACCGGCGATGATCCGGGCGATCATCCGTCTCGGCAGCACCGACCGCAGACTCGGGTTGCTGAGCAGGCTCTCCCGGACCGTCCAGACCTGCCGAACCCGCGCCATGCCGGCCGCGAACGCGCCGGCCGGCACCACGGCCGAGTTGGTCACCACGAGATCGGGGCGCGCCTGCCTGATGTACCGAAGGTAACGGGGAACGGAAAGCGCCGCCTGACCTGTCCGCACCAGCCCGACCAGCGGATTGTGGCGCTTGCCCATCCACAGAGTGGTCGGCAGGACCACCACCTGCGCGCCCGCGTCGACGAGTTCGGCGCGCAGTGGACCGTCGTCCGGCACGGTGACTGTCACGCGGTGGCCACGGACCTCGACCGCCTCCCGCACCAGAGCGACAAGTGACCGCTCGGCGCCCATGAGGTCCGACGAGTGGCTCACGAACAGGATGTGCACGAACTCAGAACCTATCGGTGGGGCCATGCACGCCGCGGATCCCGTCCCAGTAGCCGACAAGCACGGCCAGGGCTGCGCGTCGCTGCTCCCGGCCGCCCACACCGATTCGCAGCAGCGATCGCGCCAGGTTCTTGTAGTGGATCGGTTCGCCGAGCATGATTCGCCGCACCGGACGGGCGTAGTGCTTGCGGATGTACAGGATCTCGTTGCGGTGGTGGTAGTAGCGGGCTCGTGGGCTGGCGCCGCTGAGGCTGCCGCCCCGCTTGTGCCAGACCTCGGAGGCGCAGACGAAGCCGACCCGGCCACCTGTGTCGCTGAGCCGGCGTACCAGGTCGAACTCCTCCTTGTAGTGGAAGAAGCGTTCGTCGAAGAAGCCGATCGCCGCGACCTGGGACAGCCGCAGGAGCAGCGAGGCGCCGGTGACCATGTCGACCTCGTGTACTCCCGCGTCGCAACCGCCGCAGTGGAACGGGCGGACCTTGCCCTTCGGCAGCATGGCCGCCACCACGTACGGCTCCACCTGGGTGTCGGTCGGCTCGGCGGAGGTGGTTTGCAGCGAGGCCGACACGGCGAACCGGTCCGCCCGTGACAGTAGGGCCGCCAGCGCGTGCGGTCGCGGCACGGCGTCCGCGTTCAGCAGCCAGACCCAGGTCGTCCCGATGCTCTGCGCCTTGCGGAGGCCGGCGTTCATCCCGCCCGCGTAACCCAGGTTCCGGTCGAGTTTGACGAGCGTGAAGGGCTCTGGTGCCGATTCGAGCCGGTCGATCGAGTCGTCGACGGAACCGTTGTCCACGACGATCACGTCCGGCACCTGGCTACCGTCGAGGACCGCCCGAAGGCACCGGAGGGTGTCGTCCGCGCAGTTCCAGTTCAGGATCACTGCCACGACTCTGTCAGCCACTGTTACCTACCTTGGACGGGACATCCGGCTGGGGCACCGGCTCGACCGGCGTGACCGGACGCTGCTTGAGGGCGACGGCGGTGGCCGTGGCGTGCAGCGCGAACAGCACGACCGAGGTGAGCGCGACGCCCACGGCACCGAACGCGGGGGCAGCCAGTGAGTAACCCGCGATCGCGATCACCGCGGTGCCCGCCGCGACCACCGCGGTGGCCCGCTCCCCGCCGAGGTTGACCAGCCGGGCACTGAGAACCTTGCCGACGGTCACCGCGACACTGCGCGCCACCAGGATGGCGCCGAGCAGGAGCGCAGCCTCGTAGCCGCTGGTCAGCACACCGATCGCGGCCAGGCCTGCGAGGACCGCGACGCTCATGCCGAGCGTCAGGTAGAGCGCCCGACGCAGGACGCCGGACAGCCGTCGTTCCGATCCGTCGGCATGGTCGCCGAGGGTCCGCTGGGCTGCGACGACGGCACCGGCCTGGGTGAACTCGATCGCCGCCACCGCCAGCGAGTACACGGCGAGCGCGTCGGGTCCCTGATGACGGGCCAGGGCGAGTTGATCGAAGCGGTAGGTGAAGACCTGAGCCACCGCACCGGCGTGGGTGAGCCCCAGCCTGGTCAGTCGTTCGCTCGGCGGTGACCGCCGTCGGGCCAGCCGGAACAGGGCGGGTCCGTAACGTGTCCACAGCGCCACCGCCATCAGCGTCTGACAGCCGAGCCAGGCCAGCAGCCACAGTTGCGCATCCCGCACGGACCCGAGGATCAGTACGACGTAGAGCGCCGGGGCGACGGCGGCGAAGACCGCGCGATACCGGTACACGCTCAGGAACCTGCCCAGCGTCAGCCCGGCCGCGGCGGGGACGTTGCTGGCCGCGATACAGGCAGCCCCCGCTGCGGCGACGCTCGCCACGGCCGCGTCCGAGTAGAGCGCGAAGATCCAGGCCAGCACCGCCGTGAGTGGCACGGTCGCGAGGTACACGGCAAGGCTGCGGCGTCCCGCCGTCTCGTCCAGCCACTGGCGGCCCTGTGCCAGCAGGAACGTCTCCAGGGACAGCCCGCCTACCGCGACGCCGATGGCGGCACTCGTCGTCGTCGCCACCAGCAGGCCGCGTTCGGACGGCGGAAGTGCCACGCTCAGCAGGATGGCGACACCGGACATCGCCAACGCGGAGACGTACATCATGGTGGCGCTGTCTGCCATCCGGCGGACCGGGCCACCCAGTGATCGGGTCATGCCCGCAGCCCCGCGACTGTCCCGCGGACGACCGCTGCCCCGGCCGCTGGACCCGCCACCAGCAGTGCCTTGGCGGCATAGCCGAGGCGGGCGGCGGCGACCAGCGGGACGCGGTGCCTGTGGTGCTTCCGGAAGAAGATCATGCAGCTTCGGCTGGCATGGAAGTACGTGACCAGCGACTTGGCCCTGAGGTCCGAGGTCGCGCCGGTAGCGGCACCGCCGGCGTGCGCCACCCGCAGGTCCGGTACCGCCGTGAGCGGTATGCCGAGCTGGGCGGCCCGTACGGCGAGGTCCGCCTCCTCGTAGAAGAGGAAGAAGTCCTCCGAGAAGCCCGCCAACTCCTCGTACGCCTTGGCCGTGATGATCATCGAATGGCCGGCGACGTAGCAGAGCCTGCGGGTGGACACCTGCCCGTCCGACGGCGGGTGTCCGCTCCGGCCGGTCCAGAGGTCCAACGCGCCGAGATCGGCAGGGCCCGCACGGTCGGTGCCGCTGCTCGTCGCCGCGATCACGCGATCGCCGACGTCGAGCACGTCGAGCGCGCAGGAGAGCGCGCCGCCGACGACACGGGTGTCCGGATTGAGGACCCAGATCACCTCTGCGCCGATCTCCAGGAGCCAGCGTGCGGCGAGGTTGTTCCCGGCGGCGTACCCCACGTTTCCGTGGCCGTGGAACACCCGACTTGTCAATCCGTGTCGTCGGGCCTGCTCAGCGACCTCGTCGAGCTCCTGCCGCTGGTCGCTGTTGTCAACGATCGCCACGGCGACCGGTAGGTCGGAGCCAGCATGTCGGGCCAGCACCGTGTGCACGAGCTCGGCCACGTCGTCGGCGCCGAAATAGTTGACGATCGAGATGCCCAGCATGCTCATCGAAGCGTCGCGGTAGGCATGGTCGCGGTAGGCGTGTCAGACAACGGCATGTCGGACCCAGGCGGAGAAGTTCGCGGCGAAGGCCGCCTCGGAGAATCGTGACGCGTTGGCCCGGATCACGTTCTCGTCCAGGTCGTCGAGGCGGGTCAGCAGGCCCGAGAACCCGTCCGGCGTGGTCGAGTCGGTGAGTATCCCGGTCTCACCGTCGACGACCGTCTCCAGCAGCCCGCCACGGTTGATGCCGATGACGGGGGTGCCGCAGGCCTGTGCCTCGACCGGGATGATGCCGAAATCCTCGTGAACGGGAAACAGCAGCGCCTTGGCGCCCCAGTAGAGCTGCCGCAGCCGGTCCTTGCTCGGCATCACCTCGAACGTGACGGGGACGGTGACGCGTTCGGCGAGGCGGCGGAGGTTGACCTCCTCGGGCCCGGAACCGGCGATCACCACGGGTAGCCCGGCTGCCTCGGCGATCTGAATGATCAGGTCGAACCTCTTGTACGGGATCCACCGTCCCACGCCGAGCAGGTAGTCCCTCGACTGTGCCCGGTCGGCTGCCGGCGCGGACGAGAAGTAGTCTGTCTCGACCGGGGGATTCACCACCACGGCGTCGCGACCCCAGTAGCGCCGGATCCGCCCCTGCACCTCGCGAGAGTTGGCCGCATAGCTGTGCACGTGCCGGCTGAGGCGTACGTCGACCGATTGGAGCATCAGTCGTGGCAGGGCGAGCAGCGGGTTCTCGCCCCGGCCGTCAAGTCCCGGGCTCCAGAGGTACCGTGCCGGGGCGTGGACGTAACTCAGGTGACGGGCTTCCGGCCCGATCTTCACCGTGTGGGCGAAGGCGTGACTGGACGAGATGACCACGTCGAACCGCTGCCGGGTGAGAGTTCGCCAGGCGAGCGGCATCAGCGGCAGCGCCACCGCCTTGCTGCGCCGCAGCGGAGTCCGCGCCAGCCACGACTCTCGCAGGCTCGCCTCCGCGACGCCGGGATCCTTCCACAGTACGAAGCGTTCACCGTGCGGCACGAGATCGGTGATCCGGCGGAACACCTTTTCCGAGCCGCCGGTGACACCGAACCATTCGTGTACCAGTGCCACGGACGAACCAGTGAGCAGTTCGTCGTGCGCCGGCGGGCGTGATCGCGCAGGGTTGGTTACCGACAGCTCTTCCACTTGATCCCCGTGAGTTGCGGCAGCGCGATGAATTACGCGCCGCTGGCACTTTCTACCCGACCGCTCACCCGTCCGCAATCGCCCGACAGAACCGACTCGTCCGGCTCGGACATGGTCGGTGTCGACCGGCCGAGGGCCGCCGGGAGCGCGGCGCCATGTAGATACCGCTCAACGGCCACCGGCGCGGAGCACCTCCCTGACCGTACGCAGCACGATCTTGATGTCGAGCCAGAGCGACCAGTTCTCGATGTAGTAGTTGTCGAAGCGGGCCCGGTCGGAGATCGGGGTGTCCCCGCGCAGCCCGCTGACCTGGGCGAGGCCGGTGAGGCCGACGGGAACCCGATGGCGCATCGCGTAGCTCGGATACTCCGCGGAGAACTTCTCGACGAAGTACGGCCGCTCGGGTCGTGGTCCGACCACGCTCATGTCGCCGCGCAGGATGTTCCAGAGCTGCGGCAGCTCGTCGAGCGAGGTGCGGCGCAGGAACCGGCCGATCAGGCTGACCCGCTGGTCGTGGGCGATGGACCAGTTCGTCTGCGACTCGGCGTCGTCGGTTGGCCGCATCGAGCGGAACTTGATGACCCGGAAAGGCTTGCCGTAGCGGCCGATCCGCTCCTGACGGAAGAAGATGCCCCGTCCGCCGTCGGCGAAGGTGGCCAGGGCGCAGAGCAGCAGCAGCGGGCTCAACACGAGCATCGCGGTCGCGGAGAACAGGATGTCGGAGGCCCGTTTGACGGCCCATCTGGGCCCGGAGAAGGTGATGTCGCCGATCTTCTCGATCGGAATGGCCCCGATGTGGTCGGGGTATCCGCCGTGGGAGCGGGAACCCCACAGGCGGGGGACCGCCCAGAGGTCACAGCGAGAGCTGCGGGGGCGGAGCAGGGTCTCCATGAGTTCCGACTCAGAGCAGTCCGGATCGGCGATGACCAGGACGTCGCATTCCAGCAGCCGTACCAGATGTTCGAGGTCGTCGAGGTTGCCGCTCACCGTGAGGGCACCGGTGTCGGCTCGGGTGGGCGCGTCCACGCAGCCGACGTAACGCAGGCCGTACCGAGGATGACGGCGCAGCAACCGGGCCAGTTCGAGCCCGATCGGGCCGCTGCCGACGATGATGGCGTTGTGCTCGACCCAACGCCGTTGACGGACGAGCGTGATGAACGCCCGACTCACTGCGCGGCCGACGATGACAAGTACCGCCGAGAGGGCGACGCCCCGCATGAATCCGCCGACGTAGGTCACCGACTCGTGCCGTTCGGCCGCGATGATGGCGACCACCGCCGCCGAAGCCAGCAGCCGGCCGGACAGACTTGGCAACTCGTCAAGGATGCTCAGGTGCCGGCGCGGTCGGTAGAGCCCGCCGGCCGTGAAGATCGCCACCGTCAGTACGGCGTTCGCCAACGTCCCGCGCCAGTAGTCCTGGCTGAGCACCAGGGGGGTGAGCAGGGCGGCGACATCGACTGGCAGCGTCATCATCCAGGCGCGCAGGAAATGCGTGCGCGGCGACGTCCGGGACCGGGCATAGGGCAGTACGGCGGTCGTCAACAGACCGGGCGGTACCTCCGTGCGGTCGCTCTGCCCCCTCGTCCCGTGGTCGCGCGTTGCCGCTGCCTGCGAGGCGGCAGGTAAGTCGCTCGGTAGCTCCTCGTCCTGGTCGTCACCCGGGTGCTGGGTGACTGTCCGATGTTGGGCTGGGTCACCGACCCGCGACATGGGCGCAGAACGGCGGGTCGCCGGCTGGCTCGACATGGTTGAAACCTCCCCGTGGCGCCCCCTGCCGACGCCAGGTCACAGGGGACGACCGCAGGATACGACCGGGATGGGCCGTTTACCACAAGTCAGCGCGTCAGTTCCTGCTCCTACTTTGCGGCGGCGACGATGTCCGGCACGGAGTCGCGGCGAACGGCGTCGAAGAGGACCTTCGCCTTCTCCCGGTCCGCCAGCACGACGCTCTCACTGCCGATCCGGCCCGTGCCCTTCGTCGGGCAGGTGAAGAAGTCGAGGTTGCCGCCGCGTAGATGGCGCAGTTCCATCGCGAGGTCCAGCAGGGACATCGACTCATCGACCGCCACCGAGTCGGCAGTGGCCCGGACGAAGGAGTTCAACCTGGTGGGACTGGTGAGCGTGCCACCGGAGGCGGCCTTGTCCAGGATGGCCTTGATGACCTGCTGCTGGTGCTTGATGCGGGTGAAGTCGCCGTCGGCGAACGCGTACCGCTCGCGGGCGTAGTCCAACGCGGCGGCGCCGTCCATCGTCTGCCGGCCGGCGACGAACTCACGCCGACCACCCGGGTTCAGCGAGTGTCGTGAGGTGAAGCCCTTCTCGACGGTGATCTCGACGCCGCCGAGCGCGTCGACGATCTCCTTGAAGCCGGAGAAGTCCACCATCGTCACGTGGTCGACGCGGACCCCGGTGAACTTCTCCACCGTCTGGACCATCAGCGGCACGCCACCCCAGGCGTACGCCGCGTTGATCTTCGCGTCCCGGCCGCCGCGCCCGTCACGTGACTTGGGCACGCTCACCCAGGTGTCCCGGGGGATCGAGATGAGCTGGGCGCTCGACCGGTCCGCGGGCAGGTGGGCCAGGATGATCGTGTCGGTACGGGATCCTGAGCTGCTGTCCGGATCGCGTGAGTCACTGCCCAGGAGCATGATGTTCATCGCGTCCCCCGCCACGGCCTGCGGGCGGGACTCCTCGGGGATGCCGTCGAAGGCCTCGACCCGTTCGATGCCGGATTCGATCGAGCGGTAGTACAGACCCCCGGCAAGCAGGCCGCCGCCGCCGACGAGCATCAACACCAGAAAGCAGATGAGGCCGACGCGCTTCCACCGGCGACGCCGACGATTCGGGCGATCGCCCACCGGCTCCGGCGTGGGCTGCTCATCCGTGCTCTGCGGTGGCGCTGACGGCCGGGCAAGGAACGCAGTTTCAGGTTCGAGATCCCCGTGGTGTTGACGCATGGTGGGGATGCTACTGATTTGTGCAAGCCACTCGCATGCCCCGGCTTTTCGATCGTGCTCACACTCGGGCCGAGATTGCATCAGGTCGACCGACCGGTATCTGTCGCGGCGCGGGAAAATGTTCGCCTCCGTTGTTACCCCAATGTTTCGGCCGGTCTGGTACAACCCACCGGTGGATGCCGTCAAGCTGCGTCGGGCCATCGCCCGGACCCGTCTCGCCCCCGTTGCCGCTTTCCCGAAGCGGCTGGTCACGGTGGCCCGCCACGACGCCAAGGTGCTGCGCACCTCGGCCCGATGGCTGCTCGCCTCCCGCGAACACCACAACTACACGTACGAGCTGACCAAGCTCAGCCGTAGCCACCTGGCCTGGTTCGTGAGCGTGGTGTGTGACATGCCGGTCGCGCAGGTCCGCGGGTACCTGGACGAGATCGAGTCGGACGACGCGCTGCGCCAGCACATCGCCTCTACCATCGGCAGCGCCGCGCGCCGTGGCCTGGCCGACAAGCAGGTCCGGTACGCCCGGCGCATCGGGTGGTACGCCATCGTGCGCGCCCGCCGACCCGCGCACATCGTGGAGACCGGTGTCGACAAGGGACTGGGCAGCTGCGTCCTGGCCGCCGCCCTGTTGCGCAACGCCGCCGAGGGCCACCCCGGCCGGGTCAGTTCCATCGACATCAACCCCGAGGCCGGCTACCTCGCCCGGGTCGCGCCCTGGTCCGAGGTGATCGACCTGGTCATCGGTGACTCGGTCGAGTCGATAAGCGCGTTGGACAAGCCGGTCGACCTGTTCCTGCACGACAGCGACCACAGCCGGTCGTACGAGAAGCGCGAGTTCGAGGCCGTCGAGCCGAAGCTGGCCCCCGGGGCGATGCTGCTCACCGACAACGTCACCCACACCAACGTGCTGGCCCGGCACGCCGAGCGAACCGGCCGGAAGTTCCTCGCCTACCGGGAGACCCCGGCGAACCACTGGTACCCGGGGGACGGCATCGGCGTGGCATGGTGACCGGGTGCGGCTCAGTGAGATCAACACGTACCCGGTCAAGGGCTGTCGCGGTCTGACCCACGACGAGTCCGAGGTGCGGCCGTGGGGGCTCGACGGCGACCGGCGGTGGATGCTTGTCGACGCCGACGGTGTCGGAGTGACCCAGCGGGACACCACCGCGCTGGTCCGGGTGCACGCCCGCCCCGAAGCCGGTGGCCTGCGGCTGAGCGCCGCCGGTCACCCGGACCTGCTGGTCCCGGAGCCGGCCGGCGTCCCTCCGGTGCAGGTGCGCACGTTCCGCCGCCGGGTGCTGCGGGTCGACGCGTTGCCCGCCGGCCCGACCGCCGACGCCTGGCTCGGTCAGGTGCTCGACCGGCCGGTCCGTCTGGTCTGGCTGGCCGAGCCGGCCCGGCACATCGAACCGGGCCGCAAGAAGCACGACCCGGGCGACCAGGTCAGCTTCGCCGACGCGTACCCGGTGCTGCTGACCAGCACCGCGTCGCTGGCCGCCCTCGGCGAATGGCTCACCGAGGCCGGCGCGGACCCGGTCCCGATGGCCCGGTTCCGGCCCAACCTGGTCGTCGACGGGGCGCCCGCCTGGGCCGAGGACGGCTGGGAGGGGCGGGAACTGCGGATTGGCGGCGTCGCGTTCCGGGCCGCCGGTCCGTCGGCCCGCTGCCTGGTCACCACCACCGACCAGGAGACCGGGGTACGCGGCCGGGAGCCGCTGCGCACCCTCGCGCGGCACCGCAACGTCGACCGTCAGTTGCTGTTCGGGCTGAACCTCGTGCCGCTGGAGTCCGGCCGGATCAGCGTCGGCGACCCCGTCTTAGCTTTCGCTTAGGTCGCTTGTCCGATATGGCCGTCGTCGGGCAGCATCGGTGCACGTGACCGACGGAACCGACGGCCCCGCCGCACGGACAACAGCCAGCCGTCCCCGCAAGGGTCGCTGGCTGGCAGGCGGGGCCGTGGTCGTCGTCGCCACGGTCCTCGGCCTCACCCTGGCGCTGCGCTCCGGTGCCGCGCCCGCCTGCGCCGCGCCGATCCGACCGCAGCACGCCGCCGCGCCGCTCGCCCCGGTGGCTGCCATGGTCGCCCCGCCGGCCATGCTGGCCCCACCGGCCATGCTCGCCCCGCCGGCCTTGCTCGCCCCGCGGGCTGCCGGCAGCGTCGGCAAGGGCAAGGCGACCTTCTACGACTCGACGGGTACGGACGGCAACTGCTCCTATCCGACGGCCCCCGCCGGCCGGCTCTACGTCGCACTCGGCCCCGACAAGTACGCCGACGGCGCAGCCTGCGGCGGATATCTCGACGTCACCGGACCCAGGGGCACCGTACGGGTCATGGTCGCCGACCAGTGCCCGGAGTGCCCACCCGGACACCTCGACCTGTCCAGGGAGGCGTTCACCCGCATCGCCGACCCGGTCCGCGGCGTCGTCGACGTCAGCTACCGCCTGGTCGTCGACCCGCCGCTGACCGGCCCGCTCACCTTCCGGATCAAGGAGGGTGCGTCGCAGTGGTGGTTCGCGGTCCTGGTGGCCGGGCACGGCAATCCGTTGCGTGCCGTCGAGGTACGCCAAGGCAGTTCGGGCAACTGGCGGGCAGCGAGCCGGCAGAGCTACAACTACTGGCTGATCGATTCCGGGGCCGGCCCCGGCCCGTTCCAGATCCGGGTCACCGACATCCGGGGCCACCGGGTCACCGCCTCCGGCATCCGGATGGCCCCCGGCCAGGTCCAGCGCAGCACGGTCCGGATGTACGGCGGCACCTCGGGCGGGTCGACCACCGCGCCCGCCTCGACCACCGCCCCCAGGTCGCCCTCGTCCAGCCCGAAGCCGACCGCCCGCGCGTCGGCACGCCCGTCCCCGTCGACGCTGGCACCGGTGGGCGCGTCAGCCTCACCGACGGTGATCGCAGCCCCGGACCGGGAGGCGGTGGCACTCGCGTCGATCCAGCCCGACGCGGGACCCCGAGGTTGCGCCTGACCGCGCTCGTATCCGCGGCCGCCTGCCCGCGCACCGCGCTGGTCGGCGAGCTTACGGACGCTCTCCGATCTCACACCCGCGTGGTCGGGGTCCCGCCGGGCGGTGATCCGCGCGGGTCAGGACCCGGCCGGGAGGCTACTTCTACACAGGTCGGGCGGGATGCTCAGGTCAGCGGGTCGAGTCCGCGGTGGTTTGCTGGGGTTGATCCTCGTTGAGACCGAGCCACATCAGGATCTCGTCCCGGTCGTCGCCGGGGGCGACCCGGATCGCGCCGGGCCACCGGCCCACCTCGCGGTAGCCGAGTCGCCGGTAGAACCGGTCCAGCCCCAGCCCGTCGCGTACCGTCACGTGCAGTGCCGCCAGCCCGAGGTCCCGCCCGATCTGCGCGGCCGTACGCATCAGCGCGTCGCCGACACCGCGTCCCTGAACGTCCGGGTGGACCATCACCCGGGTGAGGACCCGCAGGTGCCGCTTCAGGTGGAACCGTGGATCGGTGAAGATCGCCATGGCGACCAGTCGGTCGTCGTCGTACCCGAGCAGCAGTCGGTCTGGGCCGTCGGCGATGCCCGCGAGGGTCGGGTCGGCGATCGTCCGCACCTTGTCGGCGGTGACCGGTGCCACGAAGCCGACCGCGCCGCCCGCGTTTGTGACGTCCACCCAGAGCGCGACGATGTCGGCGCGCAGTTGCGGCGTGAGTTCGGGGTCGAGGACGAAACGCAGGGTCACCTGCACATCCTCGCCAAGTCGCCGGCCCGACGCCCGTGATCGTGATGCGCCCGACAGGGCAGAGGGTGTTGGTGCGGGAGGGGGGATTCGAACCCCCACGTCCTTTCGGACAATAGGACCTAAACCTACCGCGGCTGCCGTTACGCCACTCCCGCCGGCACTGAGAGTCTAGGGCGTCGCACCGGCCCGCTGTCGAGGCCTCCGAGGGTGTGATCGACACCGTTTCGACGTAGTGGCGGTCTCCCGGTCGGGCCGATACCCCCACTACGCCGTAACGGAGTCGATCACACTAGGCCAGTCCCCGCGCCGTGCCGGAGTCGATCACGCCAGATCAGTCCAGGCCGAGGTCGCGGCGCAGCTTGGCGACGTGGCCGGTGGCCTTGACGTTGTAGAGCGCCCGCTCGATCTTGCCGTCCTCGTCGATCACGAACGTCGAGCGGATCACACCGGTGACGGTACGGCCGTACGACTGCTTCTCGCCGTACGCCCCGTAGGCGGTCAGCACCGTCTTGTCGGTGTCGGCAGCCAACGGGAAGGTGATCGCGTCGCGCTCGCGGAACTTGGCGAGCTTCTCCGGCTTGTCCGGCGAGATGCCGATCACCTCGTAGCCTGCGGCCTGGAGCGAGGCGAGCGAGTCACGGAAGTCGCAGGCCTGCTTGGTGCAGCCGGGGGTCATCGCCGCCGGGTAGGCGTACAGGATGACTTTGCGGCCGCGCAGGTCGGCCAGGGTGACCTGGTCACCGGTGTCGGTGGGGAGGGTGAACTCGGGCGCCGGGTCACCGGGGGAGAGGCGGGCGGGTGCGGTCATGGCCCGACCATACCGCCGGGCCGCGCCGACCTCGCCGACCGCCAGGCCGACCGGGCTGAGCCGGGCCAACGGCTCCCTCCGACAGGCCGGGCTCAGCCGGGCCGAGGGGCTCGGCCGGGCCAAAGGCTCCCCCAGGCCGAGGGCACAGCCCGACGCTCGGCATTCCGCTGGAATTAACACAACTGTGTTGTTGCCATCTATAGGCAACAAGGTGAGACGGGAAATACGCTCGGTCTGCCGGCGAGCGTGGGCCCGCCGTCCCGTGGGAGGTCACGTGGAAAACCTGGCCATGCACATCTCGAACGGCATCATCAACGGTCCTGTCGCCGCGCTCTTCGCGGTGATCGCCCTGGTCGCGATGGCGCTCGCCGTCCACCGTGGACGACAGGACTTGGACGACCGGCTGGCCCCGATGGCGGGCCTGGTCGCCGCCTTCATCTTCGCCGTGCAGATGCTCAACTTCCCGATCTTCACCGCCGGGGTCAGCGGCCACCTGCTCGGTGGCGCGCTCGCCGCCATGCTTGTCGGCCCCTGGGTCGGCGCGCTCTGCATCGCCGTGGTGCTTGTGGTGCAGGCCCTCGTCTTCGGCGACGGCGGGGTGGCCATGCTCGGGCTCAGCATCACCAACATGGGGGTGATCGCGGTCGCGGTGGCGTACCTGCTGATCGCGCTGCTGCTGCGGGTGCTGCCGCGTACCCCTGCCGGGTTGGCCGTCACCGCCTTCGTCGCCGCGCTGGTAAGCGTGGTGGTCGCGGCGATGGGCTTCGTCCTGCAGTACTGGCTCGGCGGCACCGCCGACCTCGGCGGCAACCTGGCCGGGCTGGCCGGGACGATGGCCGTGTCCCACCTGTTCATCGGCATCGGCGAGGGCCTGATCACCGCCACCACGGTGGTCACCGTGGCGAAGGTCCGACCCGATCTGGTGTACGCGCTGCGCGCCCGTAAGCCGGTCAGCCCGGCGTCCGTCCCCGCCGTCGGAGGTGTCCGGTGAGGCGTTTCTGGGGTTTCCTCGCAGGCGGGTTGCTGGTGGCCCTGCTGCTGGCCGGCGTGGTCAGCAACTTCGCCTCGCCGCACCCGGACGGGCTGGACTCCTCGCTGCGTGAGGGCTGCACCGTCGACGCCGACGGCGAGATCACCGGCGGCAGTTGCCCGGCCCAGCAGGAGAAGGAGCACGAGATCGGTGGGCCGCTCGCCGACTACGGCATCGCCGGCATCGACAACGACGTCCTCTCCACCGGGCTGTCCGGCGTACTGGGCGTCCTGCTGACCTTCGCCCTGGCCGGCGGCGCGTTCTGGCTGTTCCGTCGGCGCGACACCGACCCGACCCCGCAACAGGTCGACCCGACTCAGGAACCGCTCGACGCGGACCGGTCGGGCACACCCGCGTCGAGCCAGGGGTAGCGCCGGTGGGTGCCGGGCACGCCCACGTGCTCTACCGGGAGTCCGACTCGCCGGTGCACCGGTTGCCACCGGAGGTGAAGATCGCGGCGATGGTGGCGTTCACCGTCGCCGTGGTCGCCACCCCCCGGGCGGCGTTCTGGGCCTTCGGCGCGTACGCCCTGATGGTCGCGGTGGTGGCGGCGCTGGCCCGGGTGAGCCCTCGATGGCTGCTCACCCGGTCGGCGATCGAGGTGCCGTTCGTGCTGTTCGCGTTCGCGTTGCCGATCATCGGTGCGGGCGAACGGGTCGACGTGCTCGGCCTCAGCCTCTCCACCGAGGGCCTCTACGGCGCGTGGAACATCCTCGCCAAGGGCACCCTCGGGGTCTGGGCGTCGCTGCTGCTGGCCGCGACCACCACCACCCGTGACCTGATCGTCGGGCTGGACCGGCTGCGCTGCCCGCAGATCATCACCCAGATCGCCACCTTCATGCTGCGCTACCTCGACGTGCTTGTCGGCGAGGCCCGCCGGATGCGGGTCGCGCGGATCTCCCGGGGCGACGACCCGCGCTTCCTGTGGCAGCTGCGCGGCTTCGCCGCCGGCATCGGCGCGCTGTTCCTGCGCGCCTTCGAACGCGGGGAACGGGTCTACCTGGCGATGCTGTCGCGCGGCTACACCGGGCGGATGCCGGCGGTGTGGCAGGGCGCCGGGGCGGCCACCACCGGGCAGTGGCTGGTGGCGGCGACCGTGCCGCTGCTGGCCGGCACCGTCGCCGCCACCGCCGCCGTACTGACATGATTCACGGTGTGGCATCGACCGCACCCAGCCTCGACGTCCGAGGCGTCCGGTACGCCTACCCGGACGGGCACGTCGCCCTGCACGGCGTGGACCTGACAGTGGCCCGGGGCGAACGGGTGGCCCTGCTCGGGCCCAACGGCGCCGGCAAGACCACCCTGGTGCTGCACCTCAACGGCATCCTGAGCGCCACCGAGGGCAGCGTCACCGTCGGCGGGCTGCCGGTGACAGGCGACCGGGCGCGGCTGGCCGAGATCCGGCGGCGGGTCGGCATCGTCTTCCAGGACCCCGACGACCAGCTCTTCCTGCCCACCGTCGCCGAGGATGTGGCGTTCGGGCCGGCCAACCTGGGGCTACGCGGGGCGGAACTGGCCGCCCGGGTGGACGAGGCGCTGGCCGCGGTGGGCATGTCCGAGCATCGTGACCGCGCCCCGCACCACCTCTCCTTCGGCCAGCGCCGCCGGGTGGCGGTGGCCACCGTGCTGGCGATGCACCCGGAGATCCTGGTGCTCGACGAGCCGTCGTCGAACCTCGACCCGGCGGCCCGCCGGGAACTCGCCACCATCCTGCGCGCCCTGCCGGTGACCCTGTTGATGGTCACCCACGACCTGCCGTACGCGTTCGAACTCTGCGACCGGTCGGTGATCCTCGACGGCGGCCGGATCGTGGCCGACGGGCCCACCGCCGACCTGCTCGGCGACACCGACCTGCTCGCCCGGCACCGCCTCGAACTGCCGTACCCGTTCAGTCCCGCTCGGAAGTGACAGTCGCGGCGGGTGCCGGGGTCGATGCGGCGGCCGCGCGGGCGGCGGTGTGCAGCCGCAGGACGGCAGCGGCCAGCGCCCCCGCTCCGGCCCCGACGGCCAGGACCACAAGCACCCGGGCGAGCGTCGGTGGCCACGGCACCGGCACGACGGACCGGGCGAGCAGCGCCGCGTTCGTCACCCCGGCGAACAACGCCAGGCAGGCCCCGGCCAACGCCAGCGGAAAATCGGCACCGGTGCGACGGCGCACCGCCCACCCGGCGGCGGCGAGCGCGCCGAGCCCGGACAGCAGCGTCCACACCGGCCCGGTCAGCAACCCGAGCAGCACCGCGCCGACCCCGGTCGCGCCGGCGTCCAGCGTCCGGCCGACCGCGAGCAGCACGGCCGCCACCCCACCGACGGCCAGCAGAGCGCCGAGGCCGGCCGACGCCCGCCGGCCCGGGGCCGAAGCCGCCGGTAGCAGGCCGAGCGCACCCGCCGCGAGCGCGCCGACGATCGCCACCACCCACCACGGGTACGCGTCCGGCGGCGGCACCCAGTGCAGGCTGCCCCGGATCTCCGCCAGCCCGTCCGGGTCACGCAGCGGCACGACCCAGTCGCGTACCCGGTGCTCCCGGTCGGGTGCGGCGCGGACCTGGGCGGGCGGTCCGGCCTCCCGCCAGAGTGCCCGCTGGTCGTGCCAGCGGGCGGTCGAACCGGACTCGACCCGACGCCACTGCGGTGCGGCGGCCGGATCCACCTCCGGCGGCAGGACGGTCTCCCCGGCGATGGTGCGATTCAGGTACGTCGCGGGGGAGCGGGTGTTCTCGTACACCCCGTCCGGTCCCACCCGCAGGTACGGCTCACCCGAGTAGCCGATCACCTCCACCGGCTGGTCACCGGTGTTTGTCAGTTCCAGCCGGGCACCCGCCTCGATCACCCGTACCGAAAGCTGCGGGCGGTCCGGGGCCACGGCGCTGATCTCGACCCGGTAGTCGGTCCCGTTCGGGGCGTCGGCGCCGTGCGCCACCGCCGGGGCAGCGGTGGCGATCAGCGTGGTGACCAGGCCGGCGAGCAGCAGCCCGGCCCGGGCCAGCAGGGCACGGCTCACCGCCCGGCCGCCTCCACCGCAGCGGTGATGTTCTCCGGCGTCCACTCCCGCACCTGCTCGCCGTTGACCAGGACGGTCGGGGTGCCGGTGACGTTGGCCTCGGTCGCCTTCTCGCTGACGTGCGAGGTCCACGGCTTGTACTTGCCGTCGCGTACGCAGCTGCCGAAGCTGTCGCGGTTCAACCCGACCTCGGCCCCGATGTCGATCAACTCGTTGTCGCTGAGCTGCGCGCCGTTCTCCGGCGGCTGCTTGTCGAACAGCGCCTTGCTGAACTCGGTGAACCTGCCGCCCTCGGCGGCACAACCGGACGCGGCCGACGCGCGGGTCGAGTACTGGGTGCTGGAGAAGCGGTTCAGGTAGGCCACCGGGTGGTACACCACCCGGGCCTTGCCGTCGCTGACCAGCTGTTCGATCGTCGCGCCACTGGTCTGCTCGAACTGCTTGCAGGCCGGGCAGAGGTAGTCCTCGTACACGTCGATGGTCACCGGTCCGCTGCCGACCACGATGCCGGTGCCGTCCTCGGTCGCCCCCGGCGGAGCGACGAAGGTTCCGGAACTCTGACTGGACCAGACGCTCCAGCCGATCAGGCCCGCGACCACAAGCACCGCGACCGCCCCGATCGAGACCCACAGCGTCCGCTTGCGCCGCCGTTCCCGGGCCAACTGCTCCCGGACCACGCGGGCCGCGTCCTTGCGCCCCTTGCGACTACTCATCCTCGTCCTCCACCGGTTCGCCCGTCAGCGCGCCGTCCACCGAGACGGCCGTGCGGGGCCAGATCAGCAGGAACCCGGCCAACGCCAGGAAACCCAGATCCCGGAGGATCTCCGGGAGATAGCTCGGGGTCTGCCCGGGAGGCAGCGCGCCGCCGGTGCCGAAGCAGCCACAGTCGATCGCCAACCCGCGCGACCAGGCCGAGATGATGCCGGCGATGAAGACCACCAGCAGCGCCGCGGAGACCCCGGCGACCAGTCGGGTGGCCAGCCCGAGCAGCAGCAGTACGCCGAGCGCCAGCTCGACGAAGGGCAGCGCCGCCCCGACCACCACCGACACGTCGTACGGCAGCACCTGGTAGGCGTGCACCGCCCGGCCGGAGGCGGCCAGGTCACCGACCTTCGTCGCGCCCGCGTACAGCCAGACGGCGGCCAGCCCGAGGCGGACGACCAGCCCGAGCCAGGGCAGCAGCTTCCTGTTCACCCGGCCAACGCCTCACCGACGGCGTTCACCAGTTCGCTGCGCGCGCGGGCGACCCGGGACCGGATCGTGCCCACCGGCACCCCCTCCACGGCGGCGGCCTCCGCGTACGACAGACCCAGCAGTTGGGTGAGCACGAAGGCGCCCCGCCGCTCGGTCGACAGCCGGCGGACCAGGTCGGCCGCGCCGAACTGCCCGGCCGGGTCGGGGTGCGGCACATCGGTGTACGCGTCGGCGGTGAGCCGCTGGGCCAGCCGACGTCGGCGGACCACCGTGCGCAGGTGGTCGGCGCAGGTCCGCCGGGCGATACCCAGCAACCAGGTACGGGCCGTGGAACGTCCCTCGAAGGCCGGCAGGGCACGAAACGCCCGCAGGTACGTCTCCTGGGTCAGATCGTCGGCGCTGTCCGGATCGACCAGGGCCGCCGCGAATCGCCACACCTCGGCCTGCGTGGCCCGGACGAAGTCGGCCTGGGCGGCCGGATCGCCGTCGCGTGCCGCCAACGCGGCGACGGTGGCGATGTCGGCCGTCTCCGGGTACTCCTGGGCGCGGCGGTCGGCCGCGTCGGAGTCGGCGGCGGCGCTGTCGCGTGGGGCGGGGATCACGACAACCCAGGTTACGCGGCAGCGCGTTGAGCAGCAGGGTCCTTCGGCCCTTCCCATGCAATGCGCCACGCCGGGAACTTTTTCACCTCAGCGTCCGACTACCCGAGCATGACTCCCGGCCCTGAATCGGCGAGCATGGCCAGCATGACTGCCGCCCCTCGCCGCCGATTCGCCCGGCTGACCGCCGCCGCCGGTCTGCTGGTGACCGTCGTGGCCCTGCTGCTCGCTCCGGCGAGCCCGGCCGCGGCGCACGCCGTGCTCTCCAGTAGCAGCCCCGCCGCCTCGTCCGTGGTGCCGAACGCGCCGACCGAGGTGGTGCTCACCTTCAGTGAGCCGGTCCGCAAGGTGCCGGACAAGATCCGAGTGATCGCGCCGGACGGATCGCGGGTCGACCGGGGTGAGCCCACCTTCGCCGACAGCGTGGTGAGCATCCCCGTCGACAACTCCGCCGGCAACGGCACCTACCTGGTCACCTACCGGGTCATCTCCGCCGACAGCCACCCGGTCTCCGGGGCGTTCACCTTCTCCGTCGGCGCGCCGTCCGAGCCGCCGGTGGACACCGGCAATGACAGCCGGGCCGACCCGGTGGTCAGCAACGCGGTGAAGGTCAGCAAGTTCGTCGGGTACGCCGGACTGCTCCTGCTGGTCGGCGCGACGCTTGTGCTCGCCCTGCTCTGGCCGCGTCGACTGCCCCGGACCGCGCCGGCCCGGCTGGCCTGGATCGGTCTCGGGCTTGTCGCGTTGTCCACCGTCGCGACGACCCTGCTGCAGGTGCCGTACACCAACGGTGGCGGCCCGTTCGACATCACCGGCGCCGGCCTGGGCCTGGTGCTCGGCAGCACGTTCGGTGCCGCCCACCTGGTCCGGTTGGGGCTGCTGGCCGCTGCGGCGGTCCTGCTCCGGCCGCTGTTCGCCGGCTCGGTGGGCCGTACCGACCTGATCATCCTCGGGGTGCTCGGTGGGGCGGCGCTGCTCACCTGGCCGCTGGCCGGGCACCCGGCGGCCTCGCCCGCCCCGGCGGTGTCGGTGCTCGTCGACGCGGTGCACCTGGGCAGCATGGCCGTCTGGCTGGGCGGTCTGGTGATGCTCGTGTTGTTCCTGCTGCCCCGGGCCGACGAACGGGAGTTGGGCGCGATCCTGCCGATCTGGTCACGGTGGGCCGCCCTGGCGGTGTCGGCGCTGCTGCTCGCCGGCATCGTCCAGGCCCTGATCGAGGTGGCCACCCCGGCGGCCCTGGTGAACACCACGTACGGCCGGCTGGTGCTGGCCAAGGTCGGGCTGTTCGCACTGGTGATCGCGGTCGCCGCGTACTCACGGCACCTGGTCCGCAAGCGGATCGCGGCCAGCCACCCGGCACCGATGCGCCGGGCGGTCTGGGTCGAGTTGGCCGTCACCGCGGTCGTGCTGGCGGTGACCTCGGTGCTGGTGCAGACCCCACCGGCCCGTACCGCCGGTGCCGACGTGGCCGGTGCCGAGAGCGGCTACTTCACCACCACCGTGCAGAGCAGCCTCTACTCGATGCAGATCGAGATGGCCCCCGCCCAGCGGGGCAACAACTCGGTGCACTTCTACGCCTACACGCTCGACAACCAGCCGCTGCCGATCAAGGAGTGGAAGGCCACCGTCGCACTGCCGTCGGCAGGTATCGAGGCGATCGACGTACCGCTGCTGCCGCTTACCGACAACCACGCCACCGGCGAGATCAACCTGCCGTCGGCGGGGGAGTGGGAGCTGCGGGTGACCGCTCGTACCACCGAGATCGACCAGGCCACGGTGACCGCCACCGTGGACATCCGATAGAGAGGGTTCCATCGATGATCCGTCACCGGCGTACCGTGGGTGCCGTTCTGGCCCTGACGCTCGGCACCGTCGCCACGGCCGTGTTCGGTTTCGCGGCGCCCGCGTCGGCGCACGTGTCGATCAGCCCGAGCGAGGCGAAGCAGGGCGGCTACGGCCGCTTCGCGTTCCGGGTGCCGAACGAGAGTGACGAGGCCTCGACCACCAAGCTGGAGATCTTCCTGCCGGAGAACGCCCCGGTCGGCTCGGTGTCGACCATGCCGGTGCCTGGCTGGACCGTCGCGGTGGAGAAGCGCCGGGTCGACCCGCCGGTACAGGTGCACGGAGCCGAGATCTCCGAGGTGATCTCCAAGATCACCTGGACGGCCGGTGCCGACGCGGCGATCGCCCCGGGCACCTTCCAGGAGTTCCCGGTCTCCATGGGCCCGCTGCCCGACGTGGACCAGATGGTCTTCAAGGCGCTGCAGACCTACTCCGACGGCGGTGTGGTGCGCTGGATCGACGAGCCGCAGCCGGGTGGCGAGGAGCCGGCCACCCCGGCGCCGGTGCTCACCCTCACCGCCGCGACCCCCACGGCGGAGCCGACCGGTGCGCCCACCGCATCGCCCGGCGCGCCCGCCGAGGCAGCCGAGGACGACGACGCGGACGGCAACGGGCTCGCGGTCGGGCTCGGCGTCGCCGGGCTGGTGGCCGGACTCGCCGGGCTGGTGCTGGGCGGCCTGGCATTCGCGCGTACCCGCCGGGTCGGTGGTCCCGGCCAGGGCGGCGAGGCGACGGCGGCCTCCTGACCCCCGACACCGCTCACCATGAGACCCGCCGGATGCTCCCGGCGGGTCTCGTCGTTCCCGACGGTCCTCCTCCCGTGTTCCCGACGGTCCGCCTTTCGCCTGTCCGGTGATCCGCCTTTCGCGTGTCCGGCGGTCCACCTCCCGCGTGTCCGGCGGTCCGCCTTTCGCGTGTCCTGCTGTGCCGACAGTCCGTCGCGGCTGTGCCGACGCTCCGTCGCCGGCTGTGCCGAGGCTCCGTCGGCCGCGTTGTCCGCCGAGAACACACGGTCTTCTCCGCGTGCCTGCCGGATATCCACTGCTCAGCCGTTCGTCGTGGGTAAGGTCGGCCGGGTAGTTGGCTACGGAGAGGGATTTGGCGGATGCGTTTCGTGTGGACGCTGGCCGGAATGTTGTCGCTGGCCGTCGGCATCACCGCGCTGGTCGGCGCCGCCGCGCTCGGCCTGCTGACCGGTCACGCAGACCCGGGCGGTGCCTACGCGGCTCGTTTCGAGACCGTGCAGACCACCGGGCACGCGGTGGTGGTGACCGACCTCGACGAGCTGGTACGCCAGGAGGTGCCGTTCGCCGGTGTCGGCGAAGCCCGGATGCAACTTGACGCCCGTACCCATGACGGCCCGGCCTTCGTCGGCCTGGCTCCCGCCGACGAGGTACGACACTGGCTGGCCGGCGCGCCGTACGCCGTCGTCGAGCGGATGGCGCTGGCCCGGGGCCCGCTGCCGGTCCGACTGACACCGGTCACCCCGTCCGAAGGCGAGCCGCCGACCGTACCGGCCGGACCCGGCGCGCAGACCTTCTGGACCCGCGCCGGCAACGGAACCCTGGAATGGACCCCCGACGAGCTGGCCGGGCAACGGCTCAGCCTGGTGCTGATGCGCACCGATGGTCGCGCCGACCTGACCCTGGAACTGCGAGCCGAGTTGCGACCCGGCTGGCTGGCCCCGGCCACCTGGGGCTCGCTGACCGCCGGCATGCTGCTGGTGATCGTCGCCGCGCTGCTCCTGCTGCGCCCGGTACGCCCCCGCGAAGTGATCATCGTGGTCGAGCCGGACCAGGTGCCGATGCTCGCCGGTCGTCTCGGGATCAGCTCGCTCAGTGGCCTCGGCACCCCGTCCCCGAACCGTTTCGCCGAGCGGCAACTCGTCGCGGTGGGCAGCACCCTGCCCGCCACCCGAGCAATAGCCCCCGTACCCCGCCCCCAGACCCTCGCCGACCTCCCCGCCCCCCACCACCCCCTACGCCCCCCAGCCCCACCCCACTAACCCCTCCCCAGCCCCCCCGGGCCTGCCCCGCCCCCTCGACGCGCGCCACAGCGTTCCCGCGCCCGCCCGCGCGCCAGCCCTCTCGCCCCGCGATCTTGCATTTTCCGTCGGGGCGAAAGAGACATAAGCCGCGCATCGGCGACCCAAAGTGCAAGATCGACGGGGCTGGCCGGGCGAGGCCGTGGCAGGCACCACCCTCGCCTCTGCCCGCCCTCTCGCCCGCCCTCGCCTTCGCGATCATGCACTTTTCGTCGGGGCAAAGAGGGCGTAAGGCGCTTATCGGCGACCAGAACTGCAAGATCGCGGGGGCTCGCTGAGCGGGGGCGGGGTGGACCGCTGTTGGACCCGCGATCTTGCACTTTGTGCCCCGACAAAGGGGGCATAAGTCGTGTAAGAGCGACTGAAAGTGCAAGATCGACGGGGCGAGGCGGGCGGGGTGCGACGAAGCGGGGCGAGGCGGGCGGGGTGCGACGAAGCGGGGCGCTCCGCCTGGGGCGTCGGGGTCGACGGTGCGACGGGCAGGGCTGGCCGGGCGGACTGGTCGAGCGGGGGTGCGATCGGGCGGGAGCGGGGTGGGTGAGGCGGGGTGCGCTGTGGGGTGGGGTGCGCCGTGGGGTGGGGTGCGCCGTGGGGTGGGGTGCGCGGTGGGGTGGGGTGCGCTGTGAGGCGGGGTGCGCCGTGGGGTGGGGTGCGCGGTGGGTGGGGTGGTGGTGGGGGTGGGTTATCGGGGGATGGGGGTTTTGGGGTGGGTGGTGGGGTGGGGGGATTTGGTGGGCTTGGTGCCGGTTCCGGTGCGGGTGCGGATGGGGAGGACGGCGAGGAGGAGCAGGCACAGCAGCACGTACGCGTTGCGTCCGACGAATTCCCAGGGGGTGTCGGTCGGCGTCGGGGCGATTCCCCAGTCGTAGAAGGAGACCACTCCGTACACGATGATGGCGCTGGTGCCGACGGCGATGGCGCCCAGCCGACGGCGGCGGCGTGCCCCCTCGGCGGTGCGCGGGTCGGTGCTCAGGGTCGCGTCGATCAGGATCACCACTGCCGGGATGAACCAGTAGATGTGGTGGGTCCAGGTGATCGGGCTGATCAACGCCGCCACCAGGCCGGTCAGGGTCAGCCCGGTGAGCGTGTCGCCGGCCTGCGAGGCGCGGACCGCGCGCCACAGTCCGTACCCGACGATCGCCGCGACCAGCGGCAGCCAGATCAGGCGGCTCGGCTCTTCCGGTGCGGAAAGCCGGCTCAGCAGCCCGAACAGCGACTGGTTGCCGGTGTAGTCGGTGCGGCCGACACGGTCGGTGGCCCACAACTCGTGCGTCCAGAACCGCCACGAGTCCCCGGGCGCGACTGCGGCAGCGAGCAGGGTCGCTCCGGCGGCGGTCGCGGTGGCCACCGCCGCGGCCCGCCACCGCCGGGTCGCCAGCAGGTAGACCACGAAGATGCCCGGGAACAGCTTGAGCGCCGCCGCCAACCCGATGCCCACGCCGGCCCACCGGCTGTCCCGGGGTACGGCGAACAGCAGGTCGGCCAGGATCAGCACCACCAACAGCATGTTGATCTGGCCGAAGGTGATGGTTTCCCGGGTGCTCTCCACCCCCAGGACGAACAGTGCCCCCACCGCCAGGGTGAACAGGTACGGCAGCCGGTGTCGACTGAGCACCGGATCGAGCAGCCATTTCGTGGTGACCAGTACGCCCAACAGGGTCAACCCGGTGAAGATCGCCACCGTGACCCCGAGCTTGAGGTGACCGAAGGGCAGCAGTAGGAGCGCGGCGAACGGGGGATAGGTGAAGTACAACTCGCCCTGCACCCGATCGGGCTGCACGTAGTCGTAGAGGGGGTTGCCGGCGGCCCACCAGTCCATCGCCGACATGTAGATCTTCAGATCGAAGAAGTTGTGCACCCTGCCGGGCAGGTAGAGGGCCGGTAGCGCGGCCGCGACAACCAACACGCTGAGAATCCGTCGGTCCCGGCGGGCACCAGGGTCCGCTACATCGACGGTACGGGGTGTGGCGGGATCGGCGGGCACGGGAAAACCCTAGCGGTCGCTCGGCCCGGCGGCGTGCAGCCACGAGGCTTGGGCTGCGCGTAGGCTGTCCCGGTGGCTGATCTTCTTGTCTGGATCGACTGTGAGATGACCGGGCTGGACCTCGGCAGCGACAAGCTGATCGAGGTTGCCGCGTTGGTCACCGATCCTGATCTCAACGTGCTTGGTGACGGTGTGGATGTGGTGATCCACGCGGACGACGCGGCGCTGGACGCCATGCCGGAGATCGTCCGGACGATGCACGGCAAGTCCGGGCTCACCGAGGAGGTACGCCGCTCCACGGTCACCCTGGCCGAGGCCGAGGACATGGTCCTCGACTACGTCAGCCGGCACGTGAAGGATCCCCGTACCGCCCCGCTGTGCGGCAACTCCATCGCCACCGACCGGGGGTTCATCGCCCGGGACATGCCCCGCCTCGACGCCCACCTGCACTACCGCATGATCGACGTGTCCTCGATCAAGGAGCTGTGCCGGCGCTGGTATCCGCGGGTGTACTTCGGCCAGCCGCAGAAGGGCCTGGCACACCGTGCCCTGGCCGACATCCGGGAGAGCATCCGGGAGCTGGAGTACTACCGGCGCACCATCTTCGTGCCGCTGCCCGGGCCGGACGTGGACACCGCCAAGGGCATCGCAGCCGGGCTCTGAACCACCCCGTAACCCGCTGGACGCGCTCGACAGTGGTGGGGGTATGATTTCTTCGCACCGCTCGGGTGAAGACCGGGCGTGGCGGCATGGTGGCTGTAGCTCAGTTGGCAGAGCACCGGGTTGTGGTCCCGGTTGTCGTGGGTTCAATTCCCATCAGTCACCCAGTCAGTGGATCAGATCCACAAGCTCAGGCCCCCTCTCGCAGGGGGCCTGAGCTTTTTTGTGCCCACCGCGGCGGAGACGCAGTGTCCAGCGCGGGCCGAGTTCCCAGCGCGGGCCGACTGCTCAGGCGTTGGCCGATTGCTCAGCGCGAATGGTGCCGCCGTGCCAAGGTCAGACCATCTCGGCGGCGTGGTCTGCCCGGTTCTCCACCAGTCCCGCGCCAATGGTCTGACCACCTACCAATAATCAGTGATCCGGTCGGTCGGGATCCGCTGTTCGGTCGGCGGGTCTCAGGCGTTCGGCGCCCGCCACATCAGCCGCCCGAGTATCCGTCCTGACCTGCGGGAACTTTGCTGGTTCCGGATAACGAACGGGTCACGGAGTCTTACCTGACATGAACTTTCCTCGGTAGGTTGCAGCAAGGCATGAGGTCGGACCTCATTCCTCGTGCCTCTTAGCTGACGAGGTGAGTTGACGAGTGCAGGAACCCGCCCCCCGGTACGCCGGATACCAGTCCTTCGACTACTTGACGCCGCACGTTGACTACAAGGTCTTCGAGCTGGCTCCGCAGCTCGGCCGCGTGCCGGAGCACGATCTGGGTCTCAACGCCGAGCAGTACGCCCGGGTGGCCCGGCTGCTCCAGGAGCACATGGCCATCTCGCTGCACGAGCACCCGAAGATCCTGCCGGCCGACGTGACGCAGCTGCGCGACTACAACCGCACCGGCCGCAACTCGTTCGGCTTCGAGGGCCTGGCCCGCTCCGGTCTGACCGCGGTGTTCGACAACTTCATGAACGGCACCGGCTGCGTGACAAGTGAGCACGCCTGGAAGTGGGACGACGTCATCTACGACATCGGTCTGCGCTTCGCCGACATCGCCAAGCAGGACCACGTGGTGGTGGCGACCACGTTGGAACAGATCTTCGAGGCCAAGCGCAACGGCCAGATCGCCCTGGTGGCAGGTCTGGAAGCGGCCACGATGATCGAGAACGAGCTGGACCGGATCGACATCCTCTACGGCTTCGGCGTACGCCAGATGGGCATCGCGTACAGCCAGGCGAACATGCTCGGATCCGGCCTCTCCGAGGACCGCGACGGCGGCCTGACCCACTTCGGGCGGCGCGCGGTGGACCGGATGAACAAGCTCGGTATCGCCATCGACATCTCGCACTCCGGCGACCAGACCTCGCTGGATGTGATCGAGGCCAGTCGGGTGCCGGTGTTCATCACCCACGCCGGTGCCCGTTCGGTCTGGAACACACCTCGGATGAAGCCGGACGAGGTGATCCGGGCCTGCGCCGAGCGTGGTGGCGTGATCGGCATCGAGGCCGCTCCGCACACCACCCTCTCGGCGGGCCACCCACACCATTCGATCGAGTCGGTGATGGACCACTTCACGTACTGCGTGGAGCTGGTCGGCATCGACCACGTCGCGTTCGGCCCGGACACCAACTTCGGTGACCACGTCGGGCTGCACGACAGCTTTACCCAGCACCTGGCGATCGGTAAGGCCCACGGGGTGGTGGACCACCCGCGGGTTCCGTACGTGAGCGGCATGGAGAACCCGGCGGAGTGCTTCAGCAACATCGTCGGGTGGTTGGTCACGCACGGTTACTCCGACGACGAGATCGCCAAGGTCATCGGCGGCAACATCATCCGGGTTCTTCAGGAGGTTTGGTGAAAATGGCAGTGAAGGGTCGTTGGCGGCTCGCTGTCGCGCTCGGCGTGGTGGCCACGCTGGGTGTGTCTGGCTGCGGCCTGAACGAGGACAACAACTCGTCCTCCGGCAACTCGTCGTCGGAGACGGTGCTGCGGATCGGCACCACCACCGACGTCAGCAACTTCAACCCGCTCCAGTCGCTCAGCAAGACCGACTCGTGGATTCTCAACGCGATGTACCCGCACCTGCTGCGGATCGACGAGAACGCGCAGAAGGCCCCGGAGCTGGCCAAGGAGTACCGCTACGAGGATGACGGCAAGACCGCCGTCTTCGTGCTGCGCGACGACTTCAAGTGGTCCGACGGCAAGCCGGTCGTCGCCGACGACGTGAAGTTCAGCGCCGAGAAGATCATGGAGTACAAGCTCGGCAACGTCGCGGCCAAGCTGACCTGGGTCGAGTCGGTCGAGGCCCCGGACGCGACCACAGTCAAGTTCAAGCTCTCCCAGCCGTACGCGCCGTTTGCCGAGGGCGTCGGCTTCTGGATGGCCGTCGTACCGAAGCACATCTTCGAGCCGGCCGGCGACCTCTCCAAGTTCGCCAACGACTCGAACTGGGTCGGTGCCGGACCGTTCGTGCTGGACAGCGTGACCAAGGGCCAGCGCTACGTGATGAAGCGCAACGAGCACTACCCGCTCGCGCCGGGTGGCAAGGCCGCGGTCAGCCAGGTCGAGTACCGGGTCTACCCGGACGTCAACACGATGATGCTGGCGCTGCGCAACGGCGACATCGACCTGATGGGTACCCCGGTGCCGATCTCGGCGGCGAAGACCTTCGAGGGCGACGACAAGATCAAGCTGGAGAAGGTCGGCGCGCTCGGCTTCGCCCACCTGACCTACAACATGAAGAACAAGTACCTCGCCGACCAGCAGGTCCGGCAGGCGCTGTCGATGGCGGTGGACACCAAGGCGATCATCTCCGCGGTGCTCCAGGGTGACGGCCAGCAGATGGCCGGGCCGATCTCGCCGATCTTCTCGGAGTACGACAACACCGAGCTCCAGCCGTACCCGTTCGACCCCGAGGGCGCGAAGGCCAAGCTGAGTGCGGCGGGCTACAAGGACGGCAACAACGACGGCTTCTTCGACGAGCTCTCCTTCGGCGTGGCCTGCGACCAGTCCAACGCCAACATCACCCGCGTGGTGCAGCTCTTCCGCGAGAGCGCGGCCAAGGCCGGCATCAAGCTGGAGAACGAGTGCGTCGAGCGCAACACCTTCCTCACCCGCACCAAGAACGGTGAGTACGACATCGACGCCTCGCAGTGGGGCGTGTTCGACAACCCGATGGACCAGCTGCGCAGCACCTACCTGTCCAGCAACCCGGGTGGCATCAACTACAACCTGCTCGAGTCGGCCGAGATGGACGCGCTGATCAACGACGCGGCCGGCACCACCGACCCCGAAGAGTTCAAGACCAAGATCAAGAACATTGACAAGGTCGTGCACGAGCAGGCGTACCTGACCCCGCTGTACGTGGAGAACTTCCAGTTCGCCTACAACGCCAGCAAGTTCACCGGCTTCGTCGCGTCGCCGTCGGACCTGCTCGGCATGGTCACCGCGTACTCGCTGGCCCAGGTCACTCCGGTCAAGTAACCCCAACCAGAGGGAAAGGAGGGGTCCCCCGTGCTGCGTTTCGTGCTCAGCCGAGCACTGAAGGCCGTCCTGACCGTGTGGATCGCGATCACCTCGACGTTCTTCCTGCTCCGGCTGCTGCCGGGGGACCCCACGACCCTCATGGTCGAGGGCGACATGACGCCGGAGATGCAGGCGGCACTGCTCAAGACGTACGGCCTGGACCGTCCGTTGTGGGAGCAGTACGTGTCGTACCTGCGCGAGTTGATCCAGGGCAACCTGGGCATCTCGTTCCGGCAGATCCAACCGGTCACCGACATCATCCTCGATCGCCTGCCCTGGACGTTGCTGCTGGCCGGAAGCGCGTTCGTACTGACCATCGCGGTCGGTATCCCGATCGGCGTGACCGCCGCCGTCAACCGGGGCAAGTGGCTCGACCGGGCGCTGCAGGGCTTCGGCATCAGCGCCAACGCGCTCTTCGTGCCCAGCGTCGCGATCCTGCTGCTGGTCTTCTTCGGGGCCCAGCTCGGCTGGTTCCCGATCGGTGGGGCGATCGACCCGGACACCCGGGGACTGGGCGCCTACCTGAGCCTGGCCCACCACCTGGTGCTGCCGGTGCTCTCCCTGGTCCTGGTGCAACTCGGCCCGTACGCGCTGACGCTGCGGACCAACATGATCGAGGTCCTCGGTGAGGACTACATCCGCGCCGCCCAGGCGCGTGGCCTGTCGGCCCGCCGGCGGGTCTGGAAGCACGGTCTGCGCAACGCGATCCTGCCGGCGCTGACCCTGATGGGTCTGCAACTGGGCACCCTGGTCGGCGGCGCGGTGCTGACCGAGACGGTCTTCGCCTACCCCGGGGTCGGCCGCCTGATCTACGAGGCGGTGGGTCAGCAGGACTACCCGGTGATCCAGGGCGCGTTCATCATGCTCGCCGTCACCGTGGTGTTCGCCAACGCCCTGACCGACATGCTCTACGCCGTCCTCAACCCCCGGATCCGCCTGTGAGCGCGAGGCGTTTCCCCACCACCGTGAACGAAGGGAGGGTGCCGTGAGTGCCCCTGTGCTGACCGAGCCGGCACCGCCGTCGGCGCCGTCGGCGTCCAAGCGGTCCTCCTGGTACGGCTACCTGCGGCAGCCCACTGTGGCGCTGTCGGTGCTGGTGCTGCTGGTGATGGTGCTGATGGCGGTCTTCGCGCCGTTGATCGCCGACGAGCCCAGCGGCGCCGGTCCGGATGTGTTGCAGTCGCCGTCGGGTGCGCACTGGTTCGGCACCGACGACCTCGGGCAGGACGTCTTCGCCCAGGTGGTCTGGGGCACCCGGACCAGTCTGGTGATCGGCCTGGCCGCATCGCTGATCGCGCTCGCGCTGGGCACCACGATCGGGTTGGCGGCGGCGTACTTCCGGCCGATCGACGCGGTCGCCACGGTGATCACCGACGTGATGCTGGCGCTGCCCACCCTGCCCCTGATGATCATGCTGGCCGCGGTGGTAAGCCCCAGCGTGGTGACCCTGACCCTGATCATCGGGTTCTTCGCCTGGCCCGAGGTGGCCCGGCTGATCCGCTCGCAGGGGCTGGTGATCAGCGCGATGCCCTACATCGACGGGGCCCGGGTGCTCGGTGCGACGGGCTGGCGGATCGTCACCCGCGAGATCCTGCCCGCCGTCGTCTCGCTGATGATCGTCAGCGTGCTGCTCACCGCCTCCCGGGCGGTGATCTCCGAGGCCGGCCTGAGCTTCCTCGGCCTCGGTGACCCGGACGCTTGGTCCTGGGGTCGGATCCTGCTCAACGCCCAGCGCAGCGGCACCATCGCGATCGCCTGGTGGCAGACCCTCTTCCCGTCCCTGGCGATCCTGCTGCTGGTGCTCGCCGCGACCCTCGCCGGAATGCGGTTCAACGACTCCCGTGACCCCCGCCGCAACGGAGGCTGACAAGTGCGACTTCCCGACAGCTTCTACACAAGCGTCCGTGCCCGGCTCAGCGAGGCGCTCGACGAGCGTGGCCTGGACGGCTTCCTGGCCACCTCGCCGCCGGAGGTCGCGTTCCTCAGTGGCTTCTTCTACATCGCCACCGAGCGACCGGTCTACCTGTGGATGCCGCGCGAGGGTGATCCGTTGCTGGTCATCCCCCGCCTCGACGAGGAGTACGCCGCGCAGCAGGGCGTCACCCTGCCGATGGTCAGCTACTTCGAGTACCCGGGTGTGGTCAGCGCCGAGGAGACCCTGGCCGCCGCGCTGTCGCGGCCCGGTGGGGCGGGACGCCGCATCGGGGTGAGCGCCGGGGTGTCGGTGGCCGCGTTCCGGGCGTTGTCCGCGGCCATCGGCGGTGCGGAACTGGTCACCACCGACGCGGTGGCGAAGCTGAGGCTGTGCAAGTTCCCCGAGGAGATCCCGTTCCACGAGGCCGCCGCCCGGATCTGCGACGAGATGCTCGCCGCCGGGCGCGGGCTGATCGAGGAGGCGCTGGCCTCCGGTGGCCCGCTGCCCCGCGAGGACGAGATCGCCCGGCACGTGATCGGTTACGGCACCGATCAGATGTACGCCCACTACGACCTGGTCGTCTACACCACCAAGCTGGCCGGGGGACTTGTCTACGCCGGCCCGAATTCGGCGCTGCCGCACGGCCTGCCGACCCGTCGGCGGGTACGACCGGGCGACACCCTGATCCTCTCCCTCGGCGCGGCGGTGGCCAGCCGTTTCGTGGAGAGCGAGCGGACCTTCATCATCGGTGAGCCCACCGCCGAACAGGTGCGCTACTACGAGGCCGACCGGCAGGCGCAGGAGGTGGGCACCCAGGCGATGGTCGCCGGGCGGACCTGCGCCGAGGTCAACAAGATCTGCCTGGACGTGCTGCGGGACCAGGGGCTGGGGGACTACATCCGGCACCGGCAGGGGCACGGCATCGGGCTGCAGAACCACGAGGCGCCGTGGGTCGAGGACGGCGACGACACCGTGCTCGCCCCCGGGATGCTGCTCTCCAGCGAACCCGGTGTCTACGTGCCCGGGCACGCCGGCTACCGCATCTCCGACACGGTCCTGGTGCAGGAAGACGGTCCGCGCCGGCTCACCGGCTACCCGCGCGACCTGGCGTCCAACATCATCGAGGGGGTCCGGTGAAAATCAACGGAGCGAAACTTGTCGTCGAGGCGTTCGGCCCCGAGGACGGCCCGGCGATGATCGTGCACCACGGCGCGCCGGGTCTGGGCTCACGCAGCGAACCGAAGCGTTCCTTCGGTCCCTTCTCCGACCGGTTGCGGGTCATCGTCTTCGACGCCCGCGGCTCCGGCGAGTCCAGTGACGACGAGCCGTTCACCCACGAGCAGTGGGTGGCCGACGTGGACGCGATCCGGGAGCACTTCGGCTACGAGAAGATCGTCATGGCCGGCGGCTCGTACGGCGGATTCATCGCCATGGAGTACGCCATCGCGCACCCCGACCGGGTCTCCGCGTTGGTGCTGCGGGACACCGCCGCGGACACCGCGCACGACCACCTGGCGGTCGAGCGGGCCCGCAACACCGACCGCTCGGTCATCCCGGAGTGGGTCATCGACCGGATCGGCACCGGCCGCTTCGAGAGCAACGAGCAGCTGCGGGAGTACTGGCGGGCCATCCTGCCGCTCTACGATCACCAGCACGACCCGGCCAAGGACGAGGCGCGGCTGGCCGCCACCCGCTTCCACTACCGGACCCACAACGCGGCCTTCGGGCAGAACATGCCCCGGTACGACCTCAAGCCGAAGCTGCCCTCGATCACCTGCCCGACCCTGGTCACCGTGGGCCGGCACGACTGGCGTACGCCGGTGGAAGCCTCGCAGGTCATCGCCGACCTGGTGCCCAACGGTGAGCTTGTGGTCTTCGAGAACTCCGGCCACTCCCCGCAGTTGGAGGAGCCCGAGCTGTTCCAGCAGGTGGTGCGGGACTTCCTGCACCGAGCCGGAGTGCTGCGATGAGCCTGTTGGAGATCGACGACCTGCGGGTCGCGTTTCCCAGCCCGAACGGGCCGGTCAACGCGGTCAACGGGGTGTCGCTCGAAGTCGACTCCGGACGGACCCTGGCCATCCTCGGCGAATCCGGTTCCGGCAAGAGCGTCACCGCCCAGGCGGTGATGGGCATCCTCGACGTACCGCCCGCCACGGTCAGCGGATCGGTCCGGTTGCAGGGCCGGGAGCTGCTCAACCTGCCCCGCAAACAGCGGGAGCGGATCAGCGGCGAGGAGATCGGCATGGTGTTCCAGGACGCCATGGCAGCCCTCAACCCGGTCTTCACCATCGGCCACCAGATCATGGAGGTGCTGCGGGTACGCCGGGGCATGTCCCGCGCCGACGCCCGCCGCCGGGCCATCGAACTTGTCGACCGGGTACGCATCCCGGCGGCCAGGGACCGGCTGCGTGACTACCCGCACCAGTTCTCCGGTGGCATGCGCCAACGCATCATGATCGCGCTGGCCATCTCCCTGGAACCGGACCTGCTGATCGCCGACGAGCCCACCACCGCCCTGGACGTGACCGTGCAGGCCCAGGTGATGGAGCTGCTGGCGGAGATCCAACGGGACAGCGGCATGGGTCTGCTGCTGATCACCCACGACCTGGGCGTGGTGGCCGAGGTCGCCGACGAGGTGGCGGTGATGTACGCCGGCCGGATCGTCGAGCGCGGCACGGTCGAGCAGATCTTCGCCGGGCCGGCGCACCCGTACACCGAAGGGTTGCTCGCCTCGATGCCCCGGGTGGACCGGCGCGACGAGCAGCTCTACGCGATTCCCGGCGCCCCGCCGAACCCGGCCCGGCTGCCCACCGGATGTCCTTTCCACCTGCGCTGCCCCCGGGCCACCGACGAATGCCTGGTGACCCTGCCGCCGCTGCACGCGCTGCCGGCCGACCGGGCCAGCGCCTGCCACCACCACGAGGAGGTGCTCGGTGCCACCCAGCGATGACGTGGTGCTACGGGTCGAGAACCTGGTCAAGCACTTCCCCGTCAAGGGGCGCATCCCATTCGTCTCCGGCGGGGTCGTCAAGGCCGTCGACGGCGTCTCCTTCGACCTGCGCCGCGGCGAGACCCTCGGCGTGGTGGGGGAGTCCGGCTGCGGCAAGAGCACCCTGGCGCGGATGCTCGTCGGGTTGGAACAGCCCACCTCCGGTGCGGTGCGGTTCGGCAAGTCGGTGGTGCACCAGGCCAAGGGGCGGGAGCTGCGGGCGCTGCGTCGCCGGATCCAGATCGTGCTCCAGGACCCGTACACCTCGCTGAACCCGCGCCGGACGATCCGGGAGATCCTGCTCCAGCCCTTCGAGATCCACCCGGACGTGCTGGACCGCCGACGCCGGGTCGAGCGGATCAAGGAACTGCTGGACCTGGTCGGTCTCGACGCCAGCCTGCACCTGGACCGCTACCCGCACCAGTTCTCCGGCGGGCAGCGCCAACGCATCGGCATCGCCCGGGCGCTGGCCCTGAACCCCGACGTGATCGTCTGCGACGAGCCGGTCTCCGCACTTGACGTCTCCGTCCAGGCCCAGGTCGTCAACCTGCTGGAACGCCTCCAGGATGAGCTGGGCGTGGCGTACGTCTTCATCGCCCACGACCTGTCGGTGGTGCGGCACATCTCCGACCGGGTCGCCGTGATGTACCTCGGCAAGTTGGTGGAGACCGGCCCGGAGATCGACCTGTACGACTCGCCCAGGCACCCGTACACCAGCGCGCTGCTCTCCGCGGTGCCGGTGCCCGACCCGGCCGGCCGCCGACAGCGGCAGCGGATCCTGCTGGCCGGTGACCCGCCCAGCCCGGTCAACCCGCCGTCGGGTTGCCGGTTCCGGACCCGCTGCTGGCAGGCGACCGACACCTGCGCCACTACCGAACCCCCGCTGGCCACCGGTGCACATCCGGTCGCCTGCCACTATCCGCTGGCCGCGTGACGGCCGGCTACCCGTCCTGACAAGGAGAAGGTGTCTTGCTGCTAGATCCCGCCCCCCGGTACCAGGGCCACAGGTCGTACTCGTACCTGGAGCCGCACTCGGACTACCGGGTGTTCGAGCTGGCCAAGGAAGTCGGTCGGGTGCCGGAGCACGACCTCGGCCTGACCGACGCCCAGCGTGCGCGGGTGACCCGGCTGCTCACCGAGCACACCGCCATCTCGCTGCACGAGCACCCGGTGATCCTGCCCGAGGACGTCCGTGAGCTGCGCGCCTACAACCGGACCGCGCGCCAGCGCACCGGCTACGAGGGTCTGGCCCGCTCCGGCCTGACCGCCGTCTTCGACAACTTCATGGCCGGCGCCTCCTGCGTGACAAGCGAGAACGGTTGGAAGTGGAACGACCTCATCTACGCCCTCGGGATGCGGATGAGTGACCTCTACAAGCAGGACCACGTCTTCCTGGCCACATCGCTGGCCGACATCCACGCGGCCAAGCGGGACGGCCGGCTGGCGCTGGTCGCCGGGCTGGAGTGCAGCAGCCCGATCGAGAACGAACTGGACCGCATCGACATCCTGTACGGCTTCGGTGTCCGTCAGCTCGGCATCGCCTACAGCCAGGCGAACATGCTCGGCGGTGGCCTGTCCGAGAAGCACGACGGTGGGCTGACCCACTTCGGGCGGCGCGCGGTGGACCGGATGAACAAGCTCGGCATCGCCATCGACATCTCGCACTCCGGCGACCAGACCTGTCTGGACGTCATCGAGGCCAGCCGGGTGCCGGTGTTCATCACCCACGCCGGTGCCCGCGCGGTGTGGGACACCTCCCGGATGAAGCCGGACGAGGTGATCCGGGCCTGCGCCGAGCGCGGTGGCGTGATCGGCATCGAGGCCGCCCCGCACACCACGCTCTCCGAGGCGCACAAGCACCACTCGATCGAGTCGGTGATGGACCACTTCACGTACTGCGTCGACCTGGTCGGCATCGACCACGTCACCTTTGGACCGGACACGATGTTCGGTGACCACGTCGGGGTGCACAACACCTACGCCGGCAACTACGCCCACGACGCCGGCAACCGGCCGGAGCACCCTCGGGTGGAGTACGTGTCCGGCGTGGAGAACCCGGGCGAGGCGTTCGGCAACATCGTCGGCTGGCTGGTCAAGCACGACTACTCCGACGACGAGATCGCCAAGGTGATCGGCGGCAACACGATCAGGGTGCTTGAGCAGGTCTGGTGACCTTCCGGCCGATCGGCCGGGCAGGCACCGACGAACTAAACTCCCTAGGCCGTCGACGGCGGGAACGATGAGGTGAGGGTGGATGGCTCGGCGCGAAACCGCGCTACAAGCGGCGCACGGCCGACTCCGGGAGCTGATCGGCAGTGAGTTCCGCTCGGGCGACAAGCTGCCCAACGAGCGGGACCTGGCCGAGCGGCTGGAGGTCAGCCGGGCCACCGTACGCGAGGTGCTCGGCCAGCTCGCGGCCGAGGGAGTGGTGACCCGTACCTGGGGAATCGGCACCTTCGTGCACGACGGCGCCGAGCGGGTGCCGGTGTCGATCAGCGATGTCACCGCGCTGCGGGACCGGATCACCGCCTCCGGCCACCGGCCGACCCTTCAGGACGCCGCAGTCAGCCGGGCCACCTGCCCGCCTGACTGCGCGAAGGTCCTCGGGTTGGCGCCGGAGGCACCGGTGTGGCGGGTCGACCGACTCTTCGCCGTGGACGGCGTCCCCGCCGCCTGGATCCGCGACCACCTGCCGCTGAGCTTCGACGGCCGTGACCTCGACCCGTCCGGGCTGGTCAGCATCGACCTGGACATGTTCGAGTTCCTGGCCAGCGCCACCGGCATGCCGGTGTGCCGGGCCGAGATCGAACTCGCCGCCGTTCTCGCCGACGAGGAGTCGACGGCCCGGCTCGGCGTGGCGGTCGGGCATCCGTTGATCACCGCAACCCAGATCGGGTACGGCAGCAACGGCGCGGCCCTCTTCCACGGGCATTTCACGGTACGCACCGACGTGCTGACCCTGAAGCTCAGCCGAGGCGGGGACCCTCAGCCCACCCGGTGACCATGCTGCTCCGACAAACGGCCCGACGCCCGGGGACCGGTGATTGACCGGTACCCGGGCGTCGGCTCGATGGGGCGCAGCGGCTGATTCAGCGCGGCAGGCTCAGGGGGTGGCGCTGGCCGAGACGTCCGGGTCGGCCGACTCGTCCTCGGTCGTCCCGTCCTCGGTGGTCACGTCGTCTGCGGTCTCGTCGTCTGCGGTCTCGTCCTCGGCCGGCTCGTACGGCAGGGCGCTGCCCTTGACGTACTGCTCCCAGCTGACGTTCCAGTCCGTCCAGCCGTTGCCGAGCTGAAGCTTGCGCTCGGTGCCCTTCACGACGATCGGGTCGCCGACCTTCGTGTTGTTGAACAGCCAGGCACCGTTGGCCATCGACACGTTCACGCAGCCGTGCGAGACGTTCGTGGTGCCCTGCTGCCCCTCCGACCAGGGCGCGGCGTGGATGAACTCGCCACCCCAGGTCAGCCGCTGGGCGTAGTCGATCTTCGTGCGGTACCCGTCCTCCGGGCCCAGCTCGTCGAACGTGTCGAAGACCGTCTTGCGCAGCTTCTCCATCACCACCATCGTGCCGCTGGACGACGGGGTGCTCTTCTTGCCCAGGCTCACCGGGATCGTCTTGATCGTCTCGCCGTCGCGGGTGACCACCATCCGCTTGGTGCTGTTGTCCACCGTCATGACCAGCTTCGGGCCGATCTTGATGTCGACGGTCAGATCCGCCCGGCCGTACCAGCCGTCGCCCAGCGGCAGCCCACCGGCCTGCACCCGGTACGACACCTTGCTCCCGGCCTTCCAGAACTCCTTGGGCCGGTAGCGGACCTCGGTGGGGCTGACCCAGTGCCAGATGCCCTCCTGGGCCGGCGACGAGGTCACCGTCATCCGCCGCTGCACCTCGGGCCGGTACTTCTCCGGAATGGCCCGACCGAACTTCACGATCAGGGGCATGGCCACCCCGACAGTCTGGTCGTCACCGAGGAAACTGGTGATCCGGACCTGCTTGCTCGGCTGCTTCATCACGGTGAACGCGCTGGTGGCGGTCACCGGAAGGCCGTCGTCCCCGGTCGCGGTGACGGTGGCGGTGTACGACTCGCCGTACGACAACGCCTTCGCCGGCAGCCAGCTCTTACCGTCCTTGGCCAGGGTGCCCTTGACCTTCTTCCCGGCGGAGTCGGTCAACTCGACCGAGGTCTTCTCGGCCTCCTGAGCGGCGAAGGTGATGGCCGTGGCCGCCGGCACGTTCTTCGCGTCCGCGGCAGGCTCGCTGATGGTCACCGACGCCTTGGCGGCCGGCTGATCGGCACCGCCCTGCCAGCCCGGCGCATTGCCGTCGCCCTTACCGCCGCTGCCCGTGCAGGCGGAGGTCAGCGCCAACGCCACGGCGAGCATCCCCGCGGCGAGCACCCCCCGCCGCCGGTTGCGCTGGTCCCGAACTCGCATGGTGTCCTCACAGTCGTGGTCCGCTGCCCATCCACATCACAGACGCATCAGCTCACGTACCCGTTGCGGAGGGTGAACCGAAACACCTGAAATTGGATGTCCGGATAGTGACATATCTGGCCCGGTCACAAGGCCGGACCGGCACCACCGTCCGGCACCGGCAGCGCGCTGCCCTTGACGAACTCCGCCCAGCTCAGATCCCACGCCGTCCACCCGTTCCCGGCTGCCAACTTACGCTCGGTGCCGGTGATGGTGATCGGGTCGCCGATCTTCGTACGCTCGAAGAGCCACCTGGCGTTCGCCATGGAGACGTTCACGCAGCCGTGGGAGACATTCTGCCGCCCCTGCACGTTCTCCGACCAGGGCGCGGCGTGGATGTACTCGCCACCCCAGGTCAGCCGCTGAGCGAACTGGATGTCGGTGACGTACCGGTTCTCCGGGTCGGGGTCGTCCATCGTGTCGAAGACCGTCGCCTCCTTCTTCTCCATCACCACCAGGGTGCCACTGGAGGAAGGAGTCTTCGTCTTGCCGAGGCTCACCGGCAGCGTCTTGATCAGCTTGCCGTTCTCGTACACCCGCATCTGCTTGTCGGAGTTCGTCACCTTCATCTCGAACGCGGAGCCGATCTTGGCGGTGGCGGTCCGGTCGACGTTTCCGTACCGGCCGTTGCTCAGCGGGATACCGGCCAGCGCGATGCGTACGGAGATCTTCGTGCCCGGCTTCCAGAACTCCGGCGCCCGGTAGTACGCCTGGGTGCCGTTGCCCACCCAGTGCCAGGCACCCGGCTGCGGCGGATCCGTCTGCACGAACATCCGCTTCTGCACCTTCGCCCGGTCCTTCTTGGCGATGCCCGGGTGGAACTCCGCCACCACCGGCATCGCCACCCCGTACGTCCGGTCGTCGAACAGGTACAACCCGGAATTGATCACCGAGGCGGGCTTGGCCATCGTGGTGAAGGTGCTGGTGCCCTCGCTGACCGAGCCGTCCGGCTGGGTGGCGCTCACCGTGGCGGTGTAGCTGGTGGACCACTTCAGCGGCGCTGACGGCACCCACGAGGAGCCGTCCGTCCGCAGCTTGCCCTTGACCTTCTTGCCGTTGTCGGTGGTCAACGTCACCTTCGTGACCTTGCCCCCGTCCGGCAACTTGGCCCCGATCTCCGCGCTGACCGGACGGTCCTTCGCACCGTCGGCCGGGCTCACCGTCAACGGCGGCCCAGCAGTCACCTCAGGGGTGCCCGGAGACGCCGAACCGGTGGCCGCCGGCTGCGTACCCTCCACGAACTGGGCCCCACTCGAATCGCTGCCGCAACCCGACAACGCCAGCGACGCCACCAGGCCCAGAACGCCCAGTAACGCCCCGGTCCGCGCGAACCTGCCCATCCCCACCCCTGTCTCACGCACCTGGCGGACATCGTGCCGTACCAGAGCCATCCGGCATCAGCCCGTCCCAAGCCTTGTGCGTGCTTGGTGCCGAATGTCCGCACAACGTCGGCCGAAGGGATGACCCGGGTATCGGATTGGAACCCGGATCGCGGACCGTGCTAATGTCCTCCCCGTTGCCAACGAGCGCCGCTAGCTCAACTGGCAGAGCAGCGGACTCTTAATCCGCGGGTTCGGGGTTCGAGTCCCTGGCGGCGCACCAGCAATCACACGACAGGCCCGGTCCGGTGGACCGGGCCTGATTCGTCTCCCCACGACTCGGATCACGACGCCGGGAGATCCGGATCCTGGCGGCGGCCACCCGGCCGGCGGCCAGAATGAGGCGATGCGAGCCGCCTACATCGAGCGCCCGGGGCCGGTCACCGAGATCCGCTACGGCGACCTGCCGGCGCCCCGCCCCGGCCCGACCGACGTCCTCGTCGACCTTGTCGCCACCACTGTCAACCACGTCGACACCTTCGTCCGCTCCGGGGCGTACCCGACGCCGCTGCCGATGCCCTTCGTAGTCGGCCGCGACCTGGTCGGCCGGGTCGTCGAGACCGGTCCCGGCACCGCCGGCTTCCACCCCGGCGACCTGGTCTGGTGCAACAGCCTGGGGTACGACGGCCGGCAGGGCGCCGCCGCCGAGCAGGCAGTGGTACCGGTGGAGCGGCTCTACCGATTGCCGGAGGGGGTAGCTGCGGCGACTGCCGTCACCGTGGCCCACCCCGGCGCGACCGCGTACCTGGCGCTCTTCGTGCACGGCCGGCTGCGGGTGGGGGAGACCGTGGTGGTGGCCGGTGGCGGCGGCAACGTCGGGGCGGCCCTGGTCGCCTTCGCCGCCGCGGCTGGTGCCCGGGTGGTGGCCACCGCGTCACCACGGGACGCGGAGTTCTGCCGGCGGACCGGAGCCACCGAGGTGCTCGACCACCACGCCCCCGGCCTGGCCGACCGGCTCCGGGCGGCCTGCCCCGACGGCATCGACGTCTACCTCGACACCTCCGGGCACAACGACCTCGAAACGGTGGTGGACCTGCTCGCGCTGCGAGGGCGGATCGTGCTGCTCGCCGGCGCCCGGTCCCGGCCGGTGCTGCCGGTCGGGGCGCTCTACATGAACGACCGCAGCGTGATCGGCTTCGTCATCTCCCACGCCAGCACCGCCGAACTGGCCGAGGCCGCCGCCGCGGTCAACCGGATGCTCGCCGCCGGGCGGCTCGCCCCGCGCGCGGTGGTGCCGCTGCCGCTGTCCCAGGTCGCCGAGGCGCACCACATGATCGAGCAGGGCGAGCTGCGCGGACGGCGCGCCGTGATCACAGCGTGAACGTCCCCGAGCGGATACGCCTCCTGGCGGCGGGCCCGACCAGCGGCCTGCTATCGTTTCTCCCCGTTGCCAACGAGCGCCGCTAGCTCAACTGGCAGAGCAGCGGACTCTTAATCCGCGGGTTCGGGGTTCGAGTCCCTGGCGGCGCACCAACGATCAAGGCCCTGGCCTGGTGGTTCACACCCGGCCGGGGCCTTCTTCGGGTTTGTGGGTGGCGGGTGGTCGCTCTTCGGCGTTCAGAGAAGGACGGTCCGACTGAGCCGCGCGGTATGCGCGTGCGGCCGTGGACGACGTGGCGGCCAACTGCGGACGGGCCGGCAACCAGACGGTCTGGATGCCGAGTGTCTCGTTCATCGCTGCGAGTTGGTATTCGTGGTGAAAGTCTGCGGCCGTACGCAAGCCGCGAACGATGACCGTCGCGCCACGGCGCAGGCAGTAGGCGGTGGTCAGGCCGGTCCAGGTGTCCACCTCGACGTTGCCCCACGCTGACGGCATGGCCTCACGCACCTGTACGGCCCTGGTTGTGGCCTCGGCGGTGGGCTGCTTGTCGGCGTTCACCGCCAGCAGCACGATGATCTGGTCGAACATCACCCGGGCGCGGGCCAGCAGATCGAGGTGCCCCGGGGTGAACGGATCGAACGTGCCGGGATAGACGGCAAGCGAACCGTGCACCGGAACCACTCCACGATCCGGCGTTGCCGTCACCGAGACTCCCACCACAACGATGATCAGTGCAGAACTGGGATGTTGTCGAGCTGATCCGGACGAAGGTGCTCCCTGAGGATGCCGGAAGGGCGCTCCCGGTCGGGTGCGCATGCAACGACTTCGCCGGGTGTGATCGCGTAGTCCACGCTGAAGTCGTGACCAGCGTCAGGTAGTTCCTCGTCGAGGAGTTGGCTCTGGTGGATCGTGGTGGCAATGACGGTCTCCGTGGTCACGAGCCCGGCCTCGGTCAGGAGCGCGATCTCCAAGTCGGAGTAGCCGGCTCCCTTGCCGACCCGTACGCCATTACGTCGGCTGATCGCGACGCTCCCGCAGACGATCATGTCCACCGGTTGCATGTCCTCGGGGCCGACCGTCGGGGCGTTATCGGGCGCACCCTTGCTCGTGGCCGCAGTCTCGAAGGGGCTCTCCAAGACAGCTGGGTCGAGTAGGTAGAAGGGCTTCGGTGTGGCGAGTCGCGGGACCGCCATGTAAAGCAGCTTGCCCTCCTGAAGGGCGCGCACCCGGACCGGCAGCTGGGCTCGGTCGGGATTGCACTTGATGACACGTGCCTGCTTCCAAGCTTCCAGTTCTGCGAGCCGAGCTGCTGCATCTTCCTTGCCGACAAAGTCGGGGATGTGGCCGTGCACCCCGGGTGGTGCGGCACCCTCGCGTTCGAGGAGATCCCAGACACGTCGCCGGACAGATTGCTTGGCATCGTCGGTGCTTGTCACGCTGATGCTCCTACGGGGTCATGAGGGTGAGGAGTCGGTCGTTGACATCTTGAACCGACGGTTGATCGCTCCAGGGACGCAGCTGGCGGGCGGCTGCGAAGGCGAGAGTAAGGCCACCGCCGGCGCGGGTCCGCTCGATGACATCGATGCTCAGATGCAGGTGGGAGACGGCGGTGTCGAGGTCGCCGTGACGGATGTTGGCGAGGGCGAGATTGCCGAGGATGACGGCTGTCGACTTGCGGCGTGCGGCGACGAGTTGATGAGCCTCCTCCAACGCTTTGATCGCCTCGGTCGGCTTGTTCAACGACAACCAGCAGGAGCCCGCGAGTCGCGCGTGATGGCTGGGACAGTAGAGCGCTGAGGCCGGATCCTGCGGACTCACCGCAGTGAAGTGATTCTCGGCGGCTCCAAGGGCCTCAGCGCATTCTCGAACCTGGCCGAGCATCGCGTGTGCCTCGGCGCGGTGCAGTTGGGCGAGGCCAGCGAGCACGCGGCTGTCGCGGCGGCTCACCGCTGCGGCTTGCGTGGTCAGGGCGACGGCGGCGGTTGGCTGCCTGGTGCCGTAGAGCGCGAGGTAACTCTTGCGAAGTATGGCGTTGGCCTCGGCAGCGGTGTCGCGGGCTTCTCGCGCGGCCTTGATCGCCTGGTCGAAGTAGGCGGCGCTGGCGGCGTGGTCGTGTCGCTGGGTGGCGTCCCACACCAGTTGGCCCATCAGTGTGGCCGCTTCGGCGATCGCTGAAGCCAACTCGCGCTGAACTGAGCCGGCCCCAGCGTACTGGCGCAGGAAGACCGCCTGGCCGTGCAACTGTGCCGCTTCTGCGAGCAAGAGGGTTGAAGGAGTCTGGTCGTAGCGCTCGTCAAGATGCCGCACACGCTCCCGCAGGTGTGCGACGGCGACCAGGTCGACGCGACCAGGCTGCCGCAGCGCGTAGTCGAGACGTCCGTCGAGCGTGACGGACGGCGGACAGGTGTCGGCCAACAGATCGGACAGTTCCTCTACGGACACGTTGAGCGCTGTGGCCAGGTGTGGGCGGTGCCAGGGCTGTGGGTCGGTCTCTGCCCGCTCCCACCGCACGACAGTGGAACGATCAACTCCGAGGACCTCGGCGAGGCGTTCCTGGCTGAGGCCGATCGCCTTGCGTCGCTGCGCCAGCCGATACCGCCGCGAGCCCGGCACGCGCCGCCCATTTCCGCCACCGCCCATCACAGATCCATCTATCCAGCTCAGGGCATTCATGGCAATGGGAATGCATCGGTTCTGCGCCATCGCTGCACTGGGATCTGCCGGCGAACAGCGATTGGCTGGAAGACGGGCGATCAAGCCCGACCTACTGAGCCGGGGAGCGCGCGGTGACCTGTCCGAAGCGAGGCGGACGTGAGGACCTGGTTGGAAGGGCAGGTCTTGAGCGTCGGCTGTCACGACCCGGCCCTTCCGCTCACGTACGGATGACTCCCCATCTGCGTACCGCCATCGGGGCTGCGTGGGTGGGTGACCGGCGGCATACCCCAAGCCGCCGTGCGGCGGCGGTGGGCTCGCCATTCCCCCGGCGAGCCCACCGCCGACCGTCTGCAAAGGATCTGCTCGCATGACGATGTACGTCCCGCGCAACGCGCTTGTCGGTGGTCGGCGGTGACCGGTCACCCGCGCCGCCGGTCGGCGCAGCGCGACCTTGCAATTGAGGTCGGGCATCTGCCGATGCGCCCGCTCTGGCTCTGTCGCCGATGTGGGCAGCCGTGGCCATGCGGTGCGGCAAAGTTGGCCCTCGTGACCGAGTACCGAGAGCTGCCGGTGAGAAATTGTCAATACCTGTGGACGGGTGTTGACGTTGCCTCAGCGCATGCGCGCGGTCTCGTGTAGATGATCGAAGATAATCTGGTCGACTGGGGAGACCCGGTGGCGGTCGGCGTGGGTGAGCCAGACCATCTCCTCGATCTCGCTGCTGGGCTGCAGAACGCCTTGGTAGTCGGCGGTGTAGCAGGTCATGCGGACCATCGTCCCGTCGGGGTGACTATGGGCTTGGGCGTGGAAGGTTCCGACGTGCTCGGCGGTGTCGGGAGCGATGATCACGCTGAGTTCTTCCTGGATTTCGCGGACGAGGGTGTCGATGTCGCCTTCGCCTGGTTCTCGCTTGCCGCCCGGGATGTAGTAGACGTCCTTGCCGCGTGATCGGGAGCTGAGGATCGCGCCGTTCTCGAGGCGGATCCAGGCGATCTTGTCGATGATGGTCATGCTTGGCGCTCCCTGGGGCTTGTCGGGTGGACTATGCGGCCAGGTCGGCTGGGCGCTCGACCAGTTGGCCGTTGATGAAGGTAGCGCCGGCGCGGACCAGGGCGACCAGGTGCGGTGCGTTCACCGCCCGCCACCGGTCCTGCGCGGACTCGATCAGCTTGAACGCCATGGCCAGGCCAGCGGCTCGGCTGCCGGGGCCCTTGGTGACGCGGGTCCGGTGGCGCACCGTCGCGAAGGTCGACTCGATCGGGTTCGAGGTACGCAGGTGGATCCAGTGCTCGGCGGGGAAGTCGTAGAACGTCAGCAGCTCGTCGAGGTCGTCGACGACCTTGGCGACGGCCTTGGGGAACTTGACGCCGTAGGCGTCAGCGAACCGCTTCGCCGCAGCACGGGCGTGCCGCTTGTCCTCGGCGTTGTAGATCTCAGTCAGGGCGGCCTTCGCGCCCGGATGAGCTGACTTGGGCAACGCGGCCAGGACGTTCGCTGTCTTGTGCACCCAGTCGCGCTGCTCCCGGGTGTCTGGGAAGACCTCCCGCAGTGCAGCCCAGAAGCCGAGCGCGCCGTCACCGACCGCGAGGACCGGGGCCCGCATACCCCGACGAGCGCAGTCACGCAGCAGGTCAGCCCACGAACCGGTCGACTCTCGGTAGCCGTCAGCCAGGGCGACCAGCTCCTTCGACCCATCGGCGCGGACCCCGACGACCACCAGCAGGCACAGCTTGTCCTCCTCCAGGCGCACGTTGACGTGAATGCCGTCGGCCCACACGTACACGTAATCGACGCTGGACAAGTCCCGCTTGCAGAAGGCGTGGTAGTCGTCGGTCCACTGCTTGCTCAGCCGGGTGATCGTGGCCGAGGACAGACCGGCGGCCGAGCCGAGGAACGACTCCAGGGCCGGGACGAAATCACCGGTCGACAAGCCGTGCAGGTACAGCAGCGGTAGCACCTCGGCCACCTTCGGGCTCTTGCGGCACCACGGCGGCAGGACCACTGACCGAAACCGCTTCCGCTGCCCGGTCTCCGGATCGACGCGCTTGTCGTTGACCCGCGGCGCCCGCACCTGCACCGCGCCAGCCGAGGTCATCACTTCCCTCGGCTGGGCGTGGCCGTTACGCACCACCAGCCGCCGGCCCTGCTCATCGCGTTCGACCGCCAGCTCGGCCAGGTACGCGTCAACCTCCGCTTCCAGCGCGGCGGCCAGCATCCGCCGGGCACCCTCCCGCACGATGTCATCCAGCAGCGAGACGTCCTCACGCCTCGCCCCGTCCTCGGCGACTACAGTCAGCACCAGGCGTACCTTCCCGACCGACGCGCCAACGTCGGCCTTCACTCGAGATCCTCAACCGATCATCGGGAAGGTACGCCCCTTCCCGACCGATCCACAGGTCTCAAGCATTTCTCGCTGCCGGTGAGCCTCTTCCTCTATCTGGCCAGTTGCCTGCACGACGCCATTGATGACCTGCACCAGCTCAACCCGAGCGTGACAGGTAGCGGGGCGGAGTTGTTCGGCCGATTCCTTGGCTGGCCCGCCCGCAGCAACCGAACAGCTACTTCAGCACCGAGGATCGACCAATCTCCGTGGCCGTCTAGCCCATGAAAGTCCTGACCGCGCTTCGTATGGCCTCAGCGTGGATATAGATGTCGTCGAGAGAGTCGATCAGGTGGCGAGTCTCTGTCTTGTTGGCGTCGAACGTTCCAATATACTTACGCGCTTTTCCGTTGAAGTGCAGGCGCGCGATGGGTTTGCGGTTGTTGTCGTCGAGAATGACTGCGAAGTAGGACTTGGCGTCGCGACCAACAATACGTTGAGGTTTGACCTCGCTGCACGCGATCGCCTTGACGATCTGGTAGCCCGTGAGTTCTTCGAGCGTGGTCTCCACCTCCGTACCGCGATCGACGTCGCTGAGAGCGACCTCTTCGCTTTCGAGCACTTCGGAGGGAGCTTCGACGGCCTGCTTGGGAAGGTTTGTGTAGAGGGCGCCCTTCAGTCGATCGTTGACTTGGTCTCTGATGAACTGCGAGGCGGCTTTGGCCACAAGGAGTCTGAACTGTTCGCGCCTCTTCTGGGTAAGCGAACCTTCGTACACCTTCGTTGCGAAGAACCTGACCCACTCGTCCTCAGGTTCCTTGAACTGCGCTGCCATCCAGCGCTTGATCTGGCCGAGGTACTTCAGTTCTTCGGCTGCACTGATGATCGATTCGAGATCGAAAACGTCCTTCGAGAGCTTGCGAAGCTCGGGCAGGAGGGTCTCATCGATATCCTCCAGGTCGAGCACGAGGAAGGGCTTGGTGTCCATCTTGTTGGGGGCGTCGAGATCGGTGTAGAAGTGGTACACCTGCCCATTGGTGAGGACCGCGATCCGCGCATTCGTGACGGAAAAGTATCGATAGAGCTGTGACGCGTGTTCGATCTTGAGGGAATCGCCCGGCTGCTTGCATTCGATCAGAATCTGCACCTCGCCGCCGCGCATGATCGCGTAGTCTACCTTTTCTCCTTTCTTGGTCCCGACGTCGGCGGTGAACTCCGGTATGACCTCCAGTGGATCGAAGACGTCATAGCCCAGGATCATTGAGATGAACGGCATGACGAAGGCGTTCTTGGCGGCCTCTTCCGTCTGGATTGCGTCCCGCTGATTCCTGACCTTTGTGGCAAGCGCGGCGACCCGTTCATTGAAATCCATGGAGTAACTCCTGCTTTTGTGCTGGGCGGAAAAGGTGTCGCGATCAGTTGGCATGCCGCTTCTGGCGACTGTTCGAGATCCAAGGCGATGATCGGATGCTACCGATGGATCGCCAAGCGCGAAGCCGCAAAGGGGGCCAACTAGGACCTCCTTTCGTCCGCCCGATGCGACGGAAAGGGCAGTTTGCGTGGTCTTG
>NZ_BOPA01000026.1 GCF_016863515.1 Micromonospora gifhornensis
AAGGTGACGGACGGTGTTTGTCGTCGATGGGTACGGTCGCCGGTGATGAGGCGGTGGGCGCAATGACGGGTGAGGTGACGGACGGCCGGACGACGCGGGCCGACACCGGTCCCGATCGGACGACGATGGTGGTCGGTGGTGGCGTCGCGGCGCTGCTGCTCGCGATCATCGGAGCCGCCGGCGGCTGGGTGCTCGCGGGCGACGACCAGCGGCAGCCGGAGACGCCCGTCCTCGCGGAGGGAAGCCGCAGCCCGCGCGCACCGGCCCCTTCGTCACCGCGTGAGCGGCCCGCGTCCACCTCCGCCCCGACCAGTGCCGCCGCACCGAGTCCGACCGGGCTGACCGTGCCGGATCTCGTCGGCATGGACCTCGAGGAAGCCCGGAACGAGGTGCGAAAGCGCGGGCTGGAATGGAAATTCGTTTTCGGCACCGGCGACAACCAGAGCGTACGGAGCACTGATCCGGTCGCCGGTACGCCGGTGGAGCACGGCAGCACGATCTCGATTACCGTGGCCGGCGCGGCTCCATCGAACGAGATGCCGCAACTGGTCGGGGAAGACTGCCGGAAGGCCGCGGCCGAACTCTTCGACAACGGATTCTCGCCTCGCTATCCGGCCGGGCTGACCGGGAAGGTCACCGACCAGGAACCCGCCGCCGGCACCGTCGGACGATGGGATGACGTCGCGTACATCTTCTGCGCGATTCGGTCGTCGGATGACGAGTTCCTTGGGCAGTGACAGGCACCCGACACGCTGATCCCGGCCGATGGCGGGCGGAACCGCTAGGTTGACCAGCGTGGGGATGCCGACATGAGCGAGCGGGGCGAGGAACAGCCGGACGACCGGACACGTCCGTTGCCTCCGCCCGCCGGCGATCCCGACGACACCGCCGTGCTGGGTGGTACGCCGCCCGAAGGCACCGAGGCGGACGCGACAGTGGTGGTGCCACCGACCCCCAGACCTCAGCTGTGGTCGGGACGGGCGGAGGTGCGGCCACCGGGTCCGGGTGACGACCGTGAGTTGGCCGCCGGCGAGTGGTACGGCGACGAGCAGGCCGGTCGGCGTTGGTGGCTGCCGATTCTCTGGGGCATCGTCCTGCTGCTGTTGCTCGGCGCGCTCGGAGTGGGGTTGTGGCTGGCACGCCAGGCGGTGGACGAGGGCGACTCCCCGCCGCCGTCGCCCCAGCCGACCTCGACGGCGCCGACGAGCGCGTCGGCTTCACCGACCCGTTCGCCCTCGGCGGCACCGACGACAAGTGCCGCGCCGACGGGGTTGCCGATGCCGCCCCTGGTCGGGCTCACCGAGGATGCGGCCCGAGCCCGGCTGGAAGCACTCGATCTCGAACCCGAGGTCGTGTACCGCCCGTCGGACCAGCGGGCCGGCACCGTGATCGCCACCGATCCGGGCCAGGGTGAGATCGTCCAAAGCGGCGACGTGGTCAGGCTGGTGGTCGCCACCCCCAGCCCGTCGACGACGGCACCGACCACCGCGCCGACGACCACCGACCCGACGACGACCGGGCCGACCACCGACCCGACGGTCACGGCGAGCCCCACCGGGTGAACGGCTGCTCACCACATCCTTCGTCTGGTGCTGACCAGCCCGAGTCCGGCGAGGGAGATGGCGAGCCCGAACACCCCTGACCAGAACAGCGACCTGCTGAGTGCGTCGGAGTTGTGCCGGTCGCCGGCTCGGTGGGACGTACCCGCCCGGTGCGCACTGCTGGCGGACGACTCGGCGTCGTCGGGTATCGCGGCCGAGCCGTCAGGTAGAGCAGCCGAGCCGTCAGGCAGAGCAGCTGAGCCGTCGGGCGTCAGCGCTGCCGTGCGGTCGTCGTCGAATTCGTCCCAGGCGGGCGGTGAGCCTCCCGATCCGGTCGGCGGCGTGGCTTCCACCACCGTGATCTCGGGTGCGGGAACCGGCTCGGCCAGCCGGGTGGAGGACAGGGCGGGATCCCGGACCAGCACCATCAGGGTGATGGCGGCACCGAAGAGTGCCAGGATTCCGAAGGCGTGGGCGATACGGGACCGATCGGGCCGCCGCGCGGACAGATTGACCATGGCCATCCCAGGTTCGGGGTCCTGGAGGCGCGGTGGAGACGTGCCGGGGTGGGCACACCGATTCTATGGCGTCGGTGTGCCCGTCGGCGGCGTTTCGAATGCTCAGCCCACCCGTACCGGGGTCCGGGTGACGGGCCGGCGGGCCGAGCGGACGGTGTGCGGTCGCGGCTGCGGCTGCGGCGCGGCCTGCACCAGGTGCAGCCCGGCCCGCTGGACGAAGATCGATCGACGGTTGACCGCGTCCCCCGCCGCGTTCAACTCGTAACCTTCGAGCCAGAGCCAGCCGTCATAGGTCGGGCGGTCCAGCACCCGGATCACCCGGAAGTGAATCGGTCTGATGAACTGGACACTCGCCGCGCTTGTCACGTTCAGTACGTCACCGGAGCGGGGAAGCACATGGGCTCCTGAAGGGTCGGCCGGCGGGGAGGCCGGCAAGGCTGATCGGGGGGAAGTGCGGGCTCCGGCGACGAGGTCGTGTCTCGGGAACCGGGTTCGTGGCGTTGACGGGCTTCTCTGCGCTGGTGGCGTACTCGGCCCGCCGTGTCTGGGCTGTCAGGAAAGGTGTCTGGGACCACCGCCGCCGTCGCGCGTCGGCGACCGGCCACCGGATTCGCGGGGGCGGTCGACGGTCGACCGGGTCATCCGGTCGTCGTCTCCGTCGGCACCGCGGTGATCACAGGGGGAGACTGGATCAGAACGGTGTGTAGCCCGCGTCATACGGACAGAGTGCATCAGCGTCGTGCTTCATGCAAGTTGCACGTCGACTTTTGCCGATACGTGAGCGGCTCGCGCGAAACGGCGCTTGAACGTGCCGCCACCCGGACGGCACACTGAGGACGGTTTCGCCCGTCGCGGCCGGCCGAGGACCGGCTCCATCCCTTGCCGCGAAACGCCCGCCGCCTTATGGTCGCGTCCCAGGCGGGCGGCAGACAGCGGCGCGTCGAGGCGGAAGGTGACACCGTGAGCGAGCGGCGCAGTCCGACCATCCGCCGGCGTCGCCTGGGCGCGGAACTGCGCCGTCAGCGCGAGACGGCCGGGATCACCATCGAGGCCGTGGCCGAGCAACTGGAGTGTTCGGCGTCGAAGATCTCCCGGATCGAGACCGGTCACACCACCGCGACACCCCGGGACGTCCGGGACATGCTCCGGATCTACGGGGTGGTCGGTGCCGAGAGCGACGAGCTGGTGCAGATCGCTCGGGAGGCGCGGCAGAAAGGTTGGTGGCATCCGTACAGCACGGTGCTGGTCGGGGCGTACGTGGGTCTGGAGGCTGCGGCCAGTTCGATTCGGGCGTACGAGCAGCAGGTGGTTCCGGGCCTGCTGGAGACCGAGGATTACGCCGGCGCGATGATTCGTGCGGCCCGCCCTGATTTCACTGCGGAACAGGTGCGACAACGAGTGCGTGTCCGACTCGGTCGCCAATCGTTATTGACCCAGGACGATCCGGTCGATCTGTGGGTGGTGCTCGATGAGGCGGTGATGAGCCGTCCGGTGGGCGGGGACACGGTCATGCGTGACCAGCTCAAGCGGTTGGTGGAGGTAGCCGAACTGCCGAATGTGACGTTGCAGGTCCTGCCGTTCGAGGTCGGGGCACATGCCGGCATGGACGGTACCTTCACGATCCTGAGCTTCCCCGAACCAGGTGATCCGGATGTCGTGTACGCGGAGAACGCCACGGGTGGGCTCTTCCTGGAGAAGAGCGACGAACTGCAGAAGTACAGCTTCATCTTCGATCACATTCGAGCAGCGGCCATGCGTCCGGAGGAGTCCGTCGGGTACATCGCAAAATTGGCAGAGGAGCCGCTGTGGAAATGGCGACGCAAGGATTCCCCGTGGACCTGACGCAGGCGCACTGGTTCAAGAGCTCGAAGAGCGGGCCGAACTGTGACAACTGCGTTGAGGTGGCGTATGTGACCGGGGCGGTCGGCGTCCGGGATTCGAAGGACAAGGCCGGACCGGCTCTCGTCTTCACCCCGGGTGACTGGCACGCCTTCGTCGCCGGCACACGGGGTGGCGTCTTCGGACGGGCTTGATCCCGTAGCAACGACCTGGTCCCCGATCGGCACGTCCGGTCGGGGACCATGTCATGGTGCCGCGACGCTCGGCAGTCCCGCCGCGGCGTCCGGCCCGGTCGGCTGCCGTCGCCACTTCCCACCCGTCTCGTTGTACCTCTCGGTACGCGCTGGTCGAAATCCCCCCGAGCAGGGCGGGTAACCGAGCGAGGCAGGCGAGACGAATGACGAGTATCGGATCGGACAACCTCACCAACAGCCCGGGCAAGCCGGAACGGTTCGGCGGCAAATATCGCGGGGCTCGGCGGGACACCGTCCTGACCGAGGTGGTGTCGACGGACACCGAACACCCCGGGCGGGACACCGCGGCACCGGGCGAGCCGGCCACGTCGCCGCTCACCCTGCCGTCACTGGACCCGAACCCGCTCACCGAACCGTCGTTCCCGGCGACCGGATGGTCGAGCGTGGACGACGGCTCCCTTGCGGATCACCCGCTGCTCCGCGGCCTGCTTATGGAGTTGCCGCCACGGGGCAGTGTGCCGCCGCCGGGTTGGCTCGACCGCTGGTTCGAGGCGACGCGGGCGATTCTGGAGTTGCTATACGTGCAGGGCACCGGCCGGGCTCGGTGAGGTCGCGGACCGCTGCGGCATGGCTCGCTCGGCGAGCCGGTTGTGGCGCAGCGCGTGGCGGACCCCGATGGCCCCGACGCCCAGCACTCCGATGGTGACCGCCGGCCCGGTGATCCCCGGCCCGAAATACCCGGCGGCACCGCTGGCCGTGATCAGCGCGGGCAGCAGGGCCAGGCCGGTCACCTGCAGCGGCAGCCCGATCAGTGGGTGGGCGGCGGCGGCCCGTAGCCCGTGTGGTGCCGGCGTCCGGGCGGTGGCGGCCAGTGCGCCCGCTCCGGCCCGGAGCCGACGCACCCGGCGTACGGTGCAGAGCGCCACCACCAGTGCCGGTAGCGCGGCGAGTGCCAGCCCAGCGGCGGCCCGGTCAGCCAGGGTCGCCCCGGCGGTGGTCAGGCCGGCGATCGGCAGTGCCACCGTCAGGCCGAGCCCGACCAGCGTGAGCCCGAGCAGCCAGCCGGCATGTCGACGAAGCTCGCGCGCGTGCGTCATCCGGGGCAACCCCTCAGCGAGGTAGCCGGCGGCCCACCAGACGACGGCGACCGGGAGCAGGAGGACGAGGTGGTTCTGCATGCCTGTCAGCCTTGCCCGTTTTCCGGCTCGCCGAATCCGGGAGCGCCCCCCGTTCGTCCCGTAGCCGCCCCCGTAGGGGAACCATCGTTTCATGTTATGAGGGATCCGACATGTTTATCTGTGTCCATGCCTCGAACTACCCTCTCCTTGATCGGCAGTCATCGATCAGTGAGCCATGAGCAATGCGACGAGGGCTGCCGACAGAGGGAGGTAGGAAGATGGTTCTTCGACAGAGGTCCGTTTTCGTCGGACTGGCCGCGTTGGCCATGGTGGCGGCAGCGACGCCCGCCATGGCCGCCGAGCCGGTCGGCACGATCCGAAGCGCCGGCGGTGCCACCGCCGTCAAAGACAGCTACATCGTGGTGTTCAAGGACAGCGAGGTCGGCCGTGCCGCGGTCGGCTCCTCTGTGGACCGGCTGCTGCGGCGGCACGGCGGAGCGGCGGCGCGCACGTACAGCGCGGCCATCCGCGGCGCCGAGCTGCGACTCAGTGCCAAGGCTGCGGCCCGGATCGCGGCTGATCCGGCAGTGGCGTACGTCGAGCAGAACCACACCGTGCAGCTCGCCGCCACCCAGACGAACCCCCCGTCCTGGGGTCTGGACCGGATCGACCAGCGCAACCTGCCGCTGAACAGCTCCTACACGTACCCCAACACGGCCTCGAACGTGACGTCGTACATCATCGACACCGGCATCCGGACGTCCCACTCGGACTTCGGCGGCCGGGCGACCTGGGGCACCAACGCGGTCGACTCCAACAACACCGACTGCAACGGCCACGGCACCCACGTCGCCGGTACGGTCGGCGGCACCGCGTACGGCGTCGCCAAGGCGACCCGACTGGTGGCCGTCAAGGTGCTCAACTGCTCCGGCAGCGGCACCAACGCCGGGGTCATCGCCGGTGTCGACTGGGTCACCGCGAACGCGGTCAAGCCCGCCGTGGCCAACATGAGCCTCGGTGGCGGAGCGAACACCACGCTCGACAACGCGGTGATCAACTCGATCAACTCGGGTGTCACGTTCGTGGTGGCTGCCGGTAACGGCAACAGCCTCGGTGTCCGGCAGAACGCCTGCAACTACTCCCCGGCCCGGACCGCGCCGGCGATCACCGTCGGTGCCACCCAGAACAACGACGCCGCCGCGAGCTTCTCCAACTTCGGCACCTGCGTCGACATCCTGGCGCCGGGCGTGAGCATCACCGCCCCGTGGATCACCAACGACACCTCGACGAACACCATCAGCGGTACCTCGATGGCCTCGCCGCACGTCGCCGGTGCCGCCGCCCTGGTGCTCTCGGCCAACCCGACGTGGAGCAACCAGCAGGTGCGGGACTACCTGGTCAACAACTCCACGCCGAACGTGATCAGCAACGTGGGCACCGGTACCCCCAACCAGCTGCTCTACGTGGTCAACGGCAGCACCCCGCCGCCGACCAACGACTTCTCGGTCTCGGTCTCGCCGACCTCGGGTTCGGTCGCGCCGGGCGGTTCGGCGACCGCCACGGTGTCCACCGCCACCACCAACGGCTCCGCCCAGTCGGTAAGCCTCTCGGCCAGCGGCCTGCCGTCCGGGGCGTCCGCCTCGTTCAGCCCGGCCACGGTCACCTCGGGTGGCTCGTCGACGCTGACCATCAGCACCTCGACCAGCACCCCGGCCGGCACGTACCCGGTGACCATCACCGGTAGCGCGGCCTCCGGCACCAGGACCGCCACCTACACCCTGACGGTGACCGGCAGCGGTAGCGGCAGTTGCTCCGGCACCAACGGCACCGACGTGTCGATCCCGGACGCCGGCTCGGCGGTGACCAGCTCGATCACCATCTCCGGCTGCAACCGGAACGCCTCGTCGAGCTCGAAGGTCGCGGTGAACATCGTGCACACCTACCGTGGCGACCTGGTCATCGACCTGCTCGCCCCGGACGGCTCGTCCTACCGGCTGAAGAACAGCAGCGGCTCGGACAGCACGGACAACGTGAACACCACCTACACGGTGAACCTGTCCAGCGAGGCGGCGAACGGCACGTGGCGCCTGCAGGTGCGCGACGTCTACCTCGCTGACACCGGCTACATCAACACCTGGACCCTGACCCTCTGACACCGGTACGACATCGGGCCCCCGGCCACTCGGCCGGGGGCCCGCTCGTCGTCAACTCTCGGGAGGGCGGTCAGACCGCGAAACCGGCCGGGCGCTCGGTGGCCGGCGCGGGCGGGCGGGCCTTCCACAGGCCGACCTTCTGCGCGGCCAACCGGCTCAGGTACGCCGGATTGAGGATCACGTACCGGCGCCACAGCCGCTTCGGCTCCAGCCCGAGCCGCCAGAACCACTCCAGCCCGGCCCGCTGCATCCACGGTGGCGGCTGACGCAGCAGCCCGGCGTGGTAGTCGAACGCTGCGCCGACGGCCATCAACGGCATGTCCAGCAGCGGGCGCATCGCGTACGTGAAGATCTCCTGGCGGGGGCATCCCAGGCCGACCAGGACGAGCCGGGCGCCGCTGGCCTTGATCCGGTCGGCGATCTCCACGTCCTCGCCCGGCTGCACGGCGCGGAACTTGGACGGCTCCACTCCGGCGATCTTGAGGGCCGGGAACATCTGCTCCAGCGCCGGGATCAGCCGGGCCAGGGTCTGTTCGGTCGAGCCGTACAGGTAGACCGGTAGGCCCTCGTCGGCACAGCGGGAGAGCACGTGCAGGGTCAGCTGAGGCCCGTAGACCCGGTCGGTCAGCCCCGCACTGTGCAGCAGGTTCAGTGCCCACCGCACCGGCTGGCCGTCCGGAGTCACCAGGTCGAAGGAGTTCAGCCGGGCGTTGTGCGCCGGGTCCAGCACCCCGGTCATCACCCCGTGCACGGCCAGTGCGGTCAACGCCATCGGCCGACGCTCCTGCGCGGCGGCGATGACCTGCTCGGTAGCGGTGGCGTAGTCGGTGGCGTCGACCAGGACGCCGAGCACGTTGCGCTTGCTCACGACCGGACCTCGCCGTCGCGCGCCGGGACCCACTTGTCCACGTTGGCCTCGTAGATCTCTCGCATGATCATGGGTACGTCGTACACCTGTTTCCAGTCCGGGTAGTCGGCCTGGAACGCTTCGTTGGAGCCGATCCACCACTTGTGGTCGCCGATCCGGTTGGCCTCGACGTACTCGGTGATCATCTCCTGGCCGGTGATCTGCTCGGCCAGCGCGAACGCCTCCCGGTTGGAGGTGTTGGAGTACCGGCCGCCACCGAGGTTGTAGACGGCGGCCGAGCGCGGGTTGCGGAAGAACGCCTCGAACGCGGAGACCACGTCCGAGCTGTGGATGGCGTCCCGGACCTGCTTGCCCTGGTAGCCGAAGATCTTGTAGGTGCGGTGCTCCATGTTGGCCCGCATCACGTAACCGAGGAAGCCGTGCAGCTCGGTGGCGGAGTGTGCCGGCCCGGTAAGCGTGCCGCCCCGGAAGCAGGCCGTCTTCATCCCGAAGTAGCGGCCGTACTCCTGCACCATCACGTCCGCAGCGACCTTGGAGGCACCGAAGATCGAGTGCAGGCAGGCGTCGATCGGCATGTCCTCGCGGATGCCCTGCTCGTACGGGTGCCCCGGCTCGATCTCCCAGCGGGTCTCCAGCTCGACCAGGGGCAGGCTGTTCGGGCGGTCGCCGTAGACCTTGTTCGTCGAGCAGTGGATGACCGGCGCCTCGATGCAGTGCTCGCGGACGTTCTGCAGCACGTTCAGGGTGCCCGCGGCGTTCACGTCGAAGTCGGTGAAGGGATCGCGTACCGCCCAGTCGTGCGAGGGCTGCGCGGCGGTGTGGATCACCACGGCGACGTCCCGGCCGTACCGCTTGAACAGCGCGCCGAGCGCGCCCCGGTCGCGGATGTCGATGCTGTGGTGCGAGTACGCCTCACCCAGCTCGTCGGTGAGTCGGCGAACGTTCCACGCGGTGGACGCCTCCTCGCCGAAGAACTCCTGCCGCATGTCGTTGTCGATGCCGACCACATCGAGACCCATGCCGGCGAAGTGGCGGACCGCCTCAGAGCCGATCAACCCGCCCGAGCCGGTCACGAATGCGACACTCACGAGCCACTCCTGGTCCGTTGGAGGCAGAAACCAGCGAAGCATAGCCTGACGCCCGGTACGCCCGAATACGAGCGAGGGCCCCGCGAATTCGCGAGGCCCTCGTCACTGGTGGGGAAGGGGGGAGTTGAACCCCCACGTCCTTTCGGACACACGGACCTGAACCGTGCGCGTCTGCCATTCCGCCACTTCCCCGTGGCATGACCTCGGACAGCGTAGTCATTGCCGTCTCCGCTGTCGCCAGCGGGGTCTCGGCCATGTTACGTGGCTTCGGTCTTTGCCGCGAATGGCATTCGCTGCTCACAGCGGTTACCGTTCGTGGCGGACGAAAGAGTAGCACGACAATCCTGAGCCGTCCGAACGAGGCGTGGCCTGCCGGCCGAGCGGCGTGTGAGCTGCGTGCGCTCTGGACCGATACCATCATGTCCTCGGGACCCGAGGAGGAGCCGGTGAGCGTGCTGCAACGCTTCGAGAAGCGTCTGGAAGGCCTGGTCGAAGGGGCTTTTGCCAAGGTCTTCAAAGGGGTCGTGCACCCTGTGGAGATCCTCAACGCCATGCAGCGGGAGGCCGAGGCGCACAAGGCCATCCTGGCTGGCGGGCGCACGTTGGTGCCCAACCGCTACGTGATCGATCTCTCGCCGTACGACCACAGTCGGCTGGCGCCGTACGCCGCCGCGCTGGCCCAGGAGCTGGCCCAGTCGCAGGCGGAGTTCATCGGCGAGCAGGCGTGGACGGTCTACGGCGACGTGATCGTCGAGATCGAGCGCGGCGAAGGACTGGACACCGGCATGTTCCGGGTCACCGCCGAGGTCTACACCGGTGGTGAGGTCGCCCCGGTCTCCGCGCCTGGTTACGACGCCGGCCCGTCCGGCTACCCCGCGTACGAGCAGGGTGGCGGCTACGGCCCGCCGCCGGGGCACGGTGGCGGTCGTAACGTGCGACTGGTCTCCGGCGACGGCCGCACCTACCCGCTGCAGATGGGCTCGACCGTGATCGGTCGCGGCGACCAGGCCAACCTGCGTCTGCCGGACGTCGGCATCTCCCGCCGACACGCCCGGCTGGACTTCGACGGTGGGCAGGTCGTGCTGACCGATCTCGGCTCCACCAACGGCACCATGGTCAACGGCCAGCGGGTCTCCGCCGTGGCGCTGAACCCCGGTGACATGATCCAGCTCGGCACCACCACGCTCACCTTCCGCGTGGACGGCTGATCCGCCTTGCCGGAACTCGTCATCACCGTCGCCCGGTTCGGATTCCTCGTCCTCTTGTGGATCTTCGTGTTCACGGTGGTCGGCGTCATCCGGCGGGACCTCTTCGCCGGGGCCCGGTCCGGTCGCCTGGTGGCCGCGCCCCGCACGGTGGGTGCGTCGACCGGTCAGGCGTCGGCAAAGCCGGCGAAGGTGAAGCGAGGGCGGGCGGCCCACCAGTTGGTGGTGACCGCGGGTCAACTGGCCGGCACCAGGATCACGCTGGGTGAAGCTCAGATAACCATCGGTCGGGCCGAGGATTCCACTCTCGTCATCACCGACGATTACGCTTCGGCGCGACACGCCCGGCTGGTGCCCCGTGACGGGCAGTGGTTCGTCGAAGACCTCGGTTCGACTAACGGGACGTACCTCGATCGCGCTAAGGTCACCGGACCGACCCCCGTACCCCTCGGCGTGCCGATCCGGATCGGCCGCACCTCTCTCGAATTACGGCCATGACTCTGACCCTGCGCTATGCGGCCCACAGCGACCGCGGTCTGATCCGAGACGGCAACCAGGATTCCGTCTACGCCGGACCGCGGCTACTCGCCGTCGCCGACGGCATGGGCGGTATGGCCGCCGGTGACGTCGCCAGCAACATCGTCATCGGTGCCATGGCGCCGCTCGACGAGGACGTCCCGGGTGACGCCCTGGTCGACGCGTTGCGTTCCGCCGTGGGCACCGCCAACCAACAGCTCCGCGAGACCGTGGACGCCAACCCTCAGTTGGAGGGGATGGGCACCACACTCACCGCGACCCTCTTCTCCGGCAGCAAGCTGGGCATGGTCCACATCGGTGACTCGCGCGCCTATCTGCTGCGCGACGGTGACTTCAACCAGATCACCAAGGACGACACCTACGTCCAGATGCTCGTGGACGAAGGCCGGATCAGCCCGGAGGAGGCGAGCAGCCACCCGCAGCGGTCGCTGCTCACCCGAGCCCTCGACGGGCGGGACATCGACCCGGAGTACTCGGTCCGCCAGGTGCTGCCCGGCGACCGCTACCTGATCTGCTCGGACGGCCTCTCCGGGGTGGTCAGTGCGGAGACCATCGCCGAGACCATGCGGGAGTACGCCGACCCGCAGCAGTGCGTGGAGCGACTGGTCCAGCTCGCTCTGCGCGGCGGCGGCCCGGACAACATCACCGTGATCATCGCCGACGCCACCGACCGCGACATCGTCGAGGCGGCCCCGATCGTCGGCGGTGCGGCCGCGCGGGACCGGGGCATGGCGACCTCGGCCGACGTCTCCACCCCGGCGGCCCGGGCCTCGGCGCTCTCCGCTCCCCGGCCGCCCGTGCCCGAGGAGCCGGCCGGCAACGACGACGAGCCGGAGGCCCGCCGCCGTCCGCTGCGCGCCCTGGCGATGACCACCGCCCTCCTGGTGATCATCGGCGGCGGGGTCTTCGCCGGGTACGACTACACCCAGCGGCAGTACTACGTCGGGGCGACCGACGACGGCCAGGTGGCCGTCTTCCGGGGCATCCAGGGCGAGATCGCCGGCATGGATCTCTCCACGGTGCATTCCAAGAGCACCGCCCAACTGGACGATCTCACCCTCGCCGCCCAGGAGCAGGTCAAGCAGGGCATTCCGGCCAGGAACGAGCCCGACGCGGCACGCCGGCTGGCGGAACTGACGATGGACAGCCCGACCAACGTCAACCTCAAGCCACTCTGCCCGCCCACCTCCAGCCCGAGCGTCGACCCCACGACGGAGTCGACCTCGCCGCCGCCGAGCACTCCGGCCGGCTCGGCGAGCCCGGTCGGCAGCGGCTCGCCGTCGCCCGACGGCTCGTTGGCCCCGCCGGTGAGCACACCGGACGCCCCGCCCACCGACGCCTTCACGCCCACGGTCGACCCGGCGGCCTGCCGGTCGCCCGAGTAGGCGTCGGCTTCCGACCCGAGGACGATCGTGACCGCAGCGGCCACCCCGGCATCCTCGCCCGCGACCGCGGGCGAGCGGCCCGGCGTACGCCTGGCCCGGTCCCGACGCAACGCCGAACTGTCGCTGCTGCTGCTGGCCATGGCGCTGGTCGCCGCGTACGGGGCGATGGTCGAGGCGAACGTGCTCGACACGGTCACCCCGAACTTCTGGGTGCCGGCCGCGGTGCTCACCGCCGTGTTCCTCGGCATCCACGTGGCGATCCGGTTCCTGGCCCCGTTCGCCGACCCGGCCCTGCTGCCGGCGGTGGCGCTGCTCAACGGTCTCGGAGTCGGCTTCCTGCGCCGACTCGACCTGGGCAACGCGGCCCCGGAGGAGCGCGCCGACCTGGCCATCTTCGCCGGTACCGGTGGTCGGCAACTGGCCTGGACCCTGCTGTCCGTGCTGCTCGCGGCCGGCCTGCTGGCCCTGGTGCGCGACCACCGTTCGATCTCGCGGTACGCGTACACCCTGGGGCTGGCCGGCATCGTGCTGGTCATGCTCCCGGCGGTGCTGCCGGCCAGCATCTCCGAGATCAACGGCGCGAAGCTCTGGATCCGCATCGGCAGCTTCTCCATCCAGCCCGGCGAGTTCGCCAAGCTGGCCCTGCTGGCCTTCTTCGCCTACTACCTGGTCCGCAAGCGCGAGGTGCTCTCGCTGGCCAGTCACCGGTTCCTCGGCATCGACTTCCCGCGCGGCCGTGACCTCGGTCCGGTGGTGGTGGTCTGGGTGATCAGCCTGCTGGTGTTGATCTTCCAGAAGGACCTGGGTACCTCCCTGCTCTACTTCGGCATGTTCGTGGCGACGGTCTACATCGCCACCGAACGGGTCAGTTGGCTGCTCATCGGTCTGGTCCTGTTCTTCGGCGGCGCCTACCTGGCGTACGTGCTCGGTAAGTCGATCGGTGGACCGTTCCTCAATTTCTCGGTCCGGGCCGACATCTGGCTGGACCCCTTCGCCAAGCCGTACGACGAGGGCTACCAGTTGGTGCAGGGGCTGCTGGCCCTGGGCACCGGTGGGTTGTTCGGGGCCGGGCCGGGTGGCGGCCAGCCGACGGAACTGCCCGAGGTGCAGAACGACTTCATCTTCGCCGGGATCGGTGAGGAAATCGGCCTGTTCGGGCTCTCCGCCCTGTTGGTGATCTACCTGCTGATCGTGGAGCGCGGGCTGCGGGCCGGCCTGGCGGTGCGGGACTCCTTCGGCAAGCTGCTCGCCGGTGGCCTGGCCTTCACCCTGGCGCTGCAGGTCTTCGTGATCGTCGGCGGGATCAGCAAGCTCATCCCGCTGACCGGTCAGACCACCCCGTTCCTGTCCGCCGGTGGCTCCTCGCTGATGGCGAACTGGCTGCTCATCGCGGTGCTGCTGCGGGTCTCCGACGCCGGTCGTCGGCCGGTCACCGGCGGCGGCAAGGTGAACCGTCCGTCCGGGGGCCCACCCGAGCAACTGCACGGTGCCCCCACGGAGGTGATCAAGCCGTGAACGCACCCCTGCGCCGGGTCGGTGTCGTCGTCATCGTCCTGTTCGGTCTGCTCTTCGCCAACCTCAACTGGATCCAGGCGTACAAGGCCGACGAATACCGCACCAGCGACTACAACAGCCGGGTCCAGGTCGCCGAGTACGAGCGTCGCCGGGGCAACATCGAGGCCGGCGGAACCGCCCTGGCGGTCAGCAAGGAGACCGACGGCAAGCTGACCTTCCTCCGCACCTACCCCGGCGGGGCGAAGTACGCCCACGTGCTCGGCTACAAGCCGGTCAACCTCGCCGACACCGGCATCGAGAAGTCCGAGAACGACTTCCTCGCCGGCACCAGCGACAAGCTCTTCGCCAACCGGATCAAGGACATGTTCACCGGCGACCGCACCGCCGGAGGCAACGTGCTGCTCACCCTCTCCCCGCGCGCCCAGGACGTCGCGTACGACCAGTTGCGCAACAACAACCGGGGGGCGAGCAAGGGGGCGGCGATCGCCATCGATCCGCGTACCGGGGCCGTACAGGCCATGGTCTCCATACCCAGCTTCGACCCGAACCCGCTGGCCAGCCACAACACCAACGAGGCGGTCGCGGCGTACAACAAGCTGGATCAGGATCGGTCCCGCCCGCTGCGCAACCGGGCCCTCGGCGAGGTGCTGCCGCCCGGCTCCACCTTCAAGATCGTGGTGGCTGCCGCCGCGCTGGAGAACGGCATCGGCAAGGACACCAACATCTCGGCGGGCCCCAGCTACACCCCGCCCACCTCCGGTCAGTCGATCACCAACGCCGCGCCGTCGATCTGCCCGCAGGCGGAGGTGACCCTGATGAAGGCGGTCACCGACTCCTGCAACACCGGCTTCGCCAAGCTCGGCGTGCAACTCGGCCCCGATGCGATCAAGAAGAAGGCCCAGGACTTCGGCTTCGAGCAGGAGGACCTGACCGTGGGTCGGCTCGGCGAAGGCGGTCACGGCGTGGCGGCCAGCCGTACCGGCACCATGGAGAACCCGGACGGCGGCCCCGACCCGGCCGCGCTGGCCCAGTCCTCCATCGGGCAGCGTGACGTGCGGATGACCCCGCTGGAGGGGGCCATGATCGCTGCGGCGGTCGCCAACGGCGGCAGCCAGATGCGGCCGTACCTGGTGCGTCAGCTGCTCGCACCGGACCGCACCACCGTCTACGACACCGCGAACCCGCGCGAGCTGCGCCGGCCGGTCAGCAGCCAGGTCGCCGCCGACCTGCGGGAGATGATGGTCAGCGTGGTGCGCAACGGCACCGGCCGCAACGCGCAGATCAACGGCTACACCGTGGGCGGCAAGACCGGTACCGCGCAGTCCGCGCCGGACCGGCCCGACCACGGCTGGTTCATCGGCTTCGCACTGGACTCCGACGGCAACCCCGTCTCGGCCGTCTGCGTCGTTCTGGAGGAGGCCGGCAGCGGCGGCAGCGCCGAGGCCGCCCGGATCGCCGGTCAGATCATGCGCGCCGCCATCGCCGACCCCGGGGGGCGCTGACATGCTCAGTCCGGGAGTGCAGCTCGGTAACCGGTACCGCCTCGACGAACGGATCGCCAGCGGTGGCATGGGTGACGTGTGGCGCGGCACCGACCAGGTGCTGGGGCGTACGGTCGCGGTCAAGAGCCTGCTCCCGGCGTTGCTGGACGAGCCGGGTTTCGCCGAGCGGTTCCGGGGCGAGGCCCGGACCATGGCGACGATCAACCACCCGGGCGTGGTCGACGTCTACGACTTCGGCAGTGACCAGCAGATCGCCTTCCTGGTGATGGAGTACATCGAGGGTGATCCGCTGTCGGCCACCCTCAGCCGGGTCGGCCGGCTCACCCCGGCGCGGACGATGGCGCTCGTCGCGCAGGCCGCCGACGCGCTGCACGCCGCCCACGTCAAGGGCATCGTGCACCGGGACGTGAAGCCCGGCAACCTGCTGGTCCGTCCCAACGGCACGCTGGTGCTCACCGACTTCGGCATCGCCCGTTCCGAGCTGGTGGGTCAGCTCACCGCGGCCGGTTCGGTGCTCGGTACCGCGTCGTACATCTCGCCGGAGCAGGCCACCGGCCAGGTCGCCACCCCCGCCTCCGACGTGTACGCCCTCGGCGTGGTCGCCTACCAGTGCCTCGCCGGGCGTCGGCCGTTCGAGGGTGACAACCCGCTCGACATCGCCATGCGGCACGTCCGGGAGACGCCGCGTCCGCTGCCGTCGGACATTCCGCCACAGGTCTGTGCGCTGGTCGAGCGGGCGATGGCCAAGGACCCGAAGGACCGCTGGGCGAGCGCCGCCGTACTGGCCGGGGTCGCCCGGCAACTGAAGACGGCACTGTCCCGGCAGGCGCGCCCCGGTGGCTCAGCGCCCATCTCGGCGGCTCCGGCCTCACCGGCCCCCGCTGGGCGCAACCCGGCGACACCGCCGCCCGGCCGGGCCCAGGTGCCGCAGCCGCCCCGCCCGCCCGCGGCACCGCACTCGCCTGCCGCACCCCGGCTGCCGGCCGCGCCACACGCTCCGGCTGCGGGTCACCGGCCGCTGGCCGCACGGCAGCCGGTGGCGCAGCCGCGTCCGACGACTGTCGCACCGGCGGCGACCGGTTACCCACGCGGTGCAGCCCCGGTTCCCCCGGCGTACGCCCCGCAGCCCAATCAGTCACGGCCCGCGCCCAGACGGTCACGGTCCGGCATGTGGTTCCTGGCGATCCTGCTGGGCACGCTGGTCGTGGTCTGCTCGGGCGTGGTTTCCTACAGGCTGAAGGACAGCATCAACAACGGCATGCCGGTCGAGGTGTCCGTGCACACGGTGACGTCCGGCGTGCTGGGGCCCGCCGGGCGAGACGATCCGGCCCTGACGGCGTACCGTCGACTGGATCAGCTCCGACCGGGCGACGAGACGACGACGAGCGAAGGACGACGGACGCGATGACAGCGCAGGCCCGCCTGCTCGGGGGCAGGTATCAGGTCGGCGAGCTGCTCGGGTATGGCGGCATGGCCGAGGTGCACCGTGGTCGTGACCTTCGGCTCGGCCGGGACGTCGCGATCAAGATGCTCCGCACGGACCTCGCTCGGGACGCCACCTTCCAGATGCGTTTCCGCCGGGAGGCGCAGAACGCCGCCTCGCTGAACCATCCGGCGATCGTCGCGGTCTATGACACCGGCGAGGAGCAGGCGCCTACCGGCGAAACCCTTCCGTTCATCGTGATGGAGTTCGTCAACGGGCGCACCCTCAAGGAGGTGCTCGGCGCCGAGGGCCGACTGCAACCCCGGCGGGCGCTGGAGATCTGCGCCGACATCTGCGCCGCCCTGGACTTCAGCCACCGGCATGGCATCATCCACCGCGACATCAAGCCCGGCAACGTGATGCTCACCCAGACCGGCCAGGTCAAGGTGATGGACTTCGGCATCGCCCGGGCTCTGGCCAGCGGTGCCACCACGATGACGCAGACCAGCGCGGTCATCGGCACCGCCCAGTATCTTTCGCCCGAGCAGGCCCGCGGCGAGGCCGTCGACGCCCGCTCCGACGTGTACGCCGCCGGCTGTGTGCTCTTCGAGCTGCTCTGCGGGCATCCGCCGTTCGTCGGCGACAGCCCGGTCAGCGTGGCCTACCAGCACGTCCGGGAGGCCCCGCCGACGCCGAGCGACCTCAACCCGGAGGTCAACCCGGCGGTCGACGCGATCGTGCTCAAGGCGCTGTCGAAGAACCCGCTCAACCGCTACCAGAGCGCCGGCGAGATGCGCGCGGACCTGCTCCGGGCGGCGGCCGGTCGGCCGGTGATGGCCACCCCGGTGCTGCGCGAGGACGAGACCGTGCCGATGTCCGCGGCCAGCGGCTCGGGCTACCCGTCGGGCGGGGCGACACAGACCCGCCAGATCCCGGCCCGGGTGGGTGACCCGCGTCAGCGGCGCGCCTCGTCCTGGCTGATCGCCATGTTCGCCGCGCTCGGCGTGCTCGCGGTGATCGCGCTGGTGGCCGCGCTGCTGTTCAACGACAAGACGGTCGAGGACGTGCCGGTGCCCGCGCTGAGCGGGATGACCCAGCAGGAGGCGTTCGCCCGGCTGGAGGCGGACGGCTTCCAGCCGGTGCGGGGTGACGACGTCTTCACCTCGGACTGCCGTAAGGGTCGGGTGACGAACCAGACCCCGCCCGCCGGGGAGAAGATCGCCCCGAACAGCACGGTCACCGTGCAGCTCTGCGGCGGCAAGCCCGAGGTGACCATTCCGGGCGGCCTTGAAGGCAGCAAGGTCGACAGCGCCACGCTGCGCCTTGAGCAACTCAATCTCCGGGTCAAGACCGTGGACAAGGACAGCCCCGACGCCGCCGGGCTGGTGCTCGAGGTCGACCCGAAGGAAGGCGAGAAGGTCGCCGAGAACAGCGTGGTCACCCTCACCGTCTCCAAGGGCAACGTGGTCCGGGTACCGAACGTGGAGAACCTCACCGAGGCCGACGCGAAGCGGGAACTGGAGAACGCCGGCTTCAAGGTGGATGTGGAGATCGGCCCTGAGGTGCCCGCCGACCGGGCCGGTCGGGTCACCGACCAGAACCCGAACGCCGGTAGCCAGCGGACCAAGGGCACCAAGGTGACGATCGTCGTCTCGGTGCCGGAGCCGGAGGACGACGACCCGCCGACGTCGGCACCGCCGACCGGGGATCCGACCACCCCACCGCCGGACGACGATGGTGGCGGCGGTAGTGGCGGTGGCGACGGCGAGCTGTTGCCGATCTTCCCGCCGTTCCGCCTGCCTGGAGAGTGACCGCGCCGGGCGAGTCGGGTCAGGGAGCCGGCGATCCTGCGGCGCGGGTGCCGGACGATCCGCCGGTGACCGTGCCGGTGCGTCGGCGGGGTCGCTGGCGACCGGTGCGCCGGATCGCTGTCCCGGGGCTGTTGCTGCTCCTGCTCACCAGCCTGCCGTGGGTATGGACGACAGTCGCCGCGTACGGCCATGTCCATGCCGTCGATGAGGCACCGGTCGCGGACGTGGTGATCGTCCTGGGCACGGCGGTGACCGAGGAAGGACGCCAACCGGGCATCCGGTTGGCGGGCCGATTGGAGACCGCCGCCGAACTGGTGCGCCAGCAGCGGGCCCGAGTGGTCCTCGTCTCCGGCGACGGGCACGGTGCCTCCGGTGACGAGACGGCGGCGATGACGGCTCACCTCACCGAGCAGCTCGGCGTCGATCCGCAGCGCATCGTCGCCGACCCGTACGGCCTGGACACGTACGACAGTTGTCGCCGCGCGCGGGAGGTGTACGGGGTCGAGCGGGCCCTGATCGTCACCCAGTCCTACCACCTGTCCCGGGCGGTGACACTCTGCCGGCAGCTGGGCGTGGACGCCGACGGGGTGCCCGCCCGCTGCACCAGCTGCGGCACCGGCCTGCTGGTGGAGAAGGCCATACGGGACTACTTCGCCAGCGGCAAGGCCGCCTGGGACGTGATCCGCAACCGGCCCGCCGCAGTCGACTCGCCGGCACACCCGGGAGTCACCGACGCGCTGACCGACTGAGCCCGCCCTGCGGCTCAGGTGGTGGCGAAGGCGGCCAGGCGGCGGGCGTCCACCTCGGCGGCCAGTGCCGGGGCGCGATCCAGGGCTTCCGGGTGACCGCAGGTGGCGAGCCAGTTCGCCAACATCAGGTGGCCGCCCTCGGTGAGCACCGACTCGGGGTGGAACTGGACCCCCTCGATCGGCAGGGTGCGGTGCCGCATCGCCATCACGATGCCGGACTCGGTCCAGCCGGTGACTTCCAGCTCGTCCGGCAGCGTCTCGCGCAGCACCGCCAGGGAGTGGTAGCGGGTTGCCGTGAACGGATCGGGCAGCCCGGCGAGAACTCCGCTGTTGTCGTGGTGGACCTGCGAGGTCTTGCCGTGCAGCAACTCCGGTGCCCGGGTGACTGTGGCACCGAACGCCTCGCCGATGGCCTGGTGCCCCAGGCAGACACCGAAGATCGGCAGTTTGCCGGCGTACTCGCGGATGACGTCCAAGCAGATGCCGGCGCGATCCGGGCTGCCGGGCCCCGGCGAGAGCAGCACACCGGCCTCACCGAGCCGGCCCACCTCGGCGAGGTCGATCTCGTCGTTGCGCCGTACGTCGCACTCGACGCCGAGCTGGCCGAGGTACTGGACCAGGTTGAAGACGAACGAGTCGTAGTTGTCGATCACCAGGACGCGCATCGGTCTCACTCGTCCTCGTCGGGGGGTGGGGAGTTGTTCCGGTCGGTGTCGTACGGCAGATCGTGTTCGTCGCCCGCTGGGGCCTCGTCGGCCGGATCGGTGCCGGGCTCCACGTCACCGGGGGCGCCCGGCACCTCGGAGTCCTGCTGGGTGACCTGGACGTCCTCACCGGTGAAGGGCAGCAGCGGTCCGGCCCAGGGGAAGACCACGTACCAGAGCAGCGCGACCACCGTGGTGGCGAGCAGCAGGCTGCCGATCAGCTTGCCGGGCAGCCCGAACGGCAGCTTGCGCCAGATCCACCCGTACATCAGGTCCCCAGCTCAGCCGGTCGTCCCTGGTCCTTCGACTGGGTACGCGTCAACTCCGCATGAATGATCAACCGCTCGTAGTTGTCGAACTTCGGGTTGCAGGTGGTCAGGGTGAGCATCCGCTTCGTCGGCTTGTCCCCCGGACGTCCGGGAACCGGGGCCACCACCTCGACCTGGTGCGGCTTGACGATCAGATTCTCGGTCACCTGGTAGACGTACCACTGGTCGCGGTCCTGGACGATGATCGGATCGCCCTTGCGAAGCTCGTCGAGACGCCAGAAGGTGGCCCGGTTGCGGTGCCCGGCGACGGAGAAGTTGCCCACCTGACCCGGCATGGCGCTCTCCGGGTAGTGGCCCGGGGCGTACCGGATGTCCTTCTGGGTCACGCCCTCGACCACGATCCATTCCTTGTCGAACTTCGGAATGAAGAGACCGGCGATGGGCTTGCCCTGCACCGGCGGCTTGGGTGAGGCGGAGGCGGAGGGAGTGGCCGAGGGGGCCACAGTCGGGTCGCCCTCGGGCCCCCAGGCCTGCGCCAACTGCTGGCTCAGTTCGTCCTGGTGAGCGTCGACGATCGCCGACTTGCCCCAGATCTCGTAGCCCGCGAAGAGCAGCACCACCAGGCCGAAGGTGATCAGCAGCTCACCGCCGAAACGCAGACCGGTGCGTACGCGGGACCAGAAGGACGGGCGGGTCAGCTCCGAGTAGACGCTCTTGTAGCCCTCGCCCGTCTGCTCCGCCCGCAACTGCACCACCCGGTCGCCCCGGCGTGGCCTGGGCGGCTCGGCCGGCTGGTCGCCAGCCGGCTCGTCGACCTTGGGCGCTCGGGGTACCGCACCCATCAGGGCGGTGGAATCCATCGCGGGCGGCGTGCCCGGCCGGACGCCGGCAACCGCCGGAATCAGGGCGGTGGCCGCCTCGTCGGCCCGCCCGTCGCCGCCCGGCCCGGTCTGCTGGTGCGGCCCGCTGCGGGCCGGCTGAGGGCCGGACGCTCCGAAACCAGCCGGTTGGCCGGACGCTGCGAAACCAGCCGGTTGGCCGGACGCTGCGAAACCAGGCTGAGGGCCGGACGCTGCGAAGCCAGCCGGCGGGCCGGCCTGTGGCGCAGGGGCGGTCGAGTTCTGGCCAGGACGGCTCGGCTCCACCGGCCGGCCGCCGCCCGCAGCCGGGGGCGGTGCCGCGGCGGCGTCCCCGATCCTGGGCATCAGCGCGGTCGGACCATCGCCCGACCAACCACTCGAAGCTTGTCCGCTCGGCATCCCCTGCCCCGAGGTGGCACCCACCGGGGGCGCACCGGAACCATGCGACGCCGTTGGCCCGTGCGACCGCACCGGCCCATGCGATGGCACCGGCCCTTGCGGTGCAGTGGGCCCTTGCGGTGCCGTCGGCCCCTGCGACCCGATGGGCCCCTGCGGTGCGGTGGGCGCTTGTCGCCCGTCGGGCCGGTACGGCGTGGTGGGCCACTGCTGCGCGCTCGGCGGCTGCGGTGCGGCCTGAGGGGACGGGCCGCTCTGGGGTCGCTGCGGCGTGAACGCGGCGCTCGCGGGCGGCTGGGGGGTGTCGGTCGGCCGACTCGGCTCGAACGCTCCGCGCCAGGGTGTCGGCCCGACGGGGATGTCCGGCTGGCCCGACGGCAGCGGTACGCCGGTGTTCTGCAGCGGGCCGTCGTTGCGCGCCGGGGCGGACGGACGCGGCGGCACCGGCTCGGGCCAGGCGTTGGCCGAACGGGTGGGGGTCGGTTCGGCTCGGTCGACGCGAGGCAGGAAGGCGGTCGCCTCGTCGGCCTGGTCGCGGTGGCGACCGTCGGGACGCTCACTCATGACAGTGCTTCGACCCCGGCACCGTGCTGATGACTAGATCACGCATGACGGCCTCACTCTGGCACCGTTGCCGAGCGCAGGGTGGTGGAATCCTCGAATGCGGGCACGGTGACCGTGGAAGCATGCTCGGAGTAACCGAGTTGGTAGTTCTCCACCGCGTTCCTGAACCACCGGACTCCCTCGGAAGCGGCGAGGGCCGCTCGAAGCGCGCCGGGATCGCCAATTGCCACGATCTTGAAAGGTGGGGAGTACACCCGGCCGTGCAGCAGCAGGGTGTTACCCACGCAGCGTACCGCGCTGGTCGCCAGAACGCGGACATTCATGATTGACATGGCCTCGGCACCGCCGGCCCAGAGCGCGTTCACCACGGCCTGCACGTCGCCCTGGTGCACGACGAGATCGTCGTTGCTGGCCCCTTCGGGGAGCTTGCCGAGCTGCGGCGCGTCGTTGAGCTCGACCGTCAGCCCGGGACCGGTGAGGGCGGTGAAGCCGGCGACCGCGATGTTCTCCGCGGCCCGCTCCTGCTGCTCCTTGATCGGCGTGTCCGAGTCCGCGAGGTCGGTCGTACGGCTCTCGACCTCCCGGCGCAGCGTCGCCGCTCGCTCCTCGTTCGCGGCCACCCGCTCCCGGCGGTCCTCGATCAGTTCGGTGAGCTGAGGGCGGCGGTCTTCACGCAGGGCGGTGCCGCCGGCGGTGGTGGCCGTGGTCGTGAAGAGCAGGCCAGCGGCGGCGGCGATCAGCGGTACGCCGATCGACCAGCCAGGGCGTCGCCGCCGCCCGCGCCGCAGCAGGCCGGCGACGAGTCGCCGCAGGACCTTCTGCCACGAGGCTGCGCCGGACGTGTACTCCACGACCCGTTTCCCCCTGTCTGCGGCCCCGACGACCGCATCCGTACGGTCCGGTGGCCCTCGTCCGTGGTCCGTTTCCCAGGTTGCCGGGCAACGGGCTGGCCCCCATTCGTGGATTGAGCGGGGCTTCCGGACTACGCTAGCTCTCGAACATTATTGGCCATGGACCGTCGCCCTCGCGCCCGGTTGCAGGCCGGACGAGGTCGTAACCCCTCTGGAGAGCGTCGTGCCCAAGTCTCAGGTCCGCAAGAAGAAGGTGTACACCCCGCCCACGGACGTCCGCCCGGCGGCGACAGCGGCGACGCGCAAGCCCAGCCCGATGTGGCTGCCGGTCACCGCGGTGTCGCTGATCGTGTTCGGCATCGGCTGGCTGGTGGTCTACTACCTCTCCGAGCAGGAGTACCCGGTCATGGAGCTGGGGTACTGGAACCTGGCGGTGGGTTTCGGCGCGATGGTCGGCTCGCTGATCCTGCTGTCGCGCTGGCGCTGATCCACAGCTCACCCGGCAGCGCCGGGTGAGTCGTCGAGGGCCCCGTCGCGCGGATGCTGTGGCTGCCTCCTAGGGTGGGCGCAGGGCGGCGCGGCCCAGGTGCGAGAAGACTCACGTTACTGCTGGGTAACCTTGCGCGTAGGCTGCACTGCATGACCGAGCGGGAAGGTCATCGACCGGTCCGGTTCGAGGTGCGCGGCGGCTGAGGTCGCGTACGCACCTCTGACCCGGTCGCCGAGCCGCTCGCCAGGCAGCAGACCGGGAGGCCAACTCGATGGGCAGCGTCCAGATCGTCACCACGATCCTCGCGGCCGCCATCACCGCCGTTGCGGTGTGGCTTGCGGTGCGCGCGGTCATGCAGATGACGGCCGTGATCCGGCTGGGTCAGCCCGACCCGTCCCGGTTCGACGACAAGGCCAGCCGCACCAGAACGATGCTCGCGGAGACCGCCGGGCACACCCGGATGCTGCGCTGGAGCGTGGTCGGCGCGGCGCACTGGTTCGTGATGGTCGGCTTCATCGTGCTGTCGCTGCTGGTGCTCGAAGCGTACTTCGAGGTGGTGTCCCCGACCGGCGGGCTGCCGCTGATCGGCGGCTGGGCGCTCTACGGCCTGGTCACCGAGTGGATCGGCATCCTGGGCATCGTCGGCATCGTGGTGCTGATCGCGATCCGGCTCGCCAACCGGCCCACGAAGGCCGGTCGCCGCTCGCGGTTCACCGGGTCGACGATGTGGCAGGGCTACTTCGTCGAGGCGGTCGTCCTCGCCGTACTGATCATGGGTTTCCTGATCCGGGGCTTCAAGGTCGCCACCGATCACTTCGAGTACCCGACCTGGGCCACCCCGCTCAGCCACGCGGTCGGGTCGGCGCTGCCGGACTGGGAGTCCGGGGTCAGCGTCGCCGCCCTCATCAAGATCGCCATCTCGATGACCTGGCTCATCGTGATCTCGCTGAACGTGACGATGGGTGTGGCCTGGCACCGCTTCCTGGCCTTCCCCAACATCTTCTTCAAGCGCAAGCCGGGGGCGGCCGGCTCCGGCCTCGGCCCGCTGCGGCCGATGATGAGCGACGGCAAGCCGCTGGACTTCGAGGAGGCCGACCCCGAGAAGGACCAGTTCGGGGTGGCTCAGGTCGAGCAGTTCACCTGGAAGGGCCTGCTGGACTTCAGCACCTGCACGGAGTGCGGTCGGTGCCAGTCACAGTGCCCGGCCTGGAACACCGGCAAGCCGCTGTCGCCGAAGCTGCTCGTGCTCAGCCTGCGGGATCACGCGTACGCCAAGGCGCCCTACCTGCTGGCCGGCGGCGGCAAGGACCTCACCGGCGAGGAGAAGGCCACCGCCGCGCAGCTCGCCCACGTCGACGTGCTGGCGCTCGCCGAGGCGGAGAAGCCGCTGATCGGCGACGCCGAGGCCGGCGGCGTGATCGACCCGGACGTGCTCTGGTCGTGCACCACCTGCGGTGCCTGTGTCGAGCAGTGCCCGGTGGACATCGAGCATGTCGACCACATCGTCGACATGCGGCGTTACCAGGTGCTCATCGAGTCGAGCTTCCCCTCCGAGGCCGGCGTGATGCTGCGCAACCTGGAGAACAAGGGCAACCCCTGGGGTGCGCCGCAGAACACCCGGGAGGACTGGACCAAGGGCCTCGACTTCGAGGTGCCGCGGGTCGGCGAGGTCGACGACTTCGAGTACCTGTTCTGGGTGGGTTGCGCCGGTGCGTTCGAGGACCGGGCCAAGAAGACCACCCGCGCGGTGGCCACGCTGCTGAACGAGGCGGGCGTCTCCTTCGCCATCCTCGGTGAGGGCGAGACCTGCTCGGGTGACCCGGCCCGCCGCATCGGCAACGAGTTCGTCTTCCAGATGCTCGCCCAGCAGAACGTGGAGACCCTCAACGAGGCGTTCTCCGGCCGCGAGAAGGCCAAGCGGAAGATCGTCGCCACCTGTCCGCACTGCTTCAACACCCTGGGCAACGAGTACGGCCAGCTCGGCGGCGAGTTCGAGGTGGTGCACCACACCCAGTTGCTGGCGCATCTGGTCGCCACCGGCAAGCTCACCCCGGTACAGCCGGTCGACGGCGGTGTCACGTACCACGACCCGTGCTACCTCGGGCGGCACAACCGGGTCTTCACGCCGCCGCGTGAGGTGCTGGGCAGTGCGTTGGGGGCCGGCGAGATCACCGAGATGCCGCGCAACAGCGAGCGCTCCTTCTGCTGCGGCGCCGGTGGCGCGCGGATGTGGATGGAGGAGCGGATCGGCAAGCGGATCAATGTGGACCGGGTCGAGGAGGCCATGTCCACCGGGGCCAAGACCATCGCCGTCGGCTGTCCGTTCTGCTCGACGATGCTCACCGACGGAGTGAACGGCAAGGGCGCCGGCGAGCAGGTCGAGGTCGTCGATGTGGCGAGCGTCCTACTGCGGTCGGTCCGGCCCGAGCAGGCCCGGGGCGCCGAGGAGGGCGAGCCGGTCGGCAGCTGAGCAAGGCTTGAACACCTACGGGGTACGGCGGGCTCGCGTGGTCCGTCGTACCCCGTATTCATATTTACTGGTGTGACTATAACGAAATGATCGACACCCTTTGTGCGCAGCCGGTTGCGCAAACGTGAATCGGTCGTTGGTCGCCTTGATTCCGACCGTCGCCTTCCCTAATGTTGGGCACCGACCGCTGTAGGTCGTCTGTTCCGCCCCTCTACCGCCCGCGGGACACCCGGCGGTCGGTTGCAAAGGAGTCGCTGCCGGTGGCAACCATGCCCCTCCATCGTCACGTGCCCGGACGGTCGAGCCGTCCAGGTGGCCTGCGGAGAGCCGCTCACCGTCTGCTCGTCCTGGTGGCCGCCGCCGCAGTCGGCGCTGGCCTGCTCTCCGCCCCCGCGCACGCCGAGCCCTCGGTGGAGGAGATCGAGCGCCAGATCGACAAGCAGTGGCAGCAGCTTGAGCCCACCATCGAGCAGTACAACAAGGTGCGGTCGCAGCTGAAGGTCAACCGGAAGAAGTCGGCCGACCTGCAGAAGAAGATCCAGCCGCTGGCCCTGGAGGCCGAGCTGGCCATGAACCGGGTGGCGGACCTGGCCTCGCGGTACTACGTGAACGGGCCGTCCCAGGAAATCGGCGCGATGCTGCTGAACGCGAAGCCGGACCTGCTGGGCGAGCAGATGACCATGCTGGAGCGGCTGGCGGCGTACGAGCGCCAGCAGCTCGAGAGCGTGATGAAGGTCCGCAAGAAGTACGACACCCAGAAGGCCAAGCTCGACGCGCTGATCGCCGACCAGGAGGCGAAGGAAAAGCAGCTGGCGGCGAAGAAGAAGCAGATCGACGCCAAGATCAAGCAACTTGAGCGGTCGCTGCCGGTGACCACGGTGAAGACCACCAACTGCCCGACCATCAACGGGGTGGTCAGCGCGGCGGCCCGGACCGCCATCAAGGTCGCCTGTGCCCAGGTCGGCAAGCCGTACGTCTGGGGTGCCACCGGCCCGAACTCGTTCGACTGCTCCGGCCTGACCCAGTACGCGTACAAGGCCGCCGGCATCTACCTGACGCACTTCACCGGCGCGCAGTGGAACGAGGGCAAGGCGATTTCCAGGTCTGAGGCCCGCCCCGGCGATCTGGTCTTCTTCCGCAGTGACCTGAGTCACGTCGGCCTCTATCTGGGCAACAATTTGATGGTGCACGCACCCAGAGCAGGTAAACCGGTGAACGTCTCACCGATCACCACGATGCCGGTCGCCGGCTTCCGTCGACCCGGCTGAGCGAGCACACAGGAACATCACCAGGGCCCTCGGTCAAGCGACCGAGGGCCCTGTCCGTTGTCGGATTTGTGCACCGTGAGTGATGGCGTGGATGTGTTGCGTATCGACGGGGATCGTCCCTACGCTGGGCAATCGTCGGCCCGATGGCAGTTCCGTCCACCAGGGGCGGTGACGGTCCGACACCGCCGAGTCGCTTGCGCGAGCCGGGGACCCAGGTTCCCGGGGTGAATCCGCGATCATCGCGGTAGGGCGCTCCCTTCCCGCCCGAACCCGTCAGCTAACCCGGTAGGCGGTACGGGAAGAAGGAGTACGGAGCCCGGTGGCACACCATGCCCCGCGGCCACTGTCAGCACGGCCGGCACCGTCCGGCCCGACGACGGCTGCGCCGCGATCCCGCTGGTACCGCTGCACCACCGCACTCGCCGCTCTGTCCGCGACCGCCGTCATGCTGACCGGCGGCGCGACGGCGGCCCACGCCGAGCCGACGGTCGACGCCATCGAGCGCCAGATCGACGCGGACTGGAACCGGCTCGAACCACTCATCGAACGCCACAACGCCACCCGGCAGGATCTCGCCGGCAAACGCCGGGAGGCCGACGCCCTGGCCGCTCGGATCGCACCGCTTGAGCAGCAGGTCGACGCGGCGATGACCCGGGTCGGCGCGCTGGCGGCGCGGGCGTACAAGGGCGGCACGGTCGGTGCCGTCAACGTCCTGCTGGGCAGCAGGTCGCCGGGCGAGGTCGTGGAGCAGATCGGCCTGCTCGACCGCTACGCCCACTTCCAGCAACAGGACGTACGCGAGGCCAGCGAACTGCGCGACGAACTCACCACCGCCAAGGCCGGGCTGGAACGCACCATCGACCAGTTGACCCGTACGGAGGCCGAGCTCGGGCAGAAGCGACGCCAGATCGACGCCGAGATCGACCGGTTGCAGCGGCTCCGGCTGCGGGCGTACGGCAACGGAGGCGGTGGCCCGCTGCGCCCGGCGCCCTGCCCGGCCGGCTATCCGGGCGGGCCGGCGGGGGTGGCGGTGAAGTTCGCCTGCGCCCAGATCGGCAAGCCGTACGTGTGGGGAGCCGAGGGACCGAACGCGTACGACTGCTCGGGTCTGATGCTTGCCGCCTGGGCGCGGGCCGGGGTGGCGCTACCGCACAACGCGGCCCGGCAGCGTCAGGTCACCGCGTCGGTCAGCCGCAGCGCGCTACGCCCGGGTGACCTGGTCTTCTACTACCGGGATCTGCACCACGTCGGCATGTACGTGGGCGACGGCTGGGTGGTGCACGCCTCCCGCGCCGGTCAGCCGGTGAAGATGAAACGGATGGACACCAGCCCCATCCACAGCTTCGGCCGACCCGGCTGAGGGGTGGTCCCGGCGTTGGCGTGGTCCTGCCGGAGGCGTGGGTCTGGTGTTGGTGTGGTCAGCGGGTTGGCCAGGTGCGCCAGTTCTGCCAGGCCCGGCTCGGCGTCGGCCCGCGCTGACCCTGGTAGCGGGAGCCGTAGACAGCCGAGCCGTACGGGTGCTCGGCGGGCGAGGAGAGCCGGAAGATGCAGAGCTGACCGATCTTCATGCCGGGCCAGAGGGTGATCGGCAGGTTCGCCACGTTGGACAACTCCAGCGTGACGTGCCCGGAGAAGCCGGGGTCGATGAAGCCGGCGGTGGAGTGGGTGAGCAGGCCGAGGCGCCCCAGGCTGGACTTGCCTTCGAGTCGGCCGGCCAACTGGTCGCCGAGGGAGATGACCTCCAGGGTGGAGGCGAGCACGAACTCGCCCGGGTGCAGCACGAAGGGCTCGCCGTCGGGCACCTCGACCGGCGAGGTCAGGTCGTCCTGCCGGGTCGCCGGGTCGATGTGGGTGTAGAGGTGGTTGTTGAAGACCCGGAACAGCTTGTCCAGGCGTACGTCGATGCTGGACGGCTGCACCAGCGTGGGCTCGAAGGGCTCCAGCGCGAGCGTGCCCGCCTTGATCTCGGAGACCAGGTCGCGGTCGGAGAGCAGCATCGCCACACCATACCGATATGGCTGACCTGCGTGTCGCGCTACCTGTCTAGAACGTATGTTCGATAAGATGTCGACATGGCTTCCTGGTCCGAATTCGCCGCTGACGAGCCTCGACTCGCCGACGAGATCCGCCTTCTCATGCAGCAGTACGGCCCGGGCTTCGGCTACCTGGCCACGGTCCGCGCCGACGGCGGGCCCCGGGTGCACCCGGTCTCCCCGGTGATCACCGACGACGGTCTCTACTGCTTCGTGGTCGACTCGCCGAAGCGGCGCGACCTGGAACGCGACGGCCGCTACGCTCTGCACTCCTTCCCGCCGGAGGAGAGCGACGACGAGGCCTACGTCGCCGGTCGGGCCTGGCCGGTCACCGACGACGCCACCGTGGCGCGCCTGGCGCTTGCCGCCCGAGCAGCGCCCCAGGTCGACTGGCGACTGTTCGAGTTCACGATCGAGGTCGCGATGCTCAGCCGCCGCGGCCACGCCAACTCCGACGTGCCGGGCGAGCACGGCGGGACGCCGGCCGTCCAGGTCTGGCTCGATCCGACAGCCACCGCCCCGCAGGCGCAGCGGCCCGCGTCGTTGGCGGCCCACTCCGCCCGCCGCGCCCGCTGCGCCGCCTGACACCAGCCGGTGCCGGCCCCGTCGAACGGGACCGGCACCGGAGACGGTACGCGCCGAAGGGCTCGCGTCAGGCGGCCCGGTAGGTGTTCCAGGCGCTGATCATGCGGCTGGCCTGGCCCGGAGTGAACTGGTACATGCAGGAGTCGTACGAGTAGTCCATGAAGTTGGTGATCGGGTCGAGGCCCGGGGCGGAGCAGGTGTCCCGACCGGTCGGGCAGCCGCTCGCCGGAGAAGCCTCAGCCGGGGTGTCCGAGACCTGGTCACCCGAGCCGGAGCAGCCGCCCTGGAAGGTGTGGTACAGGTTCAGCCAGTGACCGACCTCGTGGGTGCCGGTGTCGCCCTGGTTGTAGTTGGTGGCGGTGCCGCCGGGCAGCGACTCGCTCAGCACCACGACGCCGTCCATGCTGTTCAGCGTGCGCTGCGGGAAGGTCGCCCAGCCGAGCAGGTTGTTGCTCAGTGCTCCCAGGTAGATGTTCAGCGTGTTCTTGCCGCCGACCCGCAGTTGGGTTTTCATCTGCCGCTCGGCGGTGGTGCCCTGCCGGATCGGGTACCACGACGTGTTGGTGACCCGGTTGATGCTCTGCAACTGGAAGGCGAAGGCGGTCGCCGCCCCACCGGTCGCGCCGCTGAACGCCTGGTTGAGCACGTTGATCTGCGATTGGATCATCGAGTCGGGGATGTTTCCGCCGGCGCGGGTGGTGTCCTTCCGGATCACGTGCACCACGACCGGGATGGTGACCGACGCGGCGGCGGCCTGGGTGCCGAGGGAACGCTGACCGACCCGCTTGGCCCGCTCCTGGAGCAGGTCGGCGAACTCGGCCTCCCGCTGGAGGACCTGGCTCTTGGTCAGCTCGTTCGGGTCGTGCACGAGGACGCCGCCACCGCGGACCCGGGCCGCGCTGCCGGTGGGTTCCGCGCACTCCTCGTCGGCGTGCGCATGCCCGTGCCCGGCGGCCAGCGCCGGGCTGGCGGAGATGGTGGCGGCCGGCAGCGCGCCCACCGTTACCAGGCCGAGCGCCATGACCAGTGACGTCGATGCGATGCCGGCGAGGCGCCGGTTCAGCAGGACGGGACGGAGTCCCATAAGCCCACCTCTTTCTGTCGACGCGACCGGGGGGTTGTGTCGCGCCGTGCGGAAAACGTGGGGCAGACGTTACAACCCATCGATAGATTTGAGAATGGGCATATGTTGCTGGGGTGAAACTTCTTGCCGGCCCATGGGGCGGCCCGCCGGTCGGATGGCGAGCGGGGTGCCTGGGTGCACGGGGGCAGTGACTCAGGTACAGTGGTCCCGCTTGCGGGTGTAGTTCAATGGCAGAACATCAGCTTCCCAAGCTGACAGTGCGGGTTCGATTCCCGTCACCCGCTCCACGCGAAAGGCCCTGATCAGGACGCGAGTCCCGGTCAGGGCCTTCAATGTTTCAAGGTCAACGATCATGTGACGTGTCATTGGCGTGCCATTAGCTCACGTTGGGCGCTCAGGCCCGCTCGAAGCCCTGGAACACGCCGGAAGCGTCGACGGAGTCTGCGAAGTCGGCGAAGTCCATGTTCGCGATGGAGAGGTTGGCCGAGACCTCGGCGTACCAGCGGGGTGGTACCCGGAAGGTGCGGCCCGGCTCGTCGCACAGAGAGGCTGGACGGTCTACGCCTGCTTCAGATCGGGGTCGTGACGAGGAGGGCTCTGTGATGGCGCCAAAGCCACTGTAGGTACTGCTGCACTTCCTCCGGCGTGGCGACCCATCCGTTGTCCATGTAGTTGAGGATGCGTTTGATCTCGCCGGGTACGAGGTCGTAGGCCGTCGCTCCGGTTTCCGGGACGGGCGTATCAGGGGGAACGGCCACGGGTAGCGGGACCATCGGGAGGCGAAGTCCGCTCCTGGTGAATGCTCTGAGGACCGTGAGGTAGGCGCGGGCCAAGTGGTAGGGCGAGACGGCGAGCGCGAGGCTGGTGATACCGCGGGCGTGGACCTGGTCGACGATCCACGCAGCCTGCAAGCCGGTGTTGGGGGCTGGCTCGGCTTGGATGTATACCCCGTTGATGCGACGAAGGCCGAGGCTCCGTAGGTAGTCGAGCGTGATCTCGACGTAGGTCTCTTCATCCGGGTTCCCGTTCGCTACTAGAAGGTGGCGGAGCGTTGGGTTCGTCTCCCAGTTGCGGATCGCATGAGTGAGACGCCATTCTTCGCCCTGGCCGGTGGCTACCACGAGCGCGTCCACGTGGTCGGCCGCTGATTGGGGCAAGGTCAGGATCACTGTGAGGACTTTCATGACCTCCAGGAACTGATCGGCTGTGAACCCGGCTAGATCCTCTTCCGCCACAACCCGAGGCGTTGCCTTGTTGGGATTCACCGAGCCGCCCCGGCCGGGCCGTCGTGAAGGCCGATGCGCAAGACCAGGGACACCAGGTCGTCGGGTTGAGGTAGGGAGACCATGCATGCGATCTTTTCAGCCCTCATTGACTCCGTGGGCCCGCTGCTGCTGCGCGCCCTCGCCACCCCCACCCCCGAACTACCCGCACCACTTCGCAGACTGGCGGTGCCGTCACCACCCATCGCCGGCCGTCGAGGGAGCAACCCGGCGTGCCATTGGGCGAGGAGAGTAGGGGCCAATCGAGGCCACGGCAGACTGCCGAGACCTCGCTGTCAAGCCGGTGGCCTGCCGGAGATCGGCAATTCCCAAGCTGGCAGTGCGGGTTCGATTCCCGTCACCCGATCCACGGTCAAAGGCCCTGGTCAGGACGACAGTCCCAGCCAGGGCTTTCGATATTGCTGCGGCAAGCAGTGGCCAGTGGGCGAGCCTGCCCGGCCGAGGAGACCCCACACCGCAAGGGCGCGTGAGCCGCCACCAGTCAGGCACAATTCGGCCGTGACCATCACGATCACCAACTACCGGGACCTGTTCGCCAACATCCGCAAACGCCCCAGGATGTGGCTCATCCGAGAAGACTTCGCCAGCGTCGTGGCATTCGTCGAAGGGTGCAACCAGGCGACCGCACGGACCTTGCTGACTGGTTTCCAGCCATGGCTGGTGGCTCAAGCCGGCTGCCTCAACAACCACGCCTGGTGGAGCATCGTCGCTCACCTGACCGAACCCATCGGTCCCAAGAACGTCCGCGACATGGATCCGGACCTGGACGCCCGCACCGTCGAGAGCCTGTTCGACCTCCTCGACGAGTTCCTGGAGCTACGCGACGAGCATGACGGCATGAACCGCATCTTCGCTGCGCACGAGCAGTGGTACCGCCTCCGCGAACAGAACGGGTGCAGCGCCACCGACGCACCCACCTGCCCCACCGTCCGATGGCCCCGAGCCGCCAGCCGGATCAAGCCCAACACCCCCACCCTTGACAACAACCATTGAGGCTCGACCGGTAGGGCGCTCCGCCTCGTCGACCAGCGATGGAACACGAGCCAGCCGAGGTACAATTTCCTGTACTTATCGGAGGTGGTCATGCGGACCGTGAACTTCACCCAACTGCGCCAGAACCTGGCCGCCGAGCTCGACAGCGTCATCAACGACGCCGAGGAAGTGGTGGTGACCCGGTCGGGTCACGAACCGGTGGTCATCGTCCCGCTTGCGGAGTACGAGGCGATGAAGGAGACCGAGTACCTCCTTCGCAACCCGGCCAACGCCGCAGCCCTGCGCCGCTCGATCGCCGAGCTCGAGCAGGGTGAGGCGGCCGAGCGGGACCTGATCGACCCGGCCACCGTGCGGGACGTCGCGTGAGGCTGGTCTTCACCGCGACAGCCTGGAGCCAGTACCTCAGTCACACCGACCGTAAACTGGTCAAACGCATCAACGACCTCATCACGGACATCATGCGCAACGGATACGAGGGCATCGGCAAGCCGGAACCCCTGCGGGGAGAGCTGTCCGGCTTCTGGTCCCGCCGAATCGACCGCGAACACCGGCTGGTCTACCGGATCACCAAGGACGACGTTGAGATCATCGCCTGCCGGTACCACTACGGCGACCGATAGCGGATCACTCCAGAGCCGCGATCGGACCACAGCACCGTCCACGGTCGGCTGTGAGGGGTTATGGGGTGGCCTGCCTGTCGGTAGCGTGGTGATTGCGGTCGATGGGTCGGTGGTCTTCGCCGCGCTACGCGAGGAGGTTCCGGGTGGATTCCTTGCCGGAGTTGACGTTCGGGCAGCGGTTGAAGGTCTACCGGGAGCGGTCCGGGAAGACTCGTGCGGTGCTCGGTGGGTTGGTGGGGCGTAGCGCCGAGTGGGTCAAGGCGGTGGAGACGGATCGGATTCTGCCGCCGCGCATTCACATGCTGGATCGGATCGCGCGTGCCCTGAAGATCGACGTGTCGGTGTTGGCCGTGGAGCTGGGTGATCGGTCGGCGGCTGTCAACGGGCCGGAGCATCCGGCGCTGGCGTCGGTTCGGGATGCCGTGAACCGCATCCCGCTTTCCGGTGACACCCCGGCGGAGTCGTTGGCCGGTCTGAGGGAGCGGCTTGCGGTGGCGTGGCGGGCGAGGCATCAGGCGTCGGATCACCGTACGGTGCTGGGCGGGTTGTTGCCGGGGTTGCTGCGCGACGGGCAGCGGGCCGTGTTGGCGTACGAGGGTGACCAGCGGCGGCAGGCACAGGCCCTGTTGGCGGAGATGCTCGGGCTGGCACAGATGTTCATCGCGTACCAGCCCGCTGCCGAGTTGCTATGGCGGGTGGCGGATCGGGCGATGGTGGCGGCGCAGGAGTCCGGTGATCCGGAGGCGCTCGCGTGTGCGGGGTGGTTCCTGTGTCAGGTGCATCGGGACGCCGGGGATTGGGACACCGCAATGGCGGTGACGCTGGATGTGCTGTCGGCGCTGGAGCCGCGGGCAGCCGACGGGAGCACGAATCTGCTGGCCTTGTGGGGTGCGCTGAACTTCGAAGCCGCGTACACCGTTGCTCGTGCCGGTGAGGAAGGGCGAGCCTGGCGGTACTGGGACCGTGCGGACCAGGTGGCACAGCGCCTGCCGAAGGGCTTCTACCAGCCGCAGACGTCGTTCTCCCAGGTCATCATGGGTGCTCATGCGGTGACCGTGGCGGTGGAACTGCAGAAATCCGGCGAGGCGGTGCGGCAGGCCCGTCGACATGACGCGGCGGCGATCCCGTCGCGGCCGCGACGGGCACGCCATCTCATCGAGGTCGCGCGGGCGCACTACGGCAAGGACGACAAGGAAGCGACCGTGGCGACGCTGCGGAAGGCGTACGAGTCGGCCCCGGAGACGATCCGCTTCAACGGGTACGCCCGCCAGATCACCTTGGACCTGCTCGACGGGCCGCGTTCCATCCGAGACGATGCCCGTGACCTCGCGGTCAAGGTCGGGCTCGTGCCGTGATCCAGGGGTAGGAACCTTACCCATTCCGCCTCGCCACCGGCCGTAGCTTTCCGGTCACGGGATGCGGCGGGCGGTGCGATCAACGCCTGGCCGCCGCGTCCCCCGCAATCAGAGGGTGGCGGCAACAGTGCCCTCGTGATCGGCGAGGGAGGTTACGTGCGGCGCGTCTCGTACGACGAGTATCTCTCCGCTACCGCGTTGACGTTCGCGCGGCGGCATCGGCCGGTGTGGTGTTGGCAGCGCTGGCGGCGTGTCTGCCGATGCGGTGCCGACCTGCCCTGTCGTGCCCGGCATCGGATCCCGATCAACCGTGGCCACTGGCCGCAGGAGAGTGAGCAGTGACCGGCGGGCCGGAGCGCATGATTCTCGCCGTACACGTCCGAGGGCTCGACGGTATGTGTGCGGGTTGCCGGGTGTGGTGGGCGCGGCTGGTGCCGTACCCGTGCTGGCAGGTGGAATGGGCGACGAGCCGGCAGGCCCGCGCGAGCGTGGCCCGGTTCCTGGGGGGCGTGCGGTGAGCACGCACGGTCCGGTGTTGCTGATCTGGAGCTGTGGTGGCTGCGACCTGCCTTGGCCGCCGGCTGGGGCGCTGCATCGACGCTTCATCGGCTGGGCCAGGCAACCATCAGAAGGACGGTAACCGGACCAGAACACATCGGGGCGAGACGAGCGCCGTCGACCACGGAACTTCGTAGGTGGCCGACTGTCGATACGCTGCTGGCCGTGGGAGCGATCAAGCCGTGGCAACTGTTCATTCTCAGCCTGTGCTGTCTGGTGCCGCTCGCCGCGGCGGCCGTCGCTGGCCTCTGGATGGCGCGACGGAACCGCAAGTAGGGACCGAGGTCTCCGACGCGATGGTGCCGCGCCCGATGACCGGGATCGCCGTACCCTGGTGATCATGCGGATTGGCATCGTGATTCTGCCCGACCAGCGCTGGTCGGTGGCCCGGCACCGCTGGCAGCAGGTCGACGAGTGGGGGTTCGACCACGCCTGGACGTACGACCACCTGGGCTGGCGGGATCTGGTGGACGGGCCCTGGTTCGACTCGATGGCCACGCTGACCGCCGCCGCGACGGTGACCTCCCGGATCCGGCTCGGGACGCTTGTCGCCTCGCCCAACTTCCGGCATCCGGCGGCGTTCGCCCGGCAGGTGACGGCGCTCGACGACGTCTCCGACGGTCGGGTGCTGCTCGGGCTCGGCGCGGGTGGCATCGGCTTCGACTCGGCGGTGCTCGGTGGCGAGACGCTGCCGCCGCGGCAGCGGGTGGACCGGTTCGCCGAGTTCACCGAGCTGCTCGACGCGATCCTGCGCGAGGACGGTACGACGTGGCGCGGCGACTGGTTCGCGGCTGTCGACGCGCGCAACAACCCCGGGTGTGTGCAGCAGCCACGGGTGCCGTTCGTGGTCGCTGCGAACGGGCCGCGTTCGATGCGGCTCGCCGCCCGGTACGGCCAGGGCTGGGTGACCATCGGCGTCGGTGGCGACGACCTCGACACCTGGTGGGCGGGGGTGGCCGAGACGGTGGCCAGGTTCGACTCGGTGTTGGCGGCACAGGGACGTGACCCGGACGCGCTGGACCGCTATCTCTCGTTGGACGCGGCTCCGGTCTTCTCGTTGAGCAGTGCCCAGTTCTTCGCCGACCAGGTCGGGCGGGCGGCCGAGTTGGGCTTCACCGACGTGATCACGCACTGGCCCCGGGAGAGCAGCTGGTACGCCGGTGACGAGGCGGTCCTGGCCGACGTCGCCACCCGCCTCCTGCCGCAGCTGAGAGGCTGAGGACGCCGGGGTCAGGTGCTCAGGTCGCCGGTGGCGATGCCGCCTTCGCCGGCGCTGACCAGGCGGAAACGGAGGCAGACGATCTGGGTGTCGTCGGTGACCGGGGTGCCGATACGGGCCCAGTAGGCGGCGTGGCCGGCCCGCCACTCCTCGATCGAACGGTCGCCCTCACCCTCGGCGCGGGCGAAGTCCCACGGCACCTCGGCGAAGCGGTACATCTGCACATCGGTCACCTCGACGACGCCCACCAGCGCGTCGTGGTCGTCGACGAGGGCCAGCCGCTCACCTACGTGTTCCAGTTCCTCGCCGTCCTCGGCGTACTCGTCGAGCAGGCCGGCGGTTGCGGTCTTCACCCCGTTGAGCACCAGCGTGTTGAGGTGGGTTCGCAGCTCGCCGGGGGTACCGAGAGCGAGGGCGCGCAGGTCGCCGATCCGTGGCCACATCCTGCCGAGGGTACCGGCCGACCAGCCGGTGGGCGCCCGGTGACGCTTCGGCCATGCCGCTGCGGCTTTTCTGGCGGTACGGTCGATGCCCGACAAGAAGGAGATGTCCATGGCGGACCGACGTGCGGTGCTCATTCCGGGGCGTGGCTACGACACCCGGTACCCACTGTTCCTCTATCTGGGTGAGGCGCTGCGGCGGGCCGGTTTCGGGCTGCACGGAATCTCCTGGCAGGTGCCGGAGGACTTCGACGTGGACACCATCGGCAGGTGGGTGTGCGACCAGGTCGCTCCGTCCCTGAATGAACGCACGGACCTGCTGGTCGGCAAGTCGCTCGGCACGCTGGCCGCGCCGCTGGCCGCCGCGCGCGGGTTGCCCGCCGTCTGGCTCACCCCGCTGCTGCACCGGGCGGAGCTGGTCGACGCGCTGCGCCGGGCCACCGCCCCGTTCATCCTGGTCGGGGGTACGGCCGACTCGTCCTGGGACAGCGCGACCGCCCGGCGGCTGACCCCGCACGTGCTGGAGATCCCGGCCGCCGATCACGCGTTGATGGTGCCGGGGCCGCTGGCCCACTCGGCCGAGGCGCTCGGCCGGGTCTGCACCGTGGTCGAGGGCTTCGTCCGCGTCCGCTGAGCTGAGCTGCGTGCGCGGCGCGGCTGCGTGCGCGGTGCGGGTGTGGGCGCGGTGCGGCTGCGTGCGCGGCGCTGGTGTGGGCGCGGTGCGGGTGTTAACAAGGGGCCCTTGCTCTACCTGAGGCGTTAATAAGGTGCCCTTCCTTTCACGTGGGCAGGGTGGTGAGGGCGTGGATGCGGAGGGTGGTCGCTACGGACGGGGGGCAGTCGACGACCACGGCGGAGGTGCCCACCGGTTCCGCGCCGAGGCTGGCGCAGATGTCGTAGAGGGCCTGGACCTGGGCGGCGGTGGCGACCCAGTCGTCCACCACCAGCACCCGGTCGCCGGCGTTCAGGTGTCGGCTCTGCACCGCCAGGTCGACGCGCCGACCACGGAAGTCGGACGGGCTCTGCGCCCAGGTCAGTGGCCCGGCGGGCAGCCGTCCGTCGCCCGGCTTGTGGGCCGGCACGAAGCCGACGCCGAGCGCGGTGGCGGCCAGCGGGCCGAGTAGGAACCCGGTGACCGCCGGTGCCACGACCACTGTGGGTCGGGCCGCCCGGAACGGTGCGACAAGTGCCGGGCCCAACTCGGCGAGGACGGTCGGGTCCCGCCACCAGCCGGAGATGTCGCTGACCAGGTGGCTCGCGTCCGGGCCCGGGTCGACCCAACGGAACAACTCGACGAGACGCTTGCTGAGCTCGGCGGACATCTTCCTATGGTGCGCCGGGACGTCGGCGGGCAGCGGGCCGCCCGGCCGATCGCAGGTCGGATGATCGGCTTCAGGTATCGCCGCAATTCCGGCCATACCACCATGATCACGTTGACTTCGGAAGTGCTTCTCTCGCTATGGTCCGACCCGATTTGATCTGTTGAGGAAAGGACCGGGCCGGTGACTGGTAGGCACACCCGTACCCGCAGGATCAGTTCGCCGGCCGGTATCGCGGCCAGCGCGGTGGTGGCCGTCGCGCTCGCCGTCGGTGGCACCGTCGGCGCCGTACAGTTGACCGCCGGGTTGGAGCCGGTCCGGCCGGCGGCGATCGACTTCTCGCCCAGCTCCGCCACGCCTGAGCTGGCCAGCGGCTCGCCGAGCGCCAGCGGCTCGCCGAGCGCTACCGCGAGCCCGACGCCGACCCGTACCGCGCAGGCGCCGTCGCGCAGCAAGCCGCGTACGCCCAGCGCCAAGCCGACGCCGAGCACGAAGCCGACGCCCACCGCGAAGAAGACGACGGCGCGACCGGTGGTGGAGACCGGCTCCTGCGGCGCGTCGTTCTACTGGCAGGGTCAGATGACCGCCAACGGCGAGACGTTCAACCCGGAGGACATGACGGCCGCGCACAAGACGCTGCCGTTCAACTCCAAGGTCCGGGTGACCAATCCGGCCAACGGCAAGTCGATCACCGTCCGGATCAACGACCGGGGGCCGTTCATCGACGGCCGTTGCCTGGACCTGTCCCGGGCCGCGTTCGCCGAGATCGCCTCGCTCGACCTGGGCCACATCGAGGTCCGGTACGAGGTGCTCGGCTGAGCCGGTGCCGGCCGGCGATCGGCTCTGGCCCACGATCCTGGTGGTCAGAGTCCGCTCGTACGACGGGTCAGGTTCGTGCTTTCGTTCACATCCATCAGGCATGCTGTCGGACGTACGCACGCGACTCCTCCAGCCGGGCCGTAGCCCGCTGAGCCCCGGATCCCGCGCCGGCCTCGGCGCGGCCCTCGTTCTGCTCGCAACCGTCTCGGCGGTGGAGCTGGCCGACGGTCCCGCCGCGAACTACATCGCGTTGATGGTGGCCGCCCCCTTCCTGGCCGCCGCGTTGGCGTCCTGGCGGGTGGTGCTCGGTGTGGGGGCGGCGGCCTCCCTGCTCGGGGCCGGCTTCGCGCTGGCCGAGCGGATGCTGTCGTTGTCCACCGCGGTCGCCGTGGCGGGCATCGTGCTGGGCGCCGGCATCGCTGCGGCGGTGGCGTCGGTACGGGAGCGGCAGGCCAAGCAGATCGCCGAGTTGTCCAAGCTGGCGGCGGTCGCCCAGCAGGCGGTGCTGCGCCCGCTCGGCCCTCGGGTGGGCGCCCTGTCGGTGGCCGGGCGGTACATCTCCTCCACCGCGCGGGCGGAGATCGGTGGCGACCTGTACGAGGCGATCGAGACTCCGTACGGCGTACGCATGATCATCGGAGACGTACGCGGCAAGGGGCTGGAGGCGGTCCGGCTGGCCAGCATCGTGCTCGGCTCGTACCGGCACGTGGCCTACGAGCGGGCCGACCTGCGGGCCGTGGTGGCGGACCTGGACCGCGCGGTGGCCCGCAACGTCGGCGACGAGGACTTCGTCACCGCGGCGCTTGTCGAGGAGCGTGGCGGCACGCTGACCATCGTGAACTGCGGGCATCCGGCTCCGTTGCTGCTGCGCGGTGGTGCGGTGATCCCGCTGGAGCCGCCCGCTCCCGCGCCGCCGCTGGGTTTCATGCCGGTGGTCCGTCCCCGGGTGGAGCGGTTGGAGCCGGGCGATCGCCTGCTGCTGTTCACCGACGGTCTCGGCGAGGCACGTCGGGACGGCGAGTTCTTCCCGACTGCGGACCGGGCCTGGCGGTTGCTCGGGCACGGCACGGTCGCCGACGGCCTGGCGTCGCTGGAGACCGCGCTGAAGGAGTGGGTGCACGGGCGGCTCGACGACGACATCGCCCTGGTGTTGATGGAGTACACGGGCACCGCGAGCGGTGTGACAGCGGTGGTGCCGAGCTGGGAGGTCGGCGCGACCGAGGGCTGAGGCGCCGGCCATGTTCGATCGTGTGTAATTGCCGTCACTTCGGCGAGCGACTTGTCGCTGTCTACCCGTGAGTAATACAGTCGGGGTTACTGATCGGTAACACCTGTCCGGAAGCGGGGCCAGCGGCATGACCCACTACAAGAGCAACCTTCGGGACCTCGAGTTCAACCTGTTCGAGGTGTTCGGGGCGGACCGGGCGTTCGGCCAGGAGCCGTACACCGACCTCGACGTCGACACGGCGCGGACCTTCCTCGCCGAGATGGACCGCCTGGCACGCGAGGACCTGGCCGCCAGCTACACCGACAGCGACCGCAACCCACCGGTCTTCGACCCGGCCACGCACACCGCGCCGCTGCCGGAGTCGTTCAAGAAGTCGTACCAGGCGTTCATGGACTCCGAGTTCTGGCGGCTGGACCTCCCCGCGGAGCTGGACGGCAGCAACGCACCCCGGATGCTGTGGTGGGCCCTCGCCGAGCTGGTGCTCGGCTCGAACGCCCCGATCTGGATGTACGCCTCCGGCCCGTCCTTCGCGCACGTGCTGCGCGTCGAGGGCACCGAGCGGCAGAAGAAGTGGGCCAAGCTCTTCGTCGACAAGCAGTGGGGCTCGACGATGGTGCTCACCGAGCCGGACGCCGGCTCGGACGTGGGCGCCGGCCGGGCCCGCGCCATCCCGCAGCCGGACGGCTCGTGGCACATCGAGGGCGTGAAGCGCTTCATCACCTCCGGTGAGCACGACCTCAGCGACAACATCGTCCACTACGTGCTGGCCCGCCCGGTCGGCGTGGAGGGCGTGGGCGGCCCGGGCACCAAGGGTCTGTCGCTGTTCGTCGTGCCGAAGTACCACTTCGATGAGGAGACCGGCGAGCTGGGCGAGCGCAACGGCGTCTACGCCACCAACGTCGAGCACAAGATGGGCCTGAAGGTCTCCAACACCTGCGAGCTGACCTTCGGCGAGCACGGCGTGCCCGCCAAGGGTTGGCTGATGGGCGACAAGCACGACGGCATCCGGCAGATGTTCATGATCATCGAGTACGCCCGGATGCTCGTCGGCACCAAGGCGATCGCCACCCTCTCCACCGGCTACCTGAACGCCCTGGAGTACGCCAAGAACCGGGTGCAGGGCGCCGACCTGCTCCAGTCGACCGACAAGACCGCCCCCCGGGTGACCATCACCCACCACCCCGACGTACGGCGCTCGCTGCTGCTGCAGAAGTCGTACGCCGAGGGGCTGCGGGCCCTGGTCTGCTACACCGCCTCCTGGCAGGACAAGGTCGCCATCGCCGAGGCGGCCGGTGACGAGAAGGCCACCAAGCTGGCCAAGCGGGTCAACGACCTGCTGCTGCCGCTGGTCAAGGGCGTCGGCTCGGAGCGGGCGTACGAGCTGCTCGGGCACGAGTCCCTGCAGACCTTCGGTGGCTCCGGCTTCCTCCAGGACTACCCCCTGGAGCAGTACGTCCGGGACGCCAAGATCGACACCCTGTACGAGGGCACCACGGCGATCCAGAGCCTCGACCTGATCTTCCGGAAGATCGTCCGGGACAACGGCAAGGCCCTGATGGCGGTGGCCGCCGAGATCCAGGAGTTCATCACCAGCGAGGGCGGCAACGGCCAGCTCAAGCAGGAGCGCCAGGCGCTCGGCAAGGCGCTGGCCGAGATCCAGACCATCCTCGGCGTGCTGACCGGCTGGCTGGGCGAGGCACAGGGCGGCGACACCCGCGCGCTCTACAAGGTCGGGCTCGCCAGCCGGCGGTTCCTGCTGGCGATCGGTGACCTGGTGGTCGGCTGGCTGCTGCAGAAGCAGGCGGACGTGGCGCTGAAGGCGCTGGCCGGTGAGGTCTCGGCGGCGGACAAGGCGTTCTACACCGGCAAGGTGGCTGCTGCCCGGTTCTTCTCCCGCGAGGTGCTGCCGCGCATCGGCGCCGACCGGCGCATCATCGAGGGCACCGACCTGGAGATCATGGACCTCCCGGAGGAGATCTTCTGATTTGCCGATAGCGGCTCCGGACGGCCGGTGGGCGTACTGCCCGCCGGCCGTCGGCGTGTTCGCCCAGCGCGGCGCGGGTAACCCCGGCTCGGACGGGTAACCGTCGCGGGCCAGTCAACGTACGCCCAGAAGCAACCGCACGGGGGAGTGCCGCGCACATGGGCATTGGTAGTGGGATCTTCCTGATCGCCATCGGTGCGATCCTGACCTTCGCCATCCGGGCAAACGTCTGGTGGGTCGACCTACGCGCGGTCGGTTGGGTTTTCATCCTGGCCGGCCTGGGCGTCCTGCTCACCACGCTCTGGTTCTGGCAGGATCGCCGAAAGCGGGCGAGGACGCTGATCGTGGAGGAGAACCGGCTGTCTCATCCGACCGCGATGATGCCGCCACCTCCCGATCCGCCGCCGCCCACCGCACCACCGAGCTGAGGCACCACACGCGCTGAGTCAGCAGGGCCACCGGCCCGCTGGCTCGGCGCGTCCGTTTTCAGCCTCTTTCAGCCTCGGGCGGTGTGCCGGGCGCTGATCGCGGCCGTACCGCGAGCCAGGTCCGCCCACGGCAGCGTGCTCCGGTGCACCACCAGGTCGCTGGTGCGCAGCCCGTCCGGGTCGGCCCGCGGTGGGTCGAGGAACTCCGACAGCAGCGAGATGCCCGGGTTGTGGGCGATCAGCAGGACCGTGCCGACCGTCGGCTCGACCCGTCGTACCAGGGTCAGCAGATCGTCCGGATGTGCCTCGTACGCATCCGGCTCGTAACGGACTTCCGGCACCGGACCGGCCGGGCCACCCTCCGGGGGTGACCCGGTCATGCCCATCTCCACGCCGTGCCAGGTCTGTCGGGTCCGCAGCGCCGCCGAGCAGAGCACCACCTCGGGCAGCAGCCCGTACCGGGCCAGCCAGGCACCGGCTGCGGCGGCGTCGGCTCGCCCCCGCGCCGACAGCGGGCGCTCGACGTCGAGACCGTCCGCCGTGGGTGGTTCCGCCCTGGCATGCCGCAGCAGCACGAGCGTCCGTTCCTGCACCGCGCCGTCCCTCATGTCACCAGCTTGCCCGATTGGCGATCTCCGTGGCGGGGTAAGTCCAGGCATGCCGCAACCTCATCGATGGCCGCGGCGAAGTGGAATGCAGCTTCGATAGCCGAGGAGACGAGAGATGGGCATCGGTGGCAGTATCTTCCTGATCGCGCTCGGCGCGATCTTCGCGTTCGCCGTGGAGGCGGATCTCGGCTGGCTCAACCTGAGCGTCGTCGGCTGGGTGCTGATGCTCACCGGGGTTGCCGGCCTGCTCGTGACGCTCTACTTCTGGAACTCGCGCCGACGGACCGTGGTCACCCCGGTCCGTCAGGAGCGGGTCGTCGCCGACCGGGCCGTACCGGTCCAGGACGACCGGGTGGTGCAGGAGTACCGCGAGGTGCGCCGGCCCGGCCCCACTGTCTGATCCGCGTCCGCAACCCGGGGGGTCGGTGGGTTCGCCCGCCGACCCCCCGTGCGGTCAGGCGAAGAGGGCGAAGTAGATGGCGATGTGGTGACAAATCGCCGCGACCAGGGTGCAGGCGTGGAAGAACTCGTGATGCCCGAACACGGTGGGCCACGGGTTCGGCCGGCGTAGCGCGTAGAAGACCGCGCCGACGGTGTAGATCGCGCCACCGACGCTGAGCAGCACCAACGCGGTGACGCCGCCCTGGTGCAGGATGTCCGGCAGGATCGCCACCGCCACCCAGCCGAGCGCCAGGTAGAGCGGTGCGGAGACCCACCGCGAGACGTGCGGCCAGATCATCTTGAGGGCCACGCCGGCCAGCGCGCCGCCCCAGACCACCGCCAGCATGGTCACGGTGGCGCGGTTGTCGAGCAGCAGCAGACAGAACGGCGTGTACGTACCGGCGATGAACAGGAAGATCATCGAGTGGTCCATCCGCCGCATCACCTGGAAGCCGCGGGCGGACCAGACGCGACGGTGGTAGAGCGCGCTGGTGCCGAAGAGGCCGCAGACGGTGAAGCTGTAGACCGCGCAACTGATCAGGGGTGTCCAGCCGGGCCGGGCGGCGGCGATCGAACAGAGCACAATGCCACAGACCACGGCGACGAAGAACGCGTACGTGTGCAGCCAGCCGCGCATCCGGGGTTTCCCGATGTCGACCGGCTTGAGCCGGGACGGTGCTGAGGTCGTCACATCACCAGGTTACGGCAGCGTAGGTTACTTTCGGGTAGTGCAACGGGTCACGCTTGCGGACGGCCGGATGACGCGTCCGGGTGCCCCGGTCCGGAAGGATAGTGGCATGCGGATCAGACGCGTCGGCGGGCACGCCCTGCTCCTCGACTTCGCCGCACCCACCGACTCTGAGCCCGACAGCCCCGACGCGCTCACCCCGGCCGAGCCGGTGGACCCCGCCCTGGTGGAGGGGTGGCGGGCCGAGCTGTGGCGTCGTCGGGAGCGCGCCGAACTGGTGGCCACCGAGATCGTTCCGGCAGCGGCCACCGTGCTGCTCGACGGCGTACCGGACCCGGCGGCCACCGCCGCCGCCATCAGGACGTGGACCCCGATGCCGCCGCTCACCACGTCGGCCGCCGCCGAACCGGTCGAGGTGCCGGTGACGTACGACGGGGAGGATCTGCCCCGGGTGGCGGCACACTGGCACACGGACGTGCCGTCCGTGGTGCGCCGCATCGCGCAGACCGAATTCCGGGTGGCCTTCTGCGGCTTCGCACCCGGCTTCGGCTACCTGACCGGGCTCCCCGCCGAACTGGCGGTGCCCCGGCTGCCCTCGCCGCGACCCCGGGTGCCGGCCGGTTCGGTGGCGCTTGCCGGCCCGTACGCCGGGATCTACCCCACCGCCTCGCCCGGCGGTTGGCTGCTGGTGGGGCGTACCACGCTGGCCCTGTTCGACGTGCGCGCCGACCCGCCGGCCCGGCTCACCCCCGGCACCCCGGTGCGCCTGCTGCCGACATGAGCGAGATCGAGGTGCTGACCGCCGGGGCGTTGACCACCGTGCAGGATCTGGGCCGCCCCGGCTGGGCGCACCTCGGGGTCCCCCGCTCGGGCGCGCTCGACCCGGACGCGTTACGGCTGGCCAACCGGCTGGTCGGCAACCCGGAACCGACTGCCGGCCTGGAGATCACCATGACCGGCTGCGAACTTCGCCTCACCCGGGCCGGCACAGTTGCCGTGGTGGGGGCCGAGGTCGACGTGCGGGTTGGCGACCGGCCCGGCGACCCCGGTCGCCCATTGGCCGTACCGGCGGGGGCGGTGTTGCGGATCGGCCCCGCCCGACGGGGTCTGCGCTGCTGGCTGGCGGTGGCCGGCGGCATCGCCGTGGAGCCGGTGCTGGGCAGCCGGGCCACCGACACCCTCGCCGGACTCGGACCGGCGCCACTGCGCGACGGCGACCGGCTGCCGGTGGGCGTCCCGGTCGGCCCACCCGCCCCGGTCGACGTCACCGTGCCGACGGCGTACCCGCAGGAACTGCACCTGACCGCCCGGCTCGGGCCGCGACACGACTGGTTCGACGCCGTGGCGCTGGACCGGCTGTACGGCACGGCGTACACGGTGAGTCCGTTGAGCAACCGGGTCGGCGCGCGACTGACCGGCGCACCGCTGCCCCGCGCGGTGCCCGGGGAACTGCCCAGCGAGGGTGTCGTCCTCGGCGCGGTCCAGGTGCCGGCGGACGGCCAGCCGTTGATCTTCCTCGCCGACCATCCCACCACCGGCGGATATCCCGTCATCGCCGTGGTGGACGACGTGACCCCGCTCGCCCAGGCCAGACCAGGCACTACCGTCAGGTTCCATGGACCTCAACGCTGATCTCGGTGAAGGCTTCGGTGTCTGGCAACTCGGCGACGACGAGGCACTGCTGGACCTGGTCACCTCGGCCAACGTGGCCTGCGGCTTCCACGCCGGCGACCCGGTGACGATGCGCCGGGTCTGCGCCGCCGCAGCCGAACGCCGGGTCGCCGTCGGCGCCCAGGTCGGCTACCGCGACCTGGCCGGCTTCGGCCGTCGACACATCGCGTACGAGTTCGCGGAGCTGCGTGACGAGGTCCTGTACCAGCTCGGTGCGCTCGACGCCTTCTGTCGCGCGTACCGCACCCGGGTCCGCTACCTGAAGCCGCACGGCGCGCTCTACCACGCGGCGGCCCGTGACGAGACCCAGGCGGCGGCGGTGGTCGCCGCCGTCAACGACTACGACCCGGAACTGCCCCTGCTCTGCCTGCCCGGTTCGGTGCTGGCCCAACTCGCCCAGGGCGCGGGACTGAGGGTGGTCGCCGAGGGCTTCGCCGACCGCAACTACCTGCCCAACGGCCAACTGGTGCCGCGTACCTCGCCCGACGCGCTGGTCACCGATCCGCACGAGGTGGCCCGCCGGGCCGTACGGATGGCCACCGAGCAGACGGTGGTGGCCATCGACGGCAGCGTTTTCCCGTGCGTCGTCGACTCGATCTGCCTGCACGGCGACAGCCCCGGCGCGGTGGCCGCCGCGGAACTCGTCCGCGCCGCCCTCATCGACGCCGGCGCCACCCCCACCCCCTTCACCTGAGGTGAAAGGAAGGGCACCTTGTTAACGCCTGCGGTAGAGGAGGGCCCCCTCTTAACACAATCCGCCCGATGCCCGCGTCAGCCGGCGTCGAGGCCGCGTAGCACCAGCGGGAGACGGGTCGCGCTGCCGGTGGCGACGCGTACCGGGATGCCCCAGTCCTGTCGGGTCAGGTGGCACGCCGCGTGCTCGACGTCGGCGTCGCAGGTGGCCGCCTGGGCGGTCACCTGGAGCACGCCCTCGGTCACCGAGTCGGAGAGCACCAGTCGGCGGGACAGTTCGGTGCTGGTGCCGGCCCCCTCGACCAGCAACTCCGGCGGGGACGCGGACACCATCACCCGGGTGGACGGGCCGTACGTCTCGTCGAGCTTCTGCCCCGGCGCCGGAGTGAAGATCACGTCCAGCGTCACCTCACCGGCCGCCAGGTCGGTCGGCTTGCGTTCGGTCCGGTGGCGCTGGCCGTCGACGGTGCTCGCGCCGACGGCGGAGAGCGCGCCCGGAGCCAACCGGGTGATCCGGTGCCCGGCGGACTCCACCACCAGCACCGCACCGTCCGGGGTGAGCGCCAGGTCGCTCGGCTCGGCCAGGTCGGTGGCCACTGTCGACACCTCGCCCGTCGCCGGGTCGTAGCGCCGCACCGCCCCGTTGTAGGTGTCCGCGATCAGCACCGAACCGTCGGGCAGCGCGCAGACGCCGAGCGGGTGCTGGAGCAGCGCCTGCGCCGCCGGCCCGTCCACGTGACCGAAGTCGAACAGACCCTGGCCCACCGATGTACCCATGACGTCGTCCTCGACGTACCGGATGGCACTGCTCTCGCTGTCGGCGACCCAGAGTCGGCGGCCGTCGGCGGAGACGGCGAGCCCGGACGGCTGCGCCAGCCAGGCCTCCGCCAGCGGCCCATCGCGCAGCGCCTCCACGGTCGTGCCGGCGTACATGCCGGCGGTCCGCTTGATCGGATCGAACCACCACAGCTGGTGGATGCCGGCCATGGCGATGACGACCTTGTCGTCGTACCAGGCGAGGTCCCAGGGTGAGGAGAGGTCGACCGAGAGCGCGTCGTGGGCGTGGTCGTCGACCGTGGAGCGCCACTGCCGCCCGGTGCCGGCCACGGTGACCACCTCACCGCTGCTCAGGCGTACGCCGCGCAGCAGGTGGTTGACCGTGTCGGCGACCACCAGGTCGTAGCCGGCCACCTCGGCCACGTGCGGCGGGAGCCGGCAGAGCCCCTGTGGCTCGGAGAAGGTCGCGGTGTCGGCCGTACCGTCGACCCGGCCTCGGCTGCCGGTGCCGATGGCGCGCAGCAGCGTCTCCCCGTCGGCGGCCAACTCGACCACCCGGTGCCGGGCGGAGTCCGACACCAGCAGGGTGCCGTCCGGCCCGACCACCAGCTTGCCGGGGAAACGCAGGGTCGTCTGCGGCTCCGCCGGTGGGACGTACGGGCCGTCGCCCCGGTGCAGCGTGCCCTTGGCCTCGTGGGTGGCGACCAGGTCGTCGATCAACCGGGCCAACCCTTCGGCGTGACCCTCGCCGGCCATCGTGGCCACCACGTAGCCCTCGGGGTCGATCACCGCGAGGGTCGGCCAGGCGCGGGCAGCGTACTGCTGCCACATGTCCATTTCAGGATCATCGAGTACGGGGTGGTGCACGCCGTACCGCTCGACGGCGTCGGCAAGCGCGACCGGGTCCTTCTCGTGCTCGAACTTCGGCGAGTGCACCCCGATCACGACGAGGACGTCCGCGTACTTCTCCTCGAGCGGGCGCAGTTCGTCAAGCACGTGCAGGCAGTTGATGCAGCAGAACGTCCAGAAGTCGGCGATCACGATCTTGCCGCGGAGGTCGGCGAGCGTCAGCTCACGCCCACCGGTGTTCAGCCAACCCCGACCCCGCAGCTCCGGCGCCCGTACGCGTGCACTCATACCCCCATCGTGCCGTACGGCCGGCCGGGACCGACCCGCTGGGCGCGATCTCCGGGTGAACCGCACAGTTGCACCGGAGTTGCGGTATCCAAGCCGCCGGGATACCGCAACTCCGGCGCAACGGAGTGATCAGCCGGTGGAGTTCTTCAGGCAGAGCACCGGGTTGGCCACGTCGCCGCGCAACTCTACGTACGGCAGGGCCGGGTCGGGGCACTTGTCCTTCGACTCGACCTTCGACACCACGCTGAACGACTCCGGCTCCCCGCACACCGCCTCGACGGCGGAGTCGCCCGAGCGCTTGACGCAGGAGCCGACCGCCGGGTCGAAGGCGTTGTCGTCCGAGCCGCCGAACTTGCCGAGCAGCAGCAGCAGGCCGAGCGGGATGGCGAGGATGAGCACCGCGGCGACAAGTACCGCGGCGAGCACCCGGCCGTTGCGTACCTTCGGTGGCGGTGCGTCGGCGGCCGGCTCGGCGACCGGCTTGAACGCGTCGAAGCGGCCCTGCTCCGGCTCGCCTGCCGGCGTGCCCGGACTCCACGGCGCGTTCGGCTGGGGCCCCGGCGGGAAGGCCGACGTGTGGTCTGGGCCCGACTCCGGACGGGCGGGCGAACCGTAGGTGACGCCGGGGCGGTCGGCCGCGCCGCCGAACGGGTCACGGGCCGCGCCGCCGAACGGGTCACCGGCCGGGCCGCCGAAGGGATCCCCGGCCGGGCCGCCGAAGGGATCCCCGGCCGCGCCGCCGAAGCGGTCGGCCGGTCGGTCCGGCTCGGGGTGCGGCTTGACGCCGTTGACCGGCCGATCAGTGGCCGGCGCGTCGGCGAAGGCGGGCAGTCCCGGCGGGAAAGCCGGGGACGCGGGAGCGGCCGCGCCGGTGAAGGCGGCCGGTCCGGCCTGCTCGTGATCGGCGAAGCGTGGTTCGGGGCCCTGGCCGAACCGGGGTGGCTGGGGCTGCTCCTCGCGCTCCTGGACCGGCTCCTCCGGCTCCGGGCGGGCCGGTCGGCCGTACACCCGAGGTGCCGGCGCGCCGGTCGGAAGGGCCGTGTGGTCGGCCGGCGGGGTGACCCGGCTGGCCGTCGGCACCGACGCGCTCGCCGAGACGCCGCCGGCCGCCGCCGTCGGAGTGGCCCGGCCGACCGACTCGGGCGAGGTACGGGGGGCGGGGATCGCCGCCTCAGCCGACGGCTGCGGCTCGTCCGGCCGCGACTCGGGCTGCCCCCAACTGCCGGCCGGCTGGTCGACACCGGGGCGCTGACTCGGCACGGACTGGTCGCCGGGGTACTGACCCGGGGCGGGGTAGTCGGTGGGGGGTGCCGCGGCCAGGCTGGCACCGGGGACCCGCTGCTCCTGTGGCGGCAGCGGAACCATGTTGGCCGGCGAGATGCCGGGCGCCGGCGCGGGCTGGTACACCGGGCTCTCCTCGGCACGCCCGGTGTCGGATCGGGACGGCCCTGCCTCGGGTGCCCCGCCACCACCCCAGGCCTCGCCGGGTGCCCACGGCTCGACCTCGGTCAGCGGCGCGCGGTCACCGGCGTTGCGGGACGGCAGCGGCGATGCCGATCCGCTGGCGGCCTCGGTGGGCGTCCAGGCCGGGGCCTGGTCCTGAGCCCACCCGCCCGTTTCCGGCTGGCGTCCCTGGCCGCCGGCCCAACCGGGTTGTTCCTGCTCGCCAGGCCAGGCACCGGCACGGGCCGGGTCGCCGGGGGCGGAATGCTGCTGCGGCGCGGGGTCGGCCGGTGGCACCTGGGCGGTGGCCCGGGCGGCCGGCTCGGCGCGCGTCGCGGCCTGATCGGTCTGCGCCCAGTCCGGCTGCGCGGAGGGACCGCCCTGCGCCCACTCCGGTTGGGCGGCCGGGTTGGTCTGCGCCCAGTCCGGCTGCGCCGGCGGGTTGGCCTGCGCCCAGTCGGGCTGCGCCGGCGAGTTGCCTTGCGCCCAGTCGGGCTGCGCCGGCGAGTTGCCCTGCGCCCAATCCGGCTGCGCGGGCGAGTTGCCCTGCGCCCAGTCCGGCTGTGCGGGCGAGTTGCCCTGCGCCCAGTCCGGCTGCGCAGGCGGGCTGCTCTGCGTCCAGTTGGGCTGTGCGGGGGCGTTGCCCTGCGCCCAGTCCGGCTGCGCCGACTCGGGTGCGCCTGCGGCCCAGCCGGGCGGTTGCTCCGCGGGGCGGGGGGTGGCGTTCCACTCCGGCTGCTGGTTGCCCTGCCAACTGGCGGGCGGGGAACCTGACTGGCTGCTGGCGGACTGGTCCGACGAGGTCTGGTGGGGTGTCCACTCAGCTGGCTGGGTGCTCTCTGATGTGGTGGCACCACCCCAGGCCGGATTGCTCTGCCCAGCGCTGGCCCAGGCCGGCTGGTCCGACGTGGACGCTGCCGGCCAGTTGGCGGCGGGCTGCTCGCCCGGTGGGGTCCAGGACGGCTGGCCGCCGGCAGCCGGCGTCCAGGTGCCGGAGTTCGGCGCCTGCGCCTGCCGGTTGGCCTGCTGGCTGCCCCAGCCGGCACCCGGCTGACTCGCCCAGGCGGGAGCGGCCTGGTCGGGGCGGGCCGGCGGTGGGGGTGCCCAGCCGAGGTCCGGGGCGGGTGCGCCGTAGCCGTTGTCCTGCTGAACCGGGCGGTCGCCGTACGGCGCCGATCCGCCGCCGCCCGGCGGCACCTCGTCCGGCTCGTGGCCGGGGTGGTGCGGGCCCTCGGACGTCATGCGTGCGCCTCCTCCATCACATGTCGGCCGCCGTCGCCGATTGTCTCGGCCGGGCAGCCGGCGGTGCCGGCGTGCCGGCCGTGCCGGCTCCCCCCGCACCGTATCCGGTGGTCACCGGGGCGCATCCGGGGAGCGCCAGTCATCACTGTCCGTTGCCGGGTGGTGTCGATTCGCATCTATCGCATCGACCTTCCCGAGCCGGGGATGACGACCGTGCCCCACCGTACCGGGCGCTGGGGCGAGGCGGTATCCCGGTGTCAGGGCATGGGCGCAATGACAACGACCCGCCCGGTGGTCCGGGCGGGTCGTCGTCGGGGAGGAGGTGAATAAATGTCGTGGGCGTCAGTGCATGTGACGCTGGGCGATGACGAGGATCTCGTCGCGTACGGCCGGCGAGCTGGCGGAGCGCAGGGCCCGCTCGATGGCCCGGGCGCGGCGGTTGGCGTCGCGGCGGCTACGGATTCGCTCGATCATGCTCATGGTGTTCTCTCCTGCTGGCTATTCGGTTGTCGGCCCGTTGATGTCTCTATTGAACAGCAAAACCCCGCCAACATCCATCGATTATTAGGTGAGCTGCGCCACGAGCCTACGAATCGTAGGTATCGGATGCGATGTGGACCGGCATTCTTCGCCCAACGGCAACGGCCGGTGTGCCGGGCGTTCACCCGTGGCACACCGGCCGTCGTCGCAGTGCGTCAGGTCCAGGCGAGCAGTGCCGCCTCGGGGTCGGTGAGGAAGTCACCGATGTCGCGCAGGAACTTCGAACCCAGCTCACCGTCGATGATCCGGTGGTCGAAGGAGAGCGCGAGCGTCGTCACCATGCGTGGCTTGACCTTGCCCTTGTGCACCCAGGGCTGCTCCCGCACCGCCCCGAAGGCCAGGATCGCCGACTCCCCCGGCGGCAGGATCGGGGTCCCGGTGTCCACCCCGAACACACCGACGTTGGTGATGGTCAGCGTGCCGCCCGACATGGCAGCCGGCGAGGTTTTGCCGGCCTTGGCGGTCTGCACCAGGTCCGTCATCGCGTCCGCCAACTCGCGCAGGGTCAGCCGGCCGGCATCCTTGATGTTCGGCACGATCAGGCCGCGCTCGGTGGCCGCCGCGATGCCCAGGTTGACGTACTCCTTGACGACGATCTCGTCGCCGGCCCAGGTCGAGTTGACCATCGGGTGTCGCTTGACCGCCAGCAGCACCGCCTTCGCCACCAGCAGCAGCGGCGAGACCCGTACGTCGCGCCACTCCCGCCGGCCACGCAGCCGGTCCAGCGCCTTCATCGCCCGGGTCATGTCGATGGTGAGGAACTCGGTGACGTGCGGCGCGGTGAACGCCGAGCGGGACATGTTCTCGGCGGTGAGCTTGCGTACCCCCTTGACCGGGATGCGCTGCTCACGGTCGGCGCCGAAGCTCGCGGCGGAGGTGGCCGCCGCGCCGACCGTCAGCGGCTCGGCCGACGACGCCGCCACTGCCTGCTGGACGTCCTCCCGGGTGATCGAGCCGAGCGGGCCCGAGCCGGTCAGCGTACGCAGATCGACGCCGAGATCCTTGGCGAGCTTGCGTACCGGCGGCTTGGCCAGCACCGGGCCGCCGTGGTGACCGTTGCCGTTCACCGTCGGCGCGGCCTGCACCGGCACCGGAGCCGCGACGACCGGAGCCGTGACAACCGGGGCCGGCGCGGCGGGGGTGGCCGGGGCGGTGGCCTGGGCCGCGCCCTTGCGGGGACGGCGCTTCGCGGCGGTGGTGCGCGGGCCGTAGCCGACCAGCACGGCCGTACGACCGCCCGGTGCGGGACCACCGATCAGGCCCGGCTCGACCGCGCCCTCCGCCGGGGCGATGTCGACAGCGGCCAGCGAGGCCGCCGAGGGCGTGGGCAGTTCCTCGGCCGAGGACTCGATCGGCCCGGCGCCCGGGTCGGTGTCGATCGCGATGATCGGCGTACCGACCTCGACCGTGGTGCCCTCCGGGTGGAAGATCGCCTGCACCTGACCGGCCCACTTCGCGGGGATCTCCACCGCCGCCTTGGCGGTCTCCACCTCGACGATCGGCTGGTTCAGCTCGATGGTGTCGCCCACCTTGACCAGCCAGGCGAGGATCTCGCCCTCGGTCAGGCCCTCACCCAGGTCGGGAAGGTTGAACTCCTTGATCCGGGACATGCCGCTCACCAGCCGAAGGTGCGGTCGACGGCGTCGAGCACCCGGTCGAGATCGGGCAGGTACTCCTCCTCCACCCGGGCGGCCGGGTAGGGGGTGTCGAAGCCGGTCACCCGCAGCACCGGCGACTCCAGCGAGTAGAAGCACTCCTCGGTGATCCGGGCGGCGATCTCCGCGCCCAGGCCCACGTTGGACGGTGCCTCGTGCACCACCACCGCGCGGCCGGTGCGCCGCACCGACTCGTACACCGCGCCCAGGTCCAGCGGGGAGAGCGTGCGCAGGTCGATGACCTCCAGGTCGCGGCCGTCCTCGGCCGCGGCGGTCGCCGCGTCCAGGCAGGTGCGCACCATCGGGCCGTACGCCAGCACTGTGGCGTCCGTGCCGGGCCGCACCACCCGGGCCGAGTGCAGCGGGTACGCCTCGGCGAGCGGGGCGTCCAGGTCGACCTGGCCCTTCTCCCAGTAGCGCCGCTTCGGCTCCAGGAAGACGATCGGGTCGTCCGAGGCGATCGCCTGCTGGATCATCACGTACGCGTCCTGCGGGTTGGCGCAGGAGACGACCTTGAGCCCGGCGGTGTGGGCGAAGTACGCCTCGGGCGACTCCGAGTGGTGCTCGACCGCGCCGATGCCACCGCCGAAGGGAATCCGGATGACCATCGGGATGCTCAGCTTGCCGCCCGAGCGGTAGTGCATCTTCGCCACCTGCGACACGATCTGGTCGTACGCGGGGTAGACGAAGCCGTCGAACTGGATCTCGCAGACCGGCCGGTAGCCCCGGATGGCCAGGCCGACCGCGGTGCCGATGATGCCCGACTCGGCGAGCGGCGTGTCGATCACCCGCTGGTCGCCGAAGTCCTTCTGCAACCCGTCGGTGATCCGGAAGACGCCGCCGAGCTTGCCGACGTCCTCGCCCATGATGACGACCTTGGGGTCGTTCTCCAGGGCCTTGCGCAGGCCGATGTTGAGGGCCTTGCCGAGGGTGAGCGTCTCCGTGGCCATCAGTGCGCGCTCCCCTCGAACGAGTCGAAGTACCTGTTGAACTGTGTGCGCTGCTCGTCGAGCAGCGGCGACCCGTTGGGGTAGACGTGGTCGAACATGGTGACCGGCTCCGGGTTCGGCATGGCCAGCACCCGCTCGCGCAGGTCGATCGCCTCCCGGCGGGCCTGCTCGTCGACCTCGGCGAAGAAGTCGCTGTCGGCGATCTTCTCCCGCTCCAGGAAGGCCTTCATCCGGGCGATCGGGTCCTTGGCCTGCCAGGCCTCGACCTCGCTGGCGATGCGGTAGCGGGTCGGGTCGTCGGAGGTGGTGTGCGCCCCCATCCGGTAGGTGTACGCCTCGATCAGGCTCGGGCCCTGCCCGTTGCGGGCGTTGTCCAGGGCGTGCCGGGCCACCGCGTACGTGGCCAGCACGTCGTTGCCGTCCACCCGGACGCCGGGGAAGCCGAAGCCGGCGGCTCGTCGGTACAGCGGAACCCGTGTCTGCCGCTCCAAGGGCTCGGAGATGGCGTACTGGTTGTTCTGGCAGAAGAACACCAGCGGGGCGTTGAAGACGCTGGCCCAGACGAACGCCTCGTTCACGTCGCCCTGGCTGGTGGCGCCGTCGCCGAAGTAGGCGATGACCGCCTCGCCGTCCTCGCCGCCGGTCTTGCCGTCCATCGCGACGCCCATGGCGTACCCGGTCGCGTGCAGGGTCTGCGCCCCGATCACGATCGTGTACATGTTGAACTTGAACTCGTTCGGGTCCCAGCCGCCCTGGTCGACGCCGCGGAACAGGCCCAGGGGCATGATCGGATCGATGCCACGGCAGTAGAGGACACCGTGCTCCCGGTAGGTCGGGAAGGCCATGTCCTGAGCGCGTAGCGCCCGCCCGGAACCGACCTGCGCGGCCTCCTGGCCCAGCAGGCTGGCCCACAGACCCAGTTCGCCCTGCCGTTGCAGGGCGGTGGCCTCGGCGTCCAACTTCCGCACGAGTACCAGGTCACGGTAGAGGCCGCGGTACTCCTCGTCGGTGAAGTCGACACGGTACTCGACGCCGTCCGGGCCGGTGACGCTGTCGATGCGCTCACCCGACGGGGTGAGCAGTTGCACCAGTTCCGGGTCGCCGCTCGCGGCCTTCCTGGATCGGGGTGCGGCTCGCCGGCCGCGGGTGCTGGCCCCGGGGTCGCCCTTTGCCATCCGTCTCTCCCTGTCGTGTCTGCGTCGGCACCGGGGGGTCACCCGGCCGCGCGACTCGTGAGCCCGCCCCGGCTGGTGCCGGGAGCGGTTCCTGGCGACCGCGCCTAGCCCCGGTGGGGGTTGCCGCGCGGCCTGAGCCGGATTCATGGCCGAACCCGGTTCGGGAGCGCCAGCGCCCAGTCGCGCCTACCGCGTGGGTGCACGGAGGTCACGGCTGCGCTGCCGTCGTGGCTCCATATTCGCATCACAGGTGAGCCGTCCCACACCCTGCCTGCCCCGCATCCCAGGCCGGTCCGGTTCGTTACCTGAAATGCCAAGGTGTCGGCTCCAATGACGCCCGGACGTTCCGGTGGTGATTTGTCGCCATTCGGCCATATGAGTGTTTCGACACGCGGTGGGGGGTTGGCTGGCCCGGAGTCGTTGACCGACGCTGTTTCCGGCTGGACCCCGATCCCACTCGGCGGTCCGCCGGGGCAGCTCATGACGGTCCAGGCCCCGGGCGACGACGAGGAGTGCGTGGTGTCGGAACCAGATGAGGGCGCCGGGAGTTTCGGCCGGCACCGGGCACCCGGCAGCTACCGCCGGGTGGTGGGCGCCCACCGCGCCGTACGCACCGCTGGTCCGTCCCGCGGTTACCTGCTGACCGTGGCGCTGCTCGCCGGCACGGCCTCGATGCCGGTTCTCGCCGCGATCAGCACCGGCTCGGCGACGGTGGGCAGCACCGCCCTGCCGGACAGCGGTGTGCCGTTCATCCCGACGCCGTCCATTGGGCCGGTGGTCATCCCGCCGCCGCCCACCGGTGCCCCCGCAGCCACCTCGACGGCGGTGCCGTCGACCGCTCCGGCCGCCCCGCCGGTCGACCCCGCCCGGCCTGACCCGGGGCCGACGCTTGTGGACCTGAGGCCCGAGCGGCGCCCGGAGCTACCGGACAACGAACCCCGACCTCGGCCGCCCAGCCCGGTGCCCGCGCCGCTCCCGCGCCCGACCCCGACGCCCCACCCCACGCCGACCCGGCCGGTGCCGGGAGTTCCTTCCGCGCCGACGGCCACACCGACCTCGCCACCACCGGTCCCGAGTGACCCGCCCGTGCCGAGCGATCCCGCCAGCCCGTCCGCCTCGCCGGACCCGGACGGTGCCGGGCCGAGCACATCGGCGGAACCGCCGGACCCGACCGACCCGTCGGCGAGCACCGACCCACCCGCCACCGACCCTCCTGCCACCGATCCGCCCGCCGCGACGGAGCCGTCCACGTCGGCGAACCCCCACCTGCCCCGGGACCCCGCCACGCCGGACGGGCCCAGCGCCTCGGCGGGTCCGAGCAGGTCGGGCGAGCCGGCCTGCCCCACTCCGGATCACTCGGGAAGCACCGGGTCACCGACGGTACGGTGAGGAGGCCGTCGACGGACCGGAGCGGGGCGGGGGGATCTGATCTTGATCGACCGTGACCTGGTCGCTGACGACGTCGCTGCGGCCCGGCCCGGCCCAGGGCTGCGAGTGGCCCGGATCGTCACCGAGTTGACCGCGCCCGCCGTCCTGGTCTCGCTGCTCACCGTCGTGATCGGCTGGCACAGCGCCCAGGGCAGGCTGAGCGGTGTGGGCTGGGGGTTGGTCGCGGTCTTCTTCGCCAGCCTGCTCCCGATGGCGTACATCGTCGGCGGGGTGCGCCGTGGCCGCCTCACCGATCATCACGTCCGGGTACGCGAACAGCGGCGCAATCCGCTGCTGTTCGGGCTCGGTTCGGTGGCGGCCGGGCTGGCCCTGCTCGCGGTGCTCGGCGCGCCGCGACCCGTGCTGGCCCTGGTCGCCGCCGGACTGGTGGGCCTGGTGGTCGCGGTGACGGTCAGCCAGTGGTGGAAGATGTCGATCCACTCCGCGGTCGCGGTCGGCACGCTGGCGGTACTGCTCGTCACCTTCGGCGTCTGGGTGCTCGTGGCCACCCCGCTGCTCGGGCTGGTCGGCTGGTCACGGGTGCGACTCGGCGATCACACCCCCGCCCAGGTGCTCGCCGGTGGCGTGCTCGGTGGTCTGGTCGCGGCCGTGGTCTTCACCGTGCTGCGCTGACCCGGGTCGATCCGACTGCGGGTCAGCCGTCGTCGGAGAGGCGGTGCCGGTTGGCGTCGATCCAGGCGTCGAGCGCGGCCGGATCGTCCGGGTCGACCCCGTCGGCCATCAACTGCGCCACCGCCGCGGTCGCCGGGCTGCGCCGCTCGCCGGTGGCGTAGAGCCGGACGAACTCGGGCACCATCTCGGCGATCGCGGTGTCCGTACCGGCGGCAGCCGTTTCCGGCAACCCACGCCTGCGGGCGGCGTACGCGGCCCAGGCCCGCAGCACCCGGGGCAGCATCGCCGCGTCGTCCATGTCGAGTACGGCCCGACGGTGCACCCAGTCGAGCAGGAAGAACCCGGCCACCGTCGGGCTCCAGCGCAGCGGGTCGGCGTCGGCGAAGGTGGCCGCGTGGTCGAGCAGCAGGCCCAGGCAGAAGTGCAGCGAGGCCAACTCGGCACCGTCGACGTCGTCGAAGCCCGCCCGACTCGCCTCCGGCGAGGCGAGGAAACGCCGGATCTCGTCGGCCCGTACGGTCGCCGGCAGCGGATCGTCGGACGGCACCGGCACCGCACCCTGCCAGGCCGGCAGGATCGCCAACCGGGCCCCGACCAGCGCCCGATCCGTGGCCAGTGACGTCGTCCCCGGCAACTGCCCCAGGTGGTCGGTGACCGCCAGATGCCGGCTCACCTCGCCACGCATCCGGCTCGGATCCTCCTCCCGGAACCAGGTCAGCTCGTCCTCGGCGCACAACTGCCGGACCTGGGCCAGGATTCGGCTCGCCGGTCCGCCGACGAAGACGTCCTTGGCGATGCCGATGTTGTGGTCCACCAACGCGATAAGCGCATGTTCCGGCCCGCCGACGGTGTCGTCGTAGGCGAAGGTCGCCAGGTAGGAGGTCTGGTCGCCGTAGACGTCGCCGTACGCCCAGGTGCCGGTGAGGTGCACCCGGCCGAGGTGACCCGACCAGGCTGGTGCGGCAGCGCCGGGACGGACCCGGTCCGCGCCCTTCGCGTCCGGCACGAGGGCGGCGAAGACGGCGCGTACGGTGGTGGCGGCGAGAGCCCGACGTCGCGAGGTCGCCGCGAGAAAACCGGCCACGAACTCGCGTACGGCCGTCTCCCGGTCCGTCTCCGCGACCTCGTACACGCTGCCCAGCAGGGCCGCGCCGAGCATCTCCGCATCGAGGGCGGTGTCGAGCTTGGTCACGTCGCGGGCGGCGTGCAGCACCGCTTCGTACGGGGTCTGTGGCGTGGCCATGACCCGACACTACGCCGCTCGGGGCCCGATGACCGGTGAGCAGACGTCCGGCGTTGCTCAGCGATGCCGGGCGACCTCGAGGACGGTCCGCGCGTCGGCGTGCGCGGCGATCACCGCCCGAACCGGCGTGAGCACGTACTCCTCACCGACCTTGGTCACCGCGCCGGTCAACCGGGCCTCGGCGCGCTGTCGGGCCCGCCGGGCGGTCCACCGTGCCACCGGCCGGGTCAGGGCCGCCATCAGCAGCCCGGCGAGGAGCCCACCGAGCAGCAGCAGGGTCGGCACGGGCACCTCACCGACCATCGGATGACGCAGCTCCGGCAACCCCAGGGCCCGCAGCGCGTAGCCGAGGGCGAGCCAGCCGAGCCCGGCCACGGCGGCCAGGGTCACCAGCCACTGCAACCCGCCGACCAGTCGCCACCAGAGGCGGGGCCGGTTCATCCCCAGGTCGGTGTCGGCGATCGCGCGGTCCAGCGCGTCCGGCAGGTCGCCGAGCCGGGACCGGGCCGCCGCGGTGACCGCGTTCGGCCAGGCGCTCGGCAAGCCGGCGCCGGCCCGCTCGGCCACCGTGCGGACCGCGAGCCCGAGCGCGGACCGGTCGGCGACGCTGGGCTCGGGCACGGATGTCGCGGCGACCAGGCTCTCCGCCGGGTCGCGCGGATCGCCCGACCGGTCGGGAAGGTGCAACCGGCGCAGCGGATCGGGACGCAGCCGCCGCCAGAGGCGTACCAGCGGCCAACCGGTCGTGGCGGCGGCCCGGTGTCGGTACGCCTGCTCGACCGCCTCCGCCACCGTCGGTACGCCCGCCACGGCGACAAGTGCCCGATCCAGCGTGGCCACCGCCGGGTCGCCAGCGGTCAACGCCGGGCCTGGCGCGCCGACCATCTCGTCCAGCGCGGCGACCACCGCGTCCACGTCACCGGAGAGTCGACGCAGCGCGGCCTGCCGTTCGGCGACGCAGCGCTCCAGCGCTCCGCGCAGCCCCTCGGTCCCGCCCGGGTCGGTGATCGTGGTGGGCAGCAGCGGTACCCCGTCGAGCCCGTCGGAGTCGAGCAGTCGGCGCAGATCGGCCACCACCCGGTCGACGTCGGCCGGGGGCAGTCGATCGACCTGGTTGAGCACGACCACTGTGACGTCGCGGTGCCTGTGGAACTCGCGCAGGTAGCTGCCGTGCACCACCCGGTCGGCGTACTTCTGCGGGTCGACCACCCAGACCACCAGGTCCACCAGGCCGAGCAGCCGGTCCACCTCCAGCCGGTGCGAGTGCTGCACCGAGTCGAAGTCCGGCAGGTCGAGCAGGATCAGCCCGTGCAGTGTGGACTCGTCGTCGCCGTCGAGCAGGCTCTCCCGGACGAACCGGTGCCGGGGCAGTACGCCGAGCCAGTCCAGCAGTCGGGTGCCGCCGTCGAGCGGCCCCCACACGCAGGCGTGCGTCACGCCGGTGGTGGGTCGGCGCACCCCGACCGGAGAGAGATCCATCCGGGCCATCGCGTTGAACAGGCTCGACTTGCCGCTGCCGGTCGCGCCGGCGAGCGCCACGACGGTGTGGTCGCGGGAGAGCGACAGCCGGGTGCCGGCCCGCTCGACAAGCGTGCGTGCCGGCACCAACGGAGTGTCCGGCAGTTTGCCGTCGACGATGCCGAGGAACCGGCGGATCGCCTCCAGCCGGGCGACCAACTGGTCGGCGTCGACCCGGCCGTCGGCCCGTAACGCCTCACGCAGGCGTCCGCCCATCCCCATCACAGCCGCTCCCGGGCGCTTGTCGCGTCGGCGAATCCGCTGGCCAGTCGGGCCGCCTCCACCCGCTCGGCGGCCTGGCGCAACGCGGTGGCGGCCTGGTCCGCCGGCCGGGCCTGCTCGGTCCGGGTGAGGAAGCGGGCGGCCTCGGCGTCCAGCAGGACGCGCACCCGTTCCAGCAGGTCCGCCCGGGCCTTGTCGGCGAGCGTCCGCACGGCCTGGTCACCGAAGATCGCTTGCAGCACCGCCTGTCCGGCGAGGGTGGTGCCCGCGCCGGTGGCGACCTCCAGCCCGGTCGGGATGAACGCGGTCGAGGTGAACACGGCGATCATGACAACCAGCCCGGTGGCGTTCACCGCGTACGCCGCCGTACGGGCCACGAACCGCCGGTCACCACCCTCGGTACGGACCAGCTCCAGCACACCCCGCTGCCAGTCCCGGACCAGCCGCTCGGCGCGCTCGGGCAGGTCGTCGCCGTGGTGGGCGAGGTCCGGCACGAGCAGCGCGGCCCCGGCCGGATGAGCCTTCCAGCCGGTGTACGCCTGCTCGGCCGCCTCGGCGGCCACCGCCCGCAGCAAAGTGACAAGCTGAGACTCGATCGCCTCGCGCAGCTCGGTGGCGGGGGCGGCCGGACGTCGGCTGAACGCGGCCACGAGCCGGTCCCGTAGCCTGCCGATCCGCGCCTCCAGAGTGCGGAAGAAGTCGCTGGTGCCGACGAACTCCTGCCAGCGGGCAAGCACCTCGCCGCGGAGCAGCCGACCGTCGCGCAGCCCCTGCTCGACCGTCCGGTTCGCGGCCCGGTACGCGGCGCGTACCCGATCGTCAAGCGCGTCGGCGGCGGCCACCTGCTCGTCTGCGGCGGCGGCCAGGCTCTCGACGGCCGGTTGCAGCGCGACGAGCGCGCCACCCAGGGTCTGCCGGACCACCGCCGAGCGGGCGTCGGCGTCGGCGGCGAGTCGGGCGAACCAGTCGGCCAGCGGCGCGGTGACCCGGGCGGGCAGCAGGCCCTGCCCGTCGACCCAGGTCTCCGGCAGCACGAACAGCGGCGCCGAGCCCAGGTCCTGTTCGGCGAGCATCTCGGCGAGGTGGCCGGCGACCTCGTCGGTGGCCTCGGCCGGCACCCGGTCGAGCACCATGGCGATCACCGCGCCTCGGGCCCGCGCGCCGCGCAGCAGTTCCCAGGGGACGGCGTCGGCGTAGCGGGCGGCGGTGGTCACGAAGAGCCACAGGTCGGCGGCGGCGAGCAGTTGACCGGCCAACGCCCGGTTGGCGTCGACCACCGAGTCGATGTCGGGGGCGTCCAGGAACGCCAGGCCGGGGGCGAGCGCGGGGGCGGTGACCAGGTGCAGGGTGCGCGGGTCGTCGCTGGGCTGGTTGGTACGGGTGAGGCCGGGCAGCAGCTCGCCCCGGCGGAACCAGGACGAGTCGGCCGGGTTGCACACCAGTACGGGTGAGCGGGTGGTGGGGCGCAGCACTCCGGCGGCGCTGACCCGCGCCTGTACCAGGCTGTTGACCAGGGTCGATTTGCCGGCGCCGGTGGATCCGCCGACCACCACGAGCAGCGGCGCGTCGAGCCGGGTGAGCCGGGGCAGCAGGTAGTCGTCGAGTTGGTCGGCCAGCGCGGCGCCGATCCGCTCGGCGGGCTCGGCCGAGGGCAGCACCAGCGGGAACCTGGCGGCCCCGATCGCGGCACGCAGGCCGGACAGGGCGTCGGGCAGGCGGTCGTCGGCGTCCGGCCGGTCCTCCCCGGCGTCGGTACGGCCGGTGCGGGCTGCGACGGCGGGCGCGCCGGAGAGTGAGGCGGGATCGCCGTTCGTCGTCACCGCTAAAGCGTGCCCGACCGACACAAGGTAAGACAACCGGTCAGTAGCGAGGGGTGAGTTGCGCCGAGTCGACTCAACCTTGACTTGACGATTGCGGTGGGCGTGGCACTATTGAGTCAAGTTCACTCAACTTGAGGTGGGGTCGCTGCGGGCGGCGCCCGCCGGGCAGCGCGACGGGGGTGCTCGTCACCTGCCCAACGTTACGAAGCGAGGAAGCGAAGATGGCACGTGCGGTCGGTATCGACCTCGGCACGACGAACTCCTGCGTCAGCGTCCTGGAGGGCGGTGAGCCCACCGTCATCGCCAACGCTGAGGGCTCGCGGACGACCCCGTCGATCGTCGCGTTCGCCCGCAACGGCGAGGTGCTCGTCGGTGAGGTCGCCAAGCGTCAGGCGGTGACGAACCCGGACCGGACGATCCGTTCGGTCAAGCGGGAGATCGGCACCAACTGGTCCGTCGACATCGACGGCAAGCAGTACACCCCGCAGGAGATCTCGGCCCGGACGCTGATGAAGCTCAAGCGGGACGCCGAGGCATACCTGGGCGAGCAGATCACCGACGCGGTGATCACCGTCCCGGCGTACTTCAACGACGGCCAGCGTCAGGCCACCAAGGAGGCCGGTGAGATCGCCGGCTTCAACGTGCTGCGGATCGTCAACGAGCCGACCGCGGCGGCCCTGGCGTACGGGCTGGACAAGGGCTCCAAGGAGCAGACCGTCCTGGTCTTCGACCTCGGTGGTGGCACCTTCGACGTGTCGCTGCTGGAGTTGGCCGAGGGCGTCATCGAGGTCAAGTCGACGAGCGGTGACAACCTGCTCGGCGGTGACGACTGGGACCAGCGGATCATGGATCACCTGGTCAAGACCTTCCGTGGCGAGCACGGCATCGACCTGTCGCAGGACAAGATGGCGATGCAGCGGCTCAAGGAGGCGGCCGAGAAGGCCAAGATCGAGCTGTCCGCCGCCACCACCACCAACATCAACCTGCCGTACATCACCGCCGGTGCGGCCGGCCCGCTGCACCTGGACGTGACGCTGAGCCGGGCCGAGTTCCAGCGCATGACGCAGGACCTGCTGGACCGCTGCAAGGGCCCGTTCGAGCAGGCCGTCAAGGACGCCGGGATCAAGGTCGCCGACGTCGACCACGTGATCCTGGTCGGCGGCTCGACCCGGATGCCGGCCGTGACCGACCTGGTCAAGCAGATGACCGGCCGGGACCCGAACAAGGGCGTCAACCCGGACGAGGTCGTCGCCGTCGGCGCGGCCCTGCAGGCCGGTGTGCTCAAGGGTGAGGTCAAGGACGTCCTGCTGCTCGACGTGACCCCGCTGAGCCTGGGCATCGAGACCAAGGGCGGCATCTTCACCAAGCTGATCGAGCGCAACACCACCATCCCGACCAAGCGGTCCGAGGTGTTCACCACCGCCGACGACAACCAGCCGTCGGTGCTGATCCAGGTCTTCCAGGGTGAGCGCGACATCGCCGCGTACAACAAGAAGCTCGGCACCTTCGAGCTGACCGGTCTTCCGCCGGCCCCGCGTGGCGTGCCGCAGATCGAGGTCACCTTCGACATCGACGCGAACGGCATCGTCAACGTCCACGCGAAGGACCTCGGCACCGGCAAGGAGCAGAAGATGACCATCACCGGCGGCTCCTCGCTGCCGAAGGATGACATCGAGCGGATGCGCCGCGACGCCGAGGAGCACGCGGAGGAGGACAAGCGCCGCCGCGACGAGGCGGAGGCCCGCAACGTGGCCGAGGCCCTCCAGTGGCAGACCGAGAAGTTCCTCGCCGAGAACGGCGACAAGCTCCCCGCCGAGAACCGCGAGAAGCTCAACGAGGCTCTCGGTGAGCTGCGTGGTGCCCTCGGTGGCAGCGACATCGATAAGATCAAGTCGGCGCACGAGCGGCTGGCGCAGGTCTCCCAGGAGGCGGGCTCGCTGCTCTACGCCCAGCAGGGCGAGCAGGCCGAGGCGGGCGGCGCTGCTGGTGGTGCCGGTGCCGGTGCCGCTGGTGCGGCTGGCGCGGCTGGCGCTGGTCAGGCCGGCGCGCGGCCGGGTGCCGACGACGTGCTCGACGCGGAAATCGTCGACGAGGACAAGAAGTGACGGTCCGGACGCAGGCTCACGGGCAGAGGGATGAGGTAGTCGTATGACGGAGAAGCCACGAGCCGCTGACCCGGGTGACACCGGGTCGGCGCCGGGTGGCTCGGCGTCGGAGCCGGCCGCCGGCGATGCGCCGCGGGTCGTCATCCGCAACAACCGCAAGATCAGCCAGACCTCCGAGCCGGAGGGCGCGGCTGCCGACGCCGGGTCGGACGTTCCGGCCGAGGGCCTGGTCGAGGATGCCGAGGTGGTGGTCGACGCCATCCAGGTCGAGGCCGCCGCGTTGAGCGAGCCGGCCACGGAAGGCCCACCGGTGGTGGACTCTCCGGCGAGTCCGGTCGGCGAGTCCACGGCCGAGAAGGGGTCGGACGGGGCCGGCGGGCTCGGTGCCGAGTTGGCGGCGCTGCGCTCCGACCTCGACGAGCGCACCCGGGACCTGCAGCGGGTCACGGCCGAGTACGCCAACTACCGCAAGCGGGTCGAGCGTGACCGTGCACTGGTCACCGAGCAGGCGACCGGCTCGGTGCTGGCCGCGCTGCTGCCGATCCTGGACGACCTGGACCGGGCTCGGGAACACGGCGACCTGGTCGGCCCGTTCGGTTCGGTGGCCGAGCAGCTGATCGCCGCGTTGGGCAAGTTCGGCCTGACTCCCTTCGGGGAGCAGGGCGACCCGTTCGACCCGACGCGGCACGAGGCGGTGGCCCACCAGACCTCGCCCGACGTCACCGAGCCGACCTGCGTGCAGGTGATGCGACGGGGCTACCAGATGGGTGAGCGACTGCTGCGGCCGGCGATGGTCGCGGTGGCCGATCCGGAATAGTGCGCGACGGTGACCGGGGTCGTCTCATCCGCCGATCGACGGCGGGCGGGACGGCCTCGGCCCGGCAGTGGGGAGGAGGTGGACGTTGAGTTCCAAGGACTGGATCGAGAAGGACTACTACGCGGTCCTGGGCGTGGCGAAGACCGCCTCCGCTGACGAGATCAAAAAGGCGTACCGGAAGCTGGCCCGCGAGTCGCACCCGGACCACAACCCCGGTGACCCCAAGGCCGAGGAGCGCTTCAAGGCGGTCTCCGAGGCGTACGCGGTGCTGGGCGACGACACCAAGCGCCGCGAGTACGACGAGATGCGGTCGCTGTTCGGCTCGGGCGCGTTCCGCCGGGGCGCCCGCCAGCCGGGCCAGCCCGGCGGGATGCCCTTCGACGTCTCCGACCTGTTCGGCGGGGGAGCTCCCGGCGGGGGTGGTCGGTTCGCCGGCGGCAACATCTCCGACCTGTTCAGTTCGATCTTCACGGGCGGCCAGGGCGGCGGCGCCGGGGGCGGTGCGCCCGGTCCGGCGCGCGGGCGGGACGTCGAGACCGAGGTGGCGCTCGACTTCGACGACGCGGTGCGGGGTGTGACCCTGCCGCTGACGCTGCGGGCCCCCGGGGTCTGCGACACCTGCCACGGCAACGGTGCCAAGCCGGGCACCCAGCCGAGGGCCTGTCCGGTCTGCCACGGCGCCGGGGTGACCACCCGCAACCAGGGTGCCTTCAGCTTCTCCGAGCCGTGCCGCAACTGTCAGAGCGTCGGCACGGTCGTCGACGAGAAGTGCCCGGAGTGCCAGGGCACCGGCGGCGTCACCAAGACCCGTACGCTCAACGTCCGCTTCCCGGCGGGGGTGGCCGACGGACAGCGGATCCGGCTGGCCGGCCGGGGCGAGCCGGGCAGCCGCGGCGGCCCGGCCGGTGACCTGTTCGTGCATGTCAAGGTCCGGCCCGACGACCTGTTCGGGCGCACCGGCGACGACCTCACCCTGACCGTCCCGATCACCTTCACCGAGGCGGTACTCGGCACGGATCTGCGGGTGCCGACCCTCGACGGTGCGGTGACCCTGCGGGTGCCGCCGGGTACGCCGAGCGGGCGGATCCTGCGGGCCCGGGGCAAGGGCGTGAGTCGCCGGGACGGGCAGGCCGGCGATCTGCTCGTCACGCTGGACGTGGTGGTGCCCGCCGGGGTCTCCGACGAGGCGCGGACGGCCCTGGAGACGTTCGCGGCGCACACCCCGCCGGCGGCTCGGGAACATCTCGACGCGCGGGTGCGTCGGTTCAGTTGACTCGGTGAAGCGGTGCGGAGGTGAGCGGCATGGACGGGTTCGTCGGTTCGGATGACCCCGCCTACGAGGCCAAGGTGCTGATGATCTCGGTTGCGGCGCGGATGGCGGGGATGCACCCGCAGACGCTGCGTCAGTACGACCGGCTGGGCCTGGTTCAGCCCGGCCGGGCAGCAGGTGGCGGGCGGCGGTACAGCGTCCGTGACGTGGTGCTGCTGCGTGAGGTGCAGCGGCTCAGCCAGGACGACGGGGTGAACCTCGCCGGGATCAAGCGGATCATCGGCCTGGAGCGGCTGTTGGAGCAGGCGCAGCAGCGGGTCGCCCAGTTGGAGGCCGAGCTGGAGGCCGCGTACCGGCGGATGGCCGAACTGGAGTCGCTGGCCCGCTTCCCCGGTCGCGATCTCGTGCCGACCAACCAGACCTCCACGGCCTTGGTGGTCTGGCGTCCCCGCCGCAACCCCGACCGCTGACCAACAATTCGAAGATTGCGCTCGATCACGGATCGAGTGGCCGTGCACGACCGCCGGGCCACTCGATCCAGGATCGAGCGCGATCCCTTTTCGTGGGCGGGCGGAATTCGTTTCCGGCCTGTTTCCGCAAACCCGAGCGGGAGACAGGTTGTCTTCGTTAGCCTCCACGTTAATGGTCTAACTATCCCAATCCGGACTCGGCGGGGGGAGCCATGGCGGATTCGGCGAAAAAGGTGGCCGAAGCGGCGGAGCACCGGCTCAACAACCTGGCCGAGAACGTACGGGAGCGGTTCAACCGGCTCACCAAGGGCCGCTTCGCCGACCAGGTCAGGTCCGGCCGCTTCGGTGGCGACACCAACAGGCCCGGCGACCGGAATGCAAACGGCAGCCGGAGCGTTCGGCCTGTGCAGAGCGGTCGAGGCGGTCACGGCGCCGGCCAGGCGCGGACCGACCAGCATCGACGCGAGCGAGGCGGATCGCACTGACGATCCGCCGACGTGCGGGCCGGGAGCCACGGGGGGTCCCGGCCCGTTCGCGTGAACTCACCTCACCGACCCGGCCGGCCACCCAGCGGCCGCGCCCCTGAGCACGAAGCTGACGACCCGCCCCTCAACAGGCCTGACGGCCCTCCCGGACCAGGCTCAGAGCCGGCGGCCCTCGCGGACCAGGCCGCCCTCACACCATTCGCGGTAGACGAACAGCTCCGGACGGCTCAGCAGCACCCGGCTGTTGTGCGCCCAGGTGCGCATCATCTCGTCGCCGTTGCGCTCGGCCTGGTCCACCAGCTTGCGGAAGCGTCGCCGAGGATGCGCCCGGAAGTTCGTCCGGATGCCGTCCGCGGCGTAGATGTAGAGGCAGTGCAGGGCGAACCGTCGCGCCGGACAGGTCGGGTCCATGGCCAGGTCGAAGAGCGTCATCACCAGCCGGTCGCCGGAGACCAGCAGATCCCAGTCCGGTGGCATGGAGGCCAACGGGACCGAATCGGGGTTGTAGGCCCACGTCCGCAACTCCGCCGGGGACGGGTCGACGGGGTTGGCGAAGCCGTGGAACGTTGACTCCTGCACGCTCACCGGCCAACCTTCCGCTCTGCCCGCGGGGGCGTCGTCCGCTCTCCGCGAACCCTGGCTGCTGGGGCGACACGGTAACGCGATACCGGCGGGTACGGGTAGCCCCTGCCCGAAGCATATTCACCGTCCGTTGGACGGGTCGGGTCCTCCGTACGGCCGATTCCAGGCGGGGCGGGGCCGCAGGTCCGTCATCAGGTCGTGGCGTACCTCTCAGGCTGGTGCCGCTAGCCTGACCGCCACGAAGACCAGCTCAGGTGACGGAGACTGGATGATCACTCGACAAAGACGTGGAATGGCGCTGCTGGCCGTGGTGCCGTTGCTTGTGGGTTGCTCCGTCGGGGACATCCGTCGGCCCCCGCCCACGCCGGCCCCGGTGCCGTCGAGTGCGACGCCGTCGAGTCCGGCCCCGACCCGGATCGCAGAGATCCGGGCAAGCCGACTAGCCGTACCTGAGCGCTACGACGAGCCGTACGTCGAGTTCGTCGGCGCCGCGCAGGGCTACGCCCTCTTCGCTTCCTGCGAGGGCCTGCCACCCGGACCGGACTGCCCCGCCCTGATCTTCTCCACCGGAGACGGCGGCCGGTCCTGGCAGGAACTCCGGCACCCCAAGCCGGTCGCCGACAACCAGCAGTTGTACGCCGTGCCGGGGATGTTGGCCCTGTGGGCCGAGCCGTACGGCTGGTGGACCTCCACCGACGAGGGCCGGACCTTCCAGCACAGCCCGGGTGAGGCCGCGCCACCGCAGTGGCAGGCCAGCCAGGGCAGGTTCCAGATCATCGAGAAGACCGGCAAGGTCGGCCGGTGGACCGGCAAGAGGTTGCGCCCCCTGGCCACCCAACCGTCGCTGCCCAGGCTGGACTCGCTGGCGCTGGGCGAGGGGTGGATGGTCCGCGACGGTACGGAGTACCGCGGGCCGCTGGTGGCGGCCGGGGCGGGCGAGGACGGTAAGCCGTACGCTGCGATCTCCTGGGACGAGGGGCGGCGCTGGCAGGAGACCCCGTTGCCCGCCCCCGACGGCGCGGTGTGGATGCTCCGGGCGGAGTCGGCGGCCGGGGAACTCTGGCTGATCGGGGAGGCGGAGAACCGGGTCGAGTTCCCGGCGCTGTGGCACCTGGAGGGCGACACCTGGCGAGCGGTACGCGCCGAGGGGCAGCCCGGTGCCGGACGGGCCGTTCCGCTGGGCGCCGGAATCGTGGCGGTGGTCAGTTCTCGCGGTGCGGGGGCCCTGCTCGGCGACCGGTACCTCGACCTGTCCTGGCCGGTGACCGACCGGCACTATCTGCGGCGACTGCCCGACGGCACCCTGTTCGCCGGCACCTCGGAGAGCATCCTGCTGGGCCTGGGTCAGTTCGGCGACCGCACCTGGGTGCAGGTGGTGCTGGAGCGGGACTGACAGGTGTGGCTGTGGGGTAGCTCACATCGTTAGAGTTGAGCGGAATAGACTCAACTCTGGTTCTGTCGGTACCAGTGGACACGCCGATCCAGGGGAGCCCATGAACACCGAACGCCTCACCACCCGCAGCCGCGAGACCATCACCGGCGCCGTCGCCCTGGCCAACCAGCGCGGGCACGCCACCGTGGAGCCGTGGCACCTGCTGCTGTCGTTGCTCGACACCGAGGGTTCGACCGCTGCCGGCCTGCTGCGCGCCGTCGGGGCCGACCCCGCCGAGCTGCGCCGAGTCACCCAGCGGGCCCTTGACGCGCTGCCCGCCGCCCGGGGTTCCAGCATCGCCGAGCCGACCCTGGCCCGTGAGTTCGTCAACGCCATCGGTGCGGCCGAGCAGATCGCCCGCCCGCTCGGCGACGAGTACACCTCCACCGAGCACCTGCTGGCCGGGCTCGCCCGGGTCGGCGGTGCCGTCTCCGGGGCGCTGAAGGCCGCCGGTGCCACCGAGGAGACGCTTGTCGCCGCCTTCCCGAAGGTGCGGGGTGGGGACCGCCGGGTCACCAGCGCCGACCCGGAGCAGACCTACCAGGCCCTGGCCAAGTACGGCGTCGACCTGACCGCGAGCGCCCGTGACGGCAAGATCGACCCGGTGATCGGCCGGGACTCCGAGATCCGTCGGGTGATCCAGGTGCTGTCCCGGCGTACCAAGAACAACCCGGTGCTGATCGGCGAGCCGGGCGTCGGCAAGACCGCCATCGTGGAGGGCCTGGCCCAGCGCATCGTCGCCGGAGACGTGCCCGAGTCGCTGCGCGACAAGAAGCTCGTCTCGCTCGACCTCGGCGCGATGGTCGCCGGTGCCTCGTACCGGGGGCAGTTCGAGGAGCGGCTCAAGTCCGTCCTGGAGGAGATCAAGAACTCCGACGGGCAGGTCATCACCTTCCTCGACGAGCTGCACACCGTCGTCGGTGCCGGCAAGGGCGAGGGCTCGATGGACGCCGGCAACATGCTCAAGCCGATGCTGGCCCGCGGTGAGCTGCGGATGGTCGGTGCGACCACGCTCGACGAGTACCGCGAGCACATCGAGAAGGACCCGGCTCTGGAGCGCCGCTTCCAGCCGGTGCTGGTCGGCGAGCCGACCGTCGAGGACACCATCGGCATCCTGCGCGGGCTCAAGGAACGCTACGAGGTGCACCACGGCGTACGCATCACCGACGCCGCCCTGGTCGCCGCCGCCGCCCTCTCCGACCGGTACATCACCGACCGCTTCCTGCCGGACAAGGCGATCGACCTGGTCGACGAGTCGGCGTCCCGGCTCCGGATGGAGATCGACTCCCGGCCGGTGGAGGTGGACGAGATCGAGCGGGCGGTTCGCCGGCTCGAAATCGAGGAGATGGCGTTGGCCAAGGAGCCGGACGCCGCCTCCGCCGAGCGCCTCGAACGGCTGCGCAAGGAGTTGGCCGACAAGCGCGAGCAGCTCACCGCCCTGTCCGAGCGGTGGCAGCTGGAGAAGAACCACATCACCAAGCTCTCCACCGCCAAGGAGGAGCTGGAGCGCCTCGGTGGTGAGGCCGAGCGGGCCGAGCGTGACGGCGAGCTGGAACGCGCCGCCGAGCTGCGCTACGGCCGCATCCCCGCGCTGCACAACGAGCTGAAGCAGGCGGCGGAGGAGCTGGCCCGGCTCCAGGTCGACGGCGCGATGCTCAAGGAGGAGGTCGGCGCCGACGACATCGCCGCCGTGGTCGCCTCCTGGACCGGCATCCCCGCCGGCCGGCTGCTGGAGGGCGAGACCGCCAAGCTGCTGCGGATGGAGGAGTCGCTGCGCGAGCGGGTCGTCGGCCAGGCCGAGGCCGTCGGCGCGGTCTCCGACACGGTACGTCGCGCCCGGGCCGGCGTCGCCGACCCGGACCGTCCGACCGGCAGCTTCCTGTTCCTCGGCCCGACCGGTGTCGGCAAGACCGAGCTGGCCAAGGCACTCGCCGAGTTCCTCTTCGACGACGAGCGGGCGATGGTCCGCATCGACATGAGCGAGTACGGCGAGAAGCACTCCGTGGCCCGCCTGGTCGGTGCCCCACCCGGCTACGTCGGGTACGAGGAGGGTGGTCAGCTCACCGAGGCGGTACGCCGCCGCCCCTACTCGGTGATCCTGCTCGACGAGGTGGAGAAGGCCCACCCGGACGTCTTCGACGTCCTGCTCCAGGTGCTCGACGACGGCCGGCTCACCGACGGTCAGGGGCGTACTGTCGACTTCCGCAACGCCATCCTGATCCTCACCTCGAACCTGGGCTCGTCGGTGATCAGCGACCTGACCCTCGCCGAGGAGCAGCGGCGTGAGGGTGTGCTCGCGGTGGTCCGGTCGCACTTCAAGCCGGAGTTCCTCAACCGGCTCGACGACATCGTGGTCTTCGCCGCCCTCCAGGGCGACGACCTGCGGGCCATCGTGGACATCCAGATCGCCCGGCTGCGCCGCCGGCTCGCCGACCGCCGGTTGACGCTGGACGTCACCGACGCCGCGCGCACCTGGCTGGCCGAGCACGGGTACGACCCGATCTACGGTGCCCGGCCGCTGCGCCGGTTGGTCCAGTCCGCGATCGGAGACCAGCTCGCCAAGGCGCTGCTCGCCGGCAAGATCCGAGACGGCGACACCGTACGGGTCGACCTCGCCGACACCAGGGACGGCCTATCGGTGACCGCCGCCTGACCGCCGAACCACCCACGACGGGCCCGCGTCCTCGCGACGCGGGCCCGTTGCCGTCAGCGGCGTGGAACCCGCTCTCGTCAGCGGCGTGGAACCCGCTCTCGTCAACGGCGCGAGCCCGCTGTCACCAGCGGCGTGGGTCGCCGCGGAACAGGGCGTGCGCCGCACCTGGGTCCGGGTCAGGATGGAGGCATGTTCGCGATGGGACGACAGCACGACGAGTTGGCGGATGCGGCTGCGGCCCTCGCCAACGCCGAGACGGTCACCTTCGGCGGGGTGGGGCTGGCCGGAACCATGTTGCCGGAGACCGAGGCCTACCAACGGATCGAGGAACTGGCGGCCGGCCGCCCCGACGAGGTACGCGGGCACCTCGAACGCCTGCTGTCGGAAGGCACACCGGCCGCCCGGGTGTACGCGGCCACTCTCCTGGAACGGCTCGATCCGGCAGCCGGACAGGCGGCCTGGGCCGGGCTGCGCGCCGATTCCGCGCAAGTGCAGACCGCCACCGGCTGCGTGCTGGACAGCATCACCGTCGGTGAGTACGCCGCGAACCGGCTCGCCGAATCCTGAGCCCGTCGGTGGTCGGGGCGCGTCGCACCATGGATCGGTCTCGACTGATCTACCGCCATTGCCGCAGGTGACGCGCTGTACGACCGGCACCTCAGGCGTGCCGAACTGGTCGGGTGCCGATACGGTGAAGCGCGTTCCCGAGAAGGAGAGAGATGGCTGATCCTCAGAACACTCCGACCCGGTCTCGGCCGGGTGTGGTAACCGTATCCACCTATTTACTGTGGTTGTTTGCGATCTGCCAGCTGATCAGCGCGATCATCACCCTGGCCACCATCGGCGCCGTACGCGACGCGATGGAGGAAGCCCTGGAGGGCAGCAGTGGCGAAGGGCTGGAGGGGATCGCCGACCTGACGGTCGCCGTCGGCGTCGGCACCTCCATCTTCATGCTGGCGGCGGCGCTGGCACTGGCCGGTCTGGGCCTGGTGAACCTGCGGGGCAAGAACGGTTCGCGGATCGCCACCTGGGTCGTCGGCGGCATCCTGTTCTGCTGCAACGGGTTCAACATGCTCGGCAGCCTGGGCGGTGGCCTGGCCACACCGAGCGACACCAGCGGGGACATGCCCAGCGCGGAGGAGATCCAGCGTCGGGTCGAGGAGGCGCTGCCCTCCTGGGCGACTCCGGTCAGCATCCTGCTCGGCGTGATCAGCCTGATCTCGCTGCTGGTGGCGCTGATCCTGCTGGCGCTGCCGAAGGCCAACGAGTTCTTCCGCAAGCCGGCGGCGCAGTGGGAGCCGCCGACTCCCGGTGCCACCTACCCCGGCTACCCGGCCCAGCCGGGTTACCCGGCCCAGCCGGGCTATCCAGGCCAGCCAGGCCAGCCGGGTTACCCGGGCGGGCCGGGCTACCCCGGCCAGTCCGCTGAACCCGGCTATCCGGCGACGCCGGGCCAGCCGCCACAGCAGTCCGGTGAGCCCGGCTACCCGTCGATCCCGGGACAGACGTCCTCGGGCCCGTCGGGCGAGCAGGGCGGCCAGAATCCGCCGGGGCAACCGGGCGATCAGCCGCCCAGCGGCAACTCCAACTGATCGAGGTTGATCGGCTGGTCGAGCCCCGGCCCGGCCCGGACGGCCTGCGCCGGGGCCTCGACACGCCCGAACCGCCGCGACTGTGACGGTCCCTCCGAGTAGGTTGCTTCCCGAACGCCTACCGGAGGGACTCGTCGTGTCGTACCCCGAACAGGTGCCGGTCGGTCGGCCTGGCGCGGTCCGGCTCGCTGTGGCGGTGCTGGCGGTGATGGCGCTCGGTGCCCTCGGTTACGCGCTGGCGGGCCTGATCGCGTTCGGCGAAATCGGTGGCCGGCTGCGTGCCGCGGCCGCCGGCAGTTCGCTGAGCGGTGGCGAGATCGACGCGATGGCCACCCTCCTGCGAACCTCGGTCCTGCTGTCGGCGGTGGTGAGTGTGCTCGCCGGGTTCCTCCTCGCCGGCCTCGCGCTCGGTGTGGTGGCAGGTCGATCCGGTGCCCGGGTGGGCACCTGGGTGATCGCCGGCTTCGGCGTGTCATTCGGCTGCTGTGGCCTGCTGGTTCAGCTCATCCAGTACGTCACACCCTTGGATCTCCGCAACGATCCGTCCCTCACCGAGCTTCTCGGTCTGGCCACGGACGGCTACCCGTCCTGGTGGATTCCGCTCACTGTGACCCTTTCGGTCGCCCAGGTGCTCGGTTACCTTGTGGTAGCCGTACTGCTGGCCCTGCCGTCGGTCGGTTCCTGGTTCCGTCGCCGCTCGGCGCCTGCGGCGACGCCGCCTCAGCCGGGCGGCACACCCCCGCACCAGCTCTATCCGCCGCCCGGGGCAGCGCCGCCGCCCTCCTACCCGCCGAGGTGAGCAGTTCCGTGACCATGCCGTCCGACCAGCCGACCGCCGGCCGCTGGGCGCTGATCACCGGGGCGACCGCAGGCATCGGAGCGGCCTTCGCCGGTCGACTGGCCGCCGACGGGTGGCACCTGGTACTGGTGGCCCGGGACGGGACCCGGCTCGCTGCTCAGGCCGCCGAGCTGACCGGCCGGTACGGCGTGGAGACCGAGACCATCGCTGCCGATCTGTCCACTGACGACGGTTGTGCGCAGGTGGAGCAACGACTCGCCGCGACCCCGCCCGTCGAGTTGCTGGTCAACAACGCGGGCATCAGTCTGAACACGCCGTTCCTGCGATCGTCGGTGGCGGACGAGATCCGGTTGCTCCGACTCAACGTGCACGCCGTCATGCGACTGACCCTGGCCGCGCTGGTCACGATGACCGAACGGCGGAACGGGTCAGTGATTAATGTCTCCTCCGTCGCCGGGTTCGGCGCGCTCATGCCCGGATCGACGTACTCGGCGAGCAAGGCGTGGGTCACCAACTTCAGTGAGTCGGTGGGCCAGTCCGCGCGTCCGTTCGGCGTACGGGTGATGGCGCTCTGCCCCGGCTACACGCGTACCGAATTTCATCAGCGAGCCGGCATCGACATGTCGAAAACCCCGGAATGGATGTGGCTCAACGCCACCGACGTGGTCGACGAAGCCTTACGTGACCTGGGAAAAGGCAAGTTCGTCAGTGTTCCGTCGTGGAAGTACAAGCTGGCCGTGGCGGGCCTGCGGCACGCGCCCCGTGGGCTGCTCGACCGGGTCGCCCGGGACACCCGTGGCCGCATCGGCCGGGACCGCGGCTGACTGACGCAGCTCGGTGGGCCGGGAACGACCGCTCCGAGGCCGGATCACTCGAATCACGGTGATGGCTAACCGAGTGTAACGGGCATCGTCACTCATCGGTCGCCCGGACGGGTTGCCGCAGGTAGCCCGCGCACGCGGCACACAGGTGTGCGCAGTACCCTCTACCCCCATGGGGGACCACGACGACCTGCGTAAATTCATCTCTGACCTGGCTGTGGTCCACGGCCGGGTGGTGCTCTCCTCAGGGCAGGAGGCCGACTGGTATGTCGACCTCAGGCGCGTCACGCTCCATCACCGGGCGGCCCCGTTGGTCGGCCGAGTGATGCGGGACCTGACCGCCGACTGGTCGTACGACGCGGTGGGTGGCCTGACATTGGGAGCTGACCCGATCGCCCTGTCGATGCTGCACGCCACCGGGCGTCCGTTGGACGCTTTCGTGGTGCGCAAAACCGGCAAGGCGCACGGACTTCAGCGACGGATCGAAGGCCCGGATGTCGCCGGTCGTCGGGTGCTGGCGGTGGAGGACACCTCCACCACCGGTGGAAGTGTTTTGACCGCCGTCGAGGCTCTTCGCGAGGCCGGGGCCGATGTCGTGGGGGTGGCCGTTATCGTTGATCGTGGTGCCGGCGATGCGGTGCGAGCCGCCGGATTGCCCTATCGGGCGGCCTATACGTTGGCTGACCTCGGCCTTGTGGCGTAAAAGTTTGCCGATTCGGATCTGCTGATATGCAGGCGGATCGATGCTGCTGGTGGAAGGATGGAATACGTGGGAACTGCGTTGGCCGAAATGACTATGCCTCAGATCTCGCCGCTTGCCGGTGAGCCGATCGAACGCGCCGACGCCGAGCGGCTGGCGGGGGTCCTCAAGGCCCTTGCCGACCCTGCTCGGCTGCGGCTGCTCAGCCTGATCCAGTCGGCGCCAGAGGGCGAGGCGTGCGTGTGCGATCTGACCGCACCGCTCGGCCTCTCCCAGCCGACGGTCAGTCACCACCTCCGCATCCTCACCGAGGCCGGCTTGCTGGAGCGGGAGAAGCGCGGTGTGTGGGCCTACTACCGACTGGTCCCGAGCGCGATCGCCACGATCGCCGACCTGCTGACCCCGCCGCGTAAGCGGGCCACCAAGAAGGCTCGCTGACTCGCAGCCGTCTGGTGGCTGCCCACGGGTAGCCACCAGACGGCGGGTGGTCAGTGCCGTTGAGGTGTCTCGTACGCCTCCTCGGTCAGATCCTGGGCGGCGCGGCGCAACCGTCGACGTTCGGCGACGACCATCGCCGTGACCACAGCGATGCCGACCAGGAACAGCGCGGTGATGGGCAGGATGTTGTCGCCCGGCGCGTGGAGGGTCCGCTCGTCGGACTGCCACGGCCAGAGTGCCCGAAGGCTGCCCAGCAGGGCACCGGACATGACCGCGAGGGTCATCCGGCGGTGCTGCTCCAACAGCCACTGAAGCAGCTTGACGAAGAGCGCCAGGCCGATCACCATGCCGGTCGCGAAAACCGCCAGGTAGCCGAAGTCGCGGTCGTTCAACGCGGTGATCGTCGGCTCGTACAGGCCGACGGTCAGCAGCAGGAACGACCCGGACACCCCGGGCATCACCAGGGCACACACCGCGATGGCCGCTGCCACCAGCACGATCAGCGGATGCGGGTCGAGAGTGCCCTGCGGCAGGCCGGTCAGCGTGAACGCGCCCACCGCGGCGAGGACGAGGGCTGCGATCTCCTTCGGCCGCCACTGTGCGCCGACCATCGAGACCGGCACCAGCACCGAAGCGAGCACCAGCCCGAGGAAAAGCCCTCGGGTCTGCTCCGGATAGTCGGTGAGCAGCGGTTCGAGGGTCTTCGCGGCGATCAGCAGGCCCGGCAGCATGCCGATCAGCAACGGGACGACCACGTCCCAGTGCACCTGGCGTAGCTGCTGCTTGGCGCGGGTCCCGCCGCGCCCGCGCGGCAGGTCCGACACCGCGTAACGCACGACGTTCACCAGATGGCCAGCGGACGCGATGACTCGTTCGTACACGCCGGTGACCAGAGCGATAGTCCCGCCGCTGACCCCTGGTACCGCCTCGGCCACGCCGATGGCAGTTCCGCGGAGAACGTGTCCCAGCCGTTCGCCCAATGCCATGAAGTATCCGTTCCGTCAATCAGCCTGACCCGGATGGCCTCCGGCGCGGCCACCCAGGCTACCGGTACGTGATTCGCCGGCCTGGGCCGGTCACCGTCGAGGGTCGGCCGACCGGGTCACAGTCGAGGGTCGACCGGCTCGGACTCGCAGGCCAGAATGGCGAAGACCAACTCGTGTCGGCGCCACAGCGGTGCACCATCGGCCAGGGCGTCCAGCGCCGCCAGGCCGAGACCCTGCTCGCGCAGGGCCAGCCCCCGCTTGCGACCCAGCGACCGGCCGCGCAGTGCGGCCAGTCGGGCCGGCTCGGTGTAGCTCGGGCCGTAGATGATCCGCAGATACTCCCGCCCCCGACACTTGATGCCCGGCTGGAGCAGGGAACCTCGATCGCTGCGTGCCGCCGGCCCGGCGTACGGCTTGACGACCATGCCTTCGCCGCCGTCAGCGGTCAACGCCAACCACCAGTCGGTGGCTTCGCGTACCGCCTCGGTGTCGGACAGGTCGACCACCTGACGACGGGTCACGGTGAAGAACTCCGGATCCGCCGCGCAGAGCCGGTCGGCCAGGGCGAGGTGCCAGCCGTGATCCCGGTTGGCGTAGCTCGCCTTCCGCCCCGCCAGCACCGCGAACGGTGCCAGGGTCACGCCGCGCAGACCGTCCGTCGGGTGAACGTACGCGCGATAGGCCGCCGTGTAGGCGAGCAGGTCGGCACGCTGACCGGCGACCCGATCGCGGAGAACACCGACATCCAGCCCACGGGCGGCCGCCGCGCTGCGCACCGGCCTCGACCAGCGCGGCGTGCACCGCCTCCCGACGTCGGGCGGCCAGTGACGCCCGAGGTGCCTGGTCCGGCCGGTCCGCCACGCCGTCGTCGACACCCGGCTCGTCGGTGGGGCACTGTGCGGCCAGCCGCTCCAACGCCTGACCGGCAAGTGCCCGCCGGTGGGCCAGGTAGCGACGCACGATCAGCCCGCGCTCCGGGTGACCGGCGAGCCAACCGGCGCCGACCCGCAGCAGCTTGTCCACCTCGTCCGGGGCCACCCAGTAGTGCTTGGCGTCGTCCAGCACGGGCAGCAAGACGTACAGGTGATTGAGGGCGTCGGCGACCCGGAGCGTGCCGGTGAGAGTGAGGTCGACGTAGCGGCTCCCGCCCCACTGCGGGTGCTGCTCGTCGAGCGCGATGGGAATGGCGGTCACCGTCCAGCCGAGTGGGCCGAACAGTCGGGTGGCCACCTCGGCACCGCCCCGGCAGCGCAGGACGGGCACCCGGATCTCCAGCGGGATGCTGGTGGCGGCCAACTCCGGCCGGTCCCGGGACTCGCCGCGCAGCGCCGACCGGTACACCCGGGACAGCGCCGAGGCGAGCAGGCTGGACGCGGCGTACGGCCGGTCGTTGACGTACCGCCCGAGGGCGAAGCTCTCCGGGGTCGCGGTCGGCTGCCGGCCACGGCCCCGGCCCCGCGCGGCGGCCAGCCTTGTCGGGTCGACGTCAAGCAGGAGAGCGGCGGTGCACCGCGCTTCGTCGGCCTGCGGATAGAACACGTGCGCCGTACCGACCGGCACGTCGAAGGCGTGCGTCCGGTCGGGATGCTTGACCAGCAGGTGACCGAGATCGGTCGCCGGTCGGTGCGTCGTGGTCAGGGTCAGCAGCACGGGCCAATGGTGTCAGCTCCGTCGATCTTGCGTCGTCCCGTTTTCGGCCGGTCCTTCAACGCTGCGCGGCACCAGCACGGGTCAGCGGTAGTCGTCCTCGTCGGCGGCGACCACCCGGGCCTGCTCCATCGCGTCCCAGTCGTCGACCTCGAAGCCGCGGTGTGGCTCGTCGTCGGCCCGGGTCGGATCGACCACGGCGGCCTGCTCGATCGCGTCGGCCGGCTCAGCCTCCAGATCGCGCTCCTCCGGGCTGAGGTGGTCGCCGGGGGCGAAGTCCTCGTCAGGCTGACCCATTCGATGCCTCCGGGTAGTCGGTGGACGGTACCCACCCACGGTACGGGCTGCACCCGCACCTCGCTGGCAACCGACGTGCCGGGCGCGTGAGGGTACGCCGTGACCGCAGGTCAGTCGGCCGAACCGACCCGCCGGTGGCTGCCCCGATGCCAGGATGTGGTCGTGGGCTTCCTCATCCGACTGGCGACCACCGCCGTAGCACTGTGGGTCACCACGCTCATCGTGCCCGGAGTCGAGGTGACCGGACGCAGCGGCTACGACACCACCTTCACCCTGCTCATCGTGGCGTTGATCTTCGGGGTGATCAACGCGGTGCTCAAGCCGCTGATCAAGGTGGTGGGCTGCGTCTTCTACCTGGTGACTCTCGGCCTGTTCGCGTTGGTGGTCAACGCGCTGTTGTTCCTGCTGACCGACTGGGTCGCCGGGGTGCTGAAGCTACCGTTCCATGTGAACGGTTTCTGGGCGGCCTTCTGGGGAGCCATCGTGATGGCGGTGGTCACCTGGCTGATCAGCGTCATCGTGCCCGACTCGACGGACCGGCGGTGAGCGCTCGGCGCGCTGGGCCGGTTGTGCCCGGCTGTACGAGCTACGGGATACTTCCCGCGGAGGACAGCGCGGTCCGGCGTGCCCAGTGGTATCAGGCGCCGTAAACCGGCACGCAAGGAGAACAGCGGCCGTACGGCCGACAGCGGCAAGTAAGGAGCGTTCGACATGCCCATCGCTTCCCCCGAGGCTTACGCCGAGATGCTGGACCGCGCCAAGGCGGGCCGGTACGCGTACCCGGCGATCAACGTGACGTCGTCGCAGACGCTCAACGCGGCGCTCAAGGGCTTCGCCGACGCGGAGAGCGACGGCATCATCCAGGTCTCCACCGGCGGCGCCGAGTACCTCTCCGGCCCCTCGATCAAGGACATGGTCACCGGCGCGGTGGCGTTCGCCGCGTACGCGCACGAGGTGGCCAAGAAGTACCCGGTCAACATCGCGCTGCACACCGACCACTGCCCGAAGGACAAGCTGGACAAGTTCGTCCGGCCGCTGATGGCCATCTCGCAGGAGCGGGTGAAGGCCGGCCAGGAGCCGCTGTTCCAGTCGCACATGTGGGACGGTTCCGCCGTGCCGGTCGCGGAGAACCTGGAGATCGCCGAGCAGTTGCTCGCCGAGGCCGCCAAGGGCAAGATCGTCCTGGAGATCGAGGTCGGCGTCGTCGGCGGCGAAGAGGACGGTGTCGAGAACGCCATCAACGACAAGCTCTACACCACCGTCGAGGATGGCCTGGCCATGGTCGAGGCGCTCGGCCTGGGCGAGAAGGGCCGCTACATGGCGGCGCTGACCTTCGGCAACGTGCATGGGGTCTACAAGCCGGGCAACGTCAAGCTCCGCCCCGAGGTGCTCAAGCACATCCAGGAGGCGGTCGGCGCCAAGTACGGCAAGGAGAAGCCGCTCAGCCTGGTCTTCCACGGTGGCTCCGGCTCGCTGCTGTCGGAGATCCGCGAGGCGCTCGACTACGGCGTGGTGAAGATGAACATCGACACCGACACCCAGTACACCTTCTCGCGCCCGGTGGCGGACCACATGTTCCGCAACTACGACGGCGTACTCAAGGTCGACGGCGAGGTCGGCAACAAGAAGCTGTACGACCCGCGGGTGTGGGGCAAGGCCGCCGAGGCCGGCATGGCCGCCCGCGTGGTGGAGGCCTGCGAGCACCTGCGCTCCACCGGCACCACCATGACCAAGTGACGCACTAGACGTCCCGAACGACGGCGGTCAGGCTCCTTCCCGGAGCCTGGCCGCCGTCGCTTTGTTAACAAGGGGCCCTTCCTCTACCGGAGGCGTTAACAAGGTGCCCTTCCTTACCGCAGCAGTAGGCGGACGGCCTCGTGGGCGTCGTCGGTGAGGTGCACGGTGTCGGAGAGGTCGCCGAAGGGTGAGGTCGCCAGCAGCGGACGCAGCAGCGACTCCACCGGCAGTTCCTCGGTCCAGTAGGCACGGTCCAGGAACACGTAGGCCCCGCTCGCGCCGTCGGTGCCGTAGTAGGTCTTGGTGGCCGCCTGGAACACCTCCTGCACCGTGCCGGCCCGGCCGGGAGCGAAGACGATCCCGCCCCGGGCCAGCCGCAGGATGGTGTCCTCCCGGATGGCGTTCGAGAAGTACTTGGCGATCCGGCCGGCGAACAGGTTCGCCGGTTCGTGGCCGTAGAGCCAGGTCGGCACCGCCAGCCCGCCGCAGTGGGCCCAGTCCAGGTCACCGGTGGCCAGCTCGGTCGAGTCGGCCTGGTACGCCGTCGCCGGCTCGGTGTCGTCCGGAGGTGGGGTGACCGAACGGCCGAACAGTTCCCGGACGCGAAGTGCCACCGCCGTGTAGCGGTCGTGGTCACTGAAGTCGGGCGCGGTGGCGAGCAGGTCGATGGCGGCGGTCAGATCCTCGGCCGGGCGGGTCGACAGGTACGCGCCGAGGTTGGCGGCCTCCATCACCCCCGGCCCGCCGCCGGTGACCACCAGCCGGTTCGCCCGCGCCAGTTCCCGGCCGAGCACCGCGGCCATCCGGTACGACCGGCTGCCCCGGCGTACCGCGTGCCCGCCCATCACGCCGACCACCGACTGCGGCCCGTGCGCGGTCAACCAGGCACGGGTGGCATCGGCGAGCGCGTTGTCCACACCGTGGTCGTGCAGCCGTTGGCCGAGCGCCTCCCGGACGTCGGGCAGCGCCCCGCCGTGGGCCCGGAAGTGCGCGTACACCCGGGCGTCGTACATCGCCTCGAAGCCGCCCTCGGCGAAGCCGGCGGCCAACTCCTCAGGGGTGTAGAGGTGCGGCGGCTGGGTCGGGTAGGGCAGCCCGGAGAACGGCGGCACCACGTTCGCGCCGCGCCGGACCAGGTCGGCGCCGACCTGCCGGGAGGCGAAGCGGCAACCGACGAAGAGCGTTCCGGCCACCTCGACGGCGGTGAAGTCGGGGATCGGGTCGAGATCCAGCCGAAGGCCCTGGATGGTGAGGCCGACCAGGCTTCCGCTGGCCAGCCGCCGGTCGAACTCGGCCCGGGTCTGAATCTCGTTTGTCCAGGTGTGCGGCTCGATGACGTCCGCGGGGGGTGGAGTCGGCACCTGATCATCCTGCCCGGCCGGCTCAACCCGCGCCGACTGGCCCCGGGCCTGCGTCGGCCTGCTCATCGCTGGACGGGAGCGTCGGCGGTGCTGGGGCGAGGGCGTCAGCGGTGCTGGGGCGAGGGCGTCAGCGGCGGTGGACGGGAGCCTGGAGGCGGTGGGCGGGAGCCCGGCGGCCTGGCCGGGCTCCCGCAATCCGGTTCCTGGGGAGGCTCCGGAAATTCAGTTGTAGTGGATTGTTCCGATTGGCGGCATGGGCCGCAGGCGTGACAGACCTCTCGGCCGTTCAGCCAGCCGGCTTGCCGGACCCGCTCGCGTACCGCCGGTCGATGCGGGTTGAATGGGGCGATGCAGAACCTCCTACCTGAGCCACCCGCCACGCTCCTGCCCGCCGACGAGGAGGCCGACGCCGCCCTGGCCACGGCGGAGCAGGCCGGCAGCGACGAGGCGTACGCCGAGGCGGCGGCCCGGTTCCCGAGCCACAGCGCCGCCTGGGCCGCGCTGGCCACCCGGGCCTTCGCGCAGGATCAGGCCGTCGCGGCGTACGCGTACGCCCGCACCGGCTACCACCGTGGCCTGGACCAGCTGCGCCGCAACGGTTGGAAGGGGCACGGTCCGGTGCCCTGGTCGCACGAGCCGAACCGGGGCTTCCTGCGCTGCCTGTACGTGCTCTCCCGGGCCGCCGACGAGATCGGCGAGGCCGACGAGGCGGCCCGCTGCGCCCAGTTCCTCCGCGACTGCGACCCGGCTGCCGCCGACGCCCTCGCCAGCAACTGACCCTCAACCCCGGGCCGGCCCTCACCGCAGCGACCCGCCTGCCCCGAGGGCCGCAGTGACGCCGCCGGCCCTGAGGGCCGCGGTGACGCCGCCCACCAGCATGATCGCGCTCGATCCGGGATCGAGTGGTCTCCCTCGCGTTGGAAGCCACTCGATCCCAGATCGAGCGCGCTGGGTCCCCGCGCGGGTCTTCGCCCGCGCGGGTCCCGCTCGGGTTACAGGCCCTCGGCGACGGCTGCGGCGATCTTGAGCCAGGCGTCGCGGGTGGCCGCTGACAGGCCGGCGTAACGGATGGGCTCGCCGGTGTCGATGAGCCGCTCGTACGGCGCCAGCAGCACCGCCCGGGTACGCGCGGCGAAGTGTTCCTGGATCGCCGGCAGGTCGATCTCCTTGCGCGAGGGCGGCATCGAGACGACCGTGACCGCCTGCCGGACCAGCCGTTGCCGTCCGCTCTGCTCCAGGTGGTCGAGCATCCGGGCGGCGGTCTCGGCCGAGTCGTTACGGGCCGACATGGTGACCACCAGTTGGTCGGTGGCGTCCATCGCCGCCTGCCAGTTCTGTGCCCGGACGTTGTTGCCGGTGTCCACGAAGATCAGCTTGTAGAACCGGCTGACCACCTCGCGGATCTCGCCGAAGGCCGCCGCGGTGAGCATCTCGCCCCCGGTCGCCGACTCGTCCGAGGCGAGTACGTCGAACATCCCCTCGCCCTGCGAGCGGACGTACTGCGACAGGTCGCCCACCCGGCCGTGCGCACCGTGGAACTGACCCAGATCGCGCAGCAGGTCCCGCACCGTACGGGAGTGGAAGTCCTGTTGGGCGCGCATGCCGAGGGTGCCCTGGGTCTCGTTGTTGTCCCAGGCCAGCACGTAACCGCCACGCTTCTGCCCGAAGGTCATGGCGAGCAGCAGGATGGCCACCGTCTTGCCGGCACCACCCTTGGGGTTGACAACGGTGACCTGGCGCAGCCCGCCGAAGTTGCGGCGCACCATCTCGATGTCGCGCTTGAGTTCCAGTTCGTGCCGCCCCGGCGGCAGCTTCACCAGGCCCGTCTTGTTGACCACGGCGCGTACGCCCATCGTTGCGACCGGGTCGGTGGGGCGTACCTGCCGCCGTCGCGCGAAGTCCTCGGCGGTGGGTGCACCGCCGGTCTCCTGCGTCCAGCCCTGATCCGTGAACCCGGTCCGGGACGCGGTCTCCGTCGGCTGGTACGGCACCTGCGGCGACACCGCCGGCGGGCCCTGCTGCTGCCAGGGGGCCGGTTGCCAGGCCGGCTGCGGCGGGAAGGGCCCGGGTGGTGCCGCGTACGGCGGCGTGACCTGGGGTGCGCCCGGCCCGGGGTGAGGTGCGGCAGGCACCCTGACGTCGACCGGCGGCGGCACCGCGGCCGTGAAGGGCCCCGGCGGGAGTACGGGCGTCTCGGGACCGGCCACGACGCCCTGCTGAGGTGCGGGAACGTGCGGCACCGGCTCGCCGTGCGGTGCGGAAGGGTGCGGCACCGGATCGCCGTGCTGCGGTGCGGGAGAGTGCGGCACCGGATCGCCGTGCTGCGGTGCGGCGACACCGTGCTGTGGCACGGGGAAGCTGCCGCGCTGGGGCGGCGGGACGGCCGCCTGATGCGGTCCGGGCTGCTGGGGTGCCGCAGCGCCGGACAGCGGGGTGTCCGGCGGCGCGGACGGCACCGGCGGAAGTGGCTGAGCCGGTCCGGCCCAGGTGGGGCGGGGCACACCGACCGCAGCCTCGGCCCTGCCGCCGTTCTCCGGCGGGGTGGCGACCCCGGACCGCTGTGGCGGCTGCGCCCACGGCGACTCCGCCACCGGCCGGGTCGTCGAGGTCACGTCGCCGCTGTCCGCTGCCGCTGAGTCTGCCCCGGTGTCGAGCGCGTCACCCCGCTCCGCCTGCGCGTTGTCGCTCACCGCACGCGGCCCGCTGTCCCGGTTCGGCGCGAGGGCGGTCGGCGGGTCGAGGGTGAACGGCAGGTCCAGGTTGACCTGACCGGACTCCGGCGGCGGCCCGACCGGGGTCGCTCGTCCGGATGCGGCAGGCGGGGCCGAGAACGAGCCGCCGTTGCCCGGTCCCCACGCGTTGGCACCCGGAACCGGATCCGGACCAGCGGAAACAGTTGGTTCCGGCGGGGTGGGCGGTGCCGGTGCCCAGCCGGTGGCGGGCGGCCCACCGCCGGTCAGCGACGGGTAGTCGGCGGGCGACGGCGGAACGGCCGTCGGATATCCGCCCGGCGTCGCGGAGTGGGTGGCCGGCGGGTGGTCACCAGGTGACGTCGCCGGTCGACCGCCGGGCGGTGGAGCGGCAGGCGGTGCGGGCGGTGGGGCGTCCCACCCCGACGTGCCGAAGCCGTCGATCTGGTCGGGTGGCCAGAGTGGTTCGATGTCCCGTTCCGGCACCCCATGCTGGCCGGGCACGTGCACCCGGTCGGCGTTCTCGTCCACCACGGTTCCTCCCCAGTCCTCCAGCCGAGGATAGGCCCACCGGCCGATCTCGGCCGCCGGTGCGGGACGCGGTCAGGGCGTCCAGACCGCCCAGGCACCCGGCTCGGTCCACCAGGACCGCTTACGGGTCAACTCGCCCTGCACACCGTCGTCCAGGTAGGGCAGCGCGGCCTCGTCGCGAGGCAGCACCGAGGCGGCCCGACCCCGGGCCCGCCGGACCTCCAGGCGTACCCGCCGACGGCCCAGCCGCGACCGGGTGACCACAGGTACGGCCACCGCCACCTCGACCAGCCCGTCGCTCGGGTCCGGGTCGGCGAGCAGCGTGACGTCGTCGAGCCGGGCGTAACCGCCCGCGTTGCCGATCACGCAGGCCAGCAGGGGATCGTCGCCGTCGGACAGCACGGCGTCGTCCACCTCGACCCGGCCGCGCCAGTGCAGCGGTCGGCCGTCCTCGCCGGCAGCACCGAGCAGCGCGCCGTCCAGCGTGACCGAACCGCCGTCGTTGCGCAGCAGGTCGAGCCGTCGGGGCGTACCGTCGAGCACCGCGGCGGCCACCGCCGCCGGGTCGCGGGGCAGGCCGAGTTGCGCGGCCAGGTCGCGGTGCGTGGTGCTGCGGGCCGGGTCCAGCGGCAGTACGCCGATCGGCGGCAGGTCCGGCACGGTCCGGTTGCCGGCCAGGTCAGCCGGGCGGCGGCTGGGCGGTGGGGCGTACCGCCGGACCAGCCGGCGCAGCACGGCGCGCAACTGTGCGTCACCGGCGACGGCGACCACCAGGCGGGTCTTGGAGTCCGGGTCCGGCCAGGTGAGGCCGTCGGACCTGGCCGGGGCGTCCAGCCGGGCCAGCACGTCGTCGATCTCCGCGTCCGAGCGGGCGGTCACCGTCTCCACCCGGGCGCCCCGGGCGGTCAACGCGTCCGCACAGGCCAACACGGGTACGCGGGGCGTCTCGCAGCGGTCGTCGCGGTCCTTCGTCGCTGCCACGTCGCCGCCACAGCAGGCTTCGCCGCTGCCGCACCCGGCCCCGGAAGCGTCCCGCTCCGAGCCCAGAGTGAGCAGCACCACGTCGTACACGGGTAGCTCCTCCTGCTTTGTCTGCGCGACCCCTGCCGGTCGAGCCGTCACTACTTGTTAACCTGACACCCCGGGCTCGCTGACCGGTCGCCATCTGGCACCCGAGCCTTCTGGAGGCGAGAAGATGCCAGCGATCGTGCTCATCGGCGCTCAGTGGGGCGACGAGGGCAAGGGCAAGGTTACCGACCAGCTGGGTGAGCGGGTCGACTACGTCGTCCGCTACTCGGGCGGCAACAACGCCGGCCACACGGTGATCACGCCGGACGGCCAGAAGTACGCCCTGCACCTCATGCCCTCCGGGGCGCTGTCCCCGAACGCCGTGATCGTCATCGGCAACGGCGTGGTGGTCGACCCGAAGGTGCTGCTCAGCGAGATCGACGGCCTCGCCGAACGGGGCGTCGACGTCTCCCGGCTGCGGATCTCCGGCGACGCGCACCTGATCATGCCGCACCACCGGGCGTTGGACCGGGTGGTGGAGCGCTACCTGGGCAGCTCCCGCATCGGCACCACCGGCCGGGGCATCGGTCCCGCGTACGGCGACAAGGTCGCCCGGATGGGCATCCGGGTGCAGGACCTGCTCGACCCGGGCATCCTGCGCAAGAAGCTGGAACTCGCGCTGCGCGAGAAGAACCAGGTGATGTTCAAGGTCTACAACCGCAAGGCCATCGACCTCGACGCCACCATCGAGGAGTACCTGGAGTACGCGGAGCGGCTGCGGCCGTACATCGCGGAGACCCGCTCGATGCTCTGGGACGCCCTGGACCGGGGCGACACCGTCCTGCTGGAGGGTGCCCAGGCCACCATGCTCGACATGGACCACGGCACCTACCCCTTCGTCACCTCGTCGAACCCGACGGCAGGCGGGGCGTGCGTGGGCGCAGGCATCCCGCCGACCGCGATCACGAAGGTGATCGCGGTGAGCAAGGCGTACACCACCCGGGTCGGCTCCGGTCCGTTCCCGACCGAGCTGTTCGACGACAACGGCGACCACCTGCGCAAGGTCGGTCACGAGTACGGCACCACCACCGGCCGGGAGCGTCGCTGCGGCTGGTTCGACGCCGTGGTCGCCCGCTACGCCTGCCGCCTCAACGGCGTCACCGACCTGGTGATCACCAAGCTGGACGTGCTGACCGGCCTGGCCACGGTCCCCATCTGCGTCGGGTACGAGATCAACGGCAAGCGCGTCGACGACATGCCGATGACCCAGACCGACTTCCACCACGCCACCCCGATCTACGAAGAGCACGACGGCTGGTGGGAAGACATCACCAAGGCGCGAACCGAGGAAGACCTCCCCGACAATGCGAGGCGCTACATCGCCCGCATCGAAGAACTCTGCAACACCAAGGTCTCGGTGGTAGGCGTAGGCCCCGGCCGCGAAGAAAACGTAACCCGCCACCCCCTCCTCCCCTGACTCCCCATCTCCGTGTCGATCAAGAGGATGGCGTCTCGGGCAACCGCCGGATTTGAGACGCAAACTTCTTGATCAACAGGGGTGGGGGTGGGGGTGGGTAGGATGCCGGGTCGTGCGGGTTTTGTTGTTGGGTGGCGGGGGGCGGGAGCATGCGCTCGCGCTGCGGCTTGCCGAGGATGCGTCCGTTTCGGAGTTGATCTGCGCGCCGGGTAATCCGGGGATCGCGGAGGTCGCCCAGCAGCGGTCGGTGGACATCGTCGATCCGGGTGCCGTCGCGGCGCTCGCCGTCGAGGTGGCGGCGGACCTGGTGGTGATCGGGCCGGAAGCGCCGCTGGTCGCCGGGGTTGCCGACGCGGTACGCGCCAAGGGCATCCCGGTCTTCGGGCCGAGCGCCGAGGCGGCCCGGCTGGAGGGGTCGAAGACGTTCGCCAAGGACGTGATGACCGCCGCCGGTGTGCCCACCGCTCGGGCGTACACCTGCACCGAGGCCGAGGGCGTCGGCAGGGCGCTCGACGAGTTCGGCCCGCCGTACGTGGTGAAGAACGACGGGCTCGCGGCCGGCAAGGGCGTCGTCGTCACCGACGACCGGGCGGTGGCGCTGGAGCACGCACAGGAGTGCGGCCGGGTGGTGATCGAGGAGTACCTCGACGGCCCCGAGGTGTCGTTGTTCGTGGTGACCGACGGCGAGGCGGCGGTGCCGCTGCTGCCGGCGCAGGACTTCAAGCGGGTCGGCGACGGCGACAGCGGCCCGAACACCGGCGGCATGGGGGCGTACGCTCCGCTGCCCTGGGCCCCGACCGGTCTGGTCGACGAGGTCATGCGCGACGTGGTGTACCCGACGCTCACCGAGATGCGTCGCCGGGGCACCCCGTTCTCCGGTCTGCTCTACGTCGGGTTGGCGATCACCGCCAAGGGCCCTCGGGTGATCGAGTTCAACGCCCGCTTCGGTGACCCGGAGACCCAGGTGGTGCTGGCTCTGCTGGAGACTCCGCTGGCCGGGCTGCTGCACGCCGCCGCCACCGGCACGCTGGCCGACCACCCGCCGCTGCGCTGGCGCGCCGGTGCCGCCGTGACCGTCGTGGTCGCGGCCGAGGGCTACCCGGCCACGCCGCGTACCGGTGACGTGATCACCGGGGCGGACCGTCCGGGGATCATCCACGCCGGCACCCGCCGGGCCTCCGACGGCGCGTTGCTCTCCGCCGGCGGGCGGGTCCTCTGCGGTACGGCCGCCGGCGCGGACCTGGCCGCCGCGCGCGATGCGGCCTACCAGTTGGTACGCGAGGTGACGCTGGAGGGCTCGCACCACCGCTCCGACATCGCCGCTGTCGCGATCGACGGGGGAGTCGTCGTTCCCGGCTGACCGCCGCAGACACCGCTTCGCCGGGTTGGTGCGGGCGGCCGCGCCGTCGCTGCGCACCGCCGGTTCACGCGGCCCACCTGGTGCCGGCCGGACCTAGGAGGCACGGTGAGCGGGTTCTCGACGCTGGTGACCGTGGTGGCCCTGGGCGGTGCGTTGCTGCTGCTCGTCGCCGGTGTCGGCCATGTCGCCCGCCCGCAGCGGGTTCGGTCACTGCTGGCCCGGCAGGCGCTGCTGCCGTCCGTCGTCCGGGTCTGGACCGGTCGGCTGCTGGGTGCCACCGAGGTCGGTGTCGCCGTCGTGGTCCTTGGCGTCGTGCTGCTCGTACCGCAATTGTCGACGGTCGGATACGCCCTGCTCGCGGTCGCCTACGCCGTCCTGGCGGGCTACGCCGAGGTGCTTCGACGGCGTCGACCCGGTACACCCTGCGGCTGCCTGGCGGGTGGCCGATCCACCGGGCTCCCGGTGGTGATCCGCGCGCTGATCTTCGCCGCAGCCGCAGCCGCAGCCGCAGCCACAGCGGTCGCCGGGTCGGTCGGCACGGCGGCAGTGGCCGGTGTGGTGATCCGACCCGGACTCGAACTGTGGCTGGCTGCCGCCGTCACGGCGGCAGCCGGGTGGTTGGTGCCGGAACTGGTCAGCGGTGGAGCTGTCGCCGACAGCTCGGGAACGGGCCCAGTTGGGCGGCCATCGCCACCTTCCTGATCGAGACGGTCCCTGGCTCGACGGTGGGGACCGGGATCGACTGACGGCGGTCCGAGGCGGGCGGGCCAGTACAAAGGGACTACCCGTCGCGCCCGCGAGCCGGTCAGGGGCGGGCGGTGCCCTCGTAGAGATCCAGGTAGAGCCGGTTGAGCTCGTCGGTCCTGCCCAGCAGGGCCTTCGGGCTGACGATGTCGTGGCCGATGCCGAAGTCGCGCGGCAACTCGTACGTCGACAGCGTGATGCCGTTGCGATCGGCGATCGCCCGGGGGATGCCCAGCGCCTCCTGATGGTCGATGAGGTCGTCGTTGGCGGAGGTGACCACGGCTATCTCGCGCAGGTTCGGGTTCTTCGGGTCGGCGTTGAAGTTCCGGACGAGCCGGAGGTACTGCGACAACGCCGCGTACGAGAAGCCGTTGGAGTTGGTCCGGTCGGGCAGGATGCCGAACCCGTACAGCACGATGAGGGGCTTGATCGCGAAACCGGGCGCCTGTACGGCGTTGGGCTTGTAGAAGGGTGACAGCACGAGCGTCCGGCTCACCACGTCGGGACGGTGCCCGGTCAACCAGGTGGCGAGCATCCCACCACCGGAGAGGCCCACGACCCCGACCTCGTCGCCCAGTCCGGCGGTCAGGTTCAAGGCGGCGTTCGCATACGCGGTCAGCTCGTCGGCCCGCAGCGCCGCGTGCGCCGTGCGGTCGTTGAGGCCGTGTCGTGGGGCGCGCGGAACCCACACGTTGTAGCCCTGGTCGAAGTAGAGCTTCGCCAGATCGCTGAACGGTCCGGGGCAGCCGGTGTAGCCGTGCAGCAGCAGCACGGCCTTCGCGCTTCTGGTGTCGTGGGTCAGGAGTTGACTCCGGCAGCCCGGGTCCACTTCGGTGTCGGCTGTCTCCGCCGCGATGATCTGCGTCGCCCGCTGCCTCGCCGACTCGAAGTCGAGTACTTCGGCCTCGGCGCGCTGTAGTTCGGCGCTGCGCAGCGGCCATCCGTAGACCGTTGCGGTGGCGACGACGATCAGGGCGACGATGACCGCGAACACGAGCGCGGTCCGGGCGAGCGGACGACGAGATCGTACGAAGCGCAATGCCTGACCTGGACGCAACGCTTGGAGTCCCTTCGGTGGGAGTGCTCGTCGGCATCCGGCCGGCGACCAGGCATGCCCCTGCAACGGTCGACGTCTGCGGGCGGGTGATCGTTCGATCACCGCACTGTGGTTTCGCTCTCACCCGCGAAAAAGGGCGAAGCGTCAGGAACATAAAGACTCAGGTCGAGTCGACCTCGTCGGCGGTTATCCACCGAATCTCGGCGGCTCGCGCTGGCGATATGGATGCTCGGGGGCGGATAGCCCGAAGCGGCACCCGAGTTCACGGTGCGTACGGGCCATGCCCCAGATGCCACACAGGACACTTGTCGGCTGGCGCTGTTGCTACGGTCTGGCCACCAGGGAGGGAGATCAAGTGCCCGGTCAGAGTCTTGAGTTGGTGGCGCCCAGTGCCGCGGTGGTGAATGTCGAGCTCGCCGAACTTCCTCGGGTCACCAGCGTCGCGGCCCACGTTCGTTTCGCCAGTGGTGCCTACGGGCGCGGATTTCAGATCGGGCCTCGCGGATATCACGAATTCGCCTGCACCTACATGGTTGCCGCGAATCCGGTCGACCGTTTCCTCGTCCACGGCCGCGAGGTCGTCGTGTCGGAGTCGCTGGACAAGCACACCTCGGTCGCCACGCTGATCGGTGACTACCACGAGCTGATGACGGTGTTCGGCGGGCCGGCGCCGCGCCGCGAGCGGCTTGTCGAACTCTTCGCCACGCTGGAGATTGCCGACCAGGTGCGTGGGATGGTGGTACGGCCCAGACGAGAGACGCTGCTGGGCACGATGAGCGAGCACATCGCGCTGTTCGCCGAAGGGCTCGGGTCGGTGTCGATCCCCGGGCCCGCCCACGCCGCCAGCCTTCAGCCGCGCCATCAGGGCGCTCGGACGATGTTCGGTGAGGTGTGGCGCTCGCCGCTGCCCGGCGTCACGTCGGCCGCCCGGTTGACCGACTACACGTACACCCTCGGTTTTCCGTCCGCGATGGCGGAGGTGGTCTTCGCCGACGCCGACGACGCGGTGACGGATGCCGACAAGCTCGCCTGGCTGGAGCAGATCAACATCTCCTGGACGGTCGGCTGATGTCGCCGTCGGTGGCGTTGACCATCCTGAACTGGATCGCCATCCTCATCCTGTTCCTGGCGGTCGGGGCGCTCCTGCGGGAGGTCCGGATGCTCCGCGCGCTGGTGGTCCGCGAGGTCAGCTACTCGTCCGCCGGGCCCGACCTGGTGCTGGGGGCCGCGGTGACGGACGGCGCGGATCGCGTCGTGCTCGCCTCGGACACCGGATGCCCGTTGTGCGGTGCCGTGACGGCGCGACTGGCCGAACTGGCCGGCACGGCGGGGGTCCGCCCGGTCCTGCTCACCTACGAGGACGTCGAGCAGTGGCCGGAGGCCGTCCGGCAGGAGTTCGACGTGGTGTCGGACCGGGACGAGTGGCAGAAGATCGCCCATCTGAGTCCGCCGGTGCTGATGGCCGTCCGCGCCGACGGCCAGGTGGTCGATCTCTCGTTGCCGGTCGACGTCGGGTCGGCCGAGCGGCAGTTCGACATGGTGCGGAAGAAGATCGCGCACCGCGAGGGGAGTGCGTCATGACGTTGACGTTCGAGCAGATTCCCGACCTGTCCGTCGCTGCGCCCGACGCGCCGCGGAGCAGGGCGCTGACCCGGCTGCGGGTGAAGCCGCAGCGCCGAACGGTCCTGCGCGGGATCGCGTTCAGCGCGCTCGCGGTGGGTGGTTTCGTGGCGTCCGCCACCTCCCGCTTCTCGTCACCGGCCCACGCCGAGACCGGGCCGGGTGGCCTGACCGGCTGGGATCGCAACGACTGCAAGGACGCGTTCCCGAACGGCTACTCGCCACAGAAGGACAACGTGGGCTCGCACACCGCCAGGGCGGCTGCCTGCTTCGGCGGCGCGTACCGGGGCAGCACCTACTGCGCCTCGGGGTGGCATCGCTCCGGCACGGTGCGGGACGAGCCGGTCACCTACACCTACAAGCCGGTCTCGAACTCCTGCGGCGCGACGACGAAGAAGAACGCGTGGCGGTGGACCACTCCCGACGGTGTCTGGTGGCGCTGCTCGGACGGCAACACCACGGTCTCGGCCGGCGGCACGACGAACACCTACTTCACCATCTGCCGGTACTGACCGTGCCCGGATCCCGAAGTGCCGTGCTGCGGCGGCGGTTCTGGCATCCGTACACCGGTACGGGGTTGGTGGTCGGCCTGGGTGTGATCGTGGCGGCAGCCGGCCTTCGGTACGACGGGTGGTGGCCCACGGCCTTGCTCGTGGCGGGTCTGGCTCTGACGGCCGGCTTCGCGACCAGCGGCTCCACTTGAAGCAGGAACTCAGCCGCCGTGCTGAGCTCGCCGGTCTGGCGAGGTCTCCCCGCTCTCTACTTCTGCCTCGGGCTCGTCACCGGCGGCGTCGTCATCGCGGCGGCCCTGCTGCTTGTCGGCTCCCTGCTGCGAGCCCCGCTTCCGCCGCCGGTGCGGATCGGGATCGTGCTGGTCGCCGCCCTGGTGGTGACCCTGCGTGAATTCGGCGTGCTGCGCTTCGCGCTGCCGGAGAACAAGCGTCTGGTGCCGGAGAGCGTCTTCCGGCTGGGACGGTTCGCGGGGCCGTTCCAGTTCGGCCTGGAGATGGGCACCGGGGTACGGACGTACCTGCCCAGCGGGCTGGCGTACCTGACCGCGGTGGTGCTGCTGCTCTTCGCCACGCCGCTGACGGCCGTCGCCGCCGGTGTCGGATTCGGTCTGGGGCGGTCGCTGATGACCACGTCGGCCCTGCACTTCGACGACTCCGGCGGCTGGAACCTGGAGTGGGACCACCTGTCGACGGCGATCACGAGGGTCCTCCTGGTCGCCTACCTGGCCGCGCTGGCGGTGCTGGTCTCGTCACTGCTGCCGGCGTGAGCATTTCCGGTCGGCCGACCGGATCGCCTGCAACAGATCGCCGTGCCCGCGGCGTACTAGTGGCGAGGGGAGGTGGGATGGAAGCCGACGAGTTCGAGATGTTCGTGCGCCAGTCCACACCGGCGTTGCGGCGATACGCGCGTGCGGTCGCCGCTGATCTGGATCAAGCGGAGGATCTTCTCCAGGAGACCTACGTGCGGATGGCCGGTGCGTGGCACCGCCTGCTGGTCGAGGGCAACCCGATCGGGTACGCGAAGACCGTGATGGTCCGACTGCACATCAGCTGGATGCGTACGCTCGTGCGCCGGGCCCGGATCGCCGTACCCGTACGCCCGTTGGTCGCCGACGGTGGGCTCGGCCGCGTCGACGACCACGACCAACTCCGCCGGATGCTTGCCGACCTCCCTCCCCTGCAGCGGGTGGTGCTCGTCCTGTCCTATCTGGACGACATGACCGACGAGGCGATCGCCGAAGCCATCGGACGGCGCCCGGCCACGGTCCGTTCGCTGCGTCATCGGGCCCTCGGTGCGATCCGCGCCGGGCTGCCCACCCACGCCGGTGCCGATCGGAAGGTAGCGGGATGAGCGACGTGCAGCAGGCCCTTCTTGAGGTCTGGAACTCCGACCCCGACCACTATCCGGCCGGCCCCGACCCGCTGCCGGGTGTGCGTGCCCGTCTGCGTCGGCGTCGCCGTGCGCAGACCGCCGGTGTCGGGCTGGCCCTGTCCGCCGTGGTCGGCATCGGGGCGGTCGGTGTCATGGTCGCCGAGCGCAGCGCGGTGCCGCCGACCGGCCCGACCTCCGCCAGCCCGGCCGATTCCGCCGGCCCGGTCGCCCCCGATCTGCGGGGACTGCCGCCCTACCTGGGGGCGGTCGATGCCACCGAGGCGGTACTCAAGTCGCAACAACCGCAGCTGGTGCCGACCGGAACCCGGGCGGCGTACGAGGGCAGCGGCCCGGTGACCCGGGTGATCGCGGTGTTCGACTTCACCGCACCCACCGGTCTGCCCGGAACGCCACGCGAGGTCACCGTGCCGAGCGGCGCCCAGGTGCTGACGACGGACGACCCGGTGACGTCGACGGCGTACCTGACCGCATGGCGGACAGACGGCAGCTCCCTGTTCCTGGCCGTGACCGCGGACCAGGTCGAGGTACGGTCTGCGACGATCGACTCACTGATTGAGGCCAATCTCGGCTGATCTGCCCGATCCGGCCGGTGGCAATGGGTCGATCGGCCGCAGTGAGCATTGACATACCGTGTCACGATCATCGTGGTCGGGCCCCTGCCGACCACGGGGAGGAGGACGCGGTGACCGGTTTTCTCGGCGCGGCACTCAGTTTTCCCACCGTGCTGTTCAGCTTCCTGCTGGTGGTGGTCGTCGGTTACTGGCTGCTGGTGTTGACCGGTGTGCTGGATCTGGGTGACGACCTGGACGTCGACGGTGGGGCCGGCACGTTCCTCGCCGGCCTCGGCCTCGGCGGCGTGCCCAGCGCCATCATCTTCTCCCTGCTCGTCGCCGTCGCCTGGTTCGTCAGCCTGGCCGGCACCGCGCTCCTCGACGGGCTGGGCTTCGGTTCCGGCATCCGGGTGCTCGTCTCGATCGGCGTCCTGCTGGCTGCCGCGTTCTGCGCGTGGCTGGTGACCCGGTTGGTGGCCATACCGCTGGGGCGGCTCTTCCCGGCCGAGTCGGACGCCACGAGGCATGCCTTCGTCGGGCGCCTGTGTGTCGTGCGGACCGGCACGGTCACCGCCGACTTCGGTCAGGCCGAGGTGACCGCGCCCGACGGTTCGTCGGCGGTGGTGCAGGTCCGGCAGCCGGGCGAGGAGAAGATGACCGCCGGCAGTTCCGCACTGATCTACGACTACGACACCGAAGGCGAGTTCTTCTGGGTGATGCCCGCCGGGCCCGCCTTCGATCCGCTGAGACATTCCGCCACGTAGCCCGCCCGGTGAAGCCGCGCCGCCCGCGGATCACCCCGACTTGCCCTCTGGGGCAGCCGCCCCCATCGCCGGCTCGTCCCACGCTGCCCCTGAGACGTCTCGAAAGGAGGATGCGCGGGCGTCCCCGGCGGCTTCTGCCGTCGGCGTCGACCGTCCGCGCGCCCAACCATGGAAGTCATCACCACTGGAATCGGTGTACTCCTCGCCGTCGTCCTGCTCGTCGCGCTCGGCGTGGTGTTCATGGTCAGTCGGTTGTTCCGCAAGGTCGAGCAGGGCAAGGCGCTGATCGTCTCCAAGGTCCGGCGGGTCGACGTGACCTTCACCGGTGCGGTCGTGATGCCCGTGCTGCACAAGGCCGAGATCATGGACATCTCGGTCAAGACGATCGACATCGAACGGACCGGCAACGAGGGCCTGATCTGCCGCGACAACATCCGGGCCGACATCCGGATCACCTTCTTCGTCCGGGTCAACAAGACCGTCGAGGACGTCATCAAGGTGGCGCAGGCGATCGGCACCGCACGGGCCAGCGACCGGGAGACGTTGCAGGAGCTGTTCAACGCGAAGTTCTCCGAGGCGCTCAAGACGGTCGGCAAGCAGCTCGACTTCGTCGACCTCTACACCAAGCGTGACGAATTCCGCGACCAGATCATCCGGGTGATCGGCACCGACCTCAACGGCTACAGCCTGGAGGACGCGGCGATCGACTTCCTGGAGCAGACGCCGATGTCGCAGCTCGACCCGGCGAACATCCTCGACGCCCAGGGCATCCGGAAGATCACCGAGCTGACCACCCAGGAGAACGTCCGGACCAACGAGTTCCGGCGCAGCGAAGAGAAGGAGATCACCCGCCAGAACGTCGACGCCAAGGAAGCGATCCTTGAGCTGGAGCGACGGCAGGCGGACGCCGAGGCCAAGCAGCAGCGCGAGATCGAGACCGTACGGGCTCGCGAGCAGGCCGAGATCACCCGGGTACGCGCCGAGGAGCGGCTGCGCGCGGAGACCGCGAACATCCGTACCGACGAGCAGTTGGGCATCCAGCACGAGAACCGGGCCCGCGAGATCGCGGTGGCCGAGAAGAACCGCGAGCGGGTCATCGCCATCGAGACCGAGCGGATCGAGAAGGACCGCATGCTGGAGGTCATCGGCCGGGACCGCGAGACCGAGCTGAGCACGATCGCCAAGAACAAGGAGGTCGAGGCCGAGAAGCGGGCCATCGCCGAGGTGATCCGGGAGCGGATCGCGGTGGAGAAGACCGTGGCCGAGCAGGAGGAGAACATCAAGCGGCTGCGGGTGGTCGAGGAGGCCGAGCGGACCCGCCAGGCAGTGATCATCCAGGCCGAGGCCGAGGCGCAGGAGAACCTGGTCAAGGACATCAAGGCGGCGGAGGCAGCCGAGGCGGCCGCCAAGCACAAGGCCCGCGAGGAACTGGTGCTGGCCGAGGCCCGGCAGCAGGCCGCCGAGCTGGACACCCGGGCGAAGATCCGGCTGGCCGAGGGCATCCAGGCCGAGACCGCCGCGGCCGGCCTGGCCGAGGTGCAGGTCCAGGAGCGCAGCGCCGAGGCGATCGAGAAGGTCGGCCGCGCGGAGGTCGCGGTGGAGCGGGAGAAGCTGCTGGCCGCCGCCGACGCGGTGCGCGAGAAGCTGAAGGGCGAGGCCGAAGGTCTCACCGAGAAGGCCGCCGCGATGGCCGCGCTGGACGACGCCACCCGGGAGCACGAGGAGTACCGCCTGCGCCTGGAGCTGGAGAAGGAGGTCCGCCTCGCCGGGCTGGACACCCAGCGGCAGGTCGCCGAGGCGCAGGCCAAACTGGTCTCCACCGGCCTGGAGAAGGCGAACATCGACATCGTCGGCGGGGACAGCGTCTTCTTCGACCGGCTGCTCAGCTCGATCTCGTTCGGCAAGAGTGTGGACGGTTTCGTGGCCCACTCGGACGTGGCACAGAGCCTGACCAAGCCGTGGTTGGACGGCAGCGCCAGCTTCACCGACGACCTGACCCGGATGATCGGCTCGCTGAACAGCGCCGACGTGCAGAACCTCACCCTGTCGGCCTTCCTGGCTCAGCAGATGCGCGCCGGTGGCGCCGATCAGGGCAAGCTCCAGGAGCTGCTGAAGGCCGCACAGCGCCTGGGCGTGGCGGAGACTCCGGTCGCCGCCCTGACCGGCTCCCGGCAGCGCGCCGGTGAGTGAGCCGACCGCCGGTTCGGCCGCTGGGCGTACGTCCAGCGGCCGGCCGGGCCCGGCGCCCCTGATCGACGAAGCGGAGGCGGCGGTCCCGACGGCCGGAGCAGACGGGACGACCGGCTCGCCGGGCGCTGCCCCGGGGCTGGACGACGGCAGCTACGAGGTGCTGCGTAGGCGGCTCGCCACGCAGGCCGCCGAGGTGGCCCGGCGGGCGGAGGCGCTCAACGCCCGACGGCTGGAGGTCTTCGGCAGCACCGAGTTGCGGCTGCTGAGCACCGAGCGGATCCGTACCGAGCACAACTGCGTACCCCGGGACATCGTCTCCGTCGGCGGGCTGATGCTGTTCGGCTACAACGTCTTCATCGGCTTGAAGCCGGAGACGAGCGTCGACGACGTCTTCTCCCTGCACCGGTTCGTCCGCGAGTCGGCCGGTGAGACGGACGCCTTCCGGTTCGACGAGGCCGGCCACGACGAACTGCCCGGCCTGCTGCGCCACCCACAGTTCGTCCGCGACTTCTCCGAGCTGTACCGCTACTACCGGCAGGCCCGGCTGCTGCAACTGCGCCGGGTGGACGGCCGACTGCTGGCGGTGTTCCAGACCGGGCCGCGCACCGAGGACATCCGGGTGCTGCGCTGGCAGGTCGGTGTCGACGGGGTGCCCGAGTACCTGGACAGCCGGGGCGAGCGGGATCACGTCTTCCCACCCAGCCACGACTTCGAGTGGATCGAGACCACCCGCGAGGACCACGTCCTCGGCCGGCACCCGCACATCTCCATCGGCGGCGAGGTCTTCGTCGAGACAGTGGGCGGCACGCTGACCGTCAAGGTGGAGAACAACACCGAGGTCGGCGAGGGCATCTACAGCGAGCCGGTGGACGAGCCGTTGCAGAGCCTCGCCGACGCCGACGTGCACTGGGCCCGGGTCGGCACGCTGATCCTGATGCGGCTGCGGCCGTACAAGGAGACGCAGTGGCGGCACCTGGTCTTCAACACGATCACCCGTGAGGTGGTCCGGCTCGACGGCATCGGGGTGGCCTGCCAACGGCTGCCCGAGGACCACGGCATCATCTTCCCCGGCGGCTACCACCTCGCCACCGGTGTCACCCGGACCTTCGACGCCGAGGTGGCCGGCCTCGAATTCGAGCGGGTGGTGCGCTCGCCCAACGGCGAGGACGTGCTCTACGTCTTCCATGCCCGCGCCGACGGGCGTTCGCTGCTGCTGCCGTACAACGCGATCCGCAAGGAGGTCGCCGCACCGATCCCGTGCCACGGGTACTCGCTGTTCGACGACGGCACGCTCGTGGTGTTCCGGGCCGTCTCCGAGGAGCCGACCCGGGTCCACCCGATGCAGATCTGGCAGACGCCGTACGTCTCCGACGCGTACGCCGCCGCGCAGCCGGCCGGCACCGGCCCGTTGGAGCGGGTCGGCAACGCCGATCTGGTACGCGGCATCTCCGACTCGCTGTCGGCGGCACGGATGGTCGAGGGCACCGCCACCGCCGAGGTGTACGAGGCGTTGATCGCCGCCTGTGGCCGGATCAGCGACCACTACCACTGGCTCGGCGAGTCCGAACTCGGCGACCTGGCCACCCCGTTGACCGGGCTGCGGCGTACCGCCACCGCCGTGCTGGAGGAGCACGAGAAGGTTCGTACGCTCACCGAGCGGGCCCGCGCCGAGGTGGAGGCCAGCGCCGAGCAGATCGCCTCGATGGCCCGCCGGGCCCGGGGTGAGGCACCACTGACCGCCGACGACTGGGTGGCCCAACTGGGTGGCCTGCGTCGGGCCCGGGGGCACCTGGAGACGCTGCGCGAGCTGCGCTACGTCGACCACGCCCGGATCGACGAGCTGGCCGGACGGCTGGACGAGGAACTGGCGGTGGCCGGCCGCCGGGCGGTGGAGTTCCTGCGCCGCGACGAGGCGTTCACCGGCTACCAGCAGGAGGTGGAGCGGCTCGCCGCCCGAGCCGCCGAGATCGGGACGGTGGCCGAGGCCGGCACGGTCGGCGACGAGCTTGCCGCCCGTACCGAGGGCCTGCAGACCATCACCGACGTGGTGGGTGGGCTGGACATCGCCGACGCGACCGTCCGTACCGCCATTCTGGGCCGGGTCGGCGAGGTGCTGGGCGCGGTCAACCGGGCCCGCGCGGTGCTCGACAAGCGTCGCCGTGACCTGGCCGCGGTGGAGGGGCGGGCCGGGTTCGCCGCCGAGTTCGCGCTGCTCGGGCAGGCGGTGGCCGGTGCGCTGGCGGCGTCCGACACCGCCGAGCGTTGCGACGAGCAACTCGGTCGGCTGCTGCTGCGGGTGGAGGAACTGGAGTCGCGGTTCGGCGAGTTCGACGACTTCCTCGCCGAGTTGGCCACCCGGCGTACCGACATCTACGAGGCGTTCTCCAGTCGCAAGCAGGCGTTGCTCGACGACCGGGCCCGCCGGGCCGACCGGCTTGTCGCCTCGGCCGAGCGGATCATGGTGAGTGTGCACCGGAGGGCCGGCACCCTCGGCTCACTGGACGAGATCAACACCTATTTCGCGGCCGATCCGATGGTCGGCAAGCTGCGTACGGTCGTCGAGGAACTGCGTACTCTCGGCGACGCGGTGCGGGCCGAGGAGCTGGACGGCCGGGTCCGGGCCGCCCGCCAGGAAGCCGGACGCGGCCTGCGCGACCGGCTCGACCTGTACGCCGACGGCGGCGAGACGATCCGGCTGGGCCGGCACCGCTTCGCGGTGAACACCCAGCCGATCGACGTGGCGGTGGTGCCGCACGACGGCCGGATGGCCGTCGCGGTGACCGGCACCGACTACCGCGCGCCGGTGCGCGACGAGCAGTTCCAGCAGACCCGCCGGTTCTGGGACCAGCTGCTGGTCTCCGAGTCGCCGCAGGTGTACCGGGCGGAGCACCTGGCCGCCACCATCCTGTCCGCCGCCGAGGCGGGCCGCGACGGGCTCACCCTGGACGCGCTGCACACCGCGGCGGTCGACGGTGACGATCTGCGCGAGCTGGTCCGGCGGATCGCCGAGACCCGCTATGACGAGGGGTACGAGCGCGGCGTGCACGACCACGACGCCGCCGAGATCCTGCGGGTGCTGCTGCGCCTGCACGCCGGCGCGGGGCTGCTGCGCTACCCGCCGGCCGACCGGGCCGCGGCCTGCCTGTTCTGGCGGTATGGCACCGACGAGGCGACCCGGACGGCCTGGACGGCGCGAGCCGCCTCGCTGGCCCGGGCCCGCGAGCGGTTCGGTCGACCCGACGGCGAGGACGCGGCCGACCGGCTCTGTGTCGAACTGGCCACTGCGATCGACGGGTTCCTGCGGGAGACCGGGCTGCCCGTGCCGACCGGCGGGACCGGGCTGGCCGGGGAGTACCTGTTCGAGGAGCTGTCCGCGCCGCCGGTGCGGTTCGTCACCGGCAGCGGGGCGCAGACCATGCTGGAGCGGTTCCGGCGGGCGCTCGGCGGAGCACAGTCCCGCTCGTCCCGGGAGTTCGACGACGACCTGCGGGCGCTCGGCGGCGACCTGTCCGGCCGGTACCAACTGGTCGACGCGTGGCTTACCGCGTTCCTCGCCACCGACGACGGCACGCTGTCCTCCTACGACCTGCCGGAGGCGATCGCCGTCGAGCTGTGCGGCACCGAGCTGCCCCGCTCCGACAGCGCCGCCGCCATGACGGAGACCGTCGGCGGGCTGCTCGGCGCGCACCCGCGCATCGAGGGCTCCACGTTGGACGTCCGGCTCGACGAGATGCTGGCGCGTACCCGTGCCTTCCGTACCGAGCTGATCCCGGCATACCGCGATTACCAGCGGCAACGTAACGCGCTTGTGGATGCCGAGCGGGACCGGCTGCGGCTGGACGAGTACCGGCCGAAGGTGATGAACGCCTTCGTCCGCAACCGGCTGCTCGACGAGGTGTACCTGCCGCTGATCGGCGACAACCTGGCCCGGCAGCTCGGCGCGACCGGCGACGGCAAGCGGGTCGACCAGTCCGGCCTGCTGCTGCTCATCTCCCCGCCCGGTTACGGCAAGACCACCCTGATGGAGTACGTGGCCAGCCGACTCGGCCTGGTATTCGTCAAGGTCAACGGGCCGGCCCTGGGCACGAAGGTCACCTCGCTGGATCCGGCGGAGGCGCCCGACGCCACCGCCCGCCAGGAGGTGGAGAAGATCTCCTTCGCCCTGGAGTTGGGCAACAACGTGCTGCTCTACCTGGACGACATCCAGCACACCAACCCGGAGCTGTTGCAGAAGTTCATCTCGCTCTGCGACGGGCAACGCCGGATGGAGGGCGTCTGGGACGGCCGTACCCGCACCTACGACCTGCGCGGCAAGCGGTTCGCGGTGTGCATGGCCGGTAACCCGTACACCGAGTCGGGTAAGCGGTTCCGGATCCCGGACATGCTCGCCAACCGGGCCGACGTGTGGAACCTCGGCGATGTGCTCTCCGGCCGGGAGGAGGTCTTCGCGCTCAGCTACATCGAGAACTCGCTGACCGCCAACTCGGTGGTGGCACCGCTGGCCGGGCGGGACCGCGCCGACCTGGAGCTGCTGGTCCGGATGGCGCGCGGCGACGACAGCGTACGACCCGATCAGCTGTCGCATCCGTACCCGCCGGTGGAGTTGGAGCAGATCGTCTCGGTGCTGCGCAAGCTGCTGCGGGTGCAGCAGGTGGTGCTGGCGAACAACCAGGCGTACATCGCCTCGGCGGCGCAGTCCGACGACGCCCGCACCGAGCCGCCGTTCCAGCTCCAGGGCTCGTACCGGAACATGAACAAGCTGGCCGAGCGGGTCGTACCGGTGCTCACCGACGACGAGTTGGAAGCGGTGATCGACGACCACTACCTGGGCGAGGCGCAGACCCTGGCCGCAGGCGCGGAGGCGAACCTGCTCAAACTCGCCGAGTTGCGTGGCCGGCTCACCGACGAGCAGGCGGCCCGCTGGGCCGAGGTGAAGGACGCCTTCCAACGCACTCGGGCTCTCGGCGGTGCCGGCGACGACCCGGTCGACCGGGCGGTCGGCGCACTCGGCCTGCTCGCCGACCGCGTCAACAGCATCGCCACCGCCATCGGGAAGGGACGCGAACCTTCTTGACGCGAGCACCGACTGCCCGTCGGCCTTCGTGTCGGGCGGGGTTGCGGCGATCGACACTCCGATGTCACCGTTCGCAACCCCGCCGACAAGCGGTTGCTGGACCGCGAAACCGGCTACCTTCGCGCAGCTCGTGCATGACCTCCGAACGGCGGCGGGTGCACTAGTTACTAGCAGGATCGAAGTAGCTCGTGAGCACTTTGCCAGGGCTGAAGCGGCGGCGGAGAATTGCCTTCGGTCGAGTTCCGCTCGGAATCTCGCCCTTTTCCGCTTGCTCTTGCGCGATTTTTGATGCATATCACGAAGCTCCGGACCGTGAATTCCTCGGTCTCGCCTCAAAATCGCCAACCCCGTGAAAGGATCTCCGAATGGCCAGCAACGATCAGACCCATCCCGATGACTTGGTGCCGGCAGAGGTACGTACCTCGACCAGTCCTGTAGCGATCTTTTCGCTGGCTGCGCTCAAGCCGGGCAGCAGCGAGAGCGATATGCGGCAGACTCTCAAATCGATGACTGCTGCGACCCGGGAGGAGCAGGGGTGCCGGCAGTACTCGGTGCACACAAGCATCCAGGAGCCGGGCATCTATGCGTTCTACGAATGCTGGTCAACCGGTGCAGATCTTCTCGCGCACATGAAAAATCCCGCATTGCAGACCTACCATGCTCAGATGTTCGGGAACCTCGAGATGAAGACGCTGGAGTTTCTCCGCCCGTCGGAGGACTGACGCCGGACGGCGTTTCGGCCTGATCGGCACCGCGCGTCGCGGGGGAGCATGCTGCCCGGCGGCAGCGCGGTGACCGACGCCGAGTCGGCGGGTCCGGTGGCGCGCCTATCTGCCGTACCCGAGCAACTTGCCTGCTGGGGGTTACTTATGCTTCGACAAGTGACCGAGCCTCTGCCCTTCGCGAGTGGCGAGCAAGCGTGCCACCGGGTTTTGAACGCGATCGACGTCATCGGGGCCCGCTGGACCGGATCGATCTTGATGGCGGCGGTCCGCGGCGCACGCCGATTCAAGGAATACCGTGCCCTGATCGGCGGCATCTCCGACTCTCAACTCACCGTCCGGCTCAAAGAGCTTCAGGCTCGTGGCCTCATCGCGCGTACCGTGATCCCCAGCACGCCCGTGCAGATCACGTACACCCTGACTACCGCGGGCGAAGAGTTGATCGCCGCACTTGTGCCGCTGTCGCAATGGGGAGAGCAGCATCTGGCGGGCGACGACGACGCCTAGCGCGATGCACAGGGGATGACCGTGGTGAGATCGACGACAATTTCGGTCGGATCCGGCTCTCAGAGATGACGGTTGGTCAGCCGGTGATGTAGTCGCGTAGTTCGCCGGTGAGGACCTTGCCGGTGGCGTTGCGGGGCAGGTACTTGACGAAGACGACGTCGCGGGGCACGGAGAACCGGGCCAGGTAGTGCCGGACGTATTCGCGGACCGCGTCGGCGTCGAGGGTCTCGCCGGGGTACAGGGCGAGGAAGGCGGCGAGTCGCTGACCGTACTCGGGGTCGGGTACGCCGACGACGGCGGCCTCGCGTACCTGCGGGAGTTGGGCGAGCAGGTGTTCCACCTCGGCGGGGAAGACGTTCTCCCCGCCGGAGACGATCATGTCGTCGGCTCGGCCGTCGACGAAGAGGCGACCGTCGGCGTCGAGTCGGCCCAGGTCGCCGGTGTCCAGCAGGCCGTCGTGGCGTTCCCGGTCGGCCCCGGAGGTGTACCCCTCGAAGAGCATCTCGTTGCCGACGAAGACCCGGCCGACCTGGCCGGCGGGGACGGGTCGACCGTCCTCGTCGAGGATCGCCAGTCGGGTGCCGTGCGGCGGACGGCCGGCGGTGGTGGGTGCCTGGCGCAGGTCGGCGGGGACGGCGATGGAGGCCCAGGACGCCTCGGTGGAGCCGTACAGGTTGTAGAGCACGTCGCCGTACCGGTCCATGAAGGCCGGGGGCAGGCCGCCGGGCAGCGCCGATCCGCTGACCGCCACGATCTTCAGGGGCGGCTGGGGGTCCGGCGGTGGCACCTCCATCAGGCGTTGCAGCATCACCGGCACCGCGAACAGTGCCTGGCAGCGGTGTCGTACCAGGGCGTCCAGCGTGGCAGCCGGATCGAAGCGGCGGTGCAGCACGATGGTGGCCCGCAGCGCGAGGCAGACCTGCAGGGCCGCGTACCCCCAGGTGTGGAAGACCGGCGCGGCGATCATCACCCGGTCGCGGACGTGCAGTGGGATCCGGTCGATGATGGCGACAAGCGGCCCGAACCCGGTGGGGGTGGGGCGACGGGCACCCTTCGGCGTCCCGGTGGTGCCGGAGGTCAGCACGATGATCCGCCCGTCCCGTTCGGGTGGGTCCAGTTCACCGGGCAGGGCGGTGCGGATCAGGTCCTCCCGCGCCCGTTCGTCGACGCGGTGCAGGTCGGCCGGTAGCCCGAGGAGCCGTTCGGCGAACTCGTCGTCGTGCACCAGGACGCGCAGCTGCTGTTCCTCGGCCACCGTGGTCAGCTGTGCCGGGGAGAGGCCGGTGTTGATCAGCACCGCGTCCGCGCCGAGCAGGGTGGCGGCGACGATGGTCTCGACCAGGCCCGGATGGTTGCGGCCGAACACGCCGATCCGGTCGCCGGGCGCCACGCCCAGGCCGGCGCGGAGCGCGCGGGCCAGTCGCAGGCTGCGTTCCAGCAGGTCGGCGTAGGTCAGCTCGGTGCCCTGGTCGTCGATGATCGCGATCCGGTCGGGGTCGCGGGCGGCAGCCTGGCGAAGTTCACCGGCCAGGCTCCAGCCCCAGGTGCGTAGCGCGTTGAGTTGGGAGGCGACCCGGATCGGTCGACCCGGGGCGAGCAGGCCACGCCGGGTCAGCGTGGCGACGACGAATGGCAGCTCCACGACCGCGTACCTCCTTCGGTTGCTCGCCCGGAAGGCTCGAAGCCCTTTCGATCATGCATCGGAAGCCAGTCGGCCGCCACGCGGCACCCGCCGCCCCACGTCGCATCGGCGGACACGCGGTGCCCGTCGCCGCACGCGGCATCGGCTGGCATGCAGCGCGGGCCGGCACCAGGCGAAGGGGTGCCGACCGGCGGCACCGCCGCGACCGTGAGGTCAGCGGCGGTGGCCGTACCGGGCTTGTCAGCGGATCTGCATGCCGGAGATCGCCCGGGAGATGACCAGGCGCTGGATCTCCGAGGTGCCCTCGAAGATGGTGTAGATCTTGGCGTCCCGGTACCACCGCTCCACCGGGTGGTCACGCAGAAAGCCGGCCCCGCCGAGCAGTTGGACGGCCTTCTCGGTGACCGAGACGGCGACCTCGCCGGCCTTGAGCTTCGACATCGAGCCCTCGCCGGCGGTGAACGGCCGGTTGTTCCGCCCCATCCAGGAGGCGCGCCAGACCAGCAGCCGAGCCGCGTCGATCTCCATCTTCATGTCCGCGAGGGTGAACGCGACCGCCTGGTTGGTGATGATCGGCCGACCGAACTGGACCCGGTCCTTGGCGTAGTCGAGGGCGTACTCGTAGGCGGCCCGGGCGACGCCGAGCGCCTGTGCGCCGACGGTGGGCCGGGACAGCTCGAAGGTCCGCATCGCGGCCTGGCCGGAGGCGCGTTTGCCGGCGCGGGCGCGAGCCAGCCGCTCGTCCAGCGCCTCCTTGCCGCCGAGCAGGCAGCGACCCGGGACGCGGACGTCGTCGAGGAAGACGTCGGCGGTGTGCGAGGCCCGCAGGCCCAGCTTGCGCAGCTTGCGGGTGGCGCTGAGCCCGGGGGTGCCCGGCGGTACGACGAACGCCGCCTGGCCGCGCGAGCCCAGTTCCGGGTCGACCGAGGCGACCACCACGTGCACCCCGGCGATCCCGCCGTTTGTGGCGTACGCCTTCTGCCCGCGCAGCACCCACTCGTCGGTGGCTTCGTCGTAGCTGGCCCGGGTGCGCATCGCGCCGACGTCCGAACCGGCCTCCGGCTCGCTGGAACAGAAGGCGGCGACGGCCGGGGAGTCGACGTCGCCGAAGCACTGCGGCACCCATTCGACCAACTGGTCGGGGGTGCCGGTGCCGTAGATCGCGGCGACCGCGAGCCCGGTGCCGAAGATGCTCAGGCCGATGCCGGCGTCACCCCAGAAGAGCTCTTCGCTGGCGATCGGCAGGGACAAGCCGGTCGGGTCGGCCCAGCAGGTGGCGAGGAACTCGAAACCGTACAGCCCGACCTTCGCCGCCTCCTGGATCAGCGGCCAGGGAGTCTCCTCGCGGGCGTCCCACTCGGCCGCGGCCGGGCGCACGACCTCGGCAGCGAAGCCGTGCACCCAGTCCCGCAGATCCCGCTGTTCCTCGTTCAGGTCGAGCGAGAACTCGACCATCTCAGGCCTTGGGGATGTCGAAGAGGTTCGCGATGTTGGCAGCGAGGCCCAGGTCGCCCTTTGCCTTGAGCTTGCCGGTCATGAACATCATGACCGGGTTGGCGCCGCCGGAGACGACCTTGAGGAAGTCGACCGGGCCCAGGGTCAGGCTCAGCCGCGGGTCGTGCTGCGGGGTTTCGTTGACCGTGCAGGCACCGTCGGCGACGACCACCTCGTAGGTGTCGGTGCCGCCGTCGGGGGCACCGGTGATGTTCCAGTGGATGACCGCGTTGGTCGAGCCGGCCCGGTCGGCCCGGAACAGCTGCGGCATCCGCCCGAAGACCTCGCCGAGGATCTTTCCGCGCAGTTCGCCCGTCATCACCTCGTTGAGCTTGCTGTCCGGCGTGGACTTGACGAGCTGAGCGAACTCCTTCGGGCCGACGTTTGCGAAGTTGGCCGGGTCGAAGTCAGTCATTGAAGCACCTCTCGGGCAGTGGTTACTCAGGCGTAACCTTACGTGTGAGTAGGTATGCTGGCAAGGTGTCCACCAGGCCCACCTTCAAGCGCTTACCCAGGGCCGTCCGTGAGCAACAGATGCTCGACGCGGCCGTCCGGGTCTTCTCCCGCCATGGCTACCACGGTGCCAGCATGGACGAGGTCGCGGAGCGTGCCGGGATCTCCAAACCCATGGTCTACGCCTATCTCGGCACCAAGGAAGAGCTCTTCATCGCCTGCCTGCACCGGGAGGCCACCCGGATGATGGAGGCGATCGCCGGGGCCGCCGTGCCCGACCTGCCGGCCGACGAACGGCTCTGGCACGGGCTGCGGGCGTTCTTCGGCTTCGTCGGCGCGCACCGCGACGGCTGGGCGGTGCTCTACCGGCAGGCCCGTGCCGAACGGGCGTTCGCCGACGAACTGGCCGGGATGCGGGCGAGGATCGTGGAGGTGGTCGTCGGGATGCTCGACCACGCACTGCGCGCCGAAGGGCGCGAGGTGGCCGAAACCGAACTGGAAGTGGTCGCGTACGCCCTGGTGGGCGCTACCGAGTCGCTCGGTGACTGGCTGGCCGACCACCCGGAGGCCGACCCGGAGAAGACCGCCACCCGGATGATGAACGTCGCCTGGCTCGGCGCGGGACAACTCCTGCACGGCGTCACCTGGCATCCGCCCGAGCGGTAAGGAAGGGCACCTTATTAACGCCTGGTGTAGAGGAAGGGCCCCTTTTTAACATTCGCGGTCCGCACCGCGCGCGGCACGACGGTGGGCGCGGTGCCGGAGCCAGCGGATCAACTCCAGTCCCAGGGTGATCGCGAGCGACAGACCGATTCCGGCCAGGATCCCGTGCAGCGGGTGACGTTCGAAGGCGAGCCCGCCGAAGACACCGAGCAGCACACAGTAGCAGGCCCAGGTGACCGAGCCGATCAGGTCGAACAGGAGGAACGACCGCAGCGGGTAGCGGACCGCTCCCATGGTCAGGGTGACCGCCGTACGTCCGCCGGGGACGTAGCGGGCGGCAACCAGGATCATGCCGCCGCGCCGGTCCACGGCCCGCCGGGCCCACTCCGATCCGGCCCGGCGGCGGCTGTCGACCGGCGAGTGGTCGAGCCTGCGCGATCCGCCGCCGCGCCCCACGGCGTACGAGAGGTGGTCGCCGGCGGCGGCGCCGAGCGCGGCCACCACGAGCAGCAGCGCGAGGTTCGGCTCACCGCCGGTGGCGAGCACGGTGGCCGTGATGACCGCCGCCTCGGCCGGCACCAGCGGGAAGATCGCGTCGACCGTGGTGAGCCCGAACAGCAGCAGATACACCCAGGGCGAGGTGAGGGTCTGCCGGAGCAGGTCGATCGCGGCTTCCATGACTCCATGCTCGGGGCACCGACCGTTAAGAAGGGGCCCTTCCTCTACACCAGGCGTTAATAAGGTGCCCTTCCTTACACCCTCGCCAGCAGGTTTTTGTCGGTGGCGGTGGGGCCGTGGGAGGTGAGCACGACGGGTGCGCCGAGCGCCTCGCCGACCGCCTGCGGCCAGTCGGTCGGCGAGTCGTCGTCGTACACCGGGCGGGCGTGCAGCAGCCGGGCGGTCAGTGCGGCCTGCCGGTCGAGATCGCCGGGCGGGCCGGGCAGCAGCCGGTCCAGCCCTTCGTAACGACGGCAGATGCGCAGGTCGAGGCCGCGTTCGGTGAGATCCAGGTGGGTCAGCGCCAGGCCGTCGACCCCACCGGCGACCGCCAGGGCGTACGCGTGCGCGACCGCGTCGAAGTGACCGAACCGGAAGCGCCCCTGCCACGGGTTCGTCGGGTTGTGCGGATCGGTCAGCGGCAGGGTCGGATCCTCGGTGACCAGCGGTCCCGGCCCGTGTCGGGTGGTGACCGTCCGCAGCACCCCGAGTCGGCTCGCCGCCCCGGCCTGTCCGGCCTCGGCCAGCAGTGACTCGGCGTTGGCGAAGGTGGTGGTGCTCCACGTCGTGTACGGGTGGAAGCCGTGCCACTCGTCCAGCAGCACCCCCTGCGCGCCCTCGAAGACGCACGGCCCGGCCCGCAGCGCCCCGGCCAACCAGGAGCGGTCGACGACCGCGACCCGCTCGGCGAAGGCGGTGAAGGCCGGCAGGCAGTCGTCGACCGGCGGTGCGTCCAGCGGGCCGAGTTCGGCGGTGAGCCGGTCCCGCAGCGCGGTCAACCGGCGGCGTAGCCGCTTCGGGCTGCGGCAGTCGGCCACCCGGGGCGCCTCGTCGGGGTGGGCGAGACCGTACGCGACGGCCTCACCCACCCCCAGCCCGCAGGAGCCGTGCCGGTCGGCTCCCCGGGACAACTCCCGCGCCCGGTTGGCGGCCCGGTGGTACGGGGTGGCCAGCAGCGCCTCCCCGTCCACGGTCAACCGGTCGAGCGCGTCGGGCACCCCGACGTCGGCGAGGTGGTCGGCCTCGGCGGCCAGTGCCAGCGGGTCGACGACGATGTGCCGGGACAGGTGCGTCCACACGCCGGGGTGGAACGTGCCCGCGCCGAACTGGGCGAAGGTGTGGTGCCGCCCGTCGCGCAGGACGACGTTGTGCGCTGCCTGCGCGCCCCCGTTGAAGCGGACCACGGTGTGCACCGGCCGGGTCGCGCAGAGCCAGTCCACGACAGTGCCCTTCCCGGCGTCGCCGTACCCGAGGTCGACCACGACTGTGTGTTCGCCGTCCAGCCCGTCCCGGCCCGTCATCAGCCCGTTCACAGCCGCACGACTCCGCCACGGCCGGTCCCGGTGGCCGGCAGCCGGGACGTCTCGGTGCGTCGGCCGGCGTTGCCGATGCGGGCCAGCGCCTTCGACACGGTGCCGGTGGCAGTCGAGCCGGCCCGGTGCAGGTCGCGCAGGCCGGTGTCGAGGTCGATGGCCTGCTCGCCGAGGCCGACGGTGAGCGCGATGGTCTCGCAGACCGCGTCCAGGTCGTCGAGTTCGAGGGTGTTCTGGCCGAGCAATCCGCGCCAGAAGTCGAGGATCTTGCGGTTGCCGGCGTAGTGGCTGCCGGCGGGGAGCAGGTAGTACGTGTCCCAGCGCCGGGTCACCTCGTCGACGATCTGCTGCACCGGCATGTCCTTGCGCATGTCGCCGCCGATCAACCGGTTCACCTCGGCCGACTTCACCTTCGAGTACGCCAGTTCGTCGCCGATGATGAACAGGTAGCCGCGTCGGCCACGCTTCTCCCAGCTGTCGGTGACGGTGTGCCGGGCCATGAAGTAGAGCGCGAGTTCGTACGACTCCATCATCTGGCCGCCACCGCCGCCCTCCAGCACGATCCGGCCGAGGTCGTCGTCCATCCGGTTGTCGGACTCGAACTGGCCCACCTGCAACGGCACCCGGTCGCAGGTGGCGTCACCGATCGCACCGAACATGATCTGCGGGTCGCGGGCGTACCCCTGGCGCAGCAGCAGACCCAGCAGTTGCGGCAGCTTGGCCTGGAGCGTACGGGGCACATGCCCCATCGAGCCGGTCACGTCGAAGAGCACGGCGACCGGGGTCGACTGCGGGTGCTCGGCGGAGTCACGGCTCTCCCGCATCGCGTCGCGCGGGTCAAGCGCCGGGTGCACCTTCCGGGCCCCGCTGTCGCTGTAGGCGAACGCGCTGGTGCCGGTGGCCCGGCGGTACCGGTCGGCGGCGTCGTACACGTCGGTGGACCACATTCCGCTGCCCATGGCAGCCTCCTTAGGGGTTGAGGGTGAAGGGTCGGAAGGTGCGGGGGCCGTAGAGGCGTTCCAGCACCTCGTCGAGTTCGCCGAGCAGTCGCCAGGCGTCGTCGGGGCGGGCGGGCAGGTGGGGCTGCTGGCAGCCATTGACGAAGGCGCGCAGCTCGGCCGGCGCGTGCCGCCCCATCAGCCAGCCCATGCAGCGCACGGCCATGGCGATGTCGGTGCCCGGTCCGACCGGGCGCCGATCGGTGACCTCGGGCGGGTACCAGTCCTGGTAGTCGGGCACCAGCGCCGGCACGACGCCGCCGGTGTCCGTGGAGAAGCACCAGTCGACCAGGACGACGCCGTGCGCGTCCGGCTCGATCAGCACGTGCGGCGGCAGCACCGCGCCGTGCACCAGGCCCGCCCGGTGGGCCAGGCCGAGCGCCACCAGCAGCCGCCGCCACATCCAGGCCACGTCCCGGGCGTCCAGCCCGTCCGGGTACGCCCGCCGCACTTCGACCAGACTGTGCAGGCGGGGAGCGGTGGCGATGACGTTGATCCGCCGTTCCGCCCCGGTGGCCGCGTCCCGGTGGGCGAAGCTGTCGACCAGCCGGGGCACGTACGGCAGCCAGCGCGGATCACCGTGCTCGGCGAGCCGGCGCAGGGCGCGTTCCTCCTGGAGCATCAGGTCGTTGTCGCTTGCGGCACGGGGCAGCTTGAGCAGCCGGTCGTCGCCGACGTCGTACAGGTCGGCGAGGTCACCGCAGTGCGCCGGCCGCCCACAGCGGTAGCCGTTCAGCTCGGTCACGTGGCGGCTCCGCCAGCGGGTGGTCACCTCGACGAAGGCCGCGGTGGCCTCGGCCTGGAGGCCGGGCCCGGCCAGGCTGAGCCGGTCGGGGTGCAGGGCGGCGACCAGTTCCCGGTAGCGGCGCTCCGGTGCGTCGACACCGAACAGTTCCTCGTCGTCGCGGGCCGCGCCGACCAGCCGGATCGCTTCGGCGGTGGTCATCGCACCGCCTCCTCGCGGGCCGGACGCAGCAGCGCCGGGTGCAGCAACTGGGCGTCACCGGCCCGGTAGAGCCGCGCCCGCGGGCCGCCTCGGCTGCCGCCGCGCTCGGTGCTCGCACCGGTGCTCTCCACGAAGCCGGGCACCGACAGCACCTTGCGGTGGAAGTTGCCCGCGTGCAGCGGCTGCCCCCAGACCGTCTCGTAGACCGACCGCAGCTCGCCGATGGTGAACTCGGGCCCCAGGAAGCGGGTGGCCAGCGGGGTGTATTCCAGCTTCGACCGGGCCCGCTCCAGCCCGTCGGCGACGATCTGGCGGTGGTCGAAGGCGAGCTCCCGGTTGGCCAACCCGCTGACCGGCAGCCAGACCGCCTCGTCGGCGTCGGTGCCGGCCGCCGCGTCGGGCAGATCCGGAGCGAAGGCGAGGTGCGCGACCGAGACGATCCGCATCCTCGGGTCGCGCTCGGGAGCGCCGTAGCTGGCCAGCTGCTCCAGGTGTACGCGGCCCAGCCGGTCGTCGCCGAGGCCGGTCTCCTCGGCCAGCTCCCGCCGCGCCGCGCCGGTCAGGTCCTCGTCGGGTCGGACGAAGCCGCCCGGCAGGGCCCAGTGACCCGCGTAGGGCTGCTCGCCGCGGCGGATCAGCAGCAGGTGCAGCGCGCCGTCGCGGATGGTCAGGGCGACCACGTCGACGGTGACCGCGATGGCGGGATAGGCACGCGGGTCGTACGCGGCGAGGAAGTCCTGCTCGTTCACCATGGGTCACTCTCACTCCGAGAACATCTCTATGTGAGAACAACTTAGCGCGAAAACGAGGGCCGGGCAAGTGCCCGGCCCTCGGTCAGCGGATGGTGCCCACCAGATGAGGTCGTCCCCGCTGGTCATGCAGCGCGAAATCCCAGTCGTCACCCTGCCTGCCGGCGCTGAAGGCGACAGTGCTCGGCAGCGACACCGGGAGCTTGAACGCCACCTGCACCGTGTACGCCTCCGGCAGTCGGCTCTCCAGCGCGGCCAGACACCGCGCCTTCGTCCACATGCCGTGTGCGATCGGCCGAGGGAAGCCGAGCAGCCGCGCACCCAGCCGGGAGGTGTGGATCGGGTTGTGGTCGCCGGAGACCCGGGCGTACTCCGTACCGATGCGGGGTTCGACCCGCCACCGGGCGGAAGCGGCCGGCGGCGCGGGCGGTTCCGCCCGGTCGCGTCGCTCACCGTCGCCCGGTGTGCGCTGCCGCCAGAGGTACGTCGACACTCCGCGCCACACCTCCTCCCCGTCGACCGAGCCGACGAGTACGACATCCACCTGCCGCCCCCGGTCGTGCGGACGCAGGTTCTCCGCCCAGGCGGTGAAGTCCAGCCGGTCCGTGACCGTGATCGGCCGGTGCACGGTGATCCGGTTGCCGATGTGCACCACCCCGGTCAGCGGGATCGGGAACTCCGGCGCGGTGATCAGGCGCAGCGCCAGCGGGAACCCCATGACGTGCGGAAAGGTCGCCGGCAGCCGGTCGGCCAACCGGAACCCGCAGACCCGGTCGTAGTCGGCCAGCCGTTGCGGATCCACGGCCACCCCACCTACCGCCAACTCGACCGCCGGCACGTCGGCACCGCGCCGGCCGCCCAGCCCGGGCAGCGTGCCCAGCAACGCCCGCCGGTACAGCGGCCCCGGCGCGGGCAGCCGGGACAGCTCCACCCGGGCCCGAGTCGCCGGCTGCCCGGCCTCGGCGGCGGCAGCGGGCCCCACAACCGACGCGGCGGCACTGGTCAGGTCCTGCGTGACTCCCGGATCGTGGCCCGCACCGGCGCGGGCGGCGGCGCTGCTCAGGTCCTGGGTGGCGGCCGGATCACGGCGTTCGTCGGCGAACGCGGCGGCCAGGATCTCCGGGGTCAGCGTCTCCGTCGGCCCGTCGATCAGCTCGCCGACCGACAGGTCGTCGGAGGGCTCCTCCTGCGGACTGCGCCGGGCCATCACGCCCCCAGCAGGCTCTGGCCGCAGACACGGACCACGTTGCCGCTGATCGCGCCGGACGCCGGCCAGGCCAGCCAACTGATCGTCTCGGCGACGTCCACCGGCAGCCCACCCTGGGCGAGGCTGTTCATCCGGCGACCGGCCTCCCGCACCACAAGCGGGATCCGGGCGGTCAGCCGGGTCTCGATGAACCCGGGCGCGACCGCGTTCACGCTGATCCGCCGCTCCCGCAGCGCCGGGGCGAGCGAGTCGACAAGCCCGATCACCCCGGCCTTGCTTGTGGCGTAGTTGGTCTGCCCCCGGTTGCCGGCGATCCCGGCGATCGAGGAGACACCGACGATCCGCCCACCGGCCGGAACCAGCTCACGCTCCAGCAGCAGGTCGTTGATCCGCTCCTGACTGGACAGGTTGACGTCGATGACCTGGTTCCAGCGGTCGGCGTCCATCCGGCCGAGGGTCTTGTCCCGGGTGATGCCGGCGTTGTGCACCACCACGTCCACCCGCCCGTGCCGGCCGGCCAGGTACTCCGCCAGCCGGGTCGGCGCGTCGGCGGCGGTCAGGTCGAGCTGTATCGCGCTCGCGCCGATCTCGTTGGCCACCGAGGCCAACTCGTCCCCGGCGGCCGGGACGTCAAGCGCCAGCACTGTCGCGCCGTCGCGGGCCAGCACCCGGGCCAGCGCCGCACCGATGCCCCGGGCCGCCCCGGTCACCAGCACCACCTGCCCGTCGAGCGGACGGTCCCAGTCCACCGGCGCGGTCGCCTGACCGGCACCGACCCGGATCACCTGACCCGAGACGTACGCGGACCGGCCGGAGAGCAGGAAGCGCAGGGTCGCCTCCAGACTGGTCCAGGTGCTCTCGTCGGCCTCGCGTGTGACGTGAACCAGTTGGGCGGTGATGCCCCTGCCGAACTCCTTGCCGATGCTGCGGGTCAACCCTTCGAGGGCACGCTGGGCGGTCGCCTCGCGGGTGCCGGCGCACTCGGCCGGCGGGGTGCCCAGCACGATCACCCGACCGCTGGGCTGCACCGCCCGCGCCTGCGGGTGGAAGAAGTCGTAGAGCTGGCGCAGCCCGGTCGAGTCGGTGATGCCGGTAGCGTCGTAGACGAGGGCGGCGCTGTCGGGCGTACGGCCGGTGGTCGGGTCGGGCACGGCGGTGGCCGGATCGCGCAGGGCGAGCCCGGCGGTGGCCAGGATCCTGCCCACCGGTTCGGTGAGGCGACCACCGGCGGCGGAGCCGAGCAGGACCGGCCCGGGAAGAATGGGCTCGCCGGGGGCGTACCGGCGCAGCCGCGGCGGATCGGGCAGGCCGAGGCGCTTGACCAGCGCCCGACCGGCGCCCGACTGGACGAAGCTCGCGTACCTGTCGCTCATAGGCGTAGCCTACTGGTGAGTAAGGTGCGGGCAACCCTTTCGAGGAGGCGGATCGTGCAGAACGTTCGACGGGTCGCGGTGATCGGCGGTAACCGCATCCCCTTCGCCCGCTCCAACTCCCGCTACGCCAGCGCCAGCAACTCCGACATGCTCGGTGCCGCGCTCGACGGCCTGATCGCCCGGTTCGGCCTGGCCGGGCAGCAGGTCGGCGAGGTGGTCGCCGGTGCGGTGCTGAAGCACTCCAAGGACTTCAACCTCACCCGCGAGGTGGTGCTCGGCTCCAAGCTCGACCCGCGCACCCCCGCGTACGACATCCAGCAGGCCTGTGGCACCGGCCTGGAAGCCGCCATCCTGGTCGCCAACAAGATCGCCCTCGGGCAGATCGAGGTGGGCATCGCCGGTGGCGTCGACACCACCTCCGACGCCCCGCTCGCGATCAACGAGGACCTGCGCCGCACGCTGCTCAAGCTCAACTCCGCCCGTACGCTCGGCGAACGTCTCAAGATCGCCGCGAAGCTGCGTCCGACCCAGCCGTTCAAGCCGGAGATCCCGCGCAACGCCGAGCCGCGCACCGGACTGTCCATGGGCGAGCACGCCGCCCAGACGGCGCTGCGCTGGAACATCGACCGGCAGGCGCAGGACGAGTTGGCGCTCCGGTCGCACCAGCGGCTCGCCGCCGCGTACGACCGGGGGTTCTTCGACGACCTGATGACCCCCTACCTGGGACTCACCCGCGACCAGAACCTCCGCCCCGACACCACCCTGGAGAAGCTCGGCACGCTCAAGCCGGCCTTCGGTGCCAAGGGCCCGGACGCCGAGCGGGCCACCATGACCGCCGGCAACTCCTCCCCGCTGACCGACGGCGCCTCCACCGTGCTGCTGGCCAGCGAGCAGTGGGCCGCCGAGCACAACCTGCCGGTACTGGCCTGGTTCTCCTGGTCGGAGACGGCCGCAGTCGACTTCGTGCACGGTGACGAGGGACTGCTGATGGCACCCACGTACGCGGTGCCCCGGCTGCTCGCCCGCGCCGGCCTGACCCTGCAGGACTTCGACTACTACGAGATCCACGAGGCGTTCGCCGCGCAGGTGCTCGCGACCCTCGCTGCCTGGGAGTCGAAGGAGTTCTGCGCCGAGCGGCTCGGCCTGGACGAACCACTCGGCGCGATCGACACCGACAAGCTCAACGTCAACGGTTCCTCGCTGGCCGCCGGACACCCGTTCGCCGCCACCGGCGGACGGATCGTCGCCACCCTGGCCAAACTGCTCGCCCAGAAGGGCAGCGGTCGCGGACTCATCTCGATCTGTGCCGCCGGCGGCCAGGGCGTGACCGCCATCCTGGAACGCTGATCGACCGGTCGCCGCAGCCGGGCGACCACCAGGGTTGCCGACCTCCGACTCCGACCTGGTCGAAGCTGTTGGCAGGCATTTCTACTGTGGACCACAGCCTGCGCCCCGGAGCCACCGGCGGCGCGCTACCAAGGAGTGGTCATGACTGGTCAAGCCCTGCTCCGCACCTCCATCGTCGCCCTGGCCGCTGCGCTCGTGGCCAGCGGCTGCACGTCCGCTGACACCGGCCCGGAGTCCGCCTCCAACACGGCCCCCAGCGCACCCGCAACAGCCGAGCCGACCTCCGACCCCACCGCCGATGCCGAGCTGGCCCCCGCTGCCACGCCCACCGCAGTCGACGCCACCAAGGGCGGTTCCACCGACGGTGGTGCGACCGGAGGCGGCTCCACCGGGGGTGGCTCGACCGGAGGTGGCTCGACCGGAGGTGGATCCAACGGAGGTGGTTCGACCGGCGGGGGACAGTCCGGGACCAAGGCGGGCAACGGGCCGACCATCACGTACTTCCGGGCTGCCCAGAAGCCGTCCTGCCCGGCCGGGACGAACGTCAACCCGATCCCCGGCACGCCTGTCGTCCTGGAGTGGAAGGTCGGCAACGTCGACTCCGTCGCCCTCTCCGTCGACGGCCAGGGCGTGTACGCCGACAACTACCCGCCCACCGGCAGCGAAACGCTCACTTTCCCCTGTTCGGGTGCCGGGGGTGACACGCAACGGCACACCTACCAGTTGACCGTACGCAACTCTCACGGCAAGCAGACGAAGACCCTGGCGGTGACCGCGACCGTGAATGACGTGCCGGAAGTCTGACCGCGGCCCTGGCGACGTGAACCGTTTGCGTTAACAGCTCGACAGGGAGTCAGAGTCGGGTACGCGAGGCTCGGCGCCTCGTCGACGACGTTTCATTCGTGAAACGCGGTAAGAGCTGGTACAGAAAGCGAAGAGGGCCATCCGTCTGGATGGCCCTCTTCGAGGTCTTAACCCCAGCGGTTTGGCCTGCCGACACGCGACTACCAGGGACCGTTCTGGGGTCTTCGCGTCCTAGGGTACCCCCATCGTGACCCCCGAAAACAGCGCAACGGACCTCACTCCAATGCTGCTACGCAGGATGAGCCTGCCACGGATGAGGGCATATGTAGACCGGTGCGGGGGTGACGCGGACGCGGCGCTTGCGCTCTACCGCTGGAACGCTGCCGCGAGTGGGGCCTACTGGGAAACGTTGAGCCACTTGGAGGTCGTCCTCCGGAACGTTCTTGCCGAGCAGTTGGCGGCCCGCCATGCGGCGATGGGCCGCGCTGGCACCTGGCTGGATGATCCTGCCGGTGAACTCGATCAACGAGCCAGGGCTGACATCCGAGAAGCGCGACGGAGAGTGGTTGCCAAGGGAAAGCAGCCGGCTGATGGGCAGACGATCAGTGAGCTTTCCTTTGGATTCTGGCGGTTCATGCTTGCCCGTCGCTACAACACCGTGCTGTGGCCGAGTCTGGCGGGCGGTTTCCCGTACGCCCCCGACCGGGCAAGGACCACGATCGACGCGCCGGTCACCCGCCTGCACCTCTTCCGCAATCGGCTCGCTCATCACGAGCGGATCTGGACCGAGCCGTTGACCGCGCGGTACGAGGACATCCTCGGGCTCCTGCATCATGTCGAGCCGCGGATCGTTGAATGGGTCCGCCAGGAGTGTCGGGTCCCACTCCTGCTGAACTCCTGTCCAATCGCGCGTCCGCACCCCTGAGCGGGGCTCGTCACTGCCGGTGAGGGGCGGTCGAGGGCTTGCTGGTGGGTGCCGGAGAATGGGCGGGTGACGACGATCCCGAACGTGCTCGCCAACCGGTACGCCTCGCCCGAACTGGTCGCCCTCTGGTCTCCGGAGGAGAAGATCCGGCTGGAGCGGCGGCTCTGGCTCGCCGTGCTCCAGGCCCAGCGGGACCTCGGCGTGTCGGTGCCCGACGGGGTGGTCGAGGCGTACGAGCGGGTGTTGGACGACGTCGACCTGGACTCGATCGCGGCGCGGGAGCGGGTGACCCGCCACGACGTCAAGGCGCGGATCGAGGAGTTCAACGCCCTCGCCGGGCACGAGCACGTGCACAAGGGCATGACCTCGCGGGACCTCACCGAGAACGTCGAGCAGCTTCAGGTACGCCGGTCGCTGGAGCTGATCCGGGACCGGGTGGTGGCGACGCTGGCCCGGCTGGCCTGGCACGCTCACGAGTACTCCGACGTGGTGATGGCCGGGCGGTCGCACAACGTCGCGGCGCAGGCCACCACGCTGGGCAAGCGCTTCGCGTCGGCCGCCGAGGAACTGATCATCGCGTACGAGCGGCTGACGGATCTGATCTCGTGGTACCCGCTGCGGGGCATCAAGGGCCCGGTGGGTACCGCCGCCGACCAGCTGGATCTGCTCGACGGCGACGCCGAGAAGGTGGCCGAGTTGGAACGGCGGGTCGCCGAGCACCTCGGCTTCAGCCGGGTGCTGGACAGCGTCGGGCAGGTCTACCCGCGCTCGATCGACCTGGCGGTGATCTCCGCGCTGGCGCAGGTGGCGTCGGCCCCGTCTTCACTGGCCACCACGATCCGGCTGATGGTCGGGCAGGAGTTGGCGACCGAGGGCTTCAAGCCCGGCCAGGTCGGCTCCAGCGCGATGCCGCACAAGATGAACACCCGCTCGTCGGAGCGGGTCAACGGCTTCGCGGTGATCATCCGGGGGTACCTGTCGATGGTCGGTGAGCTGGCCGGCGACCAGTGGAACGAGGGCGACGTCTCCTGCTCGGTGGTGCGCCGGGTGGCCCTGCCCGATGCCTTCTTCGCCGCCGACGGGCTGTTCCAGACCTTCCTCACCGTGCTTGACGAGTTCGGCGCGTACCCGGCGGTGATCAACCGGGAGTTGGAGCGTTTCCTGCCGTTCCTGGCCACCACCAAGATCCTGGTGGCTGCCGTCCGTCGGGGCGTCGGCCGGGAGACCGCCCACGAGGCGATCAAGGAACACGCGGTCGCCGTGGCCCTGGCCATGCGCGAACAGGGAAGTCCCGACAACGACCTCTTCGACCGTCTGGCCGCCGACCCTCGCCTGGGCCTGTCCCGTCCCGAGATCGACGCCCTGGTAGCCAACCGCGCCGCCTTCGTCGGTGCCGCTCCCGCCCAGATCCAGGCGGTGACCACCCGCATCTCCAAGATCGTCCAGTCTCACCCCCAAGCCGCCACCTACACCCCACCCCCCATCCTCTAACCCCTCCCACCCCACCCCCTCCCACACGCCCCACCCACCCCACCCACCCTCCACGCCGCCCGCCCCTGCGCGCACCCAGCCCTGCACGCACCCGCCCCTGCGCGCACCCAGCCTTGCGCGTCGATCATGCACTTTCCGTCGGGGCATCAGCGGATAAAAGCCACATAGGGGCGACCCAAAGTGCAAGATCGACGCGCTGCATCGTGCGGGCAGGGCTGCAGGCAGGAGTGAGGACGCCATTGCGCGGGCAGGGCTGCGAACAAGGCGCGCGACGGCACTCCTGCGCATTCCCCTGGCCCGCCTTCCCGCGCACTCGCCTTCCCCGCGCACTCGCCTTCCCCGCGCACTCGCCTTCCCCGCGCGTCGATCTTGCGCTTTCTGTCCGGGCATAAGTGCGCGAAAGCCGCGAAACGGCGACCGGAAGTGCAAGATCGGCGCGCAGGGAACGCGGGGACCGTGGGCGTGGGTGCGGGCGGCGGGCGGTGGGGTGGGGTGGGGTGGGGTGGAGTTAGCTGTCGCGGGTGGGGGTTTCGGGGGCGGAGCTGAGGTTGGGGGCGCTGGCGGGTTCGGCGATGCCGCCGGGAGTGCTGGCGAAGGACGGGTCGTTTGCGGTTTCGGCGGCGATGAGCGGCTGGTCGGGGGGCATGACGTCGGGGACCTTGGGTGCCACGATGACGGCGGTGCCGTAGGCGCAGATCTCCATCCACATCTCGCCGCAGTCCCGGCTGTCGAACCGCATCCCCACCACGGCGTTCGCGCCGAGCCGGCGGGCCTCCTCGCCGAGCCGGGCCACCGAGTCGGTACGCCACCGGGTGAGGTTGTCCGGGGCCATCGGGTCGTACGCGCCACCACGGAGGTTCTTCACGCCCTCGCGGTACGGGTTGCGGGTCCTGGCCATCGAGGAGACCACCTCGCCGAGGATCTGGCGGATCTCGTAGCCGGGAAGTTGATCCGTCGTCACGACCAGCACGTTTTCGATGCTGGCAGGCGTTGACCTCCGGCAACGTGAGCCCTGTTCACCTGCTCGGATGCTGCAAAACAGCGCGGCGCGGACGGCGGGCGCGTTGCCCACCTTCCGCGCCGCATCGGACGCTTTCGGTCAGACACCGGCCACCGAGGTGATCCAGGCCCGGTTGAAGGCCACACTGCCGTAGTTCTGGATGCTCTGGCCGTCGGCGGTGGAGGCGACGCCGACCTGGGCACCGTTGTAGAACTGCGGGCCGCCCGAGTCGCCCCGCCAGGCGTTGCCGTTGATCCGGGTGCTGCGGATCGCCTGCCCGCCGTACGCGTCGGTGACGTTGGTGCTGGTCACCCGGACCGACGCGGTCTTCAGCTGGGGAGAAGCCCCGCAGCCGCTGTAGCAGGTCATGCCCCAGCCGTAGATCGTGTTTGTCGAGTTGACCGGCGGGTTGCTGCTGGCCAGCGTGACGTAGCTGGTGCTCACCGAGCTGGACAGGCGCATCAGGGCCAGGTCGTAGCGGCCGTAGGTGGCGCTGACGGTGCGGGTGACGCCGCCGGAGCCGTGGTAGACGCTGCCGACCCGCACGGACATGGTGCCGCCGAGGCAGTGCCGGGCGGTCAGCACCCACTGCGGGGCGATGATCGTGCCGGAGCAGGTGAACGAGCCGTTGCTGAACACCGCCGCGGCCCACGGCGCGGAGGAGACGGTTCCGCCGCCGATGATGTACGGGCCAACCGGCGCGGCGACAGCGCCGGAGCTGGCGCCGAGCACGCCGGCCAGGGCTGTGGCGAGGACCGCGAGCAGGGATCGGATGCGCATCGGTAGGGCTCCTTCGGGGATCGCGGGACCCGGGTGGCCGGGTCGACCTGCGGTGACGGGCGGGAGTGGTCCGTCACCGCGACACCGATAAATCGACGTCTGACGATGTACCGTAGGGCTGGGTGAGGTGTTTCACAAGAGGTTCATTCAAACAAGTCGATGTAACAGCCCGATGTCGGGCCCAGTCGTGCTCGGTGTCCACCTTCGGCCAAGACCTGCCGACCCGTGCGTTACGCGACCCGCCGGGAGATCGGGCAACAATGCCGTATCGGGACAGCAACGAACCCGTATCGTTCTCGACAGGGCCAGGCGGGTGGCCGCGAGTGGCGCCTCGACGCCCTCCCACCGGTGCGTCCGGTGCGACATCTGCCAGGTAGGCTGGCTGCGCTCGCCCGTTGTGGGTCGGCACCCAACTGCGTACACAGTCAGGAGTGCCCAGTGCCTCGCGTCGTCGTCGACGTCATGCTCAAGCCCGAGATCCTCGATCCGCAGGGCCAGGCCGTCGCAAACGCGCTGCCCCGGCTCGGTGTCAACGATGTCGCCTCGGTGCGGATCGGTCGGCGCATCGAGATCGATTTCACCGGTGAACCGGACCTGGACCGGGCCCGGGAGATCGCCGACAAGCTGCTCGCCAACCCGGTCATCGAGGACTTCACCGTCCACCTGGTCGAGGCCGACGAGCCCGCGGAAGCCCGGTCGTGACCGCGCGGGTCGGTGTGGTGACCTTCCCCGGCTCGCTCGACGACGGGGACGCCGCCCGGGCTGTCCGCATCGCGGGCGCCCAGCCCGTACGCCTGTGGCACGGTGACCCGGAGCTGCACGGGGTGGACGCGGTAGTCCTGCCCGGCGGCTTCTCCTACGGTGACTACCTGCGCTGCGGGGCCATCGCCCGGTTCGCCCCGGTGATGGAGACCATCGTCGACGCCGCTGCCGGCGGCCTGCCCGTGCTCGGCATCTGCAACGGCTTCCAGATCCTCTGCGAGGCCCACCTGCTGCCCGGCGCGCTCACCCGCAACCAGCACCTGCACTTCCGCAACCGCGACCAGATTCTGCGCATCGAGTCGGCGGGCACCGCCTGGACGAACGTCTTCCAGCCCGGCCAGGAGGTGCTGATCCCGGTCAAGAACGGCGAGGGTTGCTACGTCGCCGACCCCGCGACGCTTGACGCCCTCGAAGCCGAGGGTCGGGTCGTCGCCCGCTACGTCGGCGTCAACCCGAACGGCTCCCAGCGGGACATCGCGGCCATCACCAACCCGGCCGGCAACGTGGTCGGCATCATGCCGCATCCCGAGCACGCGGTGGAGGCGCTCACCGGCCCCTCCCTCGACGGCCTCGGCTTCTTCACCTCGGTGCTCAAGCACCTGGTGGGGGCGCCGGCGTGACCGTCCGCGTCGGGATCATCGGTCGGCTCACCCGCCCGTACGGCGGCGAGCGCAACGAGGAGAGGTCATGACTACGCATCCGGACCCGGTACGGGACACCCCGGAGGCAGTCCCGGCCACGCCGGCACAGCCGGTCCAGCCATATCCGGCCGCGTCGGCCGGGCAGGCCGACTGGGCGGACCGGGTGGACACCGTGCCGCGCGCCGAGGGCACCCCGGAAGAGCTTCAGCCGTACGCCGAACTGGGGCTCCGGGACGACGAGTACGACCGCATCCGGCACATCCTCGGCCGCCGGCCCACCCAGTCCGAGCTGGCGATGTACTCGATCATGTGGAGCGAGCACTGCTCCTACAAGTCGAGCAAGGTGCACCTGCGCCAGTTCGGCGAGAAGGCCCCGCCGAGTGACCGGCTGCTCGCCGGCATCGGCGAGAACGCCGGTGTGGTGCGGGTCTCCGACGAGCTGGCGGTGACCTTCAAGGTCGAGTCGCACAACCACCCGAGCTTCGTCGAGCCGTACCAGGGCGCGGCGACCGGCGTCGGCGGGATCGTCCGGGACATCCTCGCCATGGGCGCCCGCCCGGTCGCCGTGATGGACCCGCTGCGCTTCGGCGCGGCCGACCACCCCGACACCGCCCGGGTGCTGCCCGGCGTGGTCGCCGGCGTCGGCGGGTACGGCAACTGCCTCGGCCTGCCCAACATCGGCGGCGAGGTGGTCTTCGACCCCTGCTACCAGGGCAACCCCCTGGTCAACGCGCTCTGCCTCGGCGTGCTGCCGGTGAGCCGCCTGCAGAACAAGGCCGCCGTCGGCCCCGGCAACGTCGTGGTGCTGATGGGTGCCAAGACCGGCCGTGACGGCATCGGCGGTGTGTCGGTGCTGGCCAGTGCGACCTTCACCGAGGGCAGCGAGCAGCGCCGCCCGTCCGTGCAGGTCGGTGACCCGTTCACCGAGAAGCTGCTGATCGAGGCATGCCTGGAGCTGTACGACGCCGAACTCGTCGCCGGCATCCAGGACCTCGGCGGTGCCGGGCTCACCTGCGCGCTCACCGAGACCGCCGCGGCGGCCGGCACCGGCATGCGGGTCTGGCTGGAGCGGGTGCCGCTGCGCGAGCCCTCGATGGACCCGCACGAGATCCTGGCCAGCGAGTCGCAGGAGCGGATGCTCCTGGTCGTCGAGCCGGCCAAGCTCGAAACGGTCCTCAAGACCTGCGAGAAGTGGGGCGTGCTGGCCACCGCGATCGGTGAGGTCACCGCTCCGGAGCCGGACGGCCAGCCGGGCCGACTGCTGATCACCTGGCGTGACCAGCTGGTGGTCGATGTGCCGCCGGGTTCGCTGGTGGATGACGGGCCGGTCTACGCCCGCCCGATGCGGGAGCCGGCCGACCTGATCCTGCTGCAGGCGGACCGGGCCGAGACGCTGCCCCGGCCGAGCGACCCGGACGCGCTGCGCGAGACCGTGCTGCGCATGATCGCCTCGCCGAACCTGTGCGACAAGACCTGGGTCACCGAGCAGTACGACCGCTACGTGCTGGGCAACACCGTGCTCGCCCAGCCGGAGGACTCCGGCGTGATCCGGATCGACGAGCGGACCGGCCTGGGCGTGGCGCTCTCGGTCGACGGCAACGGCCGGTACGCCCGGCTCGACCCGTACCACGGTGCCAAGCTGGCGCTGGCCGAGGCGTACCGCAACGTGGTGGTCACCGGGGCGACGCCGATCGCGGTCACCGACTGCCTGAACTTCGGCTCCCCCGAGGACCCGGGCGTGATGTGGCAGTTCGCCGAGGCGGTTCGTGGCCTCGCCGACGGCTGCGCGGAGCTGGGCATCCCGGTCACCGGCGGAAACGTCAGCTTCTACAACCAGACCGGGGCGGCGGCCATCCACCCGACGCCGGTCGTCGGTGTGCTCGGCGTCCTGGACAACGTCGCCGAGCGGGTGGCGATGGGCTTCGTCCCGCGGCCCAGCGGCGACCACGACCAGCTCTTCCTGCTCGGCGAGACGCACGTGGAACTCTCCGGATCGGAATGGGCCTGGGTGACCCACCAGCACCTCGGTGGCGTACCCCCGCAGGTCGACCTGGCCCGGGAGAAGCAGCTCGGCGAGCTGCTGGCCGCCGCCGCGCGGGTCGGCCACGTCAGCTCGGCGCACGACCTCTCCGACGGTGGGCTCGCGCAGAGCCTGGTGGAGTCCTGCCTGCGCTACGGCGTCGGGGCGAGGATCGCGGTGCCGGAGCGCTTCGAGGGCACCTCGATGCCCTTCGTCTTCCTGTTCAGCGAGTCCGCCGGTCGGGTGCTGGTCTCGGTGCCTCGCGGCCACGAGAAGGCGTTCACCGCACTCTGCGCCGAGCACGGCGTGCCATGGGAGCTCATCGGCGTCACCGATTCCACGGGCGGCGCGCTGGAGGTGCACGGCCAGTTCCGCATCGGCCTGGACGAGCTGCGTGAGGCGCACAGCGCCACGCTGCCGGCGCTGTTCGGTGGCGTCCAGCCGGTCGAGCTGACGGTCCAGGACAGCGCGGTCGAGGCCGCGCCGGTGGACGCGGTCGAGGCACCGGTCGAGGCTGACCCGGTTGCCTCGGTCGAGGACGCCGAGCCGCACGCGGAGGCTGTGTCCGACGGCGTCGAGTCGCCCGAGGACGACCGGCCGGTCGAGCGGGCGGCACCGCCGGTCCGCCAGCAGCCGATCGAGGCAGCCGGCGAGCAGGACACCGCAACCGACGCACCACAGGGGCAATCCTCCGCCGACGAGCGCTGAGGCGTTGGCCGAGTCCGTTCACGCCCAATCCGGATCCGGGGCCCGCTTCGACTGGGGCCTCGCGGGGGCGGCGGAACTCGGCCGCGTCTGCGCGGTACTGGTGGTGGTGGACGTGCTGTCGTTCACCACCACCGTCGAGGTGGCGGTCGGGCGCGGAATGCGCGTCCACCCCTTCCCCTGGGGAGAACAGGCCGCCGAGTACGCGCGCCGGGTCGGTGCCGTGCCCGCCGCCGGGCGTCGGCAGGTCACGCCGGCACATCCGTGGTCGCTGTCACCGGCCGCGTTGAGCCGGGCACCGGTCGTCTCCGACCTGGTGCTGCCCTCCCCGAACGGTTCGGCGATCAGTGCCGCCGCCAGCGCCACCGGCCTGCCGGTGGTCGCGGCCAACCTGCGTAACGCACGCGCCGTCGGGCGCTGGCTGCTGAGCCAGGGGTACGGCTCGACAAACGAACCGATCGGCGTGATCGCCGCCGGTGAACAGTGGCCGGACGGCGCGCTGCGCCCGTCGGTGGAGGATCAACTCGGTGCGGCGAGCGTGCTGGACGCGCTGTCCGGGGTGACCGGCGGCCTCTCCGTCGAAGCGGCCGTGGCACTGGCGGCGCTGGCCAGCATCCCGGACGTACCCGCGGCGATCCGGGGTTCCGTGTCGGGCCGCGAACTGATCGGGAGTGGCTTCGCCGAGGACGTCGAGATCGCCGTACGGGTCGACACCTCGGCCGTGGTGCCGCTGCTGCGACAGGGCGTCTTCACACCCGCCTGACGGGCCGGGCCCGACCGATCAGCACCGTACACGCGGAACGGGCGACCCCCTTGCGGTGGGTCGCCCGTCACACGTTGTCGTTACGCCTGCTCTGGGAGGTCTGGTCAGTCGTCCAGCCAGTCGAGCCGGCGTCCGCGCTCCGCGGGGCCGCCGTCCGGTCGGCCATGGCCGGCCTGTGCCGGGTCGCTGCCGTAGGCGCCGCCCTGCTCGTAGCCGTTGTCGTAGCCTCCGCGCTGGCGTGGCGGCTCCTGGCCGTACCCGCCGCTGTTCTGGTCGTAACCGCCGTCGTAGCCGCTGCGCTGCTGCGGGGCCTCCTGCCCGCCGTAGCCGCCGCCGTAGCCGCCCTGGCCGTAGCGGCCGGGATCGTCGTACCCGCCGGTCTGGCCGTAGCCGCCTGCGGATTGTCCGTACCCACCGGTCTGCGGCGGGTAGCCACCCGTCGGCTCGGCAGTCTGCCCGTAACCACCCGTCGGCTCACTCTGGCTGTAACCGCCGGTCGGCTCGCTCTGGCCGTAACCGCCGACGGGTTCGGTCCGACCGTAGCTGCCGGTCGGCTCGCCCTGGCCGTAACCGCCGGCAGGCGTGCTCGGGGAGTATCCGCCGGCCGGCGCGCCCTGTCCGTAGCCGGTGGCGGGCTCACTCTGCCCGTACCCGCTGCCGTTGCCGTAGCTGCCGGTCGGCTCGCCCCGGTTGTAGTCCCGATCAGTTGAACCGTAACCGCCGGCCGACCCGCCCTGGCCGTAGCCGCCAGGCTGCTCGGCCTGCCCGTACCCACCAGCGGGCGCGCCCTGGCCGTAGCCGCCGGTCGCCTCGCTCTGGCCGTAGCCACCGGTCGGTTCGCCCCGGCCGTAGCCGGTCGGCTCGGAACTGCCGTAGCCCTGGCCCGCCTCGGGCTGGTACAACCCGGTCGCGTACGGGTCGGCGGGCGCCGGGTAGCGGGTCTCGTCACCGGTGTAGCGGCCGGTCGGCTCGTCGTACCGCTCGCCGTAGCCGGCTGCGCCACCGGCCGGCGGGTAGTCGGCCCCGGCGCTGCCTGCGCCGTAGTCACGGCCGCCGTAGCCCGCCCCCGACGAAGGGTTGCTGCCGTAGCCGCTGCCCGACGACGGCGCGTTGCCGTAACCGGATGCGCCGTAGCCGCCGGGCTCGTCGCCGTAACCACCGCCCGACCATGCCTGCCCGGCACCGGGCGCAGCGCCGTAGGGTGCGGGCGGCGCGCCGTACGGGTCCGGGGGAACGTCGTCGACGATCGGCTGGTGCATCATCGTCGGCGCGTTGCTGATCCCGGCACCGGCGACCATTGTCGGGTCAGGCGTGTTGCCGACCCGACTGACCACGCGGGTCTGGTCGTCCGCGCCGGCGAAGGAGCCTCGTGCCGCCGGAACCGCGCCGGCGGGGGCACCGGCAGGCTCATCCCCGTCGACCTCGGCGTCGTCGTTCTCCTTGCGCTTCATCCAGAGCAGCACGATGGTGCCGACACCAACGGCCACGAAGAGGCCACCGAGCAGGACCAGCAGCCAGTTGCCGAAGCCGCCGGAGTCCTCGTTGCTGGCCTGGGCCGGAGGCGCCGCGGACTCGGCCGGTGCCTCGTCCACCTCGTCGGCGAGCTCGTCGTCGAACGGGTCCTCCGTCGGCACCGCCGATTCGCTGGCGGTGGGGGTCGGAGTCGGGCTGTTCGAGGCCTGGATCGCCAGGGTGATCCGCTGCCCGGTGACGCTCTGACCCGCGTTCGCCGTGAAGCTCACGACCTCGCGGACGCTGTTCGCGCTCGCGCCGAGGTCGATCCGGCCCGGAGCGATGGGCCGCTCGCTGGTGCCGGTGAAGCGGAAGTTGCCGTCGTTGTTGGCGTTGGTCTCGTACTGCTTGCCCGCGCTGTCCTTGAGCAGGACGTACGCGTTCGGCACCCCGTCACCGGCCTGGTTGACCACCTTGCCGGAAATCGACCGCACCGTCTGCGGCGCCTGCGTGGTCGGCGGCGGCGGGGGAGCAGCGACCATCGTCACGTTCGTCGAGGCCTCGGCGTCCTGCCGAATCACACCCTGAGCTTCAACGGCCTTGACGGTGATCGTGGCCGACCCGTTGGTGGCGTCGTTCGCGAGCTGGAAGGTGGCCTCGAGAGTGCCAGCTGCGTCGACGCGCCTGCGCTCGCAGCCGTCGATGCACCGCAGCTTTCCGTTGTTCGAGCTGACGGTGATGTCCACCGGGACCACGTCATCACTGAAACCCAGTGAGTAACGGACGGTGGTGGTCTTGCCTGCTTCAACGGCGCTCGGAGATGCCGAGACGTTGTTGACGCTCGGGGCGGCGAGGGCGGGTGTGGCGGGGACGGCGAGCAGGGCACCCACAACCAGCGCCACGACCACACCGGCCCGCTTTTGCCAGGCTCGTCGGTGTGTTGACACGTCCACCGCCTTCCGGACTGATTTCCGTGGCCGGGCGGGGTGCCGGGCCGGGGGAACATCACGGTACGAATACGCCGTCGGCAACTATGCCTTGTCGGGGCGGATCGGCGCGACCCAGGGCCAGCGTCGCGCGCGGCGAGACGAGGCCGTATCGTCCCGTCGTGTCCTCTCCGTACGATAAGTCGGCCGCGGTGGCGGCGGTGATGGCGGCGCTCGATGAGAGCCGCGCGCCCGAACGGTCGGTCCTGCGGGTGGCGGTCAGGGCCCTGTTGACCACCCTCGCGGACCGCGCTCCCGGCCGATCGGTGGAGGTGCGTGTCCCACCTTACGGTGCAGTTCAGTGTGTTCCCGGGCCGCGACACACCCGCGGTACGCCACCGAACACTGTCGAGATGGATCCGGAAACCTGGCTCGCATTGGCCACCGGGCGACTCGAATGGACTCAGGCGGTCACGGAGGGTCGCGTACGGGCGAGCGGGACGCGGGCCGACCTCTCCCCGTACCTGCCCCTCGAACTGGAGTGACGCATGTTTCGGCTGACCTATAGCGGTGACAACGTGACCGTATGTGCCGACTCGGATTCGCGTACACTGTCAGGCGACAGTGTGGTCCCGGCCGATCAGCGCGGAGCAGGCCCTTCGGCTTCCGCGAGGCCAGTCCAGACCAGCAAGAGGGAGCGGCAGGTGCCCCGAGGCGACGGCCGGCTGAGCCACGACCTTGATCCCCAACGACCCGGCCCGCAGGACGCTTGTGGCGTCTTCGGTGTCTGGGCGCCGGAGGAAGAGGTTGCCAACCTGACCTATTTCGGGCTGTACGCGTTGCAGCACCGGGGGCAGGAGGCGGCCGGCATAGCGGTAAGTGACGGCTCCGGCGTGGTGGTTTACAAGGATCTCGGCCTGGTGGCCCAGGTCTTCGACGAGCCGACGCTGGCCAGCCTGCGCGGCCATGTCGCGATCGGCCACACCCGTTACTCGACGACCGGCGGGTCGACCTGGGAGAACGCCCAGCCGACCATCCGTGCCACCAGTTCCGGCACGACAATCGCACTGGCGCACAACGGCAACCTGGTCAACACCGCCGAGCTGCAGCGCGAGGTGACCGAGCGCGGCCTGACCGCTGACGGTTCGACAAACGACACCTCGCTGGTGACCGCGCTGCTGGCGAGTCGACCGGATCTCTCCGTCGAGGCGGCCGCGCTGGAGGTGCTGCCGCAGCTGCGGGGTGCGTTCAGCTTCGTCTTCATGGACGAGACCACCCTCTACGCGGCGCGGGATCCGCACGGCGTACGCCCGCTGGTGCTCGGCCGGCTGGAGCGGGGCTGGGTGGTGGCCAGCGAGACGGCGGCACTGGACATCGTGGGTGCCAGCGTGGTCCGTGAGGTCGAGCCCGGCGAGCTGATCGCGATCGACGCCGAAGGGCTGCGGTCCAGCCGGTTCGCCGCCCCCGAGCCCAAGGGCTGCCTCTTCGAGTACGTCTACATCGCCCGCCCGGACGCCACCATCGCCGGTCGTAACGTGCACGCGGCCCGGGTGCAGATCGGCCGGCAGTTGGCCAAGGAGCACCCGGTCGAGGCCGATCTGGTCATCCCGGTGCCCGAGTCGGGCACCCCGGCGGCGATCGGCTACGCCGAGGAGTCCGGCATCACCTACGGCGCCGGCCTGATGAAGAACCCGTACGTCGGGCGCACCTTCATCCAGCCGTCGCAGACCCTGCGTCAGCTGGGCATCCGACTCAAGCTCAACCCGCTGCGGCAGAACGTACGCGGCAAGCGCCTGGTGGTGGTGGACGACTCCATCGTCCGCGGCAACACCCAGCGCGCGATCGTCCGGATGCTCCGCGAGGCCGGCGCGCTGGAGGTGCACGTCCGCATCTCCTCGCCGCCGGTGTCCTGGCCGTGCTTCTACGGCATCGACTTCGCCACCCGCGCCGAACTGCTCGCCAACGGTCTCGACAACGAGGGCATCCGGCGCTCCATCGGTGCGGACACCCTCGGTTACGTCTCGCTGCCCGGCCTGATCGCCGCGACCGAGCAACCGAAGACCCGCCTGTGCCGGGCGTGTTTCGACGGGGAGTATCCGATCGACCTTCCCGTCGGCAACCTGATCGGCAAGCACGTCCTCGAAGGAATCGGCCGTCGGGTCGCCCACAACTCGGACGACAGTGATTCCGCCGAGCAACCCGTCCCTCCGCTCGTCGCCGCTGCGGGAGCTGACGACGATCTCAACCGGTCGCGTCGCGCGTCGCGCTCCGACCTGAAGATCTCGGCGACCACAAACCGCCCGTAGCATCGCCCGGCTGCGGTCGGTCACCGTCGACCGCAGCCGAGAACCACAAAGGGGAGAACCGTGACGCACGTGTCCGAGCGCAGCGGCGCAGGAAGCAGCCCGAGCGGCGCTGGCAACGACCGCCAGCCCTGGACTGCCGGCAGCGGCCGCCAGGCTCGCAAACGTTCCGTCTCGTACGCGGACGCCGGCGTGTCGATCGAGGCGGGTGACCGCGCCGTCGAGTTGCTGAAGTCCAAGGTGAAGGAGACTCGCCGGCCGGAGGTGATGGGCGACCTCGGCGGCTTCGCGGGCCTGTTCCGGCTGGACACCACGAAGTACAAGAACCCGATCCTGGCGTCATCCACCGACGGTGTCGGTACGAAGCTGGTGATCGCCCAGCAGATGGACATCCACGACACGGTCGGCATCGACCTGGTCGCGATGGTCGTCGACGACCTCGTGGCCTGCGGCGCCGAGCCGCTGTTCCTGCTCGACTACATCGCCACCGGCGAGGTGGTGCCGGACAAGGTCGCCGAGATCGGTGCCGGCATCGCCGACGGCTGCCGCTACGCCGGCTGCGCGCTGCTCGGTGGCGAGACGGCCGAGCACCCGGGCGTGTTGCGTCCCGACGAGTACGACATCTCCGCCACCGGTGTCGGTGTGGTGGAGGAGAGCGAGATCCTCAGCCCCGAGCGGGTCGAGGTGGGCGACGTGGTGATCGCCATGCGCTCGTCCGGTCTGCACTCGAACGGGTACTCCCTGGTACGGCACGTGCTGCTCGGCGCGGGGCGGATGCGGCTGGACGTCGTCATCGACGACTTCGGCCGGCAGCGCACGCTCGGCGAGGAACTGCTCACCCCCACCAAGATCTACGCCAAGGACTGCCTCAAGCTGATCGCCGAGGCCGAGGTGCGGTCGCTGGCCCACGTCACCGGCGGCGGCATCCCCGGCAACCTGGTGCGGATCCTGCCCGAGAACGTGGACGCGGTGGTCAACCGCTCCACCTGGCGGCCGCAGCCGATCTTCGACCTGATCCAGACCAAGGGACGGATCGAGGACCCGGAGATGGAGGCGACCTTCAACATGGGCGTCGGCATGTTCGCGATCGTCTCGGCTGAGGACGCCGACCGGGCGCTTGCCACGTTGACCGGCCGGGGCGTCGACGCCTGGCAGGTGGGCGAGATCATCGAGGGCACCGGCGAGGTGCAGATGGTCGGTCAGCACACCCGCGGGTGAGGTGAGCTGAGCTCACGCCCACCTGAGCCGGGCTTCACCCGAGTGGCCATCGCGGCCTAGCCTGAAGGGCACCCCTCAACGCTGCGGGGCATGCCCTGCCGGGGTGTGCCCGGCAGCCTTCAACCGCGACGAGGAGGGCGATGGCTGCACCGGGACGGTCATTGCATGGGATGCGCGGCATGGCTGCCGTCCCGTCGTACGTCGTGATGCAGCCCACCACGCTCTGCAACCTCGATTGCGCCTACTGCTACCTGCCGTTTCGGGCGACCGACCGACGGATGCCGGTCGCCGTGGCGGAGGCGGTGGCCGCCTCGGTGAACCCGTGGGCGGCCTCGGCGCGGTTCTCCGTGGTCTGGCACGGCGGTGAGCCGCTGGCCGCCGGTCGGGAGCAGTTGGCGGCGCTGATGGCGCCGTTCGGCCCGGAGGTGGAGCACCACGTCCAGACCAACGCCACGTTGATCGACGACGCCTGGTGCGAGTTCTTCGTGGCGCATCGCATGCGGGTGAGCGTGAGCGTGGACGGCCCTCGGGAGCGCAACGGCGACCGGGTCACCCGATCGGGCCGGCCCGCGTACGACCGGATCGTTCGTGGGGTGGCGGCGTTGCGCCGACACGACCTGCCCTTCTCGGCGCTCGCGGTGGTCAACGACCCGGCACCCGGCCGGGCGACGGAGCTGTACGACTACTGCCTCGACCTCGGCTGCGAGGTGCTCGGGGTGAACATCGAGGAGACCGAGGGCGTCAACACCCGGACCAACGCCCACGATCCGGCCGTGGTGACCGGGTTCTGGGCCGAACTCGTGGCCGCCTGGCGTCGGCAGCCGCGGATCCATCTGCGCGAGGTCGAGTGGTCGCTGCGGTACGCCGCAGCCGTGCTGGACGGCAACGCCGACGATCTTCTGCCGCGCCACCTCGACCCGATCCCGACCGTCGCGTACGACGGCTCGGTCGTGGTCCTCTCGCCCGAGCTGGCCGGCTTCACCGACCCCCGCTACGGCGATTTCAGCAGCGGAAACGTGCTCACCACCCCGCTGCACGCGATCCTCGCCGACGCGGCGGAGCGCACCACCTGGGTGGGTGAGTTCCTGACCGGGGTGGAGGCGTGCCGCTCGTCGTGCCCCTACTTCGGCTTCTGTGGCGGGGGCCACGCTGCGAACCGTTACTTCGAGCTGGGGCGTTTCGACGGTACGGAGACCGAGCACTGCCGCAACAGCAAGATCCGCCTACTGGAGGGAGTGTTGGAGCATGCCCGAAACCACCAGTCACCGGGAGCCTGAGCGAGCGACGGAAGAGGCACCCGACCAGGTCGCCTCCCGGGTACGGGAGGCCGCCACCGGGCTCACTGCACTACTGCACGAGGCCGAGGTCGCGCGACAGTCACGGGCAGAGGTGGCGGGTGGCGACGGCGCCAGCGCGGTCTGCGCCTGGAACCACTTCGAGAACATCCCGACGTTCTACAACTGGAACAACCGGCCACGCTGACCGGGCTGAGCCAAGGGCCCGCCACGCTGCCGGAGCGTGTCCGGGCGTGGCAGGCCCTTGGATCGTCGGGTGTTGCGCCGCCTTGGCGGGCACATACGTGAGCACGCGGGGAGTTACCGCGTGCTCAGATGCGACCGGGGGTCAGCGGGTCGGGCGGACCCACTTGTCCGGGTCGTCCCCGGTATGGTCCTCGTCTTCGTCGACGAACTCTTGGTAGTCGTCGTCGAAGTTGCGGTCCGACTTACCGCCGCCGCCGAGTTCTCGCTGCAAGGCGGCGAGGTCGGTGTTCGGGGAGTGGTACTTCAACTCCCGCGCCACCTTTGTCTGCTTGGCCTTAGCACGGCCGCGCCCCATGGCTCGACCCCCTCGCACAGAATGCGGGGCAGCCCGAAGGCGGGCCCCGATGACGTCAGGCATCTCTCGTGGCTCTTACGGTACATGGGGATGCCACCGTTCGGCACCTCGGGTTACCGTCGACCGCCACCGCGCGTTGCGGTCGTGCGGTCGTCACCCATTGTACCCGGTAAGGAGCGATGCCGGGTACGGTCGTGACACGGGGCGAAACCTCACGAATACGTCGTATCCTCAGCTTAGCCGGAAACGACTGTCGAGGGCGGGACCAACGGCCCCGCCCTCGACTGGTGAGTCGTCAGCGCAGGTGGATGGCGCGCAGCCGGCCGATCTCGGCCATCCGCCGCTCGGCCAGCCGGTCGGCCGCCACCGCCGGGGGAACGCCGTCGGCGTCGGCGAGCCGGAGGATCTCCCGAGTGGTGTCGTAGATCCGGGTGGCGCGCAACTTGGCCCGCTCGAAGTCGAAGCCCTCGATCTCGTCCGCGACCTGGATCACACCGCCGGCGTTCACCACGTAGTCAGGTGCGTAGAGGATGCCGCGGTCGGCCAGCAGCTTCTCGACGCCCGGGTGGGCGAGCTGGTTGTTGGCCGCGCCGGCGATCACCTTCGCGCGCAACGCCGCCACCGTGTCGTCGTTCAACGCGCCCCCGAGCGCACACGGGGCGTACACGTCGATGTCGGCGGCGACCAGCGCGGAGACGTCGTCGAGGAGCGAGACCTGCGGGTGGGTCGTGCGGGCCCACTCCAGCGCCTGCGGGTTGACGTCGGTCGCGACCACCTCGGCGCCGTCGTCGACCAGGTGGCCGACCAGGTACTTGCCGACCTTGCCCAGGCCCGCGACGCCGACCCGTCGGCCGTGCAGCGTCGGCACTCCCCAGACGTGCTCGGCCGCCGCCCGCATGCCCTGGAAGACGCCCCAGGCGGTGAGGATCGAGGAGTCGCCCGCACCGCCGTGCTCGACGCTGCGGCCGGTGACGTACCGGGTCTCGCGGGCGATCACGTCCATGTCCGGTACGTAGGTGCCCACGTCGCAGGCGGTGTAGTAGCGCCCGCCCAGCGACTCCACGAAGCGGCCGTACGCGCGCAGCAGCCCCTCGGTCTTGATCTGCGCCGGATCGCCCCAGATGACCGCCTTGCCGCCGCCCAGGTCCAGACCTGCGAGGGCGTTCTTGTACGCCATGCCGCGAGACAGGTCGAGGACGTCCGCGAGGGCCTCCTCCTCGCTGGCGTACGGGTAGAAGCGGGTGCCACCGAGCGCGGGGCCCAGCGCGGTGGAGTAGATGCCGATGATCGCCTTCAGGCCGGTCTGCTTGTCCTGGCAGAACACGACCTGCTCGTGACCTGTGGATTCCGGGTCGTCGGTGCTGGCGAATACGCCCATGACTGGCTCCTGTGTCGGCGGGCGCCCTTGTGGGACGCGGACCTGGTCTGCGCCGGCGGGGATGCTGCCGGTGTAGCGAGCCTAGTATCGGCTGACCTCGGGCTGCTGCCGCGAGCACCTCGTCCCGCCCAGCGGGCACCCATTCACGGCCACGATGACGCCGAGCAACGATCGGCCTGCGATTCGTGGGAGGATCGCGCCGTGCCGTCGCTCTTCGCTTCATACCTGCGCGTGTACGAGCCGTTGACCGCCTTCGACCGGGACCGCCAGGCGTACTGGCGGCGCTACGTCGAGCAGGGGCGGGCAGTGGCGCCGGTGGAAGGGCCGGGCCGGCAGCGGACCTCGGTGATCGAGGCGCTCGGCGCCGGCTGGACCCGGCTGCCCGACCTGCCCGAGGAGGCGTACGTCCTGGAGACCGACGAGACGCTGCTGGTGTGCCCGTGGAACCTGCGGATTCGGGTGGCCGAGGCGGCGTTGAGCGCGCGCGACGGCGTACCGCCGGTGCTGGCCGACGCGTTCGTCCCGCCGGTGCTGGCCGGGCAGGCCAAGGCGGTGGTGGAGGACTGGCGCAGCGGAGCCCGGGTGCTGGAGCGTGGCGTGCCCCGGGTGCACGAGCAGGTCGCCACCTGGGGGGTGCCGCTGCGCTGGTTCGTGCTGTTCGAGGCGGAGGAACGGCAGCACGTGACCGCGCCGGGGCGTCGGGCGCTGCGGTTCCGGACGGAGATCTCCAAGGCGCGGCGTCGCTCCTCGCGGGCCCTGTCGGTGCTCCGCAAGTCGATCGGGGACGCCCCGATCACCGAGGCGGTCGAGGAGGCGGCCCGGTGGTTGGAGGAGTTCCACCCGGGTTCGGTGGTCGAGTTGGACTACGGCGGCCTGGTCGAGTTGCTCTCGGACGAGACCCTGGCGGACGACGACTCGCCGGAACTGGTCGCGGCGGGGTTGGCCGGGCTGTCCCAGGGCGAGGCGGAGGAGGCGTCCGCGGCGTACGACAAGCTGGTCGCCAGGTGGCGTGCCGTGCAACTTTTGGAGCGGTGCAACTAGCCCGGGATGCCGGGGCAACTAGTGGGGCATTGTCCATGAATGTCGGGCTGCAATACGAGGCTCCTTCGTAGTTGATGCATCACGAACCGTGATCATGAGTCCGAATAAGGTAGCTTCTGGCGTGTAAAAGTCCCATATATCGGGCATGGTTCATCCGTCCGTCTAGGGACGTTCGGCCGTTCGGCCCATGTCGGACATCGGGGACTAGCCGGACCATGGGAGACGCGTCGGCCGGCGGGACCCCGGCCGATGTCTATACATGTGGAGGAGTGACCGATGGCATCGCGAACGCACGAACCAGAGCCGCTACTTACACCGGCCGAGGTGGCGTCGATGTTCCGTGTCGACCCGAAGACGGTGACCCGTTGGGCGAAGGCTGGCAAGTTGAGCGCCATCCGGACCCTGGGCGGCCACCGTCGCTACCGGGAGTCGGAGGTCAGGGCATTGCTGCAGGGTCAGATCCCGCAGCAGCGCCAGGGGGACTGACCGCACGGCAGATAACAGAGCTGAGCTGAAGGGGCGGCGGATCGTCAGATCCGCCGCCCCTTCAGCATGTCGGGACATCCACCCCGAGCTGGTCAGTTCGGATCGGTCAGTTCGAGTCGGATGCCGACCGTCCCACCCTGACCGCGACGCAGTCGGCTGCCGAGCAGGGTCAGCCGGCCGATCATCCGGTACTTCTGCTTGATCAGGCCGCGGATGTGCTCGGTCGCGCCCGGGTCGTAGAGGGTCGCTCGGGCCGGTACCGCAGCGCCGTGCGGCCGGCCACGGACGTCGCACGGCGCCACCGTGACCTCTCCGCTGCGCCGGATCCGCTTCACCTTGCCGGCGTCCGAAGCGGTCCACACCGCCAGGGCGTCGCCGTCGCGCACCGCCCACACCGGGGTGGGTACCGCGCGGCCGTCCTTGCGGAAGGTCGTGAGGAGGATGTACTTCTCCGCCGCGAGGCGGTCCAACGTGGTCACCCCCTCAGCGTACGGGCGGGGACCGGGAATGAGCAGGCCGATAGCGTGGCAGGTGTGACGGGAGAACCACGAATCGGTGACGTCTACGGGGAACTGCTGCGCGACACGCTCGCAGTGGCTACCGGGATCGGTCCCCGACCGCTGGCCGGCGGGCGCGTACCCCGCCCGGTCATCGAGATCATCGAACGGGACGACGGACTGATCAACGGGGCGCCGGCCGCGCAGTACCTCGACGGGCCGCAGGAGTGGCAACCGCACGACCACCGGGCCGTGGACCGGGTACGCGGCGCCACCCTGGACATCGGCGTCGGCGCCGGGCGGATCGCGCTGCTGCTGCAGGAGCGGGGCGTACCGGTCACCGGGCTGGACGTCTCACCGGGCGCGCTCGCGGTGTGTCGCCGTCGGGGCGTACGGGAACTGGTGCACGGCACCGTGGACGAGCACGCGGCGAGTGGGCGGCGCTACGACACGTTTCTGCTGCTCGGTAACAACCTGGGGCTGCTGGAGGGGCGCGAACGGGCACCCGCCTTCCTCGCCGCGCTGGCCGCGATGGCCAACCCGGGGGCGCAGGTGATCGCTCAGGGCACCGATCCGTACGGCACCCGCGACCCGGTGCACACGGGCTACCACGAACACAACCGGCGTCGAGGCCGTCTCGGCGGCCAACTGCGGCTGCGATTGCGCTACCGCGAGCTGGCCACCCCGTGGTTCGACTACCTGGTCTGCTCCCCGGACGAACTGGCCGACCTGGTCCGGGGCACCGCCTGGCACCTGGCCGACATCGACGACCGTGACGCCCCGTACTACCTCGCCACGTTGCGGCTGCCCGGCTGACCAGACGAGAACGTTAAGAGGGGCCCCTTGCTATACCGGAGGCGTTAACAGGGGGCCCTTCCTTACAACTCAGACCTGGACGGTGGGGGGGAGTTGCTCCGGGGGGAGGCCACCGTCGCCGTCGACGACCTCGTCGGGCTGGCCGTCCTCGTCGATGTCGACCATCGTGACGTCCACCTTGCCGTCGCCGTCGGTGTCGAACTGGAACAGGTCGGCCTTGCCGTCGCCGTCGGTGTCGACCACCCAGACGTCCGTACGGCCGTCGTTGTTGGTGTCGGCGCGCAGCAGTTCGACACGCTCGTCGCCGCGCGTCTCGACCGTCTCCTGGGCCTCCGTACCGGTCTCCGGTGCCTGGCTCATCAGTTCGTCCCTTCCCTTGGTTGTCAGCGGTCCCTACCCGATCTCGCCCGCCCCCACGCACGCGACGATGATCGTGCTGCATAGGGTCGCACCATGACTGAGCGGAGGGTACGGACCGGCTCCGGCGTGGCGGCGATCCCGCGCGCCATCGGCCATGCGGGAGCCGAGGGCCGTCACGGAGCGGTGGTGTATCGATGACACAGCGATTCGTCGTGGTCGGTGCCGGCACGATGGGCCTGGGCATCGCGTACGTGGCAGCCGGCGCGGGTTACGCGGTGGAGTTGGTCGAGCTCGACCGGGCCCGCGGTGAGGCGGCCGTCGAACGGCTCGCCCAACTCTGGGACCGGGCCGTGCAGCGCGGCAAGCTGACCGCTGAGCAGGCCGCCGCCAACCGCGCCTCGGTCACCCTGCGGGCCGGGCTCGGCGAGGTCGCCCCAGAGCCAGCGGTGATCGTCGAGGCGGTACCGGAGCGGCTGGAGCTGAAGCGGGCCGTGCTGGCCGAGGCAGAGCGACTGGAGCCCGCCCTGCTGGGCAGCAACACCTCAAGCATCTCCATCTCCGAGCTGGCCGGGGAACTGGCCCGGCCCGAGCGCTTCTGCGGGTTGCACTTCTTCAACCCGGTCTGGGCGATGGCGCTGCTGGAGATCGTGGTCGGCCCGGCCACCGCCGCGCAGACCACCGAAGCGGCCCGCGCGCTCGCCGACCGGCTGGGCAAGGACCCTGTCGTCGTACGCGACATGCCGGGTTTCGCCACCTCCCGACTCGGGGTCACCCTCGGACTGGAAGCCATCCGGATGGTCGCCGACGGGGTGGCCAGCCCGGCCGACATCGACAAGGCGATGGCGCTCGGCTACCGGCACCCGATCGGCCCGCTGGAACTGACCGACCTGGTGGGCCTGGACGTGCGCCTCGACATCGCCCGTACCCTCCAGGCCGCGTACGGCGACCGGTTCGCGCCGCCACCGCTGCTGGTGGAGATGGTCGCGGCGGGCCGCCTGGGCAAGAAGTCGGGCCAGGGCTTCTACAAGTGGGTCGACGGGGTCCGCTCGGGCGGCACCGAGTCGGCCGCCCCGACCACCGATCCGGCCCCGACCACCGATCCGGGAGCGTCGCGGTGAGCGCCGGGCTGCGGGTCGAGGAGCTTCCCGACCGGCTGGTGGTCACCCTCGACCGGCCGGAGAAGCGCAACGCCATCGACGCCGACCTCATCGCGGCGCTGCACGAGGTCTGCGCCGAACTGGAGGCCCGTCCCCGGATGCTGCTGCTGACCGGCGGCACCGACGGGATCTTCGCGGGCGGCGCGGACATCGCCCAACTGCGCGAGCGAGGCCGGCTGGACGCCCTCGCCGCGATCAACTCGGCGGCCTTCGCCCGGATCCGGGCGCTACCGATGCCGACCGTCGCCGCCGTCGACGGCCCGGCGCTCGGCGGTGGCGCTGAGCTGGCGTACGGCTGCGATCTTCGGGTGTGCACCGAGCGGGCGGTGTTCGGCCAGCCGGAGGTGCGGTTGGGCATCCTGGCCGGTGCCGGCGCGACCCACCGGCTGCCGGCGCTTGTCGGTGAGGCCCGGGCCAAGGAACTGCTGTTCACCGGGCGGCGGGTGGACGCCGCGGAGGCGCTGCGGATCGGCCTGGTCAACCGGGTGGTGGCGACCCCCGAGGAACTGCTGCCGGCGGCGCACGCGCTCATCGACGAGATGGCCAAGGGCTCGGCGCTGGCGCTGCGGCTGACCAAACTCGCCGTCGACGCCCCGGCCGCCGCACATCCGCAACTGGACCTGGTCAGCCAGGCGGTGCTCTTCGAGGACGAGGAGAAGCGGCGTCGGATGACCGAGTTCCTCGACCGGCGGCGCTGAGACAACCGGAAACGGCCGCACCGACACTCGTCGGTGCGGCCGTCGCGGGTGCGCTCAGCTGTTGGCCAGCGCCGCCAGCGGTACGTCGGCGTCCGCCAGAGCCCGGACCACGGCGGCGGACTCACCGAACCCGATGATCAGGACGGCGTCGGCACCGAAGTCCTTGATCTCCTTGGCGCCGGCGCTGAAGTCGATCGGCGCGGCGTTGGCGTCCTCGCCGGGCTGGTAGCCGAGCAGCTTCACCTTGTCGCCGCCGAACCCGGCCCGTTCCAGCTCGGCCCGGACGATGCTCTGCAGACCCTCGCCGTAGGAGTCCTTACGGGCCACGATCGCGATCTTCTGCGGGCCGTCCCGGAGGATCACGTCGGCCAGCGCCCGGCCCTGGAGCCCGTCCGGCGGTGCGGTGCGGAAGTAGAGGCCACGGTCGTCGACCTCACTCAGGTTCGCCGCGGTGTTCGACGGCGAGAACAGGATCCGTCCCGCCTTCACCACGTCCTCCAGCACGGCGGCGGAGATCCCGGAGCCACCGGCACCGATGATCACGTGGACGCCGCCGTCGACGTGCCGGGCGACGGTCGCCTTGGCGATCGCCGGGTTGGTGCCGTCGTCGCCGTCGACCCAGACCACCTCCTCGCCGAGCACCCCACCGGCCGCGTTGATCTCCTTGATGGCCAGCGCCGCGCCGGCGGCCAGCGGCGGGTAGGCGATCGCGAGGTCACCGGTCCTGGGCAACAGCCCGCCGATGACGAGCGGCGCGTCGGGGGACGAGGCGGCGTCACCGCGCGGCGGTCGCTTGTTGCTGGCCGCGGACTCGTCACCGGCGCCGACGAACTCGGTCTTGGCGTCGTTGAGCTGCTGCCCGTCGAAGTGCAGGGTGGCGTAGCTGGCGGTCGCCGGCTCACCGACGTCGGTGAACCCGGCCCGGGTGATCGAGACGCTGCGGTACTCGATGTCCTTGCCCTCGCGGATCAGGCGCAGGCACTGGGCCACCGTCCCGCAGCGGGTGCCGGTGTTGGTGACCCCGACGATCTGCTTGGCGATGGCCGCCGGATCGGTGGTGCCCGCGACCTCAGCGGCCAACGCGCTGATCACCACCGCGTCGTAGGACTCGGCGGCGTAGAGGAAGCCGTCCAACTTCGGATCGACGGACAGTAGCCGCTTCTTGAAGTCCTCGGGCAGCGGTGTGAGCGGGGTGGTGCCCTTCATGCCATCGACCAGGTTGGCTCGATCGCCCAGCTCCTCCGCGTACGAGTTGGACATGTTGCCGTCGGTGCCGTAGAGGCGCACCTGGTGGGCAGTCGCCTCTTCGGGCTGGTCATCCCCGCAAGCGCTGGTGGCGAGCAGGAGCGTGGCGCAGACCGCCATGACGGCGCCCCGCGTACCGCGTGACATGTGCATTGTCGTCCTTCCTCCGCGAAGGTCCGCTGCGCAGACTAACGTGCCCACCCGGACGACGGGACCGTGGAGGGCCGTCTATCCGCAGGCCGCCTAGCTTATGTACGGAGAGTGACGATTCCGGTCTCCTTGACGAGGGAACCTACTGTGCGGTGCGTGACCGACTCGCCACAGCAGACGTTTGCCGACGCCACCGCGATCCTCAGCTCGGCGCTCGACGGAGACTCCGACGCAGTGGTGGGGACCTTCGACGCGGTCGTCGACCGGGACGGCCTCACCGGCGCGTACGACGTGGCGTGGTGCCTGGCCGCGACGATGGTCGGCGACGCGGTCCCCCCGGGCGCCTGCGCGCTCGACTTCCCCGGCATCGACCAGGCCGAGTACGACGCCCGCTGGGTGGCGCGCTTCGTCAGCGCGTACGCCAACTCCGACCTGGAGACGGCCCGAGCGCTGTTCGGCGCGGCGGCGGCCGACGGCCTGCTGCCCGAATGCCTGCTCACCCTCGCCGGCTCGACCATCGCCACCCTGCGGCACCGCTCCACCTGAACGCTCCCGCGGCCGGGCTGGCCCGGCCTCACGCCGGCTCGGCGACCGCGGTCGCGGCGAACCGGGACAGCAGCTCGTGCCACCCGGCGGTGAGCGCCTGAAGGTAGCCCTCGGCTGCCTCGCCGTGCCTGTCGAAATGCCGGTGTGAGACCTCGACCAGGGTGCCGGCCGCCGCAGGTGTGAAAATCACCTCGACCTCGCTGGCCCGCGCCGGGTCCGGCACCGGCGCCCGATCCGGGCCGATCTGCCAGGTGAACACCAGCCGACGCGGCGGATCCCAGATCAGCACCCGACCCCAGTCGTTGCGGAAGCCGTACGGGCCGATCTCGTAGAGCATTCCGCCGGCCCGGGGCTCCATGGCCAAGTCGGCGAGCACGTCCGGGCCGGACCACGTGTACTCCGTCACCCACCAGTCGGTGAGCCTGGTGGTGAAAGTCTCGTACGTGGCTTCCACGGACGCGGGGACCAGCAACGTGCTCCGCAGCGCGAACCGCTCGTGCTCCTGTCGGATGTCGGGCGGCCGGTCTCCCATACGCCCGGACCATACCGGCTGCTGTCCGGCTGCGCAGCTTGCTCACCGCTCGGGTCGCATCACCGACGGCGAGCACCGACCGGTGCCCGAGGGCTGCGAGATGAGGGCATACAGCAAGATCCCCACCTGCGTTTTCGCTGGTGGGGACCTCTGTAGCCCGGCGAAAGGCTATGTGGCCAGGGGCGGGGTCGAACCGCCGACCTTCCGATTTTCAGTCGGACGCTCGTACCAACTGAGCTACCTGGCCGTGCTGCTCGGGCCATGTTACCCGGCGGGATCGCCGCCGACTGGGTCACCTGTCCCGATACGCAGAACGCCGCGCGTGGTGCGCGCGGCGGTCAGCGCTTGCGGTCCTGACGGGACTTGAACCCGCGACCTCCGCCTTGACAGGGCGGCGAGCACTCCAACTGCTCCACAGGACCTTGCTGGTGTTGCCTCCGGCCGAAGCCGGACCGTGCCCCCAACGGGATTCGAACCCGTGCTACCGCCTTGAAAGGGCGGCGTCCTGGGCCGCTAGACGATGAGGGCGGCCCCGCCATCATTGCACATTCGCAACTCTGTGCGGACTTGCTCCCATCCGGCCCCGCCGGAGGCTTGGAAAGCATACGTGATGGCTGACCGGACGACCAAACCGGTATGCCCCCAGCCGCAGACGCTCCTGAAACCGCAGGTCAGCGGGGGGTCAGCGGAGCCGGGTGACGCCGTGGTCGCGCTTGAGGGCGGCGATCACCTTCGGGCAGGCGGCGAGGGTGGCCGCCCGATTGCCGCCCCCGTCGTGCAGCAGGACCACCGAACCGGGCCGGGCAGCCCGCTGCACCCGCTTCTGGATGGTGGCGGCGGTCGGCCGGGCCCAGTCCTGCGGGTCGACCGTCCAGTGCAGCGAGCGCATGCCCAACTGCTTGGCGACCTTGACCACCTCTGCGGTCCACCGGCCGCCCGGCTGCCGGTAGTACGGCACCTTCGCGTCTTTCACGGCGCGCCTGATCTCCCGGTCCGTCCGGGTGAGGTCGGCGCGGATCTCGGCGACCGGTCGCCGAGCCAGGTTCAGGTCGTGGTTCCAGCTGTGGTTGCAGAGCTGGTGGCCCTCCCGGGCGATCCGGCGGACCAGCTCGGGGTGCTTGCGGACCTGCGTACCCACCACACAGAAGGTGGCCTTGACCTTTGCTGCCTTCAGCAGGTCCAGCACCTTCGGTGTCCAGGCCGGGTCCGGACCGTCGTCGAAGGTGAGCGCCACCTTCTTGCCCCCGGTGGTGCGTACCAGGCCGGCCGGCAGCTTGGCCGGTAGCGGCCGCAGCTTGGGCTTCGGCGTGGCGGTGGGGCTCGGTGGGGCGGGCGGGTCCGGCAGGGCGGCCGACGGGGGTGCGTCGACGGGTGTCGGGTTGGGCTCGGCAGAGCCCGTGCCGCAGCCGGACAGCAGAAGGGTCAGCCCGGTGAGGCAGACGAGCAGCAGACGAGGACGCATGGGTCGCTCCCGAGAGGGGTTCGGGTACGCAAACCCCGACGCTAGTTCATCCCTTTTCGGCGGATAGCAGTGGGTAGGGACGTAGTAGCGCGCGGCATCTTCCCCGGACGCGGGATCAGGATGCGGCGGACCGGTCCAGTGCGTCGCGTACGGCGACCGCGAGTGAGACCGCCTCGGCCAGTCCAGCGGGGTGGACCACACCGGCGGGCAGGCTGTCGGCCGGCCAACCCGGCCCCGCGGCAATGACCAACAGTGGTCGGCGTGGGGCGCCGAGCAGCGCGCTCAGCTGGGCCGGGTCGCCGGTGACCGGGGTGTGTGACCAGATCACCACGGCGGCCGGCCCGGTCCGGTCGATCGCGTCCAACAGGGCGGCCACCGGCACCCGCGCACCGAGCATCCGATGGTTGACGCCCACCTCGGCGAGCGCCGCGGCGAGCGCCTCCAGCGGCAGACTGTGCTGCTCCTCGTCGGCGCAGGAGAGCAGGACGCGGGGTGGCTGCCCGGCGGGGGCGGGACAGGCAGCCACGACCGCCGCGAACGCCGCCGACACGCACCGGGATACCAGGTGCTCCACCTCGATCAGGGCGGCGGTGGCGGCATGCCGCTCACCGATACCGACCAGCACCGGACGGAGCAGACCGTCCCAGGTGCCGATCACCCCGTCGGTGGCGATCGACCGGGCGATGGTCTCGCTGATCACCTCGGCGTCCATCCGCATCGCGGCTCGGGCCAGGCCGCGAGCCACCGGGCCGGCTCGGCGTACCGGAATGGTCGCGCCACCGCCGGCCCGCGCCGTGGTCGACCGGACCGGGCGGGGGGTGCGGGCGGACGCCGGGTCCGGTGCCTGCCGGGCCCAGCGGGCCGCCTCCGCCGGGTTGACTCCCTCGGCGGTGAGCCGCCGCATGATCTCCAGCCGAGCCAGGTCGGCCGGGGTGTAGCGCCGATGGTGGCCGGGGACGTGCTGGCTCGGCCCGAGGCCGTACCGCTGGTGCCAGGTGCGCAGCGTGGTGACCGCGACACCGAGCCGTCGGGCGACCGCCCCGGCGCTCAGCGCCTCATCGGCCACCCGACCGCTCCGACGCGTCGCTGGGGGGCAGCTGGGTCGGGCTCGACGGGTGCAACAGCCGGTCCAGCACGCCGCCGAGCCACGGGGCGTACGAATCGGGATCCTCGATCAGTTCGGTGGCCAGGGTCACCGGATCCGCCCAGCGCAGCTCGGCGACCTCCGACGGTTCCGGGTGCAGCGGCGCGTCCGGCCGGAACTCGCCGCGCAGGACGTGGTCGTACTCGACTTCGATGCGCCCGGTGGCCGGATCCTCGGCCCGGTAGATGTGGACGCCGACCTCGGTCAGCGGCACCGGCCCGACGCCCAGCTCCTCGTCGAGCCGACGGTTGGCCGCCACCGACAGGGACTCGCCCGGCTGTGGATGGCCGCAGCAGGAGTTGGCCCAGCGCAGCGGAAACCGGGTCTTGATCGCGGCGCGGCGCTGGAGCAGCACCCGACCGTCCGGCGCCACCAACAGCACGGAGAAGGCGCGGTGCAGCCGGCCAGGTGGCTGGTGGGCCGTGGCCACGGTGGTCGATCCGACGGGCTGACCCGTCTCGTCCACCAACTCGACCAGATGACTCTCCCGGGACGGGGACATCAGTGCGTTCCTCTGTTCAGGCTCGGCTGCGTTGCGCCGGGTGGCGTCACCGGACTGCTCCGGTGATCCGGCTCGCCGCGAGCTTGCCGGAGATGAGCACCATAGGCACTCCGACGCCGGGCTGCGTACCCGAGCCGACGAACACCACGTTGGACAGCGACCGGTGCAGGTTCGCGGGCCGGAACGGGCCGGTCTGGAACAGGCTGTGCGCGGCGGCGAACGGCGTGCCGGCAGCCATGCCCTGTTCCGCCCAGTCCGCCGGAGTGATCGCCTGGAGCACCTCGACACCCGCGCCGAAACCGACGTAGCCGCGTTCCTCGAGGGTGGCGATCAGTTGATCGGCGTAGCGGGCGGTGAGGTCGCCACGCCAGTCGAACGGGGCGCGGTCGAGGTTGGGCACGGGCGCGAGCACGTAGTAGGTGTGCCGGCCGGCGGGCGCCACCGCCGGGTCCGTCCGGCTCGGGTTGGTGACCAGCAGGGACGGGTCGGTCATCAGCTCGCCGCGCCGGATGACCTCGTCGAAGGTGCCCTTCCAGGCGCGGCCGAAGTGGATGTTGTGGTGGGCGATCCGCCCGTACCCCTGGGACGAGCCGACGTGCAGCACCACGCAGGACGGCGAGTAGGCCAGCCGGCGCTGGCGGGCCGGTGGGAGCAGGTCACGGTAGGCCACCGGCAGATCCGGGTTGAGCACCACCGCGTCCGCCGGGACGAACTCGCCGTCGGTGGTCACCACCCCGGTGGCGCGGCCGTTGGCGGTCTCGACCCGGGTCACCGTGGTGCCGTACCTGATGCGTACGCCGTGCTTCTCCGCGGCCCCGGCCATCGCGCGGGAGACCGCGTGGATGCCGCCGCGCGGGAAGTAGACCCCGGCCACCGAGTCGAGGTACGCGATCACGGCGTAGATGGCCAGCGCGTCGTGCGGGGCCAGGCCGGCGTACATCGCCTGGAAGGAGAAGATCCGCCGGGTACGCGGGTCGCGGAAGAACTGGTCGATCTTGGTCTGCAGTCGCCGGAAGGCACCGGTGGCCATCAGCTTGAGCAGGTTGCCGGTGAGCAGATCGGTGGGCGCGTCGAAGTTGCGTTCGATGAAGTCGGCCCGCTCCAGCCGCCACAGGTTGCGCGCGAAGTCGACGAACCGCAGGTAGCCGTCGGCCTCCCGGGGCCCGCAGACGCGGGAGATCTCCGCCGCCATCCGGGCGGTGTCGGTGATCACGTCAAGCGTCGACCCGTCCGGGTAGTAGGCCCGGTAAGCCGGATCGAGCGGGACCAGGTCGAGCCAGTCGGTCAGTTCCTCGCCGACCGCGCCGAGCGCCTCGGCGATGAGGTCGGGCATGGTGAGCACGGTCGGGCCGGTGTCGAACTCGTAGCCGTCGACGCTGAGCCGCCCGGCCCGCCCGCCCGGCACCGGCTCGCGTTCCAGCAGGGTCACCTGCCGTCCGCTGCCGGCCAGGTGCAGGGCACAGGCCAGACCGCCGAGGCCCGCCCCGACGACCACCACCCGGTCCGTACGCCCGGTGACCGTTCGCGCCGCTGACGATCGTGCGCCCATCATGACCTCCGGTCGGTGGCCGCGCTGGCGAGGCCGAACAGTGCGGTACGGGCGGTCTCGTCGATCCTGACGGTGGCGAGCGCGTCCAGTGCCTCCTGGACCCGCTCGTCGATCATCCGCTCGATCCGGTCGACCGCGCCGGTGTCGAACACGATCTCGGCCAGGCGAGCCACCTCCGGCTCGCCCGGCAGCGAGCCGGTGCCGTCCAACGCCTGCCGCTGGGCCGGTGAGGCCAGCTCGCGGGCCAGCATGAGCAGCGCGGTCGGCTTGCCGGTGCGCAGGTCGTCGCCGGCCGGTTTGCCGGTGGCGGTCGGATCGCCGTACACCCCGAGCAGGTCGTCGCGGAGCTGAAAGGCTTCGCCGACGGCAAGGCCGTAGCGGGTGTACGCGGCGGTCAGTGGCGTGTCGCCATGGACGCCGGCCAGGCTCGCCCCGAACAGCAACGGGCGCTGGACGGTGTAGCTGGCGGTCTTGTAGCGGGCGACCCGTAGCGCCCGGTCGACCGACCAGTTCTCCGGGTCGGCCTCGCCGAGGATGTCGAGGTACTGCCCGGCGATCGTCTCCACCCGCATCCGGTCGTAGCCGCGGCGTACGTCGAACAGGCGGCTCGCCGGCAGCGCGGCCCGGGCCAGCAACTGGTCGGCCCAGACCATGCAGAGGTCCCCGATCAGCACCGCCACCGCCTCGCCGAACCGGCCGGGGTCGCCGCTGCGCCCCGCGGCGGCATGTTGAGCGGCCGCGGCCACGTGGGCGGTCGGTCGGCCCCGACGGGTCGCCGAGTGGTCCATCACGTCGTCGTGGACCAGGGCGAAGGTGTGCAGCAGTTCCAACGTGGCCAGTGCGGGCAGCACCCCGTGCAGCGGCTCGTCGCCGCTGGCCACGCCGCGCCACCCCCAGTAGCCGAAGGTCGGGCGGACCCGTTTGCCGCCGGCGAGGACGCAGTCGCGGGCCGTGGCGGCGAATCCGCCCATCGCCGGATCGATCGTGGTCAGCGCGTCGACCTCGGCGTCGAGGAATTCGGCGAGGGTCTGCTCGACCGCGGTGACGAGATCCCGTGTGTACGCCGCGAGGACAGCCGGAATCGGTTCATCTCCACCGACCGGCTGTTCAGGCAACACGCGAAGGAGGTTACCCGTTGGTCGGTCGTTGGCCATGCCGCTGAGCGTACCCTAGGGTTCATGTTGCGTCGATTGGTGCGTCGATTCTGAGGAGGGCGAATGGATCTGGACCTCGCCGCCGCTTACGAACGGTGTCGTGACCTGCACAGACAGCACGGACGCACCTACTATCTCGCTACCCGCCTGCTGCCCGCATGGAAACGCCGACACGTCCATGCCCTGTATGGATTCACCCGCTACGCCGACGAGATCGTGGACCGCACCGAGGCGCTGCCGTCGGCCGAGCGGGCCGCCCTGCTCGACGACTGGGGTGGACGGTTCGTGGCCGGGCTGCACGGCGAACCGGTCGACGACCCGCTGCTGCCGGCGGTGCTGCACACCATCGCCGTCTTCGATCTCGACCGGGAGGACTTCGCCTCGTTCCTCAAGAGCATGGCGATGGACCTGACCGTCACGTCCTACCGCACCTACGATCACCTGCTGGACTACATGGAGGGATCGGCGGCCGTCATCGGCACCATGATGCTGCCGATCCTGGGCAGCTCGAACCTGCTGGCCGCCCGTGAGCCCGCCCGCCAACTCGGCTTCGCGTTCCAGCTCACCAACTTCATCCGGGACGTGGCCGAGGACCTCGACCGGGGCCGGACGTACCTGCCGGACGAGGATATGGCCGAGTTCGGCGTGACCCGGGACGATCTGCTGGCTTGCCGGGCCGCCGGTCGGGCCACCGAGCCGGTCCGGGAGCTGATCCGGTACGAGGTCACCCGCGCCCAGGCGCACTACGCCGCCGCCGCGGCAGGGGTGATCCTGCTGGACGCCGGCTCACAGTCCTGCATCCGCACCGCGTACCTGCTCTACGGCGGCATCCTCGACGAGGTGGCCGCCCAGGACTACGACGTGTTCGCCCGGCGAGCCACCGTCCCGCAGCGACGCCGCCTGACCGTGGCGGCTCGTGCCCTGCTCGCCCCGCCCGGCACCCCGGTACCCCTACCCGGACCTCCCCCTCGCTGACCCCACCCCGCTGACCCCACCCCGCCAACCGCCCACCCCGCCGCCCCCGCCCCGCCGCCCGCCCGCCCCGCCCCGCCCCGCCCGCCCCGCCGATCGTCCGCCCCGTCGATCTTGCACTTTCCGTCCCCGCAAATGCCGCGCAAGGGTTGAATGGGTGACCGAAAGTGCAAGATCGACGGGGTGGGTGGGTGGCTGGGGCGGGTGGGGTGGGAGGGGTGAGCGTGGGGTGGGGTGTGGGGGTGGGAGGGGGTGGTTGGGGGAGGTTGTTCTTGTCGGGCGGTTTGGGGGCGGGTAGGGCGGGAAGTCGGTAGTTGTGCGAGAGCTATTGACGAAGATCGAGCAGAATTCCCGGCTTGACCGGTTCGGTGATCGGTTGCAGCGCGCGGTGCAGGGCACCCTGCGGGGGCAGCGCGTCCGTGATCTCCTGCACGGGGTCTGGCTGGGGCATCCCCTGCACCCCGCGATGGTGCAGGTCACGGTCGGTTCCTGGATGAGTGCGGCGGTACTGGATCTGCTGCCGGGGCAGCGGCGGGCGGCCACCGCGCTGATCGCGGTCGGCACCGCCAGCGCCGTGCCGTCCGCGGTGGCGGGTCTCAACGACTGGGCGGCCCTGGCCCGTGACCAGCGCCGGGTCGGCCTGGTGCACGCCGCGTCGAACAGCGTGGCCCTGGTGTTGTACGGGGGCTCGCTGGCCGCACGGTTGTCGGGTCGCCACGGCCTCGGCCGTACGCTCGGCTTCCTCGGACTCAGTGCGGCGAGCGCGGGGGCGTACATCGGCGGGCATCTGGCGTACAAGCAGGGTGCCCAGGTGAACGTGAGCGTCTCCGACCTGCACCTGATCAGCGAGGGGTGGCATGCGGTCGCCGAGATCGACAGTTTGCCTCAGCGGGAACTGATCACCCGCAAGGTCGACGAGGTGTCGGTGATCCTCTACCGGCACGGCGACGACGTGACGGTGATGCTGGAGCGCTGCCCCCACCAGAGCGGGCCGCTCGGCGAGGGCGAGGTACGCGAGATCGACGGCCACGCCTGCGTGGTCTGCCCCTGGCACGGCAGCACCTTCCGCCTCAACGGTGGCGAGGTGGTGCACGGTCCATCCTCGAACGACCAGCAGATCCTGCCCACCCGCGTGGTGAACGGCAAGGTCGAGGCACGCCTGCCCTGACCCCCGGGGTACGGCGGCAGGCCCGACGCTGCGGCCCGCGCACCGACCGCCCGCCACGGCAGTCGCTCGTGCCGCCAGTCGCTCGTGCCGGTAGGTGTCGTCAGTCTTTGCGGTGTCGGCCGGTGGGAAGTTCGCGGGGTGCGCTGCTGCGCCGGTGCTGCCAGGTGCTGGCCGAGGTGGTCGCGGGTCGTCGGCGCAGACCCAGGACTGCGCCGATCTGTGCGCCGACGATGCTGGCCACGGCCAGTACGGCGGAGATGGCCAGGGGTCGGTTCACCCGGTCGGGATCGCCTGCGCGGGCCGCGCCCACCGTCACCACCGGCGGATGGTTGTCGGAAACCTCGTCGCGTGGCGCGGTCGGCTGTCGATCCTCGGGCGCGGCGGGCGCTGGTGTCGCGGCTGCCGGCCCTGAGGTGCTCCCACCCGGCTGACCGGAGGCGCCACCCCGCGTCGCCCCGTCCTGCGTGGCCCCACCCGGCCCCGTCCCACCCGGCCCTGATCCGCCCGGCCCCGTCCCGCCGGGTCCCGATCCGCCCGGCCCCGATCCGCCCGGTTTCGCCGGGGCGGGCGTTTCTGCTCCGCTGTCCGGGGCGGCCGGTTCGGGCGAGGGCCGTGCCGGCGTCGCCTTCGGGGTTACCAGCCGACCGGTGGCGTGTGCCCGTACGCCCTGGTCCTGGGCCTCCGCCGGGAGCGTGATCAGTTGGCCGGGGCGGATCTGGTCAGGGTTGCGGAGTCCGTTGAGGGCAGCCAGTTTGCGGTAGTCGTCGAAGTCGTCCAGGTACCGGTCGGCGACCTTGCCGAGGTAGTCGCCCTTGGCCACCTGGTAGACCGGAGCATCGACCGTGGCCCGGTCCGCCCGCACCGTCGCCTGCGAACCCATGGCCGTCGAGCCCACGGCCGTCGAACCCATGGTGGTCGAGCCCATGGTGGTCGAGGCGATCGTGGTCGAGGTGGCCGGGGACGCGTACGCGACGGTCGCGGTGGGTGCGGTGTACGGCCCGGAGGTGTACGCGGCGGTGGCGGCGGCGGCCGGGCTGGCGACGAGGATCAGCGCGACCGAGCCGACCAGGGCGGCGGCGGCCCGCTGCTGGCGGCCCATCCCGGGCAGCCGGGGTGCCGGTCGGCGCAGCGCCTGTGCGCCCAACTCCACGAGCACCGAGATGGCGAAGGTGGCCCAACCGAACCAGCCGACCAGGGCCAGCGCCCGCAGGAACAACTGGCCGTCGTCGCGGCTGGTGAGGGTGGTGCCGATCTCCGCCAGTGTCGGTACGTGGTCGGGCAACGGGTTGCCGGCGAAGGCCAGCAGCGCGATCGGCCCGCCGACCAGCAGGCCGAGCAGCACGACGAGCGCACCGAAGCCGGTCAGGATGCGACCGAGCCGTCGTACGGCGGTACCACCCGATGCGGCCATGACGACCTTCCTTCTCTCAGGGGAGCCCGGTCAGCGGCCGCGCGGTCGCCTCACCGGTGACGGTGACGGTGTTGGAGAAGCCGAAGAGGCCGAGCATGGCCCGGCTGTAGGTGACCGAGACGCGTACCCGGATCTGGGTTTCGCCGTCGACCACCGGGAAGTTGACGGTGTGACCGCTGGCCCCGGCGGCGGCGAGGTAGTCCGCGACGGCGCGACGGGCCTGTGGTCGGTTGATCTGTTTGGGCCCGCCCTCGATGGCGGTGGCCAGGTCGATGGCCTGCCCGCCCGCCCGGGCCGCCTCGGCGGCCAGGTTCTCGGCCCGCTGGAGGGTACGCAGCTGCCCCGCGCCGTCGAACGCCATGCCGATGATGGCCAGCACTCCGACGAGGGCGATGGCGAGGAAGATGCTCACCCGCCCGGCATCGCCCCGGCCGGCGGTCATCCTCGACTCCGGTAGCGGTCCAGCGGCGAGGTGAACGAGGCGGTGATCCGGCTGCCCGCCGGCATGTTCTTCAGCGCGGGAAGCCTGACGTCCTGGTAGGACACTGTGCAGGCGAGTTCCACGGTGACCGAGGCGTCCTGCCCGACACGGCTGCGGAACGCCGCGTTGAAGGTGGTGGACCGGCCGTCGACCGTACCCCGGAAGGTGATCTGTGGGGCGCCGGTGCAGGCCACGCCCCGCCAGTCGAGCTGCTGCCGGGCCGCCTCCCGGGCCTCCCGGCGGGCGGTGGGGGCGTCCCGGGAGATCGAGGCCGCGCGGGCGGCGTCGTGGGCGGCGGCCTCCAGCGCCTCACTGGCCACGGCGGTACGGCCGGCGACCCCGGCCAGCACCATCAGCGCCACGAAGGCAGGTGCCAGCACGGCCACCTCGATCGAGACCGAGCCCCGGCTCATGGTGCGGTCCATCGTTCCACCGTCCCGTGTGCGCTCTGCCGCACCGAGAAGCTGACGCCCGGTACGACCGACAGGGCGCGACCGGTCACCGTGCAGGTCACGTCGGTGGCCGTGGTGACGCAACTCGGTCCCGGGTCCTTCCAGCCGACCAGCCAGTCGCCCGCCTGGTTGAGGAACTTCGTCGCCCGCTCGGCACCGGCGTTCGGTGCGGCCTCGTGCAGCCGTTGGGCGTTGACGCCGCTCTGCGCGGCGTTGAGCGCGGTCGAGCGGGCCACGAAGACTGCGGCGACCTGGATCGACGCGAACAGCATCAGCAGGATCGCCGGCAGCGTCACGGCCAACTCGACCGGGTTGCCGCCTCGTTCGCCGTCGCCGGGCAGCCGGTGGTGCCGGCGCGCGACGGCGCGCCGGCACCACCTCTCGAACCGGAAACGACGCATCGTCAGTTGGCCGGCGGACCGGGGAGGGCGTCCATCCAGTTGTTGGCTGCGGCGAGGGCGGCGGCGGTCACCGCGAGGGCCACCGTCACCAGACCAAAGATGATCACGGCGGTGGGCACCGGGCTGTCGCCGCGATCGCCGGCGAGTTCGGCCAGCCGCGCGCGTAGCGCGGCGTGCAGGTAGGTGAGGACGGACATCGAACTGCTCCTTTGCTGACGGGGGTTGGCCTAGAGGCGGGCCAGGAACGGATAGATGGCGAAGCCGAGCAGGACGAAGACCAGCAGCGCGCCGGGGATGTCGAGCCGACTGGTCACCCCCTCGGCGCGAGCCAGGTTGTCGGTGCGGATCTGGTCGCGTAGCGAGTCGGCGCGGCTGCGCAGCGTCTCGTGCACCTGGGCGCCCTCGCTGCCGGAGGACTGCATGATCGCGCCGACATCGCCCAGCTCGGGGATGCCGATCCGATCGGCGAGGTCACGCAACTCGTCCCAGGGGGAGTGCATCTGCATCTGGGCCATCCGCAGCGCCTCGGAGATCCGCTCGAAGACCCAGCCCTCGCAGATCGCCGCCGCCCGCTCCAGCGACTGCACCGGGCCGTGCGCGGCGGAGAGTTGCAACGCCACAAGGTCCAGGTAGGTGCAGACCGCCTGGCGGAACTCCTCCCGGGCGGCCTCGGCGCGGGTCACTACCGCCCGGTGCGCCACCAGGGCACAGAGCGCCGCCAGACCGAGGCTGCCCAGCACCGGTACGACAAGCGGCAGCGAGATGCCGACGGCGAACAGCGCGAAGCTGAGCAGGGCTGGCGCGGCGAGGCCGATCAGCGCCGAGAGCAGCAGGGAGAGCGTGTACTGCTCGGGGGTGCGGTCGAGCAGGGCGAGCTGTCGGTGCGGTGGGCGCAGCCAGCGGGCCAGACCGGTGAGCCACTCCAGTTGACGGGCGGCGGGACCGGGCCGGGCGACTCCGGCCGGCGGATGTAGCCGGCGCAACGCCGGGCCGAGCGCGGGGGTGGCCGGCACCAGTTCGCGTACCACCAGGAACACGCCCAGCCCGACCGCTGATCCGGCGACCACGGCGACGAAGAGGTGCAGGTTCACGCCACCGCCTCCTCGGGGTCGGGAGCGGGCAGGAAGCGGGCCGGTCGCGGCGGTTGGCTCATCGAGCGCACCCAGGCCAGCAGGCCGACGAAGGCGGCACCGAGCAGCGCCATCACCAGCTGACCGAACGGCGTGCCGTACGGCTGCACGTACTCGGCGTTGAACAGCCCGTACGCGATGGTGGCCAGGGTCATCCCGGTGAGGAACCGGACCGCGAACCGGGGCTGGGTGCGTTTGGCCTCGATCTCCCGTCGGGTGGTGACCTCGGCCGCCGCCGCCGAGGCGATCGAGCCGAGCACGTCGCCGAGCCGCTCACCCCGGTCGGTCAGGTGCAGGATGAGCGCCGCCATCACCTGGTCGCAGACCGGGTCGCCGATCTCGTCGGCGAACGCCAGCAGGGCGGATCGGGCCAGCCAGCCAGCCTGGAGTCGGGCGGCGAGCAGCCGTACCTCGTCCTGGATCTCCTCGGGCGCGGTGCCGACCGTGCCGATGATCGCCTGCTGGAGTCCCTGCCCGGTGGCGGAGACGTCCTTGAGCCGGCGGGTCCACTCGCCGACCGCCTCGATCCGGGCGATGGCCCGCTGTTCGGCCCGGCCGACCGAGAACAGCCACGGGGTGCCCGGTACCGCGACCGCGACCAGCAGGCCGACCACCGGCAGCCCGGTCAGCAGGAAGGCCAACGCGCCCGCCACCACCGCGCCGATCAGCAGCGCCTGGTGGGCCTGCTGCTCGCGGACGGTGGTGCCGGAGCCGCGCCACAGTCGGCTGATCCCTGGGCCGGCGCCGGGCGCCGGGCCGGGCGGGCGGCGGGTGCCGACCAGTGCGACGACCGTCAACACCAGCCCGGCCACGCAGGCCGCCCCGGAGACCACGGCGAGAAGTTCGATGTTGTCGAGCACCACTCACCGCCGACCGAGTCGGGTCTGCTTGGGGCGACGCCAGGCACCCTGCCCGGCCTCGATCCAGCGGCTCAGCAGCCGCGCGTCGTAGCCCACCCGCAGCAACTGGTCGCGGACCCGTTCGGGTAGGTGTCGGGGCACCGCCCGACCGTCCGGGCCGGGCGCGAACACCTTGGTGGTGGTGATCCGGTTGCTGTCACCGACACCGATCACCTCCTCGACGTGCGAGACGAACCGGTGCTTGCGCCCGCCGATGCCGGTCTCGTCCTCGACGGTGACGTAGACGATCAGGTCGAGGGCATTGCCGGCCATCCGGCGGGCCTGATCGACTGTCATCTCCCGGCCGTGCGCCAGCGCCAACTCGATGATCCGCTCGCTGACCCCACCCGGGGTACGGGCGTGGATCGTGCACATCGAGCCCCGGCTGGTGGTCATCGCCTGGAGCATCGGCACGATCTCGCGGGACCGGACCTCACCGACGATGATCCGCAGTACGCCCATCCGCAGCGACACCGGGATCAGGTCGGCGATGCTGATCTCACCGGCCGGTCGACCGTCCGGCCCGCGTTCACCGTGCCCCTCGCGGGCCTCGAAGCTCATCACCGCCCGGTGCCGGTCGGTCCGGCGGGCCGGCAGCAACTCCCGGCTCTCCTCCAGCAGCACGTACGGCTCGTCGGGCGGGATCTCGCTCATCAACGCCCGGATGACCGTGGTCTTACCGGCACCGGCCAGCCCGGCGACCATGATGTTCAGCCCGGCGCGCATCGACGCGCGGAGGAAGTCGCGCAGCAGCGGGTCGATCATCTCGTCCAGGTCACCGCGGGTGCCGGCGAGGTCGTCGAGGGTCACGTCGAGGGTGTTGTGCTTGCGGATCACCGCGTACGGGCGGTGGCTGACCAGGAACACCGCCGCCAGCCGGCTGCCGTCGGGCAGTTGCAGATCCAGGGTCGGCTTCGAGGTGGACAGCGAACGTTCGGTGGCACCGGCCCGGCGGGCCGCCGCCTGGAGGATCTCCACCAACTCGTCGTCGCTGTCGGCGATCGGCTCGACCCAGTCGACGCCACCGCCGTGCCGGGTGATGCGCACCTGGTCGCAGCCGAGGATGTGGACCTCCTCGATGGTGTCGTCGACGAGCAGGGTCTGAAGTCGACCGAGACCGGCCAGTTCGGCGGTGACCTGGTCGAGCAGCAGCCGTTCCTCACCGGCGGCCATCGGGGTGCCGGCCCGGCGTACCGAGTCGGCGTACTCGGCGACCAGGAGCACCGCGAGGCGGGCCCGCTCGGTGTCCTCCTCGTCGACGCTGAACTCCCGACCCCGCTGCCACCGGGTGAGTTGCTCGCTCAACTGGCGACGCAACTCCCGTACCACCTGGAAGTCCACCCGTGGCCGGGGCGGCGGCTCGGCTGCCGCCGGCGCGGCCGACACCGGCACCGGCACGGAGGCGTAGTGCCGACCGTTGGCCACGGGCAGCGGTGGCGCGGTGGAGGTGGCGCCGGGTGGCTGCCGCCGGGGATCCGAGGAGACCGGCTCAAAGCGCATCGGGCACCCCCTGCGAGACCGGCCAGGCCAGGCGGGCTCGCCGCCGGTCCAGCAGGGCGCCGACCGGCACCTCCAGTTCGCGGGCCGCGCGCAGCAACGGCCGTCCGGCGCGCACCGTGCCGCCCAGGCTCAACACCCCGGCGGTACGCGGATCGTGCGGCAGCCGGGCGATCACCGGCAACTGGAGGGCCTTGCTGATCTCGCCCTTGCCGTGGCCGTCGCCGACCAGCAGCAGGCGCAGCGTGCCGGGCTCCACCCGATGCTCGGCGAAGTCCCGTTCGAGCGTCTTGAGCATGGCGCGGGTGCCGGACAGGTCGGGCAACTGCGCCCGGGTCACCACCAGCACCACCGACGCGGCCCGCAGCAGCGGCCACGGCGTGCCGACCACGTGCAGCCGTCCACAGTCCACGATCACGTCGTACGGCGGGTCACCGCGTTCCAGCCCGGTGAAGAAGTCCGCGAACCGCTGCCACAGCGGGATGACACTGCCGGCCTGGGCCGGGTCGACGACACCGGGCAGCAGCAGGCGTTCCCGGCGCGGGGCGTCCAGGTCGACCAGCTGCGACCAGAACGCGGTGTCCAGGTTGCCGTCGCGCAGTTCCCCGACGGCCAGTTCACCCAGGCCGCGTGGGCCGTCCAGCGCGCCACCCAGGTAGCCGGCGAGGATCGAGCCGCCGGCCGGGTCGCATTCGGCGAGGACCACCCGACGGTGCCAGCTCAGCGCGCACGCCAGCGCGGTGGTGGTCACCCCCGGAGAGCCCTTGGCCGAGACCAGCGCGATGATCGCCATCAGGCCGCCTTGGTGAGCACGACCGCGATCCGGTCCTGCGCGGCCAACGCCACCACGGCCGGCACGTCCCGGACGGCCAGGGCCAGGTAGACCACCACCTCGTCGCGGCCGTCCGTGCTGACCGCGTCGGTGACGGTGGCGGTGAACCGGGTCACGCCGGAGGACGAGTTGCTGCTGCTGTTGTCGTCGCGGGGGGTGCTGACCAGCAGGATCTCGTCGCCGGGGCGAAGCTTGGGGGCCGGCACCTGGGCGGTACGCAATCCCAGGGCGATCTGCTGCTGACCCGGGCCGAGCAGGGGCTTGTCGGTGAGCTGCGACATGGTCAGCAACGTGCCGGGGGCCAGCGAGACGGCGGCGCGCATGCCTACCACGTCGGCGAGCCGTCCGGCCGGCACCGGGTCGAGCCCCTGCCCGCCGGCCACCTGCACGGAGACCAGGTCGCTGGCGCTTACCACGCTGCCCACCTCGACCGTCCGGGCGACCGCCAGGTAACTGCCGGTCGCCCGCACCGAGTTGACCGCGAACGCCGAACCCAGCCCACCCAGGGCGATCAGCAGTACGGCCAGCCCGAGCAGCCCGGGGCGGACCCGGCGTTGCCGGACCACCTTGGGTGGGGCGACCGGCGCGTCCACCGGAGAGGGTCCGTTGCGGGTCGCCACGCTCATCGGGTCACCACCTGAAGCTCGTTGATCTGGATCTGCACCGGGCCGGTTGTGCGGGTGACGCCACCGATGCTCCCGGTCGCGCCGCTGCTGCTGGTCCAGGTGACGCTCCACTGCGTCGTCGCCTGGACCTGGTACGTGCCGGCCTTCGTGTAGCCGTTGTGGTAGCCGCAGTCGGGGGAGCGCTTCCCGGCGTTTCGACCCTGCCGCTCGTACGCGGTGCCGGGGCCGTCGCAGACGACCCGGTCGCCGTTGCCCATGTCCCAGACGATCTCGTCGACCTCGGCCCGGATGGTGACGGTCAGGCCCCGATCGGATGCGGAGGCGCTCTGCGGGCCGAAGTAGGTGGGGCCTCGGCTGGCCCACATCCAGACCGGCAGCCCGACCAGACCGGGGCCGATGTCCTTGCGGGGTGCGACCGCCGCTCGGGGGGCCAGCAGGGTGATCGAGGCGAACGCCCGGCGGGCCAGCTCCTCCGGATCCGGCGGAGCACCGAAGCCCGGCGGCGGCCCCTCCAGCAGCTCGTTACGCACGCTGCCCAGGGACACCGCGTCGCAGGTTAGCGTGTACCACTGGGACCCCGGGGGTGCCTCCAGTTGTGGCTCGGAGAGTCGGTAGTAGCAGCCGTCCTGGCTGTTGAACCAGCCCATGCCTTCGCGGTAGCAGGGGACGGTCTGCCCCTTCCACCGGCAGACGCCGCTGCCGCCACCGCCACCGCCGTTGTCGCCACCGTTGTCACCGCCGTTGCCCCCACCACCGGGGGTGCCCGGGTCGTCGTCCCAGACGTTGCAGTTGGGCTGGGCCGGCGGGCACTCGGCACCGGGGTCGGCGGCACCGGCCGGCACCGCCGGACCGGTGACCAGCAGCAGCGCCAGCGCGGTGCCGAGCAGCAGCCGGCGGACGGCCGTCCGGCGCAGCAGGCGCGGATCGGCCGATGCCCGGTCGAGGTGGTTCGCCGCCCGGGTCAGCACGGCTGATCCTGGTGGGCGGAGCCGCCGCTGATCAGCCAGCGACCGTCGGGGTAGCGGGTGGCGACGGCGGTGGCGAGGTGCCGCGTACCGCGGGTGCCCGGCACCGGCTTCTTGTCGGCGACGTAGACCAGCCGGTAGCCGGTGGCGTCGAGGCAGTCCTGTATCTCCACAGTGGGTGGCTCGCCGTCCAGGTCGACGGAGATCACCGTGGGGTCGGAGCGCAGCGTGCCGGTGCTGACCGCGCCGTTGGCTCGGGCCTTTATCAGGCCCACCCGGACCCGGGTGAGCAGCGGGTCGGCGAGGAACCGGGTCAGCTCCGGGTGCTGCGGGTCGCTGCGCCGGCTCGCCGACCGGGAGGCGCTCAGGTATCCGGCGTACGCCTTCAGGGCCGCCTGCTCGGCGGCCTTCTCCTCGGCGACCCGTTCGTTGCCGACCGGCCGGCTCCGGTCCGTGGAGGTGGTGCCGGCTGTCGTCGGCGGGTTGCCGCAGGCGGTGGTCGTGCCGACGGTGGCCACTGCGACCAGACCGGCCGTCCAGCGACTCAGCTGCCGTGCTCGCACCCTCGTGCCCTCCTCGGTACCGACCCGGCGACCGGCGTCGCCGCCGTTTTCGGGCATGCGGCAGCGCGACCGGATGGTCCTCTGCGGGCCGGTCCAATACGCAGTCGCATTTGCCCTTACGGATCTTCTACAAATGCACTGTCCTGGGTGGTTATGGCCGTCGGACGTGGGTTGCGTCACATCCAAGGGGCGAGCATAAGCTGACGCCGGCCGATGCAACAGAGGCAATTCATGTGACTACTCTGAGTCATGAACGGTGGTGGTGCTCGATGGTTACCGGAGGGTTGCCGAGGCCTGCCGAGGTCGTGTCGACGCCGGATCGGTGCGGTTCGCGCCCCGATGGGATCCGCCGTCGGGTGGGGGGCGCCGAGGCGGGTATCGGTGGGGTGGGAAATGGCTTGTTGCCCGATCCGTCCCCCGTTTTCCCCGCCCCAGGGGTTCGCCAATTGCGTTTCATGGGAATTCCATCGATGCGCGCCGGGTGTTTCGGCCGAGTCTCCGCCGACTGCCAGGGTTCCGTTTCGCAACGATCGGGTCACCTGCGGATCCGAGCGGGCAGATTACGTACGGTATTCACATTCCCGGGGTGGTCGGCGTGAGCCGGCCGGCCGCCACCGAGCCGGCGCGGCCCGACAACGTCCCGCCCACCGCCGCCCGCCGCCGGCCGCTGGCCGTGCTGACGCTCACCCCGCTGCTGCGGTACGCCGTCGCCCGACACGCCGTGCCGGCGGGGACCGACCGCCGCAGCGGATGCGACGCCTGCGACACCCCGATCGGCCTCGACCGGCCCTGGCCGGCGCTCGGCCCCACCGCCCGATGCGGCACCTGCCGAGCCCGGATCGGCGCGCCGCCGTACACCGTCGAACTGGTCACCGTCGCCGCCCTCGCCATGCTGCTGCTGGCCGGCCCGCCCGCAGGTGAACTGGTCGCCGCCGCCTGGTGGCTGATCTTCGCGGTACCGCTGGTCTTCGTCGACCTCGCCGTGCACCGGCTGCCTGACCGGCTCACCCTGCCGGCCGCCGCCGGCACCTGGCTGCTGCTCGGACTGACCGCCCTCGTCGACGCCGGGCCGGCACCCTGGCTGCGCGCCACCGCCGCCGCGCTCGGCCTGGCCGGCTTCTTCGCCACCACCACTCTGCTGTTCGGCGCCCGAGGCTTCGGCATCGGCGACGCCAAACTCGCCCTGGGCGCGGGCGCGCTGCTCGGCTGGTACGGCTGGGCGACCCCGGTGCTGGGGCTGCTGCTCGCGGTGATGCTGTCCGGCCTGGTGGCTCTCGGGCTGCTGGTCACCCGACGGGCGCGCTGGTCGTCTCACCTGCCGTTCGGGCCGTACCTGGTGCTCGGCACCGTGGGGGCGCTGCTGCTGGTGTGGTGAGCGGGCCGGCGGGGAACTGTTGATGCCTCCCGTTCGCACCGCTTCAGGAGGCGTAGTTGCAGCGCACAGCCGAACGCTCGTCCGCACCCGACGAGCGCTGGCGGATCCGGCGTACCCACGACGACCTGGACCGGCTCGGCGAGACCGAGTCGGTGTTCGCGTTGAGCAACGGCTGGCTGGGCTGGCGCGGTGCCCTCGACGAGGGGCGACCGTGCGACATGCCGGGCAGCTACCTCAACGGCTTCCACGAGCGGCGCAAGCTGAACTACCCCGAGGACGGTCACGGCTTCCCGCAGCTGTCCGACACGGTGATCAGCGCACCGAACGCCACCCTCGTCCGGCTCTGGGTCGACGGCGAACCACTTGACGTACGCACCGGGACGCTGCACCACCACGAGCAGGTCCTCGACCTGCGCGCCGGGGTGTTGGAACGGCTCACCGAGTGGACCTCGCCCGGCGGACACACGGTGCGGATACGCAGCACCCGACTGGTGTCACTGCTGCGCCGCCGCGTCGGTGCCGTCGAGTGGACGGTGGAAGCCCTGCACGGGCCGGTCGAGCTGAGGATCTGCGCCGACCTGCTGGCCAACGAGCGGGTGGAGGACCGCGCCGACGACCCACGAGCCGCCGCCGTCATCGACGATCCGCTTGTCGGCGAGGCGCAGCACCTCGACGGCAGCGCCGGGGTGCTGGTGCACCGCACCGAGCACAGCGGTCAGCGGGTCGCCGTCGCCGTGGCACACCACCCGACGGCACCGGACCACGTCACCAGCAGCGCGGACGCGACCGAGGACCGGATCCGGTTCAGCCTCACCGGCGTCCTTCAGCCCGGAGAGCGGGTCACGCTTGCCAAGTTCGCGGCGTACGAGTGGCAGCCGGTCGACGGCTCGTCGCCGGATGACCTCGCCGACCAGGTGATGACCGACGCGCTTGCCGCTCGCGCCGACGGCTTCGCCGCGCTGCGCGCCGAACAACGCGCGGCCCTGGACGCCGCCTGGCGTACCGCCGACGTGCTCCTCGACGGTGACGACAAGTTGCAGGTGGCGATCCGCTTCGCGATGTTCCACCTGATCCAGGCGGGCCGCCCCGACGGCGACCGGACCATTCCCGCCAAGGGGCTGACCGGCAACGGCTACGACGGGCACGTGCTCTGGGACACCGAAGGCTACGTCCTGCCGGTGCTCACCTACGTCGCGCCGGAGGTGGCCCGATCGGCGTTGCGCTGGCGGCACGCGCAGCTGCCGCAGGCCCTCGAACGCGCGGCGGAGTTGCGGCTGACCGGGGCGACCTTCCCGTGGCGCACCATCGGGGGACAGGAGTGTTCCGGCTACTGGCCCGCCGGTACGGCCGGGTTGCACGTCAACGCCGACATCGCCGACGCGGTGCTGCGCTACGTCGCGGCCACCGGCGACGACGACCTCCTCGCCGGCCCCGGACTGGAACTGCTGGTGGCCACCGCCCGGCTGTGGGCCGGCTTCGGGCACTACACCGACGACGGTCGCTTCCACATCGTCGGGGTCACCGGTCCGGACGAGTACTCGGCGCTTGTCGACGACAACCTGTTCACCAACCTGATGGCCCGGCGGAACCTGCGCGGTGCCGCCGACGCGGCGCAGCGCCACCCGGAGGCGGCGACCCGGTTGGGCGTCGACCCGGCGGAGGTGACCGCCTGGCGGGCCGCGGCCGACGCGATGACCGTGCCGTACGACGCCAAACGCGGGGTGCACCAGCAGTCCGCCGGCTTCACCGAACAGCCGGAGTGGGACTTCGCCGGCACCAGCGAGGACGACTACCCCCTCCTGCTGCACTTCCCCTACCTGGAGCTGTACCGGCACCAGGTGGTCAAGCAGGCCGACCTGGTGTTGGCCATGCAGCGCTTCCCCGGCGAGTTCGCAGCCGAGGAGAAGGCCGCCAACTTCGCCTACTACCAGGCCCGGACCGTTCGCGACTCGTCACTGTCGGCCAGCCCGCAGGGCGTGCTCGCCGCCGAACTGGGCCACCTCGATCTGGCGTACGACCTGTTCACCGAGTCGGTGTTGCAGGACCTGGAGGATCTCGGCGACAAGACCGGCGACGGCCTGCACCTGGCGTCGCTGGGCGGTGCCTGGCTGGCCCTGGTGCAGGGCTTCGGCGGGATGCGCGACGACCGCGAACTGCTGTCCTTCGACCCCCGGCTGCCGGACCGGATCGAGCGGCTGGCATTCAGCCTCTGCTGGCACGGGCACCGGCTGCTGGTCACCCTCACCGCCGACGACGTCCGCTACGAACTGCCCGACGCGCCCACCGGCGCCACCGTCGAGCTGTGGCATCACGGCGAGCGGTTGCGGGTGAGCGCCGGCGAGCCGGTGACGCGCCCGATGCCTGCGGTGCCCGACTTCGGCGCCGAACCGCCCTCCCCGGACGGGCGCCGCCCGCAGGGGCGGTAAGGAAGGGCACCTTATTAACGCCTCCGGTAGAGGAAGGGCCCCTTATTAACAACTCGGCGTGCCGACGGCAAGCCGCGTTAGGGTGCGCGGGTGCCCGAACTGGAACGGCTGACCGCCGAGCACGCGGACCCGCTGCTGGCCTTCGAACGCGACAACCGCGCGTGGTTCGCCGCCTCGGTGCCGGATCGGGGCGACGACTACTTCGCCACGTTCGTCGACCGGCACGCCGCCCTGCTCGCCGAGCAGGCCACCGGGCGCTGCCACTTCCACGTACTGGTCGACCAGGGGGAGGTGCTGGGCCGGTTCAACCTGGTCGACGTGGCCGACGGCGAGGCCGAGCTGGGCTACCGGGTGGCGCAGCGCGCCGCCGGGCGCGGGGTGGCCACGGACGGCGTACGTCGGGTGGCCGCTCTCGCCCGTCAGGCGTACGGGCTGTGTCGGCTGACCGCCGTAGCCACCCTGGACAACCCCGCCTCGCTGGCGGTGCTCCGGCACACCGGGTTCACCCCGACCGGTGAAGTGTCGATCGACGGTCGTCCGGGGCTGCGGCATGTGCTGTCGCTACTCGCCGAGGACTGAGCCGCCCGCCATCCGCTCCCGTACGGCCGTCAGCTCCTCGAAGGCGTACGCCCAGTTGTGGCACTTGAAGCTGCGCAGGCCCTCGATCGGGGTGCGGCAGTCGGCGCAGCGGACGCCCGCGATGGCGTCGGGGAGGCCGGTGTTGACGTAGCGGCGCTCGCCCAGGATCACCGTGGCGATCATCATCGGATCGTGCACGCCCTTCAAGGCGGAGGAGACGATGTCGTACCAGCTGATCCGGCGATCGCACTTCGGGCAGTCCGGCTGGTCGCCGCTTACCCACAGCGGAGCACCGATGGTGCGCGGCGGCATGTTCAGCAGCTTCTCGATCCGCCGTACGTCCGTCTCCGGGGTGGTCCAGCGGTGCCGGCCCGGCAGCGAGGCGGGTGAGTCGTAGACGGCCTGGAACAGCTCGGGGTCGACCTCGACGGTCTCGCGTTCGCTGGTCACGGCGTACCTCCCGGGGTTGTCGACGCCCTCACCGTGGCCACCGGCGGGCAACGGGCACAACCGGATCAACGACACGGCACCCCTACCGGCGTCGGCAGCACCGACCTGCTGAGAGGAACCCGGGTCAGGCGAAGTGGTGTCCGGAACGCCAGTCCTCGGCGTTCTGCCGCCACACCGACCGGGTACGCCAGAGCAGCACGCCGCCGCCGACCCCGAACATCACCGTCACGGCGATGACGACCACGGGCTCCAGGTAGCCGGCACCGATCCGTACGTCGCGGACGTTGCGTCGTGGATCGGCGGGGTCGTACCGCACGGTGGCGACGTCACCGACCTGCGGTTCCGGGCTCCACCTGTAGTCGGTGACCTCCGCGACGACCTGGCGGCCCTCGGCGGTGGTGAAGGCGACAAGCACGTACGAGTTCCTGCCCTGCGCATGCACCTCGCGTACGGTCGCCTCGGCCTGCACACCGTAGTTGTCCAGCCGATGGGTCCGGTGGATCGACCGCACCTCAAGCGGCACGATCACCGCCAGCAAGGCGACAAGCAGCACGATTCCGGTCAGCGGGTGGCGCATCCAGTAGCCGGGCAGCCAGCGGCTGCGCAGCCTGCGCGGCTTCCGCCGATCCCGCCAACCCACACTGCAATCCTGCCCGCCCCCGACAACCGGACGCGTCAGCGGTTCTGCCGTTCGACCGCGCGCCGCAGCACACCACGTACGCCGGGCAGGGTGATCGCGCGCATCGTGACGTCGTTCAGCCACACGTGGACGCGGCTCGGTGGGGCGTACTGGTGCATGCCGCGACGGGCGAGTGCCTGCCGCTTGACGACCTCCGGTCGTAGCGCGGCCTCCCAACCGGCGAGGGCGGTCGGGATGTCCTGGTCGGGCCGGTTCAGGGCGGTGCCGAGCCGGTCCGCGCCGGCCAGGGCGAGGGCGGCCCCGTGCCCGGCGAAGAGGGTGACGCACCAGGCCGCGTCGCCGAGCAACACCACCCGACCGTCGCTCCACCGGGGCATGACCACCTGGCTGACCTGGTCGAAGTAGGCGCCGGCGGGATCGGCGGCCAACTGCCGCAACGCCTCGGGCACCCCGGCGGCGAGGTCGGCGAAGGTCGCCCCGACGGCCTCGACCGCGCCCCGAGCCACCTCCAGCCCCGGATCCTCGCAGCGGTAGGTGAAGAACGCCGAGGATCGGCCGGGCCCCAGGTTGATGATCGCTGCCGTCCGGCCGGGCCCGATGAAGGTCGTCGCGGACGACTCGGGCACCTCCGCCACCGGCTCGGCGAGGGGGACCGCCGCCACCACGTACGGCAGGTCGACCCGGTACTGCGCACCGAACACCGACGTCCGGGTGGCGGAGTGCACCCCGTCGGCGCCGACGAGCAGGTCGGCATCCTCGGTGCTGCCGTCGCTGAGCGTGACCCGTACCCGGTCGGCATCCTGCTCGATCGCGGTGACGGTGGTGCCGAAGCGGAACTCGGTGTGCTCGCGGGCCACGTCGTACAGCGCGGCTTCCAGGTCGCCCCGGAACACCGTCATGGCGCGCGGGCCGAGGGTGGCCTCGGCGAGGGCCGCCGGCACGGTGAACTTCGGCCGACCGTCCGCGCGGACCAGCACGGTGGAGAAGGAGCCCAGCGCGCGGTCGGAGAGTGCGGGTAGCAGGTCGAGTCGCTGCGCGGCGTCGTACCCCGACCCGAGCAGGTTCACCAGGTAGCCGCTGCTGCGCCGGCCCGGGGCCCGCTCCACCACGGTCGTGCGCCAGCCGTCGCGGCCGAGCCGCGCCGCCGCGGCCAGACCGGCGATGCCCGCGCCGACGATCACCGCTCGCCTCATGCGGTATCCCTTCCCAAGAATGAGCGTACGCTCAAATAGTATGAGCATCTGCTCATGCGAGACAACTGAAGCCGTCCGGCCTGGGCCTAAGATCAGAGGCATGCCGCGCGGAGTCGCCACCCCCGAGCCTCGGCAGCAGCTCTTCGCCGCCGTGGAGCGCGTCGTCGTCGGCGAGGGGCCGAGCCGGCTCACCAGCCGGGCCGTGACCCGCGAGGCCGGCGTCGCCACCGGGCTGCTGTTCAGCCACTTCACGAACTTCGACGAGTTCCTCGTCGGCTACGCGGTCGACCGCAGCTTCCAACTCGCAAGCGCAGTGGCCGGGCTCCCGACCCGCGCCGGTAGCGCGACGGTCACCGAGAACCTCAGCGAGATCGGCCAAGCACTCCCGCTGGACGCGCTTGTGACGATGACCCGGCTGATGGCGTACCGACCCGGCATCACCGCCGGCGTCGAAGCGGTGCTCGGCCCCGGCAGCGCCGGCCTGCAACCGGTCGAACGGGCGATCGCCCGCTACCTCGCCGCCGAGCAGCAGTTGGGCCGGGTGCCCGCGAGCGCCGACCCGGAGGCGCTGGCCCTGATCGTGACCGCAGTGCTGCACCACCTGCTGCTGACCGACGGCACCAGCCCGCTGGCCGCCGGCCGACTCCACCGCGCCATCGCGGCACTCACCGACGGATTCCCCACCGTCGCCCAGTGACCACAGCGCGATGACGCTCAGGGCCTGACCGCACCAGATCCACAGCCATGCGCCCCGCAGCGGGCACACATCTGCCTTGCCCGTACCGTCTGGCGTCTGTCAATATCATCTGCCCGGGTGATCATCGCCCGGTCGGTACATGGGGGACAGATGCGCATCGGCTCGCGCTCAACTCGACGGATCGTGGCACTGCTGACGGTGGCCGCACTCGGCAGCTCCGGAGGTGCCGTAGCGGTGGTCGCACCCGCCTCGGCAGCCGGGCCCACACTGCAATCCGCGCAGACCGTACGCCCACCGGCGGTGTCGTCGTACGAGTATCCGATGTATCCCAACTCGCCCAACCTCGACTACAGCATCGGGATGGCGGGCACCTTCCAATTCCTGACGTACCGCACCGACACGGTGGCCTTCGCCTGGCGGCTCGGCGACGACGGCCCCTCCGGCACCGTCCCGGCCGTCGATCGCCTGGGGTACGCGTCGATCGCCCCCACCCAGGCGGGCCTTCAGACGCTCTACGTCCGGGATGTGACCCCCGAGGGTCCGCAACCGAGCGAGACCGCCTACGCGTTCAAGGTGGACGACGGCCCACGGCTTGTTGATCGCGGCGAGGACGGCGCGGAGTTGGTGGTCGGCGAGTCGCGGACGGTGCGCCTGCGGCCGGGTCGACCGGACGTCGTCTCCTACACCTACAGCCTGCGCGACCGGGTGCACAAGACGTACTACACCGGCACGGTGGCCGCGCGCCCGGACGGGACTGCGGACCTCACCTGGACAGCCGTCCACCACGAGATCGCCAATCTCCTGGTGCACAGTGTCAGCGCCGACGGCACCGTCTCCGCCAGCCGGTACGTCTCCTATTCCGTCGACGGTGCGGCGCCCACCGTGTCGCGCATCCCCGGCGTGGGCTGGGTGACACCGACCACCTTCATCGCCCGTACCCGCATGGCGAACCCCGTCGAGTACGTGGTCACCATCAACTCCGACCAGAACAGCCGACAGATCCTGACGCCGGCAGCCGACGGCAGCGCCACCTTCCAACTCCTGCCCACCGTCAGGGGCACCCACTACATCAACGTCTTCGCACGCAACGCCGCCGGTGTGCAGACGGGCAGCGCCATCATCCTCTGGTCGGTTTCCAACCGTCCGGAGGTAACCTCGACCGACTTCCCGTCGAACGGCGTCGGCCGGGTATGGCCCGGCACCTTCACCTTCACCGCCGGAATGCCTGGCACGACGGAGTTCCGGTACCGGATCAACGGCGCTCCGTCGGTCGCGGTCCCCGCCGGCCCGGACGGAACGGCGACCGTGTCCTGGACGCCGCCGACGGACGGTGCCCACGAGGTGCTGCTCTGGAGTGTGACTGCCACCGGCAGCACCTCCGATGTCACCGAACACCGCTTCCAGCTCAAACGCCGCCTGATCGCCCTCGACCACGTCACCCCGGGTTCGGTGACCACCGGCGAGGTGCACCTGCTGGAGCTGACCGGCTACGGCATGCACAAGCAGGACCTCATCGAGGTCATCCCGGCCGACGGTAAGCCGGTACCCGCGCAGGTCCACCACCTGACCGGCGGCGGCGCGATGATGCTGGTCCACGCCGACCTGACCGGCGTGGCGACCGGTCCGGCCACGGTGCGGCTGACCCCGCACGACGAACTCGGTAGCTCGGTAACGTGGGCCAGCAGATTCCAGATCGTCGCACCGCCCGCGCCCAAGGCCACCAAGCTGCCGGCGATCACCGGCACGGTCGCCGTCGGCAGCACCGTGAAGGCCAGCACCGGGACCTGGACGCCCAGCGCCACGTCGTACAAGTACCAGTGGGCGGCGAACGGCACCGCGATCAAGGGCGCCACCGGCGCATCACTCAAGATCACGGCCGCGCTGCTCGGCAAGAAGCTCACGGTCACCGTGACCGCCATCCGGACCGGTCACCCGAACGGCAAGGCCACCTCGAAGGCCACCGCCGCGGTCGCCAAGGGCAAGGCCCCCAAGGCGACGAAGAAGCCCAAGATCAGCGGTACGCCCAAGGTCGGCCGGAAGGTCAAGGCCCTGGTCGGCACCTGGTCGCCGAAGGCGGACTCCTACAAGTACGAGTGGCGGCTCAACGGAAAGCTGATCAAGGGAGCGACCGGCAAGACGCTGAAGCTGACCTCGAAGATGCGCGGCAAGAAGCTCACCGTCACGGTGATCGCTCGCAAGGCCGGCCACAGCAACGGCAAGGCCACCAGCGCAAAGGTCACCGTACGCCGCTGACCCTGAACGGGCCCTGGTTGGCTAACAGGCAGCCCGGACGACGTCGGAAGCTAGAACTGTAGAACATGTGGTTCTACACTCGTAGTCATGGAACGTATCGGTGTCCGGGAGCTGAACCAGAACACGAGCCAGGTGTTGGCTCGGGTGAGTGGCGGCGAGACCGTCGAGATCACCGATCGCGGACACCCGATCGCCCGACTGGTTCCGGTGGGCGACGACAGGTCGGTGCTGGCCAAGTTGGTAGCGGCGGGGCGAGCCGTCGCCCCCACCGGCGGGGGCTCTGTTCCGCTTCCACCGAAGCTCGGTGACGAGAGCGTGGATGTGGCCGCCTCGCTCGCTGCCATGCGGGACGAGGAACGCTGGTGATCTACCTCGATTCAGCTGCCGTCATCAAGCTGGTTCGACAGGAGATGTGCAGCGCCGACCTTGTCTCCTGGCTCAACAAGCACGACGACGTGCCGCTGGTTTCCTCCGCTCTCGTTGAGGTGGAAGTGCCCAGAGCGCTGCGCCGATCAGCTCCGCAAGCTTTGATCGGAGTGCCGGCGGCCGTCGGACGGCTGTTCCGAATGGAGATCGACAGCACGGTCCGGGCGACCGCAGCCGCGTTCGCTGAGCCGACACTCCGCAGCCTTGACGCCATCCACCTGGCCACCGCCCAGGTACTGACCAACGAGTCCGGCACGGCGCTCACCGCCTTCGTCACCTACGACCGGCGGCTGCTCGAATGCGCCAAGGCAGCTGGGCTGCCCGTAGCAAGCCCCGGCCAGAACTGACCCACAAATCCACCATCCTGTGCGGAGTCCGGCCGTACGGCAGCGCGGCCATGACATCGGCCGTGGTCTGCGCTTCTGCTTGCACCCCCGTATGGGTATCCGTTCGGAGTGAGCCGCCAGGGACTCGGACCTGAACCTATGGATTGCCGGCGAACCGGTCTCCTGCGGTGCGGTTCGAGGTCATCCGGGCTGCTGGCGCGCTTCTCGGCCGGGTTCGGCTGGCACGGTTGCTGTACTTCGCTGCTGTACTTCCGCAGGCTGTCTGGCCCAGCCGATGAACCGTCGGTGGAGTGCGCCGGCCGGTGCCCAGGGCATGTCCTCGGCGGCCTGCACGAGACAGACGCCGAGGTAGAGCGCCAGCGACACCTGAGCGCCCGCGTACTCCGCGCGTAGCTCTCGCCTCCGAGTGGGGCAGGGCCAGGGCAGGTCGCAGCCGCCGCAGCTCCAGATCGGCATCACCGGGCCGTGGGTGGTCACCGCACACCGCCCAGGAATCGGGCGACGCTCGAGCGGGCCTGCCGGCTGGTCGCCCATTCCACCTGCCAGCACGGGTACGGAGCCAGCCGCGCCCACCAGGCGCGGCAGCCGACGCACATGCCGTCGAGCCCTCGAACGTGTACGGCGAGGATCGCGTACTCCTGGTCGTTTCTCACTGCGCCTCCTCTCCCGGCCAGTGGCCACGGTTGATGGGGATGCGGTGCCGGGCGTGGCAGGGCAGATCGGCTCCACAGCGACAGATCCGCCGCCACTTCTGCCAGGACCAGACCGGCCGATGCCGCCGAGCAAGGGTGAGGGCTACCGCTAGGACGTACTCGTCGTAGGACACGCGCCCTTTGTTCTCCGACCTCTGCTGCCAAGGGCCGGTACCCCGGGCAGCGCAGCCCGCACCTGCGGGCGAAACACTCGCATCGTTCGGTCTGGTCACCGTGCCTCCCGCCGACGCCTGTGGTCCGTGGGCACCCCGTCACCCGTGCCTGGAGACAGGGCACCCACGGCAGAGCACCCGGCCGCCAAGCTGGGTAGCCCCACGAGCAACTTAGGACGCAATGTGCGCAGGGTCAACAGCTACGACACATAGCGTTGTAAGTTGAGCCCGGGATGTAGTCTGCTTGCACCAGCCGCCAAGCTGGGAGCACCACCTATGTCTGAAGCTGCCTACCTACAGGTCGCCCGAGATATCCGCGAGCAGATCAGCTCTGGACAGTTGAACCCAGGCGACAAGTTGCCCTCGTTCGCTGCCCTCTGCGAGCACTACAAGGTCAGCAACACGGTCATCCGCGCCTCGATGCTCCTGCTCAAAGCCGAGGGCTTGATCGACGGGCGGCAAGGTAAGGGCGTCTACGTCGCCGACCCGCTTCCGCGGTAGCTCGGGTCGCCCTCCGAACGCCTCTCACGCCGAGTTGGAGGAAACGATGCACCCTGTACTGAGTGAATATGTGAAGCGGGCCGGCTTCGACGAGGCCCGCTCGCGCCGCATGGTCAACGGATTGCGCGTCCTGCAGGAGATCGCAACCAAGGGCCACCAGCCGATCACCTACGCAGCCTTCGCCGAGAAGTTGCAACCCGGCCTGGCGCCGCTGGCGACCGGCGCGATCTTGGAGGACATCGGCGTCTTCTGTAATCAAGCAGGGTGGCCGAACGTCACCTGTTTCGTCGTCTCCGCCACCACCGGTGAATGCTCGGAGGGATTTACGAAGATCTCCAGCGAGAGCCCAATGGCTGCCCGCGATGCCGCCTGGTTCGCCTACGCGGTCTACAAGAACGCGCCGCGCGTTTGACGAGGGTTGAGTCTCGCATCTTCTGCGGGCTACCGCGGATCTCGCCGCGGTCGACGAGAACTGACCCGTCAGGCAGAGGTCTAGCCATACGCCTCGCTCACAAGCCCTGTGCGTCGCGTCCGCAGACCTCCGGCAACGGCTGCAAGCTCGGAGCGTTGCCCGGGCCTGCGTTCGTCAGCGTGCCGCCGCCCGGCGGCGTTGCTGTCTACAGCCCTTACCCTGGCCACCCTGCTGAAGTCCGCCCGCGCCGTCCGCTAACGCGACCTACAAACGGACCTCATGCCACACCGCCGCCGACCAGCCGCACGGCACTTCATCACCCGGATCGACGCAGCCCTCGGCCAGTACCGCTGACTACAACTCGCCTCGGGCCTCACGCGCGACCAGCTCCAACACGGCGATCACCGTGCCGGCACCCACGATCTCGCCCTGGGAGACGAGCTGCCGTGCCTCCTCCAACGGAATCCAGGCGACCTGCTCGGCCTCGTTGACATCCACCGGAGCACCGATGTGCTCAGCGCTCCTGGCAAGGAACAGCAGGTTCTCCGCGTCCGCGGTCGCCACCCACGGCTGAAACGCCAACAACGGCTCCACCACACCCGGACGCCACCCGGTCTCCTCTTCAACCTCCCGGACCGCACACGCCGCCGGATCCTCACCCTCATCGACGTAGCCGCCCGGCAGCTCCCACACCCACCGGTCGAACACGAACCGGTGCCGCCGCATCAGCAACAGCCGCCCCTGACCGTCAAGCACCGCCACCATCGCTGACCGAGGCGCCCGAATCACGTACTGCTCAAACCGCACCCCATCCGGCAACTCCACATCGGCGATGCTCAACCGAGCCCCCGACTACCATCCACCACCCGCTCACCATGAATCGTCCACCGCGTCGACCCGACGTCCTGTCCCTCCACCATCCGGCCAGTATCCGACCAACGGCACGGAACCGCTGCCGCACAGCACTCCGCCAACTAGGTTCCGTGCGTGACGACCCCGCGGCCTCCGGGCGTTGCGGGCAGCGGCGCACACGCCTCGCTGCCCGAGGCACTGCAGGTTCCGGCAGTCGCCCCGCGAGTCGGGCTGATAAGCGGCGACGACGTCGAGGGTCATCCGCCACAGCAGCGGATCGTCACATCGTCAGGGATGACAGCCAGGCGGCCGATGTCCCCGCCCAACCCGGACGGGGCACTCACGATGAACAACCACCGGTTCGCACAATGGTGCGGTCGGTGGGCCGCCAGGGACTCGAACCCTGACCCTCTCTGGCGAGGCCTCGATCATCTGTAATCGGCGGATCGACCTGCTGACCTGGCTGAAGTCTTGCGTTGCCTTACAGCGGTTGACGGTCCTTCTCGGCGTGAGGTGTGCCCGGCTTGTGCCCGATGATCTCGCAAGCCGCTTACCGCATCTTGCTGACGTTGGGCGGCACACCGTCACATCTCTCGCCGGCGGGCCCGTACCCCTGGCTGTCGCTGGCCGTGCTGGATGATGATCGACCAACTACGATTCGATGTCATGTCTGTGGATCGTGACGAAGAGATCATCGCCGCCTACGCGGCCGGGCAAGACCTCGGGCATATCGAGCGACGCTTTGGCATCTCAGCCGACGAAATCCGCAGGATCGTCGCGACGGAGACGGAAATCAAGGTTGCGACCGACAAACGACCCAGTGCGCAACGGCCACGGGTCACACCGTTGGGCGCAGCGGGCATCGTCCTGATAGCGATTGGCCTCGTTGGTCCCTGTGCGGGAGGCATCTTGTGGCTCGCCGTCTACTACCTCTCTGAGACGGCGTACCCGGTCTCTTCCTGGCAGGAGGGAAATCTGGCAGTAGGCCTCAGCGGAATGTGTGCGGGCTCCGTCCTGACGGTGACCGGTGTGGTCCTACTACTGGTAGCCCGCAGCCAGCGACGGTGATGGTTGACGGAGGACCGGCGAACTCTGGCAGGTGGCGTTGCTGTCGCCACCTCCTAGACGGAGATTGGGAACTCGTCTCAGCCTGGCGGGCGCCCGTGGTGGCCTCCTGTTCTTGCAGTCGGCCGCGACCACGTGAAATCGTCCAGCCATGTCGATGGCGGAAACCTACGTCGCCGAAGAAAGACCGGCCACGCGGCCTGGTCGGTGGCCTCCTGCGACAGGCAGGCAGTGAGCGACCGGAAGCTCCCGCCAACCAAGATCGGAGCTGAGTTGTGCCCTCGTCGTGCCCGATGATCTTCACTCGGCGTTAGCGCAGCTCATCGGCGGTGTGTGGTGGGCCGCCAGGGACTCGAACCCTGAACCTATGGATTAAAAGTCCACAGCTCTGCCATTGAGCTAGCGGCCCGCGGCCCACAGGCTACCTGACCCCCGTGGCCCGGCGCGCGATGCTCAGGCCCTCCAGGCACGCACCCCGACCGCCGATCAGTTCCGACGGAAGCCACCCCAAGGACGGCGACGCCTTCGGCGATTCGCATCCGGCTGGCAGGATCGGGCCGTCGGCACTGCGACACGGGGAGGGTGAGCATGCCGGAGTCGATCCGCGTCGTCGTACTGGCTGGGGCGACGTTCAGTACCGGGCTGGTGGCCGGGCTGTTCTTCGCGTACGCCTGCTCGGTGATGCCGGGTCTGGGGGCGACCGACGATCGGACCTTGATCGGTGCCATGCAATCGATCAACCGCAAGATCCTCAACGGTTGGTTGTGGCACTGATCTGCCATTCGATCACCTTCGCTGTAACGATGCGGTCGAACGTGCCGCTCAACGATCAGTTGGACGCCGCCAGGTCGGTCGACGGGACCACCGACCTGGCGGCGATCCGACGTCGGTTCGAGGGGCCCTGGGTGCGGTGGAACCTGGTCCGGACGGTCAGTTCGGGCGCCGCCTTCGCCTGCCTGATCGGTGCCCTGCTCACCCGGTGAGGTCTCCGGAAGACGCCGGCACGGCGCGTGGTTGGAAAGCCACTTAACGGGTACGGACCGGGCATGCGCATCGTGGTGGTGGGGGCGAGCGGGAACATGGGTACGGCGCTGCTGCGCCGGTTGCGGCGCGAGCGCGACGTCCAGGTGGTGGGGGTGGCGCGGCGGCTGCCCCATGCGGGGGCCGGTGAGCCGTACGACGGGGTGCGGTGGCACTCGTGTGACATCGGTCTGCCGGGTGCAGCGGACGAGTTGACCGGGGTCTTCGCCGGTGCCGATGCGGTGGTGCACCTGGCCTGGCAGATTCAGCCCAGCCACGACCAGCACGTGTTACGCCGGACCAACGTGGACGGCAGCCGGGCGGTGGTCGACGCGGTGTTGCGGGCTGGGGTGCCGGCTCTGGTGTACGCCTCGTCGGTCGGCACGTACGCGCCGGGGCCGAAGAACGCGCCGGTGAGCGAGCGCTGGCCTGCGACCGGGGTGGTCGAATCGTCGTACAGCCGGGACAAGGCGGCGGTGGAGGAGATGCTCGACGGGATCGAGCGGACCCATCCGGGGTTGCGGGTGGTGCGGCTGCGGCCCGGGCTGATCTTTCAGCGGGAGGCGGGCACCGAGATCGCCCGGTACTTCCTCGGGCCGCTGGTGCCGGTGCGGCTGCTGCGGTACGGGCGGCTGCCGCTGGTGCCGGCCAACCGGCGGCTGCGGATGCAGGCGGTGCACGCCGACGACGTGGCTGACGCGTACGCCCGGACGATCCTGGGTGATGTGCGCGGTGCCTTCAACGTCGCCGCGGACCCGGTGCTGACCCCGGAGCTGGTGGCCCGGCACTTCCACGGCTGGACGGTGCCGGTGGCCGCCCCGGTGCTGCGCGCCGCCGCGGCGCTGACCTGGCGGACCCGGCTGCAACCGATCGACGCCGGCTGGGTGGAGCTGGCGATGAACGTACCGCTGATGTCCAGCCACCGGGCCGAGACCGAGCTGGGCTGGCGGCCCCGGGTCAACGCGGTCGACGCCCTCAAGGAACTCGTCGCCGGCATGGCCGAACGTGCCCACACCGACAGCCCGCCGCTGTCCGCCACACCCACCCTGCCCGGTCGCCCGGCCGGACTCGTCCGGGCCCGCCCGGCCGGTCACAGCAACCCTTACTGACGGGGTCAGCGCAGGGTGGAGCGGGTGAATGCGGGCTTGCCGGAGCCCAGGTAGAAGATGCCCGGGTAGGTCTCGAAGCCGTGGCTGGGGTTGCGGCGCAGGGTCGAATCCTCGATGCGGAGCGTGCCGGTGCGGTTGTTGCTGACGAAGAAGATCGCGCCGCCGCCCTCCTTCGCGTCGTTGCCCTCGATGGTGGTGCCGGCGATGCGTACCGAGAACTCCTTGCCGTCGCAGTAGATCGCGCCGCCGCTGCCGCCGCCCGGGGTGCCGGAACGGGCCGGGTTGGCTCCCTCGCCGACCGCCGCGTTGTCGCGCAACGTGCTGTTGAGTACCACCCAGGAGACACCGATGCTGCTCAGCGCGCCGCCGTTGGCGCAGGAGCCGCCGACGAAGGTGCTGCCGACCACGTACACCGGCTGGTCGTCGTGCTGGTCGAGGACCCGGATGGCGGCGCCACCCAGGTCCGGGCCCCTCCGGTCGCAGCGGTTGTCGACGAAGCGCGAGTTGACCACCTTGAACCGGCCGCCCCGGACGAAGATCGCCCCACCGCCGCCGCCGTCGGTGCGCTGGCCGGTGGCGTCGCCGTCGGCGAAGGTCAGGTTCTGCACGGTCAGCCGGGGATGGTCCTGGTTCTGGCAGTGCGAGGTGGTCCAGCCCTGCAACGCGTCGCAGGTGTTCATGTAAAGGATGCGGCGTCGGCCCTGACCGCTGAGGGTGACCTTGCCGCCGCCGTCGAGGACCACCTGCGGGCCGTTGGCGTTGCGCACCTTGGCCGTCGCCGTCATCTTGATGGTCACCGGGTCGGGGCCGCAGTCGAAGGTGATGATGCCGCCGGCCGCCACCGCCCGGACCACCGCCGCCGAGGTGCAGCTGGCCGGGGTGCCGGTGCCGACCGTACGGGTCGGCCGCGAGGTGTCCACCGCCCGTCCCGCCGCCGGCACGGCCACCGCACCGCCTGACGGTTTGCGGCCACCGCCGGTGGGTGTCGCCGAGGGCACCGCGCTGGCGCTGCGGGAGGGGCTGGCGCTGGCCGTCTGCGGCACGTCCTGCTCGCCCTGCTCGGCGGCGACCGCGCTCGGTGTGTCGGGTGCCGCGTCGACCGCCGGTGGTTGGCCGCTGCGCGGATCGGCGCTGGGCACGGACGGCCCACAGGCGGACAGGACGGTGACTGTGACGCCGAGTACGACCACGGCGGGGGATCTCAGAGGG
>NZ_BOPA01000027.1 GCF_016863515.1 Micromonospora gifhornensis
AACTTGCCGATCGGCGGTGGTGCCGATACTGCCGAATCTCCGCTGCTAGGGCACCTAACATGAAAACAGCCAAGAGGATCCGGAGGAACGTTCCCAAGCCGAGGTTTCCCTCGCCGATCCGCGAAGCTCCACTCACACCCGCCCAAATCGCCACTGCCGCATACGCCAAGATCCAGAGCAGATGCCGACGCCGGGGACCGCTTTCTACCATCTCCACCTTTCTCCGTCGGGCCGCGTGTCAGGCTCTCGGGCACTTTTGCAGTTATCCCTGTATCGGCCACAACTCGGGACACTGTTACTACCGGCAAAACAGGTCTCGCCAGAGCTTTCCAGGCTGCTGGAACGGTCCACCGTCGTCCGTGGACCGTCCGGGGTCGGCCGCTTCGGTCGTCGCCCAGCTAGTCACCCACCTGCTCGGCACCCAGGCCATCCCGACCTCCCGCGCGTTCGAGCAGGTACCCCGCTCCACCGTCTCCGGAACGCGCTCGCTGTCGCAGATCATCCAGCCGGCCTTCCTCGTAGAGCAGCCGGTTCAGCCGCCTGCGCGCATGCACATCTTGTTGGCCAAGAGTCGCCAGTTCGACATGACGGCCGGCGCGCGCGAGCAGATCCATGTGCCACAGGTGCGCGTTATGGCGCTCGTGGTCGGTGCTGTAACACTCCGCGACAGCACTGACTACCGCGATTGCTCGATCCCAGTCGCCCCGTTCCTCGGCGGCGCGCACAGTCTCCGACCAGTGAGGCACGGACGTAAGCGTAGGTGACACTCGACCCTCAGCTTGGGAATCGTGTTGATCTACACGCTGGGTGACCACGACCGTCTCGGTCCAGCACGGGGCGTGCACACGCGACTGCAGACTGCGCTGCCGTTGACCCATCTTGCCCCCTACATCGGGCACGGACCAGCACGCGGCAGGCAATGGCCCGGCGTCCGTGAGGGTCGTTGTCAGGTCTCCGTTGTACGTAGGGTGCGGAAGTGACAATAGGCGAGCGGCTCGCGAGCAGTTGGACTGGTACTGGCGCAAGAACCTGCGGCCGTCGGCCGCATAGCTGCCACAGGCTTCGGGCGACAATGGTTACGTGCTCACCTACATCCGTTGGTACTGGTCCGATGATGACCGTTGGAACTACGACGAGCTGGATGCTGATCGGTGGGCGCTACGTCACGTTGAGTTGCGCGGGTCGGACGGGGTCTTCGTGGCGGCGGCGTCGCTCGCAGAGGTGCTCATCGCTCGTGACTCAGGGACCGTGGGCGCGGTATCTGAGTACGAACGGCGGTACGGGGTTGTGCCGGAGGCCCCGTTTCCTCCACCCGAGCCCGCGTTGAAGCCTGCTTTGGAAAGCCTGTCCTCCGGGGAGTTTGAGCGTCTGTGGCGGGATGCTCGTCGACACCTGGAACAGCGGACCGGCACCTGACTCATTCGTGCCGAACGAATGGGTCGCTGCCTCAGCCCAGGGCGCGGGCCAGTTCGGTGCGGGAGCGGATGCCGAGCCGGTGGTAGATGTTGCGCAGGTGGTGGTCGACGGTCCGGGTGGACAGGAACATCTGCGTGGCGACCTCCCGGTTGGTGGCGCCGGCGGCGACCAGTTGGGCGATGCGCAGCTGCTGCCCGGTGAGCAGCCGTACCGCCTGCCGGTCCGGCGTACCGACGGACTCTCCCGCCGCGCGTAGTTCCACCGTGGTCTGCCGCGCCCACACGTCAGCGCCGAGCAGGACGAAGGTCTGCCGGGCCCGGTGCAGGTGGTCGCGGGCGTCGCGGGGGCGGCGGGCTCGGCGTAGTTCCCGGCCGTAGAGCAGTTCGGTGCGGGCCCGTTCGAAGGTGGCGGCGTCGGCCGGGTGCAGGCACAACGCCCGGTCGAAGTGTTCCTCGGCTTCGGCGCTGCCGCGCGGGGCCAGCAGCGCGTGGCAGCGGGCCGACAGCGCCCGGCGCAGCGGGCTGGCGGTGCTGCCGGCCCAGCGGTCGAAGACGGCGAGCGCGGCGCGGGCCCGGGCGGGTCTGCTGTCGTGGGCGGCGGCTTCCACCAGGTGGGGTGTGGCCATCACCTGGACGAGCACCTGGCCGCGTCCGGTGCCGGGTCGGGTGCCGGGTCGGGCCAGCGTGGCCAGCCGGTCGGCCGCGTCGGCGTACCGGCCGTCGACCAGGTCCAGCACCCCGAGGGCCCACTGGGCGAGGGCGTACGGGCGGCTGCCGGGTGCGGCGGTGTCGCCCAGCTCGGCGACGTGGCCGAGGCAGGCGTCGTGGTCGGCCCGCACGGCCGACAGCACGGCGAGCAGACCCAGGTGTACGCCGGCAGTGGCGTGCTGTCCGGCGGCCCGGGCCACCCGCAGTCCTTCCTGGCAGCTTTTCGCTGCGGCGTCGTGCCTGCCCAGCCAGTATTCGCTCATCGCGCGCAGTTCGAGCGCCCTGGGCAGTAGTGACACTTCGCCTCGGTCGGTGGCCAGGTCGACGGCGTCCTCGGCGAGCCGGTACGCCGCAGCGTCGACCGCGACCAGCAGGCCGGCGGCGGCCGCACCGGTCAACGCGGTCGGGGTGACTGCGGCACCGCGCAGCCGGCCGCCGAGGGCCACCGCCCGGCGCAGCAGCGGGCCGCCGTGGGCGTGCTCGCCCCGCAGGGTGGCGGCGACCCCGGCGACCAGGGTGGTCAGCAGGTCCGCCCAGGGCGGATCCCCGTCGCGGCGGAGTGCCTGCACCCGGCGGGCCACCTCGCCGTAGCGGTAGTGGTCCCCGGAGAAGCAGACGGCCTCACCGGCGCGGACCAGGGCGACCAGTGCCGACTCGCGGTCGACGTCGGCCAGTGTGGTGGCGGCGGCCAGCAGGGTGGGCAGTGCGGTCGAGGCGCGACCGCAGCGCAGGTGCATCTCACCGCGCAGCAGTTCGGCCAGGCCGCCCGTGGCAGCGGTCACCGGCGAGGCGTCGGCGCTGCATCCGGTCGGCGTGGGTGCGGTCACCGGCGGGCCAGCGGCGCTGTGCACGGTCGGCGCGGGTGGGGTCACCGGCGGGCTAGCGGCGCTGCGGCCGGTCGGCGTGGGTGGGGCCTGGTGTGGCAGTGCGCCGGTCGCGTCGGCGACGTGGTGCAGAAGCGCGTGGGCCCGCTCGGGTTGTCCCGCCTGCCAGGCGTAGCGGGCCGCGGTGACCTGCCGCGCGGTGGCGAGCGCCGCGTCGTCGCTGAGTTCGGCGGCCCGGGCCAGCGCGGTCGCGGCCACCGACCGGTCCTGGTGCGCTGCCGCCGCGTCCTCCAGCTCGGCGGCCAGCGCCGGATCATCTCCGTCGGTTGCCGCGGCCCGGTGCAGGGCCCGACGCAGTCGCGAGCCGGTGCCGTCGAGGGCGGCGGCGAGCAGCAGGTGGGCGTCGCGGCGGGCGGTGACGGAGGCGGTCGCCTCGATCATGCTGCGGGCCAGCGGTCGGGGAAACTCGGCGCCACCGGGTGTGGTGATCCGGATCAGGCCGGCGGCCTCGGCGGGCACGAGTGCCTCGACGCCGCTGCCGGTCGCGCGCAGTGCGCGTCCCAGGGTGACCGGGTCCACGGCGGCGGCCCGGCCGGTCGGGGTGGCGAGGTCGGCTGCGGCGATCGCGGCCAGCAGCAGCGCGCCCTGGGTGTCGCGGGGCAGGCGGGCCAGCAGGGCGCGGTACGTCCGGCCGAGGGTGCCGTCGGTCGGCGGTGCGGCCGGCAGGGGTTCGGTGCCGCACCATTGGCCGGGGGTCAGCGTGTCGGCGAGGTCGACGAGTGCCTGTGGGTTTCCGGCGGCGAGGGTGGTCAGGGCGGCCAGCACCGGCTCGGGTGGTGGTGGGCCGGGGCGTCGGGCGGTCAGCAGGGCGAGGCTGTCGGAGGGGTCCAGGGGCAGTAGTCGGCGGCCGGGTATCGCCTGCGCTGCGGTGTCGTTGCCGGCGGTGAGCAGGAGCACGACCGGCAGTTGGGGCAGCCGTCGGGCCACGAAGGTCAGTACCCGCGCCGTCGGGGTGTCGCCTGCGTCGAGGTCGTCCATGGTGCAGAGCAGTGGGCCGTCGTGGGCGGCTTCGGCGAGCAGTCCGAGGACGGCGTGGGAGAGGATGAGCTGGTCGCGGTCGGGGCAGCCTTCGCCGGTCAGGGCGTCGCGCAGCACCTGCCGCTGCCGTTCGGGTAGCGCGTGTGCGCGGTCGAGCACGGGGTCGAGCAGCCGCTGCAGTCCGGCGTAGGGCAGCATCGCCTCGTCGGCCAGGCCGGCGGCGGCCAGCAGGCGGCGACCTGCACGGTGGCGGTGGGCGTACGCCAGCAGGGCGGTGCGCCCCGCGCCGGGCTCGCCGTGCAGCAGGAGCGCTCCTCCGGCCGGTGCGGCGAGCAGCGAGCGGATCTCCCGGCACTCCCCCTGCCGGCCCCGTAGCACTTCTATTTGCACTGCTGATGCACTAACCATGCATCGAGTCTCACCTATCGGACAGCGCTTGAGAAGAGGTAGAAGCGGAATTCTGCGGCAACTGCCCCAGGTCACCCGCCTCGCGGTACCGGCCGCGACCCGTCAGCGCTCGTCCACCTGAGCCAGCAGCGCGCCGACGGTACGGGCCATCACCGCCCGGGCGGCGTCCACGCCCAGCCCGAGGCCGTCGCGCAGGGTGGACCAGGCAGGCCAGGTGCTGGCCGCCACCACCGCGTTGACCACCTGGTCGCGTGCCGGCCCGGCGCGGTCGAGTTCCTCGGCGAACAACTGCTCGATCTCGTCGCGTACCCGGGCGATGTGCTTGAGCCGGTTGCGGCGCAGCTGTGCGGAGAACGGCTCGCGCATCTGCGCGGCCCGCGCCGACGGTGCGATCAGTTGCAGCAGCTTGGCCCGCTGCCGGCAGAAGGCGTCGACCCGCTTGGCGAGCGGCAGGGTGGGCGAGATCGGCCGCCAGGCGGCGTCCTGCTGGCGCAGCAGCTCCGCGCCGCTGGCCTCGAACAGGGTCTCCATGTCCTTGAAGTTGGTCCAGAGCGTACGCAGGGAGATGCCGGCCCGCTCGGCGATGCGCTCACCGGTCGGACGCAGGTCGCCCTCGGAGATGAGCGCGAGATGCGCCTCGACGATGGCCGCCCGGGTGCGCTCCGCCCGCGCAGTGCGCCCGTCGACCCGACCGGCGGTCTCGGCACCGACCATCCGCGCCCGTCTCCTCACCCTTGCTGCTCCCTCGTGCCAGCCGAGTCTAGACGCGTGCCGGTACGGCATCCGCGTCCCGATACCGGCGCAGCTCCCGGCGGGCCAGCGACTGGCGGTGCACCTCGTCGGGGCCGTCGGCGATGCGTACCGCGCGGGCACGGGCCCAGAGCCGGGCCAGCGGGGTGTCCTGGCTGACGCCGGCCGCGCCGTGGGCCTGCACCGCCCGGTCGATGATCCATTCGACCGCCTCAGGTACCGCGATCTTGATGGCCTGGATCTCGGTGTGTGCGGCCCGGTTGCCGACGGTGTCCATCAGCCAGGCGGTCTTGAGCACGAGCAGGCGGGCCTGCTCCAGGCGTACCCGGGCCTGCGCGATCCAGTCCCGCACCACGCCCTGCTCGGACAGGGGCGCACCGAAGGCGTGCCGCTGGCTGACCCGCCGGCACATCAGCTCGACGGCCCGTTCCGCCATGCCCAGCAGCCGCATGCAGTGGTGCACCCGGCCCGGACCGAGCCGGGCCTGTGAGATGGCGAAGCCGGAGCCCTCGGTGCCGATCAGGTTCGTCACCGGCACCCGTACGTCGACGAAGTCGATCTCGGCGTGGCCGCCGTGGTCGCCGTCGTCGTACCCGAAGGCGGTCATGCCTCGACGGACGGTGACGCCCGGGGTGTCGCGCGGGACGAGGATCTGGCTGTGCTGCTGGTGCCGAAGCGCCGACGGGTCGGTCCGGCCCATCACGATGAAGATCGCGCACCGTGGGTCCATCGCGCCGGTGACGAACCACTTGCGGCCGTTGACGACGTACGCATCGCCGTCGCGTTCGATCCGGGTGGCGATGTTCGTGGCGTCGGAGGAGGCGACCGCCGGCTCGGTCATCGCGAAGGCGGACCGGATCCGGGCGTCGAGCAGCGGGGTGAGCCATCGCTCGCGTTGCTGGGCCGAGCCGAACTGGGCGAGCAGCTCCATGTTGCCGGTGTCCGGTGCGGCGCAGTTGAGCGCCACCGGGGCCAGCCACGGGCAGTGGCCGGTGATCTCCGCCAGGGGCGCGTACTGGAGGTTGGTCAGGCCCGCGCCGTGTTCGCCGGGCAGGAAGAGATTCCACAGGCCGCGCCGACGCGCCTCGGCCTGGAGTTCGGCCACCACCGGCGGTGCCGTCCACGGTTCGTCGGCCGTCCGGGTCTGGGCTTCGAAGATCGGCTCGGCCGGATGGACGCACTCGGTCATGAACTCGTGCAGGCGCTCGCGCAGCCGTTCGGTGGTGTCGTCGTAGCGGAAGTCCACGTCATCGTCTCCCTAGGGTGCTCAGGCCCTCGGCGATCAGCGGCGGCACCCGCGCGCCGATCTGGTCGAATCCGTCACCGACGGTCTGGCCCTGCACGTAGCGGTAGTGCACGCCCTCCAGGATCACCGCGAGTTTGAAGGCGGCGAAGGCGAGATACCAGGGCAGTGCGTCGACCGACCGTCCGGTGCGTCGGGCGTACCGGGCGGCCAGTTCGTCGGTGTCGGGCTGTCCGGGTGCGGTCACCCGGCGGGCGTAGACCAGCGACAGGGCCAGGTCGGCCAGCGGGTCGCCGAGGGTGGACATCTCCCAGTCCAGTACGGCGCGTACGGTGCGGTCCTCGCCGAGCAGGACGTTGTCCAGCCGGAAGTCGCCGTGCAGCACCGCCGCCGACCGGGTCTCGGGTACGGCGGCGGCCAGCCGGTCGTGCAGTTCGCCGATGCCGGGCAGGTCCCGGCTGCGGGAGGCGTCGAGTTGGCGTTTCCAGCGGCGGACCTGCCGGGCGTTGAACCCGTCGGGGCGACCGAAGTCGGCCAGGCCGACCGAGGCCGGTTCGACCGTGTGCAGCACGGCGAGCAGGTCGATCAACCGGAACGCCAGGTCGCGTACCTGCGACGGGGACCAGCCGACAAGCTCCTCCGGTTCCCGGTGCACCCGGCCGGGCACCTGCCCCATCAGGTAGAACGGCACTCCGAGCACCGTCGGGTCGGCGCAGTGGTGGACCATCGGCGGCACCGGGACGGCGGTCGGCGCGAGGGCGTGCATCACCCGGTACTCCCGGCCCATGTCGTGGGCGGTGGCCAGGACGTGGCCCAGCGGCGGGCGGCGCAGCACCCACCGGGTCTGCCCGTCGGTCACCGCGTAGGTGAGGTTGGACCGCCCGCCGGTCAGCAGCGCGCCGTGCAGCGGCCCGGTGAGCAGCCCGGGCACCTGGCGATGCAGGTAGGTCGCCAGCCGGTCCAGGTCGAGTCCGGGCAGCGGCCCGCCGTCGTCCGAAGCGGCGTCGTCCGGTGTGGCGTCGTCCGAAGCGGCGTCGTCCGGCGTGGCGTGGTCTGCCGGGTCAGGCATCGCGGTGCTCCGTCTGCTGCTGGAGGCGGTTCATGCCGCGCAGCCAGCGGTCCGGGTCGGCGGCCCGGTGGGCGTACCAGTCGGCCACCTGCGGGTGTGGCAGCACCAGGAACCGGTCGTCGTCCAGCGCCTCCAGCATGCAGTCGGCCACCCGGTCGGTGGTGACGGCGGTGGCGTCCAGCAGGGCGCTGCTCATCGCGTCGCCCGCGGCCAGCATCGGGGTACGCACACCCTGCGGGCAGAGTGCCTGCACGACGATGCCCCGGTGGGCGTACGTGGCCCGCAGCCATTCGGCGAAGCTGAGCGCGGCGTGTTTGGTCACCGCGTACGGCGCGTTGCCGAGCATGGTCAGCAGGCCGGCGGCCGACGCGGTGACCAGCAGCCGCCCCCGCCCGGCGGCGAGCCAGTACGGCAGCAGTTCGCGGGCGGCGTAAACGTGGGACATCACGTTGACCCGCCAGGCCGTCTCCCACGCCGCGTCGTCGGCGTCGCCTGCGGGTGCCACGCCGGCGTTGGCGCAGTACAGGTCGACGCCGCCGAGGCGTCGGCGGGCGAAGTCCACAAGTTCGGCGACACCGGCCGGGTCGGCGGCGTCACCGGGACAGGCGTGGCCGCCGATCCGAGCGGCCACGGCCTGTGCCGCCTCGGCGTCGAGGTCGTTGACGACCACGCGGGCCCCGACGGCGGCGAACCGCTCGGCGAGGGCCGCACCGATGCCGGAGCCGGCACCGGTAACCACGACCGCCGCCCCCGGCAACCACCGTGCTCCTTCCGGCTGGCCGGCGGTCGAGCCGTCGGTGGCCGGGTCGGCTGTCGACATCGGACTCCCGTCTGCGGTCGGGCGTGGTCCGCACCCGTACGCAGGTGCGGACCACGCGGACGTGTTGCTCAGGCGTTCGGCACACCGTTGGCCGGTGGTGACACCGGCGGTGCGGTGTACTCGTTGACCGGTCCGTCGGCCTCGTCGGTCTCGTACGTCGGGCCGAAGTAGGTCTGCTTGCCCCCACTGACCCGGCTCAGCCGGCCCCCGCCGTAACCGGAGTGGTCGGTGGCGGAGAAGCGCAGCGGCGCCACGCCGGGCCCCTGGTAGCCGCCCTTGCGGACGGCCTCGACAAGTGACTCGCGGGTGAGATCCTTGCCGGCGGCCAGCAGCACCTGCACGAACAGGTAGCCCACGGCCATCCCGTAGACGGCGTTGCCGTCGAACTCCGCGCCGCCGTTGTGTTCGTTGTTCACCTTGGTGAACAGCTGGATCCACGGGTTGTCGGTGTCGCCCTGCATCGGCAGGTAGTTCAGCCCGACCATGCCCTCCAGCAGTCCGGCGGCGTCGCCGAGTTGCCGGGCCAGCGTCGGGTGGTCGGCGCCCACGTTCGACACCACCCACTGGGGGCGGAAGCCCAGCCGGGCGGCGGTGCCGACGGACAGGGCGGTGAAGCCGGGCACGGTGGCGAGGATGACGACCTCGCAGCCGGCGGCCTTGAACGCGCCGATCTGGGGGGCGACGTTGGTGTTGCTTGTCACGTACGTCTCGCGGGCCACCACCCCGTCGGTGCCGAGCACCTTCTCCACGCCGGCCAGGGCGTCCTGCCCGAAGTCGTCGTCCTGGCCGAGGAAACAGACCTTCCGGCCGGGCAGGGTGGTCTTCACGTGGTTGGCCAGGATCTTGCCTTCGACCGTGTAGTCCGGGTTGAAGCCGAAGGTGTTCGGGTAGCGGTCGGGCTGGTCCCAGTTGCGGCTGCCGGAGGCGACGAAGAGGTCCGGCACCCGGTTGGTGTGCAGGAAGTCCAGCACGCCGGTGTGGGTGGGGGTGCCGAGGCCGTTGAGGACGGCGAAGACCTTGTCCTGCAGGACGAGTTGGCGCACGACCTGCTGAGTGGTGGCCGGGTTGTAGCCGTCGTCCATGACCTTGTAGGTGATTTTGCGGCCGTGTACGCCGCCGTTGGCGTTGACGTAGTCGAAGTAGGCCTTCGTGGCCGGGGCGATCTTCGAGTAGCCGGCGGACGCCGGTCCGGTCAGCGGCATGTGGGTGCCGACGACGATCTCCGTGTCGGTGACCCCGGGAACCGGCTCCCCCGAGCCGGGGCCGTCGTCGGAGCCACACGCGGTGAGAGTGAGCAGCAAGGTGAGGGTGGTGGCGATCGCGAGACCGCGCCGTTCCGTGGTTCGCATGGGACACCGACCTTTCATCGGTCCGGTTGTGCGAGGCGGGTGGTGGGGGTGGGGCGGGTTACGAGCGCCCGGCCGGCCTGAGGGCGCGCAGCGCCCGGGTCAGTCGGGACAGCTGACCCTGCACACCGCCGGGGGCGGCGATCATGACCACGATCAACGTGGCCCCGAAGATCGCCAGCGGGAGGTTGCCCTCCAGCCGTTGCGCCGTCGCCGGTGAGAGGGTGAACAGGTTCGTCAGGGAGTGCGTCAGGTCGGGTAGGACGACCAGCAGGAAGGCGCCCCACACGGCGCCGGCGAGCCGGCCGAGACCGCCGATGACGACGGCCATGAGCAGGAACAGCGAAAGGTTCAGTCCGAACGCGCCGGGTGACACGCTCTGCGCGAGCACCGCCAGCAGGGCGCCGCCGAGGCCGGCGCCGGCCGCGCTGACCACGAAGGCGATGACCTGCGTACGGGCGACGTGGATGCCGGCGAGCCGGGCGGCGACCTCGTCGTCGCGTACCGCCCGGAACAACCGGCCGTAGCGGCTGCGGACCAGGTTGGCCAGCACCACCAGGCAGAGCAGGGTCGCCCCGGCGGCCATCCACAGTTGCCACCGCTCGTGCGGGAAGTAGAGACCCAGCCCTGCCGGTGCGGGTGCCACCGGCACCGGCAGGCCCTGCTCGCCGTTGAAGATGCCGTCGAAGGTGACTGTCAACGCCGGCACCACCACCGCCACCGCCAGGGTGAGCCCGGCCAGGTAGGGGCCGCGCAGCCGGGCGGCGGCGACGCCGACGACCAGACCCACCGTCACGGTGACCGCCACGGCGGCGACCAGCGACAGCAGCAGCACCGCACCGGAGGTGACGCCCCGGTCGAAGAAGGCGGTCTGGCACAGCGCGACGGTGTACGCGCCGGTGGCCATCAACGCCCCGTGCCCCAGGGAGAGTTGCCCGCAGAGCCCGGTGAGGATGGTCAGTCCGGCGGTGGCGCAGAGGTAGGCGGCCACCGTGGCGAGTTGGAAGTTGCGGTACGAGTCGAGCTGGTAGCTGACCAGCAGCACTACCAGCGCGACGGCGACGGCGACGGCGAGGTGGCGGAGCAGGGTCGGCACGGACCGGCCGGTACGGACGAGGTCGACGGCGCGCTGTCGGTAAGGCGGCGCGGGCGCCCGGGTGGCGCTCACACCCGCCTCGCGGTGACCGTGGCGAACAGTCCGCCGGGGCGCAGCAGCAGCACCGTCAGCAGCAGGGCGAGCACCGCGAGCGGGATGAGGTCGCCACCGGCGTACCCGCTGACGTAGGACAGCAGCAGGCCGACGCCGAGTCCGCCGACGACCGCGCCGGGTGGGCTGTCCAGCCCGCCGAGCACCGCGGCGGTGAACGCGGAGACGAAGACCATGTCCATCGCGTGGGGATGCAGGCCCAGTTCGGTGGGGATGACAAGCATCGCGGCCAGTGCGCCGACGCCCGAGGCCAGCGCCCAGCCGAGGGTGAGCATGCCGCCGACGTTCACGCCGAGCAGTCGGGACACCTCGGGTGCGAACGCCGCCGCCCGCATCCGGAGCCCGATCGCGGTCCGGGTGAAGATCCAGACCAGGGCCGCGCCGACCACGCCGACGGTGGCGAAGACGAACAGGTCGTACGGGGACAGCAGGGCGGTGTCGCCCACCGTCAGCGCGGTACGGCTCATCGGGGCCTGTGCGGGCAGGTACTCGTTGCCGTAGACCATGCCGAGGAGTGCCTGGATCAGCAGGACCAGCCCGAGCGCGACGATCACCGGGTTGAGTGGTGAGCGGTGGTCCACCAGTCGCATCACCGCGATGTCGACGATCGCGCCGAGCAGCAGTCCGGCGAGCAGTGCCGCGGCGAAGCCGAGCCAGTACGAGCCGGTCGCGGCGGTGACGCTGTAGGCGACGTACGCGGCGGCGACCGCCATCGCGCCCTGGGCGAAGTTGACGATCCGACCGGCTCGCCAGATGAGCACCAGGGCGAGGGCGAACGCGGCGTAGACCGCGCCCCTCGACAGTCCGTCGAGGGTGAGGAAGAGGAAGCGGTCCACGGTCCTCCTAGCGTTTGTCAGAATCCGAGGTAGGCGTGGCGCAGGTCGGTGTCGTCGCGCAGCCGCTCGGCCGGGGCGGCCAGGACGACCCGGCCGAGCGACATCACGATGCCCTGGTCGGCGACGGCCAGGGCGCTGCGTACGTTCTGCTCGACAAGCAGCACGGTCAGCCCGGTGTCGTCGCGCAGCCGGCGCAGCAGCGCCATGGTCTGGGCCACCACGCGGGGTGCCAGGCCGAGCGACGGTTCGTCCAGTAACAGCAGGCGGGGGCGGGCGACAAGGGCCCGGCCGAGGGCAAGCATCTGCCGTTCGCCACCGGAGAGCTGGTGGCCGAGGTGCCGTCGTCGCCGCGCGAGCGGTTCGAACAGCTGGTAGACCTCGTCGAGGGCGCGTGCGGCGTCGCGGCGGTCGCGGCGCCACAGCGCGCCGAGGCGCAGGTTCTCCGCCACGGTGAGTTCGCCGATGACGCCGCGGCCTTCCGGTACGTGTGCCACGCCGCGCCGGACGAGTTGCTCGACCGGGGTGCCCCGCAGGTCCTGTCCGTCGAACATGATCCGGCCGGCGCTCGGGCGCAGCATGCCCGACAGGGTGCGCAGCAGGGTCGTCTTGCCGGCGCCGTTGGCACCGATGACTGCGGTGATGGTGCCGGTGGGCACCCGCAGGTCGACGCCGTGCAGCACCGGCACCGGCCCGTAGCCGGAGGCCAGGGCTTCGGCGGTGAGCAGGTCGGCGGTCATCAGGCGGCCTCGTCGACGGTCGCGCCGAGGTAGGCGTCGACCACGGCCGGGTCCTCGCGGACCGCCTCGGGTGGCCCGGCGGCGACGACCCGTCCGAAGTCGAGCACCACGATCCGGTCGCAGACCGCCATGACCAGGTCCATGTGGTGTTCCACGAGCAGCACGGCGCAGGGGTCGGTCCCCCGGTGCGGCAGCGTCCGGATCAGCTCGGCGAGGTTGTCCACGTCGTCGGCGCCGAGTCCGCCGGCCGGCTCGTCGAGCAGCAGCAGGCGGGGGCGGGCGGCCAGCGCGCGGGCGAGGGCGACCCGTTGGCGTACGGCGAACGGGAGGGTGTCCGGCGCGGCGTCGGCGTGCTGTGCGATGCCCAGTTCGTCGAGAACGGTGCGGGCGTGCTCGCGCAGCCGGCGCTCGTCGCGGTCGCTGCGGGGCAGTCCGAGCAGTGCCGGCAGCAGGCTGGCGCGGGCGGTGTGGGTGGCCCCGGTCATCACGTTCTCCAGCACGGTGAGCCCGGCGAACAGGCCGGTGCCCTGCAGGGTGCGGGCGATGCCCAGTCGGGTGAGCCGGTGCGGTCGGGGCCGCAGTGGCCGGCCGTCGAGGGTCAGCGTGCCGGTGTGCGCGGCGACGAAGCCGCACACGACGTTGAACAGGGTGGTCTTGCCGGCGCCGTTGGGGCCGATCACCCCGACCACCTCACCCGGACCGACCTGAAGGGAGACGTCGTCGAGGGCGGTGAGGCCGCCGAAGCGGACGCCGACCTGGTGCAGTGCGAGACCGTCCGTCATCAACCCTGCCCCTCGCCGTGCGGCCAAACTTATTACACTGGGAGTGTACGTTTCTCGCGTGTTTCGTCAACACCTTCGATGCCGGTCCTCAACGGACGGCAGCGCCGGGTGGGGCGGTGGCCGTGACCGGTGGGGGCAAATCGACCAGCCGGGCCAGGGCGGCCCGGTGCCGATCGGCGGTGCCGAAGGCGATCGCGGCGCTCTTGGCGCGCTTGAGGTAGAGATGCGCCGGGTGCTCCCAGGTGAAGCCGATCCCGCCGTGCAACTGGACGCAGACCTCCGCCGCCCGCACCGCCACCGGCCCGCAGTACGCCTGGGCCAACGCGGCCGCCAGCGCCGCCTCGGGACCGCCCGCGCCGAGCCGGTCGGCGGCGTAGCGGGCCACCGCCCGGGCCTCGGTCAGTTCCACCCACACGTCGGCCAACCGGTGCTTGACCGCCTGGAACGAGCCGACCGGACGGCCGAACTGGTGACGCTGGCGCACGTAGGCCACCGTCGTGTCCAGACACCACTGGGCCAGCCCGACCTGTTCGGAGGCGAGCAGCGCCGCGCCGGCGGTCAGCGCCGCCGTCACCGCGTCGGCAGCGGCAGCGCCGGTGGCGATCGGGCGGGCCGCCGCAGCGGTGAACTCGATGTCGACGAGCGGTCGGGTCGCGTCCAGCGACACCACGGCGGACATCCGCACCGCCGGTTCGGCGGCGTCGATGACGTAGAGCGCGTCGCCGGCCGGAACCAGCAGCAGGCCGTGCGGCACGGCGTCGGCCACACCGCTCACCCGACCGGTGAGCGTCGGTCCGGGACCGACCGTGACCGGGGCGGGGCGGGCCTCTGGCCCGGTGGCGAAGTCGGCTGCGGTGGCGAGGTCGGGTGCGGTGGCGAAGCCGATCGCCATCGTCACGTCGCATTCACCGGCGGCCAGCCGGCGCAGCAGGGTGTGCTCGGCACAGGCCAGCAACGCCCGGGTCGCCACGGCGGCACCCAGGAAGGGCACCGGCGCGACCGCCCGACCCAGCTCCTCCAGCACCACCGCGACCTCACGGAAGCCGGCCGCGGCGCCACCGTGCTCGGCGGGCACGGCCAGCCCGGTCACGCCGAGCTGGTCGACAAGTCGACGCCACAGTGTCGCGTCGTACGGATCGTCGCCGTCGACGGCAGCGAGCGTGCGTTGCCACGGGGCGTGCGTGGCCAGCAACGTGCGTACGGTGTCGCGCAGCGCCTCTTCGTCGGCGTCGTAGAGCAGGTCGCTCATCGGTCCACCCGGGGTTCGGTGGGCAGCCCGAGCACCCGCTCGGCGATGATGCTGCGCAGGATCTCCGAGGTCCCGCCCTCGATGGAGTTGCCCCGGGCGCGCAGGTAGCGGTAGGTGGCGGTGCGGCCGAGCAGGTCGGGTTCGGTCGGGCGACGCATCGTCCAGTCGTCGTGGCGCAGCCCTTCGGAGCCGCGCAGCTCCACTTCCAGTCCGCTGATCCGCTGGCTCAGTTCGGCGAAGGAGAGCTTCACCGCCGAGCCTTCGGGGCCGGGCTCGCCGGCGGCGATCAGCTGCCGCAGCCGCAGCGCGGCCAGCCGGGCGGCTTCGGCCCCCACCCAGGCGCGCAGGACCTCGTCGTGCAGCCCGGCGGTGCGCAGCTCCGGGCGTTCCCGCCACAGTCGCGCCAGCACGCCCACCATGCCGCCCTCGCGTGGCAGCGGCCGGCCGCCGATGGCGACGCGTTCGTTCATCAGCGTCGTACGGGCGATCTGCCAGCCCTGCCCGACCGCGCCGATGCGGTGGGCGTCGGGCACCCGGACACCGGTGAGGAAGACCTCGTTGAACTCCGCTTCGCCGGTGGCCTGCCGCAGCGGGCGCACCTGCACTCCCGGCGCGGTCATGTCGCAGACGAAGTAGGTGATGCCGTGGTGCTTCGGCGCGGCCGGATCGGTCCGGGCCAGCAGGATCGCCCAGCGCGCCTCGTGGGCCAGCGACGTCCACACCTTCTGGCCGTCGATGACCCAGTCGTCGCCGTCGGGCACCGCCCGGGTACGCAGGCTCGCCAGGTCGGAGCCGGCGTCGGGTTCGCTGAACAGCTGGCACCACACCTCTTCGCCGGTCCACAGCGGTCGCAGCCAGCGTCGGCACTGGGCGTCGCTGGCGTGCCGCAGCAGGGTGGGCGCGGCCATGCCGAGACCGATGCTGTTGCGCCGGGGCTGGTTGTCCGGTGCGCCGGCTGCGGCGAAGGCGTCGTCGACGACCGCCTGCAGCTGCGGCGGCGCGCCCAGGCCGCCGCGCCCGGGTGGGTGCTGCACCCAGGCCAGCCCGGCGTCGAAGCGGGCGCGCAGGAAACCGAGGCGGTCACCGTTCGGGTCGTGCGTGTCGAGGAACGCGGCGACCAGCGCGCGCAGCCCGTCGGCCGTGTGGTCGGACACCCACCACCTCCAGAATTATTGCACTGTCGATGCAATATACGGCCGCCGGTCCTCGGGACGGAAGACCGGCGGCCGAACGATCCGGGGCAGCCGCGTCGCGGCCGCCCCGGCAGGACGTCAGTGCGGGCAGGTGTTGCGGTACTCCTCCACCGCCGAGCCGCTCGGGCCCGGGCAGAGGAACTGGTCGTAGCGGGTGTCGTCGTCGACGAACCGCTTCAGCCAGGCCACCATCTGCTTCGCGGTGGGGGTGTTGACCGTGTTCGGGAAGAAGTGGCCCTCGTTGTTGAGTTCCAGGTACGCCTTCTCCGCCGAGGCCGGGATGCTGTTGTAGAACGGCTCGGAGTGCGTGGCGACCGAGGCGACGGAGTCGCTCTCACCGCCGATGATCAGCGTGGGCACCCGCAGGTTCGACCAGTTCTTGGTCAGGTTCCACGGCGCCAGCGGCACGGCGGCCTGCAACGACGGCCGGCTCGCGGCGGCCTCCAGGCTGCCGCCGCCGCCCATCGAGTGACCGGCCACGGCGAGCCGGCTGGAGTCGATGCGGCTGCGCACCGAGCTGCGCTCGGTCAGGTAGTCCAGCGCGGCCAGCAGTTGCCGACCCCGGCTGCTCGGCTGGTCAAGCCGGGTGATGGTGTCGATGCCGATCACCACGAAGCCGTGCGAGGCGATCCGCGGACCCAGCCAGTCCAGACTCGACCAGGAGGCGGTGTAGCCGGGCGAGATGGCCACCGCGCCGAAGGTGCCCGCCGTGGTGGTGGTCGGGTAGTAGATGACGCCGCCGCCGAAGCCGCTGACCAGCGAGGAGACGTTCGTCGACGAGGTCGCGAAGGGGCCACGGCTGGCCTCCAGGATCGCGTTGGTCGGCGCCGGTCCCCGCTCGTACGGGTTGGCGGCCTGGGCGGCGGACGAGGTGGCGACGACGCCACCGGCGGCCAGGACGGCGGTCATCGCCAGCCGGGCCAGCAGGGTGAGGGAACGGGGACGGGTGGTGGTGGTTGATCGCACGTCGGGTACTCCCTTGGGTTGGAGCTGTATCGACTGCGATCAGTGTTTGGGGCGGCCCGCCGACACCGCATCGGCGAAATCACCAGTCACCCGCTCGCCCGGCCCCGGAGCAGCCGGCCGCGCCCGCCTCGCGTGGTATGCGCCTCTGCGCCCGATTCCCGCCCAGTTCTGCGCGTTGGTGCCAGTGCAGTACCGAGCGCGCGCTCCAACCTGCCGACGGTTGCGACGTCGGGTCGCCACCCCCCGCAGGTCCCGGGGGCATGGGAAGCGCGACCACGGGTAGGAGCGAACATGGCCGTGATCAGTGATTACGCACTTCTCGGCGACTGCCAGGGCGCGGCGTTGGTCTCCTCGGACGGGGTCGTGGACTGGTGGTGCCCGCCCCGGTTCGACGCGCCGAGCGTCTTCGCCCGGCTGCTCGGCGCCAGCGGCGGCTTCTGGTCGATCCGGCCGCTCGGGCGGTACACGACCTCCCGGCACTACATCGACGGGACGATGGTGCTCCGCACGGAGTTCCACACCCCGACCGGCGTGCTGCGGTTGACCGACGCCCTCAGTCTCGGCGCCGGAGAACGCGGTCACCGCATCGGCTTCACGTCTCCGCACGTGCTGATCCGGCAGGTCGAGGCCATCAGCGGCACGGTCGACGTGGCGGTCGAGGTCGCGGTCCGGCCGGAGTACGGGCTGGTCAGTCCCACGGTCACCGAAACGCCGGCGGGAATGGACATCGCCGGCGGCGGCGACCGGTTGACCCTGGCCGCGGACCGTGACCTTGCCGTCGACGGCTCACTGGTGACCGCGCGATTCACGCTCGCCGAGGGCGACAGCGCGGTGTTCGCGCTGCACCACCGCCGCTCCGCCGACCCGCCGACCGCGCCGCTGGACGGGCGGGCGGCACTGCGGGACACCATCGCGGCCTGGCAGTCCTGGGACCGCCTGCACCAGGACTACCAGGGCCCGTACCGCGAACACGTCCGACGCAGCGCACTGGTCCTTCAGGCGCTGACCTACCAGCCCACCGGTGCGGTGGTCGCGGCCGCCACCACCTCGCTGCCCGAGCAGGTCGGCGGGGCGGCGAACTGGGACTACCGGTTCGGTTGGCTCCGCGACGGCAGCGTCACCCTCAGGGCGCTGTGGGTCGCCGCCTGTCCGCACGAGGCGAGCCGCTTCTTCGACTGGATGGCCACCTCCATCGGATCGGTGGACACCACGGAGAACATACCGATCATGTTCGGCGTGGGTGGCGAGCGGGACCTGACCGAACACACCCTGGACCACCTTGACGGCTACCAGGGCAGCCGACCGGTACGGGTCGGCAACAACGCCTGGCAGCAGAAGCAACTCGACGTCCTCGGCGAACCGTTGGAGTGCGCCCTGGTCCTGCGCGACGAACTCGGGGACCTGTCGCCGGCCGCCAAGACCCTGCTGCGCACCCTGGCCGACCGGGCCGCCGACACCTGGCAGGAGCCGGACGCCAGCACCTGGGAGGGACGCGAGGGCGAGCGGAACTACCTGACGTCGAAGTTGCTGTGCTGGGTGGCGCTGGACCGGGCCATCACCCTGGCGTCGACCCTGGACGCCGAGGCGCAGGTGCCCCGGTGGTCGCAGGTCAGGGACCAGATCCGTACGGCGATCCTGACCCAGGGCTGGAACGACTCGCGTCAGGCGTTCACCGGCGCATTCGGCTCCGACCACCTCGACGCCGGGCTGCTCGTCATGCCGATCACCGGGTTCCTTCCCGGTGACGACGAGCGGGTCATGGCCACCGTGGACGCGATCAGAACTGAACTGGGGCGCGACGACCTCCTGCAACGATGGACCGGAGCCGGTGAGGAAGGTGCCTTCATCATCTGCTCGTACTGGCTGGCGGAGGCCCTGGCGCGGGCCGGCAGGCTCGACGATGCCAAGCAGGTCTACGAGAACGTCACCGGCCACGCGAACGACCTCGGGCTGCTGTCGGAGGAGATCGACCGCCGCGACGGCAGCCTGATCGGGAACTTCCCCCAGGCGCTGTCCCACATCGGGGTCATCAACGCCGCCTGGATCATCGGCGAGGTCGAGTCCGGCAACCGGCCGTGAGCCCACGGGTGCCTCCCGTCGGCACCCGCCCGGTTACGACTGCGGCGAGCGGGTACGCGCCGGTGGACGGGGAAACAGCCACGAAAGGGGAGCGTGCTGATGACCGGACGGCTGGCAGGCAGGACCGCCATGATCACCGGATCCGACTCGGGTATCGGGCAGGCCACGGCGATCGAGTTCGGCCGGGAGGGCGCCGACGTGGTGGTGCACTACCTGCACGACCACGCGGGCGCGAACCACACCAAGGCCGAGATCGAGAAGACCGGTCAGCGGGCTGTCGTGGTGCAGGGCGACATCAGCGTCGAGCATCAGGTCGAGGCCATGTTCGACGAGGCCCTCGGGGAGTTCGACCACCTCGACATCCTGATGAACGACGCGGGCGTGGACGCCTCCGGCATCCCGGTGGCCGACCTGGACACCGAGACCTGGGACCGGGCCATCCGCACCAACCTGTACGGGATGTTCTTCTGCTGTCGGCGGTTCATCCAGCACCGCCGCGACCAGGGCGGACACGGCAAGATCATCAACATCACCTCCGTCCACCAGGAGGTGGCCCGCGCCGGCGGCTCCGACTACGACGCCAGCAAGGGCGGCATGCTGGAGTTGGCCAAGAGCATCGCCCTGGAGGTCGCCCCGATGCACATGAACGTCAACAACATCGGGCCCGGCATGGTGCTCACCCCGTTCAACCAGCAGGCGATCGACGACCCGAAGTACCTGGAGGAGCAGGTGCAGTCCATCCCCTGGAAGCGGGCCGCGCAGCCGCAGGAGATCGCCAAGCTCGCCGTCTTCCTGGCCAGCGACGACGCCGACTACGTCACCGGGTCGACGTACTTCATGGACGGCGGACTGATGCAGAACCAGGGCCAGGGCGCGTAGACGCCCTGTCGGTCAGACGTCCGACGCTAGGCGACACCGCCGGCTGGGGGCCGGGCGAACGGGCCGGTGCCGGTGAAGGCGTACTCGGCGAAACGGGCACCGATCCGCTGGTGGGCCTCGGGGCTCGGGTGCAAGCCGTCGGGCAGCGGGAGTTCAGCGGCATCGGTGGCACCGTACAACGAGGTGCCGTCCAGGAAGTGCAGGTTCCTGTCGGCCGCCCGGCGTTCGACCAGGGACCGCAGCTCGCGCCGGATGACCTGGAGCGTCAGACGTCCCAGCGCAACGTCGTGCGGTGTGCCGGTCGCGACGAAACGCACCTGACCGGTGCCGATCGAGGCAGGGTCGATCGCGCCCGGCCCGGGAGTGTCCTCGTGGATGCCGCAGAACAGGGGCGAGATCAGCAGCAGTGGCACGTCCGGATGGCCGTCGCGGATGGTGTCGAGGAAGCCGTGGACGGCGGGGACGAAGACCCGCAGCCGCATCCCGTCGAGGTTCACAACGTTGATGCCGAGCTTGACGCTCACATAGTCGGCCGGGGCGTCGCGGATCACGCGGGCCAGGAACGGATCGACGAACGCGCTGCCGCCCAGGCCGAGATTGCGCAGCTCCACTCCGGCACGGCGGGCGGCGACGGCCGGCCAGATCTCGCTGGGTGCCAGCGCATTCGAGCCCTGACTGATCGAGCTGCCATGATGCACCCACTGCGGCAGGTCGACGTCGTCCGGCTCGACCGGGGCATCGGCACGCAGCTCGACCAGTTCGACGGACTCGTTGTGCGGCAGCCAGACCTCGATCCGGTGCCGGCCCTCGGGTAGGCCGGAGACCCGTGTCGTGTGCGCCGGGCCGGGGTGCAGCGTGCTGTCGCCGCTGGCGAGGTCGACCTCGAACCGGTCGCCGCCGTCGAGCACGTCACGGACGACGAGGCCGCCGTCGGCGTAGACGTCGATGCGCCCACGCGGCCGGTCGGTGCCCACATAGGCGATCCGGGTCGGGTGGACCACCAGGTCGAACGCGCTCGCCGCCGTCCGGAACACCACGCGCACGCCCGAGGGCTGGTTCTCCATCGACAGCAACTGCCCGTCGGGGAACTGCTCCCGTACCCAGGCGGGCAGCCGGTGCGGTCGGATGCCGCGCGGAGTGACCTCGACCTCGGCGACGCCACGGATGAACTCGGGCCGCACCTGCATCAACGATTCCTCTCGAACAGACGACGTCAGCGGCCGTACGCCTCCAGCAACCGCAGCCACACCTCGCTGACGGTCGGGTACGCCGGAACCGCGTGCCACAACCGGTCCAACGGGACCTCACCGACGATGGCGACGGTCGCGGCGTGGATCAGCTCCGCCACGTCCGGACCGACGAAGGTGACACCGACGATCACCTTGCGGTCCTCGTCGACGACCATCCGGGCCTGCCCCTGGTAGTCATCCGCGTGCAGGGCAGCGCCGGCGACCGCACCGAGGTTGTAGTCGACGACCCGGGTCCGCAGCCCTGCCGCCTCGGCCGCAGCCGCCGTCAGACCCACGGCGGCGATCTCCGGGTCGGTGAACACCACCTGCGGCACCGCACGTTCGTCGGCCGTCGCGACGTGCCGGCCCCACCGGCCGTCGTCGACCTTCTCGCCCTTCGCGCGGGCCACGATGACGTCGCCGACCGCGCGTGCCTGGTACTTGCCCTGGTGGGTGAGCAGCGCCCGCCGGTTGACGTCGCCGGCGGCGTACAGCCAGTCGCCGGCGGCGACGACCCGCATCGTGTCGTCGACGGTCAGCCAGTCACCGGGCGTCAGGCCGATGGTGTCGAGTCCGAGGTCCCGGGTGTTCGGCGTACGGCCGATCGCGACGAGGACCTCGTCGGCCTCGACCCGCTCGCCCTTTGTGGTTTCGACGTGGACGGTGCCTTCGTCGTCGCGGTGCACGGACACGGCCTCCGCGTCGACGTGTACGGTCACACCGGCCGCACGCAGCGACTGCGTGACCTGCTCGGCGGCGAACCGTTCCACCGACGGCAACACGCCGTCGCGGGCCAGTATCGTCACCGAGGACCCGAGTGCGGCGTACGCGGTGGCCATTTCGGTCGCCACCACGCCGCCGCCGATGATGGCGAGTCGGCGGGGAACCGACGTGGCCGCAGCGGCTTCGCGGCTGGACCAAGGCGCTGCGGCGCGCAGGCCAGGGATGTCCGGCTTCCGGGAACTGCTGCCGGTGGCCACGACCACCGCGTGCCGCGCGGTCAACGTCGTGGTGGCGCCGTCGGCGTCGGTCACCTCGACGACCTTGGCGGAACTGAGCCGTCCGTGACCTCGGTGCAGTGCGATCCCGGCCGATTCCAGCCAGGACACCTGCCCGTCGTCGCGCCAGTTCGCGGCGAAGGAGTCCCGCCGCGCCAGCACCGCCGCCGCGTCCAGGTCTCCCGTCACCGCCTCACGCGCCCCGGGCACCTGGCGGGCCGCGCGTAACGCGGACCCGCTGCGCAGCAACGCCTTGGTCGGCATGCAGGCCCAGTACGAGCACTCCCCGCCGACCAGTTCCCGTTCGACGATGGCCGCGGTCAGGCCACCCTGCACGACCCGGTCGGCGACGTTCTCCCCGACCGGTCCCGCGCCGATCACGACGACGTCGTACGCCAGTTCGGTCATGTCAGCTCCCCTTCGCAGCACGGCCGAGGCGGATCGCCGCGACGAGGAAGAAGATAGCGCCCGGGATGGCGTAGCCGGCCGCATTGATCAACGACGGGCTCTCCGCGGCAGCACCGGCGACGAAGAACCCGCCGGCCAGAGTGGAGATGCCACCACTGATGATCATCGGCCACTGGCCGCCCATTCGCCGACGGGTGACGCCCACGATCAACTGGACCAGACCGGCAACGATGGCCCAGCCACCCCATACCCGCAGCACAGCGGGGATGCCGGAGGTGCCCGCGGCACCGACGCCGACGGCTGCGGCCAGGCTCACCGCGATGTTCACGTACAGCAGGACCGGCGAACCGGTGGTCCGCGTCGAACGAAGGTCGACGATGACGGCGCCCACGTCGAACAACGGGTAGAGCACGAACAGTGCCACCGTGAGCAGGCCGAGTTCCTTGGCGGTGGCGATCGTGACGCCCGCCCAGACGATGGCGAACGCGAAGCGGATGAAGTACAGGCGCCGCAGTGCCGAGGCTGTCTGGGAGATGGCGGGTGAAGCAGCAATGGTGGTCACGGTGACCCTCTCCACGGAAGGGATGGGAGACAGAACGTTCTCCCACCGCAACAGTGCCAGCGCCGAACCGCATCGTCAAGACCGAACGTTCTGTCCGCTAGGCTGGAGGCATGACACGCGGCGAACCCGACAGCCGGCCCTCGGAGGCGCGAACCCGTCTTCTCACCACGGCGACCAGGATCTTCTACGCGCACGGCATCCACTCGGTGGGCGTAGATCGGATCATCGCCGAGGCGAAGGTGACCCGGGCCACCTTCTACCGGCACTTCGCCAGCAAGGACGACCTCATCCTCGCCTACCTGCGGGAGGTCCATGGGGTGAATCGCGGCGCGGTCGAGACGGCCATCGCCGCCAACCCGTCGCCCGCCGATTCCCTACTGGCCATCGCCAGATCCATCGCGCAGAACATCCAGTCCCCCGGATTCCGCGGATGCGCCTTCCTGAACGCGGCGGCCGAGTACCCCGACACGGACCACCCCGTGCATCAGGAGATCATCGCTCACCGGCAGTGGTTCCTCGACACGCTCACCAGGCTGATGGCGCAGATACGCGAGGAGACCGCAGACGACGCCGCGCGCCACTTCGTCATGCTCCGCGACGGCGCCATGGCGGCCGGATGCCTCTACGACCCCGCGTTGGTGTCCGAGACCTTCCTGCGCGGGATCGAAGGGCTCCTTCGGGTCGGCACATCGCCGAGAACAACCTGAACGAATGACAGACGAAACGCCGAACGGCGGCCTGCTGAACCAGTCAGGCCGCCGTTCGACGAAGCGTGAAATCAGAGCGAGCGGATGTCCGACGCCTGAGGGCCCTTCGGGCCCTGGGTGATGTCGAACTGGACGCGCTGGTTCTCCTCAAGGCTGCGGAAACCGCTCGCCGAGATCGCCGAGAAATGGGCGAAAACGTCGGCGCCGCCGTCGTCCTGGCTGATGAAACCGAAGCCCTTGTCACCGTTGAACCACTTCACGGTACCAGTAGCCATGTCTGCTCCTTCGCAGGCTGTTGGAGACCGCACTGTGCGGTCTCGCGTGCCGCTGCGTTGATGACCCGCGTCGGGAACGACACGAAAAACGAAAAAAGCACCTGAACGGGTTTTGGTTAACCCATCAGGCGCCGAGACGTCAACGGAAATCAAAACTGCAACGAGGCAACCGTAGCACAGAACTTGACGGCGTGCGGGCCACTGGCCGCTGGCGCCCGTGGGGTGGGGACGGCTGACGTGACAGCGGTAGCGCGTAGTGGGCGTGCGCGTAGAGTGGAGCGGTGAATCACCGTCTGCGTCCGCGCCCACCGGCACTTCGGACGTGCTGCCGGATAACGCCACGTTGCGGGCGGTGACCAGCGTTGTCGTGAGGCAACCCATCGGAGGTCTGGCTGACCTCCAGTTTCGGGTGCCGCCATTTCGGGCGGCCCTCCGGCACAGGAGAAGGACATGACTTTCGCACTGGCCCCATCGGCGGTCTCTTCACCGGAGCCGCGCAGGCCGATCAAAAATCTTCGCGAAAAAGGGGCGGAAAGCTTTCACTCTGCGCTCGCCAAGGTTCTGACCACGGCCCTGGAGAATGCCCTGGAAGCAGGCGACCACCCGAGAGCAATCAGCATCATCAATCGTGGTTTCGCCGAGGGAAGCGCTCAGCTGGGCTGCGACCTCCTCTGCCGGGCAATCGCCGTCGTCGGAACAGCCCGGACCTGGACCGTGCAGCTCGCGCCCCTTCGTTCACCGTAGTTACCCAGCCGGTCCGACCTGCCGCGTCCCTCAGATCGCTTCGCCCGGGTAACCGCAGGTCGCGGCACTGCGGCCACCGGGGACGGTCGGGGACGGCCACCGATCAGAGCCTCGACCTGGCGGCGCGGGATCTTCGGTCGGCACACCGTCGACCAGACCGCCCAGAGCCGACAACGGGAAAGCCTTGACGCGGGAACACCGATCGAGCATCGTCGATTGAAATCGACCTCATAGATGCTCGACACGGGGAGAACCGATGAAGACCCTCGTCACTCTCGCCTCTGCTGCCCTACTGCTGCTGACCACGGCCAGCGCACCCCACCGCCCGCCCACAGCCGATGCGCCCTGCCGCGGGCAGATCCACCCGAACCCGGGTTTCGAGCGCGGCACCACCGGTTGGACCGCCGACCCCCGCATCGTCGTACTCGGCGACACGGCCCGGCCCGCCCACACCGGCCGCGCGTACGCCACCTTCGCCGGGTTGGACGTCAGCCGGTACGACCTGCTGCGTACCGACGTGACGGTGCCGGCGAACTGCAACCTGACGGTCCGGTTCTGGGTCCGGACCCTCACCACCGAGACCAGCCGCGGCGACTACCTGAACGTCGGGCTGGCGGTCACCGGGATCCCCCCGAAGACGAGGTTCTCGCTGGCCTACGACGGCGGGTCGCAGTGGCGGGAGTACAGCATGTCCTCCGAGACGGCGACGACCGAGCGCACCGCGACGGTCACCTTCCTCGCCAGCGAGACGGCCGGCAACGGGGTCACCGCCTTCGACGTCGACGACGTGACCTTCACATTGAGCTGACCAGGACAGGGCAGTGTTCGGCACCGTGCCCGAGCGCCACTACGTCCACAACGAACAGCGCGGTGAGACCCTGCACCGCTCCGCCGCCGAGTCGATCCAGCGCGAGGTGATCGCCCTCGACGTACCCGAAGGCGCACGCGTGCTGGAGATCGGCACCGGCACCGGATACTCCGGGGCGTTGCTTGCCGCCCTGACCGGGACCTCCGGTCGTGTGACAAGCGTCGACATCAGTGACCACCTGGTCGGCTGGGCCAACCGGTTGCATCGCCAACGCGGCCTGACCACCATCACCTGCCATGTCGCCGACGGCCTGGCCGGCTACCTGCCGCACGCCCCCTACCAGCGACTCGTGGCCTGGTGCACGCCGCCCCGGTTGCCCCGCGCCTGGGTCGACCAGGTGACCGCCGACGGCCGGATCGTGGCCTGTCTACCTGTCGCCGCGCAGCCGTCCACCACGGTGATCACGAGCATCACTCTCGCGGCCGGAACTCCACGCGTCGACACGCTCACCTTCGGCGGGTACGCCCAGAGCACCACGCGCGCGGTGCCCGACGCGCTGACAGTTCCCGGTCGTTGGGTGGATCACGTCCGTCGACAACCCGGGACAGCGTGGCTGTCCATCGGTTGGCGCGACCGCGACGACAGGCAGCACACCGGTGCCCGCGCCGCCCTCGACCTGCTACTGCGCCCCGGTCACACGGAGACGTACGCCGGATCACCGCTGGACTGGCTGTCGTGGACGGTTTTCTCCGTCATCGTCGCGGGCCGCAACCGCAGCGTCGTCGCCTTGCCCCCTGACGGCGTACGCGGAATCGGCCACACCACCGCCTCCTCGGCAGCCGTGATCCTGACCGACTCCACGATCATCGCGGACAGTCCTCGGTCCCCCTCGCTTGCCGCGTTGCGGAGCTGGCTCGACCGGTGGGAACACGCCGGCCGACCCGCCGCGACGTGGTACGAGCCCACCCTCACGCCCAACGACGACGAAGACCTTCCCGGCTGGGATCTCACCGTCGCTCCTCGAACAACCTGATACTCGAACAATCCACGGCCCTCAGCCCTCAGCGCGCCGCACGGCCGCGCGACTCACGCGCGCGCCTGCGGCAGGCGTCGATGATGTCGGGGCGCAGCAGGTGGCCGAAGCCGGCCCGGTCGAGACGCTGAATCAGTCCGACGCGGTCGGTACGCAGGGCGGTGGCGGTGGTGTCGAGGTTCCAGTCGTGGGCGGCGAGCTGGGACAGCAGATGTCCGCGGCGGGTCTGCGCAGCCGACAGCCGGAACGTCTTGAGGTAGGCCAACTGGCCGGTCTCGTCGGTGATGACCTCGCCGATGTGGTTGTCGGTATCGGGGTCGAAGGCGGGCAGGAACCGGGCCAGGGTGAAGCGGCCCATCCGGTGCACCGGGGTGACGGTGAGCCGTCCGGCGGCGAGCAGTCCGTCGGCCAGCACGGCGTGGAAGCCCTGCCACTCGGCGTCCACCCGGGCGAGTTGGGCGCGCAGATCGGCGACGCTGGTGACGGCCGTGTCGTCGAGCCGGACAGTGAAATCCGGTACGGCCGGATACAGGTGGGCGTAGTGGAACAGCAGATCGCCGTAGAAGTCCTGCAGCAGCGTGGGATGCAGGGCGCGGTAGTCGTCCGGGTGCGGAACGACGAACGCGGCAGTGAGCGCGTCGGCGACGTAGAGCACCATGCCGCACTGGTCGGGATGGATCTCGAAGACGCGCAGCGCGTCGTCGAGGCCGGCGATGGCGGCACCGGTGTAGCCGGCCTCCACCCGGGGGGACAGGCCACGGGTGACTGCCTGGCGGGTCCACTCCTGCCAGGCGATGGGCGGGCCGCCGAACTGCAACGCCAGGTACCCCTCCATGGCCAGGTGCAGCGGCAGGAAACGCAGCCGCTGCCGGTCCTCCCGGCGCGCCATGCGGCGGCGGAACACCAGCCGGATCCCCTCCGGAACTTCGGTGTCGGTGCTGCCGCGCAACTGGGTGCCGTAGGCGGCGGCCGGGGTGCTGTCGGTGGTCCAGGTGGCGACGAACGCGTGCGGGATGAACGAGACGTACGCCGTGCGGGGCGCGGTCTGGACGATCGACAGTGCGTCGGGGTCGTGGAGCCGGGCGTGCAGGCGCAGGTCGGTGACGGGGTCGCGCCGCAGGAGCGGGACGAGGCGGATCGCCCCCCACGTCTGGGCGGGTCCGGCGGTCAGCCCGGCCAGGTCGATGCCCTCGATGACGGCGGTCACGACACTGCCTCCTGGGCGTCGAGGAACCGCTCGACCCGGTCGGCGAGGTGGCGGCGTAGCTCGTCGAAGCCGGCGCTGCCGGTGGCGAAGCGGGCCAGTTCGACGAGCGCGGCGGCGTCCTCGGCGTCGCGGACCCCGACGGTGGCCACGCCGGCGGCCAGGCGGTGTACGTCGAAGGTGTCGGCGTCGTAGACCGGGTTGAGGTGCACGATGCTGGTGTGCTGGTCGGGGTCGAGGCGGGTGCGCCAGATCCGCAGCACCTCGGCGGCCTGTCCGGGTGGGGCGTTGTCCCAGCCGTCGGAGACGATGACGAGTCGGTCGGGGCGACGTTCGAGCGCGTCGAGGATGCGCACGCCCAGCCCGGTGGCCCCGACGGGGTGGACCAGCAGCGGGTCGCCGCGGTGGTGCAGCCACAGCCCGGTGAAGTCGGCGGCGAGGGCCTCCAGCAGATAGTGGGTGGCCAGGGCGACGGCGAGTGGCCGGCGACGTTTGGTCCCGGAGCCGGCGGCGGAGTAGCTGTCGTCGAGGACGGCCACCACTTGGCCCCAGGTGCCCGCCTGCCGGCGGGCGGCTCGACGCGCGGCGGCCCGGAGCGCGCCGGTCAGCTCGTCGCGACGCCGGAGGCGTTCCGGACGTGGCAGTGACAGCACGTAGCTCGCCAGCCGGGTCAGGGGTGCCGTGGCCAGGTCCATCGCGACGCCGTCGACCTTGTGCCGTACGGCGTTGCCCTGCAACCGCAGCCGTTCACCGGCGGTGAGCCTGGGTGCGATGCCGGACAGGAACCGGGCCCGGTCGATGCCGTGCTGGGCGGCCAGTCCCTCGGCGACGGTGTAGGGCAGCTCGTACAGGGCCCGCTGGTCGTAGTGGGCGCGCCGCCACGCCTCCAGGATCGGTGTCTCGTAGCGCTTGGGTCGACGCCAGTCGAACAGCACCGTGCCGACCTCGCCGGGAAGTGGCAGGTGGGCGTGTCGGGCGGCGACGGACAACGAGCGGCGGTACTTGACCGCGTCGAAGGCCGGGTCGGGGCGGGCCGTCACCCAGTCGCGGACGATGGCACGGGTACGCCGGTTGTTGATCCCCCGCCGGCGCAGGTCGCGGAACACGCCGTACACCCGTTGTGGTGGTAGGGTCCGCAGCCGTGCGGCGATCAGTCGCCCCTCCTGCGCGCGTTGCTCGCGGCTGGCCTCTGCGGCGGTGCGCAGCAGGTTCGTCACGACCATGGCGGCGTTGAGCTGGTTGACGTCCAGGGCGAGGGTCGCGGCGTACAGGTCGCGGTAGTTGCCCAGGACGTACTCGTGGAGGAAGTCCAACGACAGGCGCTGCGCGGCGGCGGTGGAGCGGAACTCGCGTTGGGCCGTCGAGGTGATCGCGGCGTTGACGAACATCACCACGTCCTCGCACGCGACCCGATCCGCCCGCGACATGACCGCGACTGCACCTTCTCTCGTCACCCTGGGTGCCGGCCGGGGAATGGGGGCACGAACTGCGAAGCATCGCTTCAGAGGCGGGTTCCGGAAGTCGCACCGAAGTCCCGCGGCCGGCCCGGCCACGATACCGGTCACGATCAACCCGGTTCGGCGGCGTGGAGGGGTGACCCGAGGGCGTCCGGGCAGGGTCCCGGGTGTCGATACTGATGGACGTCGTGCAGACCCATGAGGGACAGTCGCATCATGGAGAATTCTGTCGCCGTACGGCATCGCTCGATGGACGAGATCATGGCAGGGCTGCACCTGGTGCGGCAGTCCCCCCGGGAGTCCGGCACCCTGGCGTTGGCCGTACGTCGGCCGGCCGTCGACGCCCGCGAGGTGCTGTCGGAGGCCGAACTGGACGCGGGCGTCGGGTTGCTCGGCGACAGCTGGGGTCAACGACCCAGCAAACGCACACCCGACCGGTCACCGCACCCCGACATGCAGCTCAACGTCATCAACTCCCGTTTCATCGAGCTGATCGCCGGTGCCGATCGCGACGCCTGGGCGCTGGCCGGTGATCAGCTCTACGTCGACCTGGACCTGAGCGTCGAGGCGCTGCCGGCCGGCACTCGTCTGGCGATCGGCGACCGGGCGGTCATCGAGGTGACCGACCAGCCGCACAACGGTTGCGCCAAGTTCGCCGCCCGGTTCGGACGCGACGCTCACAAGGTGGTGTGGACCGAGGAAGGTCAGCGACTACGGTTGCGTGGCCTCAACGCCCGGGTGGTCGTCGGTGCGACGATCCGGGTCGGCGACCCCATCCGGCAGCTCCCGCCCGACCAGCCGCTGCCATGACCTCGGGAAACGGCTGCCGGGCGTGACGCGTCACCTGGTCGTGCCCGGTCGGGGTGTGCCGTCGGCCGACCACTGGTCGCGAAGGTGGGTGCGGGACCGTCCGGGGTTTCAGTGGGCGCCGGAGCCGCCCGGGCCGCCGTACGTCGCCACCGAACGGGTCGCCGCGCTGCACGCTGCCATCAGCGCTGACCGTGAGCCGGTGATCCTGGTGGCGCACAGTGCGGGATGCCTGACCGTCGCCGTCTGGGCCCACCGGCACCTCGGTCCCGTCCGGGCCGCGCTGCTGGTCACACCGCCGTACCTGGATCCGGACTGGAAACCCGGTCCGGGCGAGAGCGTCGATGTCGTCATCGACCACGTGCCACGCGAGCCCCTGCCGTTCCGCTCGATCCTGGTAGCCAGCCGCACCGACCCGAACACCACCGTCGAACAGTTCGAGGCGTACGCGCGGGACTGGGGTTCGGAGCTGTTCGACGCGGGCGCGGTCGGGCATCTGGATTCCAGGGCCGGGTTCGGCCCCTGGCCCGACGGCGAGGATCTGCTCCGGTCGCTGGCCGCGGTGACGGGCTGACCGGGCCGGTCGGGGCTACGCTGCCGGGATGCGGCTGGTCATCATGGCGGACACGCACGTGCCGAAGCGGGCCCGTGACCTGCCGTCCGGGCTGTGGGCTGCCGTCGATGCCGCCGACCTGGTCATCCATGCCGGCGACTGGGTCAGCGTGGAATTGCTCGACGAGGTGGAGCGGCGCAGCGCCCGGCTGGTCGGGGTCTACGGCAACAACGACGGCCCGCAGCTGCGTGCCCGGCTGCCGGAGATCGCCCGGGTGCAGGTGGCCGGGATGCGGATCGCGGTGGTGCACGAGACCGGCCCCGCCAGTGGCCGGGAGCGTCGCTGCGCGGCCCGTTTTCCCGACTGCGACCTGCTCGTCTTCGGGCACTCCCACATCCCGTGGGACAGCGAGGCGCCGGGCGGTCTGCGGCTGCTCAATCCCGGCTCGCCGACCGACCGGCGGCGTCAGCCGTACGCGACGTATCTCACCGCCGATTTGGCCGACGGCCGGTTGGACGCCGTCACTCTGCACGAGGTAACGCCGTCCAGCCGGCCGCAACGCCGTGTGACGCCCTAGGGTGCCGCCACCGCCGCGTCGTTGCCCGGCATCCGGGTCACGCTGGGCAGCTGCGGTGCAGTCTCTGCCGAGCGACTGCTCACATCGCTGGTCGGGCACATCGCGGTGAGCAGGAAGGTCTGCCAGGCGATGTCGAACGGGTGCGGGTCGGGCAGACCGACCTGGTAGTGGCTGATGTTGATGCCGGAGGACACCTGGCGGGTGCCGTCGCGGCTGTGCAGCGAGTAGGTCAGGTGACCGAACACGGCGCCGTCGTGGCCCCAGAACTCGCCGCACGGGGTGGGCAGCGAGTAGATGCCGAGGCCGTAGGTGCCGGCCTCCGGCAGCTCCGGCAGCATCGGCACACCGTCGAGCATCTGCTTGAGGGTGGCGGGGCTGAGCAGGTCTCCGTCCAGCAGCGCGCGGAAGAAGGTGTTCAGGTCCGCCGTGGTGGAGATCATCTCGCCGGCCGTCCATCCCCAGCTCATGTTGAACTCGCTGAGGTCGCGTGCGCCGAAGGGGGCGAAGTAGGCGCCGCTGTGTGGGCCGCGGATCGTCGGATCGGTGCCCGGGAAGCTCGTCCCGGTGAGCTTCAACGGTCGCAGGATGCGCCGCTGCACCTCGGCCGGGGCGTCGTTGCCGGTGACCGCCTCGATCAGCAGTCCCGCCAGGACGTAGTTGGTGTTGGAGTAGCTGAACGTCGCGCCGGGAGCGCCGGTCGGCGGCATGGCCAGGCCGGTGGCGACCAGGTCCGCCGGGGCGTACGTGGTGACCTGCATCTGGTTGATCGCCGCGTACGAGTCGATCATCGCGTTGGTGTAGTTGCCGATGCCGCTCGTGTGGTTCAGCAGCATCCGGACGGTGACCTGGTCACCGCGCTCCCCCGGCACGGTGTCGGGGAGCCACTTGCCGACCGGGTCGTCCAGACCCAACCGTCCCTCGTCGACGAGTTGCAGCACGGCGGTGGCCACGAAGGTCTTGGTGATGCTGCCGATGCGGTGGCGCATCTGTGGCTGCATGGGTCGAGGTTTGGTCAGATACGCCTGGCCGGCGGCGGCTCGCCAGTCATGCCGCCCCTGGCGCACCTCGGCCAGGACGCCGGGCACCCCGGCCTCGGGTACTGCGGTGAGCGCAGCGCGCAACTCGGCGCGGTCCGGCCTGCCGGCGGACGGTCCGGGCTGCGCTGCGGCGGATGCGGGTAGAACAGCGATCGTGGCCGCCAGCATCACGCCGGCGGCCACGACCTTCCGTGTCCGAAGAGTACTGAACATCCCTACATGATTGTCGCGTGCCGGGCTGAATGCACCCTCTGCCGGGAAATCATCGACCGACTCGCACCGCCAACCGGTCGAGGTAGCGCACCTGTAGCCATCCGAACGCGACCAGGAAGATCAGGATCATCGGTAGCGGCAGGACCGCGCCGAGGGCGAACTCGTCGGTGGCCCTCCCCCACCTGGCGAACATCATGATGGCTTCCAGCGGTGCCGGTCGATTCATCGGTGTCGACGCCACGAGCATCGGCCAGAGCACCTGTGCGGCGGTGACCAGCCAGGTGACCAGCCCGACCAGCAGGATCATCGGCGCCGCCGGGGCGAGCATGGCGCGCCCGAACCCACCGCCTGCCCGCCACCGGGGCTCCAGCCCACGGAACAGCACGGTGAACAGGAACAACGCGGGAATGCTGACCCAACCCGGCGGCACCAGCCCGAGGAAGGTGTTGAGCTGGTCGAAGTCACGAGCCCGCAGGTACGACTCGATGGCCAGCGGCCCGGTGCCGACGAACAGCCACGGCGCGAAGGGCAGCAGGAGCAACTCGCTGAACCGACCGAGGGGACGCAGGCCGCCGATGGCGAAGCCGGCCGCCGCCGCGACCGCGACCGTGACCACCGCCGACAGCAGGGTCGGCAGCCAGGTCGCCGTCAACATGCTGCTCAGGTCGGGAGCCGGCATCGGCGGGATCTCGGTGGTGAAACGCAGGCTGCGGGTCAGCCACGGCCAGGCCACCCACAGCATGACGGCGAACACGATCGCCCCCGCGACCGCCAGCCCGATCCGGGCCTGCCGGTTACCGGTCGACTCGGTGGCCGGGGCGGACTCGGCGACCGGACCGGACTTGCTGACCACGCCCTCCGGGTGCTCGCGGTGGGTGACGGCCTCGTCGACCACCTCGATGCGGACCCTGGTGAGCAGCAGCAGGACCGTCGCCGCCAGGCCGAGCAAGGCCAGCGGGATCAGCAGCAGCACCGCTGCGGCGGAGCCGCCACCGAGGTCCATACGCTGCAGGGATTGGGTGACCACGTGCGCCACGGGGGTACGGCTGTTGCCCGTCATCAGCGTCGCGGTGAAGGTCTGCAGGGTGACCGCGATGATGCCGAGCATCAGCAGACCGGCGACGGTCAGCGCGGCCGGCAGGGCGTCGCGGCGGTGCGGCCGGCCGCGGAGCGTGCCGAGGAAGGCGGTGGTGGCGATCGCCACCACCAGTCCGGCGCCGGTGACTGCGGTGAACTCCACGAGGGTCGCGAGGGGACGGTCCAGCATCGTGCCGGGTTCCACCCGGTCGAGGCGCCAACCGATGAGCAGCGCCACCGGCGCGTACCCGGCGACCGGGAGCACGACCAGGGTCCGCAGCGCCAGCCGGGCCGGGCGTCCGGCGCGGTCGGCGAGCAGTGCCAGCACCGGGGCGACAAGCAGGGCCAACGCCAGCGGTACCAGCGCCAGGAGCAGGGCCGAGCCCAGGTCACCGAGGAATCCCCGGGTGAAGAGGGCTTCGTAGTTGGCGGCGCCCACACTCTCGCTGGGGCCGACCATCCGGTCACGGGTGGTCGAGCGCCCCAGGGCCTGCACGGTGGGGAGCAGGTACGACCAGGCGAGGGCGAGTAGGGCGGGAAGCAGCAGGACGAATCCGATACCGATCCGGGTACCGCTGTTCGGTCCGGCACGGCCTGCCGTCATCGTGGGTGCTGCCACGCTCATGGTGCTCCTCGTCTCGTCGGACTCCTCGGCCGGGCCTGACGATAAGCACAGCGATCAACCCTGCGCCACCTGACGAACGGGTGCACCTCATCGATGTCGCCGCCGTTGAGTACGGGCACGTCGGCATCGCTGAGTACAGATACTCAGAGCGGGCGGATCGTGCCGCCCGGCGGCGTCATCGGGTGGCGGGCGACAGCTCCGTCGGGTGTTGTCGCGCTCGGGAGGAGTGACCACCGTCGCTGATCCGGCCACTGGCCGGAAGGCCCGGCCCGGACTCCGTAGCCTGGGCTGGTGACATCGGTGCGGGAGCGGATCAGGGCGGTTCTCGCCGGGGCAATCGACTACGAGGCGGGGCTGGACGCCCTGGCCGTGACGCGGTCGACCGAGGTCGATCCGGAGCTGGTGGCCGCGAAGGACGAGGCGTGCGCGCGGCTGTGGCGGGGCGGATGGCAGCCGGCCGAGGTGCACCGGGTGGTCGCCCGACGGGGTCAACCGCGCCAGGCCGACCTGGTGACCGACGCGGTCGCCGCGTACCTGCGACGGTTTCCCCGCGACGCGGTCGACGAGCGGTGGCTGGCGCAGGCGGACGCTCTCGGCGCGCGGGTCTGGTGGACCGGCGACGCGACGTACGTCGACGAGCTTGCCGCTCGCTGGCGGCTCGACCGGGTGGCCGTACTCGATCTGCTTGTGGGTCTGCTCGTCATCCTGGCCGCGCTCCCGCCGATCGAGGTGCTGGTGCCCCCGCCCGGGTCCGCTCCCCCGCCGGGCGGCGGGTCGGGCCGTGCCGGGGCGTCCCGGATCGACGCCCGGCTGCTGGACCGGGTACGCGCCCTGCTGGCCAAGGCGGAGTCCACGACCTTTCCGGCCGAGGCGGAGACGTACACCGCCAAGGCCCAGGAGTTGGTCACCCGACACAGCCTGGACGAGGCGCTGCTGGCCGCCCGGGGCAGTGACGCGACGCCGGTGGTGCCGTACGCGCGGCGCATCGGCGTGGATCATCCGCATGAGCGGGAGAAGGCGTCCCTGCTGGATGTCGTCGCCCGAGCCAACCGCTGCCACACGGTGTCGTCACCGGAACTGGCGTTCAGCACCGTCTTCGGTTTCGACACCGACATCGACGCGGTCGACCTGCTCTACACCTCCCTGCTGGTGCAGGCGCACCGGGCGATGGCCCGGGCCGAGCCGCCGGGCGGCAAGGCCGGCCGGAACCGCCTCAAGGCGTTCCGGCAGTCCTTCCTGGTGGCGTTCGCCGTCCGGATCGACGAACGGCTGACCGACGCGGCACAGCGTGCGTTGGCCCAGGTCACCGGCGGGAGCGACGGGACGGGGGTGAGCGATCCGGTCGACCTGCTGCCGGTGCTGGCCTCCCGGGACGAGCAGGTCCGCGAGACCATGCGGCGGGTCTTCCCGCACACGGTGCGGGCCCGGGCCAGCCGGGTGGAAAGCCACGAGGGCTGGGAGTCCGGTCGGCAGGCCGCCGACCGCGCCACCCTGCCGACCGACACCCCGAGGCGCTGATAGCCCGGTGAGATGAACCGGCGCAGACTCGGAGGACCCTGACGCCATCCCCCGGGCGTTCAGCTCCGCAAGTCTGCGGCGATCTTACGAGCGAGGTTTTCGACTCTCGTCAGCCGAATGGTGGCCACTTCGGTAAGTGATCTCCGACCGTAAGTCTCCAGCGTCGCCCGGAAGATCGATTCCCGGTTGACCCAACCGAGCCTGCTGGCATGAGCGGCCATCACCGTGGCCAGTTCCTCCGGTGGGATTTCGTCGAGGCTGCGCGGCCCCAGGGTTCGTAGCGCCCATCGGGGTTGGCTGGGCAGTCGGTACGTGGACGGCTGCACGCCGGGCTCACGAAGTGGGTTGTCCTGGACCAGCAGTCCACGGCGAACCGCAGCGCTGATGACCTTGTTGATCGCGCTGGCCGACGCCCTGGTTACGCGGTGACCTCCGGCGGCCTTGACGTAGGCGGTTTGCAGCCGTTCGCCGACCACCGGTCCTTCACATTCGACGATGGCGAGTAGTGCTTCCCGCATTCCGGTCGGGGCCGGATCGGCGGGACGCGGCGCGGTGCCTTGATAGATCTCGTACGGCGCAAGCCGCAGGGATCCGGATTCGATCGGAGCTGCTGGCGCGTTCGACGAGGCAGAATCCCGCTCCGCCTCGATCTCAGGCTCAACCTCGGGCTCGATCTCAGGCTCAACCTCAACCTCGGGTTCGGGTTCGGGTTCGGGTTCGGGTTCGGCATGATAAACGGTGACGTCCTCGGCGGGCTCCTGCGCTCGCGTGGGTGGTTCTTGTCCGTTGTCCGGATCGGCCCAGTCGGAGGGGTGGATGCCCCGTCGATCCAGCGCTGCCCACAGGTCGCGCAGCACGGCTGCCTCGTCCACCACGAACGCGGACTCCGGGATGCGGAAGAACTCCCATCCGCAGCGTTCCAGCTCCCGTTGCCGCGCCATGTCAGCCTCGTACCGGTCCGGGCCATGCCAGGCGTCACCGTCGCACTCGATGGCGAGCCGGCCGTGCGGACCGACCACCACCAGGTCGATCACGTAGCCGATGGCCTCGTACTGCGGTACGACGGTGAATCCACGCCCGACCAGCCGGTTGTAGACGCGCTGCTCGAAGAGGGAGTCGAACGGCGCGACCCGCTCGTCTTCGGGCACGCTGGTGGGCAGTTCGACGCCCTCATACTCGGAGGGACGCGCGGCCACGCCATAGCAGTAGTCCAGCAACTGATAGCGCATGTCCTCCGGGTTACCGATGTCGCTGGAGCGGATCGAGTGGAAGACCCACATCTGGTCCTTGGCGCGAGAGGCCGCAACGTTGTAGCGCTGCAGGTACATCTCGCTCGTGGCCGCGCCGATGCGCGTCCCCGGCTCGATCGCCGCGACCATGCTGAGGAACATGACGTCACGCTCGGAGCCCTGGAAGTCCGCCGAGTCGCCGCAGCGCAGGTCACGTCGCTCCCACTCAGCCGGGTCGAGCTGCTCCAGCAGCAGTCGCTGGATGTGCTTGGCCTGGTGGGGTCCCTGTAGTGAGATCACGCCGAAGGTCAAGCCGTCGTAGCGAGGATCCTGCGTGCACGCCAGAACCTGCCTGGCGATCGCCTCGGCCTCGGGGGGATTCACCTTGGCGGTCGTGCCACGCACGTAGCCGTTCTCGACGTACACGGGCTTGATCGGCTCCAGCCGGTCGGCACCGTACTGGCGCACCGGGATGAGCCGGATGTTCTCCGGCTCGTAGGCGATCCGGTTCGAGAAGTTGATGATCTCCGGAACGCAGCGACGGTGCTCAGTCAGCGGAATCAGGCCGGTGAAGCGCATCTTGGCCTCGTCGAAGAGGCTTCGCTTCGGATCCTGCCAGGACGCCCGGTACGGGTCGTCGTAGAGATACTGGGACGCGAGGTCACGCAGATGCTGCTGATCGACACCGACCGCGGCGGGTGAGACCTGTTTGTCGTCACCGATGACCACGATCTTCGGGGCGAGATACTGAAGGAACGCCGCCGCCAACCCGGCCTGAGACGCCTCGTCCACGATCACCACGTCGAACATGTTCGGCTGGACCTGCAACTGCTCCGCGATCCGGTAGAGCGGCATGATCCACACCGGTACCGAAGAACGGCAGCGGTCCATGGCCTGGCGGATCTCCGCGCGACGCAGGTGGGCGTATTTTCCGGTGCCCTTGCCGAGACTGCGGACGAGTTGTCCGTACTGTTGCAGGTTGGCTCGCGCCGAGCCGCTGATTCGTCCCGGTGACGCGGCGTGCCGCCAGGCGCGCTCGGCGGCCAGTTCCTCGACGTGGTGACGGATCGTCCGTTCGACCTCGCTGATCTTTGCCTGGAGCCGGTTGAGGTCGGCGACCTGCCGGTCGGCCAGCCACGCGCCCACCACGGCCCAGTCCCAGGCCCGCTCCCAGCCGAGCAGACGGCTGTCCCACAGCGGGTCGTCGGGGCTGGCGACGATCGCTTCGTACACCCTCGCGGCCTGCTGCCGCAGCGGGGCGCCGAGCTTGTCGCGCCGCTGCGCCTGCGCACGCGCCTCGACCAGACGAGCGATGCGGTGAACCGCCACGGCGTAGCCGTTGACGTCGCGGTCGGCAACGGCCTTGGCCAGGTCGAGTAGCACCGGTGACGCGCCCGGATCATGCACCAGGGCGGCGACCGGCTCGCCAGCCGCATCGACTGCGGCCCGCGTCACGAGCAGGAGATCGTCGGCGGCCGCCGCGTCGACCAGAGAGGCGTAGGCACGCACCGCAGAAAGGTCGGCCCACTGCGGACGCGGCAGGCGCCATGCGGCGAAGTGCTGCTCCAACGCGGCGAGGTCGGCGCCGAGGGCGAGGACTCGTCGCAGCTGTTGAAGCTCGGTGACGTGCCAGGTGAGTCGCTCCTGGAAAGTGTCCTCGGGCGGCACGACGACACTTGTGGGCCAGGCCCGATCCAGTGCGGTCAACAGCCGGGTCGCCTCCGTCCAGGCGACGAAGGAGTCGATGGCCGCGACCGAGGTGGGCGGTTGCCCGTCTACGCGTACGTGGGTGAACAGGTCGCGTGCCGCCTTCACCGGCTTCGCGGCCAACATGCCCAGCACAGGCGTCCCGTCGGCAGCGACCTTGATCTTTCCGCCGACGGTCAGATGGTCCCTCAGGTGACGCGCGAGCGCCACCAGCGGCGCCAGATCGGCACTGGTCGAGCTGACCTCGGTGATACCGAGAGTCCGCACCGGCGCCTGCGCCTGCTCGGTGAGCTGCTGCACCTGGGTGGCCCGGTCCTGCCAGACCTGGCCACGGCCGGAAATCACATCGGCCAGCGCCTCCGCCATCCAGGCTTCCCGTCGCCGGGCCAGGTCGTCGGCGGTGTCGGCGAGCTGGTGCAGCTGCTGTTGCAGCACCGCGCGCTGGGCCGGCGCCAGGGCGCGAATCGTCGCGAAGGCGGGATGTTCCCGTCCATCCTGATACGTCTCGTGGGCAGCACGGGCCTGGGTCTCGGCAGCGACCACCGCCGAGAAGTCGGCGGGCGGCACCAGTGTCGCCGGGTCGACCAACGTGTCCTGGGACGCCTCCTCGTCGGCAATCAACCGCGCGTCACGCAACAGCCGCAACCATTCGACCAGTTCCGCTGCCGTCAGGGGCGGCCGGTCAGACGGATCGGCGGGCGCCAGCGGACCGAGCCATCCGTAATGCTGCTCATCGGCACGATGCGCCGTGGCGATCGCCGCGAGTGTTCCCTGGTACGGGCCTCGGTCGTGCACCAGCACCTCAGCAGAGCGCACATCGACCACCCGCCGGAAGAGCAGCGCACGCTGCCGTCGCAGCCGGTCGATGGCGTCCAGGTGGTGCTGGATCCGGCCCGCGATCTCGTCGGCGTCGAAGTCGATGGCCCGTTGCGAGATGGTGTTGACGGCGACCTTCAGATCGGCCATGTCTTCGCGCGATGCACCGACGACCGCAACCGACAGCGGCCTGATCACCGCGGGCAGCTTCGCCCGCACCTCCTTGAGTGCCCGGTCCGTCTGCGCCGTGACCAACACCCGCTTGCCCTGCGCCAGCAGGTGGCTGAGCAACGCGGCGGCGGTGTGGGTCTTACCCGTGCCGGGCGGCCCCTGCACCAGCGTCTGGGCGTGCCGGTCGACCTGCCGCAGGATCTGCAACTGCTTGTCGTTCACCGGCAACGGCAGGTACGCCTCATCGTCCACCGCCACCAGCGCGCCCGGCGTGTGGTCGGTCTCCACCGCCGGCCGGTGATCCGGGTCCACCAGCGGGAGGATCCCCTCCGGCACGGTCTCCGAGTCGATCAGCTGTTCGCGGATGCGCTCCAGCACCTCGACGAGGCCGTGATTGCGTCGGCGCAGCACGATCGCCGGGGCCAGCGTCACTTCCGCGGTCTCTGTGGCAGCCCGTCCCGGCTTTTCCGTCTCGATGTAGACCGCATCCGGGTCGAGGCTGTTCGCGACGCGTTGCAGCAGCTCCCCGATGGCCGCCAGGTCGAGCGGGTGGTGCGCGTAGGAGCGGCCCAGTTCCCGCACCTCGCCGATGTGCCGTGACCTGGTCAGGTGCGAGTCAAGCATGTCGAGTTCCAGCCGCAGCGGCTCGACCGACGCGGCTGCGGTGATGCGCAGGGTGCCGCTCACCGGGTCCAGTTCGATGTTCACCGGGACGGTGATCAGGTGCCGTCGCACCGCAGGGTGATCGGCCGGACGCCAGACGAGGCAACCGACGGCGAGGACCAGTTCCTTCTCCTCCGCCTTGCTGGCTGCTTCCGCCTGCATCGAGAACAGCGCGCCGTACGCGTCACGAACTGGCTTGTCGATGCGCTCTCGCTGCGCCCACTGCGTCCAGCCGATCAGCCACCGCCGGTACGCCTGCTCGACCCACGGGTGATCGGCCAACCGCAGCATCTCGGGCTGCGATTCCTCATCCTCCGCGTCCTCGTCCTCGTTCTCGTCCACGGCCTCGGGCTCTGGCCCGGGGATCTCGAGACGGAGCTTCGGTTCGACATCCGGGTCATCGAATCCGCCGTCCAACCATCGCACCACCTCCGGGCTCGGGACCGGCACGCGTACCGGGTCCAGGCGATCGATGTGCCCGATCTCGTCGCCCGGCTCCGGCGTCACGTCCCAGTGGGCGAAGTGCACCGCCGGGTGCCGCGGGATGTCACGCATCCAGGCGACCTCGTACCCGTCCAACGTGCGCGGCGCCGTGATGGCGGACTGCTGAGCCCGTGCCAGGAACTCGAACAGTCGCACCGCGCGGTCGATACGGCTCGCTGGGGCGGTGTGCAAAACGGAAGTTCCTTCCAGAAGCGGTTGCGGATCGAAGCAAGTCATGTCGTCAGTCATGGCGAACCCCGACCGAAACTAGTCGTAATACGACAGATGCTGCTGCTGGTCGTTCGGAGGGTTCTCCGAGCCGTACGGAGGATCATGGGCCGCCGGACGGACGCGCCCTCTGAAGAGTGCTGCGCAGTTGGGGCAACAGCGCGGTGACGTCCTCGTGCCAGCCGCGTAGTTCGGCGACTGTCGGCGCCAACTCGTACGTGTGGTGATGCATCGCCCGGCACAGCCCGTGCCAGGCGATACGCGCGGTCGAGGCCGCCTCGGTGCCGGCGAAGACCGGCAGGGCGAGCAGTTGGTGACGCATGGGCCGGTCGGCGACGGACGGGGCGACCAGGTTCCAGTAGTCGCGCAGTCCTTCTTCGAGGGCGAGCCGGGTCAGGCAGGCGGATCCGCGCTGCCAGCAGCGGCGCATGCAGGTCGGCGGGGTGTGCAGCAGCTCACCGGCGGCGCGCAGGTAGTCCTGTGGGGTCATGACGGGTTGATCCTGTCCACTACCGCCCGAGCGTCTGCCACCAGCGTGGCGAGGTCACCCGCGGGTCCGCCGTGGGCGCCACGGTTGGCGGCGGCCACCACGCGCGGGGCGGCAGGGTGCAGCCGCGCCAGCGGCGTCTGCAGTTCACCGACGCGGTGGCGATCCGACAGCAGGGCCAGCGCGAGGGTCTCCCGCAGCCCCTGGGCGTCGCCGATCGCCGCCTCGGTCTGCGCGACCGGCTGCCCGGCCCGGAAATCACGGGTACGGATCCGCTCGTGGCAGGCGTACTCGATGGCGTCGCGGATGAGGTTGCAGACGACCGGGCGGCGGACCTCGTCGGTCATGCCTTCGTCGCGGGCGATGGCCATGGCGTCGTCGAGGTAGCGCCGGGCGGGGTCGCCGTGTGCGTCACCGGTGACGGTGACCTGGGACTGCGCCAGTCGGCTGACGATCCGGATCCGGGCGTCAAGTTGCAGGTGCCGCACGGCGGCCGGGAGGCGGTCGTCATGGGTGAAGACGATGACCTGCCGGTGCTTCGCCACCTGGTCCAGGACCTTGGCCAGGCCGTAGACCTTGGCCGGGTCCATGGACTGCACCGGGTCGTCGATGACCAGGAACCGGAACGGGCTCTCGGGCATGGTGGCCCGAGGCAGGAAGAGCGCGAGGGCCAGCGAGTGCAGTTCGCCCTGACTCATCACCCCCAGCGCGGCCCCGGGTACGCCGTCCACGTTGACCTCCAGGTCGACCCGGCGGTTGGTGCCGGTGCCGGCGAGCTGTATGGCGCCGAGGTCGACGTTGCTCTCCTGGCGCAGGGTGTTCCAGATGCCTGTCGCGTCCGCGGCGACCGGGGCGAGCTTGGTGTTACGGATCTTCGCGCCTTCGTTCTGCAGCCAGGTGACCGCCGTCTTCAGCGCCGTGAACGACTGGGCTGCCCGCCGGCTGGTCTGCTCGGTGTCGATCCAGGCGCGGATCTGGTCGGCGGCCGGTTGCCAGGCAGCCTGACGGCGTTCGAGTGCCTGTCGGGCAGCGGCCCTGACCGGTTGCAGGGCGGCGGCGAGCGCGTCGAAGACGACAAGCGCCGCCTCGACGATCTTGTGCGGGTCGGCCGATCCGACCAGTTCGTCCCAGTGCTGCCACGCGACCCGGACGTCGTCGGTTTCCACTCCTTCGGCGCTGAGGTCGATGGCGAGTACCGGCGGCAGGGCGGGTAGCCAGCCGCGCAGTGCGCGACGGGACTCCCGCTCCAGCCGGTGGGCGTCGTCGAGACGCTCGGCCCGTTCGGTGAGTTGCCGCAGCTGCTCCTGTGCCTGCGCGGCCCAGTCCTCGTCCAGGGTGCGACCCCCGCACACCGGACAGGGCTGGCCCGGGTGGCGGTGCTGGTGACGCAGGGCGTCGCCGAGCAGCCTGGCAAGCGCCCGAGCCTGCTCGACGGGCGTGCCGGCCAGGTCGTCGATCAGTTGCAGGGCGCCCTGAAGCCGCTCGACCTCACGTGCCAGGCCGTCTCGATCGGGCAGGTCGAGGACGTCGAGCTGGCGCAGCGGCACGGTGGTGGTGTCGGTGTCGGGTTCGTCGGCGACGGCCAGCGCGGCAAGCTCGTCCAGGTCGGCGACCTTGCCGCTGAGTGCCTGTTCGGCCCGGCGGGCGCGCGGGTCGGGGTGGGCGGCGAGTGTGGACTGCAGCTCGGGCAGCTGGGCGGTGGCCAGCTTGCGCCGGGTGTCCATCTCCCTGCGCGCAGCCTTGAGCAGGGTCTCGATCTCGACGAGCCGGCCGAGGCCGAGGATGCGGTGCAGGGAATCGTGCATCTCGCTGGGTCGGCCGCTGAGCAGGCCACCGAGTTCGCTGTAGGAGAGGAAGGGCCGGTACAGCTCCAACGGCTGTTCCCAACCGAGATCGGCAACAGACTGCCGACGCTCGCCGGAGATCTGCAGGAACGACGTACGGTCGTCGAGGTTCGCTCCTGGTTCCCAGGTGCATTCGACTGTGGCACCGTTGCGGTGGCCCTCGACGCCGAGTTGGACGCGGATGCGGGGGTTCTCGGTGGCGTGCAGATTGCGCCAGCCGTCCTGCCAGACCGCGCTGCGGCCGGCCCACCGCTTGTTCTGGCCGGTCAGGGCGAACTCGGCGGCTTCGGCGAAGCTGGACTTACCCGAGCCGTTGCGACCGGTCACGATCGTCAGTCCTGGGCCTGGCACGAGGCTGAGCGTGGCGGTAGGCCCGATGCCGCGGAACCCGGTCACCTCGATGCTGGCGAGGTAGGTCCCGATCGGCTCGGGAGTGTCGGTGTCCGGCGATGGGGATGCCGGTCGGCGTGCTGTCGCGCCACCGAGCACAGAGGAGAGTTCGTCATCGCCGAGCAGCGCGGCGATGACGACGTCCTTTGCGCTCTCGGACAGGTCGCAGTGGTCGAGGCGGTCGAGGATGAGCTGGTCGACGGTGTCGGCCTGGGGGTCGGCTGTCACGGGGTTCCTCCTGCCATGGGACTGGCGGACGGGTGGTCACGTCGGTGGACGCCGCGCTGGTGGCGACGTGGGCGCATCGGATCTGTCCGGCGCGGACAGTGAGCCGGGCGTGGGCAGCGTGGTGGTGCAGACGGGGTGGTGCGCCCGGGAATCGACACCCGGACCGAGCGCATCGACGGCGGCCGGAGCACACTCGGCTCGCTCGCCGAAAGCGACACTAGCACACACCGGAGTGAAAGCGGTGTCAAACCGTTTACACGCCACACCGATCATGTAGAGTGATCGGCGAGCAGGATGAGGCACGAACTGACAGGACACCGATGCCCCGACATGCGCAGGTGACCGCCGCCGAGATCTCCCGACTGGCCGGGGTCACGCGCGCCACCGTCAGCAACTGGCGTCGGCGTCACCCGGATTTCCCGGCCCCCGTCGGCGGCACGGAAAGCAGCCCGGCCTACGACCTGGGCGCCGTCCAGACCTGGCTCGCCGCCCGAGGTCAGCTTCCCGCCACCTCACCGGCCGACGACCTGCGCGCCGCCGTGCGGGCCACCGGCTCCGGTGGCGACGTACCCACCCGACTGCTCCCACTGGTCCTGGCCGCAGCCCGGATGACTCCCAGCGACCTGAAGCTCCTCATCGACCTGCCCGACCCCCATCTTGTCGAGCGGGCGCGGCAGGCGATCCGGCCCCACCTCGCCGAGATCCCCGGCACCGCCGACCTGACGTACGCGGTGGGCGAGGCCCCACTCCTGCGTACCCTGCTGCGTTGCGTCGCGGACGACGGTGCGCTGCGGGCCACGGACGTGCTCGCCGCCGCGGAACTCGACGGCACCAACGCCACCAGTCAGTACGACACACCTGCCCCGGTGGCCGGGTTGATGGCCGACCTGCTCGCCGAGGCGGGCAGGCCCTACCCGGCGACCGTGTTCGACCCGGCCTGCGGTGCCGGTGGTCTCCTGCTCGCCGCCGCCGCCAAGGGGACAGCGCAGGTGTACGGCCAGGAGATCGTCCCCGCCCAGGCCGCGCAGGCCGCCGTACGCCTGGCTCTGGCGGGGGCTCGGCCCAGCGTGCAGATCGGCGACAGCATCCGGGCCGACGCGTACCCGGCCCTGACCGCCGGGGCGGTGCTCTGCGCCCCGCCGTACGGCGACCGGGAGTGGGGTCACGAGGAGTTGGCGTACGACACGCGGTGGATCTTCGGTCTGCCGCCGAAGGCCGAGTCGGAGCTGGCCTGGCTGCAACACTGCCTCGCCCACCTGGCCGCCGACGGCCGTGCGGTGCTGCTGATGCCCCCGGCCGCTGCCGAACGCGCCTCGGGCCGCCGGATCAGAGCCGAGATCCTCCGCAGCGGCACGCTGCGGGCCGTCATCGCCCTGCCGCCCGGCGTCGCCGCGCCCCTGCACGTGGGGCTGCACGTGTGGGTGCTCGAACGCCCGTCCCCGCAGGCCACCTCGCCGCTCAGCGTTCTCGTCGTGGACGCCGCCACGCCCGGCACCGGTCAGCCGCACGGCAAGCGGGCGGCGTTGGACTGGCCGGCGCTGCGCGAGCGGGTCCTGACCGCCTGGCACGACTACGACCGCTTCCCGGACAATTTCGACCCGGTTCCGGGGGTCGCTCAGGCGGTCCCCGTCATCGACCTGCTCGACGAGACGGTCGACCTCACTCCCGCCCGCCACGTCCGGGCCACCCCGGTGCCGACGCTGCCCGACGAACTCGCCGCGATGGGTGACGAGTTGCGGTCGAGACTGCGGCGGGCCGCCACCGGGCTGATCACGTTGAGCGGCGGGCAGCCGTGGCCGCCCGTCGGCAGCGCCGCCCTGTCCTGGCGTACGGCCAGCATCGCCGACCTGCTGCGCGGCGACGCGCTGGAGTTACTGCGCACCCCGGCGGCGATTCGCGGCTCTTCCCCCATCGTGACCGACCCGTCGTCGCCGCGTACCCTGACGGCCCCGGATGTGCTGGCACACCGTCGCGCCTCCGGTCCGGCGGACGACGAACCCACCGGCGCGGAGGTCGAGATTCGGGAGGGAGACGTCATCCTGCCGGAGTTGCTGCACAACGGCACCGGCACGGCCCGGGTGGTCGACGCCGACGACGCCGGTAGCCGCCTCGGCCCGCATCTGCATCTGCTGCGGCCCGATCCGGCCCGCCTCGACCCGTGGTTCCTGGCCGGTTTCCTGGCCGCCGAGGAGAACATCAGCGCCGCCTCGTCCGGCACCAGCGTGATCCGGCTCGATGCCCGCCGCCTGCGGGTGCCGCTGCTGCCCCTGGCCGAGCAGCAGCGCTACGGTCGGGCGTTCCGGCAGCTCCACGCCCTGCGCACCGCCGCGGGCCTCGCCAACCGCCTGGCCGACGAGACCGCCCGTACCCTCGCTGCGGGACTCACCGGCGGCGCGTTGCACCCACCGGGCACCGCCCCACCGACATCCTGAATCCGACCCGACTCCCCCGGCACCGGCTCATCGGAAGGAATCCGTTGAACAGCAGCAAGCACACCGAACTGGCGAACCACGCCTGGTCGGTCGCCGATCTCCTGCGCGGCGACTACAAGCAGTCCGACTACGGCAAGGTGATCCTGCCGTTCACCGTGCTGCGCCGGCTGGAGTGCGTCCTGGAGCCGACCCGGCAGCAGGTGCGCGACACGCACGAGCGCTTCGGTGGTCAGGATGTCGACGTGGCCCGGTTCCTGCGCCGCGCCGCCGGGCACAGCTTCTACAACACCAGCCGCTACACCCTGAAGTCGATCGCAGGCGACTCCGGCCAGGTCGCCAAGCACCTGCTCGCCTACATCGGCGCGTTCTCCGAGAACGCGCAGGAGGTGCTGCACCGCTACGAGTTCCCGCAGCAGATCCGCCGACTCGACGCCGCGAACCTGCTCTACCAGGTGGTCGGGCGGTTCGCGGATCTGGACCTGCGGCCGGAGGTCGTCTCCAACCACCAGATGGGGTACGTCTTCGAGGAGCTGATCCGGCGTTTCGCCGAAGTCTCCAACGAGACCGCAGGTGAGCACTTCACCCCCCGCGAAGTCATCGAGCTGATGGTGAACCTGCTCGTCGCCCCGGACGACGACGCGCTGAGCATCCCCGGCGTGGTGCGCACGGTGATGGACCCGGCCTGCGGCACCGGCGGCATGTTGAGCGCGGCCGAGGAACACATCACCAGCCTGAACAAGTCGGCCACCGTGCAGGTCTTCGGGCAGGAGCTGAATCCGGAGTCCTGGGCGATCTGCCGGTCCGACATGATGATCAAGGGCCAAGATCCGGAGAACATCAAGTTCGGCAACTCGTTCAGCGACGACGGCCACCGGGGCGAACGCTTCGACTACCTGCTGGCCAACCCACCCTTCGGCGTGGAGTGGAAGAAGGTCAAGGACGAGATCGAGCGAGAGTACGAGACCCTCGGCGAGGACGGCCGCTTCGGTGCCGGCCTGCCCCGCATCAACGACGGCTCGCTGCTGTTCCTCCAGCACATGATTTCAAAAATGAAACCGGTCACCGCCGACGGCAAGGGCGGCAGCCGCATCGCCATCGTCTTCAACGGCTCGCCGCTGTTCACCGGCGCGGCCGACTCGGGTGAGTCGCGCATCCGCCGGTGGATCCTGGAGAACGACTGGCTGGAAGGCATCGTCGCGCTGCCCGACCAACTCTTCTACAACACCGGCATCTCGACGTACTTCTGGATCCTCACCAACCGCAAGTCCCCCGACCACGCGGGCAAGGTGGTGCTGCTGGACGCCCGCGACCAGTTCGCCAAGATGCGCAAGTCCCTCGGCGACAAGCGCAAGTTCCTCACCGCCGACCAGATCGCCGAGATCACCCGCCGCTACTCGGAGGCGCTGCACATCGCCGCCGACCCGGAGCACCCGCAGCACGCCAAGGTGAAGGTCTTCGCCAACGAGGACTTCGGCTACCGGCGGATCACCGTCGAACGCCCACTCAAGCTCCGCTTCGAGGTCACCGAGGAAACCCTGACCCAGGTACGCGAATCCAAGCCGATCGCCAAGGCTCTCGACGTGGACCTGTTCACCGCTGCCCTCAAACCGCTTGTCGGCCGCTTCTGGCAGACCAAGCGGGCGGCCTGGGACGCGATCCGCTCGGCGATGGCCGAAGGCGGCGTGCTCTGGCCGACCGGCGCCCCCTTCCAGAAGGCGCTCCGCGAGGTCATCGGCGTCCGCGACCCCGACGGCGAAGTCCAACTCGTCAAGGGCGACCCCGAGCCGGACACCGAGCTACGCGACTACGAGAACGTGCCGCTCCACGAGGATGTGGAGGAATACCTCCGCCGCGAAGTCCTCCCCCACGTCCCCGACGCCTGGATCGACCACACCAAAACCAAGATCGGGTACGAAATCCCCTTCACCCGCCACTTCTACGTCTACAAACCCCCAAGGCCCCTCGCGGAGATCGACGCCGAGTTGAAGGCACTGGAAGCCGAAATTCAGTCGCTGCTGGGAAAGGTCACGGCTTGATGGCCCACTTCACCAGCCTTCCTGACAGCTGGAGTTCCACTCGAATCGACCGGGTGGCCACCGTGCATGCTCGGATCGGGTGGAAAGCTCTTACAGCGGCGGAGTACCTGGACGACGGGTATGCATTCCTCTCCACACCTAACATCAAAACCACGGAGATTGATTTCGAAAAAGTCAACTTTATTTCCGAGTTCCGGTATCGAGAGTCGCCTGAATTGCAGCTGACCGAAGGAGATGTCCTCCTTACTAAGGATGGATTTACGCTGGGAACGGTCAACGTGGTGCGGCATCTACCTCGCCCGGCAACTGTTAACGGCTCTATCGCCGTCTTGCGCCCCTTCGACATACACCCTATTTACCTGCGTTATGTGATTGCAAGTAACGCCATCCAGGCGCAGATTCAGGCAGTTAAGGACGGGATGGACGTCCTTCACCTCTTCCAGCGAGACATCAAGAAACTATCCATACCACTGCCACCTCCAGAAGAACAGCGGCGCATCGCCGACTTCCTCGACGCCGAAACCGCCCGCATTGACAAGTTGGTACGCACACAAGGCCAAGTCTTGGCAAGCCTTGCCGAGCGGAAAGCTGCCAGCGTAGTCCAGCAGGTTATAGGTGGACACCGGCCTCACCGGCGGCCCTCGCTCCTCCCTTGGACCGACACGCTGCCAACCGAGTGGCCCGAAGTCCGCTTAGGACTCGTAGCCCAGATGGGAAGTGGTCACACGCCTAGCAGGTCGCGTCCGGAATGGTGGTCGGATTGCACAATTCCGTGGATCACGACCGGTGAGGTTAGTCAGGTTCGAGATGATCGACGGGAGGTGATTTACGAAACTCGCGAGAAGATCAGCGAACTCGGCATGGCAAACTCATCCGCAACCTTACATCCAGCCGGGACAGTTGTTCTTTGCCGCACTGCATCAGCCGGATATTCGGCAATCATGGGTACCGGCATGGCGACGAGTCAGGATTTTGTTACTTGGACCTGCGGACCACGGCTCGATCCCTATTACCTCCTCTGGTGTCTTCGCGCGATGCGTCAAGACTTGCTGGGTCGGCTAGCCATGGGGTCAACCCATAAGACGATCTACGTTCCTGATCTTCAGATGCTCAGGATTCCGCTGCCACCATTAGAAGAACAGCGGATAATTGTTCAGCGCATCCGGGAGCAAAATGCACTGAATGACAAACTCGCGGATTCAGTGAAACGGCAGCTTCAACTGTTGACTGAGCGACGGCAGGCGTTGGTTACGGCAGCAGTCACGGGTCAGATTGATGTGTCAACGACTATGGGCCGGGCTGCCGGGAGTTAGCCGCACTTTCAGAGCACCTTGGGGCACGACAGGGCGAAGGGAAATAGGTTGGGTGACCGACACAACCCCAGGCAAGAAGCATCTGACGCGTCGCGGGAGATGACCTCGCTACGCCTCCAGTTCCGACACGTACGCGATGCGCTCAAGCGGGAGTTCGAAGGCTTGATTGGCATCGACGACTTCTCCAATAGGTCGGAAAGCAGCCGCGAGCAAGCCTTCCTGTCAAGAGCGCTAGCCGCGCTGATCGTACGGGACTTGACCGGCTGCGACAGCAAAGCAGCTGCGGCCGCTGTCATCGATGGCAGAGATGACATTGGTATCGATGCCGTGGCCACCGACGAGAGCACCTCGCACCTTTGGCTAATCCAGTCCAAGTGGAGCGACTCGGGAAGAGCCGGATTTGGCGTCGCCGAAGCGCTAAAGTTTATTGACGGCTTACGTCATATCGACACCCGACAGTTCGATCGCTTTAATATTAGATTCCAAAACCTCGCGGACCAAGTTGCCGCCGTACTGACAAATCCCCATTCGCGGATTACGCTGGTGCCCGCACTGATGAGAACCGACAACCTGTCGGATGATGTCGCGCGTCGACTCGCCGACACGCAGGACGAGTTCAACCAACTGGGCACGATGCTAGATCATCGCATCTACCTTGCCCGGGACATCTGGGAGGTGGTGCGTAATGATTTCCGGGAGCCCCCCATCGGGCTTGTTGCCAAGATGCAAGACTGGATTCGGATAACGGAGCCGTACGAAGCGTTCCAGGGGACCATGTCTGTAGCCGAGGTTGCAGAGTGGTATCGCGCTCACGGAGACCGCTTGTTCGATCGCAACATCCGTAAGCCACTGGGTCTCACGCAGGTGAATCAGGGGCTCATCAACACGCTGGCCGGCGAGGCGCACAACTTCTGGTACTTCAACAACGGGATCACTGTCCTCTGCGAAGAGATCAACCCTGTCTACTTCAGCCGTTCCACACGGACGCCTGTCGAGCTTCGCCTGGCCGGTGCCAGCGTCGTGAACGGCGCCCAGACCGTTCACGCAATCCACCGAGCATCTGACAGCGATGTCGAGTTTGCTGACGGCCAGGTAAGCGTCCGGGTGATCTCCCTGAACAATTGCCCACCGGGGTTCGCGGACGCTGTCACGACCGCCACCAACACCCAGAACAGGGTGGAGCGACGTGACTTTGTCGCCTTAGATCCGGTGCAGACGACGATCAAGGAAGACTTCACACTCTCGCTGCAAAAGACGTATGTCGTCAAGCGGGGAGAGTTAGAACCGCCGGCCGACAGCGGATGTTCAGTAGTCAGCGCAGCTCTCGCGCTGGCCTGCGCCCATCGGAACCCCGAGCTCGCTGTTCGCGCCAAGCGCGGAACCGATCTGCTGTGGGAGGACGGAGCGCAGGGCGCCTACCAACTCCTGTTCAATTCTCAAGATCCACCATCGGCCTACCAGGTCTGGCGCTCAGTCCTCGTGCTGCGGGCGATTGATGATGCGCTCAGCCGGACGGCGAAGGATCGTCAAGCACGGGCGGAGGCGATCGCGGAACGGGGCAACCGCTTGGTCGCACATATCGTCTTTCAGCATCTCGACCTCGACGGCATTGATGACCCCGACGCCGACTGGGATGCCGTATTGCGACAAGTACCAGATGCGGTCGCACGTGCTATGGCATGGCTAATCCACCACTTGGACGCGGAGTACGGACAGACTTCCATCGTGGCCAGCACCTTGGCCAACACCGGCCGCTGTCGGAACCTCGTTCGCCTCGTCCTGGCGGACCTGCAACGCGGAATCCCAGTGCCGGACCTTCCGTCCGACTACCGGCCGGCATTACGGGTTCCAAAGCAGCGCAGGCCAAATGCCGTACCCACCCTCATCGACGCCGGGCGGCTGGCTGACGGGACGCCTCTGCGTTACCACGCTCGCACTCGTCCGGAGCAAGAGGCGATGGCACGGTGGCTAGCCGAAGACGCGCGCAGAGGCACAGCGACGTGGATCAATCAGCGCGTTCGTCCACTTCTCTGGACTGTTGATGGGAAGCGCTACTCGCCGAGCGCGCTCGTGCAGCGGATGTGGCAGCTGGCCGGCTGGACCACCGCACCCGTCGCGGTCCAAGGACCTTCTCGTTGGTATGTCGAAGGTGAGGGGTCGCTAGGGAAACTTGCACAGGAGACGCTTGTAGCGTCGGAGAATGACGAGGATGAACCCGAGCGGTAGATCTTGACACCCTGCCGGTCCTCGAAACGAGACGAAGTTGACCCCGGCCGAACTCGATGAGTTCGTGGCGGAAGCAGAGGAAGTTGCGGCGGAGTACATGTAGGCGTCGGTCGTCGGATGCAGCGATCCGCAGCTGCCCGACGGCCGCCCTCGATTGCGGCGAAACTCAGCGCCCCGGGCGGTGAGGTTTACCGAAAGCCGATTCGGCCGCGAACGCGCCAGCCTTGATGCCACCGATGAAGCCGGTCCACTCACCGCAGCTGAACGTCAGCACCGGCCCCTGCTGGTCTTTGCTGTCGCGGACCTGCGTGGCATGGTCGGCGTACCGGGCCTCAACGCACGCGCCGTTGCCGCCGCTGCGGCTGCTGGTTCGCCACTGGTTGTCGAGCGCCTTCATGGCGTCCCCTCGTCCCGAATCCTCTTGATCATCGCGGTTGAGGCCGTAGGCGACAGGGCTGCTGCGCGAAGGCTGCTGAACACCCGTGTGCACCTGTCAACGTCCTCACCTTCAGCGTAGAGGTCGCCGGTCAAGCCCTCGATGTACACCACCCCTGGTCCCTCGTCGAAGCTGAGGATGTGGAAGCTCGACACCATTGAGGCATAAGCCCCTTCTCGGAAGGGGATGACCTGGATGCTCACATTCCACCGCTTCTGCGCGTCGAGCAGCGCCGACAGTTGTTCCCGCATCACCTCGGGTCCGCCGATCTGTCGGCGCAGCACCGCCTCATCGATCACCGCAACCAGGCGTAGCTTCTCCTCGGTGAGCAGCTTCTGCCGCTCCATGCGCACCGTGACCCGCTCGTCTGTTGCCTGCGGTGTGGGCTGGGATGCGTCAGCGCTGATGATCGCTCTGGCGTAGTCGACAGTCTGCAGCAGGCCCGGCACGACCAGGGTTTCAAAGTTCTCGATCGCGGACGCTGCGGACTCAAGTCCGATGTACTGCCGGTAGGAGTTGGGCAGGTCGCCGTACTTTGCCCACCAGCCGCGCTGCTTGCCCGCTTGGGCCATCGATCGCAACGTCTCGCGCAGCTCGGCATCGGCCACCCCGTACCGGTCGAGTAGCGCGTTCAACGCTGGACCCTTCAGGCCGACCCTGCCCTGCTCGATCCTCCGCAGGGTGCTCGGCGACACCTCGATGAGTGCGGCTGCCTGCTCGGTGGTCACGCCGGCCTTCTCGCGCGCCCGCTTGAGCTGCGCACCGAGCTGGAACCGAACGAAGGTTGGGCTCTCCACGCTCGCGATTCTCCATCTTCCCGTGAGCTTGGCACCGACCATACGCGCCAACGCTTCCTGGCACCATGTCGTTGACTCCGTAAATCTGCGCGCGCAGAATGGGTGCGCAGGTAGAGGGCTACACCAGAGCGCCCAGAGCATGGAGAAGCCCCCACATCGGTCATCCGACCAAGACGCTCCGATGTGAGGGCTTGCCAGAACCCCGAAGGGATCTGAGATGCACGATACGTCCCCCCGCACCACGTTGAATCACCAGTGCTGGCGGTTACCGCGACACACCACACGCCCCGATGTGCCACTCCTGGTCGTCTCCCGCCCGCCGACTCCAAGTGGTCGCGAGCCCTCGCGGGCTCAGCGCCAGCATTCGGCCTTAACTCAGGATGGGCAGCCGTGATGGTCGAGCTGGCGATGATGGTGATCAGTGGGGTGCTGCTGGGCTTCCTGGCTGGGTTGTTCGCGTTCAAGGTGAAGTCGCGGTGGTGTCCGCGCTGTGGGGAGTCCACTCACACGATGCCGCCAGCCGAGGGCAGCCGATGACCCACCGGCGCGGCCACAACTCCGTACCCCTCGGACGGCGGGTGGCCGAGTTGCGCGCCCACCGGGGGATGACCCAGCAAGCGTTCGCCGATCGGCTCGGCAAGTCGAAAAGCTGGGTCGACAAGGTCGAACGCGGCGTACGCAGACTCGACAGGTACTCCGTCATCCGCGACATCGCCGACGTCCTACGCCTCGACCCGGACATCCTCCTCGGCCCCCGCCAACCACCACCCACCACAACACCCCGCCACGACGGGATCAACGCGGTACGCGCCGCGCTCGCCCGCCACCACCACCGACCCCAACGCACCGTCACCGCCCAGCAGGCCAGCGGCCAGATCGCGTACGCCTGGATGGCCTACCAACACGCCCGCTACCCGCAACTGCTGGGCACCCTGCCCGGCCTGCTCGACGCCACCGGCGGCACCCGAAACCTGCTGGCCTCCACCTATCGGCTCACCGCTAACGTGCTGGTCAAACTCGACCACGCCGACCTCGCCTGGCTCGCCGCCGACCGGGCCATCACCACCGCCGCCGATGATTCCACTCTCGCCGCCACCGCGACCATCGCCCTCGCCCAAGCCCTACGCGCCCTCGGCCACCACCGGATCGCCCTCACCACCGCCCTGGCCGCAGCAGACACCACAGACGACGACACCGTACGCGGCACCCTCTACCTCCAGGCCGGACTCGCCGCCGCCGGCGACGGCGACCGCCGCAACACCCACGACCTGCTCGACCACGCCGCCGCCCTCGCCGACCGACAGGTCAGCGACACCGACCCCCATCACACCGGCTTCGGACCGGCCGCCGTCCAGACGGCCAGATCCCTGGCCGCCCACCGCCTCGGCGACACCGCCGAAGCCCTGCTCCGCCACGAACACGTCGTCCGCGCCGACGGTTGGCGACACCTCCCGCCCGAGCATCGCGCCGCCCACCTCATCGACACCGCCCGCGCCTACCTCGACAGCAGCGACCCCGCCCGCGCCGGGCAGGCCCTGCTCGACGCCGACCGCACCGCACCCGCCGAGGTCCGCAACCGCCCGGTCGCCCGTACCCTGCTCACCGAGATCGTTCGGGGCGGACCGGCAGCGGCCGACGTGGCGCGACTGGCCGCCACCCTCGGCCTGACCCGATGAACCAGCAGACAGCGCGATCGCTTACGGCGGTGCGCGGGGGAAACAAAGATTGACTTCGGGTCGTGCAAATCGGAGATTAATTGACGCGGTTCGTGTCACGTTCCTCGTTATTCTGAGCGCTCGTTCCGTGACTGTGGGGAGATGGCATGGTGTCTTGGGATGCGGACCCATCCGCGACGTTCGCGCGACGGCTCGGCCGTTCGGCTGCCGACCTGGGTGAGAGTGGCGGCACGACCACCTGCCCCGACATCTGGGAACTCTCGAATGGCGACGTGGCGGTCATCGGCCGTGACCTGACCGACGTCTACGTCAGTCAGCTGCCCGAAGGCGTCAGTGTTGGTCAGGACGAGCGTTTGGTGGTCATTCCGCGCAGCATGATCCTCGCCGCGAAGCCGGACATCCCCGATGCGTGACCTGCTTCGATCTGCGTCCGGAAAGCAGCTGAGTCTGTCGGAATACGAGGCGGATTTCTACGCCACGGTGAAGTCCGTGGATGAGCCGATTCTGAAGACGGAGCGGATCCAGACGTTTCGTGAGCCCGGCAGCCCGAGCTGGGAGGCGTTCGCAGCCGGTAGGTGGGACGAGGCGTTACGGATCGCCTCCCAACCCAACCCCGAACTGGTGCAGTTCTTCGCCCGTCTCCATGAGCGGGGTTCCGGGCTGCACCGCCTTCGGATCGTGGAGCCGCCACTCACGCCGTACCTGATCTGGGAGCTGAACTTCCTTCGCTTCCGCGCCGAGGCCGGTGAGCGCATCCGAGTGATTACCGTCGACAAGGTATTGGATTTGGAGCAGGAGCACGGCGTGGTGCCGGAGCTGATGGTGGCCGGAGGCAAGGCCGTGTACGACGTCCGGTACGACGCGGATGGGACTCCGGTCGGCGCGGAGAAGTTCGTCGCACCGCAGGTTGTCGCGGGCTGCCGATCGCAGGTACGGGCGCTGCTCGCCATAGCGGAGCCGTTCGAGTCGTTCTTCCACCGGGAGGTCGACGGGCTGAAGCCGCCCACCGCCCACCTGTAGTAGCCTCGCCTCCACGGTCGAGCGTGGAGGCGACGTGTCCCGATCACGGATGGTCACCGGCATGGGCCGCCGATCGGTAACGCCGGCCCTACTCCTCCTCGCAGTGCTGGCCATACTCGCCGCAGTGCTGATGTCTCCCGCCGGCCTGCTCTGGATCGGCGAAAGACCCGGTTACGACTGGTCGTTGCTGGGCAACGTCGGTGAGGCGTACGGGGCCGCCTCAGCAATCCTCGCCGGTCTCGCGCTCGTCGGCGTTGCCATCTCCCTGATTCTGCAAGCGAAGGAGGCCAAGGCGGTTCGCGAGCAGGCACTTCGCGCTCTGCACACCGACTTGCTCAAGATGGCCATCGATGACACGGGACTACTGGAGTGCTGGGGGCCGATCGAGCAATCAACGGATCTGGAGTGGTTTCGCAAGCACGTCTACACCAACCTGATCGTGTCGCACTGGCAACTCATGTGGGAAGTGGACGTACTCAGCGAGGCACATCTGGAAGTCCTCGCCGACCAGTTCTTCAAGGGCACGGCCGGACGGCGCTTCTGGGCGGAGGCGAGAGGCCCGCGGATGAAGGCCGAGACATCCCGGCGTGCGCGTCGTTTCACCGTCATCGTCGATCGGAGCTACCAGGCGGCCGTCGACGCAGGCCCACCAGCCGGCCCTATGAACGGCCAACCACCGTCGAATGATCTCCCTGTAGTGCCCGACTCTCGCGTCGGGCAAGCCCGGGGAACACGGAGTCGCGCAGTCGACCTCGCGATGGGCGCTGTCCTCGGGGGCGGTGTGGCCGTCGCCGGCCACTACCTGGCACGGCGTGGCCGCGCTCGGGGCAGCTAGACACATACCACACCGGCGTTGCTGTGCCGTACGGTCACATATCAGTAGGCTCCGACGGATCGAGGTCCGTTGTGGGGGTGGCGGGATGGCGGTGCATCACGAGTCGGCGTTCGGGGACGCGATCGTCGCGGCGTTGCTGGGCAACGGGTGGGTCGAGGGTGATCGGGGCGACTACCGGCCCGAACTCGGGCTCGACACCGCGCAGTTGTTCACCTTCATCGGGGCGACCCAGCCCGACGAGTGGGAGGACCTGGTCACCTACTACGGCGGCGACCGGGATTCGGCGCAGCGCGGGTTCGTCAAGCGGCTCGACCAGGCGATCGCCACCGACGGTCTGCTCGACGTGCTCCGCAAGGGGGTCAAGGACCACGGGGTACGCATCCGTCTGGCGTACTTCAAGCCGTCGTTCGTGGAGTCCGAGGCGATCCTGGCTGACTACCGGCGCAACCGGCTGACCGTGGTTCGGGAGTTGGCGTACGCGACGAAGCAGGCCGACCGGGGCCACCGGCTGGACCTGACGTTGTTCCTCAACGGCATCCCGGTGGCCACCGCCGAGCTGAAGAACCCGCTCACCGGCTCCGGCGTCGAACACGCCAAGGAGCAGTACCGCACCGACCGCGACCCCACCGAGCTGATCTTCTCCCGGCGGGTGGTGGCGAACTTCGCCGTCGACCCCGACCTGGTCTTCGTCACCACTGCGCTGCGGGGATCGCAGACCCGGTTCCTGCCGTTCAACACCGGCAGCGCCGGGCCGGGCCGCCCCGGCGGCGCGGGCAACCCGCCGGCCACCGAGCACGGCAGGTACGCCACCTCCTACCTGTGGGAGCAGATCTGGCAGCGGGACAACTGGCTCGACCTGCTGGAACGCTTCGTGCACCTGCATCAGGAGAAGGGCGTCGGTGGTCGTACCCGAAAGACTTTGATCTTTCCGCGTTATCACCAGTGGCATGCGGTCAAGCGGCTGACCGCGCATGCGGCCCGGCACGGCGCCGGGCACAACTACCTGGTGATGGCCTCGGCTGGCTCGGGCAAGTCGAACACCATCGCCTGGCTGGCGCACCGGCTGTCGTCGCTGCACACCCCGAACGACCCGACGGCGCTCGACCCGGACGCGCTCGCCGCGGGCGCCACGCCGGGCAGCCCGGTCTTCGACAAGGTCCTCATCATCACCGACCGGCGGAACCTGGATTCCCAGCTGCGCGACACCGTCGGCAGCTTCGAGCAGACCGCCGGGCTCGTCGTGAAGATCGACGAGCGGTACGGCGCGAAGTCGGAGCAGTTGGCCAAGGCGCTCTCCCAGGAGAGCGGCAAGATCCTCACGGTCACCCTGGCGACGTTCCCGGCGCTGAAGGACTACCTCCAGCGCAACCCGACCGAGATCCGGGGCAGCCGGTTCGCCATCATCGTGGACGAGGCGCACTCCTCGCAGGCCGGTGAGGCGGCCACCGACGTGCGCCGGGTGCTGCGCGACCTCGGCCTGGATGCCGACTCCGACGACGCGGGCGCGACAAGCGCCGCCGGGCCGAAGACCACCGAGGAAAAGCTGGCAGCCAGCGTACGCGGGCGGCAGCGCAGCGCGAACCTTTCCTACTTCGCCTTCACCGCCACGCCGAAGCACAAGACCCTCGAACTCTTCGGCACCCTCGGTGACGACGGCAAGTACCACCCGTTCCACACCTACTCGATGCGGCAGGCCATCGAGGAAGGCTTCATCCTCGACCCGCTGCGCAACTACGTCACCTACGACACGTACTGGAAGCTGGTCAACGAGAACCCGGACGAGCGGGAGGTCGACTCGTCCAAGGCCAACAAGGAGCTGGCCCGGTACGCGCTGACCCACGCCTCCACGGTGGCCCAGCACGCGCAGATCATCGTGGAGCACTTCCGGGCGCACACCGCCGGGCGGCTCGGTGGTCGGGCCAAGGCGATGGTGGTCACCTCCTCTCGGCAGAGCGCCGTGCAGATGTCCCGCGCGATCAAGGGGCACCTCGCCGACCGGGGCTACCCCGACCCGGGCGTGCTTGTCGCCTTCTCCGGCATGTTGACGTACGAGGGTGAGGAGGTCACCGAGTCGAAGGAGAACGGTGGCCTGGCCGAGAGCGCCCTGCCGAAGGCGTTCGCCTACACCCGGGCCGACGACCGGACCGCCCGCGCCGGCACCGCCGCCGGTCAGCGGGAATACCGGATCCTGGTGGTCGCGGAGAAGTACCAGACCGGCTTCGACCAGCCGCTGCTCACCACGATGTACGTCAACAAGAAACTCACCGGTGTCTCCGCCGTGCAGACGCTGTCCCGGCTCAACCGGACCGCCGACCGCAAGAGTCAGGGTGATCTGGCGGTGCTGGACTTCTGCAACGACGCCGAGGACATCAAGGAGGCGTTCCGGCCGTACTTCGAGGAGGCCGAGACTCTTCCCTCGGACCCGAATCTGCTCTACACCGCGCAGAGCCGGGTGATGGGCGCGCAGTTGCTGGTCGAAGCGGAGATGCAGGCGTTCGTCGAGGCGTACCTGGCGGCCGAGGAGCAGGCCGGCGGCAACCCGGCGAAGTGGGAGAAGCTGCACGCCGAGCTGTACCGGCACCTCCAGCCCGCCGTCGACCGCTTCACGGCGCTGCTGAACGACGAGGACGACTGGGAGGACGCCGAAGCGTTCCGCGCGGACCTTCTCGACTACGTCCGCAAGTACGGCTTCCTCGCCCAGATCGTGCCCTACCGCGACACCGAACTGGAACGGCTCTACCTCTACGCTCGGCACCTGCTCAACCGGTTGCCCCGGCGTCACGACGGTGGCGTCGACATCGGCGAGGTCGACCTCAGCCACCTGCGAGTGGAGAAGACCGGCGAGCATGACGTCAGCCTCGACCCCGAGGGTCCGGCCGAGATGAAGGGCTTCGGCGACGGCTCGGGCGGCGCGAAGGAGCCGGAGAAGTCTCTGCTCTCCGAGCTGATCGCGCGGTTCAACGAGCGGTTCGGCACCAACCTGACCGACGACGACGTGATCAAGCCGTTGCAGGAGGCGATGGAGGTGGCGAAGGTGCGCCAGGCTGCCGTCGCCAACGACGAGGAGAACTTCGGGCACGTCTTCGTCCCGGTCTTCGAGGAGAAGATGATGGACCACTTCGAGTCCGCCGCCGACCTCGGCCGCCGCTACTTCGGCCCGCAGTCCGACTTCCGCAGCTCACTGAACCGCAGCGCCCGCAGCGCCGCCTGGCGGCTGATCCGCCGGCAGGAGGGAGTCGTCGACGACGAGGCCGCGTGACCAGGACCTAACGAAACGGAGACGGGATGCGGGCAGAACCGATCGCCGGACGGTACGAGCGGGTCGAGGAGATCGGCTCCGGTGGGATGGGGCAGGTCTGGCGCGGCTACGACAGCGTGCTCGACCGCGAGGTGGCCATCAAACTCGTCCGTCCCGACGCCGTACGCACCGCCGAGCAGGCGGACGAACTGGCCAGGCGGTTCCGCCGCGAGGCCCGCGTCACCGCCCGCATCGGCCACCACGGCGTCCCCCAGGTGTACGACGCGGTCCTCGACCACTCCTACGACCGGCTCTACCTGGTGATGGAGTTCGTCCGGGGCACCAGCCTGCGGGCCTTCATCGACCCTCAGCAGCCGCTGCCGCTGCCCTGGGCCGCCGCGATCGCCGCGCAGATCTGCACGGTGCTGTCCCACGCGCACGCCGTCCCCGTCGTGCACCGTGACCTCAAACCCGACAACGTCCTGGTCACCGCCGACGGCACGATCAAGCTCCTCGACTTCGGCATCGCCGCGATCCTGCGTACCGACGTCACCCGGCTCACCGCCACCGGCAGCGCCCTCGGCACCCACCATTACATGCCGCCCGAACAGATCCAGGGCGCGCAGATCACCCCGCAGAGCGACCTGTACGCCCTCGGCTGCGTCCTGCACGAACTGCTCACCGGACAACGGGTCTTCGCCGGTGGCAGCGAGTTCGAGTTGTGGCGTCAACACGTCACCGAAGCGCCCCCACCGCTGCGTACGCTCCGCCCCGACGTGCCCGCCGCGATCGAGGCACTGGTCCTCGAACTGCTGGCCAAGGCCCCCGAGGACCGGCCCGCGGAGGCCTACGACGTCTACGAGCGGCTGCTGCCGTTCCTGCCCCTGCCCGGATCGGCCCCGCCCGCCGCCGACTCCGCCCGCAGCACCATGCCGGACCCGACGCTCGTGTACCGCCGTCCCAACGCGCCACGTCGCCGACCTGAGCCCACCCCCGTGGTCCCGGCCCCCGCCAGCGAGACGTCGGCAGCCGACCCGGCGGCGATCCTCGCGACCGGGATCCGAGACGCGATGAAGGCCGCCGTGTCACACTCCGACGAGCTGCTGGAAGACGAACGCTACGCGCAGGCGGCAGAGCTGCTGGAGCAGGTGATCGGCTCGGCCAGCAACGCACTCGGCGCCGAGAGCCCTCGGGTGTTGACGCTGCGGTCACGGCGCGCCGCCATCCTCGTCATCGGCGGGGACTTCCGGCGCGCACTGCCGGAGTTCGACGCCCTCGCCGCCGCGTACGCCCGCACCGCCGGTGCCACGAGCGAGAACGCGCTGGAGTGCCTCCGGCAGGCAGCCCACTGCCGGGCTGAGCTCGGTCAGGCCACCACAGCTCTGCGCCAGTTCCGGCAGGTGCTGACCCACGTACGCGCCGCCTCGGGCGACGCCTCCCCCACTGCCCTCGACCTACGCTTCACCATCGGCATACTGCTGATCTCCGAAGGTAGGGCCACCGAGGCGGCGGCGGAGCTGCAGCCGCTGCACGACGACCTCCACGTCGTCTACGGCCCAGAACATGAGCTGACCCAGGAAGTGGACGACCTGCTTGCCCGGCTCCGACTAGCCGTCGGCGAATAGTGCGGCCATCGCGTGGCCCGCCGCAACGAGCGGGCGGCGGGGACTCAGCGACGTCGAAGGTGAGCAGCTCGGCAAGGACTCAGAGTCCGAAGCCGGTCAAGGCGTCCGGTCAGCGGGGTTGCCGCGAGCGGGTCATGGCCAGCCCGCCGAGTCCCAGGCTCGCCAGCCCCACCACCACGGCCACGACGCCGCCGACAATTCCGTAGCCGGTGCCGGGTCCCCCCTCGGCGGCGGCCACCACGTATCCGCCGAGGACCACGCCGACCAGCCCCGCCACCAGGGCGATGGTGGCCCCAAGCCGCCCGTTGCCGGTGCCGATGCGGCTGCGGGGGCGGGTCACGGCCAGCCCGCCGACGACCACACCGGCCAGCGCCGCCAGGGCGCCCACCAGGCCCACGAGTCGCCCGGTGGTCAGGTCGTACGCGTCGATGGCCGCTGCCGGCCCGTCGGCGGCGGCCGGGCCGCCGAGCCCGGTCGCGCCGAGCAGTACGGCGAGTGCGACGACTCCGATCATAGCGGCAGCGGTGACGGTCAGCACCTGTCGGATCCTTGATGAGCTCATGTCGTTCTCCTGATCGGTTTGACGGCGATACGGACGCTGTCGGCTCCGGGGGACGCTCAGATCGTCGCGGCGGTGCGGGTGCCGTGGCCTCCGACGGCGGATGGCACCGGCTACGCAGGTGGGCGTAGCCGGTTCGGGGCTTGCTACGCCGGTCGTCGTAGCCGGTCGCGCGGTTGTGCGCAGTGATGAGCGTGCGTGCCGGCGGTAGGTTCACGGAATGGAACAGCGAGCCGGGTCGCGTCCCCTGCGGGTGGTGGCGCATGACGTGGTGCTCGCGCTGCTCGTCACCGTGATGCAGGTGCAGGGCACGGTCGCCAAGGTCGCCGTCGAGGGCGCGCCACGGCCGCTGACCGACTTCGGGAACCTCGGATACGCGCTGCTGGTGGTCAGTGGACTGGTCCTGGCCGTGCGCCGTCGGTGGCCGGTGGCCGTGTTCGTGACCGCCGCGCTGGCCAGCCTGGTGTACTACGGTCTCGACTTCCCGGACGCGCCCGGTTGGCTGGGGTTGTTCGTCGCCCTGTACACGCTGGCCGCCTATGGTGACGGGCGTCGGTCGCTGGTGATCGCCGGTGTGGGTGTCACGGTGCTCGCCGTGGGATGGTTGGTCGCGGCGGCGGACATCGAGCCGCGGGCCGCCATCGGGTGGGTGTTCTTCCGCATCGGCGCGTCGGTGATGAGCGCGGCGCTCGGCGAATCCGTGCGGTCCCGACGCGTCATCGCCGCCGACGCCCAGCAGCGTGCGGAACTGGCCGAACGCAGCCGTGAGGAGGCGGCGCGGGCACGGGTCGACGCCGAGCGGCTGCGGATCGCCCGGGAGGTGCACGACACCGTGGCGCACGCCATCGCCATCATCAACGTCCAGTCCGGAGTCACCGCGCACGTGTTGGACAAGAGACCGGAACAGGCCCGGGAGGCGTTGCGGGCCATCGAGCTGACAAGTGCCCGGGCGCTGCGGGAGATGCGGACCATTCTCGGCGTACTGCGTGACGACCACGACGCTCGGGTGCCGCAGGCGGGCTTGGAGCAGGTCGACGAGCTTGTCGCCAAGGCGCGTGAGGCCGGACTCGACGTCACGGTCGAGGCGGCCTCGCCCGTTGCGTCGTTGCCGAGCGCGGTGGACGGTGCCGCCTACCGCATCCTGCAGGAGGCGTTCACAAACGTGATCCGTCATGTCGGTCCGACTCGGGTGACTGTCGTGTTGAGCGCCGGGGTCGACGTCCTGGAGGTTCGGGTGACCGACGAGGGCCGCCGCACCCCTGCGCCGGCGGGCGACGGTGCGGACACGCCGGCCGATCCTGGACGCGGGATCGTGGGCATGCGTGAGCGTTGTCAGCTGCTCGGCGGGGACCTCGACGCCGAGCCGACGCGGCGCGGCGGGTTCGAGGTCCGGGCCCGGCTGCCGCTGGCACCGGACGGGTCACGCCGGTGAACACGGCAGCTGCCCAGGCGCAGATCAAGGTGCTGCTCGCCGACGACGAGAAGCTGGTGCGTTCCGGGTTCAAGCTGCTGCTCGACCTGGAGGACGACATCACAGTGGTCGGTGAAGCGACGAACGGTGCCGAAGCGGTGGAGGGTGCTCGCAGCGCCCGCCCGGATGTCGTGGTGATGGACATCCGGATGCCGAAGCTGGACGGCATCCAGGCCACGACACAGATCAGCCGGATGCGCGGGCTGGAGCGGGTGCGGGTTCTCATTCTCACCACCTACGACACCGACGCCAACGTCTTCGACGCTCTGCAGGCCGGTGCCAGTGGCTTTCTGCTCAAGGACGCCGGACCTGCCGAACTCCTGCACGCCATCCGGGTGGTCGCCGCAGGGGAGGCGCTGCTCGCCCCGCGGATCACCCGCCGGCTCATCGGCCAGTTCACGGCACGGCGGACGGCCGCCGACGCCGCTCAGCAGCGGCTCGCGGTGCTCACCGGCCGGGAGCGGGAGGTGCTGGCGCTGGTGGGGCGGGGTCTGAACAACGACGAGATCGGCGGCGAGTTGTTCCTCAGCCCGGCGACCGCGCGTACCCATGTCAGCCGTGCGATGGCGAAGCTGGGCGCCCGTGACCGGGCGCAACTGGTGGTCATCGCCTATCAGACCGGGCTGGTCGGCCCCGACATGTGACCGGGTGTCAGCGGCCGGGCGCGGAGAGCCAGTCCTCGGTCGGGGTGAGCGGGACGGCTGCGGGGCGCTCGACTGTCGTCGTCAGTTCGATCCGTCGGCCTTCGGTGGCTGACCGGAGCAGGGCGGTCATGATGTCGAGGACGTGCAGCGCCATGTCACCGCTGGCCCGTGGTGGGCGGGTCTCGTCGGCCCGGACCAGGTCGATCAGGCCGACCCCTCGGGCTGCGCCGACGTAGCCGGCCTGCGGTTCGAGGGCACGCCACTCGGGGTCGCCGAGCGTGAGCTGGCGGACCGTGCCGTCGAAGTGGTTGGGGTCGGGTACGGCGAGGGTGCCGTTGTCCCCGTGCACCTCGATCGGTGCGGCCGTGGTCGCGACGCCGTCGAAGCTGGTCGTGAGGGTGGTCAGCACACCCCCGGCATGTTCCAGCACCCCGGTCACGTGGGTCGGCACCTCGACCGGGATCCGCTGCCCGACGCGGGGACCCGAGCCGATGACCCGGGAGTCACGCAGTTGACTGGCGGCCCCGATCACCGCCCGGACCGGCCCGAGCAGGTGGACCAGCGCCGAGATGTAGTAGGGCCCCATGTCCAGCAGGGGGCCGCCGCCGGGGGCGTAGTAGAAGTCGGGATGCGGGTGCCAGCGCTCATGTCCGGGGGTGACCATGACGGCCGAGGCGGCAAGTGGGCGGCCGATCAGTCCGCCGTCGATCGCCGCTCGGGCGGTCTGCGTACCGGTGCCCAGGACGGTGTCCGGCGCGCAGCCGATACGGACGCCGGCCGACGCCGCCCGGTCGACGATCGACCGGCCCTGCGGGAAGGTGGCGGTGAGGGGTTTCTCGACGTAGACGTTGCGGCCGGCGTCGATCGCCGCGCCCGAGACCTCGGCGTGCGCCGCCGGGATGGTCAGGTTGAGCACCGTCGTCACGTCGGGGTGGTGCAGCAGTCGCTCGACACTTACCGCCTCGGCGCCGGGAATCGTGGCGGCGGCCGCTTCGGCCCGCGCCGCGTCGATGTCGGCCACCGCGACGATGCGCACGGCGGGATGGTCGGCGAGGGTGCTCAGGTACGCGCGGGAGATGAACCCGAGACCTACGATGCCGATGCCGTGCGGGTCGCCCACACCATTCCCCTCTCGATGATGGTCTGCACGCTCGGGTGTTCCAGCACGTCGAGGCTGTGTCCGGGAGTCGTCACGACGATCCGCCCGGCACCCCAGTGTCGGGTCCAGATCGCCGGTGAGGTGACCGGCCGGTGCCACGGCTGCCATTCCCGCGTCGGGTGGGTGGTGGTGGCCAGGACGTCGATCAGGTCGTCGTGCAGCACCCAGTACTGCTCGGTGACCAGATCGAAGTCCTCGATCCCGGCGGTGATCGGGTGCTGCCGACCATGGTCGGTGATCGTGATCGAGTGGGGCAGGAAGGCGTCCTGTTCTCCGCCGCGGCGATCGCACGGCGGGACGCTCGGATGGGTGGCGAACTGGCCACCCACCAGGTGCAGGTAGTCCGAGCAGGCGCGGAAGGAGTCGACGATGCCGCCGTGCCAGCCGGTGAAACCCGTTCCGGCGGCGACTGCCGTGGCCAGGCCGGCCACCTGCTCGGCGGTGATCTGCGACATCGTCATGCACTGCACGATGAGGTCGGTGTCGGCCAGTTCGGCGGCGTCGGCGTAGATCTCCGTCGACCCCTCCACGCGTACCGTGTATCCGTTGCCTTCGAGGAACGGGATGAACAGGTCCGTCGCCTCGACCGGCCGGTGTCCCTCCCAGCCGCCTCGGACCACCAGGGCTCTGCGCCGCGTCACACTTGCTCCCTCCCCGCTGCACCACTGTCGCCCGGCCGACGCCCGGCGCCGTCCGGCCATCGACAACCGTACCCGTCGCCTCTGACGGCGCTACCCCGTGCGGTGGTGGTTGTTCGTCAGGGCCGCGGTGGCGCCGTCGGCGCCCTTCGTCCGCCGACGAGTCAGCGCACGCTGCTCGGGGCCGGCTCACGTCGCGGGTGAGCCGGCCCGGGGCGGCGTGGTCCGGGGTCAGCCGGCGTGCTGTGCGGCGGTCACGATGACGTCGGCGACGACGGCGGGCTGCGTCATGAACACGGCGTGGCTGGCCGGGACGTTGGTGATCTCCGCGCCGATGCGCTTGGCCATGTGCTGAAGCATCGCCTGGTCGAAGGCCTTGTCGTCGGTGGCGATGACGGCCCAGCTCGGCTTGTCGCGCCAGGCGGCGTGCTTCACCGGCGTCCCGAAGGCCGACATGTTGATCGGCACCTGCGTGTCGCGGAGGAAGGCCGCGTCGGCGTCGCTGGCGTCGGCGGCGAAGCCGGCCTTGAACGTGTCGTGGTTGAGGAAGCCGTAGCCGTCCGTGCCGACGTCGATGACGAAGTCGGGGGTCGGGGCGAATCCCTGGTACTGCATTGTGGTGTTCTCGCCGGCGTCGGGTGCCAGCGCCGAGACGTAGACGAGTCCGGCGACCGTCGGGTGTACGCCCGCCTCGGTGATGACCGTGCCGCCCCAGGAGTGGGCGACGAGGATCGTCGGGCCGTCCTGCAGGTCGAGCACACGGGTGGTTGCGGCGACGTCGTCCTCCAGCGAGGTCAGCGGATTCTGCACGATCGTGACCCGGTAGCCCCGGGCCGTCAGGTTCTCGTACACGCCTCGCCAACCTGAGCCGTCGGCGAACGCACCGTGCACCAGTACGACGTTCTTGATTTCCTGCCGGGTGGTGCTCATGGGGTTTGTCCTTTCGTTGCCGCGCCGGCGTGGGCTGGGGCGGATCGGGTGAGTCGACGATCGTGGCGGGAAGTGTCGGCCGCGGTGCTGGTGAACCGTCGACGTCCCGGCTGGCTCCATGCTCGGCCGGCACAGGTCGAGTCGAATCAGTCATTTGCCTGCCGATCCGGCGGGTCTGCTGCCAGTGGGAGGCGCGGTGACGGGCTGCGGCAGCCCCGATCGGCCCTGCCCGGCAATGGCAACAAACCGGGCACCGCGCCGTCGATGGCCTGTCGTTTGTAGGTCATTCGACCGATGTCGCCGCCCCGGCCGCGCACCGACCGTGGGCGGTGGGTCGCGTTGCGCCGCAGACCTGACGCCGCCGGGAGCGGGTGGTTGCGGCTGAACACCGAAGAGAGAGATCATCACGCATGCTCGACGCCTCGCCCGAGGGCGACCGGACCCCGTCGACGGTTTCCACCCCGCGACTCGTGGGTCGTGATCGGGAGCTGGTGGCGCTTCGCAGCGCGGTGGCCCGGCCGCCGGCGATCGTGCTGGTGGAGGGCGAGGCGGGGATCGGGAAGAGCCGACTGCTGCGGGAGTGGCTGGCCGCGCCGGAGCAGCGCAGCGCCCTGGTGTCGGTGTGCCCGCCGCTTCGCGAGTCGCTGACGTTGGGACCGATCGTCGACGCGTTCCGGGGGATCGACCGCCCGGTGTCACGACTGCCGCTCACCGCGCTCGCGGGTGCGTTGCGGCCGCTGTTCCCGGAGTGGTCGTCGGATCTGCCGCCCGCGCTGGAGCCCTTGGACGATGCGAAGGCGGCGCGGCATCGCCTGTTCCGCGCCCTGGACGAGTTGTTGCGGGCGCTGGGTGTCGACGTTCTCGTGCTCGAGGACGCGCACTGGGCCGACGAGGTGACCCTGGAGTTCCTGCTGTTCCTCACCTCCCGGCAGCAGTCGGACGGGCCGAGCCTGGTGATCTCCTATCGGCCGGAGGAGGTGGACGTCGGATCGCTGTTGCTGCGGCTGACCTCCCGGTTGCCGGCCGGCGTGACCCAGCTGAGGATCGCCCTGGCGCCGTTGCGGCCCGACGACACGGCGGCGCTGGTGTCCTCGATGCTGGACGGCAACCCGATCTCGCAGGAGTTCACCACGTTCATGCACGAGCGCACCGGTGGCGTTCCGCTGGCGTTGGAGGAGTCGGTTCGCCTCATGCACGACCGCGCCGACCTGGTCGTACGCGACGGGCAGTGGTTCCGGTTGAAGCTGCGCGAGCTGCAGGTGCCGCCCACGGTGCGCGATTCCACCCGGGAGCGGGTGGGCCGGTTGTCGCCGACGGCGCAGCAGGTGCTGCGGGCCGCGGCCATCCTGGCCGAGCGGTCGTCGGTGGCGACGATCGCGTCGACCGCCGGTCTGTCACCGGCGGCGTGTCGGGGCGCTGTCGTGGAGGCCGCCGGCGCCGGTGTGCTGGACGGCGACGAGCACGACAGGTGGCGATTCCGGCATGTGCTGGCCGCCACGGCCGTGTACGAAGCGATCCCGTTGGCCGACCGCAGGCAGTTGCATCTGCGGGCCGGCCGGGCCCTGGAAGACGTCCATCCGCCGCCCGTCGCCCGCCTTGCCCACCACTTCCGCGAGGCGGGCGAGACGCAGTCCTGGGCGCGGTACGCCGAGCAGGGCGCCGAGCTGGCCATGGCCTCGGGTGACCACACCAAGGCGGTCGACCTGCTTGTCGACCTGTTGTCGGGCACTGAGCTGCCGGCGGCGGATCGGGCACGGGTCGCGCGGATCGCCGGGGTGGCCGCGCTGGGTCGTCGGGAACCGGTCGACGACGTCTACCACCGGGTGATCCGTACCTTGCGTTCGGTGCTGGAGACCCCGGGTCTGTCCGCCCGCCAGCAGGCCGAGATCCGCAATCCCCTGGGTCGGCTCCTGATCATCGGGGGTGAGGCGCAGACCGCACTGCGTGAGCTGGCGCAGGCGGTGGCGAGCCTCGACCATGACCCGGTCGAGGCGGCACGGGCGATGACCTATCTCGGCTGGGCCTATGCGGGTCCGTGGCCGGCGGCGACCCACCGGCGGTGGCTGGATCGCGCCGCGGAGCTCGCCGTCGAGATCGATTCGCCCGCGGAGCGGCTGAACCTGGCCGGCAACCGCGCCGCCGCGCTGCTCATGCTCGGCGAGGAGGAGGCCTGGGACGTCGTCGCCGACCTGCCGGTCGACGGCGCGAGCGCGGCGGAGCGACTCGACGTGGCCCGCATCCACGCGAATGTCGGCACCGGTGCCCTGATCTGGGGTCGGTATGCCGAGGCGGAGAAACACCTCGCCGTGGCCATGGACCTGGCCGAGGCTGAACAGGCGTCGAGGTTGCAGCACAACGTCCGACTCGAACAGGCCAACCTGGCGTGGCTTACCGGCCGGTGGGAGGGGCTGGCGGAGCGCAGCGCGGCACTGGCCGACGCCGACCGGGACCGACCGGCGTGCTACCTCGGCAGCATTCGCCTCGCGGCCCGGCTGGCGGCTGCGGCCGGACGGCGGCGCGCTGCGGAGGAACAGTTCCGGTTGGTCCTTGAGGAGTTCGCCCGTCTCGGCGCGGCCGACGACACGATGGAGGCCGCCGCCGCGCTGGCCCGGCTGTGGCTGGCGGAGGGACACAGCGGCCGGGCGCTGCAGGTCACGAACGCGCCGATGGAGACGGTCGGAAACAAGGGCATCTGGGTCTGGGCGACGGATCTGGTCCCGGCCCGGGTCGAGGCGCACCTCGCCGCGGGTGACGTGAGGGCCGCGACGCAGGTGTGCGACCAGTTCGCCAGGGGACTGCGGGGGCGTACGGCACCGGCGCCGCGCGCCGCTCTCGCCGTGTGCCGTGCCCTGCTGGCCGCTGCGGCCGGAGACCATGCCCGGGCGGCGGCGGCGTTCGATCGGGCGGCGCGCGCCTGGAGCGCGTTGCCGCGCCCCTACGACGCCATGCTCGCCCGCGCGCGCCAAGCTGAGGCGCTCATCGCGCACGGCCATCTCGCCGCCGGTCGGGAGCTGCTGGCCGCACAGTACGAGCTGCTGTTCCGGATCGGGGCCCGGGGCGACGCCGACCGGGTCGCGCAGCGGCTGCGCGAACACGGCGCGGAGGTCCCGCGACTGTGGCGCGGCGGTCGACGGGGGTACGGCGATCAGCTCTCCCCCCGCGAGCTCGACGTGGTCCAACTGGTCGTCGCCGGCAAGACGAACCGGGAGATCAGCCGGATCCTGGCCAAATCACCAGCCACTGTGGACCAGCAGCTGCGTGCGGCGATGCGCAAGTTGAAGGTGACCTCCCGGACCGCGCTGGCGGTCAAGGCCGTGGAGGCCGGCGTGTTCGCCGAAGACGATTCCTTTCACGACCTGTCGTGAAAATTGACGTATCCGCCGGATAGCTACGGCATGTCGGTCCGCCGAACATGGCTGCATGATTCACAGCCCTGAGGCCATGCATGCCTGAGCGACCTGTCACGGGTGACGGCTCCACCGTCGCACACCAGCCCTCGATCGAACTGCCGCGCGATCCGCGCGGCAGCGTCGACGACGCCGACGACGCCCACGACGCCGCCGGTGCCGACGACCCGGAGAGCCACGACCCTTACCAACCCCTGTAGGTCGAAGGATCCCGCATGAGACTTCCCGCCCTCGCCGCTTCGCTGGCCGCAGCGGTCGGCCTGAGCATGATCACGCCCGTACCGGCGTCCGCCGCGGAGCCGGATCCCGGCGCCGCCGCCAAGATCGCCTCGAATCTGAAGGACCGCTTCCGCACGGAGCCGGCGTCCGACTTCTGGATCACGTTCGACACCAGCGCCGACCTCGGTCCGGCGAAGAAGATCACCGACTGGGCCGCTCGTGGGCAGTTCGTCCACGACGCGCTGACCACCGCGGCGAAGACGTCGCTGGCATCCGTGTCCGGCGAACTCGACCGGGCGGGCGTGACATACACCTCCTACCCGATCGCGAACACCGTGCTCGTCAAGGGAGGCACCGAGAAGCTCGCCCTCGACGTGGCGGCGAGGGCGCAGGTCGCCGAGGTCCACGCGACGCCGCAGGTCGCGCTTGTCGATCCGGTGGAGGAAAAGGTCCCGGCCGACCAGGCTGCCCGCCCCGCCGCCCCGAAGTCCGCCGCCGCCCCGAAGTCCGCCGCCGAGCCGGTGACCGGCTCGTGGGGGCTGGATGCCATTCACGCCCCCGAAGCCTGGGCGATGGGCGCCACCGGTGCGGGCATCACCGTGTCGAACATCGACTCGGGTGTGCAGTTCGACCACCCCGCTCTGCTGCACAGTTACCGTGGCACCGGGCCCGACGGCACCGTCGACCACAACTACAACTGGATGGCCACCCGGGGCCCGTGTACGGGCGTACCGTGCGACGACGACGGGCACGGCACGCACACCATGGGCACCATGGTCGGCGACGACGGCGCCCAGCGCATCGGTGTCGCGCCGGATGCCCGGTGGATCGCGACCGACGGCTGCTGCGCCAGCAACGGCGTCGAATCGCTGCTGCGCTCCGGCTGGTGGCTGCTCGCCCCGACCGACGTCCAGGGGAACAACCCCGATCCGGCCAAGCGCCCCCACGTCATCAACAACTCGTGGGGACAGACCGTCGAGGGCGACTTCGACGATTTCTTCCGGGCCATCGACGAGGCGTGGAGCGCCGCCGGCATCTTCAGCGTCTGGGCATCTGGCAACACCTCGCCGTACGCGGCCTGCGACACCGTCTCCTCTCCCGGCGCCGCCGAGAGCGCCTACTCGGTGGGCGCCTACGACTCGGACGGCCGGCTCGGGTCGTTCTCCCGCAAGGGCGAGGGAGAGAATGGCCGGATCAAGCCGGAGATCTCCGCGCCGGGCGTCAACGTCCGTTCGTCGTACCCGAACAACAGCTACGTCGAGGCGTCCGGCACGTCGATGGCGGCACCCCATGTGGCCGGCGCGGTCGCGGCGCTGTGGAGCTACGACCCGACCCTCGTCGGGCAGGTCGAGCGGACCCGCCGCCTGCTCGCCGAGTCGGCGGTCGACGTCGATGACACCGAGTGCGGGGGCACCGCCGAGGTCAACAACAAGTATGGGGAGGGCCGACTCGACCTCGTACGCCTGCTCGAACTCGCGCCCCGGCTGGGTGGCACCCTCACCGGTGTGGTGACCGCCGACGGCGCGCCGGTCCCCGCCGCCGAGGTGACGATCAGCGGACCGTTCAGCCGGTCGATCGGCACCGACACCGACGGCCGGTTCACGACCAACCTGCCGGCCGGCGACTACCAGCTCAGCACGAAGGTTTTCGGCTATCTGACCGCGACCGCGAACGTCACGATCTCGCTCGGCGAGGACACCTCGGTCAAGCTGCCGCTCACGGCCGCCGCCCGGCGCGACATCAGCGGCACGGTCGTCGACGACACGTCGAAGCCGGTCCCGAACGCTGACGTCTCCGTCAACGGCACGCCGCTGAAGCCGGTACGTACCGATGCCGACGGCGCGTTCACGATCACCGGGGTCCCCGAGGGCCGGTACGCGCTGAGTGTCAGGCCCAACGCCTGTTTCTCGCCCACGACGGTGCCGCTGACCGTCGGCGCGCAGAACCAGCCGCTGACGATTCCCGTCGGGCTCGTCGTCGACGAGGGCGGCTACCGCTGCGCCGTCTCTGACGGTGAGTATCTGCGCGGCACCGACCCGGTCACGTTCACCAGTGGCGTGTGGACGACGGTGAAGCTGCCGTTCCCGGTCGCGCTCTACAACAGCAGCCACGACACCCTCGGTGTCGGCCTGCGCGGCGTGATCTCCCCGGACACCAGCACCGGGCCCGGCACCGGCGGCGCGGGCATCTTCCCCTTCTACGTCCAGTCCCCGATGGAGTTCGCTCCCGGCGGAGGAGTCTTCACGGCAGCCACCACGGTCGGTGGCGAGGACGCCTTCGTCATCGAGTACCGCAACGCCAGGATCTGGGCCTATCCGATCCGCTCGGAGTTCACCGAGCCGGTCAGCTTCTCGGCGACACTCACCCGCTCGGGCACGGTGATCTTCGGGTACGGCGACGGCGTCGGGTCCGACGACCCGGTGACCGCCGGCGTGCACGCCGTGACCGGGATACAGGGCTGGGCCGGCGTCGACGGCATCCGGTTCTCCGACCGCGCTGCGGTGCTGCGCCACGGAATGATCGTCACCTACGACATGCCTGACTTCGGTTATCTCGACGCGACAGTCGTCGACCGCAACGACGGGCTGCCGGTGGCCGGGGCGACGGTCTCCTTCAGCAACGAGTCCGGGCTCGTGGAAGCCGTGACGACAAACGCACTGGGCACCGTGCATCGTCAGCTTCCGGTCGGCAACTACACCATGACCGTCGACGCGCCGAACTACACGACTGCGGCGTACCCCTTCTCCCTCGACAAGCTGTACGCGCGTGCCACGGTCGACGCGCGTCTGGCCACGGGTGTCGCCGGTCTGAAGGCCGACGGCCTCGACGCGGTGCTGGGTGCCGACCAGAACGGTGTCGGCACGCTGACGCTCACCAACACCGGCACCGCGCCGCTGACGTACCGCCTGGGTGAGGCCGCGCGTCACCCCGCCCTCGACGCCGCCGGCGCCACCCGGCGCACCGGCACGGGTGCGGCAAGCACCATCGACCTGGCCGCGTGGCGGGCCGGTGCGAGCGGCATGACGCCCTCGGACGTCGCCGGCACGGCGGCGGGCGGAACAGCGGCGCAGGCGGCGGGCAAGGTCGGCAAGACCGCCGGCGGAGAGGTCATCACCCGGTTCCCCCTTCCGGGCAAGGACAAGGTGCCCACCGGTCTCGGGTACGACGGCGACGTCTGGGTCCACGACTACACCGCGCGGACCAACACCGCCTACACGGTGACGGGCAGGCCGACCGGGAAGGTCTTCGACGCGTCGTGGAACCCGGCGTACCGGGCGTTCGACATGGCGCTGGACACCAGGACCGGTGACATGTGCCAGATGGAGGACAGCCCGGCCAGCTACATCCACTGCTTCGACCGGGAGACCGGTAAGAAGACCCGAGAGATCAAGGGTGACTGGTCCACGCTGCAGCTGACCGGACTCGCGTACAACCCGGGCCGGGACGTGTTCTACGTCGGTGGTCGGGCGAACGGCCGGATCGGCACCGTCGCCGGGACGTCGCACGACAACCCGGGTGCGCTGCTGTCCTTCTGCGCCCCGCCGCTGCCGGAGGTGATGGGTCTGGCCTACAACCAGGCCTCGGACACCATCTGGTACACCGACCTCACCTCGGGCCGGCCCACCCGGCTGCTGCAGGTCGACCCCGACGACTGCTCGATGGTGAACGCGTGGTGGTTCCCGGGCCAGAAGGCGGGTCAGGGCGCCGGTCTCGCGACCGACGCGACCGGGGCGTTGTGGGCGGTGGACCAGGTCGCCGATGACGTCGTGCTTGTCGACGTCGAGGACGATCTGCTCACCGATCTGCCGTGGCTGTCGCTCTCCTCGACCGGCGGCACCCTCGCGCCGGGCGCGTCGACGACCGTCAAGGTTTCGATCTCCGCGAAGGGCACCAAGGCCGGCGTCCTCGGCGCGAACATCGTGGTGAGCTCCGAGACCGGACGCCAACCGAAGACGTACGTGCCGGTGACGCTCACGACCACGACGTACCAGGTCGGCATCAACGCCGGCGGCTCGTCGTTCACCGACGGCGCCGGCTACACCTGGTCGGCGGACCAGGCCACCCGCAACGGGGCATGGGGCTACGAGGGCAAGACGAAGGTTGCCTCCACGCGGTCCGCGATCGACGGCACCACCGACGACGCCCTGTTCCAGTCGCAGCGCACCACGCCGCACACGGGCCTGTTCTACCGCTTCCCCGACGCACCCAGGGGCACCTACGCCATCGACCTCGGATTCGCCGAGATCGAGAAGGTGGCCAGGGGGAAGCGGGTGTTCGACGTCCTGGTCAACGGAGCGCTGACCGAGTACGCGTACGACGCGGTGGCGGCGGTGGGGCCGAACACGGCCGACTGGCGTACCGCCGTCGTCGCCCACGAGGGCGGGCCGCTGACCGTGGAGTTGCGGGGTTCGAAGGGTCTGCGGGCCCCGACGATCGCCGCGCTGCGGGTCACGCTCGACCCCCGCGCGGACGCGGCGGAGCCGCAGCCGGAGCCCGAACAGCCGGAGCCGGGTCCGGTGCCGGTGTCCCCCGCGGGTCGCTCGTACTCGGTGAAGGTGACCGAGGGGCTCTACCGTCAGGGCACCGAAGAGTCGGGGTGGTACGGCGATGATTCCTGCGGTGTGCTGTGGTTCGCCGCCGACCGGCTGTTCCCGTTCTACGACACGGCCTGGGACGGCGTGTGCGTGACGACGAACGGTGCGCTGACCTTCGACCGCACCAACACGCGGGGCACCAACGGCGCATTGCCGTCGTCGAGTCCGATCGACGCGATCTATCCGTTCTGGGACGACCTGATCGTCGACGACCGGGCCGGCATCCACCTCGGCACCACCGAGGTGGACGGGCTGGCGGCGCAGGTCATCGAGTGGCGCGATGTCGCCTTCTACAGTGACCGGTCGGCCCGGGTGAGTTTCTCGGTGACGCTTGTCGCCGACGGGCGGATCCAGATCGGGTACGGCGCGGGTGTGGGCGGCGACAACCCCCTCACCCGGGGGTCGTCGGCGACGGTCGGCGTGGAGAGCCTGACGCGCAACGCCGCGAGTCAGCACTCCTTCAACCAGCCGGTCCTGACAGCCGGTCTGGGCTTGGAGTACACCCTCCCGGCCGCGGGCACGATCGAGGGCACGGTCACCGACGCGAACGACGACAAGCCGATCGCGGGCGCGGTCGTCACCCTCACGGGGCCCGGCGGTGACCGGGTCATCACCACCGACGCGAAGGGTCGGTGGAAGGCCCAGGCGCTGGTCGGCGAGAACACGGTGCAGATCTGGGCGCCGAACTACGTCGCGGCCAGCCGCCCGGTGACCATCGCCAGGAAGGATCAGGCGGAGGTGGTCGACGCGGCGTTGACCTCGGGCGTCGCCACCGTCGCCGCCGGTGACCTCGACTGGCTGCTCGGCCCGGACCAGAAGGCGAGCGCCGAGGTGACGGTGACCAACAGCGGCTCCGCGCCGCTCGAGGTGCGGCTCAGCGAGCGCAAGCGCACCGACGACGGTGGGCACGAGGCCGCCGACCTGCCGTGGCTGACCCTCACGGGTGCGGCCGCCACCGGCACGGTCACGCTCGCGGTCGGCGAGTCCACCACCGTCACGGCCACGGTCGACAACGCCGCCGTCGTACCCGGTGTGCTCGTCGGTGGCCTGCTCGTGGCGTCGAATGCCGGCAAGGGCGACAGCCAGCTCAGGTCGGTGCGCCTGGCGACCTCGGCCTACTGGCGGGGTGTCGACGTGGGCGGGGCGGGGCACGTGGATGCCGACGGTTTCGTCTGGTCGCCCGACCAGGCCCTCGGCTCGCGGCCGTGGGGCCACGTCGGTGGCAAGGCACGGACCACCAAGGCCGACATCGCCGGTACGCAGGACGACGCGCTGTTCCGCACCCAGCGGACCGGTGAGACGTTCAGCTACGTGTTCACGAACGCGCCCGCCGGGACGTACCGGATCGGGCTCGGCTTCGCCGAGATCGAGAAGGTCAAGCCCGGTAAGCGTGCCTTCGACGTCCTGGTCGGCGGCAAGGCCGTGCTGCACGACCACGACGTGCAGGCGAGGGTGGGTGAGCTGACGGCGGAGATGAACGCGGTGACCATCGTGCACGCCGGTGGCGACCTGACGATCGAGCTTCGTCGCGAGAAGGGCGAGCGCGATCCGATTCTCAACGCCCTGAAGGTCCAGCAGGACCCGCGCCTGTGAGGTAGGCGTCCAGGGTCGCCGGTAGGGGTCAGGGTCTCCGCGGAACGGTTCCGCCGTGGAGGCCCTGACCCGCGCCCGTGTTCGGGTGCCCGTCTCACCGTCCGTCGCTCGCGCCTCGGCGGGACTGTCGGCGTGGCGGGCATCACCGGCAGACGCGCCGCAATCGCCACAAAGGCCAAAGCCTGCTCAGATGACATTGACGCTCTTGACATTCTCTAGAATGCATAGTTAACATGACCGTAATCGTGTTAGCGCTAACTGCGTGTCTGTCCGAGGAAACAGCATCGGATGCGACCGCACACTAATGGTCGCGCACTCACGGACCGGCCCTGCGGAAACCCTCTCCTTTACCTTTAACGGTCGCCTCACCACCGACTAGTCACACCACAGGCCGGCCAACCCGAAAAACGGACTCTTCCGCTCGCTGTTAGCGCTAACCCTGCCGAATGGAAGGTTAGGAACTCATGGCTGACGAAAGGGCCGCCGGGAAGCGACGTCGAGGCATAGCGGCGATCGGCCTCGCTCTCGCGGTAGGCGTCGGGATAGGCCAACTGTCACCGGTGGCGCCGGCTGCGGCGGAAAAGCCCGAGAAGCCGGGGGCACAGGGCGTCGGACCCAAGACCCAGCTGGCCAAGGTGCCGCTGAGCGGCGTCGACATGACGCAGACGTACGTCAACCCGATCAACCTGCCGGGGATGGCGGTACGCAACATCGTCGGAACGATGCCGCCCACCGACGCGAATGTCGCCAACACCTCGCAGATTCCCGCCAGCTTGAACCTGCCGACGTGGACGGCGGCGTCCGGACGGACCCTCTCCAGCCGGTCCAGCGTCGGTTTCACCAGGATCTCGGAGAACTCGGCGCGCACCGGGGCGGACTGGTCCGCGGTGAACGTCGACGGGACCATCTACCTCTACGCCTCCGGCGCCATGCAGAACGCGCCGAACAACAACCGCACCGTCTGGTCCACCACCGACTACCTCACCTGGACGCCGCACGAGATGAACCTGGGCCTGGTGGCGCCCACCGTCGTGCAGGTCGGCGACACCTTCTACATGGCCGGCAACAACACCCCGGTCTACCGAGCGGACTCCCCCACCGGCCCGTGGACCAGCATGGGCAACTTCCTGCGCCCCAACGGCCAGGTCCTGAGCGTCGGCGACGTGCAGTTCTTCCTCGACACGGACGGCCGGCTGTACCTGACGTACAACATCGGCTCGCCGATCATGGGCGCCGAACTGGACCCGAACAACCCTCGCCAGCTCATCAGCGACCCGGTGGTGCTCTGGACCTTCGACCCACGCCAGGAGTGGCAGCACATCGGCGACAACAAGGCCACCTACACGCACGGGTACGTGGAGGGTTCGCAGCTGTTCAAGCTGGGCGACACGTACTACCTGCAGGTCGCGTCCGGCGGGACGGAGTTCACCACGTACGCGACAGGTGTCATGACGTCGGACCGGCCGCTGTCCGGGTTCAAGGAGACGCAGCGCAACCCGATCGGCGCCGGCGACAACCACCCCAGCGCGGTGTATCCGAACGCCGGGCACGGCAGCTTCGTGGTCGACGCCTCCGGCAACCTGGTGTTCTTCTACACCTACGTCATCGCCTACGAGGAGTTCTTCGAGCGACGCCTGGGGATGGACGTCTGCACCGTGATTCCCAACGGTCCGCAGAAGGGTGCGATCGAGTGCGAGTTGTCCAACACGCCGCAGTTGGCTCCGGGCAGGAAGATCTCCGGCCGCGACGACGTCGGGCTCTACAACGTGGCCACCAACAGCCAGGCGTACTGGTCGAGCAGCTACGCGCCCGGACGTAGCCCGTACTACGGCAGCGACCGGTCCCTGTCGACCTGGTGGGAGCCGGCCGACAACGACAGCACGCCCACCTACATCAGGGGCTTCGGCACGGTGTTCCACATCTCCGCAGCCCAGATCCAGTGGAAGGAACTCGGGCGCACGTTCACCAAGGACAACGCCGTGCAGTACACCCTGGAGTACAAGGACATTCCCACCAACACGTGGCGGACGCTTGTCGACCGGAGTACGAACACCACCGCGTACACGGCTGACTACGTCACCTTCGACCGGGTGCTGACCAACGCGGTCCGACTGAGGATCCTGGGTACGACCGAGAACGTGAAGGTCGGCGTACACGAGCTAGGCGTGTTCGGGGAGAACTACCACCTGGTCGCCTCCAAGGGCATGCTCACCCCGTAGTCCGGTTACCCGGGGCGAGGCAACGGGAGCGGGCGAGATCAACCGATCTCGCCCGCTCCTTCGTGTGGCGGTTTCCGCACCGCCTCGGCGTACCTGTGCCGGCTACCGCACCGTCAGGTTCTGATAGGTGTCGGCGTGGCCCTGGTAGGTCGGGTTGCCGGAGTAGGCGACGTGGACCCGGTAGTTCCCGCGCTTCAGATCGGCGGTCTGCAGCGTGACGACGGCCTTGCCGTCGACAAGCGACACGACCTGCACGCTGCCGGCGAAGGTGACAGTGACCTCGCCGGTCGGGGTCGCCGCGTCCTTCTTCGGCCCACCCTTCGGCTCGACCGTCACGTTCAACGTGAACGTGTCGCCCCGGACCACCGACGCCGGTGCGGCCTTCGCGTGGACCTTCACAGCCTTCGAACCCTGCGGCACCTGGACCGACGCGGTACCCGCCGACGCCTTCAGGTAGTCGACGCCGAGGTACTCGGCCTTGACCGACCGGGTACCCGCAGGCAGCCCCGTCGGCAGCGTGACCGTGGCCGCGCCGTCGGTCAGGTAGGCGACCTCCGACCACGAGCCGACACTGAACCGCACCTGACCGCCGGTCTCGAACCCGTCGGCCGCGGTGACCGTCGCGGTGGCCGTGGTCGTCTGGGCCCCGCTCGCGTACGGCTCGACCGACACCTCGGTGGTGGTCGTGACGTCGCTGTTCGGGATCCCGCGGATGTCGTTCCACTCGCGCAGGGTCAGCGGGATCACCGTGCCGTGACGCGGCCGGACGACACCGGCGTTGGTCATCGTGATCGGCTTGGCGTTCCAGGTCGGCGCCTCGATGTCCTCGTGGCAGGCGGCCTGGTAGCCACCACCGTTGGTGTACCGGTCACCCCAGAGGTAGAACTGGCCGGGGCAGGCGGTGTCACCAGGGTTGGCCTTGAAGATGACCGGCCCCTCGTAGCCCTGGTTGGCGACCCACGTCGTGCGTCCCAGCGCCGGAGCCAGCAGCGTCCAGTTGTTGATGTTGCTGTCCAGGAAGTCGGTGTGCTTCTCCGAGAAGATGTCCGAGCCCTGGTTGCCGGCCTCGTTCTTGGTCACCCGGTAGTAGTGGTCGCCGACCTTGATGGCGGTCGTGTCGATCCGCGACAGCGGCGCCGGGTCCTGCCAGACCTGCGGGGCGGAGAACGTCTGGAAGTCGCGCGTCGTGGCGTACCACATCTGCGCGTTGCCCTGACCCGTACGGTTCACCGGGTTGTTCCACAGCGACTGCGCCCAGAAGACGGCGTAGGCGCCGATCTCGTCGACCCACAGCGACTCGGGGGCGAAGGCGTTGCCCGCGTCGTCGGGGGCGACCTTCACGTGCCGCTGCGGAGTCCAGTTGACCAGGTCGTGCGACTCGAACACCTCGATGTACTGGGTGTCGTTGATGGCGTAGCCGCCCTGGTCGTACCAGTTCAGATCGGTGGCGATCATGTAGAACGTGTCGCCGTCGGGTGAGCGGACGATGTGCGGGTCACGAAGGCCCTGGTCGCCCAGCTGGGAGATGAGCGACGGCCGACCACCGGTCAGACCGGTCCAGTCCAGCGCGGTGTTGCCGTTGGAGGTGGCGAACATGATCTGCTCACCGTCGGCGATCCCCTCACCCTTGAAGTACCCCATGAAGTACCGCTCGTACTCCTCGGAGCGGGGCATGGCGGTGATGGTCACCGGGAACGACTTGGTCTTCGACGCCGACCCCTTGGTGATGGTCGCGGTCAGGGTGGCCTCGACATCCGCACGGCCGAAGGCCGGACGGGTCACCTCGCCGGTCGGGGAGACGAGGTCGGTTGTCGACGTCCAGGTGATCGTGGACCCGAACTCGCCGGTCGCCGGGAGGTTGATGTTGCCGCGTACGTCGTCGGTGGCGTACAGGGTCAGGTCGAGCGTGTCACGGTCGACCGCCTGCGCGTTGTCGAACTCGGCCTTCACCACGACAGGGATGTCCCGCGTGGCGACCTCGGTAGCGCCCTTGCGGACCGTCGCGGTGAGGACGGCCGTCGCGTCGGGCTGTCCCTGCGCGGGCCGGGTGATCCGGCCGGTCACCGGCACCTTGCGGGCGCTGTTGACCGCCGGCGGGGTGTAGACCGCGACGACCGACGGGTCCGAACTCGTCCAGGTGATGGTCGAGCCCGCCGCGGAGCCCACCTTGGGCAGCACGATGTCGCGTACGATCGCGCTGGTCAGACCGAGGTCGATGGCGGCGGCATCGGCGCGGACGCCGTCGGAGACGGTCCGCTGCGCCAACGCGAGCGTCTCATCGGCGCTCACGGCCCGGTCGTAGATGCGGAAGTCCCGGAGCGTGCCGCGGAACGAGTAGTGGCCCGAGTTCTGCGAGCGGGCGAGGAAGTTGCAGGTGGTCCCTGCGGCGTTCACCGACGGCGGCGTGGTCAGGTTCGTCTGCGTCGCGTGCAGCACGCCGTCGAGGTAGAGCCGACCGGTCCAGCTGGTGCCGTTCGCGTTCAGCGACTGGGTGTACGTGACGTGCGTCCACGCCCCCTCGGTCATCCGGACCCGGTTCTGCTGCAGGTTCGCCGAACCCACCGCAATGCGGAAACGCTGGGTGTTCGACGCGAAGATGGCGCCCTGGGCGCCGGTGTCGGCGTCACACGACCCGGACTTCGCGCCGAAGCTCCACATCTGGTGCTCGCCGACGTTCGCCGGGTCGATCCACACGTCGTAGTCGACGGTGAGGTTCGACATCCCGGCGGTGAGGTTGTCCGGCAACTTCACGTACGCGCCCTCAAGGGCGCCCTCGTACGAGTCGGGGTTGAACCTGACTCCGTTCCCGGTCAACGTTGCCTTCTGCGGATTGACGAGCGTGGCGTTCGCCGCCGCCCCGGCGCTACCGGAGTTGACGAGCGTCGTTCCGCTTGTCTCGTCGAGAGCGAAGCGGTGCACCAGGCCCTCGTTGAGCTGGTCGTCGGCCGCGTACGACGGGGTGGCCGCGAACGAGGTCGAGAGAAGCGCACCCAGGGCAAGGACCGCGATGGTCCTACCCTTGCGATTCAGCCTGGGACGTGACCTTGGCTGCCTCGATCTCAATGGGTCCTCCTTGGTGGTGGACTCTCTGGTGTGGACGAGAGTGGTGTTGTTAACGCTAACTTCGGCGTACTGCCAGGTCAACGAGACGATGCGTGACGACCGAGGCTGATGAATCCGGGTCAGCGGTCGTCCAGCGTCATCGCGCTCGACCGGGGCCCACGCCGAGCCGCCCGATCGTCCTGAGTACGCCCCCATTTGCATGTTCACGGCCCCACACGTACGCGTGAGCTGGGCTACACGTCCTTGCCCCTGACGTCGGCGTCAGCAATTAGCGTCGCCGGTCGACAACGAGTGAGGGAGTACGACAATGAGCCGCGCGTTTGGGTATCGCGCCTTCGGTGGCCCGGAGGTCCAGTTCTACTTCGATCGGCCCGATCCACGGCCCGGCGATGGGGAGATCCTCATCCAGGTTCGGGCCATCGGGGTGGCCCGCATCGATCACATGCTCCGGTCCGGACTCGTCCGGGCGCTCAACGGGCACCTGCCCTTCCCGCAGGTGATGGGGATGGAGGCCGCCGGCGACGTGCTCGCGGTCGGTACCGGCGTCACCGACATCACGGTGGGCGACGCGGTATTCGGGTTCGCGCTCAGCGGCGCCGGCACGTACGCCCAGACGACGGTCCTGCCGGCGGCGAACGCGGCTCGTAAGCCGAAGGCCCTGCCCTACGAGTGGGCGGCGACGATACCGGTCTCCGGCACCACCGCCCTCGACGGGCTCGACCGGCTCGACCTGCCGGAGGGTTCCACACTGCTGATCAACGGCGTCGGGGGCAGCACGGGCCAGATCACCGCGCAGCTTGCTCGATCGCGGGGCCTGACGGTCATCGGAACCGGCAGCGACAGCAAGCGTGCCGAAGCCGAGGCTCTCGGCGTCGCCTTCGCCAGCTACACCGTCGGTGACGTCGTCGAACAGGTACGCAATGTCGCTCCGGCCGGTGTCGACGGCCTGATCGACCTCGTCGGCGGCGACTCGCTGCGGTCGGTCGCCGCGCTGGTGACGGATGCCCGGCAGCTGTTGTCGGCCGCCGACGTCGCCGTCAGCGAACTGGGCGGCGAGTACCTGCCCCGCCGCCTCGACCGGGCGTCACTCGAGACGGTTGCCGCCCTGATGCTCAACGGCACCGTCGACCCGCGGATCACCCGCACGTACAGCTTCGACCAGAGCGCGGAGGCGCTGGCTGCCGTGGAGACCGGTCACACCGCCGGCAAGCTGGTGATCGCTGTCTGACACGCCGCCGGCAGCGGCGATGGTCCCCGGCGGCATGACGCACGGAGTGGAACCACGCCCGATGGCAGTGGTTCCACTCCGTTGTCGATGCGGTCAGGCCGGCAGGAGGACCTGTCCCGGGGTCGTCCGGCCGGTGGTGGTGCCGTCACCGAGTTGCCCGAGGAAGTTGTCGCCCCAGCACCACAGGGTTCCGTCGGTGCGGACGGCGCAGCCGTGGTGCGACACCGCCAAACTTCCCGTCCAGGTCGTTGCGGTGCCGACCTGGGTCGGGGCCACCCGGTGGGTGGTGGTGCCGTCACCGACCTGCCCGTAGGTGTTCCTGCCCCAGCACCACAGGCTGCCGTCGGTACGGGCCGCGCAGGACGAGTCGATGCTCGCCTCGACCCGCGCCCAGGTGGTGGCGGTACCGATCTGCAGTGGCACGGTCTGGTGACCGCTGCCCCCGCCCAACTGGCCGTACCCGTTCTCGCCCCAGCACCACAGGGTCCCGTCGGTGCGGACCGCACAGGTGTGGACGTACCCGGTCGTCACTGCGGACCACGTGGTCGCGGTGCCCACCTGGGTCGGTGTCGTCTTGTAGCTCATGATGCCGAGACCGAGCTGCCCGTCGGAACTGCTGCCCCAGCACCACAGGGTTCCGTCGGTGCGGACGGCGCAGCTGTGTCCGTACCCGGTCGCAACACTGGCCCAGGTGGTCGCCGTGCCGACCTGGAGGGGGGTGGGCGACATCAGGTGGGTCATACCGACGCCGAGCTGGGCGTGAGTGTTCAGGCCCCAGCACCACAGGGTGCCGGTGGTCCGGACCGCGCAGGTGTGATTGTTGCTGGTGCTGACGCTGGCCCAGGTGGTGGCGTCACCGATCCGGACCGGAGTGGTCCGGCTCGTGGTGGTCCCGTCGCCGAGCTGCCCGTTGTTGTTGGCACCCCAGCACCAGAGCGTCCCGTCCGTGCGCACCGCGCAGGTGCTGCTCTTGCCGCCGTCGACCTGCGCCCAGGTGGTGGCGTCGCCGATCCGGACCGGAGTGGCCCGGCTCGTGGTGGTCCCGTCGCCGAGCTGGCCGTTGAAGTTGTTGCCCCAGCACCAGAGCGTCCCGTCGGTGGGGATCACACAGGTGTGCAGATCACCCGTGGCGACCTGGGACACCGCCGCGGCGGCGACCGAGGCGCTCGACGTGTCCCGGTCGGCGGGGCTGCCGCCCGCCGCGGCCGCGCCCGCCGTAAGGCCGACGGAGAGCACGGTGATTCCCACGACGGCCGTCGCCGCGGCAACGGCGGTTCGAGCTGCCCGCCGCCACCGCGTCCGCAGCCGGCCCTCCTGATGTTCCTTCACGTCTTGTTCTCCCAAGGCATCGTCGGTTGTGCAAAGTGGAGGCGGCGCTGCCTCGGCACGGGTACGGTTCGGCGGCATGGCTCAGCATGCTGCGAGTGCGATCAACTGACCGTGGCAGGCGGTTCGTTGCCCAGACGTCCCCATGCCCTCAGCCGATACAAGAGGGCGGGTGTTCCCGCGCGGATGGCTCGCAGCAATCTTGCCGCACACCAGAGACAACCGTCAATGTTACTGCGTCCCAACCTCGAAGGACTCCCCGATGACTGACCTGTTCGACCTCGCCGCTCTGGTCACCGCCCGGCTGGACGCCGTCAACGGCCGTAGCCGCGAGGAGATCGGCCTGCGCATCCTCAAGGTCACCGAAGAAGCAGGCGAAGTCGCCGCAGCGTGGATCGGCGCCATCGGCCAGAACCCCCGCAAAGGCATCACCCACACCAGCGACGACGTGGCCGCCGAGCTGGCCGACGTGGTGCTCACCGCCCTGGTCGCCATCACCAGCCTCGGCCACGACCCCCGCCACGTCGTCACCGCCTGCGCCGACAAGGCCGCCGCCCGCCTCGACACCTACCCGAGCACGCCGCCCGAATAGCTACACGCCGCCGAGCGTGCCAAAGCCTCCACCACCCGAATACGAATCGGAAGCCAGGGGTCAACCGCAGCGGTCAGGGACAGTGGTCCGGGCGGAGGAAGCCTGACAGCAGTTGCCTGAACTCGTGCGGGTGCTCGATCGCCGGTACGTGCCCGCATCGGCCGAACACGTGCAAACGGACATCGGCCAGGTGTGCGAGTAGCGGCTGGGCTGCCGTCTCGAGCGGAGTGACCCGGTCCTCGGCGCCGTGTACGAGCAGCACGGGCACGCGGATCCCTGCCAGCGTCTGCGCGGAGAGGGTGAGGTCGTCGGCCCATCGCGCCCGGGGTGGCGGGAACAGCGAGGCGAATGCGTCTGCTCCCGCTCGCATGGCGGCGGCGCGGGCGTCGACGGCCGCATCGGTCACGAGTGTCTGGTCGAGGACGAGGCGACTGAGCATGTCTCGTGCGCCGAGCACGCCGGCGGGCGCAGCCCAGATCGCGTCGAGATCGGCGGACAGCGGCGCGTCGGGGGCGCCCATCGTCGAGACAGCCACGACCCGGGTGACCTGCTGGGGGCGGGCGGCCGCCAACGCCAGTGCCACAGCGCCACCCATGGAGTGACCCATCACGGCGTAGTGCTCGATGCCGAGAGCGTCCATGAGGCCTGCGGCCTGTTCCGTCCACAGCCGGAGCCCGCCCCTGGAGCCCGCCGGGACGGGTGTGCGGCCGAATCCGGCCTGGTCAGGAGCGACGAAGTGCCAGGAGGTGCCCAGTGCCTGCGCGGTGGTCGCCCAGGCTCCGGACCCGGTCGTGCCGGGTCCGGAGCCGTGCAGCATCAGCACCGCAGGTCCGGTACCGCTCTCCATGAGGTGGACGGGAGAGCCGTGGACCGTGACGGTCCGAAGTGCTGTCACCGGAAGATGCCAGTGCTCACGCGGGGTTGACGGACTTCGAGAAGACTTCCATCATCGCCCTGCCGAACTGCGGCATGTCGGGCCATCCCCGGCAGGAGACGAGGTTGCCGTCCACGACGTCGGGGGCGTCGATGACCGTCGCGCCCGCGTTCTCCATGTCACCGGTGATGGGTGGGAAGCATGCGGTCTTTCGACCCTTCAGCAGCCCGTACACCGCGGGCACCTGGGCGCCGTGGCACACAAGCGCGATGGGAAGGTTGCGGGCGAAGAAGTGTTCGGTGATGCGCCGGACGTCGGCGTCGACCCGGATCCACTCGGGGGCTCGTCCGCCGGGGATGATGAGGGCGTCGTAGCGTTCGACGTCGACCTCGGCCCAGGGCACGTCGACCGGTAGCTTCCGGCCGTTCTTCTCCACGTAGGCGTCGGAGTTGGGGTCGAACTCGTGGATGACCAGTTGCACGTCACGCATCGTGCGTGACGAGACGTCGACGTCCCAGCCGCCTTCCTGCACGCGGTAGTAGGGGTACATGGTGTCGAGTTCTTCGGCGGCGTCGCCGGTCAGGAGCAGCGCTCTGGGCATCTGCTTCTCCTCGCATCTGGGGACGGGCGAGATAGATCCAATACGATCGGATCGGTTCAGCATTACCCGGCCCCGTCCGCCCGTCAAGCCTCTACCGCCACCGGGTCCGTTTCCTTGAGTTCGTCGAACAGTCGTCGAAAGCGCTCGCCGGAGCGCAGGATGTGCCGGCGCATCGCGTAGGCGGCGGCGTCGGGGTCTCGTGCGGCGATCGCGGCCACGACGTCCTCGTGCTCGGCCATGGCCAGGTGGGTGACCTGGGCGTCGCGGTGCAGCCGGAAGAGGTGCACGTGGCTGTGCAGGCGGGCGAGCGTTTCACGGATGACCTGGTTCTCCGCGCTCAGGGCGACGAGGTCGTGAAAGGCGGCGTCCCGCAGACCGAAGGCGCCGTAGGCGGTGGGCCCATCTCCCCCTTCCAGCTCGGCCATCTCCTCCAGCATTCGTCGCAGGTCGGCCACCTGCGCCAACGTTGCGCGTTCGGCGGATCTGCGGGCCGCTGCCGGTTCGAGGAGCAGGCGGACCTCCAGCATGTCCTCGAACCGGTTACGGGTGATCTGGGGCGGAATGCGGTAGCCGGCGTGGGGCACGCGTACGACCAGACCCTCGGACTCCATGCGGTTGAGGGCGTCCCGGATCGGTGTCTGCGAGACTCCCAGTTCTCGCGCCAGAACGTCGATCGTGACCCGGGAGCCGGGCTCGATCCGCAGCGACATCAGCTGTCCGAGCAGCGCGTCGTACACCTCGTCGGCCAGCCGGCCGCCGGCACGCCCCGACGATCCTCCGCCCGTCCCCGCCCTGCGGCCCCGCCCGATCATCGCTTCGTCATCCATCGTGGCGTGAGGTCCTTCCTTGCGTCTTCCGGAACTCATTGACACCAGCCATCACGCTGCGGCATGCTGACGCCCCACCGGATCGTATAGGAAAAGTGGCGACTGACCGCCATCCTGCAACCCGCAGGGCACCGCCCACACCACCGCTCCGCTCGATCATCTGAAGCTCCCCTCAGCATGCGCGACGTCGGGCTCGGTTCGTCACCGGGCGGCAGTTGGACCGACGATTTCTCAGCGGCATGACGGCCCGGTACAGCGCGGCGCACTCGGGGTGCCGGTCCGTGGGTCGCCCTTGGGCGGCCCGGCACCACGCGCTGAACAACTCAGCAACTGCTCGGCGAAGCACATAGCGAGGTTCTTGAAGCCCGTCCCCAGAAAGCAGGCAGGAATATGCGGCATTCACAGCGAATGGATCGATTGTCCGCTCCCCGGCGGAAGGTGCAGCTGGCAACGGCGGCCATGCTGCTGATGGCCACGACCGTGGCGGCATGCGGCGACGGCGGGGACGACGGTGCGACGGCGAGCGCTCCGAAGGCACCGGCGACCATCCCGGAGCTCACCAAGGACCCGCTGACCCTCAGCTTCATCTGGTTCGACTGGCCCCCCGCCAAGGCCCTCGAAGACTTCGCAAACGCGGAGTACACAAAGGACCGCCCGAACGTCACCGTCAAGGTCAACACCGTACCGAACGCGAACTGGCACGACGCGATGTTCACCCAGTTCGCCGCCCGCAAGACCGACTTCGACATCGCGATCCTGGACTCGCAGCACATCGGCGAGGCCGTGACGAACGGCAACATCCTCGACATCACCGACTTCGTCAAGAACAACATCGAGGTCGACGCGTACAACCCGTATCTGCTGGCGGCCTACGGCCAGTTCCCGCAGGCGGAGACCGGCCAGCGCGACGAGAACGCCAGCCTGTACGGGCTGCCGCTGCTCGGCGACACCTGGACGATGATCTACCGCAAGGACCTGATCGGCGACAAGCCGCCGCAGACCTGGGACGAGATGATCTCCGTCGCCGAGAAGTGTCAGGCGGACAACCCTGGCGTCAGCGGGCTGGCTTTCCACCAGGCCAACGGCTCCGACGCCGCGGCCGTCACCTACAACACGGTCAACGGCGTGTACGGCGGCAACCTCTGGGACCCGAAGACGCGCAAGATCGACGGTGTTCTCAACGACGCCGCGGGCCACGAGGCGATGGACGTCCTTGTCAACAAGATGAAGCCGCTGACCGCCAAGGGCTCCGGCAACTGGTTCATCGACGAGGTGAACGCGGCGGTCGCCCAGGGCAAGGCATGCATCGCGTTCAACTGGATCGCCGCGAGCGGCGGCCTGCTCGATCCGAAGGAGTCGACGCTCGGCAGCACCCGGGAGCAGATCCTCGACAAGCTGGGTTTCGCCACCCTGCCGAGCCAGAAGACCGACCTGGTCCCGCTCGGCGGCATGGGGATGCACGTGTCGGCCTACTCCGCCGAGGCGAACCAGGTGGAGGCCCTGAACTTCATGAAGTGGTTCCAGCAGGCTGATGTCCAGAAGAAGTGGGCTGCGGCCGGTGGTGTGCCGTCGCGTACGGACGCCCTGTCCTCGCCCGAGTTCCTCAACGCCGGGCCGTTCAACCAGGTGTACGCCGACTCGGTGCCGCGGATGCGGGACATGTGGAACGTGCCCGAGTACGCGCGCCTCGTCGACATCGAGAACACCAACGTCAACGCGGCTCTCAACGGTGCGAAGAATCCGAAGGCTGCGCTCGACGACATCGCCAAGGAGCAGCAGAGCGTACTGGACTCCAGCGGCCGCAAGGGTGGCGGCGGACTGTGAGTTCCGTACCTGTGATGACCGACGATGCCGGGCAGGTGGCGGCGACGCCGCCACCTGCACCGGGTCGGTCCCGCCGGCTGAGCGACCGCGGACTGGCGGTGGCGTTCATCTCCCCCGCGTTGCTGCTGTTGCTCGCGATGTCGGTGTTCCCGCTGCTGTGGGCGCTGTACCTGTCGTTCACCGACTACTCGGCCACCCGTGGCGGGCGCGCCTATTTCGTCGGGTTCGGCAACTACACCGCCATCCTGACGTCGGCGCAGGTCCACCAGCGGGCCCTGACGACGTTGATCTACGTGGTCGGCGCGGTCACCCTGCAGACGGTGCTCGGCTTCACCATCGCGTACCTGATCTCCCGGCGTACCCGTGGGCGAGGGCTGCTGACCACGTTGTTCCTGGTCCCGATGATGCTGTCGCCGGTCGTGGTCGGGCTGTTCTGGCGGTTCATGCTCGACGCACAGTTCGGCGTGGTCAACAGCATGCTCGGGTCGATCGGCCTGGGTCAGGTGGAGTGGCTGACCCGGCAGCGCACGGCGTTGATCTCCCTGATCGTGGTCGACACCTGGCAGTGGACGCCGTTCATCATGCTCATCGCGTTGGCGGGGCTCACCGCGGTGCCCAAGTACCTGTACGAGGCCGCCTCGATCGACCGGGCGTCGGAGTGGTTCCGGTTCCGCACCATCACCCTTCCGCTGGTGTGGCCGCTGCTGCTGATCGCCGTGTTGTTCCGGGCCATCGAGGCCTTCCGGCTGTTCGACCTCGTCTACATCCTCACCAACGGCGGCCCGGGTGTCTCCACCGAGACGTTGTCGTTCCACGTCTACAAGGTCGCGTTCCTGGGCTTCAACACCGGAACCGCATCGGCGTACGGGATCCTCATGGTCCTCGTCGTCATCGTCCTCTCGCAGATCTACCTGCGCTACCTGAACAGACTCAAGGAGGGCTGATGGCCGTCTCCGTCGACGAGGCCGTGTCCACAGGTCCTGCCCGGGATCGCGGCCGCCCCGCACGCCGCCGGGGCGGCCGGGGCCGCTCGGTGCTGGAGGTCGCGCTGCTGACCGTGCTGGCCGTCGTGATGCTCTTCCCGGTGCTGTGGATGATCGAGACGTCCATCAAGGAGAACCGGGACGTCTACGCCGTCCCCGCCGAGTTCTTCGGCTTCACGGTCACGATGGAACATTTCAAAGACGTGTTCGTCGGCCCCGACGGCGGTCGCTCGGCCCTGTCCGTCGCGTTCCTCAACTCCGTGCTGGTCGCCGGGGCCTCGACGGTGCTGGCCACCCTGCTGGGGGTCCCGGCGGCCTGGGCCTACTCACGCTTCGCCGTGAAGGCCAAGAAGGACCAACTGTTCTTCATCCTGTCCACCCGCTTCATGCCGCCCGTGGTGGTCGTGATCCCGATCTTCCTCATGTACCGCCAGGTCGGACTCATCGACAGCAAGCTCGGCCTGATCCTCATCTACGCCGCGTACAACCTGCCGTTCACCATCTGGATGATGAAGGGATTCGTCGACGAGGTGCCCTCGGAGTACGAGGACGCCGCCATGCTCGACGGGTACACCCGTCTGCAGGCGTTCCGGCGACACACCCTTCCCCTGCTCGTGCCCGGCATCGCCGCGACGGCGGTCTTCGCCCTCATCTTCTCGTGGAACGAGTTCGTGTTCGCCATCTTCCTCACCTCCAGCGACAGTGTGCGTACCGCCCCACCCGCCATCGCCGGCCTCATCGGTGGCACCACGACGGACTGGGGTCTGGTGGCCGCTGCCTCCGTGGTGTTCGCCCTACCGGTGCTCGTCTTCGCCTACCTGGTCCGCAAGCACCTCATCGCCGGTGTGACGCTCGGGGCGGTGCGACGCTGATGGCCGGCATCGAGGTGACCGCCCTGCACAAGCGCTACCCGGACGGCACGGTCGCGGTCGAACAGGTCGACCTGTCGATCGGCCACGGCGAGTTGTTCGTGATGCTCGGCCCGTCGGGTTGCGGCAAGACGACCACGCTGCGCGCCATCGCCGGCCTGGAGCGGCAGACGACAGGCGACATCCGCATCGGTGACACGCTTGTCAACGACCTGCCGCCGGCCGAGCGGGACATCGCCATGGTGTTCCAGTTCTACGCCCTCTACCCGCATCTGAAGACCCGCGACAACCTGGCGTTCCCCCTGCGGGCCGAGGGGCTGCCCAAGTCGGAGGTGCTCAAGCGGGTCGACGAGGCCGCCCGGCTGATGCGGCTCGGTCCGCTGATGGATCGGCGACCGCGTCAACTGTCCGGCGGGGAGCAGCAGCGAGTCGCGCTCGCCCGCGCCCTGGTGCGACGGCCGCGCGCATTCCTGATGGACGAGCCGCTCACCAACCTGGATGCGGAGCTGCGGGCGGACATGCGTACCGAGATCAAGCACCTGCAGGGAGAGTTGGGGGCGACGATGGTCTACGTCACCCACGACCAGGTCGAAGCGATGTCGCTCGGCCACCGCATCGCCATCCTCAACAAGGGCCGCGTCGAGCAGATCGGCACGCCGCTGGAGGTCTACGACCGTCCGGCGAGTCTCTTCTGCGCCGCCTTCATCGGCTCACCGCCGATGAACCTGATCGAGGTGGAGGTGGCCGACGGGGCGTTGCGCGCTCAGGGCGGGCTGGCCCTCACGCCACCGCCCGGTCTGTCCCGCGACTGTCACCTGGTCGCAGGTGTGCGGCCGGAGGCGCTGGAGGTCACCGCACCGGGGGCGGAGCGTTCGGTCCCGGCCCGCGTGGTCTCGGCGGAGTGGCTGGGCGACGAAATCATCTACGTCGTCGACCACGGCGGCCAGCGCGACGTGCGGGTGCGGATGCCACCGACCGTCCGATTCGACGCTGACGCACCGGTCGGGCTCCGGCACACCGGCGCGACCCCGGCGGTCTACGACCTGCGTACGGAAGAGCTGGTGGCCTGATGGGAACCGTGGCAGCACACGGGCTGTGCAAGTCCTTCGGCAAGGTTCAGGCCCTGGACGGGGTGAGTCTGGACGTGCCGGACGGTGCCTTCTTCGTCGTCCTCGGCCCCTCCGGGGCGGGCAAGACGACGACGCTGCGGGCGATCGCCGGTCTGGAGAAGCTCGACGCCGGGTCGGTGCACCTGGACGGCAGGGACGCGACAGGTGACGCTCCGGCCGAACGCGACCTGGCCATGGTCTTCCAGAGCTACGCCCTCTACCCGCGACACACCGTGTACGAGAACATCGCATCGCCGCTGCGGGCCCGCCGCTGTTCTGCCAGCGAGATCGCCGCCGCCGTCGAGCAGATGTCTCGCCTGCTGCACATCGAACGGTTGCTGCAACGTCGTCCCGCGCAGTTGTCCGGCGGTGAGATGCAGCGGGTCGCCCTGGCCCGGGCACTGGTCCGTAGCCCGCGCGCGTTCCTCATGGACGAGCCGCTGACGAACCTCGACCTCAAACTCCGCGTCGAGATGCGTACCGAGCTCACCCGCATCCACCGCAGCCTCGGAGCAACCTTCGTCTACGTGACGAACGACCAGGTCGAGGCCCTGTCCATGGCCGACCAGGTCGCGGTCCTCAAGGAGGGAACGGTGCAACAGGTCGGCACACCGACCGAGGTGTACGAGCGTCCCGCCAACCAGTGGGTCGCCGGATTCGTCGGCAGCCCTCCGATCAGCCTGCTCGCCTGCCATGCCGAGGGAGATCGTCTGGTCGGTGCGCAGGGGTGGACGCTGCCGCGGCCCCGCTGGAGCACCGCGCAGGACGGTCAGCCGCTGCTGCTGGGCCTGCGGGCGGAGGACCTGTCCGTCGAGCAGCGGGGGGACGCGTCGTTGCCGGGAGAGCTCTACGGGCTTGAGCCGCTCGGTGACCGGACGGTGGTCGACGTCCAGGTGGGGACGACGATCGTCAAGGTCAAGGCACGACCCACGGTCACCGGTACGCCGGGCGAGCGGCTGCAGGTCACGGTCGACCTGGACCGGGCGCACCTGTTCGACGCGGACACCGGCCTGTCGGTGTCCGAGGCGGGGCGGTAACCGCGCCGGGCGCGACGACACGCCGCGCCCGGCTCGTCCTTGCCTGCGCCCAGGTGCAGCCCAGCGTTGATGATCACAGGAGGCGACGCGATGAGTGACCCGACGAACGTCCTGGCCCCCGAGCACCGGCGGCTGCGCATCGGCGACGCCTGGCGCGATGCCGCAAGCGGGGCCACATTTGCCGTCGAGGACCCGGCCACCGGCAAGACCATCGCCGAGGTGGCGGACGCCGGTGTCGTCGACGGGCTCGCCGCGCTGGACGCGGCGAGCAGGGCGGCGGGCCAGTGGGCGGCGACCGCGCCGCGGAAACGGTCGGAGTTGCTGACCGCGACGTACCGGGCCCTGACCGGACGATCCGAGGAGGTCGCCCGGCTGATAACCCTGGAGATGGGCAAGCCGCTCGCCGAAGCCAGGGCGGAGGTGGCCTACGGCGCCGAGTTCTTCCGATGGTTCGCTGAGGAGGCGGTACGCGTCGAAGGCCGCTACAGCACCGCTCCCCCAGGCGGGTACCGCATCCTCACCGTGCCGAAGCCGGTCGGCCCGTGCGTGTTCGTGACGCCCTGGAACTTCCCGCTGGCCATGGGCGCCCGCAAGATCGCTCCCGCGCTGGCCGCGGGCTGCACGACCATCACCAAGCCGGCCGCCCAGACCCCCCTGACCATGCTGTTGCTGGCCCGCATCATGCAGGAGATCGGCGTTCCCCCGGGCGTGGTCAACGTGGTGACCACCAAGCGTTCCGGCGAGGTGGTCTCCGCGCTGCTGGCCGACAGCCGGACCCGCAAGCTGTCGTTCACCGGGTCGACCGAGGTCGGGCGGGTGTTGCTCCGACAGGCGGCGGACAACGTGCTGCGCACCTCCATGGAATTGGGCGGCAACGCCGCCCTGATCGTGTGTGCCGACGCCGACCTGGACGTCGCGCTCGACGGCGCCATGGTGGCCAAGATGCGCAACATCGGGCAGTCCTGCGTCGCCGCCAACCGGATCTACGTCGAGGAACCGGTGCGCGAGGAGTTCACGGCACGCTTCGCCGAACGGATGGCCGCGCTGTCGGTGGGCCATGGTCTCGACGACGGCGTGGACGTCGGAGCGTTGATCGACGCCGTCTCGGTCACCACGATCGACGACCTCGTCGCCGACGCCGTCGGTCGCGGCGCCCGGGTCCTGGTGGGCGGCGAACGTCCGGACGGGCCGGGCCACTTCTACCCGCCCACGGTCCTCACCGACGTGCCCGACGACGCGCGGATGCTGCAGGCCGAGATCTTCGGCCCGGTGGCGCCGATCATCTCGTTCACCTCCGACCAGGAGGTGATCGCCAAGGCCAACGACACCGAGTACGGCCTGGTCGGCTACGTCTTCACCCGTGACCTGCGGCGTGCGCTGCGCTTCATCGAAGGGCTGGACACGGGAATGCTCGGCGTCAACCGTGGTCTGATCTCGGACCCGTCAGCGCCGTTCGGAGGCGTGAAGCAGTCCGGCATCGGCAGGGAAGGGTCGCACGAGGGCATCCTCGAGTACCTCGACCTCACCTACGCCGCGATCGACCTCCCGTGACCGGCCTGCTGCCCCGGCCGCTCAGCGTGTGCCTGCGTCACCCGGAGGGCCAACTGTCCCCGGTCTCGCAGGTGACCTGGACGTCCGCCCCGCCAATCGTCGCCGACGTTCCGGAGAGGCACCGACATGCTTGAGACCGTCCGCGGACCACGCCAACTGATCGTGGGCGAAGGGGTCGCGCAGAACATCCCCCGAGTGGTGGCCGAGAGCGGCTCACGCGTCCTCATCGTGACCGACCAGGTGCTTCTGGGGCAGCCGGGCGTGGCCGACATCGTGGCCGCCGTACGGGAGAAGGTCGAGGTCGTCGAGGTGTTCTCCGACGCGACCGCAGACGTGCCACTCACCGACGTCGCCCTGGCCGTCTCGGCCGCCGCCGAGGTGGACGCCGACGTGATCCTCGCCATCGGCGGCGGCACGGTCATCGACCTCGCCAAAATCGTCGGCGTCATCCGCCGCCACGGCGGAACGCCGCGCGACTACTACGGCGAGTCCAGAGTGCCGGGGCCGACGATTCCACTCGTCGCGGTCCCGACGACGTCGGGCACCGGCTCCGAACTCACCCCCGTCTCGGTGTTGACCGACCCGGACCGCGCCCTCAAGGTCGGGGTCTCCAGCGTCCACATCGTGCCCGACTTCGCCATCGTCGACCCCGAACTCACCTACACCTGCCCGGCGACCGTCACCGCCCACTCCGGCATCGACGCGTTCTGCCACGCGGTGGAGAGCTACACCGCCCGACCCCGGGCCCACGGACCACGCGACCCCGTGGAACAGGTGTTCCTCGGCCGCAACCCGGTCACCGACCACTACGCGCTCCAGGCCGCACGGCGCATCGCCCGTAGCCTGCGCCGTGCCGTCAGCAACGGAGGCGACACGCAGGCACGCGCCGACATGTCCTACGGGTCCATGCTCGCCGGACTCGCCTTCTCCCACGCGGGCAACGCGGCCCCGCACGCCCTCCAGTACCCCATCGGCGCCGCCACGCACACGCCGCACGGCCTGGGCGTCGGGCTGCTACTGCCCTACGCCCTGGACGCAGCCCGGGACGCCATCGGCGACCGGCTGGCCGTCCTCGCCGGGGTGTGCGGGCTCGACGTGACCGACGCCTCGGATGCCGAGGCCACAGACACGTTCCTCACCTGGCTCGACGGGCTCCTCGCCGACATCGGCATCCCGCCCACCTTGGCGGACATCGGCGTGGCCCGCGCCGACCTGCCCCGCTTCGCGGAGATGGCCAGCGGCGTCACCCGCTTGATCCAAAACCATCCCGGCCCGACCGACACCGCCAGCCTGACCGCGATCCTCGAAGCGGCCTGGACCGGCGACCGAACCCGACGGTCCTGAGCCCGCGCGGAGATGGTGACCGGGCGACCGGTGCCCCGATAACGGTGGGGACACGGCTACCCCGGTCAGCTCATGTCGATGGCGTATGCCTCTGCGCGCACGTCGAGGTCCGGGTGCTGGCGTAGCCGGATCAGCAGGTCTCGCCATGGCGTTTTCCATCCGAAGCCGGCGCCGTGACGGACCAGCGATACCGCGAACAGGCCACCGGCAAGGTCGCCGCGCTCTGCCAGGTCGACGATGGTGGTGGCGAGAGCGTCGGTGTCGGGCCACTCGTGCAGGCTGCGCAGGCGGACGCCGACGCGTTCGGCGGTGCGGACCGCGAGGACGGGTCGGCCTTCGCACAGGTCGGCGATCTCGTCGAGATTGTCGAGTCGGTGAAGGTCGACCAGCAGCGCGGTCGCCGTGCCGGTGAAGCCGGGTCGGGTGGCGAGCCAGCGTGCTGATTCGACAAGTGTGCTGCGGTCGGCACTGGGCGGCTGGTGGCCGGATCGGACGGCCGCACCCCGGGCGAGAAGTTCGATGCGGCGTCGGTGCGGGCGGTCACCCGTGGCGGGGTCGCCAGGATGGTTGTCGTCGGCATCCCGGGCGACGAGGCGTGTCAGCGCATCACGGAGTACGTCGTCGCCGCCGGCCTTGAGCAGATCGGCGACCTCGCTGGACGTGGTCGTCTCGTCAAGGTCGATGAGGCGGTGCACGACGAGGTCGGCGACTCCGGTCAGCCACGGTGACCAGGCCCCGAGTTGGACGAACGCGGCACGTCGGATCTCACGGTCGGTGGCCCGACAGGCGTCGACGACGAGCGCGCCGTAGGCCGGGCGGTGTCGGTGCGGGATCGTGTCCGGGTACGCGTCGAGGACGGCGCGGCGCTCCTCCCGGCTACCGTCGACGGTGGCCCGCAGGATGGTCCAGCTCGCGTCGGTGTGTAGCCGCTGCCGGGCGGCGGACACGATCGCCGCGCGCACGTCGCGGTGCGCGTCCGGGCGTCGGTGGACGTCGAGCAGGGTCGTCAGCGTCTGCGGCGGCCCGTAGCGGGCCAGCAGCCGAGCTGCCTCCTTCCGGCTGGTGATCTTCACCGCGCCGGTGAGCACCTCGCTGAGCAGCCGCACCAGCAGCGACGGTGCGACGTGCCGGGCGGCCCGGCCTGCCGCGTACAGCGCGACCCGAGCCCGGTCGCTGTCGGCGTACCGCAGCAGGAGCCGCAGTGCCTCGTCGGGCCGGTCGGTCCAGACCAGCGCGCCCAGCGCTGCCTCGGCAATCGCCACCTCAGGGGCGTCGACGTGACGCAACACCAACTCCCGTCCCGCACCCGGAACGCGGGCAGCGGTCCAGATCGCCGCCGCCCGGAACCACACCTTCTGCCCTGTGTCGGCGATGACGAGTTCCTGCAGGTGCACGAAGCGGGCCTGTTGGCGGGGCAGCCAACGCTCCGGGTGCACCGCCCGGACGGGCACCCACGGCGTTCCCGCCTCGATGAACCGGCCGCGGGGACGGTGGTCCAGCGCCTGGTCGAGCAGGTCGGTGCGGACGGTGCAGATCGTCGTCCACACCTCGTCGATCGTCACCGCCGACGGATCGGTCGCGACTACCTCGGCGACGCGGCCCGCACGCGTACGTGGATCGTCCAGCCACAATCCGATTGCGGTACGGGCCACCGAGGGCAGCGTGTGCGGGCCGATCGCGCGACGCAGCAGGTCCTGCAGTTGCGGCACGCGCCAGGCTCGTTTGCCGAACGCGTAGCTGAGCGCGAAGAGCGGCCCGTACCGGCCCCGGTCGATGCCGGCCGTGACCCAGTCGTGCAGCCGCTGGAAGACCAGCGTCTCCTGCCCTCGCCGCAGCACCGTGTCGAAGCGGCGCAGCACCGGCACGTGGGCACCGGTGCTCACCAGGTCGATCGTGAGTAGCGCCCACTCCCACAGCGGCGGCACGGCGACGTGGTGTTGCAGCACGTCGACGGCGAGGCTACTCAGTGCTGTCGTGGTGGCGGCGGAGGCGTCACGGGCGTCGACCGCGTCGGTGCTCAGCTGCGTGAGACCGGCTGCCGTGTCCGCGGTGAGCAGTGGCGCCACCCTCGCCAGTGCGGTGAGCGCGGCGGCCCGGACCGGATCCTGCTCGTTACGCAGCCGACTGAGCCGCACAACCACCTCCGCCACCGCCTGTGGGTCACGGGAGCGGCGGGCGGCCTGCAAGAGCAGCGTGTAGCTGTGCGCCCGCTCGTCGGCGTCGCCCGAACGCAGCGCGTTCTCCAGCGCCGCGGACGCCTGCGGCCAGTTCAGGTACGCCGACCAGGTCCGTACGTCGGCCTCCCGTTCGCGGATCTTCGGCAGGCCCAGCACCCGGTTCGCCTCACGCACCCGGACCGCGGCTGGCAGCACCTCCATGATCTCGGCGCTCGGTATCCACGCCGCCGTGTCGACCTCGGCCAGGGCACGGTCGTACAGCTCCCCACGCCGGGCCGGCGCGACAGCATCGAGCAGTGCCGCCAGAGCCCGGCTGCGGTCGTGGAGCCGACTGGCCAGCGACACCAACTCGTCGGTGGGCAGCACCGCCAGCCGCCGCAGCACAGCCGGCGGAAGCGCGGAACGCCGCAGCCACGCAGCCCGGCCAGGCGCGGTGAGCAGCCGGATAACCCGGCTGGCGTCGTACGCCGCGAGCACCCCGTACGCGGTGAGAGGGCCGGGTAGCCACTCCTCAGGCGCGTACCGTTCGAGCAGGTCGAGTGCCTGCGCCGGGTCGCACCTCAGCACCGCAGCAGCGGCCTCGACCCAGATTCTTTGCCGCAGTTCGGGTCGGGCTGCGGCGAGCCGCTCGCGGACCCGGTCCAGCAGCGGGCCGGAGTGCCACCGGACAAGCCGCTCCAGGCGCATCGCGTGCTCCAGGTCGGGCAGCAACGCCCGCACCGTCGCGGTGCCGCATGCCGGCAACAAGGCGGCGGCTTCTTCATCACCGAACTGGGCACGGATCTCGCCGATCAGCGCATCGGCGATGTCCGGTGCGGGCCGGCGGCGAAGATCCCGATAGACACGCCGTCGCTCTACCGCCGGCCGATCGGTGACCTCACCGATCGGGAGACCCATACGCAGCGCCGAGGTGAGCGCGGCACCCCTGATCGATGGCTGGGGATCACGCAGCGCCGCGACGACGCCATCGCTGTCCCCCGCCACCCGCGCCGCGACGAAAGCGAGGTGCCGCTCGTAGGGGCCCCGCTCGCGGAGGTCGGCACACACCTGCATCCGGTCAGGGGCAGTCTGCGCCCACTGCGCGAGACGGTTCATCCGTTTGCGGTAGGGCAACGGATCGAGCGAGTTCAGCAGGTCATGGGTGGCAGTGAGCACAGCGTGCATTCTGCCCTCCACCCCATCCGCGAGGAGATCGATATATCGTCCCGTTCGGCGGCAGCCAGCCGTCGTCAGCGAGGATCTGCCGGATCTCGATGGAGCCGAGATGCCTGCGGACGGCGTCGGGTAGCAGCGCCGCCGCAGTCCGCCTGTTGAGGGCGTGCGTCCGCGCTCCCAGCCGCCGATTTCACGGCAGTTCCGGAAAGCGCTCCACGAAGGTGCGATACACCGGTGTGCCCGGCAGACCATCGCGGATGGCAAACACCACGCGGTCGAATCGGTCGACCATCTCCAACGCGTCGGCGAACGCACCGGCCACCGCGGCGGGGTCGTTGCGGAACACGCCGCACCCCCACGCACCCAACACCAGCGTCCGATGCCCGTGCGCAGCCGCGGCCTGCAGCACCCGCCGGGCGCGCCGGACCAGCACCGCCGGTACGTCCGTCGTATGCTCGGGCTGGTTGCGGAGGATCGCGCCAAGGTTCGGCGCCGCAGCGGTCAGGAACGATGTGGTGTACGACTGGTCGAGCAGGTTGCCCTTGTCGTCACGGAACACCGGCACGTTCGGGGAGTAGATGACGCGGTCGCTGTACCGCAGATCCCGCTGTCCTCGATGGAACGTGTAGAACTCTGGTGCCGCAAGCAGACACGGGTACAGCGCCGATGCGCGGGCGATGCTCTCCTCCTGCGCTTTCGCCCCGCCCAGGAATCCGCCACCCGGGTTCTTCGCCGACGCGAACACCAGACAGGCCGCCCCAGGCCCCAGCCGGTAAGCCGCCTGCAACGTCGACTCGTACGTCACCTCCACCTCACCCGCGCCAGGCGCCGCGCTTTCCACCGCAAGGACCTCGTTCGGCAGGTGATGGCGCGTGCCGGCGACTGCGGCACGTACCGCCTCGCCGATGACGACCTCATCACCGGCGGCGTTGCGATAGCGTCCCGACTCGGCGATCGCCACCGTCTGCCGAGCGATCTCACGAAGTCGGCCGCTCACCGGCACACTCGGTGAGTCGGAAGGTGAAGGGTCCGCACAGCCAGCAGGCTAGGCAGGTAGCGCGGCTGACGACAAGCGGTTTCCCGGGCCCTGCACGAGGCCGTGGATCACGGAAAGTCGTCGGGCGTGATGTCGGGCAGCGTGGCGAGCAGTTGCCCGGCCAGGCGCCGTACGGTGTCGTCGTCCCGCTGGCGGCCGAGCCGTATGAGCAGCTCTCGAGTCCGGGTGTCTCGGTAGTGGTGTCGGGTCAGCGCCAGCAATGCGGTCCGGCGGATTTCCCAGTCGTTGTCAGCGGCCAGCCGGAGCAGCAGCTCCGGCACTCCGGCCCGGCCGGCCAGGGTCGCGCCGAGTTGTTCCACCGCTCGGCGCCGGACCTCCAGGGCCGGGTCGTCGCGGACCAGTCCGACGAGCAGCACCTGAACCTCGGGGTCGGTGCCGAAGTGTTCGCCGAGCGCGGCGGCGATGCGGGCACGGATCGCCGGGTCCTGGTCGGACAGGCGGCGCATCAGTCGCAGTGTCACCGCCATGGAGGCGCTCCCCTGCTCGGTGAGGCAGCAGACCGCGGCGTCGAACACGGTCGGGTCGGTGTCTGACTCGACGCATTCCAGCAGCGTGTCGGTCACCACGTCGGGACTGCCGTGACGGCAGAGCGTCCGCACGGCGGCCAACCGGATGCCGACGTAGCTGTCCCGGCGGGCTCGCCGGCACAGTGTTTCGACAAGGCTGTCGGTCTCGCCGTGCCGGGCGAGCGCGTCGGCGGCCGCGCGCAGCACGTTCGGGTCGGGATCTCGGCTGACCTGTTCGGCCAGGCACTCCCGTACGGCGGGGTCGGGTGGGTCGGCGAGACGGGCCAGGCTTCGGGTGACCCGCAGTCGGACGAGCGCGTCGCGCTCTTCGAAGGCTCGGCTGATGAGCAGGTCGCGGGTGGCACGGCCGAACAGTTGTCGGCCGGTGAGCAGGTCGACGGCGGCGAGTCGGACGCTGGCGGTCGGGTCGCGTCGGGCGCTGGCCAGTAGTAGTTCTTCGGTACGCGGGTCCGGGTGGGTCTCGGCCAGGGCGCGTACCGCGGCGAGGCGTACGGTGGCGTCCTCGTCGGCGCGAGCCGCCCGCGCCACCACGGTCCAGCAGGCGTCGTCGGTGCTGTCCCGGTCGATCAGTGCGGTCACGGCGGCAGCCCGCACGGAGGCGTCCTCGTCCTGTTCAATCTGATCGATCAGCCGGGCCCGGCAGCGGCCGTCCGGGTCAGGCACGAGCGTCAACCGCTGTACGGCGGTGGCGCGGAGCCGGGCGGAGCTGTCTGAGCCGGCCAGCTTCAGCAACAGCTCGGTCTCCTCCGGCCCGGCCCGGCCCGGCAGCAGTCTGGTCGCCAGGCAGCGCCGCACCTCGTCCGGGGAGTCGCCGGTCATTCGCTGTAGCGCGCGACTGCGGGCGGTCTCGGCGTGTTCGGGCAGGGCCAGCAGGGCTGTCAGCGCCTCCTGCACGACTGCGGGATCGGAGTCCGTGGCCAGCAGTCGCTGGAGGGTGCCGGGTGCGTGCGGTAGGTCGGTGCAGCGCGCGGTGAGCACGGCGACCGCCGCCCGTCGTACCGTGGCGGCGTTGTCCTCGGTGGCCCGGAGCAGGACGTGGCGGATGTTGTCGCTGAGTTCCGCCCGACCGCCGAGAGACTGTACGGCCAGCGCGCGGACCGCGGGGTCGGGCGAGTCGGTGAGGTCGCGTAGCTCGTGGATGAGGTCGGCATCGGCGCCGAAGTGAGTGATCAGGGCCCGTACGGCGGCCTGCCGAACGGCGGTGGAGACCTCGGCTCCGGCCTGTGTGATCAGGATGTCCCGGTAGCGGTGACGGTCGCCGTCGGTGGCGTTCAGCCGGCCGGCGGCTTCGGCGAGCCCGGCGACCAGGGCGAGGTGGGCTTGCCGCTCGCGGCCGTGCTGGAGCTCCCGGACCAGCAGTTCCTCCAGGTGTTCCTCGGTGGTGGACAGCGCTGCGGCGATCCGGGTGGCAAAGGTGGAGCCGGAGCGCCAGCTGGTGCGTACGCCGCGGCGGCGGTACCAGTTCAGGAAGGTGTGCCGGCCGGGCCAGTTCGGCCCGAGTGCCCGCACCGACGAGAGCAGTTCCTGTTCGGTGAGCTCGGTCAGGTTGGGGTCGTCGGCGGAGATGCCGTGTTCGACAAGCAGGACGATCTGGCACAGCACGGCGTTACCCGCAGCGGTCAGTTCGGCGGGCTGTGGGGTTTCGGCCACGCATTGTGCGGCCAGCACCAGGTTCCAGGGCGGGGCGGTCAGGTTCAGCGGCGGCCAGGGTTGGGTGGTCTCGGTGGCGAGCAGGGTGATCAGGTCGTTGGCGATCCGGGCGGGTAGGGCACCGGCGACGAGGCGCAGCACCTCTCGCCAGGACGGGTCGGCCCAGTGTTCGCGGAAGAGGGCGCGGAGCCGGTCGAGGTCCCAGGCACCGGGGTCGTTTTCGAACCTGTCCACGATCTCCTCGGCGCAGAAGAATTCCAGGAACGCGCGGTGCACGAACCCGAACAGTCGCAGTCCGTATCGTTCCAGGATGAAGCTTCGGTGACGCAGTTTTTCGATCATCGAGTAGGCCATGGCGAGCGCCCGCTCGTTCTCGAAACCGTAGAACGCGACGAGGTGGTCCCGGAAGACGCGGCCCAGTTCGTCGGAGTCGATGTAGTTGCCTGCTGGTCCCGATTCCCGGAACTGCATGTGGAATGCCAGGTGACGCAGTAGTCGACGCTTCGCCTGCAGGTCCAGCGACGGGACGTCGCCGTGGCTCTCCCGCAGTTGTTTGGTCACGTCCCACTCGGAGATGAGGACGTCGGTGACGTGTGCGTACAGTCGGCGTCGGTTGCGGGGCAGGGGGTGGCTACGGCCGACGATCGTCATGAGCATCAGCAGGAGTGGGTTGCCGGCGATCTCGTGCATCGCTCGGGAGTTGCGCAGCATGTCGAGAAGCTGTCGTCGTTGCCGTTGTGCTTCGACAGCTGGGGTGGACATCACGTAGCGGTACCAGTTGTCGAGGAACTGGGTGATTTGTTCGTCGTCGAGGTCTTCGAGGGTGAAGTGGTCGAACCCGGCGTTGGCGAACGTGTGTCGCTGGTAGCCGGCCGCCCGTGAGGTGACCACTGACAGCACTCCCGGGTACTCGTTGGCGAAGGTGGCGATCTGTGCGGCCACCTCTTCGCGCTGAGCCGGGTCGAACACCTCGTCGAGTCCGTCGAAGAGGAAGAGGGCTTGGCCGCCTTGGCGCAGGTATGACTCCAGCACCTCCTGGTCGATTCCGGTCAGTCCCTGTTGGTGGCGGTGTCCGACGTAGTCGAGTAAGCCGTCGCAGCGGCCGTCGCCGCGGTGCGCGGCGTAGGAGCGAAGCTCGATCAGCACGGGCAGGTACTGGTTGAGCGCCGCGAGTCGCGGTTCGTCGCAGGCTCCGGCCAGTGCCAGTGCCAGGTACTGCGCGGCCGCTGACTTGCCGGAGCCTGGGTCGCCGAGCAGGACGATCGTTTGGCGGCCGGGGTCGCAGACCACGTCGAACAGCGAGAGCGCGTCCTTGGCCGCGTACTCCTCCCAGAGTCGTTCGAGCTCTTCCGGGTTCACCACGCCGGGTAGGCCGCTGGTGTCGCCGTCGGATGTGGTGCCGGCCCATCGCCACCAGGCCAGTGGCATCTCCGGGCGGGCTTCCTCGTGTACTCGGGGCTCGACGAACAATTTCGGCAGTCCGACGGTGAGGTAGCCGATGGTGGGACGTGGTGAGACGGCGTCGACCGGGACGGCTTGATATCTGAGCGCCAGTTGCTTGTGGTAGTGGCTGCGTACGGCTTCGGGTAGGTGGGTGTCCGGATCGGCGGGTCCACGTGCGGGAGAGCGTCCACTGCGTACGTCGGCCAGCGCCGCGGTGACCTTGGCGGTGAGGTCGTCGACGCTGGTGAAGAAGGCGCACAGGTGTCGTTCCTTGAGTTCGCGGCGCAGTTCGACGATTCGCTCGCCGTCGGCACCCCGGTCGACCTGGTCGACCGGCCAGGGGGTCTCCTCGGCGAGGAGGAAGACCAGGCAGGGTTTTCCGGCCGCGAGTGCCTCGCGGTACTCCAGTTCGGTGATGGAGGATTCCTGACCGGGCGGGCGAAATCCGTAGCGCCAGGCAAAAAGTCCGATGTAGAGGTCGCAGCGGCGTACGTCGGCCAGGCAGCGGTCGAGCGGTGGTCGGACGTCAGCACCGTACGCTTCCATGGCGACGTCCTCGATCTCCAGACGGCGTGCCACTGCGTGTACGGCAGCGCGATATTCCAGCAGGTCTTTCTGAGTGGCCGAAAGGTAGACCTTCATAAACGGCAACTCCAGGGGTAGCTGGCGTCCGCACTATCGAAAATATCAGTCGTCGTCACGTTCGTGCGGCCGGCGACGCTCCGCCGCCATAGGATTCCCGCCGATGTCGGGCCTATGATGCCCCCAGGGCAGACGCCGACCCGCGGGTCGATTCCGTTTTCGCCGGGTCCCGTTACCTCAATGGGGTCGGTGTCCGCGCAGGTCACGGCGAGGTTAATCAGCGGGGGTCGCATTCCGCAGGATGATTGCGGGCGGACGGCGATGCGGAGGAAGCCATGATCACTTTCGGTGAGGTGCACACCAACCTGCTTCAACACAGCACGGCGCTGGTTCAGGAGCAGAGTTCGCAGGTGCTCAGCCTGGTCGAAGGCGAGGCCGTGCTGACATCCCGCCGTCCGTCGCTCTATGCGGTCTCGCCCGATGTGCGCACCGGCGTGGACTGCTGGCTGCCCAGCGCCAGGCGGAGGAGGCTACGGGGGGTGGGCGCGGTGGTCACCCGGGCCATCATCACCGGTGGCCGAATCGTGCAGGCGTCGTCGGTCATCCAGGTCGTCGCCGGAGAACGTCGCCAGCCCTGGTCGCACTATCTGGCCAACCCGGGCATCCTGGAGACGGTCGGCAAGCTGGACAGCGCCGACCTGACCTCGGGGTTCCTGCACGGCCACGACACGGACGTGCTGAACCTGGAGGCGATCACCGGGCGGGTGCTCGACGGGGTGCAGATGTCCGACCTGCTGGACCGGCGTCCGCCGCTGCGTGCGGCGCGTACCCGGCTGCGCTGGACCGCGCAGGTGGGCCAGCAGCCGGACCGGGAGGTTTCGGCCGTCGTCACCGTGGACTCCCCGACCCTGCGTACGGTCGAACTGGTGCTTGCCCCCCAGGACGTGCCGGCGGCCGTGGCCGGTCTCTGCGAGGACCTCGCGTTGCACGACTGGCTGCTGACCACGCTCTCCTCCCTGATGGAGGCCGTTGTCACCCGGTCGGGCAACGGGCAGGAGCATGTCGAGCGATTGCGTCCCGTGTTGGAGCACCTGCTGCATCTGTGGTTGCCGGGCGCGCGGGTCGACCCGCGACTGCGGCCCATCTGGGACCGGTTGGAGCAGGTGCCCGGATTCAGCCGCCAGTGGAACTCGTCGGTGAACTGGATCCGCGATCAGATCAGTGTGGGCAACCTGGCGCTACTGCGTGACCTGGCGAGCCGCATGTCGGTCGACCAGCCATGTGGACGCTGAGCACACTCACCCGCCGATGAACACGTAACTCAGCCGGTCGACGAGCTCGCTGGGCAGGTCCAGGCCTTCACCACCGGCGCGCCGGGTGACCTGTTGCGCGACCGCCGGCGGTACCGCCACCTGACCGAGGATGGTCCGTACCGCCAGCTCGACCGGCAGGTACTGGGTGTCCATGAGGGTCAGTGTGCGGTACGCGCAAAACGGCGCGGCAGTCGGGTTGAGCTGGACGATCGCAGGCAACTCGTCCCAGTCGGCGGGTAGCTCGCCGGTGAGCCGGCTCGGTTGCATCAGGGTCTGCCCGCGGTGTCGCAGCACGCCCAGCCGGGCCATCTGCCAGACCGATGCGAGCAGCGCGCACGCCCACTCCCGGGTCTTCGGTCCGTCGGACCACAGCTCTATGTCGACGAAGATCGAGTGCCGGGGGTCACCGGACTGCACCGGCGGGGACCAGGGGCGAGGCAGGGTCATCGCCGGCGCGTCCACGTACCCGGGTGAGCGCATGCCGTTGGACAGCCACCCGGATTCACTGAGCGGGGGCCGGCTTCCGGTGGTGTGCCGAGGTGGCTCCACCACGAGGGTGTCGACCACCATCTGGGCGAGTTCGACGCCGCCGTGACGGGCGAAGCTGGATTCCCGAGCCACGTAGTCCAACACCAGGCCCAGCTCTGCCGCGGCACTCTGCACCTGTGGGATCACCTCGCGGGGTGAGCCGAACCGGTGGAAGTAATCGTCCACCATGAAGCAGGTGCTGATCCGCGGCTGGCGCGGGGCCGACAGTCCCTGGCGGGCCAGCGCCGGGATCGCCGGTGACCAGTCGGCGATGCGCGCGAACCTGCGCCGCAGGTCCTGGCAGCCGCTGCCGAAGTCGTCCGCGTAGAAGTGGCCCAACTCGACCGACAGATGTGAGTACGCCACGCTCTCTGTCCGACGCACCGCAGCTGCCTCCTGGAACCTGACATCCACGTCGATCACACGGTTTCCCATGCGGTCTCGTCGAAGAGCTTTTCGGTCAGCTCCACGATGGCGTCCACCGTCTTCACATTCGCAATCTTGGCTTGTACGTCATGGTCCGAGATGAGCTGTTCGCGCCACTGCAACAGCGGGTCCAGCGGTACCGCGCCGAGCAGCGTCGTGCGTCCGACACCTCGACGGCGGGCCAGTTCCGACAGTTCCGTGTCGCACTTGCGCAGGAATGCCTGCTGCGCGAGGTCGAGGTGGCCGACCTCGGGGCCGCGGGAGTCGATCACTGCCGTGCGGATGAAACGCAGCGACTCCCGCAGCCGCTCCGGCTCGTGGCCGTACTCTTTGGCCATGGCGAGGATGCCACCCGCCTCAAAGGCGAGATCAGCCGCCGCGGTGACGTGCTGAGGAGTCCAGCGATGGAAGACCAACCAGCGCGCGACCACCTTGCGTAGCGCGGGGGTCGCGGTGGCAGCCAGCACCATCTGACTGGCGTACGACCGGCCGGCGCTGAGGTCCACGAGGGTCAGGTCGAACTCCTCTTCCAGTCGGAGGAAGAGCTCGGCGCAGCGTTTGGCGATGTCGTTGGTGAAACCGAACTCACTGCCGTTGCGCTGGCCGGGTAGGAGCACCAACGGACCCGAACCGATCGGTCGCTGGCGCAGGCTGGCCCGTTCCGAGCTACCCCACACGTCCAACTGCTCGGGAAACGGGATTTCTCCGCGCAGGTAGCGGTGCAGGCCTCCGTTGTTGGGTCCGGCGCCCTCCACCCCGTTGACGGCGTCCGGGATCTGAAACGTGATGCCGGCGGTAGGCGAGCCGAAGTCGTAGTCCAGGTAACAGGTGGGACGGCCGGACAGGGCGCTGCGGTAGGCGATGTTCGCGGCGGTCACCGAACGACCGGTGCCACCCTTGTGCGACGTGACGAAGACCAGCATCAGATCCCCTCGCTGGCTTTCTGCTGCCCGGTAGTGACGTCGTTGAGCAGGAGCAGCAGCGTGTTCGCCAGGGCGGCCGCCGTGCCCGGGCGTTCGTCCACCAGCAGTTGCGCCTGGCGCAGGCTCGCCCGGATGCTGCGCATGCTGCGTTGCATCGCCTCGCCGGCGAACGTGCCGCGCATCAACTCCCGGTCGAACAGGTATTCCGCTTCGTCGATCAGATCCTGCGCGTACCCGGAGAGCCGGGCTGCGCGCGGGAAGGGCCGATCCCAGAGCAGCTGACCGGCGTTGACCAGCGCCTGTACGACCCGCGCGGTCAGATACCAGGAGGGCGCCTCCGGCCTGGGAGCCAGCCCGGGGAAAGCGCCGCCGGCATGGTCCCACAGCCCTCGGTGCCGGCCGTCGGGAATGCGGCGCAGCACCAGGTGGTCCCACACCTCGTCGGCCAACTCGAGCAGTTCGCTGCGCCGCCGGGCGTTGCTCAGCAGACCGGCGACGGTGATCGCCCGCTGCAGCAGCACGGTGGAGAACTCGTTCACGACCCACGTCATGATCGGCTTGGACGTGTCGTCGTTGAGGGTGACCCGCTTACCGGGAGTGTGCACAAGCAGCGCTGACTCGCCGGGCGTTGCGCGTCGGGTGACGCGGGCCCGCTGGGCCAGTTCCACCAGGACCGCGGCGATGCGGCCGAGTTCCTCGTCGCCGCCGCGTCCGACCGCGAGCAGTCCCTTGACTGCCAGCGACGTCGCTTGGAGGGTGTAGTAGTCGGTGCGGTCGCCGTCGGTCGTGCGCCACGGGATGTCCTCGATGGGCCATCGCCGACGGTTGCCGAAGGTCGCCACCGTCGCCCAGTAGGTCCGGGTCAGCTCCCAGCGTAGCTGCAGCGCCCGGGACAACCGCTGTTGTTCCTCGTTGAGCAGGCCGAGCAGGCGGGTACGTTCGGAGTTCAGGTCTTCGATGGCATCCATCGCGATGACCGTGAAGTAGAGGTAGGGGGCATTCTCGGCCGAGCCTTCGCGTTGCCGGCCGATCGACTCGCTGGTGGGGACTTCCTCGGCGCCGGCGATGATGCCCCACGACCAGCCGCATTCGAAGAGCATGTCGCTGTTGTCGAGGTCTTCGGTGACCCGGCCCGACCCGATGACCACGCTGCGCAGACTGGCCATGGTGTCTCGCAACTGCTCGCGCAGCGCCGCGACGAGTTCCCGGCGCGGTAGCTCGTCCTGGTTTACCATGTCGCACAGTCGTCGGCCGTACTCGTCGGTGGAGGTGAAGACGAAGGTGCTGAAGCTGCGCAGCAGGCCCACCATGGCGGCGGTGAGCCGAATGCTGGCCATCGTCTCCAACTCGTCCAGTTGCGCGAGCAGTTCCCGTCGCTGGGTGGCACTGCGGTAGACCTTGACGAAACCGATGGTCGCCAGCGTGAGGGTGACGGAGACGGCGAACGAGTCGACGATGTCCTGGGACCGTTGTTCCTCGGTGAGCTCCGGGCCGCCCTCGACGGGGGTGAGGTAGCCGCCGCCGCCGAAGACGGGCGTGCCGTCCTCGGCGGTGTACCGCCGGAAGTAATCGATCATGACGGTGACCAGCCGGCGGGGTATTTCGATCGCACCGCCGAGGGAGTTGAGGGCCTCGATCACCTCGTCGTCGGCGCGGTCGGGGTCGTCGAGCGACAGCGCAGGGATCTTCGATGCGGGCAGGAGCAGGGTCAGCAGTTGCTCGGCATCATTTATGGAATTGCTACCGCTTCGGCCGCCCCAGTGCCATTCGCCTTTTTCCCAGCAGCTCCGCACCGTGGCCCGCCAGATGTCGAGGATCTCCTGGCGCGGCTGTATCCGCATGATCCACCGCCGTCTGCATGTAGTCGCCGACTCGGAATTGCTGGTGTTGCTGTGCGCACGGTGATCCACGATGACCGGCACGGATGTGCAGTGTCATGGTAACGGGCCGGTCGAGTGTCACCGGAGACGCTCTGCCACCCGCATGTCAGCGAGCCGCAGGACATGGTGCAGGGTTCCACGCGGCAGGCCGGGGCATCCGGTCGGGGGCTTCCATGACAGTCGCCGGCGCCTATCCGCGGGTGCGGCCGGTGGTCAGCAGCATGCTCTGGTATCCGTCGCGCAACGGCGGTCGAGGGCGCTCCTCGTGGACGGTCACGTCGTACGCGCCGGCCGCGATGCCAGCCACCACCTCGGCGCGGTGCAACGCCACGGCCGGAAACGAGCGCAGGCCGACGCGGTATCCGACGGATCCGAGCATGACGGCCACGGCGAAGGGTGCGCCGGGACGCAGCGCCCGCAGGAACCGGGCGACGGCGTGTTCGGCCTCCGCCCGGTCGGCCGAGATGGAGCAGGCCACGAAAAACATCGTGCCCGCGTCCCAGGTGTGCTGCGGCAGGTCGAAGACGCTGGTCCGGCAGACCTGGCCGACCTGAGCCAGGCGCTGTCGCGGATCCGACAGCGCCGCGTACGCCGGATGCTCGACGCAGACCTGCCAGTACGGATCCCAGAGTTCGTCGTAGCCGTCGACCTGCGTACGCAGCCAGCGCACGTTCGACGTGGACAATTCACACAAATCGATGGCACGCGCGAACGGCAGGAGCGTCAGGGCCGGATAGAGGTTGGCGCCCGATCCGACGTCGACACAACGCGCGTCGGTCAGCTTCGCTGCGGCGAAGAAGTCCCGGGTTCGGCGGAGCAGCTCCCGGTCGTCGGAGCGCAGGTCCGCGTAGTTGTGCCGGACATAGGCCTGCGGGTCGAACCTGTCCCACTCGACCTCGGTGTTCACCGGCCCCGGGGACTGCATCGGCACGGATGACGCGGAATCGCCACGACCGCCGGCCTCCGGGGTCAACGCCATGGACGTGCCTCCATCGGTCTCAGCGGATCACACTGGGTTCTCGCTCCGGCGCGCTCGGTGCACTGGCCATTGTGTATCGAACCTGTTACCTGCCCGCAAGTGACGGCACGTCACCACGGACAGCGCCAGAGGAGCGCTCGAGTGAACTCGATGGAGGCCCGCCAGTGCGTGCGCATGCACATTCACATCGATTGACGTGGTGCGATTGCTTCACGACGTCGCGGCCCACACGGACACCGGGTTCTTCGCAAGGCCAGCACGAGCCGGCCCGGTGCGCTCCACCAGGCTCAAGCGCTGGTTGGCGGCCGGCTTTCCATCATGTCCGCGGCCCCACGGAAGCCAGGTCCTGGGAAAACGGGAGAAGCCGGTGGAACTTGCCGGCATAGCTCGCGATATCGGCAGCATTCTGCGAGAAGTGATTGTCGTCGTCATGGTCCGACATCGACACGGTCCGGTGCATGATCCTTCCGTCGATGACAACAAATGACTCGCGAAGCGACTTCTGTATCCGGCGGTTCTGCACCCATTTGACGTTGATCCCGAGATTTGCCTCAATTTCCATGAGGTCGTAGAGTTTCGGTGTCACGTTCTCGGAGATGAAGATGCGGGAGATTCGGACACCGCGGTCGGCGATGAGCGAACGCTGGATCTCCAGATACTCGCGGTAAAGCGGCAACTGCCACCACACGTCCTCGACCTCGGCCGGGCTCGTGCCGAGCACCTCGGTTGTGGCGGAGCGCATCAGATCCAGCAGCACGTTGGAGTACGTGAAGTCGAGTTGCAGACGGCCATCGGCGAGGCCGGACAGGTCGTCCAGAGTGTTTCGTACCCGCGCCACGGCCTGCTCCACGAGGATGTGATCGAGGTTCTCCGCGCGGCTGGCCTGCCCGATCTTCGCCAGCCGCTTGACCTCGGGGTCGAACAATCCGAGGTTGGCGCCTCTGCTGATGAAATCGTACGTCTCGGTAACCGAGCGCAGGGCAGACTCAGTTCGCGTCCAGCCCTGGTCCAGTTCGCGGTGCGCGCGGGCCTGCTCTTCCTTGATCTCGTTGAGTTTCTGCATCATCCCGAACAACAGGCTCGTGGCCACGCCCGTGAGACCCAGGGCAACGCTCATCGGCCCGCTGATGCCAGCCAGCAACGTGGCGACGATTGCGACGAGAGAGACCAGCGTGCCCAGAACCGAGATTGCCCAGTCAGCCGTGAACCTCTTGAGGTCGCGCATTCGATGACCACCCTAAACCCCGACCAAGGAGTGATGTCGTTGGCGCAATCTCGGCGGAATCATCCACCAAGGAACTCATCCTAGGAGCCGTAGTCAACGCAAGCCGGCTGCACCGTGCACCTCGCACCGGTGCTGATCCAACCGATGGCAGCCGACGACGTCGTCGCGGTGGCCGAGGTCGTGGTCGGCGCGCCGGCCAACGCGGTGGTCGAGGTCGCCGGCCCGGAGCAGTTCCACCTCGACGATCATGGACAGCATTTCGTGGATAGCGGGCGCGATCCCGTGCGTCTGTGGTGGTGAATGAGGCGTACGGGACGGAGTTCAGCGGTTGGACGACAAGGCGAGAGCCAGGTTCGGTGACTTCGCGCAGAACCGGACCGCCGCCCTGATCAGGGCGGCGTACCTGCTCACCGGCGACCAGCATGCCGCCGAGGATCTGGTGCAGTCGGCGCTGGCCAAGACGTATGCCAGATGGCCGACTCTCCGGCACGAGGACCCCGAGGGGTACGTGCGCGCGGTGATGTACCGCGAGCGGGTCAGCTGGTGGCGGCGCCGGGGACGACCGCGATGAACACCTCGATCGACGACCTCATCCGATCCACCCTTACCGACCTTGCCGAGGAGGCAGTTCCGATGAACCTGACAGACTCCGCCGTCGCCCGGGCGCGCCGGCGTCGTACCCTCACCGTCTCGGTGGGGGTGGCGGGCGTGGTCGCCGCCCTCATGGTCGGCACGCCACTGGCGTTGGCGGTGAGCCGGGACGCCCCGCCGTCCGCGCCCGCCGATCAGCCACCGGTGAACTTCCCCAGCCCTGTCCCCTCCCCGCCGGTGGACCTGCCGAGTCCTGTCCCGATCAGCCCTGTCCCCTTCCCTCCGGTGGATCCGAAGGGTCCGGGCGCGGGTTCCTGACTCCAGGAACCATCGGCCGGGCGGCCCGAGCTTGGACAGACCGGAGCCGCCCACCGCCGGGCTTGCCGCACGTCTGCGCTCGGCGGTGATGTGCACGTGGGAATTGGCCCGTCAAAGCCGTGCAAGCGGGGCGTGTGCTCGGCCCGGAGGGGGTGCGAGGCTGAACGCGTGGCTCCCCGATCGACGTACCTGCGGCAGGTTGATGACATCCTCGCCCGGGTCGAGGTCATTGCCAGGTCTCTCGACTCGTACGCCCCGGGTGCCCGCGAGTCCCTGGGCCGGTGCGATGCCCGCCTGCCGGTGACGCCTGTATGAGCCTGGTGTCGGCGTTCGTGCCGATCTGGATCCTCACCGCGGTCGGCTACGCGGCTTGTCGGTGGGGCCTGCTGGGCGAGGCGGGGGCGTCGGTGCTCGGCCGGTTCGTATTCCACCTTGCGATGCCGGCCGCCCTGTTCCTGGCCCTGTCCCGAATGCCGCTCTCCGGGTTCGCAGGCCGCCCGCTGCTCGCCTTCGCGGTGAGCACCGCCGTGGTCCTCGGATTCGGGTGGGTTGGCGCGAGCCGGCTGTTCGGTCGCGCACCCGGCGAACGGCCCATCTGGGGCATGGCCGCCGGGTACGTCAACTCGGCGAACCTCGGCATCCCCATCGCCACGCAGGTTCTCGGCGACGTGTCGTTCCTGGCGGAGGTGGTGCTACTCCAGGCACTGGTGGTGACACCCGTGATCCTGGTCGCCCTGGACCGGCACAGCGACCCGGCCGGGCGGGTACGGGTCCGCCGCATCGCCTCCCTGCCGGTACGCAACCCGGTGATCCTGGCGTCGCTGCTCGGCGTCGCGTGCTCGGCTGCCGACCTACAACTGCCGTCGGCGGCCGACGCGTCGCTCACCCTGCTGGCGGGTGCCGCGGTTCCGGCGGCCCTGGTCGCCCTCGGCGCGTCCCTGCACCACACGGCGCCGTCCCGGGCAGAGCCGGCCGAACCGGTCGGGGTGGCCGAGCTGGCTGTGATCACCGCGTTGAAGCTCGTCGCACAGCCGGTCATCGCGTACGCGGCCGGGCTGGCCTTGCACCTGTCCGCGCCGCAGTTGCTCGCCGTGGTGGTGTGCGCGGGCCTGCCGACAGCGCAGAACACGTTCATCTTCGGCCAGGAGTACGGTGTCGGCCAGGCGTTCGCCAATCGGGCGGTGGTGGTGACCACGACGCTGTCGCTGGCGACCCTGGCCGCCGCGGCGACGCTGCTCGGGTAGGCCCGTCAACTGACTGGTCCGGCAATCCTGGTGAATGCTCCGGTCGTGGGCGAACGCGCGCGTTGACCTGCGCCGAGAAGCCTCGTCAGCCAGGCTGCCTGGCACCGCGGGCGTTCACGCGTACGGACTTCGCACCTGCTCGAAGTGGAACTCGCGGATGAAGCAGTCTCGTGGTTGACCGACCGCGAAGAGCACGCAGTCGATGACCGACCGCGCGGTGAGGTCGCTGTCCGCCTGCCGCGGCCCGTCCTGGACGAAGTCCGGTGGAAACAGGGAGATCACTCGGATCCCTTCCGGCCGGAGCCGGTACGACAGGATCTCAGCGAGCCCGGCATGGGCGTGCTTGGCCGCGTAGAACGCGGGATGGGCGCCTGAACGGCGGTGCCCCACCTCGCCGCACGCGGAGATCATGTTGACGACGTCGGGCCGCGACGATGCGCGTAGCAGCGGCAACAGATGCTTGGTCAGTAGCACGGTGCCGGTCCCGCCCGCAGCCATCACGCTTTCGATCGCATCGTCGGAACCGTCTGTCAGGTCCTGACCTTCGAGGTATGCGGCACCATTGTTGATCAGCACATCGAGGTGGCTCGTCCGGTCGGCCACGGCCGCGGCGAACACGCGCACGGAGTTCGGTACGGCGAGGTCGCAGCGGAACGCGTGAGCCCGACCCGGCCCTCGCCGGCTGATCGCATCCGCAACCTGCTCGGCCGCCGCCAGGTCGCGGGCCGAGAGGAAGACCTGTGCGCCGCGTTCGGCGAACGCTTCGGCCAGGAGTCGCCCCGTGCCCCGTGCCGCACCGGTGATGACGACACGCACACCATCAAGATCCACGGCAGGCAGTGAAGCACCTCAACTCTGGTTGAGGTCAACCCATCTGTGATCTCAGTACGTCGAACTCGCAGCCTGGCGAGGAGGGGTCGAAGCCGTGTTCGGTCAGCCAGCGGGATGCCAGCAAGCTGCGTAGCGACCACCAGGCGCGGATCACGTCCCGGTCGACGTCGGTGCCGTAACCGGCGAGGAGGTCGCCGAGACGTTCCTCGTGCCCGAGAGTCAGGATGGCCAGGTCGAACAGCGGATCGCCAGGTGCCGCCTCGGACCAGTCGATCACCCCGGTGACCTCGTCGCCGTCGGTGAAGATATGGGTGATCTGCAGATCACCGTGCATGAACACTGGCGTCCACGGCCGAATCGCGGCCTGGGCTATCTCGCGGTTGCGGTCGACCAGGCCGGCAGGCAGGACGCCGTTGTCGACGAGCCAGGCGCATTCGCGCTCGAGTTCCGCGTCCAACCCGACGAGCTTCTTACCGACCCACGGCGGCGGTGGCGCGTCGTGCAGCTTCCGGATCGCAGCACCCGCCGCGGCCCAAGCCGCCGGTGACGCGGGTGACGGCTCACCGAGACGGCCGAGTGCCTGGCCAGGGAGGGCGGCGATCGCGAGGACGGGCGGCTTGCGCCACAGGACCTCGGGAGTCGGGACGGGTGCCAGCCGCATCGCCTCGACATCGACATCGATGCGCGCCTGATCGCTGTCGACCTTCAGGAACACGTCGCCGACGCGCAGGGTCACGCGCTCGTTGTGGGCGACGACGACCGCAACCTCTTCCACACCGGCCATTATCGAAGGCTGGCTGTCGACGCCGCCACGGATTGTCTGCGTGCGTTACGGCGCCACAAGCAAGCGCCCTGGCCGACTCGTCCCACACCGGCACGACCATCCGCTGGACGTCGCCGTCGAGGCTCCGCGCCGCCTTGCCGTTCCTCTTGGAAGAGGCTTCAGGTGCGCGCGGGGTGTAGGCGGCTCCTCAGGCGACCGGGAGGTCGATTCGTCGTCCGGTTCCGTCCGGAGCCCCGTCATCGGTGACGATGGCGAACGCGCCCGCCGGCACGCCGTCGAGAGTTGCCACCCGTGATGCGGCGGCCAGCAGGCTGGCCTCGCTCGCTGCGGTGATGAAGAAGACGTACACGTCGCCGAGTTCCTCGCCGTCGTCGTACACCTCGATCGTGCCTTCGTCTTCCACGTCGACCAGGAAGTCCTCGACCTGGTCGATCCAGGGAAACGCGTAGGCGTCCGGATCAAGACCCGGAGTTGGCACCAATGGGACGTGGATCTCGACGATGCTGGCCATGTCGACATGATCTCTCACGCGGAGGTGGGCGGCTCGCGTGCGTAGTCTGCGGCAGCGCCGGTAGCCCTCATGTCGCGGCGCGCGTCCGGACGGTGTGATGGGCTGCGAGAGTGTTCGGGTGTACGACCCGACCCAGTTCAAGGGCACCGCGCGGTACTACCGGCAGGGGCGGCCGCCCTACTCCGCTCAGCTGGGCGAGGTGCTGGCAGGTGAGCTGGGGCTCGACGGTAGCGGCCAACTGCTGGATGTCGGGAGCGGCCCGGGCACGGTGGGGCTGCAACTCGCGTCGCTGTTCGCGCACGTGACGCTGCTGGAGCCGGACCTGGACATGCTCGCCGAGGCCCGCACCTACGCTGCGGCAGAGAGGGTGGCAGGGGTCGACTTCGTCCGGGCCACCGCTGAGGACCTTCCCCACCTGGCGCTGCCGCCGATGCGGACGGTGACGTTCGGGCAGTCGTTTCATCGCACCGACCGCGTCCGTGTCGCCGAAGCCGTCTGGCATGCATTGGAACCGGGTGGGGCGATCGTGCTCATCGGTCACGACCCGACCCGGCCGGCCCCGCGGCAGCTGCCGGACACGCCACCCGTTCCGCATGACGACGTCGATCGGCTCATCAGCGCCTACCTCGGGCCGCAGCGACGCTCGGGTGCCCGACCAGCAACGTTCTACCAGGCGGAGCGCTTCGAGCAGACGCTTGCCCGCACTCGCTTCGGAAGGCCGCGCGTGGTCTACGCGCCGGGACGGCCCGACATCGTCCGTGATGTCGACGGCGTCATCGCCGGCTACCTGTCGATGTCCTTCGCTGCGCCTCACCTGTTCGGGTCCAGGCTGAACGCGTTCATCGCAGAGCTTCGGGTCCTGCTGGAGCAGGCATCGCCGGCGAGCGGTCTGTTCTGGGACTGGCCCGGTGACACAGAAATCCTGATCGCCGAACGACGGTGACGTCCTCCAACGGCACACGAAGTACATGCGGTTGACTCCAGGAAGGCGGTCCGACAGCCTGCGCGCCGCGGCGACGGTCGGTCGACGGCAACCCGACGCCCTGCCCATTGCGGCGGTTCAGCACAGCAACGCGGCGCCAGTCTCCGTCCGCACCAGGCCGGTGCCCCTCACCACCGCTACGCGGAAGCCACGGACGCGTGTGTTCAGTGTGGTCGTTGGGCGAGGATGAGCCGGCAGCGCGGGTTGCCGTCGCGGCGCTGTCCCAGGGCGGTCAGCGCGACGGTGGTGACGGTGAAGCCGGCCGCTGTCAGGTCGTCGCGAACTGCGGGCAGCGGGTTGGTCCGGTAGTACATGACGAACGGGGGTCGCCACACGGTGTTGCGTACCCGCATGGCCAGGTCGAAGCCGAGCGCGGCCCAGTGCGCGGTCGAGGTCAGCGGCGGCGGTGCACCGATCGGGAGGGCGAAGATCCCGCCGGGCCGCAGCGCGCGGTAGACGCCCGCGAAGAGGGCGGGTCGCTCGGTGGGCAGGAAGTGCCCGAGCGCTCCGAAGCTGACGGCCAGGTTGAAGCCTCCGGTGAACGGCAGGGCGCGGGCATCAGCCTGAACCCACGTGGCGTCCGGGTGGGTGCTGCGTGCCTGGGCGAGCATGCCGGCGCTGAAGTCCACGCCCGTGATGCCTGCGCGGCACACGGACCTGAGCACCGCCATGCCCGCTCCGGTGCCGCAGCACACGTCCAGGCCTTGGTCGAACGGCCCGAGTTCGGACAACGCGTCGGCGGTCGCGCGGAGATAGCTGTCCGGCGTACGAAAAGGTGTGTGGTCGAACTTCGGGGCCAGCAGGTCATAGCCGCGCTCGACCGAGGAGAACGCCTGGACGCAGAGTTCCCGCAGAGACGGACCCTGAGGCGAGAACACCGGCCAAGGGTACCTGCCGAAGCCTCCTGTGGGGCGTCCTCCCGGTGATCACCGAGTGCTGGCCTCGGCCGTGGTCGGACCGCCCGTGGCTGATCAGGCGCGGGTGCGCTGCCGCAGCCGAGTCGAGACGACCGCGACGGCCACCATGAGGACTGCGAGGACCAGGGACGGCAGGGCGTCAGGCCGGCGCAGCAGCTCCCCCGTTCCGGCGTTGCCCAGTTGATGCAGCGTGCCCAGCAAGAGGGTCGGGGCGACGGCGATAAGCAGTCGCTGGTCGGCCGTCGCCACCCACAGGAAGACGGCTACGCCGACGATCACCATGGCGATGGAGATGATCTGCGTACTCACAGGGGCGGGGCGGTAGCCTTCCACCGGGATCAGATGCAGCGCGACTATGACGGCGGTGACCAGAATTGCGTTGCCCCGGGGCGCAGGCGGCACGTCGGCCGGTCGCCGCAGGCCTGCGATGATCAATGGCGCGGCGACGACCGGTGCCCACCACTGCGTTAGTCCGTTGAGGAACAGGTACGGAGAGATGACGGTCGGCACCACCGCTGCAGTCACCACCAGGACGGCAGCAGTGCGGTCGTGGCCCACGACGAGCGCCACCAGCGCTGCGCTCACCATGACCAGGTGGATGCCCTGATCCCGCAGGACGCCGAGGGGGTCCAGGAATACGCCGAACTGGAACGTCCCGACGATGTCGTTCAGGCCGATGAGCACACCCAGTGCCAGCACCGCCATGGCGCCCAGGTGCAGCCCCTGCCAGAGCAGCACGGCGGTGGGCCGGGCCGCGGTGCTGCCGCCGTGCACCCGCAGGCCGCCCCGGATCAGTGAGGCCGCCTGCCGGATGCTGGGCCAGCGGCGGGTGGTCGGTTCGTCGCCGATCAACGTGTCGATCAGTTCGTCGGCACGCTCCCGGCGGTAGTCGGCCGGGTAGGCCCGCAGCAGCATGCGGTACCGCTTCTCCAGAACATCAGAACTCATGCTGGTCTGGTCCTCACGATAGAAGGTTGATCGGTGCTTCCCAGCGGGAAGCTCCGGTGCGGCAAACGATCCATGACCACCCGGGCGGCCCGGGCGAGCCGGTCGGCTTCCTCGGCGAGTACGCGGTAGCCCTCGTCGGTGAGCCGGTAGTAGCGACGGGCACGCCCGTTGACAATCTCCTCACCATCGGCGGTGATGAGTCCCTCGCCGAGCAGCCGGTCAATCACCGAGTACAGCGAACCGGCAGCGAGTGTCACCCGCTCGTCGGACAGCTCGGTCACCCGCTTGATCACGGCATAGCCGTGGAGCGGGCCGCCGATCAGAGCCGCAAGGACGAAGTACGACGGTTCCCGCAGCGCGGGACGCGAAGTCGATCGCATGACTCGAATATACAAGCAACATGAGTATCTTGCCAAGGTGACCGTCCAGCATGGTGGCGGCGGCGGCCTCCCCGGTGAGACCAAGTTCAGCGGCCTCGGTCGGGGTGAGCAGGCAGGCAAGGACATCCACGCCGATGTCACGCAGGGCGGTCATCTCGTCGTCGAGCCAGTCGTCGCCGCGCGGTCGCGGCATCGTGCTCAACTGGCCGGGTGGCGGCGTCGGAATGCGGTACAGGGTGGGAGTGAGTCGCATGTGGTGGCCTGACTGTGTTCGGAAGGGCGGGGTCGTTTGTCAGGGTCGGCCCACCGGCGTAGGACGAGGTTTCCGAGGGCGAACGTAAGGAACAGAGCCCCGAGGATGCCGAGCGGGACCTGCGGTGATGCGTCTGTGGAGTTGCTCAGGTCGGCGGAAAGCACAGAACGACGCTGACACGGCTTCGGATCCGTGTAAACGTTTAGGTGCTTGCAGGTCAGTCGTCGTCCTCGTCGTTGTCGGTGGGGAACAGCAGCATGTCGGCGACAAAGCAGGTCACGTGTCCGGCAGTGTCATAGCCGATCCAGGTCGGGTAGCTGCCGTCGCCCCAGCCGCTGGACCATGCGACCATCGCTCCAGAGTCGATCGTGCGGTGCCGGGGGTCGACCAGGCCGTCGAGGGTCAGCCAGACGTCCTGCATCCGTTCGCTGGCGTCCGCGTCGACGAAGCAGGCCATGCCGGCGTCCACGCCGAATCCGAAGTACTGCCGATGGCCCAGATCGATCGGGTTCTGGCCATCGCGCAGGGCTTGAGGGGGCGCGGCGCTCGCCACGGCGCACGGGCCTCCACGCGCACCGGCAACTCGTGCTGGACGGCGTCGACGATCTCGCGGGATGTCTCTCCGGCGAGGCGTAACAGCTCGTCCCATCGGCCGAAGGCCGGGATGGGTAGCCGCGGCGGTCGCTGCTGCGAGGTTGAGTCCCGCCTGGTGCCTCGGTCACCGTGCGGTTCCACGATGTCGGTACGCGTTCCGGAAACGGTGTACGTGGTGGTCATCCTGGCCGCGACGTGCGGATATTCGTGCTTGCCTACGTCGGCCGGGCCATCCCAGGTGCGGACTTCGCGCAGGAACAGATCGCCCTCGCCGGTGCCGCGCAGCAGGTGCCGAGACAGGGTTCTCTCCGCGGCGTCGAATCGAGTTATCCGGCAGTACCCGTCGCTCCAGGACAGGTCCATCACCGCATGCAGCCGACCGTGGAGCAACAGCACGACGGTGTACGGCTCGGCCGCCGCGTCGCGTGCTTTCGCAGCGCTCGACGTCAACGGATTGACGACACCAGCGTCCCATCCGTCGCAGTAGACAGCCTCCAGCCTGGCTCGCACGGAGGTGACCCTACCTCCGCGTCTTCTCCTTCAAGACCGGGTGTGCACACCTGGCTTGGTTCGGCTGATCCGTACCTCACCGGGCTGAGGTCGGCGGGAAGGTTGCTCACCTGGCACGGGGATGCATCCGCACCTGCCCGGTCGTGTGGCGGCACACGTCGCTGATGGGATGGCGTGGCCACCGGTTCGGCGACAGCGTGCCGGCACGCCAGCGGTGTGTCACGATGCTGCCGTGGTGAACATCGAGGTTGTGATGGGTGACATCACGCGGGAGGACGTGGACGCCATCGTCACGGCGTCCAACGAGTCGCTGCTCGGCGGTGGTGGTGTCGACGGTGCGATCCACCGGGCTGCCGGGCCTCGCCTGGCCCGGGCCGGGGGTGCGATCGGCCCCTGCGAGCCGGACGACGCGATGGCTACCCCGGCCTTCGACCTCGACCCGCCGGTGCGGCACATCATCCACGCGGTCGGGCCGATCTGGGAGGGCGGCGGCCACGGTGAGGCGGACGTCCTGGCCTCCTGCTACCGCAGGAGCCTGCAGGTCGCCGACGAACTCGGCGCCCGCAGCGTCGCCTTCCCGGCAATCGCCACCGGCGTGTACGGCTTCCCTGCCGACCAGGCAGCCCGCATCGCCGTAGCAACGATCAGGTCAACGGCGACAAACGTCCAACGGGTACGACTCGTCGCGTTCGACGAAGACGCCCGCGAGCATCTGCAAGCCGCGCTGACGGCCACGGGTTGATCCGTCCGGCACTGCGGCCGGCGGCGTGACAAGCGCGGTGCTGCGAAAGGCCCGCGTAGCCTGCGATCTGGTGCGGGGTTCATTCAGGTGCCGATCCTCTTACCGGTCGCCGCGTCCTGAGGCGATCGTGATCGCCTCGATCACCCGCCGGGCCGCCGCCGGATCATCGACGAAGCTGGCGGCGGCTTCGAGGTCGACCGGCGGCCCACCGGCAAGGCTCGCGGCCAACGCGATCATCTGCCGGTCGCGGTCCGGCACATCGGCAGTCGCGGCGAAGCGAACCACTGCCTCCCAATCGCGGACCTGCCCCATCTCCACGGTGCCATCCGCGCCCCACAGCAGACTGAGGCGCTCCACGAGGTCAGCGAAGCCGGGCTGATCCGGGACTGCGGTGAAGGTCAGCAGGTGCACGGCGGCCCGCCGACCGGGTGGGGCACCGGTGGCGATGTCGGTGTCCAGGAGACGCCGAATCACGTCACCGGTCAACTCGGAGGGGAGGTCCGGCCGGGGACTGCGATGCAGCGGCGGCGCGGTCTCGGGGTCGGCCAGCAACTCCGCCACCCTTAGGCACTCTCCACACGGCGGCAAGGCGGCGATGTCCACGTGCGTGTCAGTGCGATACGCGTCGTAAGGAACGTCGATCGCCGCCTGGTCATCGCCTCGGACCGGACGCTGCGGGGCCGAACACAGCGTGTAACCCGTCATGCCGTCGTCGCCGCCGCCCACCGGGTGGAGGTCCACGGACAGGTGCCGGAACGTGCCGTCCGTACACGGTTCAGGTGTCATCGGGTCCTCCTCGCCACCGGACACGACCCGGCAGCCCGTGACAGCGAAGTCTATCCATGTCCGGCAAGGAGGTTCCGCCCCACGGCATCCGACCCGCTGGCATCTCGTCAAGAGTCAGCCGGATCCCGGCCCGGACTACGATGCCCCACGATGATCCCAGGCGGGTACCTGCGTTGGCTTCCGGTCGTGGCGACTGCGGTGGCTCTCGTCATGGCCGGCCTGGTCGGTACGCGTCACCTCGTGGCCTGTTACCGCAAGCGCGGTGTCCCGGCAGGGCTGGCGGCCCGGCGGGCATGGGCCACGACGGTCATGTCGGTCTGGACGCTGCCGTGGCTGGTGGTGGTCCTCACCCCACTCGACGCACCCCGTGATGTTCGGTTGGTGCCGCTGCGTGACCTTGTGGAGATCCTCGCCGACCCTCCGCTGACCGCGTTCTTCCAGATCGTCGGCAATCTGCTGGTGTTCGCGGCGGTCGGGTTCGGTCTGGGCATGGGATGGCAGGTACGGCTCACACATGTGGTCATCGTGGCTGCCGGCATGTCGACCGCGGTGGAAGTGTTGCAGTACGCCCTGGCACTCGGACGTGTCTCGTCGATCGACGACGTGCTGTTGAACACGGCGGGCGCGGGCCTGGCCGTCCTCGCGGCGCGTCGGCTGCCGGTTCCCGCTCGCCTGTTGCCCGTACCGCCGCCGCGATGAGCCCGGTCACGGAGCCGGACACCCACCACGTTCGGGGCTTCTCCCCCGGTTCCTTTCCGGAACTCCACGGGCTGCTGGTGTTCCCGATCCGGGACGGCGCGACGCTTCGATGCGGCCGCCCAGCATCAGCCCACCCAGCAGGACGAGTGCGAAGATCGGCAGCCAACCGAGGCGGGGGAGGATCCACCACGGTGTCTCGGGTGCGGTGTGCAGTCCGGCTAGTCGGGCGTGGCCCAGCGCGAACATTGTCACCGCGACCAGCGCGGTCTGGTGCCACAGGAAGATCCGTACGGCCCACAGGTTCGCCAGGGCCACGACTGCCCAGGCCAAGGGGCGGCGGACGAGCCGGGTCAGCGGGCCGCGCAGCAGTACCGCGAGCCCCACCTGGGCCAGCCCGAAGGTCACCGCGACGAGCGCGGGCGGGTTCAGGTTGGACCGGCTTTGACCCGGGACGCCGACGAGGCTGGCGGGATAGCCGAACCAGAGCATCAGCACGGCGGTGGCCGCGGTCCCGCCGACCAGTAGCCCGACCGCCGGCAGCCGGGCCCCTCGGGCGCAGGCCACCCCGAGACAGAAGGGCACGAGCCAGGCGGTGGGCACGTTCATTCCACCGAGCCAGGCCGGGCCGCCGAGGCCGAAGCGCGCCACGTCGACCGCGACGACCGCCGTCACGAGCGGCACGACGAGCCGACCGGGGCGGTTCAGCACGAGCGGGGTCACGGTGAGGAGCCCCGCGTACACCACGAGGAACCACAGCGGGCTCAGCACGATGGTCCAGACGGCTCGCGCCGATTCGCCGTCGATGGCCGGCATCCAGATCAGTGCCGCCACGGCCCAGAAGGCTACAAGTGCCAGCGCCGGACGAAAGAGCCTGTTCATCCGCGCCAGCAGCCATTCGCGGTAGCCGCCTGCCGTGGGCAGCCCGCGCGCTGCGGCGTACCCGCCGACGAAGAAGAAGACGGCGAGGGTCTGCAGTAGCCAGGACAACGGTGCGAGAGCGGGAAGGTACGACAGCGGGCTGGCCACCCGCAGCCCCGGCTCGGTGACCACGAACGCGGTGACCAGCCAGTGACCGAGCACCACGCCGGCGATGGCCAGTGCACGAAGTGCGTCGATGGATCGGTCCCGACCGGCCGGCGTGACCGCTTCCACGCGCGCGGCGAGTGACCTGGCGGTCATGACTCCCCCAGTGCCACGGTGGCCAGACTCCGCAGCGACGTGGTTCCCGGCAGGAAGTACCCGTCGTGCCCTTCGGCACCCGAAACGTTCAGGTACCGGGCGCCGAACGAGGGCCGGCTCGGGTTCGTTCCGTGTCCCAGGCCGAGGATCCGCACCTCGGGAATCCGGCGGGTCCAGTCACCCTCGGCGGTGCCGACCCACAGTCGCGCGCCGGTCCTCAGCTGATCGGCGTTACCGACGTCGAGGCCGGGGCTTCCGAGCACCACGATGTCGGTGACCTGAACGGGCAACCGGGCGGCGGCGTACGCGAGGACGAGGGAGCCGTAACTGTGCCCGATCACCGTGATCGTTGCGTGTGGCCGGGCCGTGGCGAGCTGCCTGACGTAGCCCGTCAGGGCAGTTGCCCCCGCCATCGCGCGTTCCGACCGGGCCGCAGCGAGGCCGATGCCGTCGGGCGGCAGATAGCCGAGCCAGGCAACCACCGCGACCCGCCCGCCGCACGCGGCGTGCAACTGCCGGGCCTGCCAGTGAGGCGAGCGGTGCGCGACGTCACCGTGCCCACGGTCGAAGTTCTCAGAGGTGGTGTCCACGCCCGGCACGAGTACGACGATCCGGTCCGCGGCCCGCAGATCACCCACGGCCCGCACCACCGGCGGACCGGTCGGCACCGCAGTCGGGGCTGGGCACGCCGCGGTCAGCAGCGCCGCCGCGAGCAGCCGCAACAACCATCGCTTCATGGCAGTGACGCTAGGTACCGGCCCTCTGGTGCGGCGTCACTCTCGGGTGCCGATCCCGACCGGTACCGGGGTACTACCCGCCGGGGTTGATCAGGCCACTTTCGTACGCGTAGACCACCGCTTGCGCCCGGTCTCGCAGGTTCAGCTTCGTCAGCATCCGGCTGACGTGCGTCTTGACGGTCTGCTCGGCGAGCACCAGATCTGTCGCGATCTCCCGGTTGGACAGCCCGCGGGCGACCAGCCGCAGCACGTCCGTTTCCCGCTGGGTGAGCGTGTTGATCGGATCCGAGCGGGCGGGTCGCGGCCGGGCCCGGCTCGCATAGTCCTCGATGAGTCGCCGGGTCACCGAGGGGGCGAGCAGCGCGTCACCGGCGGCCACCACGCGTACCGCGTGAACGAGGTCGGCAGCCGGTGCGTCCTTGAGCAGGAACCCGCTCGCGCCAGCCCTCAGCGCCTCGAAAACGTAGTCGTCCAGGTCGAAGGTGGTCAGGATCAGCACTCGCGGCCGGTGCCGGCCGGGTGGCACCTCCAGGATCCGGCGCGTCGCGGTCAGACCGTCCATGGTCGGCATACGGATGTCCATCAGGACGACGTCAGGGTCGTAGCGGCGCGCGGCGGCGACCGCCTGCTCGCCGTCAGCGGCGTCCGCGAGGACCACCATGTCCTCCTGGGCGGAGAGCAGCGCCCCGAAACCCTCCCGGACCATTGCCTGGTCGTCGACGAGCAGAACCTTGATCACGTCTGGCCGTCCAGGGGCAGCGTCGCCTGCACCTCGAAACCGCCGTCCTCGGTCGGTTCGGCGTTCAGCCTGCCGTGGAGCATGGCCACGCGTTCGCGCATGCCGCGCAGGCCCTGCCCGCTGGAACCGGACGCTGCGGTATCCGTCGGGGCAGCCGGCCGATCACCGCCGTCAACCGTCGCCTCGTTGCGCACGCGGATGTTCACCTCGTTGCGGGTTCGGCGAAGCGTGAGGTCGACCGGCGCGCCCGGAGCGTGCCGTGCCGCATTGGACAGCGCCTCCTGCACGATCCGGTAGGCGGACAGATCCACGGCGTCCGGCACGCCGGTCAGGTTCCCGTCCACCGCCAACGCGACCGGGGTTCCGGCCGCCCGCGTACCTGCCACGAGCGCGCCCAGGTCCGCGAGGCCGGGCTGAGGAGCTGTCGACGGCTGCTCGTCCGGGCCGCGCAGCACGCCCAGCAGTCGCCGCATCTCGGTGAGCGCCTCCCGGGAGGACTGTGATATCTCACCGAACTCCGCACGCGCCGCCGGTGGCAGGCTCTCCAGTCGGTACGCCGCGGTCTCCGACCGTACCGCGATGAGGGACATGTGATGGGCGACGACATCATGCAGCTCACGTGCGATGCGGGCGCGCTCGGTAAGCATCGCGCCCCGCTCCTGCTCCGCGACCAGGCCGGCGCGTGCCTGCGCCCATCGACTCAACAGGTGGCCGACCAGCAGGACGACTGTGACCAGCAGCATGCCGCCGTAGGCGGCGCTCGGCCCGAGAAACAGCAGCGGCATGGCGATGCTGAACGCCCAGACCCAGAACAGCACCCCCGGCGGATGGCGGTAGCCGACCACAACCAGCACGACGAGGTAGACCAGAATCAGCACCGGATTGCCCGGCCAGGGGAAGCCCTCGTCGTACAGGTGGTTGGCGCCGCTGATCACGGTGGCTGCCACCGCCACCCGCCACGCCCACAGCGCGCGCCCGGGCAGCAGCGCCACCGGCAACCCGGTCAGCGCAGCCATGAGGATGGTCTCGAGACTGCCGACCTGGTACCGCGAAAGCACCGCCAGCGCGCAGAGCGACAGCAGGAACGCGGTCAGCGGCGCCCACACCTGAAGATACGGGCGCAGACCTGCCCATGGAGGCACTCGGCCGAACGGCGCGGGCATCCCCGGTCGCGCGTCGTGGCCGGTGGCGACCGCCCGCATCAGATCGCGCAGCGGTGCGGGCACGGGCATGGGGACAGGGTACCGTCGCCTGCCGTGCTGCCGGCGTTACCCGGTGCCGGCGGGATGCGCCGAAGACGGCCCCGGCGGCTCTGTGCTGATGAGCCGACGCGGCATGCGTCAAGGCCGCGTACAGTTCCTGGTCGGACTTGGGGTGGGCCGGGTAGTTCCGGCGCAGGAACGGGATGAGACAGCGGCAGCATGACGGCAGACAACATGACGGAAAACGGTCACCAGGGCATCGACCGTAGCCAGCTGGAGACCTGTCTCAGCGTCTTTGAGGCGTTGGAGGATCTGCCTCCCGATCATCCCGACGTGGTACGGGTGCAACGCGCCACCGCGAAGCTCTACAAGATGATCAAGCAACGGCGCCGTTCGGAACGGCGGGACGCCATCCTCGCGGCCGACCAGGCGGTGACGGCCGCCACTGCCACCGGCGCTCCCGGCCGGATCGACGACGAAACGCAGGGCATCCCGCTCGCCTCCCCCACCGACGGCACCACTGCCGGTGTGCTGCACAACCCTCGTGGCTGCTACATCTGCAAGCAGCGCTACCGCGAGGTGGACGCCTTCTATCACCAACTCTGCCCGCCCTGCGCCGCGTTCAACCGGGAGCGCCGCGACGCGCGTACCGATCTGACCGGCCGGCGTGCGTTGCTGACCGGCGGCCGGGCAAAGATCGGCATGTACATCGCGTTGCGGCTGCTCCGCGACGGCGCGCACACCACGGTGACCACGCGGTTTCCGCACGACGCGGTCCGCCGATTCGCCGCGATGCCCGACAGCGCGGACTGGCTGCACCGCCTCCGGGTCGTCGGAATCGACCTGCGCGACCCGGCCCAGGTGATCGCCCTCGCCGACTCGGTCAGCGCCCAGGGGCCACTCGACATTCTGATCAACAATGCGGCGCAGACCGTCCGCCGCACTCCCGAGGCGTACGCACACCTCGTCGCCGCGGAGGCGGCCGCCCTACCGGACGGCCCGCTACCGGAGATGATCACGTTCGCCAAACCGACCGAACCCGGCGGGCCGACCGGCGTTCTGACCGCCGGTCCGCAGACGACGATCACCCCGCACGCGCTCACCGCGCTCGCGCTGACCAGCGGCTCCGCGTCACCGGAACGGATCGCCGCAGCCACCGCCATCGACGCCGGCGGTCTGGTGCCGGACCTCGGGGCGGTCAACAGTTGGGTGCAGCGGGTGCACGAGGTGGACCCGGTCGAACTGCTCGAAGTGCAGCTGTGCAACGTGACCGCGCCGTTCGTGCTGGTCAGCCGGCTGCGGCCGGCGATGGCCGCAGCGACCGCCCGCCGCAAGTACGTGGTGAACGTGTCAGCGATGGAGGGCCAGTTCGCCCGCGGCTACAAGGGGCCGGGACACCCGCACACCAACATGGCCAAGGCTGCGCTGAACATGCTGACCCGCACCAGCGCCCAGGAGATGCTGACCGACGGCATCCTCATGACCAGCGTCGATACCGGCTGGATCACCGACGAACGGCCCCACCCGACGAAGATGCGGCTCGCGGACGCCGGTTTCCACGCCCCGCTGGACCTGGTCGACGGCGCGGCCCGCGTCTACGACCCGATCGTCCGGGGCGAACAGGGCGAGGACCTGTACGGCTGCTTCCTCAAGGACTACGCACCCAGCCCCTGGTGAGCCGTGCGAGTCGGACACGCACCTCAGCCGAGCGGAGCGCAGATGATCACGGGGTACGACACAGTTCTGGTCACCAGCGCGCCGGTGGACGCCGGCATCCGGGGGATGCTGGACGATCTGCATGGCAGATGGCCGAACATGGTGGTCGCCCTGGGCGGGGAGCAGGTCGGGCCGTTTCTTCCATGGCGGAGCACACGTACGCAGGTGCCGGCCGGCGCAGGTGAGGTGTACGTCGCGCGCGATACGCAGATGGAGCGGCGCTGGGACGATGTCGGGTACTCGCTCATGGAGCAGGCCGAGGGACCGTTTGCGGTGCACTGATCAGTCAGGCACACCGCTGACCCTTGCGCTGCGACTCACGCGCAGCGTTTCTGCTGCTCACGTGGGGGTTCTATGGGGATGTCGCGCCTGCGGCTTCGAGTAGCGCTTGCGTCTCGGAGTTGCCGTTTCGGACGGCCCATTCGAGGGGCGACAGTCCGCTGCCGTGGTCTTCGCGGAGGTTCGGATCCGCGCCCTGCGCGAGGAGTTCGCGGACGACGTCGTCGTGCCCCCACGCTGCGGCTGCGGTCAAGGGTGTCCCCTCGTCGCCACGCCCGCTTTCGACATTCGGGTCCGTGCCGGCAGCCAGGAGAATCCGCACCGCCGCACGCTCGTTCTGCACGGCGGCCAGGTAGAGCGGCGTCGTGCCGTCACGATCTGCCGCATTCGGGTCTGCCTCCGCACGCAACAGCGCACGCACGGCCGGAAGATCGCCACGCAGCAGCGACGTCATCAGGCGGGCGGTGAGCTTCTTGCGCTCTCGGACGTTCACCAGCGTCAGAGTAGGTGGTTCGCCTCGTCAGGAGCATTCCCGCGCACGGCGCACGGGCACCGCTCGTGCCGCATGTCGGGCGCACGCCTTGTGCACCGCCGAACGGAGGAGGCGAGGCCATTGACCGTCGGTCAGACTCCATGTGTGACGGCTGCCAGCAATCGCGACCGTGTCCTCGAAGCACTTCGGCTCAGTTCGAGGCCGCTGGACGATGACCAACTGTCACAGCGTACGGGTGTCCGGCCACGGCAGCAGGTCAACCAGATCTGCCGCGCATTGCAACTGGCCGGAGCCGTCCGGCGGTGGGAAGGCCCCGACGGGAAGATCGTCAACGAACTCGTTGAGCGGACGGACGGGGTGCTGGCCGAGGCTCCGAGAACACCGCACAGCGGGCCGCTTGCACCTGCTGCCGTTGTTCGGACCCTCGACGATCACTTGCCTGCCGGGCACTCTGCGGAGCAGCGCCACGCGGAGCGAGTCATGCTTGATCTGCTCGGCCGCGACCTCGCCCTGACACTGGAACCGGCGAAAATCGCAGTGCCGTCGGGGGCTCGGGTCGAGATCGACGGCTGCGACAGCGGCCGGACTGTTCTCGTGGAGTGCTGGGCCCATCAGGGTCCGCCGAAGTCGGCGCAGCGTCACAAGGTACTGGCCGACGCGCTGAAGCTCACGTGGATCGCCAGCACGATGTACCCACGTCCCCGCCTCGTACTCTGCATGAGCGACCCGGCCGCAGCGAGGCCGTTCCAGCCAACGTCGCGTACCTGGGCCGCACAGGCGCTACTGGATCTCGCGATCACCGTTCATGTGGTCGAAATCCCTGACGACATACGTCAGAAGGTCCGCGCCGCCCAGGAGCGCCAATACCGTTAGCCGTCGACACCGGGCCGACCACCGTCATCACCGACGCCGCCCTGGTCGAGGGTCGAGCCGGCCTGCCAGCCGGCCGGGTCGACGCCGCCGGGTACCGGCGTCGCCGGGTCGTAGGGTTGTCGGGTGAAGACGAAGGTGCCGAGGTCGAGGTGGCTGACGGTGCCGTCCGCATCGCGGTGCACCCGCAGCCTTTCGCCGGCGAAGTAGCCGTTGAGCCCTTCCCAGTCGCCGTCGCCGGTGGGGCGTAGTCGGGTGCCGTTTCCGCCGGACATCGCGGCCAGCTCCATGAAGCCGTCTGCTTGTGGGCGTAGCACGTACGGGGCTGGTCCCCGGTACCACGGGCCGGCGAGGTCCAGCAGCTGTGGATCGATCGAGGGCAGCGGCCGCCACGGGGCCGGGATTCGCGGCTCTCGTTCGGCGACGGTCTGCAGCAGGTCAGCGGCGAGAGTGCCGGCGGACAGGCCGGCGGTCACGTTTGCCATCACGACCGCGCCCAGGGCGTCATCGGGACTGACCCACACGGTCGCGACGAAGCCCGGCATCGAGCCGGTGTGCCCGGCCAAATCTGCGCGACGGTGTCCGGATGCAGCACCCGGTCGTCGCCGTCGATGAGGAACGCGGCGAACCGGGCCAGGTCCGTCGTGGTCGACCACAACTGCCCGGCAGGAGCCATCAGACCGGTGTCCACGGCGGGCTCCGCCAGCAGCACATCGGCCCAGGGGTGCACCGCCCAGCCCGTGGCGTGCGGCGCGTAGCCGGGATTGGAGTAGTGATGGCGGTGTCCGGCCGGATGCAGCTGCGGATCGTTGCCCAGCACGTCGGCCAGGTCGGGACGCAGCGTGCCCGGGGTGCGTTCCCACCACGGCCCGGGTGCCTCAGCGATCAGCCCGGCGGTGTGCGCCAGCAGGGCACCGATCGTGGCCTCGCCCGCGACCGTGCCGGGCAGATGCTCGCCCAGCGGGTCGGTGAGCGCGAGTCGCCCCTCGTCGCGCAGGCGAAGCACCAGCACCGCCAGGAACGTCTTGGTGATCGAGCCGATGCGGTACTGGATATCGCCGTCGGGCACCTGGCCGTCCACTGTGCCCCAGCCGCCCTGCCAGACAGGACGGCCGTCCCGCACCACGGCCGCGACCACCGACGGCGCCCGGCCCGCTACCTGACCGGTGGCCAACCGGTGGACCAGCGCGCGTCGAGTCTCAGGCAGCAACGGCGCCGGAGTCGATGACATGCCGGCAAACCTACCGGCTGGCGGAGTTGGGATGAGTTGGTCTCGCGCTTCCCTGCGGAAGTCGTGGCTCACCTGTTGCCGAATGCCTGCCATCCGGGCCACCGCCACCGGTCGACCCCAGGCCAGGTCGCCACGAGCCCGGCGGAGAGAACGCCGCCGAATGCCACCGTTCCCTCGTGGGATGCGTAGGCGATCCAATCGTGCTGCTCGTCGGTCCAGTAACCCTCCGGCCCCGTGTACCGCGGGGCGACGATCTCGACATCGAGCAGGTAGTCGGCCCCATACTCACGTAACTCGACCACCCGCGGCCGGCCCAACTCTCGCAGCACTCGGCGAACCTGATCCACGCCGTCGCCCTGCCACATCGACTCCTCCGTCAGCACCAGCACGTCGTGTGGAAACGCAGCACTGAGCATCGGGTGCCACCCGCCGCTCTGCACGCCCCATCGCCGCTGCAGCGACGTCCGCCAGGCCGATGACTCCTCGCGCGTGAGCACGCGCCGATACGGGACCGGGTCGGCGCGGACGTCGGCCTGCGCCGTCCAATGCTGCACCTTCGCGGCGAACAGCCGGCGCTCGTCGGCCGCGGCCTGTGCTTCGACCTCGTCGTACGGCGGCTCGGTGAGCGGGGAGTCCCCACCGTCGGCAGCCGCCAGCATCATGCTGACCAGTACGTCGACGGCGGGCAGCCGATCCGGATCGAGTCGCTCAACCTCCATCAGCATGGCTTCCACGACGTCGTAGCGGGGGAAGATCCGCTTCGCCTCGGTGGTGTAGTGGTACCCGTCGGCTCGGCGGCTACCGTCGGGCAGCCGGCCGTACTCGCTCTGAAGTTCCTCGTACCGCGTCATCAGATAGCGGCGTGACGCCCAGTGCAACGTCGTGGGATCCACCCGTGCATCCTCTCCGGTCAGTCCACGACACCGAACCTGCCAGCTACCCGCTGCTTTCCGACAGCACCGCAACGGTGACCGCTGGCGCCTCTACCGCGCAGGGGTGCGGTGCCACCGCATCGGATCGTCCTCCAGGGCGGAGCGGTCCCAGTGCCCCTGGTCGGCTGCGGCTTTGTAGGTGCTGTAGAGGAACTCGGCGACGGCACGGTCGGGGTCCGGTGCGGCGCGGGCGACCTCGTACGGCAGCAGGAACTGCTTGAACTCGGTGCTGAAGTACGCGCCTTCGGGGCCGATCTGCTGCTCGGCGAACCCGTCGGGTTCGGGATAGGCGTAGGAGTAGAAGGCGCCTTCCTCGCCGCCGCCGGGCCAGAATCCGCAGCTGGACAGCTCGCGGGAGTAGCCCTCGGCCATGACCCAGTCCGCGCAGTTGGGCATGCCGCCGGGGTGCGGCGGGGCCGACCGGCCGGAGAAGCGGGTGCAGGCGAGGTCCATACCGCCCCAGAAGAAGTGCACCGGGCTGACCTTGCCCACGAAGTAGGACCGGAACTCGCCGAACACCCGGTCCGCCTGCACCACTTGTCGCCAGAACAGGGTGGCTGCCTCGCCGTCGTAGGAGGCGTGCTCGTAGTCCTCGGCGAAGGGGATCGCCGGGTCGACCTCGTTGGGGCGCGCCCGGATCGGCGCCTCGATCCCGAGCTGCTTGAGCATGTCCATGATCCGGGCGTAGAACTCGGCGACCGGCATCGGCGCAAGCGGGAGGCTCCGCGCGTCGCCGCTGCTGGTACGGACATCGAGCTGGTGGCCGAGGAAATCGAACTCGATCTCGAAGGCACCCGTGCCGTACGGAATGGTCGACGTCGTCAACCCACGCGGGCTGACGTACAGGGTGACCTGCCACCAGTGGTTGATCATCGGAGCGTGCGCCATGCGGATCTTGCCCACGATCTGAGTCCACATGTGCAGGGTCTCGCGGGTGGCGGTCCAGTCCGATACCCGCAGGCTCGGCCAGCTCGTCGTTGCCGGGCTTGTCATCGCTACTCACATCCTTGACGCGGTACATGCGAGGGTGGCGGTCGTCGTAATCGTGCCCTGCGGGCCGGCACCGGACAGAGCACCACGGTTCGATGATCGGCCGTGTTGCCCCTTCCGGGTGATCAGCGGTGCTCCGGGTTGACGTTACCGGGGCGTGCGTTGATTCCCGTAGGTCGGAATCCCACCGTACGGGTTCGTAGGCCTGCAGAACGCGTCCTTCGGCATCGTGCTGCCCACCAGGTAGATGGTGGTCACGTTCAGCACGGACGCGTTGTCGCCGTACACGTAGACGCCGTGGCCGCTGCCGTCGACGCTGACGCGCCGGGGGCGCTTGGCGAACTTCTCCCGGAGCAGCTCGCCACCTCGGTGCGGCGTGCCCGGGTCACGCAGGTTCTGCACGATGAGCACGTTGCGTGGCCCCTTGTCGTTGATCCGCACCGGCGGTTCGGACGGCTCGTGTGCCCAGTAGGCGCAGGGGGTGATGTTCGCGCTGGCCGCGCCGAACATCGGGTACCGCCTGCGGTCGGCGCTGCCGATGGGCTGACCGGCGGGCGGGGTGCCGTCAGGCCATCGCGGGAAGGATGACCCGTTCCAGCACCGTGAGCGGGGTCTGCCACTGGTCGGGGTCGTCGTAGTTGCCGGCGGTGATGGCTACGGTGAGGTCCAGGTCGGGCAGGACGAACAGGCGCTGGCCGCCGTTACCCATCCCTGCCAGCAGCCGATGGCCACCGATGGATTCGATGTACCACTGGTAGCCGTACTGCGTGCCCCAGGTGGTCTGCAGGCGCGGCTGAAGCATCGTGCGGATCCAGTCGGCGGGGACGACCCGCTGACCGTCCCAGGTTCCCTCGGCCAGCACCAGCTCACCGAGCCTGGCCAGGTCGCGGGGCGCGAGTCGCAGCCCGGACGCGGCGGACGCCACTGCGTCCGCGCCGGTCATCCACTCGAAGCTGCCGATGCCCAGCGGCGCGAACAGCACGGCCTGCGCGTACTGCGGCAGCGACTGCCCGGTGCCGTCGGCGATCAGTCGGCCGAGCAGGGCGGTGGCACCGCCGCAGTAGGTCCAACGGGTGCCGGGCGGTTCGAGGATCGGCCGCTGAAGGATGTACCGGTATCGGTCCGGAGCCAACTCCATCGCGATCTCGGCGTTGGCCGGGCTGTCGTACGGGAGATCTTCGCGCCACTCCACGCCCAACGACATCGTCAGCGCGTGCTCGACGGTGAGCCGGGCACGCCGGGGGTCGGCAGCCAGGTCGGGGTACTGGGGGAACCGTTGCAGGAGCGGCTCCGCCGGCGGCGGGACGAGTCCTTCGCCGAGCGCTATGCCGTACAACAGAACGGTCACACTCTTGGTGACCGACCGGATGTCGTGCAGCGTCTCGGGCCCGAACTCGACGACGCCCAGCGAGTCACCCCAGGTGAAATCCTCTCCGGCCCCGTAGTACTCCAGCACGGTGTGACCACCGCGAACCGCCGCGACGGCATGCAGACCATCAACGTGGCCGGCTCGACGTATGTGATCGAGACGGTTACGCATCTGCGTCGTCATGGGCACTCCGGGGAGGCGATGTCGGCCATGGTTCGGGTTGACATTGTCGCATGCCATGACTCAACATGTTGATACAAAGCTTGCGACAATCAGGGGTGGTGGCATGCGACAGACAGATCACACGGAGGTCAGGCAGTGGCTGACCCGGCACGGCCTGGCCGACGTCGAGCCGACTCCGCTGCTCGCGGCACGGCTGGCGGCGCGCCGACGCGCCAGGCTCGCCGACAGTGCCCTGCTGGCCGGGTTTCTGATCGGCGCGGCACTCACGCACACGTTGCGACTTACCTACGCCACGTCTTTCTGGCTGCCCCTGCTGGCGTTGACGGCGCTGGTGGTCGGGGTGCTGGCGGCGCAGTGGCTGCTCGGCTGGTGGGTGCGGCGCGTCGATCAGCGGGCCGGTGGGCACCTGTCCCGGCGGGTCGCCCACCCGGTCCAACTCGGCTGGCCAGCGGTGCTCAGTCGGCCGTACGCCGTCTTCACCGTCGCCACCTTCACCAGCGCCGCGCTGCTCGCGGTGAGCGTGCTGCCGGTCTCGGACTCCAGCTTGCGGTACGGGGCGGCCGTCGTGCTGATCGGTCTCGCCGGCACCGGCGTCGGCACTGTCATGCAGCTGCGTCAGGTGCTGGCCAGCCCGGCCGTGGCGGAGGACGAGGCGTCGCTCACCGCCGATGTCATCATGCGGGTCGAGGACGCCCGAGCCCTCGTCACACCCAGTCTGACGTGGTCGCTGCCGGCCATCTTCCTGTACGGGGAATCCCTCGGCTGGTGGAACGCTGTCTCGTTGCTGCTCGTGGTGGCGGGCGTCATCGCGTTCTGCCTGATCCAGACCCGGAGCCCGGGCGCCGGGACGGCGGCGCGGCAAGCCATGGCCGTCCGATGATCGTCATCGACGCGGCCTCGCCGACGCCGCCGTACGAGCAGTTGCGGGCGCAACTCGCCCGACAGATCCAGGACCGCTCGCTGGCCGTCGGTACGAGACTGCCGACGATTCGTCGACTCGCGGCCGATCTCAGTCTGGCCGTGAACACCGTCGCTCGGGCGTACCGGGAGTTGGAAGAGGCCGGGTTGATCGAGACCCGCGGGCGGGCCGGCTCGTTCGTCTCGGCCGCCGGCGTGCAGGCTCTCGATCGGGCCCACAGCGCCGCCCGCGACTACGCGGCGGTCGTCACCAGTGTCGGCATCGATCCCGCTGAGGCCGTCCGGATCGTCGAGGCGGCTCTTGGCGTGCGGCAACGCTGATGAGTGGACCAGGACGCTCGCGAGCGGTGTGGGATCTCACCGGCCGTTGTGCAGTGCCCGGGCGATGTCCTGCCGCAGGCGTACCGTCTCTTCGTCGCGGTCACACAGCAGCAGGGTCGTGAACGGGACTACCTTGCCCTCCGGCTGGCCGAGCGGACTGGCCCAGTGGTGTACTGCCCGGGCGAGGATACGAAAGAGTGTGTGCCGATCCTGGGTACTGTCCGCCATCAGTCGGGGTGCGTTGTCGACGATCAGCAGGTAGCCGTCCGCGGGCAGCCAGTGCAGATCTTCGAGGCAGTCGGACAGGGCGTCCCAGTTCCAGCCGAAGTAGCGGGGAAAGCACAAGGCGTCCGAGAAGTCGTACAGGACGTGGTCGGCGTCCGTCATCCTCGTGCCGTCAAGGCGGGCGACGACGAATCTGCCGGACGACGGCAGCACTGCGGCCAACTCCACGAGAGACCCACGCGAGCAGGCAACGAGTGGATCAGGGGCCGGCCGCCACGTTTCGTCAGTCATCCCGTCCATCACGATCGGCATCCTCCCCCACCGGCCGCCTTGTCCGCCGGGCACTGGCCCGAGGCCGGGTGGCGTCAGTGCGAGAACGGCTCCAGGCAGCCGAATTCGGCAGCCGCGCCGGTGACCTCGACCATGACTCGGTCGGGCCGTACGGCTCCGATCGCACAGCCCACGTTCCCGAACCGAACCGCGTACACCGCACCCGGTGGTGGGGTGTCCTGCCCGATCGGCGGTCGCATGGCGGTGACCTCGATCGCGTCTGCCTGAATGCCCAGATCGAGCAGCGCCCCCTGGGTGGACGCCGGCGCGAAGTCTCCGGCGGCGCGTAGCGCCTCGAGCGGGGGCCGGATCCGCGCGGCGAGTTCGCGCCCGGCGCGCTCATCCGCAGCGGACAGTTCCTTCCGCCGCTTCCAGCCGTTGTTGTCTGCATGGTTCGCGGGTGCGTCCGGCTGCCGAGCGGTCGACTCCGCCACCACGGGGGGCGACGTGTACGTGGGTGTCGCCTGCACGTCGCCGTCCCGGGTGCCCGGGGCCGCGCAGCCGGACGCCAGCACATCGCGGGATCCGGTTTGATGTTAGGCGGCGATTGGGCTGGGATCGGCGTGGTCGGTGTCGTGTTGGTCCGGCTCGACGATGACGAGGCGGGCTTTGGCGAGGAGTTCCAAGCCCATGTAGCGGCGTCCTTCGGTCCATTCGTCGGTCTGCTCGGCGAGGACCGCGCCGACGAGGCGGATGATCGCCGCCCGGTTCGGGAAGATCCCGACGACGTCGGTGCGTCGGCGGATTTCCTTGTTCAGGCGTTCCTGCGGATTGTTGGACCAGATCTGGCGCCAGATCTCGCGCGGGAAGCCGGTGAAGGCCAGGAGGTCGTCGCGGGCGTCGGCGAGGTGCTCGGCTGCGGCCGGGAGCTTCGCTTCGATCGTGGCGACGACCCGCTGGAACTGGGCTCGGACAGCGTCGGCGTCGGGCTGGTCGAAGATCGTCCGAACAAGGGTGGCGATCCATGGCTGGGCCGACTTCGGGACCTTCGTGAGCAAGTTGCGCAGGTAGTGGGTACGGCAGCGTTGCCAGGCGGCGCCGGGCAGAGCGGCGCCGATCGCGCCAACAAGACCACGGTGGGCGTCGGAGATGACCAGCTGAACGCCGGTCAGGCCGCGGGCGGTCAACGACCGCAGGAACGCCAACCAGCCGGCGCCGTCCTCATCCGAGGCGACATCCACGCCGAGGACTTCACGTTGGCCGTCGGCGTTGACTCCGACCGCGACAAGCGCGTGGACGTTGACCGTCCGCCCGTGTTCGCGGACCTTCATCGTCAACGCGTCCATCCACACGAACGGGTAATGCGCGGCGTCCAGCGGCCGGTTACGAAACGCCTCGACCTGGGCGTCCAGGTGCGCGGCCATCTCCGACACCTGCGACTTCGACAACTGTTTGACGCCGAGTTGCTCCACCAGCTTCTCCACCCGGCGGGTCGACACCCCGAGCAGGTAACTCGTGGCCACCACCGAGACCAACGCCTGTTCGGCCCGACGGCGGTGCGTCAGCAGCCAGTCCGGAAAGTAGCTGCCTTGCCGCAGCTTCGGGATGGCCAGGTCGATCGTGCCCGCTCTGGTGTCCCACTGTCTCGGCCCGTAACCGTTGCGGGAGTTGACCCGCTCGTCGCTGCGCTGCCCATAATCAGCGCCACAGATCGCGTCCGCTTCCGCGGACATCACCGCCTGCACGAACGTCTTGATCATCGTGCAACACGTCCGGCGACGCGCCCGCGATCTGCTCGCGCAGCAGGTCAACAGGGTTCACACTCTCTGAAGCGGCCATCGCGTTCTCTCTTCCTTCTCTGACTTGGTCGTCTTGAAGGATCGACGCGATGGCCGTCTCTCATCTACGCAACACGCCCATCACGGGCAAGTCGTACACCACTTCCGTGGACGCAACCCATGCTTCGCCAAGGTCGACAAAGAAAGCGGCGAGTGGGGTGCTGGGTGGCGGTAATGATTTGGTCGTCTGGCGACAAGTGTGAGTGTGAAACCACCATCTGGAGGATCGGTGCGGGACGATCATGGGGCGGCCGCGGACCGTCAGCGCCTGACCGAGGTGTTTCGTCGGCATGGCGATGCGGTCCTGGCGTACGTCAGTGCCCGGTTGGACCGGGAAGATGCCCAGGATCTGGTGGCCGAGGTGTTCACCGTGGCGTGGCGGCGACTTGAGGCCATCAGGGAAGGCCAGGAGCGGCCGTGGCTGTTCGGGGTCGCCCGACGGCTCATGATGCAACACCAGCGAACACGCGGAACTGCTGCGGCGCTACAGGATCGGTTGCGCGCGTACGCCGATCGTGACGATGACCATCTCAGCCAGGTCGCCGCACAGCGGGTAGACGTTCTCACGGCGTTGGAAGCCCTGCCCGAGGGGGACCGTGAGGTGCTGCTGCTGCGCTACTGGTACGACTTCAGCGGCCGCGACGCGGCTTCAGTGCTGGGCTGCTCCACGGCGACCTTCGCCGTCCGGCTGTATCGAGCCCACCGCCGATTCAAGGCGGTCCATGAGGAGCAGCCAGTGGCTCAGCAGTCGCCGTCCGCGGCACGTCTGACGGCACACATGAGGGGGCTTCAGTGAGACGGCACGACAGCGACATCGGTCAGTTGATCCGGGGCGTCCGCCCCGAGGGCCGGGCTAGCTTTTCGGCCAGCCCGCAAGGAGAAGCGATGCTCGCTCGGATCCTCGACACGCCACGGCAGCCCCCGGGCCGGTCACGACGTAGGGCTGCCCGCGTCGCGGGCGCGGTGGTGCTGGGCGCGCTTCTCGCTGGTGGCGCGACCGCCGCGATCGGCGCCTACAACGCGCCCACCGCTCCTCCCGAAGCGCTGCCCGCCAACGGTGACGCCTTCGTGTGCGCCACCGCCAACCTGCAAAGGATGGGCGACGCCGCATCGCACCCGGGCGAGTCCCCGGTCGACGCGTGCCGCAGATCATGGAGCCGAATCTTCAGCGACGAGGCACCTGAGCATCTGTACCCGTGCGTGAAGGCCGAGAAGACCAGCCCCTCTTCCGACGCCAACGCCTCCCCGCCCTCCACCGAATGGGGCCAACTTGTCTACGTTCTCGACGGCCAGCAGTTCAAGAACGCGCCAGGAACCTGCGGATCCGTTGGCATGCTGGTAGCCCCTACCATCGACTGACACACGTCGACCTGGGAGAAGGAAGTCTCCCTTCTCCCAGATCACCCCGACGGCGAGGTTCGACCGGTAGTTGCCGACTGCCACAGTCACGATCCTGTTCCAGACGTTTGACCCGGGCATCGTGAGCCTGTTGAGCCGGCTACCCCGCATGTCGGTGCCGTCAAAGTGGCAGGAGCTCAGTTCCAGACCGGCGAGGTCACACGACGGCAGGGGCGATGCGCGGTAGGTGTCAGGACGACCATGCGCAGTTGGTGAGAGTGCAGTCGCGGTTCGGAAGTGCCGATGACCCGGTGCGAAGCCGAACGCGAGTACTCGACCAGCGGCCCGATCCGGCGAATGGTCAGGTACTGACGACAACCTCCGGCCGGCCCGCAGCTTCTTCACCCCGCTGCTCGCCATCCGGGGCCTCGACGTGAGCAGAAGCAGCAGCTACCCCCGGGCGATCGCCTCGGCCATCGCCACGGTCATGGAGATCGTCGCCAAGGCCCGCCGCAGCGCCACGCCGCCACCGCTCACCCAATGGATCGTCACCTTCATGGGCCGCGACCGCGTCTACGACATCACCCGCGCCCGAACCCACCTGCAATACCAGCCGACGATCACCGTCGACGAAGGCCTGCGCCGGATGACAGCCCTTGAACGGTAGCGGGATCCCCATGCCCGCGGAACCGGGGGCCGACCCGGCGCTACCTGATATTCAGTTGGCCTGGCCCGGGCATCGGCCGCACGGCGGAGGCATCGTGACGCCCCCGCCGTCGGCAGTCGATCAACACACTCGCGGCCACTCAGACACCGGGCCCGAGCGGATCGGCATCAGATGTCAGGATGGTCTCGGTGCCGGACGGTTCGATGAACACCTGCACCGGTCCCGCCAGGACCGCCACCCGCCCGGACGGGTCCTCCTCCCGCACCACCCTGACCTGCGCCGCCTCGACAGTCAGGCTCACCCGCACCGTCGCCGCACCACCAGGGACGACCAGCCCACCACCGGCCTCCCCGACATTGCTCCCCTCCCCTACCCCACCAACCCCGTCCTCGGACTCCACCGCAGGCATGCCCAAATGCATCCCCCGTGCGGGGCCGCCCCCGGGATCTCGGGCGTGTCCGTGAATGATGAAGAAGCCGAGTTCCGCGTCGGTGGCCTTACCGAGGACCTCCCGCAACGCCGTACGGCACGGCTCAAAAGGCCACCGGTGCTCACCGCGTTCCAGCTTGCCCACATAGCGGGCATCAACGCTGACCCGCCTACCGGCATGTCGGTAGGCGTACGCGTTGACCGCATCCGCCAACTCCTGACGCGACATCGGCCGCCCCGAACCCGACGGCGACCGCCGCGCCAACCGCGCCGCACGCAGCAGTTCGTTCGGCCCCGGCCGATAACCCACGATTGACTCTCCTGGTCCGTTGACTGACGCTCACCGGCTGACGGCAGGACGAAGGGATATGCGCGGTGGGCTTGCCCGTCGACCGGGCAAGCCCACCGCCGTAGGCCAGCGGCGGGGAGCAGACCGTCGGCCACCCGCCCACGCAGCCCTGACGGCGGTACGCGAACGAGGAATCACCCGTACGGTCGACGGCATGGCCGAGGCCAGCACTCGCCGGTGCGTCGGGTCGCGATCCGACCTGCCGCCGTGAGGCACGTCCATCTGGTTCTCCCTGCCGTGACGTTTGCCGCTGGCCCGCCGCCGCACCGCTGGGGATCAGCGCGTCAGCACATCCAGGCTGACTTGGCCGGTGGACCAACGGAATGCCTCGCCGGTGCATCCGCAGCGCACCGGCCGTCACCCCATATGCGGCTACCATCACCTCCACCGATGACTGTCCGTCCCGGAAGGACGTGCGATGGCTACGGTGACGACCTGGACCGGCCAGGACGCGAACGCGCTGCGGAATGCGTTGCGGATGAGCGTGACCGCCTTCGCCGAGCACCTCGGCGCGGCGCGACGGACCGTGGCCAAGTGGAGCAGCCAGGGCGAGCAGGTGCTCCCCCGCGCGGACATGCAGGCAGCGCTGGACACCGTGCTCTCCCGAGCCACGCCTGAGGTACGAGAACGCTTCGAGGCACTGCGGACGGCTGGCACCAGCGGTGCACCTGTGGGTACCGCACAGCCGGATAGCGACGCGCGAACGGATACTGGCGATGAGGGTGACTCGGGCTCGGATGGTGACGTGCGACGCAGACTTCTCCTAGGCGGGGCGGCGATCGGTATCGCCGCCGTACCCAACGTCGCTCCACTACTCGACGCGCTCGTCTCGCCCACGCACTCCAATGGTGCGGCGCTGTCATTTTCGCAGTTTTCCCAGGCCGTCGCCGCCGCCAAGGTCGACTACCAAGCCTGCCGGTACGAGCGCGTACTCGACCGACTTGTGACGCTGTTGCCGTCCCTCGAAGCGGTGAAGTCGGGCGCGGATGGCGAACAGCGGTCGCAGGTCGAGATCCTGACCGCCGACCTTTACCACGTCGTCGGCAGCGTCCTGCTGAAGGTGGGCGATCCCGGGATGGCTCTGGTAGCGGCCGAACGGAGCAGCCGGGCCGCTGCCCTGAGTCAGGACCCCGTGGCGATCGCCGCGAGTGCCCGGATCATGACCCATGCGCTGATGGGCAACAACCACGACGCCCAGGCGGTGGCCCTCGCCGGGAACACGGCCGAGTCCCTCGACCGGGACACCCACCTCGCGTCGACCGACGCAGTGGCCGTCTACGGCGCCCTCGTCCTGCGAGGAGCCATCGCCGCCGCCCGCCGCGACGACCGGGACACCGCACACGCGATGCTTGATGAGGCAACCCGCGCGGCAACCCGCCTCGGCTACGACGGCAACGACCGGTGGACCGGCTTCGGTGCCACCAACGTGCAACTGCACCGGGTCAACATCGCTCTGACCCTTGGCGACGCCGGGACAGCCATCGCGATCGCCCGTACGGTGCCGTTGGAAAAAGTGACGCTGGCCGAGCGCAAGGCCTCCCTGTTCGTTGACGTGGCACGCGCCTACACCCAGTGGGGACGCTACGAGCACGGCCTCAACGCGCTGCGCACCGCGTACGAGGTGGCACCCGAAGAGATCCGCTGCCGACCGACGGTCCAACGCATCGCCGGCGACCTCGCCACGCTCACCAACGGCTCTACCCGCACCGCCGCTGTCGGCTTCGCCCACCGCGCCGGGATCCGGTTGTGACCGGCGGTCACCTCCAGATCGTCGTCTGCGGCGCCGGTCCGGCCACCGACGTAGCCCAGCTCATCGAGGCAGCGCAGCAGCGATGCTGGACAGCGGCGGTCACCGCCACGCCAAGCGCGATGGACTTCATCGAAACGCAGTCACTCGAAACCCTCACCGGACATCCGGTCCGGTCGACCTACCAGTCGTCACCCGGCACCCGCCGATCGCTCCCCGCAACCGATGCCCTGATCATCGCCCCCGCGACCTACAACTCGATCAACAAGATCGCCCTCGGCCTCGCCGACAACTACGCCATGACCTCGGTCGCCGAGCTGATCGGCAGGCAGGTGCCGACCGTCATCGTCCCGTTCGTCAACGCCGCCCTCACCGCGCGGGCGCCATTCCGGCACGCTGTGGCCAGCCTCCGCGACGAAGGAGTACGCGTCCTGCTCGGCCCCGACGACCACTGGGAACCACACCCGCCCGGCAGCGGCAATGAACGGCAGAAATTCTTCCCCTGGACGGCGGCTTTCGAGACGGCAGCCCAGCTCGCCCACGAATCGCGACCGGCCGCTCCCGGCCACGCCTGATCGTGAACGAGCCAACGACGGTGTCAGATGACCTCACAGTGACGGCGTCCGATGAGCGCCAACTCGGTGGTCGTCGTTCCCATCGGGAGCCCTCGTACAGAGAACCCGACCTGTGCCTGCTGGCGCAGCGGGCACAGGTCGTTCGTGGCTCTCGGCATGTCAGGTCGCGGCTGGTTGCTCCTGCGCGTGGGTGAGGCTCTGCCGGTACTCCAGGGCCTCCGGGATCTCCTCGTACTGCAGTAGGTTGCCGGTCAACGCCAGGAGGTGTGCCTTGGCTTCCTCCGGCGTGACGTAGAAGAACTCCCGACGGTGATTGACCAGGTTGACGCGCCGGTCGGCCAACCGTGCGTGCATCTGCGCCTCGATGCCGACAGCGTCTTCGGAGAAGAACAGGGCGTGCACGTCGAAGTTGAAGGGCACAGAGGCGTCGCTGAGTTCGCGTACCCGGTCCATCGGGTCCAACCGACGGGTCATGCCGACCTTGACCATCTTCTCGCCGAACGAACCAAGGTTGGAAATCACGTAAACGTAGCCGGCACGCACGTTGGCGGCCCGCCGGTCAACGTCCTGGATCGCGTTGTCGATCTGCGCCAAGCGGTCCTGCATCTGAGCCACACCGTCGGTATCGCCCTTGGCCTGCAGAGCAGCCATGGCGTTGGCATAGTGCTGACGTTCCTTGTCGAGCCGAGCGCGTTCGCGTTCGATCTCCTGCTGGGCACGTCGCTCTTCGCGCAGCCGGGCCTTCTCCTCCCGTTCCCGCTCCTTCTCCTCAGCCACCTTCTCCTGGTAGTCGGCAGTGAGCTCCAACTCCTTGACCCGCAGCCGGTGATATCCCTCGGCAATCCGAATGTCCATCGTCTTGCCGAGCTTGGCGATGGTCGCCGCCACCTTCCCCAGTCGGTCGACGGCCGAGGCAAGCTTGTACGGCTTCAACCCCCGTACCAGGTTGTCCGCCTCGGCGTTGTAGGCGCGAAGCATGAGCTTGGAGAAGTCCCGGACCATGGCCCGGCCCTCGGCGACCGAGCCGTTGACCGTCCACCCGGTAGCAGCCTGGACCGCTCCCCCGTCCTTCCGGGCCATAGCCTTGATCTGGTCCTGAAGGCGGCTGAGCTGGCTCTGGTAGGCGACCGCGTCCGACAGCGGGTGCCGGTACTGGTATACACCGGCCTCCTGCAGCAGTGAGGTCTCCTCGGTGACCACGATCTGCCGCCGAAGTCCGCTCAGCTGTCGATCGAGTTCGGCTTTCTGGGCCTCACCCTTCGCTGTCAGATCGGCAATCTCACGACTGAGCCGGGCCCGGTGCTGTTCCAACTCCGTGGCGGACAGCACACCGAGCCGTGACATCTCCGCCCGCAGGCCCGCCAGTTCACCATGCACCCGATCCAGCTCGCTGTGAAGCTGCGCATTCTCCACAGCCAGTTCGCGCGCCTTGCCCCGGGCACCGAACAGAGGAATATCTGAGGTCCCACTGCGCTGCTGCGAGACGACCACGGGAGCAGCAGCAGTCTGCAGGGCTGGCCCCGCCGGGGCCGGAGACGGGGCCGGGGCCGGAGACGGGGCCGGGGCCGGAGACGCCGAATCCTGAATCCACAACTGCCACCCCTGCGGAGGAGGACCCCAAGCGGGATCCGGTGTCCAGCCGGCGGGCGGAACCCATCCAGCAGGCGGAGTCGGCCAGTTCGGCGGTGCGTTGAAGCGGTATCCCATTGTTCCCCCATGCGTCACCAAGGCCCGACGAAACTAGCGCCGTGGCTTCTGACTCGACATCGAGAACTTAGGTCGGCAGGTCAGCCATCCAGACGACCACGGATAACCAAGTGGAGGCCTCAGTCTGGTTACCGACAGAAGTCGGCGTTACGTCTGAGACGCGGTCTGCTGGCCGTGCGAGCTACCCGCCAGCTCGTCGTCGCGTCCGGTCTGGGGTAGTCCGGCAGCAGCCGCGATGGCCTCGACTGCTTCGTTCAGTCCGGTGGTCTCGGGGAGGACGAGTTCGTCTGGCCACCCCAGGACATCGTGGGCGGCGTACCAGCCGCTCATCTGGTCGGTGGTGAACTCGGTGGCCTGCGGGCGGGTGAGGTGCCGTCGCAGGGTCTCGGCCAGGGACACATCGAGGTAGCAGAACAGCGACCGGCCGCGGTGGCCGTCCCGCAATGAGGTCAGCATGTCCCGGTAGCGGCTGGTGTGCAGGATGCCTTCCAGTACAACGTGGTAGCCGTGGTCGAGAGCGAACAGGACGGTCTGCCCGATCAACGCCGGTGCGGCACCGCCGGGCTTGTCCCGTTCGAGCAGCACGATCCGCCGCAGGTAGTCCTGCTCGACCAGGGCGCAACCCCGACCGTGCCGGCGTCGTAGCTCACGGGCGATGCTGCTCTTACCCGAACCGCAGTTGCCCCGGATGCAGACAAAGATCGTCTCGGGGCTGCCAGTGGATTGAGCGTGCACGATCTCTCCACGGATTCACTCGTCACGAACGATGAGGTCGAGAGCGACGACGGCCAGTTGGGTGAGGTCAGCAAGTTGGTCCTCGCCGAGGGCCCGGACGGGACGATGCAGAAGGTCGGTTGGGATGAGTGGTAGGGCCCGCTGCCCCTTGCGGCCGCCCGTCGGCGATTGAGTCCCACCGCGTTCGATCGTGGTCGACCGACTCCACAAGTGGCCTGGCGGGGTGAACCGCCAGGCCACGGGGGTGGCGGGTTACGGGGTCCAGACCACGTGCGGGTTCACGTGGCCGGTCCAGTTGAAGATGGCCATGTTGTCCCAGCCGTTGCCGGTGCCGTTGATGTCCGCCGGGTCCCAGCCGTTGCCTCGGATCGCGTACCAGGTCGGTTCCCAGTAGAAGACGCCGACGCCGCCGGCGTTGCGTACGGTGTTCTGCACCCAGCTGAACTGTTGTGCCTGCCCGGCCCAGGTGGCCGGGATGTTGTCGCACAGCACGGTGCCGGGGATCGCGTTGCCCTGGTGGTCGGCGTTGGCGGTGGTGAACTGGTATGCGGTCTCGGCGAGCACGACCGGTTTGCCGTAGCGGGACTTCACGTCGGCGATCACGTTGTACAGGTTCGCCAGCGAGCCGTGCCACATGCAGTAGTACGACAGCGCGGTGACGTCCCAGGTCACGCCCTGTGCTCTGATGCCGTCGTAGAACCAGCGGGCGTTGGCGTTGCTGTCCGCGTTCGCCGTGTGGATCCACACCTGGGTGCCGCTGTTGCAGGCTTTGGTGGCGCGGTAGCCCTGCTTGAGCAGGCTCGCCAGGGGCGCGAAGTTGTTGTTGACGACCTGCCCGGCCGGCCACAGCATGCCCACGTTGATCTCGTTGCCGATCTGCACCGCGTCCGGGGTGGTGCCCTGTGCTTTCAGCGCGGTGCACACGTCGTGGGTGTAGGTGTAGACGTCATTTTGCAGCTGGCTCAGCGAGTGGTGGGCCCAGGCTGCGGGCGGATACTGCTTGCCCGGGTCGGCCCAGGTGTCCGAGTAGTGGAAGTCGATCAGGAGCTTGAAGCCCTTCGCTTTGATCGTCCTGGCCTGCTGGAGCACCTTGGCCTTGTTGTTGTAGCCGCTGATCGGGTTGTTCCAGATGCGCAGCCGCAGGTAGTTGACGCCCTTGGCGGCAAGGATGTCGTAGGGGTCGGCCTGCGCGCCGGAGGCGTTGTAGTAGCGGGCCCCGAGGTCGAGGCTGCGTTGCAGTGAGGAGACGTCGGCGCCGCGCATGGTGAGGGTGTTGGCGGCCTGCGCGGGGGCGGTCAGGGCCAGCGGGGCCGCGAGGACGACCACCGCCAGGACGGCCCGGAGGGACGGTTTCATGGCGCTCCTTCACGTGGAGGATGCGATGCCCAGAGATGGGTCCAGCGTGGCGACAAGCCCGTTAGATCGAAGCTAATCAATCATACGTGTCACGGTCGGCCGCGCGTAGGCGCTCGTCGGGGACCGGCCCCGGTCAGGATTCCACCTCGGGTTCGTCCGTGTCGGGGCCGTCGGGCCGCGCTGTGGTCCGCAGGCGTACGCGGGTGATGGCCCGGCCTGTCACCTCGGCCACCTCGGCGGTCAGACCCGGCAACTCGACCACTTCGCCGGGCGTCTTGGGGATGTGACCGAGGTGTGCCAGGACAAGGCCCGCCACTGTGGTGTAGTCGCCGGGCTCGAGCGTGTCCTCGTCCAGGTCGACGCCCACGTCCGGCAGGTCGTGCAGCGGGAAGCCGCCCGACAGCAGCAGTGACCCGTCCGCCTCCCGCACCAGTGCCTGCACGTCCCGGTCGGTTTCGTCGTAGATCTCCCCGACGATCTCCTCGACCAGGTCCTCCATCGTCACGATGCCGTCGATGGCGCCACGCTCGTTCACCACGAGGGCGAACTGCTGCCGCTGTGACCGCATCTCCCGAATCGCCTCGGTGACCTTCAACGTCTCCGGTAGATACAGCGGCGCGCTGACGTGTTCGGCGACCGGGCCCTCCTGGTCGAGCAGGTCACGCATGTGCACCACGCCGACGGTGTCGTCGAGGCCGGCGCGGCCCACGACCGGCGCGCGGGTCTGCCCCGATCGGCCCAACTCGCGCAGCGCCTGCGGCGCGGTCAGCGACTCGGACAGGGTGACCACCTCGCGACGCGGGACGAGGATCTCCCGCAGGTTCCGCTCGGCCACCTCGAACGCCCCAGAGATGATCATGCGGTGTTCGGGGGTGAGGTTACGCTGCGCGGCGACGATGTCCCGCAGTTCCTCGGTGGTGACCTCCTGGCGGCGGGCCCGTGGGTCTCCGCCCGTCAGTCGCACCACCGCGTCGCTGGCCTTGCCCAGCAGCCACACCACCGGGCGGGAGAACGCCGACAACGCGTCCAGCGGGCGGGCGACCAGCAGGGCCCACCCTTGCGCCCGCTGCATCGCGATCCGCTTCGGCGCCAGCTCACCCAGCACCAAGGTGACGAAGGTCAGCACGATGGTGACCAGCACGATCGCGACCGGCTCCGCCGCCGACCCCAGGAACCCCAGCGGTCCCACCAGCGGCGCCGCCAGTGACACCGCGGCGGCCGCCGAGGCCAGGAACCCGGCCAGGGTGATGCCGATCTGAATGGTGGCGAGGAAACGGTTGGGATCGCGTGCCAGCCTCGCCAACACCCGTCCCGCCCGGGAGGTGCGCTCCAGGCGCTGCAGCTGACTCTCCCGCAGCGACACCAACGCCATCTCGCTGCCCGCGAACACCGCGTTCACCAGCACCAACACCAGCACCAACGTGACCTGCACGCCATAGCCGCCCACGGCCTGTTCGACGCCTCCTCGACCGGGCACCGCCCGCAGCCTCGACCGTAGGGACAGGCCGATACACGGTGTCGACTCCCCTATGGTGAGGGTTGGGCGGGCAGTCTGTGCCCGCTTGTCCTCAGCTGCACCACGACTCCTCATCCTCGCTCCCGTGATGACGGAGGTTGGGAAGCTGGGCTGGGTAGACCGGGCGGACCTACCAGGAGGCCCGCCCGGGGTGGCGATCTCAGTGTCCGCGTACCTCGGCGGCAGCCGCGACCAGGTGCCGCAGCGACGCTTCGACCTCGGGATAGCTGCGGGTCTTCAGGCCGCAGTCCGGGTTGACCCACAACCGTCGGGCCGGCACGGCCGCGACCGCCCGGTGTAGCGCCTCGACCATCTCCTCACGCGGCGGCACCCGGGGTGAGTGGATGTCCCAGATCCCGGGGCCGACGCCCCGGCGGTAGCCGATCGCGGCGAGGTCGTCGAGGATCTCCATCTTCGACCGGGACGCCTCGATGCTGGTGACGTCGGCGTCGAGGGCGTCGATGGCGGTGATCACCTCACCGAACTCCGAGTAGCACAGGTGGGTGTGGATCTGGGTGTCGTCGGCGACGCCGCTGGTGGCCAGTCGGAACGCGCCGACGGCCCAGTCCAGGTATGCCTTCTGGTCGGCCTTGCGCAGCGGCAGCGTTTCGCGCAACGCCGGTTCGTCGACCTGGATGACCCGGATTCCTGCCGACTCCAGGTCGTGGCACTCGTCCCGCAGGGCGAGCGCGACCTGGTCGGCAGTGTCCGCGACAGGCTGGTCGGTACGGACGAAGGACCAGGCCAGGATGGTGACCGGGCCGGTGAGCATCCCCTTGACCGGCTTGCTGGTCAGCGACTGCGCGTAGGTGGACCACTCCACCGTCATCGGTGCCCTGCGCGCCACGTCGCCGTAGATGATCGGCGGCCGGACACAGCGGGAGCCGTACGACTGCACCCAGCCGTGTTCGGTGGCGGCGAAACCGTCGAGCTGCTCGCCGAAGTACTGCACCATGTCGTTGCGTTCCGGTTCGCCGTGCACGAGCACATCCAGACCCAACTGCTCCTGCAGCCGGATGACATGCTCGACCTCGGCGCGCATCCGCGACGCGTAGCCGGCGTCGTCGAGGCTGCCGGCGCGGTGTGCGGCGCGGGCCTTGCGCAGCTCGGTGGTCTGCGGGAACGACCCGATCGTGGTGGTCGGCAGCTCCGGCAGCCCCAGCCGTTCCTGCTGGCGGGCCGCCCGGCTGGCGTAGTCGCCGCGCTGCCGGTCGGTGGGGCGCAGTGCGGCGAGGCGTCCGCGGACGTCGTCGTGGCGCCAGGCCGCCGGGATGGCCGGCAGCGGTGCGGGCAGCGCGGTGGTGCCGTCGCGCAACGCGCGGCCGAGCAGGACGACTTCGTCGACCTTCTGCCGGGCGAACGCGAGCCGCGCGGCCAACCGGGGGTCGAGGCGGGCTTCGGCGGTCAGGTCGACCGGGACGTGCAGCAGGGAGCAGGACGTGGACACGGCGACGTGGTCGGCCAGCCCGGCGACCGTCGCTCCGGCCGCGATCGCGGCGCGCAGGTCGGTACGCCAGATGTTTCGTCCGTCGACCAGGCCGGCGACGATGGTCCTGCCGGCCAGTGGGCCGGCGGCGGCGAGTCGGTCGAGGTTGCCCGGGCCGGCGACCAGGTCCAGGCCGATTGCTTCGACCGGGGTGTCCAGTAGCGCCGGCAGGGCGGCGCCGAGGTCACCGAAGTAGGTGGCGACGAAGATCTTCGGCCGGTGCGTGAGTTCACCGAGCCGGATGTAGGCGCGGCGTAGGGCGTCGATCTCGGCCGGGGTGCGGTCGGCGACGTAGGCGGGCTCGTCCAGCTGGATCCAGGCCACCCCCGCCTCGGCGAGTGCCGTGAGGATCGCGGCGTACGTGTCGACCAGGTCGTCGAGCCGGGCGAACGGATCGTCGCCCTTGGCCAGCAGCAGGAACGTGGCCGGCCCGATGAACACCGGTCGGGTGGTGATGCCCAGGTCGCGGGCCTCGGCGTGCTCACCCAGCGCCTTCGCCGGGTTCGCGGTGAAGACGGTGTCGGGGCCGATCTCCGGCACCAGGTAGTGGTAGTTGGTGTCGAACCACTTCGTCAGTTCCAGCGCCGGCTCGGCGTCGACGCCGCGGGCCATGGCGAAGTAGGTGTCCAGCGCGGGCAGGCCCAGCCGGGCGAAGCGGGTGGGGATCGCGCCGACGGCGACGGCCGTGTCGAGGACCTGGTCGTAGTAGGAGAACGTGTTCGACGGGATCGCGTCGAGGCGGGCGTCGTGCAGCGTCCGCCACACCTGCGCGCGCAGCCCGGCGGCGGTGCTTTCCAGAGCGTCGACGTCGATGGTGCCGGCCCAGTACGCCTCGACGGCCTTCTTCAGCTCACGATCGACGCCGATACGCGGGTAGCCGAGCACAGTGCTCTGGCCGAATGCGGTAGTCACCTGTGGGGTCCTTCCCTCGAAGTGCCCAGCGGACCCGGGAGGGAAGGTAGGCACGTCTCACGGTGCCCGCTTCCGCCCTGGCCCTCCCGAGAGGCCGCCGGCGGCGCACACCGGTGGCGTGCGCAGCGCTGGCAGGTCTTCGGACTCGCGGGCATGACACGAGGTCACCTACTGGCCGTCGCTTCCCGGACCTGGCGGTCCAGTGCTTCGTTGACGGCGGTCGTTCCCACTCACCGCTGCGGGGCAGTCCCGGTCTCTCACCGGGTTCCCTCTTACGACACCCCACCCTGGCGGGATGGGGCGAACCAGCGCCGCTCGCCATCGTACGGGCCTGTCGGTCGTCTCCGCGTCATGCTGTCCGACGTGCGGGATGGATGTCAGGTCGAGGACGCCGGGGTCGGTGGCGTGTCGGACGTGGTACGGGCCGGTGTGTCGAAGGTTCGAGGCGTTTGGTGTGTACGCGTTGGTCGTCTCGGCTGATCGACCAGCATGGCGTCTCTCCCTTGATCGGCCGGTCAGCCGCTACTCGTACAGTCCCGACGCAGGGCCGTTCGTTTGACAGCCCCACACGGACGTACCCAAGTGACCCAGGCCGGATGCGGCCGGCCGGCGCTGGCGTCCGCCTTCCACCCGCTCAGGCGTTGAGGTACGCCAGGACGGCGAGGACGCGCCGGTTGTCGTCATCGGAGGGCGGCATGTCGAGTTTGGTGAATATGTTGTTGATGTGTTTGCTCACGGCCTTCTCGGTGATGCGGAGCTTGGCTCCGATCGCCGCGTTGGAGCGACCTTCGGCCATTTCACCGAGGACGTCGCGTTCTCTGGGGGTGAGCACCGCCAGCGGCTCTCGGCGGGCGAGGAGTTGCGAGATGACTTCATGGTCCATGGCGGTACCGCCGGCGGCGACCCGGCGCACGGCGTCGACGAACTCGCCGACGTGGGACACGCGGTCCTTGAGCAGGTAGCCCACGCCGCCGTGTGGCGTGCTGAGCAGTTCGCGGGCGTACAAGGGCTCGACGTGCTGGGAGAGCACGAGGATGGGCAGGCCGGGAATCTGGGTACGAGCGGCGATCGCGGCCTGCAGACCTTCGTCGGTGAATGTCGGCGGGAGGCGGACGTCGATGACCGCCACCTGGGGCCGGTGGGTGGTCAGGGCGGGCAGCAGCGCCGGGCCGTTGTCGACGGCGGCGACGACGTCGAAGTCGTAGGCCCGCAGGATGCGGGTCAGCCCGTCCCGGAGGAGCGCGTGGTCCTCGGCGATGACAACGCGCACGGCAACTCCATGGTGATGACGGTGGGCCCACCGGGCGGGCTCGACAGGGCCATCGTGCCATCGAAGGCGGCGAGGCGGCGTTCGATGCCCCGCAGACCGGTGCCGGCCGCGGGGTCGCCGCCGCCCACGCCGTCATCGGCGACCACCATCGTCAGCGTTGCGTCGGTGTGCCGCAGGGACACCGATCCGGTGTGGGCGCGGCTGTGGCGGACCATGTTGGTAAGCGTCTCCGCGACGGCGAAGTAGGCGGCCGACTCGACGGGGGTGTCGAGGCGGCCGGGCAGGTCGACATCGACTGTGATCGGCACGGGCAGGCTGAGCGCCAGCGCCCGCACCGCGCCGTCCAGCCCGCGTTCGGCCAGCACGGGTGGGTGGATGCCCCGGACCAGGTGCCGCAGCTCGACAAGTGCGGCGCTGCTCGCTGCACGTGCTTCGGCGAGCATCTCGTGGGCTGCGGCCGGGTTCCGGTCGATCAGTTCGTCGGCGAGACCGATCGTCATGCCCAGCGAGACGAGCCGCGCCTGGATGCCGTCGTGCAGGTCGCGCTCGATGCGGCGCAGCTCGGCTGCCTGGGCGTCCACCGTGTCGGCGCGCGTCACGGTCAGCTGGGTGACCCGCAGGCGAAGTTCGGCGGCCTTGGTCGGTGCGAGCAGGAGTCGGGCGAAGTACGCGTCGGCGCGCCGTAGCCAGGGCGCCACCCACAGACCGCCGGCCAGGATGGCGGCGCCTTGCGGCAGGCAGATCAGTCCTTCACCGAATGTGTCGATGGACCAGACGGTGCCGTAGCCGTACCAGTCGGTGCCGAGCCAGATCCACAGCGGTGTCAGCGTCAGACCCATGATCCCGTACAGCGGCACGGCAAGTGAGATCGCGCCGAGGGTGGCCCCGACGATCCCGCCGGGCAGCAGCCAGGCGAGGTCGCGCCAGGTGGCCGGGTCCGTGACGATCCACCGGAAGCGCCGCCAGCCGCCGGCGATGCCCCGCTGCGGGGGCGGCTGGTAGGGGCGTGGCACCGGGACCCCGGCCGATGTGGCACGTCTGCGTTCGAGATCCGCCCGCTTGCGGACCAGCGTCGTCGTCCAGGACACCAGCGCCATGCCGAGCAGCGGCACCGGGACCAGGACCAGCGCCAGCAGCGATACGACGAGCAGCGCGACGTTGGCCAGGGTCAGGCCGATCGCGGCCAGACCGGCGAGCACCGCGCGTACACCCCGACGCGCCCACTCGTACGTCCGCTCGTCAGGCCCGGCCACGTCCACGGGTGCCATTGTGCCCACGCGACCGCCGTTTCTCGGGGGTGCTAGCACCCCCGATCGGCGGGGTGACAGCGTTCCTGACAGCGCCCGTCCGAGGCGGTCTGCTGGAATCATGACGACTACCACGAGACCGTCGCAGTCGACGACCGGCAGTGACTTCGCCGTCCTGTCCCGCCGGATCACCGACGCCGGGTTGATGCGCCGCCGGCCCGCCTACTACGTCGTCCGGCTGAGCATCGTCACGCTGATGTTCGTCGGCGGCTGGGCGGCCTTCTTCCTCATCGGCTCCTCCTGGTGGCAGATGATCACCGCCGTGTTCCTCGCCGTCACGTTCGCCCAGGTCGCACTCGTGGCGCACGACCTGGCGCACCGCCAGGTGTTCCGCACCAGACGTCCGAGCGCGGTCGCCGGACTGCTGGCCGGCAATCTCGGCATCGGCATGAGCTACGGCTGGTGGATGGACAAGCACACCCGTCACCACAACAACCCCAACCACGACGACCTCGACCCGGACGTGGCTCCCGAGGTGCTCGTCTGGACCACCGAGTCGGCGGTCGGCCGGCGCGGGCTGAAGGGCTTCATCACCCGGCACCAGGCCGTGCTGTTCTTCCCGCTGCTGACGCTGCTCGCCGTCAGCTTGAAGGTGTCCAGCGTCAAGGCGTTGCGCGACGGCACGGTGAAACAGCGGCGTGCGGAGAGCGGGCTGCTGATCCTGCACGCCGTCGGCTACCTCGGCGCGCTGGTGCTCGTTCTCTCGCCGTTGCAGGCCGTCGCCTTCCTGCTGCTGCACCAGGCGCTGTTCGGCGTCTACCTCGGCATGACCTTCGCCCCCAACCACAAGGGCATGCCGCACCCGACACGCACCGAGGACTATCTCCGCAAGCAGGTGTTGACCTCCCGCAACGTTCGGGGGAACCGGCTGGTGGACGCGGCGCTCGGCGGTCTGAACTACCAGATCGAGCACCACCTGTTCCCCGGCATGCCGACGCCCAACCTGCGCAGGGCACAACCGATCGTGCAGGCGTACTGCGCCGAGATCGGCGTCGCCTACGTACAGACCGGTCTCGTCACCTCCTACCGCCAGGCCCTGCGACACCTGCACGAGGTGGGCGCACCCGCACGTGCCGAACACGCACGGCGCTGATGCAGTACATCGCAGCGTGGATCGGCGCCGTCGGCCAGAACCCCCGCAAAGGCATCACCCACACCAGCGACACGTGGCCGCCGAGCTGGCCGACGTGGTGCTCACCGCCCTGGTCGCCATCACCAGCCTCGGCCACGACCCCCGCCACGTCGTCACCACCTGCGCCAACAAGGCCGCCGCCCGCCTCGACACCTACCCGAGCACGCCCGACCGAATGAGCTACACGCCGCCCAGATCAGCAGAAGCCCAGTTTGGAGGCCACGGAACACCGCACCGCCGCCCGGGTCCGAGGTTCGGCTGATCGATGCCGAGGTGGATCAGGGGAAGGCGTTCGGTGCCATGCAACTGGCAAAGATCAGCGCGAGCACCCAGTCCAGGTTGCTCGGCAGGCAAAGCCGCACCACGAACCCCGGCCGCCGCGTGCGCGGCCGGGGATCCCGTCTGCGGGGCGGGCCAAGACGGCGGTCCAGGTCGGGCGTGAAGTACTGCGACAACCCCCACTTCAGCCCGCTCACCAGAACCATCCCGAGAGTGAACATGCCTACCGTGGCAGCGCCCACCATGACCGCCTCGAGCACCGAGTCGCCGGCCGAGCCCGAGCGCAGCAGCGACGCTGCCACGTACCCGGCCAGCGGAACCATGCTCAGCCCGAACCACGCCTGGAAGCGGAAGAGGTTGGCCATCTCCGCGTCACCACCCGAAGGCGGCCAGTCCCGAGCGTGGCCACGCACCTCCTCCAGCGTCCAGACGAACCGCTTGTCCCGGTTGGCCAGGCGCACCAGCAAGGGCGCCATCAGGACAACGAGCGGACGGCCCAGATCCCGCAACCGTCGGCGCGGCTGACCAGGTTCACCTTCGACATCATCGTCGGTCATCAAGCAGATCGCGTGTCCTCTACGTCGCTGCCACCAGGCCGGAGTGGGATATCTGCCAGGCTCCCTCACCGCGCTGCGGTGTCCGAGGCCCGACCGGTCGCATAGTTCCACACCGTACGGATCGGGACGGAGTCGTGGGTGTGGGCCGGCCTCTCCAAGAACAGCAGATGCTTCAGCTCGTCGATGCGGCCCTCCCCGGCCAACAGCCAGGCGCGGATTAGCCAGTCGCCCGGGCCGAGGATGTCCGGTGTCTCGTTCAGCACGACGTTCCGGTCGAGCAACAGCAGCAGCTGCGGCAGCATCTCGTCCAGACGCTGTCGTGCACCAGGCCGATGTTGATGTAGAAGACCAGACCCCGGCGGCTGGAGTGATTCGATGGCTGCACCTCGAGGATGAGCGCGTCTCCTTGTAGCGAGAACCGGCGAAAGACGCGTCCCTCCTCACCTCGCTCGAAGCCGTGCCCGGCGAGCTGGATCGCCAGGTCCTCGACGAAGCCGTTCATCGACGACTGCGCGGACAAGAGCAACTCCTTTCCCGCTCGCGGGGAGGCAGCGAGCAGATCATCCTGATGCGGCCGAGGTGCGGGGGTCGGAAGTTCTGCGACCATTCTGTCCGCTCGGTCCAGGTGTGAGGTGGCCCTGCTCAGGGCGGTTCGGATTCCGTGACCGCACCGGTCTGAACCGCCGTGACCGTGCCGAGAGTGGACGGTGACCGTGCCGGCTGCCGACATGCGTAGCGTCGAGGGATGACATCGGTGCATGAGAACCCGGCAGTGGCGGATCGGTGGGTGCGAACTCTTACCACGAGCAGCGCCCCCCGCATCCAACTGGTCTGCTTTCCGCACGCCGGTGGGACGGCCAACTACTTCCTGTCGCTGGCCCGGGCGCTGCCAGCGGAGGTGGAGGTGTTGGCGATCCAGTATCCGGGGCGGCAGGACCGACGTGCCGAGCGCGCCCGTACCTCCATTGCGGAACTCGTCGACGAGGCGGACGCGGTGTTGCAGGCTCGGCTCGCCGGGCCGTTTGCGTTCTTCGGGCACAGCATGGGTGCGGTGATCGCACACGAGGTCACCCAGCGGCGTGCCCGGGCCGGTGCCCGACTGCCGCAACGGCTGTTCGTCTCGGGTCGGCGCGCGCCGGATCAGCCGCCGTGCCGGCCGAATCCGCCACGCACGGACGTCGGGATCCTGGAAGATCTGCGCGAAGCCGGTGGCACCCATCCGCTGTTTCTGACCGATGCCGAACTGCGCGCCGAACTCCTGCGGGTCATGCGTGCCGACTATCAGGCCATCGACTCGTACGCGTGGCATGCGCAGCCGCCGGTGAACTGTCCGATCACCGCTCTGACCGGTGACGCCGACCCGCAGGCTTCCGTCGCGGCGGTGCGCGCCTGGTCGGCACACACCTCGGCCGGGTTCGACCTGCGCGTCTTCTCCGGCGGGCACTTCTACCTCGACGAGCACCGGTCGGAAGTGGCCGGCGCGATCGGTGAGGGACTGCTTCCACTGCCCTGAGGGCCGGTCATCCCCCCAGCGGGGGTGACCGGCCCATCGGTGCGGGTCAGCGTGCCGAACTGGTGGCCAGCGCCGGTGGCAGGTACCCGACCTCGGTGAAGAATCGCAGGTAGGTGTCCAGTACGTCCGCGGTGACCGGGGCCGGTGGCAGACCGGCGGCGGCCAGCGCGGCGTCGGTGTCGGCTGTGTCGATCACCGGGTAGAAGGCGTCGGTGTCGGCGACCATCAGCTCGAACGCGTCGAGCAGCGGGTAGAGCGCGTTGTCACGGTCGGCGAGCACCGCGGCGTGCCACTCTGCCCAGCTGGTGACGGTCAGCTGGTGTCCGTGAGCGCGGAGCCGGTGCAGGATGTCGCGCCAGGCGACCCGCTCGCTGTTGTAGAGGTGGTGGGTGCTGCCGATGTGCTTCGAGTCGGTGGACAGCGCGATGATCGACGCGGCCACGTGGTCGACCGGCACCAGGGGGACGCTGCCGCCGAGGCTGTCCGGAACCGTGCCGGCCTGGATCAGTCCCTTGATGCTCAGCCACAGGTAGTCGCGGGTCTGGCAGGCACCGTGGCGGCGGTCGCCGGAGACCAGGTCCACCCGGTACACCGAGACCGGCAGACCACGCTCGCGGGCCAGTCCGATGATCTGCTCGGCGACCCATTTGCTCTGCAGGTAGCCGCTGGGCAGCAGGTCGGCCGGGCCGGTCGGGTCGTGCGGGCCGTGGCCACGCCCGTCGGGGGCGGGGCCGGCGAACACGCCGGTGGTCGAGACGTAATGGACCGGTACGGTGCGCTGCGCGGCGGCCAGGCGCAGCACCTCGCGGGTGCCGTCCACGTTCGCGGCGCGCAACGTGGCGTACGGCTGGAGCCAGTTCACCGTCGCCCCGGCGTGGTAGACGACGTCGATGTCGCGGGCCAGTGCGTCGAAGGTGCCCGGGGTGAGGCCGAGGCGGTCGGCGGCGAGGTCCCCCACCACGGGTACCACTCGGCCGGGGTCCAGCTGGTCCTCGATGCGGTACCACCGGGCGGTCTCGCGTAGCCGCTTCCATGCGTCGTCCGGGTCGTTCGCCCGGATCAGGCAGTGCACCGTGGCGGTGGTCGTGGCCAGTAGTTCACGGAGCAGGAACGCGCCTACGAAGCCGGTGGCGCCGGTGAGCAGGATGTGCCGGGGTGCGCCGTCGGGGATGGAGCCGGGCGTCGGACGGATGTCGTCGGGCAGCGTGACGTCGGCGGTCAGGTCGAGCCCGGCCGGCTGTTCCGGGCCGGTGTCGAGCAGGCTGGTGTGCAGGTAGTCGGCCAGGGCCTGCGGGGTGGGGTGGTCGAAGACGGTGGTGGCGGGTAGGGCCAGGTCGGTGCGCTGGGCCAGCCGGTTGCGCAGTTCGACGGCGAGCAGCGAGTCGATGCCGAGGTCGGTGAACGTGCCGTCGGCGGGCAGGTTGTCGGTCCCGGTGCGGCCGAGCACGTCGGCGGTGACCGTGCGGACCAGGGTGGTGAGGGCTTGGCGGCGTTCGTCGGCAGAGAGCCCGGTCAGGTCGGTCAGCTTGTCGGCGGACCGGTCCGCGTCTGCGGGTTCGCGTCGTACCGTCGGCGGCAGCAGGGTGCGCAGCACCGCCGGCACGGTCTCCGGGCGGGCGCGCAGGGCGGTCAGGTCGATCGGTACGCCGATGAGCGTCGGGTCCGCATGCCGCAGCGCCGTGTCCAGCATGGTCAGGCCGGTGGCGGGGTCGATCTGCTGATAGCCGGCGCGGGCGATGCGGGACCGGTCGGCGTCGGTGAGGTCTCCGGTGATGCCGCTGCGGCCGGCCCACAGGCCCCAGGCGATCGAGGTGGCCGGCAGGCCGGTGGCGTGGCGGTACGCGGCGAGCCCGTCGAGGAAGGCGTTGGCGGCGGCGTAGTTGCCCTGCCCGGCGCCGCCGATGGTCGCGGCGAGCGAGGAGAACAGCACGAACGCGGCCAGGTCGAGGTGGCGGGTGAGTTCGTGCAGGTGGGCGGCGGCGTCTGCTTTGGGGCGCAGTACCCGGGCCAACCGGTCCGGGTCGAGGTCGCCGATCAGGCCGTCGTCGATGGTCCCGGCGGTGTGGAAGACGGCGGTGATCGGCGGTGCGGCCGCCAGCGCGGCGCGCAGCCCGTTCCGATCGGCCACGTCACAGGCAACGACCCGGGCGGTGGCGCCGACGGCGGCGAGGTCGGCGATCAACTGGCGGGCGGCTGGTGTGTCCGGTCCGCTGCGGCTGAGCACGAGCAGGTCCCGGACGCCGTGGCGGGTGGCGAGGTGTGTGGCTACCAGGGTGCCGAGCGAGCCGAGCCCGGTGACGAGCACGGTTCCGGCGCTGAGGCGGGGGCCGGGTCCGGGTGGGGTGGTGACCCGTTCGGCGCGGGGCACGTACGCGGTCCCGGCCCGTACCGCGATCTCCGGTTCACCGGTGGCGGCCAGGCTGGTCAGTAGTTCCGGGGTGGGTTCGTCGTCGAGGTCGACGATGACGAGACGGCCGGGTTGTTCGGTGGTGGCGGTGCGGGCCAGTCCGTGCAGGGCGGTGGCGGCCGGGTCGGTGACCGGGCCTGGGCCGGTCGCGCCGCGGGTGAGCAGCACGGCCGGTGGGCCGGACGGGGCGGCCAGGTGGCGGCGCAGGGTGTCGAGCAGGTCGGTGGTACGCCGGTGCAGGTCGGTGGCCAGGTCGCAGGTTGCGGTGGCGCGACCGTCGATGACGGCGGGGGTGGGGCCGGTGGTGGTCGGTACAGGCATCGGCTGCCAGGTGATGCGGAACAGGGCGTCACCGGGGCGGTGCCGGGCGTGGGCCAGGGTGTCGGCGTCGACCTCTCGGGTGCGGACGGTGGCGACGATGGCCAGCGGTTCGTCGTCGCCGGTGGTGAGCAGCAGGCCGCGGGGGGCGCTGCCGTTGCCGGCCGGGTCGGTGACGATGGTGCGTACCCCGGCCGTGGTGGCGGCGCTGCGCTGCACGGCCACGTCGCGCCAGTGGTACGCCTCGCCGTGGTGGCCGGTCGCGGCCAGCGCGGCGTGCAGGAGTTCGGGGTGCAGCACGTAGTTGCCGGCCGTTTCGCCGTCGGGCAGCCGCACGGGCACCGGCTCGCCCTCGGCCGTCGGGATGGACGCGGCGTCGGCGGCCAGGTCGCCGGTGGCGAGCAGGGTCCACGGGACGTCGGTGTCGTCCGGGCGGCCGTGCAGGGTCACCGGCCGGGTGTCGCCGGTGGGCGCGCCGACCCGGATCTGCACGCGCAGACCCCGGTCGGGGCAGATGACCGGGCCGGTCACGTCGAGGCGGCGCAGCACCGGTCGGCCGCACTCGTCGCCGGCCCTGATGGCCAGTTCCACCAGGGCCGACGGTGGCAGCAGAACGGCGCCGTCCACCCGGTGGCGGTCCAGCCAGCGGTGGGTGGCGGGGGCGAATCGGCCGGTGAGGACCAGCTCGCCGGTGTCGGGCAGGGTGACGGCGCCGGCCAGCACCGGGTGGTCGGCGGGGGTGAGGCCGAGGGCGGCCGAGTCGGCCGAGGGCGGGGTGACCCAGAACCGGCGCCGTTGGAACGGGTAGGTGGGTAGGTCGACGTGCCGGGCGCCGGTACCGTCGAGCACTGCCCGCCAGTCGACGTGGTGACCGTGCCGGTGCAGGGTGGCCAGCGCGCCGGTCAGGGCACCCACCTGGTCGTGGCCGGTCTGTGCAGGTACCGCCACGCCGGTGTGGTCGGTGAGGGTGGCGGCGACCGCCGGGGTGAGCACGGCCGCCGGGCCGGCTTCGAGGAAGGTGGTGGCGCCGGCGTCGGCCAGCGCGCGGACACAGTCCTGGAAGCGGACGGTGGCGCGGACCTGCCGTACCCAGTAGCCGGGGTCGGTCAGCAGGCCGGGGGTGGCGAGGTCGCCGGTCACGTTGGACACGATCGGCAGGGTGGGTTCCCGGTAGGTGAGGGTGGCGGCGACGCGGTGCAGCGGGTCGAGGACCGGGGTGGTCATCGGCGAGTGGAAGGCGTGGCTGACCGCGAGCCGGTGGGTGGTGATCCCTTGGGCGGCGAGTCGTTGCGCGACGGCGAGCACGGCGGGTTCGGGGCCGGCGAGGGTCACTGCGGCAGGGGCGTTGACGGCGGCGATCACCACGTCGTCGTCGTGCTCGTCGAGCAGTGCCTGCACCTGGTCGGCGGGGGCGGCGACGGCAACCATGGCGCCCCCGGGCGGGAGGTCCTGGAGCAGTCGGGCGCGGGCGGCGACCAGGGTGACGGCGTCGGTCAGGTCCAGTACTCCGGCGACGTGCGCGGCGGTGATCTCGCCGAGGGAGTGTCCGCCGACCATGTCGGCGCGGACGCCGAGGGACTCGGCCAACCGGAACAGCGCCACTTCCCACGCGAACAGTGCTGGTTGGGTCCAGCCGGTGTGTGCCAGTTTCCCGGCCCGGTCGGTGCCGTCGGGGGCGAACAGGACGTCGCGTAGCGGCTCGTCGAGGTGTGGGTCGAAGGCGGCGCAGACCTCGTCGAGCGCGGCGGCGAAGGCGGGGAAACGGGTGTGCAGGGCAGCACCCATGCCGGGGCGTTGGGCCCCCTGCCCGGAGAAGATCACGGCGAGGCGTCCGGGTTCGCCGGTCGGGGTGGTGTCCGGTGCGGCGGCCAGCGCGGCGAGGCCGTCGAGCAGGCCGCTGCGGTCGGCGGCGACCACGTGTGTGCGGTGTCCCAGTGGGGTGCGGTGCAGGGCGAGGGTGTATGCCGCGTCGGCCGGTTCGATGTCGTGCCGGTTGCTCAGGTGCGCGTGCAGCCGGGTCGCCTGGGCGCGCAGCGCGGCGGCGGTGCGGGCGGAGAGCAGGAACGGGTACGGGCCGGGCTGCCGTGGTGTGTCCGGTTCCGGTTGCTCGGGAACGTGTTCGAGGATGATGTGGGCGTTGGTGCCGCTGACGCCGAAGGACGACACGGCGGCGCGGCGGGGGCGTTCGGTCTGCGGCCATGGGCGTGCCGAGGTGAGCAGGTCCAGTGCGCCCTGGGTCCAGTCGACGGCTGGGTTGGGTGTGTCGAGGTGCAGGGAGCGGGGGGCGATGCCGTGGCGCATGGCCTCGATCATTTTGATCGCGCCGCCGGCTCCGGCGGCGGCGACACTGTGGCCGATGTTGGATTTCAGCGAGCCGAGCAGCACCGCAATGGCGCGGTCCTGCCCGTAGGTGGCCAGCAGGGCCTGGGCTTCGATCGGGTCTCCGAGTCGGGTGCCGGTGCCGTGGGCTTCGATGACGTCGACGTCGGCGGGGGTGAGCCGGGCGTCGGCCAGGGCCTGCCGGATGACGCGTTGCTGGGCCGGGCCGCTGGGCGCGGTGAGGCCGTTGGAGGCGCCGTCGGAGTTGATGGCGGAGCCGCGTAGGACAGCGAGGATGCGGTGGCCGTGGCGGCGGGCGTCGGTGAGGCGTTCCAGCAGGAGCAGGCCGACGCCTTCGGCCCAGCCGGTGCCGTCGGCGGTGGCGTCGAAGGATTTGCAGCGGCCGTCGCGGGCGAGGCCACGCTGCCGGGAGAAGTCGATGAACCCGCCGGGGTGGCCGTAGACGGTGCAGCCTCCGGCGACGGCGAGGTCGGCTTCCCCGGCGCGCAGGGCGCGGGCGGCCAGGTGCAGGGCGACCAGGGACGAGGAGCAGGCGGTGTCGACGGAGAGTACGGGTCCTTCGAGGCCGAAGGTGTAGGCGATGCGGCCGGAGGCGATGCTGCTGAGCCGGCTGGTCATCATGAAGCCGTCGAGTTCGGGTGGGCCGTCCAGGCCGAGGTACGACTGTTCGCCGACGCCGACGAACACGCCGGTGCGGCTGCCGCGCAGCGGGCCGGTGTCCAGGCCGGCGCGTTCGAACAGTTCCCATGTGGTTTCCAGGAGCACCCGCTGCTGGGGATCCATGCCGAGGGCTTCGCGGGCGGAGATGCCGAAGAACTCGGCGTCGAAGTCGGTGGCCGCGTCGATGAAGCCGCCGTGGCGGGTGTAGGAGGTGCCGGGCGGGCCGTCCGGGTGGTAGAGCCGGTCGACGTCCCATCCACGGTCGTCCGGCCAGGTGGTGATGGCGTCGACACCGTCGGCGACGAGCTGCCACAGTTGTTCGGGGTTGTCGGCGCCCGGGTAGCGGCAGGCGGTGGCCACCACCGCGACTGGTTCCGGGGTGCCGGCCTCCAGCTCGGCGACGCGTTCGCGTGACCGCTGCAGCTCGGCGGTCACCCACTGCAGGTATTTCAGCATGCGGTCCTCTTCGGACACGACGTCTCCTCGGGGGTCGGGTGGGCGGCCGGGCGGGGGTGGGTGCGGCCGGGGGTGGATCAGGCGCCGGCGGGTCGGGCGGCGCGGCCGAGCTGGTCGTCGATGAATGCGAACAGTTCGTCGGCGTCGGCTGAGTGCAGCAGTTCCGGTTCGGGACCGGGTTCGGTCGGTGACCGGCGGGCCAGTACTTCGCCGAGTCGGGCCAGCACAGCGGTGCGCCGGTCTGCGGTCAGCGTGTTGCGGGCCAGCGCGGCGTCGAGACGGTCCACCTCGGCCAGTAGGTCGAGGTCGTCGGTGTCGGCGCTGGTGGCGGTGGCGGCGGTGATGGCGTACTGGTCGAGGAGCAGTCCGGCCAGTGAGCGTGGTGTCGGGTGGTCGAATACGGCGATGGCGGGCAGGGTGATGCCGAGGGCGGTGGAGAGCCGGCTGCGCAGTTCCACGGCGGTCATCGAGTCGAAGCCGAGGTCGGTGAAGGCGCGGTCGGCACCGAGCCGGGAGGGGTCGCCGTGGCCGAGCACGGTGGCGGCTTCGGTGCGGACCAGTGCGAGCAGCCGGTCGGCGCGGGCGTCGTCGTCCAGGCCGGTCAGATCCACCGCGGCCGGTACTGGTGCGGTTTTCGGTTCGGGTACGGCGGTCGTGGTGGCGGCGTCGCGCAGGAGCCAGTACCGCTCGCGCTGGAACGGATAGCTGGGTAGGGGGATGCGGGTGCCGGCGGTCACCGGCGGATAGGTGTCGGGGTCGACGGGTTGGCCGTAGGCGTACAGGTGGCCGAAGAGTTCGGCGGCGGCTTGTGGTTCGGGGCGGTCGCGGCGCAGCGTGGGCAGGGCGGCGACGCCGTCGGGCAGGTGGGCGGCGAGCATGCCGGTGAGGATCGCGTCGGGTCCGACCTCGATGAGCGTGGTGACGTCGTCGGCGAGCAGCCGCTGGGCGG